>CANCDR010000001.1 GCA_947374865.1 Oxalobacteraceae bacterium
TAGCTCAAGTTTTGCTGGGGTCAGGTCTGGGGTCAGGTCTTGACATGACAGATTCGAAGCTGAAAAACCGTCATGTCAAGACCTGACCCCACTCTTCGGTATCGATCTCAGACTGCGTTGAAGCGTTGTAGCGAGGTGCTATGACTGACTGTTGATTGATTAAGGCGTCAAGCTGAGTGATGAGCGCGGGTGGCAGAACGACGTCCGCAGCTGCCATGTCTTCTTCCAGATGGGAGATGCTGGTAGTACCGGGAATCGGCACGATATGATCGCCTTTAGCCAGCAGCCAGGCCAATGCACATTGCGCCGGCGTGCAGCCCGCTTCTTCGGCTAACTGAACATACGCGTCGAGCAAGGGCACATTCGCAGCAAAGTTCGCGGCCTCGAAACGCGGCATACCGCGGCGAATATCTTTTTCGACCAGTTCAGCGACATCCCGTAAGGTCGCAGATAAAAAACCCCTTCCCAGCGGGCTGAAAGCGACGAAGGTGATGCCAAGTTCCTTGCATGTGTCGAGCACGGCAATTTCAGGATTGCGCGTCCACAGGGAATACTCGGTCTGCAATGCCATGATGGGATGCACGGCATGCGCGCGACGCAAGGTGGCGGCGGATACCTCGGAGAGGCCAATGCCGCGAATTTTTCCTTCCCGGACCAAATCGGCGAGCGCGCCGACGCTCTCTTCGATCGGCACCGTTTTATCCCAGCGATGAAGGTAGTACAAATCGATGACATCGGTATTGAGGCGCTTGAGGCTATCCTCGCAGGTCTTTTTGATCGTCGCCGGACGACCATCGATAGTACGTTTGCCGTCCTGCTGAAAAATGCCGCATTTACTGGTGAGCGTGATGCGCTGACGGTGGGCCGGCAATACGCGTCCAAGCAAGGTTTCATTGGAACCAAAGCCGTACAGCGCGGCCGTATCAAAAAGTGTCACGCCAAGATCCAGTGCGCGAAGCAGAACCGCCTGCGCCTGTTCAAATGAGGGCGGGATACCATAGGCATGATTAAGATTCATGCATCCAAGGCCGATCGCCGATACCTTAAAGGGGCCACACTGACGCTGCTTCATAGACATTTCCATTGCGAAAATGTGAGATTACCATAAGGGCATTTCTATGCTGCTGAACATCACCTATTTATCGGCCTGACGCATAAAGTTCGGCATCACTGCAGATTGATCACCGCTTTGGTAAAACCAGTTCGCTCGATTTCCAAAATCTCCACACACATTTGTACATCTAAGTCCGTATTACCGGCCAATGCTTGACTCAATACAGTTAACAATAACTGTGACATCTGCACTTTGACAGCGGAATCCCGGCCGCTCAAGAGGGCCAATTTTAGGTGTACGAATCCACGTCCTTGCGGGGTAAGTCCGACCACGAAATCATCAAAGGCGACCGAGCGGGCTTTGACATCGCGCTCCCCAACATGACCGGCATCGACTAATGCAGCATTCATTTTATGCAAAATGGCGCTGCCCTTCAGCGCACTTAAATTCGCAGAGTATTCCAGTGTTAAATGAGGCATGGTAATTCAACTTTCCAAAATGCTGGGGTCAGGTCTTGACATGACAGTTTTTGCGTCGACAACTGTCATGTCAAGACCTGACCCCAGGGGTTTTTTTAGTGGTAACGCAGGGTCCACTTGATGATGAGGGGGTCTTTTAGGGTGAGTTTGGTGGCGATGCACTGGACATGCGTTTGCATGGGGCCGGTGGGGGCTTGGAAGTCGGGGTTGCCGTTGGTTTTTTCGACCGTGCAGCTGGACAAACCGCTGACTTCAAATGCATCGACCGTACCCTTGGCAAATTTCACCTTGTTGCCGACGATGCTGGCATCGCTGGAAAAAGAGCCGAACTCTAGACTGACTTTGTCAATCGCCTGCGGCTGCTTGGAGGTGTATTTATCGGTCCGCGTAATCACGCCGGATGCCAGGGCATAGCTGGTTTCGAGCTGTATGCGGGTGTCCTTGATCGGTCCCTTGGCACCCAGGCGCGTTAAGGCATCTTGCTGGTAATCGATGCGCTGCGTTGCACCGTCTTTCTTTACGCGGATATTTTTAATGTAGGCCGTGCCGAGCAATTCACTGCCGTCGGCCATGGTGAACTTGGGCAGTAATTGTGGATGGCCGGCGCCACTATCGGCCACACCCGCAATCATGTTGGGCGAAAACGGTAAGGGATAGTACGGGCTATTATCGTGCTGGCTTGAACCGCCATTGACCATCAGCAGATTAAACACATGGTTCTTATCGCGAAAAGTCGCCAATGCACGGTCGTACTCGCCTTTGGCAAACCAGGTCATTGTGAAGGGTGCGCGGGTTTTATCCAACCAGGCCTGGAAATCTTTTTTAGGCGCCTGATCAGCGAAGCCAATCTTGTTCCAGATCGCGTTGGTGTAAATAAGCTGATGGAGCAGTGAAAAATTTTCGCCTAAAATCCGGTGTTTGCCACGATAGGCATCCGTTCTGCGACCCTTGCCCCACATGTCGACCGAATGGATCGCAGGGTCATACCAAAAGTCGGCATATTTAGCGACGATGGTCGTGGCATAAGCATAGGCGTATGGTTTTTCTTCAGCCGTCAAGACGTTCAATTCTGCCGATACAGCGAGAATTTCCAGCGCTGCGGTTTCACCGTAAGGTCCCAGACTGCGACCATAACTAAAACCATCACCGGAAGTATTGGCCATGTTCAGCGCTACTTCGGCGGCTTTACGCAGCAGGCCTTTTAATTCGGGCGTGACGGTCAGACCGGTTTCCATGAAGCGCTGGCAAATTTCAGCGATCAGCAGGATGCTGTAACGATCGAAGCGCCCCTCCCCATCGGTCTCATCAGAAAAGCCAAATGTGCCCGAGTAGGTTTCATAATGACGCAGCATTTTATCAAGCAGAATTTTGCTGTCCGCTTCATCTTCCCAGCCCATGAGCATACGCAGTCGGGCAATACTGAAGGCCACACCGTAATAATTTGTCGGCAGGTTGATCAGTTTGAAATCGGGCGTGGTGACGAAGGTTTTCCAGTCGAGCTTTTTTTTCAGCAGCGCCAAGGTCTGCGGCGTGACAGCCTGCTCAAGCATGCCGGCTTTTTTCAACTGATACAGCGTCAGAATGTAATAGTAGATACCCCAGGTATGGTTATCCATGTCGATGGTCATATCGGCGATGTCGCGGTAGTCGCTCAGATACTGCGCCCGCTTCGGGTCATTGGCCGGCATGTTGAGCAGCAGATGGCCCAATCCTGCCGCAATTTTCCCCGGTAAAAATTTGTCCTTGCCATTGAAGGCTGGCTCGCCATCGAGCGCCAGCGTGGTTTTCTCCTTACGTAATTTCTGGAAAAGATAGTCGATCTGTGGCACCAGCGCATTTTGCACGATGTGATTCATCGGTGTGGCAGCCAGCGGCGGTACATAGGCCTTTTCTGCATTTGCGGCAGCTGCCTGGGGTCCACTCAAGAAAGACAGCCCAAGGCTCAGTAAAACCATCATCAAGGATTTGTTGGAGATCCTTGTGATGCCAAAAGTTGACTGCTTTGAATGAATACCCATGGTAATTGCCTTTGATGAAGATGTCAGTGTGTGCAAGTTTAAACGCCGCTAGATGATTGCCCTGGGTGAACATTGGCACTATTAGCACTATTGGCACCATTAGCACTTACAGCGCATATAGGAAAACGTTTAACTTTGAATTTTATGTTATTTATTTCCATGCGTAAAGTCAAAGAGCAGTCTGCCGCAATAACAAAACCGCAATCTAGCAAAAGCTTGCACTCTTAATTAACCGCCCAGCCATCCGCCATAGCTCATTACTATAAAAGGTGCTAAGCACAAATTGAGGGAAATATTTAAGCGATTCGAGTGACGGCAGGCGGAAAGCCTGACGACCATGGCATGCACACGTACACCAGACGTCAAAGCATCGGCGCAGAATTGAAAGACGAATATAAGGAAAACGTTTATTAAGTCGCCATTCGCACGCTCAACTGAGATAGCCTGCGCACTGCTATGACATCAGGCATGACGGCTGATCGTCGATCCGCGCAAAATCAATTGCGGCTCAATGACGGTGAAGTCGGGCTTGGTATCGCCGTTAATGGTCGCCAGCAGTTTTTCCATGGCCGCGCCACCCATGCGTTCACTTTGCAAGTCGACGCTGGTGAGCGAAGGCGTCGTATAGCGACCGAATTCAATATTATCGAAACCCGCCACAGAGATCGCTTCAGGCAGACGAAAACCGAGCGTTTGCGCTTCTTTCATGAAGCCCAGCGCCATCAAATCGTTATAACAAATCAGCGCATCCGGATGCTCTGAACCGAGCATGATGGCCGAGCAGCGTCGTTCTGCCTCCGATCCCGAAGGTGACGCCACATCGTAGACGGCCAGCGGTAAATCGTGCGCTGTCAGGCACTCCTTGATGCCGCCCAGACGTTCCGCATTCCGGCGCGAATTGGAAAAACCAAGATAGGCAATTTTTCGATGACCTTGGGTTACCAGATGCTGCGCCAGCATGTAACCACCGCGATGATCATCACTGGCGACGCTCGGTAGCTTGAGATGCGATAGACGGCCAAAAAAGACCAGTGGCTTGCCAATCTTGAGCATCCACTCGCTTTCCTGTTCAGGGATGCGCGAGAAAACGATCATGCCATCGACCCGGCGACTGAGTGCCTCGAGCAGCGGTCTTTCGCGACTGGGATTTTCATCCGTATCGACCAGCAAAAGCGTATAGCCGTGTTCTACGGCGATGCGATTGGCACCTTTGACGATGCTGGAAAAATGCGGATTACTGATATCGAGCACGGCCAAACCAATTGAGCGTGTTTTACCGGTGATCATGGACTGCGCCAGCGGGTTGGAACGGTAACCCAGCTCCTCGATGACGCTTTTAATTTTGGCTTCCACGCCTGGCGAGAAGCGCTGCGCACCATTGATAAATTTCGAGATGGTGGCGGTTGAGACTTCAGCGGCAGCGGCAACATCGCGAATGGTGGGAACTTTTGTTTTCATTAACTTGGAAAAACCTCGCCGTAATATCGCACCCGAATACATCAACTGTGCTGGCGCATTTTTTGTCAAAAAAAGGCCAACAGTTGATTATGAGCTCACAGCTTAAGTAATTCACCGTACAAAGTAAAGCAAGGGCGCACTTTTGCCCTCTACATGCTTAATTTTTACGCTGTTTGGCGATGCCGTTAATCGCTCGCTCGATGTCGTCTGCATAACTTTTTTCCTTATCGAGATCACTTTGGCGGACCGACTTCCAGGCTGGCGGCTTCATTTCCTGATTCCAGGCGCTCCATAGCGTACGCATGGCCTGCATCCGCTGCGGCTGCATTTGCGCTTGATCATGCCGCTCACCGATGTCCTGCGCCAGATTAAACAGATGCCACACATCGCCGTTCTTGAGCAGCTTCCAGTCGCCCTGACGAACAGCGCCCTGCTCGCCTGCACGCCAATACAGTGCGTCATGGATCGCGGTCGTTTTTTTACCTGTCAGCCAGGGCATGAGATCCACCCCATCCAGGGGCTTGGCCGGCAATGCGTCTGCCAGCGCCAGCACTGTGGCGGTAATATCAAAGCCCATGGCAGGTAATTCAATCACGCCACCCTTTGGCAGCTTGCCCTTCCACTGCATCATGGCCGGCACACGGATTCCGCCCTCCAGTAACAAGGTTTTTTCACCGTTCAGAGGGCCATTGGATGATTTGTTCTGATGCGTTGGTCCGCCATTGTCACTGGCAAAAATAACCAGCGTATTGTCTTCCAGTCCCTCGGCTTTGAGTAGCGCCATAATGCGTCCTATCTGGTCATCCATGGCCGCATTCATGGCCAGATGGATGCGTCGGTCGCCATCTTGAATATGCTTGAACTGATCAAAATAGGCTTGCGTGGTCTGCATGGGCACATGTGGCGCATTGAACGCAAGATGCAGATAAAAGGGCTGCGCTTTATTAGCCTTGATGAAGCGCATCGCCTCTTCGCCTAACTGCTCGGTCAAATGCGCTGGCATGTCGGTCGGTGCTGTGCCACGCTGGAGTCGGAAGGTGACGGCGTCTTCACCATCCGTGGCGCTCAGACTGGTCACGCCATCCGCGCCGGTGTAAGGGTGAGTACCACCAAGGAAACCATAAAAGGTATCAAAGCCACGCAATGTCGGATGCATTTCGGGCCGATAGCCCATGTGCCATTTACCGAACATGGCGGTTTGATAGCCCTGCTTTTTTAAACGATCCGGCAAAGTCTCCACGCCTGCAGCGAGGCCATAATTCGGCCCTGCACCGGCCGGATTAAATTCGAATCCCAGACGGTGCTGGTAATTCCCCGTAATCATGGCCGCCCGGCTCGGCGCGCATACCGGATGATTGGCATAAAAATTCGTGAAACGAACGCCGCCGGCTGCAATGCGGTCGATATTGGGCGTGCGCGCCTCTGCGTCACCCTGCACACCGAGATCGCCATAGCCCATGTCATCGGCAAGTAAAAAAATGATATTGGGCTTGCGTTCTGGCGCTACCGCGCTGCTCTTGGCTGCCGGTGCTGACTGCGCGCTGACGTTTAAGCTGCACAGCAGTAAGCTCAACGCGAGTATTTTGCGCGATTTATTGAAGGGCATTATTTATTCCTCAAGAGTTTGATGTGCTTATTTTTAGTGGTCCGTATTGGTCGGACCTAATTTATTTTATGCTATTGACTACTTCAAGCTAACAGACTCACCACTTCCAAATCGCTATACAAACCTTCCAGCGGCGCCATCTGACGAAAGCCGATGCAGCCACTGCCTGCCGTTGCGTGCGGCGTCTCGTCGTCACCGCTAAAGATCAACAAATCGTTGATAAAAAAGCGTACATTGCGTGCACGCTTTTGAATCCGGATCCGATACGGCGGTGTCGCATCCTCGACATTCGGAATCGGATCCGCGCCTTGGGCTAACAAGGTAAATCCTGGCGCGCGGCGCAAAATCGCTAAATGAAATGCCCGCTCAGATGGATAACGTCGGCGGAAATACGCGATCTGCAACGCCGACACATCCGATTTGGTGTACTGGTCATACAAACCCTGGCGCGGTTTAAGACGCGGATCAAATACGGAGACTTCCTTGCCTTCAAATAGCCCTTGGGCGGCGAAGAAAAAAACGCACAGACCGGGCTCGGCGACGGGCGTAAAATTCCAGCGGATTTCTATCTGGTCAGGGAACACCTCAGGGCACCACAGGACAAAATTGGATTCCTGTCCTAACTCAGGCGGCTTGTCATTTTTTAGACGCATGCCCAACGGACTGGCAGTCACCTGCGCCGATCCTTCCAGCCGAAAGCCGGCCAAATCGGCGGTCGACCTGAGTGGATTAAAGTACAGCCGTTTGCCGACCGATTTGGATGCTGCGGGCGTCGCCGCTTGCACGGCCAATGGCGCGAGCGCTCCGGCACTACCCAGTAGCGATGTCAGGAGTAATGTGCGCCGCGCTGGCGAAGAAAGCTTAGGATCAGCGTCCATACGATGGTCCTACGTCTTTGCGCTCAAATGGTGCTTTGGTCATGCTTGAACCTACGCCAAATTCAGACTTCAGCAGTGGCATACCCCAGGCATCAAATTGGGTCGGTGCTTCCATCGCTTTGACGGTGAGGCCAAAATTTTTCCCTGGTAAAGTCGGCCCATTACTCAGATTGCCTGAGAAGGTGATGCCCTCAACCGAACTCTTGACGATGAACGACGACGGCGGGCAATTGATCAGCAGATTATTACGGAACAGGGAATCACGCGGCGCCTGAACGCGCTCGCCATCAGCATGTAAGCCGAAGGTGAAAGCACTGACATCATAGAAAGTATTATTTTCTACCAGCCCGCGCAGGACCGGACCATACGATGCAACGGTACGGTTTGGCACCCCGTTCATGAAGGACAGGCCGCTGTGCATCTCCGTGCCGCGCAAACTCACGAACACATTATTGCGCACGGTTTGGTCGGTGTTGATGATGCGAACACCGCCCGCATCGGCCTCACCGCTACCGACGAACAAATTGCCCTCCACCAGATTAAAGCGCCCCTGGCGGAAAGTGACCGTACCAGCGGAACGCAGAAAAATATTCCCCCGGATGATATTGCCCCAGGTTTTAATCGAAATAATTTCCAGCTCACCACTGCAGCCTTCGAACAGATTATTTTCTACCAGCGTCGCCGACGTCAGGGTTGAAAAAGCCCCGGTACCAATACGAATCGATTCCGCACCATTGGCGTTAAAGGGTGCCCGCGGCCCGAAATAATTGTGATCGATGCTGTGATGATTTTCATCGCTATTGAGGAGTTCGAAGCGCACGGCGACGGTGACGCCCTTATTGGTCTTTCCCTCGAAGTGACAATGATCGACGCGGTTATGTCGGCCATGTAAATTGACCCAACATCCATCAGTCGTTTTGTCGGGCTCATTGAAATTGAGAATCGTGCATTCAGTGACGCGGCAGTGATTCGATGGTGCGGACTTTTTGCCACCAGCGAAACTGATTACTTCGCTATCAGGTGAATAGCCATCGCGGAAAACCAGCCCGCTCACGACCAGGTGCTCACCGATGATGTTGAGCTTGGATTTTCCATTCAAAAGAACCTGTCCTGCAGTCTGGGCTGCCAGGGTAATCGGCGTACCGGGCAATCCCTGACCGGCGAACACGATCTGCGTATCCTTCCAGCTGCCATTGGCCATGACAATGGTATCGCCGGGACGGGCTTTGGCGATCGCATTTTCCAGCTCAGCAGGCGTGCGCACGAAAGTTCCGGCCAATACGCCCGCCGCCTGGGAAGGATTGACCCGACTGAGCAGGGCGCCAGAAACACCGGCAAACATGGCGAGGGAAATGGCACGGCGGGAAATCGTAGGAGTCATGTTAGAAAGTGTCTTTCATCTAGTTAAAAATCCCCGCAGGCTCGGAGCAGGGACCGCATGGCATTACTACCGCCCTACACACAATTTGCGCCAGTTGGACCAGCAGGACGGGTTGAACATTATTGCTGTTAATTTTTGACGTTTTTTATATCGCACTCATGGAAAGTAAGCCTTTTACCTGAGGAAAAAGAAGAAAACGTTTAACCATAATCGTACATTAAAATTATATTTACGTACTTAAATTTTATGCATTAATTTAATTCTTTACATTGAAGCGATGCGTGTTTTCACTAAGTAATTATCAAAATCGTCGAATCAAATGCGACGAAATAGGCGCATTTTTATAGCAAGGTTTTTGAAATGCCCTGCGTTTGTCACCCTCCACCTTAATCAATCGCTCCTTACCATCAAATAAAAAGTTGCCTTAACACTATAGAAATCGCTATACTTGATCAATCGTTTAACTAGCCTGGTCATCACAGCTACCGCAGGCGCGATGCACGACTTCTTAAATCTACTCACTTTACCTTTTGATACCAACATGACTTCTTCTGTTACCAACAAGCCCTTCAAGCGACTACTTCTCACCGGAGCTGCAGGTGGCCTGGGTCGCGTTCTACGTGAACGCATCAAGCCGTGGGCGGAGATTGTTCGACTGAGCGACATGAGCGACATGGGGTCTGCGTCTGAGGGCGAAGAAATCGTCCGCTGCGATCTGGCCGATAAAGCGGCCGTGCTCGATTTGCTTGAGGGCGTGGATGCGGTTTTACATTTTGGTGGTATCTCGGTCGAGGAGCGTTTTGAGCCCATCATGCAGGCCAATATTCTTGGACTAGCCAATCTGTATGAGGCGGTACACAAGAGCGGCGTCAAGCGGGTTCTTTATGCGAGCTCGAATCACGTGAATGGCTACTATCCGGTGACGCAATTAGTCGACGCCGATATGCCGATGCGGCCAGATGGCTTTTACGGTATCAGTAAATGTTTTGGTGAAGCGCTGTCGCGTTTTTACTTCGACCGTTTTGGTATTGAGACGGTGTGTATGCGCATCGGTTCGTGCTTTCCCGAGCCGCTGAACGCACGCATGATGAAGACTTTTCTGAGCTATAACGATCTTATGGAGTTGATCCGCTGCGCTTTATTTACGCCGCGCGTAGGCCATACGATCATCTTTGGCGTATCCGATAATGATGCATGCTGGGTCGACAACAGTCAGGCGGCGCATCTGGGATATCGTCCCAAGGATAGCTCAAGACAATTCGCCGATCGGTTTCCTGATACGGCAGAACGCCCGCCCATGGATGATCCAGCAACGACGTTTCAGGGCGGACCTTTCGTGGTCGCCGGTCCAAAATATTAAACGCGGCGATCTAGCAGGACCAAATTTACCGTTGACTTAATCGACATGGTGAAATTTGGTATCTCGTTTTCCTCAACCTTGTACACAGTCCTGTATTACAAAGGGATCACCATGAAAAAACTTACCTGCCTGCTCGCTATCCTGTCGATCACCTTGGGCGCGTCGACCCAGGCGGCGGACCGTCCGAATATTCTTTTCATTGCAGTCGACGATTTACGGCCGGAACTCGGCGTGTATGGTCAAAAGCATATCAAGAGTCCCAATATTGATGCGCTGGCCCGCACAGGCGTGACGTTTGATCGGGCTTATTGTCAGCAGGCGGTATGCTCCCCTACCCGTTCGAGTCTCATGACTGGCACGCGGCCGGACACCACCAAGGTATGGGATCTAGTGACACATTTCCGTGTTGCGCTGCCTGACGTGGTCACACTGAGCCAGCACTTTAAACAAAATGGTTATTTCGTCCAAGGGATGGGGAAGCTCTATCACGGTGGTCTCAATGACGAACCTAGCTGGTCTGTCGCCTGGCAGTCGCCCAAGGCACCAACCTATGCTTTAGCAGAAAACATTGCGCTCAATGCGCGCGTTTTTGAAGAAGAGCCTGACGATGTGCTCGAACCCAAAGCCAAGAGCGGAAATGCGCTAAAAGCGGCCCAAGCCGCTGGCGAGCGACGTCGTTGGCGCGGCCCGGCATTTGAAGGTGCGGATGTGCCAGATAATTATTTCACCGACGGCAAAGTGGCTGAACTGGCAGTCGAAACATTGGGCACCTTGAGCAAGAAAAAAGAACCCTTCTTTCTCGCCATCGGCTTCATCAAACCGCATTTGCCGTTCGTCGCTCCGAAGAAGTACTGGGACATGTATGATCCGGCCAAAATTGTGCTGGCGCCGAATAAATTCTTTCCGATCGATGCGCCGGCCTACGCTATTCGTAAAGAGGGTAGCGAGCTGGGTAACTACTATGGCATTCCCGATGGTTCAGTACCGGACGACGTAGCGCGTCAGCTCAAGCATGGCTATTTTTCAGCGATCAGCTATATGGATGCGCAGTTGGGTAAGGTCATGGCCGAATTGGATCGGCTTGATTTACGCAAAAATACCATCGTTATTTTATGGGGCGATCATGGCTGGAAACTGGGGGAGCATGACGCTTGGGCCAAGCATTCCAATACCGAAAATGATACCAATGTTCCGCTTATCATTTCTGTACCGGGCATGAAGAACGCCAACGCACATACAAATGCCCTGGTTGAATTTGTCGACATCTATCCGAGTCTGAGTGAGCTGGCCGGACTCCCCTTACCCAAGCATTTGGAGGGCACCAGCTTCAAGCCGCTGCTGGATAATCTACAGCGGCCATGGAAGCAGGCTGCGTTCAGTCAGTATCATCGAAATGTGGCCGAAACGCATTCCGAAGCCTTGATGGGCTACACCATGCGCACCGATCGCTATCGTTTCACAGTCTGGGTAGCGCGCAATAATCACGACAAAGTCGATGCCATCGAACTCTACGATCATCAGACAGATCCGCAAGAGAATAGAAACATCGCCAAACTCCCGGCTAACGCCGCTTTAGTCGCAAAACTCATGGCACAGTGGCGCGGTGGCTGGCAGGCTGCTGTACCGAAAAATACCGCAGCGCGTTAAATAAGCGCGTGAGCACCGCATGCGTGGGGTCAGGTCTTGACATGACAGTTTTTAAACATGAAATCAAAAAGTAGTACGCGATCAATTGTTAAAATGTGTCATGTCAAGACCTGACCCCATGGGCATGACCCCAGGGGCAGGGGTTAGCGATTTTTCATTAACGCCTGATTTGCCCGACGATCGTTATTGATCGTTTGCACATGCGGCCGCTGGCTCATCATCCGGACGTATTCACGCACCGGCACATCGGCCAGCACATCTTCACCCAGGACATTTTTCGATGCCATACTAACGAGCGGCAAATGTGCTAACGCCACACAGTCAGCCAGACCGAATTCAGCACCCGCGACGTAAGGTGAAAACTTCGCCAGACTCGCAAAAGCTGCAACATTGCGTTTTAATAGCTTCAGCGTTTTCGCTTTCACATCATCGGCAATGCTGCCACCAAAAAAAGCCTCCGCATACAATTCGCGGGCGACTAATTCCAGATGCAATTCCATAAAGGTGATCAACTCGCGCACCTTGGCCGCGGCAAACGGATCGGCTGGCAGCAGCGGCACGGCTGGATAAGCGTCTTCAAGATACTCCACCATCACCTGCGATTCGCACACCACGCCCTGCTCGGTTTCCAGATAGGGCAGCTTGCCCAAAGGAGAGCTTTGCAACAGCGACGGTGCACGATCCGGCCAGACCAACACTTCCTCAAACGCTACACCTTTTTCCAGCAGGGCCAGTTTGACTTTATTATGATAATTGCTCGTGGCAAAGCCGCAGAGTTTTAACATCGTTCATCCTTCAAAAAAATAGACAAAAATCGCGCACAGCGCGCTACGTTTAGGCAATATCAAATTCGGCCAAACCCAATACCGAACGGATGGCTTGCGCAGCTGCCTAAATCATACCTCAGCAAAGCATCCAGTCAGGCAAGGGCCAAATTCATCGACCGGTTCAGCATTGAAATAGTACGTCCGTGCGATTCTATACGGTAAAATAGATCTTCGTTTCAGCGTCCACGACAGGAGAGCCAATGTTCGAAGAATTTATGGGCACCAAGCCGGTGTCTGAACGCCAGAAATTCGATGTGGGCGCCTTACAGGATTACATGCAAACGCATGTGCCAGGATTTTCGGGCGCATTAGCGATCGAACAATTCAAGGGCGGCCAATCCAATCCGACCTTCAAGCTGACCGCCAACGGCCAATCCTATGTCCTGCGCACCAAGCCAGGCCCGGCCGCCAAACTGCTCGCCTCGGCACACGCCATTGATCGTGAATTTCGTGTCATGGATGCGCTGAGTAAGGCTGGCTTTCCGGCGGCACAGCAGTATGCCCTGTGCACCGACGAAGACGTCATCGGCCGGGCGTTCTACATCATGGAGTATGTCGAAGGACGGGTACTGTGGGATCAATCCCTGCCCGGCATGACACCAGCCGAACGCGCACTCTACTACGACGAAATGAACCGCGTGATCGCGCAGCTGCACATGGTCGACTATGCCGCGATCGGGCTGGCTGATTACGGCAAGCCGGGTAATTATTTTGGTCGGCAGATTGACCGCTGGACGCGCCAGTATCAAGCCTCCGAAACCGAAAAAATTGATGCCATGGATCAGCTCATCGCCTGGCTGCCGCAAAATATTCCGCCGGGTGACGATACCAGCATCGTGCACGGCGATTTCCGCCTCGATAACGTGATGTTCCACCCCACCGAGCCGCGCATCCTGGCGATCCTCGACTGGGAGCTGTCTACCCTGGGCCATCCGCTGGCCGACTTTTCTTACCACTGCATGAGCTGGTACATCCCGCCCGGTCAATTTCGTGGTATCGAAGGACTCGATCATCAAGCGCTGGGTATTCCCAGCGCGGCAGATTACATCGCATCGTACTGCGCACGTACCGGCAAGACCATCCGCAAAGAAGATTTTGCGTTTTATCTGGTCTATAACATGTTCCGCATGGCGGGTATTTTGCAAGGCATCATGAAACGCTTCGTCGACGGCACCGCCGCCAGCGAGCAAGCTAAAAAAGCCGGCCTGGCCGCGCGTCCCATGGCCGAAATGGGCTGGGCCTACGCCGCTGGCCGACAAGTATAATTTATCCTCATGATCAGGAGACTGTATGGAATTTGACTATTCAGACCGCTGCAAAGAATTGCAGGGCAAACTGCTGGCATTCATGGATGCCCATATTTATCCGAATGAAAAAGCCTATAACGAAGAGATCGATCGTAATGGCCGGGAAAAAGGGAATCGCTGGCTGGCCAGTCAAATCATTGAAGATTTAAAACCACTCGCGCGTGAGCAAGGCCTGTGGAATCTGTTCCTGCCCAAATCGGATCGCGCGCCGCAGGGCCTGTCGAATCTCGATTACGCGCCCTTGTGTGAAATCATGGGTCGCGTTGGCTGGGCGCCGGAAGTCTTTAACTGTGCCGCACCCGATACCGGCAACATGGAAACCATCGAACGCTACGGCACTGAAGAACATAAACGCCAGTGGCTAGAACCGCTGCTGCGCGGTGAAATTCGCTCTTCCTTTGCCATGACCGAACCTGCCGTCGCCTCCTCCGATGCGACCAACATCGAAACCCGCATCGAACGTGATGGTGACGACTACGTCATCAACGGCCACAAATGGTGGATCTCTGGCGCAGGTAATCCGAACTGCGCGATTTTCATTTTGATGGGTAAGACCAATCCCGATGCGCCGCGCCATGCGCAGCAGTCGATGATCCTGATCCCGGCCAAAACCCCCGGCGTGAACATCAAGCGTCCCTTGCCGGTTTTCGGCTACGACGACGCGCCGCACGGTCACTGCGAAATCCTGTTTGAAAATGTCCGCGTTCCGGTTTCGAACCTGCTGCTCGGCGAAGGACGTGGTTTTGAAATTGCCCAGGGTCGTCTGGGGCCGGGGCGCATCCATCATTGTATGCGCGCCATTGGCGTGGCGGAGCGGGCACTGGAATTCATGTGCCAACGTCTGAGTTCGCGGGTCGCCTTTGGTAAGAAAATTTCCGAGCAAAGCGTCTGGCATGAACGGATTGCCGAATCACGCATCATGATCGACACGTCCCGTTTGTTGACGCTCAAAGCAGCCTACATGATGGACACGGTCGGTAATAAGCATGCGAAGGCAGAAATCGCTATGATCAAAGTGCTCGCACCGACCATGTTGCAGCAGATTCTTGACTGGTCGATTCAGGCGCACGGTGCCGGCGGTGTTTCAGACGACTTCCCCCTGGCCGCCATGTGGGCTGGAAACCGGACCCTGCGCTTTGCCGATGGCCCGGATGAAGTCCACCGCAGCGCGATCGCTAAACTCGAACTGGCCAAGCACATCTCGATCCCGAAGGCCGAGCTGGAAATGCCGATTACGCGTTTTTGATCAAGCCTATGGCATACTGAAGTCCGAACCGAATAGACCGATATTGAGATCTTTTTAATCCATTTTGAAAGCCTGCCATGATTGACGTCTACTCCACCGCTACACCAAACGGCCACAAAGTACACATCATGCTGGAGGAATGCGGCCTGAGCTACCGCGCGCACCACGTCAACATTGGCACCGGCGATCAGTTCAAGCCCGATTTTCTGGCAATTTCACCGAATAATAAAATCCCGGCCATCGTGGATGCAGAAGGTCCCGACGGCAAACCAATTTCGCTCTTTGAGTCGGGGGCAATTTTGGTTTATCTGGCCAGCAAAGTGGGCAAGTTTCTCGGTACGACAGATCGAGAAAAATTCACCGTATTGCAGTGGCTGATGTTTCAGATGGGTGGTGTAGGACCGATGCTAGGACAGGCGCATCATTTTCGTATCTATGCACCAGAAAAAATCGACTATGCCATCAATCGCTACACCAACGAAGCCAAGCGCCTATATGGCGTGATCGACAAACGATTAGCCGACAACGCCTACCTGGCCGGCGACGCCTACACAGTCGCCGACATCGCCACCTATCCGTGGCTGCGTTCGTGGAAAAATCAGGGCATCGAATTGAGCGACTACCCGAACGTCAAACGCTGGTTCGACGACATCAGCGATCGCCCGGCAGTGCAACGCGGCGTATTGGTATTGGCCGACCTGCGCAAGCCCCTGCTCGACGCCAAAGCCACCGAAACACTCTTCGGCGCCACCCAATACATTAAACGCTAAAAACCCCGGACACCACAAAAAAACCTGGGGTCTGCACCGCCTCAAGTTGCATGCTGATTTGCGTTACTCTGCAAAGCTTTTAAAATCCGGCTGCGCTACAAAGCGCGCCAGGTGATGGTCGGTATCGCCGAGCGTCAGTTCGATGATGCTCAAACGCTTAAAATGATGCGCCGCCGGTAGCTCATTGGTCACACCCATCCCGCCATGCAGCTGCACCGCCTGTTGGCCCACATATTTCAGTGCCTGTCCAATCCGTGCCTTGGCTGCCGATACTGTGCGCCGGCGTTCCTGTACATCCGGCGACGCCATCTTAACCGCCGCCAGCGTGGCCATTGAACGGGCCTGCTCGAGCTGCATATACATTTCTGCCATGCGATGCTGCAGGGCCTGGAATTTACCGATCGGGACGCCAAACTGCTGCCGCGTTTTCATATAATCGAGCGTCGCCGTATTCAAGGCCTCCATTGCACCGACTGCTTCCGCACACAGCAAGGTTGCACCATAATCGGCCACCGCATCGAGCACATCCCAGCCAGCGCCCACTTGACCGAGCAGTGCAGAAGCCGTCACCTGCACATTCACAAAATCGATATCCGCCGCGCGCTGGCAGTCGATGGTGCGGTAATCACGCAGCGTCACGCCAGGCGCATCAGCCTTGATCAGGAACAGAGAAATGCCCTGTGTATCGCGCGTACTGCCCGATGACCGCGCCGAAACAATGAGCGCATCGGCCTGCCCACCATGGACGACGACCGTCTTGGTGCCGTTCAGGACAAAGCCATTCGCCTGCACTGTTGCAGTGGTCTGAATATCGAATAAATCGTAGCGCGCCTGCCGCTCGCCCAAGGCACAGGCCAGCTTGATCGTGCCTTGGCCGACCTGCTCGAGAACGTCGTCATGACCGGGACAACGTTTTAAAAACTCAGCCCCCATGACGGTCGCCAAATACGGCTCTACCACCAGGCCCCGACCGATTTCTCCCATGACCACCATCATATCGACAGCGTTGCCATTAAATCCACCCTGGGCCTCGGGGACCGGCAAAGCCGTCATGCCCAACTCCACCAGCGTTGCCCAGGCCGCGTTCGATACGCTGCCCTGCTCGTGGATGATTTTCTTGCGCTGATCGAAGCTGTAGTCCTTGGCCATCCAGCGGCGCATGGCATCGGCAAATTGTTGCTGTTGTTCTGATAAATCGAAATTCATTTTCTTCTCCCGAATCCGTCAAACAGGGCGCTTTAACATTACTTAAGCAACGTTCTGCCGTCAAAGACCGTCATTAAAGTCCGCAATTAACGTTTGCAAATAAAGTTCGCAATGAAAGCCCGCTTTTAAAGTCCCAAAATCATTTGCGTAATGATGTTTTTTTGAATCTCGTTCGAGCCGCCATAAATTGAGGTCTTACGATAATTGAAGTAGTAGGAGGCCAAAGGGGCAGCGTCATCTTCAGCGGTCTGGGTATGTGCTTGCGCCCCGCTTAAATAGTCTGGTTCAAACGGCATTCCGTACGGGCCGACTGCCTCGAGCATCAATTCGGTGAGCGCCTGCTGCACTTCGGTGCCTTTAACTTTCAGCATCGACGCCTCCGGTCCCGGGCCACGCTGCTTACTCTCCATCGAAATCACGCGTAACACCGTCATCTCTAACGCCATGATTTCGATTTCCAGACTCGCTAATTTGGCGGCAAAAACCGGATCATCAATCAAGGGCAGACCATTTTTGCGCTGCTCGCTGGCGATTTTTTTTAAAAATTTGAGTTCGCGTTTGGAATGACCGACCGATGCAATATTGGTGCGCTCGTGACCCAGCAGATATTTGGCGTAGGTCCAGCCCTTGTTTTCTTCGCCGATCAGATTCGCCACCGGTACCTTGACGTTATCGAAGAAGATTTCATTCACCTCATGGTCTTCATCAAGCATGATGATGGGGCGCACCGTGATGCCGGGGCTATGCATATCGATCAGCAGAAAAGAAATTCCCTCTTGTTTGCGCACAGTCGTATCGGTACGTACCAGACAGAAAATCATGTCGGCGTACTGGCCAAGCGTGGTCCAGGTTTTCTGGCCGTTGACCAGGTAATGATCACCTTCACGCAAAGCGCTGGTTTTAAGTGAAGCCAGATCCGATCCGGCGCCAGGTTCAGAATAGCCCTGACACCACCAGTCGTCGCAATTGAGAATCCGCGGCAGGTAATAGCGTTTCTGCGCCTCGTTACCAAAGGCCATGATGACCGGCGCCACCATACTGACACCGAAGGGCAAGATACGCGGGGTGCCGGCGGTGGCGCACTCCTCCTCCCAGATATGTCGCTGCACGGCGCTCCAGCCAGTGCCACCGTATTCAATCGGCCATCCCGTGCCGACCCAGCCTTGTTTGGCCAGGATCTTATGCCAGCGCACCAAATCGTCTTTAGACAGACGTTTGTGATGCAATACCTTTTCCTGTAGATCCTGCGGCAGATGGGTCGCCAGATAGGCGCGCACCGTATCGCGAAACGCCAAATCCTCTGAGGTGTAATTTAATTCCATGCTGACTCCTGGTGAGGGCATTAAAAAGCACGATCGTTCTAAGAATTATTATACAGCGTGTCTAACAATCAAGGTGATGTGGAGAAAGGGAAGTCTGGAGGAGGTGCTATCTCGGCGATGCAAACTGATGGCAGTCTTCATCATCGGCTAAAATGGGACCTATACGGTCTCGTTCCATCGTTGGCTTTTTGAGGCTCATTCTCCTGAGCAGGGAGCTTGGTCGCGAGATAGCCGAAAGTGGCACGCGCGGAAAAGGACTTCGCCGAAGTCGGCATTGATCACATCAAGGAAATTATATGCGCTCCACCAGAGCCGCCGCGGCGATCGCCCGCTTGAAGTCCCGCAGTGCGAATGATGATTATTCGATGTTACTCGATGCCGCTGGCAATTTTTATCTGACCCAAGTCACTGCCAGTGGCGATAATGAACGATTAAGTGACCCGCTGGAATTGGACGCCTTCGTCACCTTCGTCAACGCCTACGGCCCGCAAACGCCTAAACGTATCAGTAAGCTCGATGTGAAATTCGAAGCGCAGCTAAACAGAAAAAAATAATCTCGCGCGTAAAAAAACCGCACACACCCCACGCCATCATAGGGTGTGCGCGGCGTCATGTGCACACATACTTCCGCATGACTTTACGCACTGATACCGGTGGTTCCGGACATACGCTGCGGATCCGAAACATTGTCTTGTTTGAGAATGTTAAAACGCAGCCAGTCTGGTGAAACGTCCAGCCATTTTGCAATGGTAAGCAGCTTCTCTTCGGTAGGAAATGTTTCTGCAGCCAGCCATTTTCGTGCTGCCTCACTTGAAATAGGCGGCCCAGGAAATCGCGAGTTGAATTGACGGGCTAACTGCGATGGACTATTTGGGGAATAGTTTGCATTTTGCAGGGATTGCTTCAAACGATCGCTGAAACTTTTCTTTTCAATTGTTGTACGAGCCATGTTGTATTCTCCTTGGGATTGACGATCAAAAATCATGTATCTCGCATGCTTCTCGCTGCTTACATGACGGGCTAAAAATTTTTCCTCACACGCTTGGTGTTCTTGCGGCAGATTCCCACCGTTAAACACCCTAAGCCACCTCGTCGACGCCGCATTAATCACCAGCACTTCGGATAAATTTTCACTCTCAAAATCCCGTGTCCATCTATTCGAATCCAACACCAGCTTGCTGATCAAGGTGTCGTCTACTTGTGTAAAAGCGTAACGTGGAGGAACTTACAAATGGCATACGGATACGCCACTCACGCGAATCGTCAGTCCGGTCGGAGGAAGAAAATGTGGCTTGCCATTGCGCTAGTGAAGCACTAGCAAAAGCCCTGGGGAATGGATGTCGTGCGGGAATTCAGAAATTTCTTGCGCTCTCATTCAAGCGCGCTAGACACCATCCGATGGCCGCCCTGCGATCGTTTTTTAGAGGATAAATGCCGTTTTCTTCCGACCAGTCAGGAAATCGATTTTTCTCGCTTGTCGCTCAAAATATGCGATTACACAGGCCAAAAAATAAATCATGTACGGCTGAAAAAATTGAATTTATAATAAAAATGTAAGTGTTAGTTGTTGCAATAAAAATACATTAAGTCGTGAATAAATTATTATTCATGATGATTCCTGCGTTATTTTTCGTACCGGCAGCTTTATTTTTTACGGATCACATACTTATTCAAATTTTTTCAAAATAAATATGTATTTTGCAACGCACTTAACACAAAAACTTCCCGAAAAACGTCTTATTTGCCGCTCAACCCTCGCTCAATGATCCTTTAGACCCAAAAAACCGTGAGTTACGTCAAACTTTCACCGCCGCGCCTGCATCAAACCTTGATTCGTCCCCGACTGGTCGATCAGTTCGATAGCTTGCTTGAAGCACACCCTGTGTTGTGGATAGCCGGCCCGCCCGGTGCAGGTAAGACTACGCTGGTCGCCGGCTACCTGCAGGCGTATAAGGCACCCGTATTCTGGCTCAGGGTGGATCAGAGTGATAATGATCCGGCTACCCTATTCCTGTATCTGTCGCGCATGCTGCCTGAACAGGCACTCCCCCTGCCGGTCACTACACCAAGCGCTGACAGCGCCCTTGCCGACATAGCGCTGTCAGACTTTGCACGACATTTTTTTCGTGAATTTTATGCCGCACTCAGCGCCGGATCGCTACTGGTTCTCGATAACGTGCATCTTTTGAATACCCCGACCGGCACACTCCTGCTTGAAATTGCGTTTGAAGAAGTGCCCGCCAATTTGCATGTGGTTGCCCTCAGTCGCACTGATCTTCCAGCGCGCCTAGCAAGGCAAAGCCTCAACGGCAGCATTGCCACCCTGGGATGGGAAGCGCTGCGTTTTAATGGGGAAGAAACGAAAACACTGCTCAGAATTGACGGGCCACCCAACAGCAAGGAACAAGCCTGGCTCGATAAGCTGCAAGGCTGGGCCACCGGCGCGGTGCTGTTAAGTCAGTCACCCAAAACACCCATAGACCAATGGCCAAGTCAGGAACAGCAGGAGGCTTGTTGGCGCTATTTTTCTGGCGAGATTTTTGATCGCCTCTCCTCAGAGGATCAACAGGCGCTGTTGAAGTTATCCTTCCTGCCTGAATTTAGCCCAGCCGATGCCAGCCATATTTCTGACAATCCTGCCGCCATCAGCTTGATCAGGCAGATGGTGCAGGATCATCAATTCATCGAACGTCGCCCACAGAGCGCCGACCGCTATGCGTTTCACGCTTTGTTTCGAGAATTCCTGCAAGCTGAATCGCGCAATCGATTCACAGAGCAACAGCGCACGCAGGTCTTGCAATGCGCCGCAGCCATGTTGGAGGCGCGGGATGAATTGTCATCGGCCGTACAAATGCAGCGTGAAGCAGGCGCGTATCATGATTTGGCCGAGCTGCTCAAGCGAAGTGCTGACAAGATGTTCGAGCTTGGCCGTGAACAGGACTGGCGCAAATGGGCCGCCAGCCTGCCTGCCCCGATATTGGAGGAGGAACCCTGGCTGCTGTACTGGATGGGCATGTCGCAGCGTCAGGACGCGCCACAGTCAGCGCTGCAGGACTTAGCGCGCGCAAAAAATATTTTTGACTCGCGCACTGATCGCATTGCCAGCCTGATGACGATGGCCGCTATTCTTGATACCTATTATGTGGGCATGTCCGACTTGGCTGGACTGGCGCCCTGGATTGAGGCCATCACGTCGCAACTCTCAGAGCTGGATGCAAGCGAGCTCGATGCTGAAGCCGCACTCTTTATTTATTCAAGGCTGACGGTTGCCAACATGCTGGCGTATCCGGATTCCCCTGCCATCGCCAGTTATGCAAAACAAACCGCCCATCTCATCGCCGAGGTGAACAAACCCTCAGCCACGATGTCTGCCGGGGCTATTTTGCTACATTGTATGGAATGGCTGGACGCCGATACCTGCCAGTGGCTAGCCGCCGAATTGGGCGAGCAGATTGACGATGCCTCGATCAGCCCCACCGTGCGTGGCTGGTGGTGCGTTCGCGCAGCGCTTTGGCATGTCTACTTTGATGGAAACTTGCATCAAGCTTTAGCGATCAATGAAAAAGGTCTGCAGTTAGCCGTGCAACAAAATCTCACAAGATTGCAGTTTCAGTCCATGTATAACAAGGCGCTGATTTTATTGGCGATGTGCGATCTGGAAGCGACTCTGCCACTCCTCAATACCCTCAAGCCGCACATTTCTCCTCTGCGCAAACTCGACATTGCCCGCTTCGCCACCCTGGAGGCAAACTATTGCATTCAATTGGGTGATATTGATAAAGGTCTGAGTATTGCCAATGAAGCCGCTAAACTGACCACCAGGGCCGGACTACCCGGCAATGCGAGTCCGCGTTTTGATCGCTATATTGCCACCTGTTTTGCGCAAAGTGCGCAATACGATCTGGCCGATGCCTGGTATCAACGCGCCTTAGCCCACGAGGGCAGCCAGCATGTGCATGAAAGCCGGCAGGAGCGTGATCTGGTGCGCGCTTTGGCAGCAGCGCAGTCGGGGCATGTGCATGAGGCCATGCCGCTTTTACAAGCCGCGCTCGCCACCCACCGGCAGCAGGGGCGCATGGCTTTTTTTGTACGCTTCCCAATGCTCGCAGCCAATATCGCAGCACTGGCTCTGGATAAAGAGATTGAAAAAGACCATGTGCGCAGCATCATCAAGCGCCAGGGCTTACAGGCCCCGGGACCCTTCTGCACCCACTGGCCATGGCCAGTGGCCGTACGAACTCTGGGCAAGATCAGCCTGAGTCTGAATGGCGATCTGTTGGCATTTTCAGGCAAGGTGCAGCAAAAGCCGCTGGTGCTGTTGAAGGCACTGCTATTGGCGCCGGACTCCGGTCAAACATTACAGCAAATTGCCGATTATCTCTGGCCCGATGTGGCCGATGCGCGTGCTTCGCTCAACGTTACCATTCATCGCCTGCGCAAACTATTGGGTAATGATGATGCCTTGACAGTGACTGCCGGGAAACTGTCGCTTAACCGTGACCTGGTATGGACCGACATCGATGCTTTAAGTGATCTATGCAAACGGATTTATCAGCTCGAACCCACGGTCGCGCCGGAGGAACTTAACCGGCTTGCCTCGCGCTTGCTCGGCTTATATCGCGGGCCATTTGCAGATGGGAATGATGAAAGCTGGTTACTGTCGGGACGCCATTTATGGAGTAATCGCTTCCTCGAAGCGGCCACGCATCTCGGTCAAAGACTGGAAAAGCAGCAGCAGCTACCGATGGCCAATACACTTTATCTGCGCGCACTGGAAGTCGAACCGCTAGCTGAAACCCTGTACCGCAGTCTGATGCGCTGCGCTCATGCAGGCAACGATCCATCGGCAGCTTTTTCCGCCTACCGACGTTGTCGCGAAACACTCTCTGTCATCTTGGGTAAAAGGCCGTCGGCAGAAACAGAAAAACTGGCTGTCTCGATTGGCTTGATTGATCTGCGCTAACGCAGAAACGCAGCCGGCTTTAACGCTTGAGTAAATCCAGAATACTACTCAGCTCTGCGCGCAGGAACTGCATGTCCGGCATGCCGTCCGCCAAGGATGGCGCGCTGTCAGCGCCGTTATCAGCACCTTTGTCTGCGCCACCCAAACGACTGTCAAGACGATTACGCGCGCCGCTGATCGTGAAGCCTTCTTCATACAAAAGTTGGCGAATACGGCGGATCAGTAATACCTCGTGATGTTGATAATAGCGTCGATTGCCGCGCCGTTTAACCGGCTTGAGTTGCGTGAATTCCTGTTCCCAATAGCGCAGCACATGTGGCTTGACGCCGCATAGCTCACTGACTTCACCGATCGTGAAATAGCGCTTGGCCGGAATCGGCGGCAAGGCAATCAGCTCGGGCTTGGGGGGACGATCACTCATTTAGTGGGCACAGGTCGATTGAAGAACGCATCTCACATCACAGAAACAGTCGGCGCCGAATTCGGCGTATCGACCATATTCTTTAATTTTTGGCTGGCGTGGAAGGTCACGACGCGACGTGCTGAGATCGGAATCTCTTCACCGGTTTTAGGATTTCGACCCGGACGCTGCGGTTTATCGCGCAGCTGAAAATTACCGAAGCCGGACAGCTTGACGGATTCGCCGCGCTCGAGCGAATCACGGATTTCACCGAAGAAGGTTTCCACCATATCTTTGGCTTCGCGCTTGTTTAAGCCCACCTGCTCGAACAGCAGTTCAGCCAGCTCGGCTTTGGTCAGAGTGGGGAGATTTTTTTCCGCTTGCGAGCGCACCTTGGCCTCGATCATGGCACGACTTAGATCAGCGGCGAGCACGGATTGTAATTCTGCAGAATTCACGTCATTCATCTTGGTCGTATCCACCTGCTTTAGGCGCGTTGTCGCGCAGCGTTTTTATTCTTTGCTGCGGCAACGAGTGCATCGACGGCAGCATCAACAACATCATCTTGCAGGGTCGCTTGAGTATCTTGCAAGGTGAAACGGAATGCAAGACTTTTTTCGCCAGACTCCAGTCCCTTCCCGCGATATTCATCAAATAAAACAATGGCTTGCACGATCTTGCATGCGGCATTGGCGTGCTGCTCTGCAGCGAAGGTATCCAGCAGATCCTGTACTGGCACTGCCTGCGCGACGATCAGTGCCACATCGCGCGTCACGGCCGGGAACTTAGCAATTTCCTGGTACTGCGGCAGCTGGCGTGATTGCATCGCGGCGGCATCGACTTCAAACATGACGGGTGCCAAAGGCAGATCATATTTTTGCTGCCAGCGCGGATGCAGTTCGCCGATCAGACCGATCGTTTGGCCATCGAGCTGCACCAAAGCGGCACGGCCGGGATGCAGGGCCGGATGTTCGCACTGCACAAAACGCAGCGTGCGTGGCGCAAACAAGGCCTCCAGATCAGCCTTGATATCAAAATAATCGACATTACGCAGCGGCTGTCCCCATTGTTCAGGGACCACCGGACCATACGCCAGTGCCGCGATGCGTTTAGGCTGGTGATAGCCTTGCACCGTCAAGGGTCCGTCGCTGACCTGCGCATCCCGCACATAAATAGCACCCACTTCAAACACCCGCACCCGGGTCAGTTTGCGATTGAGGTTATAGCGCACATTGGCGATCAGACTTCCCAACAGCGTCGAGCGCATCACGCTCATCTGACTGGCGATCGGATTGACGACCTTGATCGGCTTGGTGTTGGCCGCAAAATCGACTTCCCAGGCTTCATCGACGAAGCTGTAATTGACCACTTCCTGATAATCCAGATCGGCGATCTGACGCCGGATCGTGAATAAGGACCTGATCCGCTCATCGTCAATCCGCATGGCGCTCGCCGCGACCGGCGGCAAGGCAGGGATATTTTCAAAGCCATAGACGCGGGCGATTTCTTCGATCAGGTCTTCCTCGATCTCGATATCAAAACGGTAGGATGGCGGTGTCACATGAAACAGTCCCGGCTCCTGGACAAACGACAAACCCAGGCGGGTGAAGATATCGGCAATCTGTGCATCGTCGAGCGCAACGCCGATGACCTTGACTGCGCGCGCAGTGCGAACGCTGACCGGTAAGCGTTGTGGCAAATTGACGCTCTGGTCGTCAATCGGTCCGATGCGGGTAGCGGGCGTACCGCAGATGTCGATGAGCAGCGCTGTAATGCGCTCGAGATCTTCCACAGTGGTGGCAAAATCGACCCCGCGCTCGAAGCGGTGCGCTGCATCGGTCGAAAAATTAAAACGCCGGGCCCGCCCCTGAATCGCCGAGGGCCACCAAAACGCAGCCTCCAGATAGATGTCGGTGGTCTCGAGCGACACCGCGGTTGAATCGCCGCCCATGATGCCGGCCAGGGATTCGATTTGCTGTGCATCGGCGATCACGCCAATCCAGTCGTCGACCTCAACGGTATTTCCATTCAAGAGTTTGAGTGATTCACCCTTGTGCGCCCAGCGCACAGTCAGGTCACCATGAATTTTGGCCAGATCAAACACATGTGAGGGACGACCCAGTTCCAGCATCACGTAATTGGAAATATCGACCAGCGCAGAAATTGGTCGTTGACCGCTGCGTTCAAGCCGCTGTTTCATCCAGTCTGGCGTAGCCGCCTGCGCATTCAAGCCGCGAATGATGCGACCAGAAAAGCGGCCGCATAAATCGGGGGCCGCAATGGTGACCGGCAGCGTGTCTGCACAGTTGACGCCAGCCGCTGTGAATGTCGGACGCACCAAGGGCGTGCCAGTCAGGGCCGCGACTTCGCGCGCCACACCCAGCACCGATAAACAGTCGGCTTTATTCGGCGTGAGTTTGATGGTGAATTTGACGTCGTCGAGCAAAAGATAGTCGCGCACATTGACGCCGACCGGCGCATCCGCCGGCAAATCCATCAGGCCGGCATGATCTTCAGAGAGTTTTAATTCGCGTGCCGAACACAGCATGCCCTGCGACTCCACACCGCGCAATTGACCAACTTTGATCTCGAAAGGTTTGCCATCCGCACCCGGTGGCAGCACTGCACCCGCCAAGGCACACACCACTTTCATCCCGGCGCGTACATTCGGCGCACCACAGACGACGGACAAAGGAACGCCGCTACCGACATCCACTTCACAGACATTCAAACGATCTGCATTTGGATGACGCGCCAGTGAGAGCACATGACCGATCACCACTTTAGAAAAAGGCGGCGCGACCGGTTCGACTTCTTCGACTTCCAGACCCGACATGGTGAGCAGATGCGCCAGCGCCTCCGATGACAGGGACGGATTGACAAAGCTACGTAGCCAGTTTTCAGAGAATTGCATAAGGATGACCTTGAGCGACTAAGGCTTACGGCAATGTGACCCGCCGATCAGGCAGGTCAGGCACCGGGCCCGGTGAGTTAATTGAATTGTTTGAGAAAGCGCAGATCGCCCTCATAAAACAGACGCAAGTCGTTGATCCCGTAACGCAGCATCGTCAGGCGCTCAAGGCCGGAGCCGAACGCAAAGCCAATATACTGCTCAGGGTCCAGACCCATATTGCGTACGACCGTCGGATGGACCTGACCGGCGCCAGAGACTTCCAGCCAGCGGCCTTTGAGCGGTCCGCTGCCAAAGGCAATATCGATCTCTGCCGAAGGTTCGGTGAACGGAAAATAAGAGGGCCGAAAGCGTACCTGCAAATCATCGGTTTCGAAAAACGCCTTAACGAAATTAAGGTACACGCCTTTTAAGTCGGCGAAGCTGATGTCTTCTGCGATCCATAGTCCTTCGACCTGATGGAACATGGGCGAATGGGTCGCGTCACTGTCCACCCGATAAGTACGTCCGGGGGCAATGACTTTGATGGGTGGCTTGTGCATGCGCGCGTAACGCACCTGCATCGGACTGGTGTGCGTTCGCAGCAGCAGTGGTTTGCCCTGCGAATCGGCACCATCGATATAAAAGGTATCCTGCATCGAACGGGCCGGATGATTTTCCGGGCTGTTGAGCGCCGTGAAATTGGTCCAGTCGGTCTCGATTTCCGGGCCGTCGGCAACATCAAAGCCAATGGATGCAAAAATTTCTTCGACCCGCTGCCAGGTACGCATGACAGGATGAATACCACCCATGCCACGCCCACGACCGGGCAGGCTCACGTCGATCGCTTCAGCATTCAGACGCGTCTGCATTTGCGCATCCGCCAGCGCGTCGCGCCGCGCTGTGAGCGCTGCCTCAATCTGCTCTTTGGCAGCATTGATGATGGCGCCCTGCACCTTGCGCGCATCGGGGTCGAGTTTGCCCAGGCCTTTCATTTGCTCGGTGATTTTGCCGGTCTTGCCCAGGTAAAGTGCCTTGGCATTTTCCAGGGCCGCGGCATCTTCAGCGGCGACAAAATCGGTATGGGCTTGAAGTACGAGTTGGTCTAGGGGATTCATGCGATTTTTTCCCGCGCCGCAGTGGGCTGCCGAAAATCGAAAATAGAAAAAAATAACGGGGCCAGGTAATCACCTCTGCCCCGTCGGGATACCACACAGCGCCCATGGGCGCTGCCAGACTTTACAGGCTTTGCTTAGGCGGCAAGAACGGTTTTCACGCGATTGACGATGGCAGCAAATGCCGGTTTATCCATCACCGCCATGTCGGCCAGAACCTTACGGTCCAGTTCGATCATTGCGCGCTTGAGGCCGTTCATGAATACGCTGTAGGTCATGCCGTGTGAACGCGAAGCCGCGTTGATACGGGTGATCCACAGAGCACGGAAAACGCGCTTCTTGTTGCGACGGTCACGATAAGCGTATTGACCAGCGCGCATGACTGCTTGCTTGGCAATACGATAGACGGTACTGCGACGTCCGCGATAGCCTTTGGCTTGGACGAGGACTTTCTTATGACGGGCCCGTGCTGTGACCCCACGTTTTACTCTAGGCATAGTATCTCCTTAAATAGTGAGTAGGGTTAAGCGTTCGGCATCATGGATTTAACAGAGACCATATTGGATGCATGGACTGCTGTTGAACCGCGTAATTGACGTTTGGTTTTGGTCGTTTTTTTCGTCAGAATGTGGCGCTTGAAAGCCTGACCACGTTTGACGGTACCACCTGGGCGTACACGAAAGCGCTTTTTAGCACTGCTTTTCGTTTTCATTTTAGGCATGACACTATCTGTCCTTGGGGACAGCTCCTTTTTTAGATGATCACAGGTGGCAACAATGACGTTACGCTTGGATGCCTGCTCACACTTATTAACAGTCGAATCAGATTCGCTGTTATTTTGCTTTTCCGACATTGCTGACGGGGGAAGCAAAATTTTTGTGGGGACAGAGTAATTCGTCGCGCTGCGGCGCCTCTTAAACACTGTCCCCATCATTCTTAATCAGTCAAGGACAGAGTAATTCGTCGCGCTGCGGCGCCTCTTAAACTCTGTCCCTGAATTGTTACTTTTTCTTTTTCGGTGAAAGGACCATGATCATCTGGCGACCTTCCATCTTGGGAAACTGCTCGACCTGGCCGTAGGGTTCCAAGTCCGCTTTCAAACGTTCCAGCATACGTACGCCAATGTCCTGATGGGCCATCTCGCGACCACGGAAACGCAGCGTGATCTTGGTTTTGTCGCCGTCATCGAGGAACTTGATCAAATTGCGCAGTTTGATGTTGTAATCACCATCATCTGTACCTGGGCGGAATTTAACTTCCTTCACCAGGATGATCTTCTGCTTCAATTTGGCTTCGTGCGCCTTTTTCTGCTCCTGGTACTTGAATTTACCGTAGTCCATCAAACGAGCGACGGGAGGCTGGGCCGTTGGTGCGATTTCCACCAGATCGACATTGGCCTCTTCAGCCATGCGGAACGCGTCCGCCAAACTCACGATCCCGAGTGCCTCGTTATCGACGCCTGATAAACGTAATTCAGGGGCAGTAATTTCGCCATTAATGCGATGCGACTTGTCCGTAGCTATTGCAGTTTCCTTTAAAAATCAAATGACTAAGCCGTGCTCTTGCGCTCAGGGTTATCCCTTCAGGCTTTGGTGTCGAGATCGTTTTTTAAACGCTCCACCAGAACATCGATTGACATCACGCCAAGATCGACATTGCCCCGCGCACGCACGGCCACTGTGTTTGCATCCCGTTCCTTATCGCCCAATACCAATAGATACGGCAGCTTCTGAACTGAATGCTCACGTATTTTATAGGTTATTTTTTCATTGCGCAAATCTGTTATCACCCTAAACCCTTGTTTTTTCAGGATTTGTGCGATATTTCCTGCATATTCGGCCTGCGCGTCGGAGATATTCAGGATAGCGACCTGAACCGGCGCAAGCCACAGGGGCATCGCCCCAGCATGATTTTCGATCAAGATGCCGACAAATCGTTCCATCGAACCGACGATCGCCCGATGCAGCATCACCGGCGTTTTACGCGCGTTATCATCCGATACATACTCTGCCTTGAGACGTTCGGGCATGAAGAAATCGACCTGCATGGTGCCGACTTGCCACGGACGACCGAGCGAATCCTTTAGATGATATTCGATCTTCGGACCGTAAAAAGCACCCTCGCCTGGCAGCTCTTCCCAGGTCACGCCACATTCAGTCAGGGCGGTACGCAGCGTGTCTTCGGCGCGATCCCAGGTTTCATCGGTGCCGATACGGTTATCCGGGCGCAGGGCCAGCTTGACCGAGATATGTTCAAACGCGAAATCTTGATACACCTGCATAGCTTGCCGGTGGAAGGCTGTGACTTCTTCCTGAATCTGTTCTTCGGTACAGAAAATATGGCCGTCATCCTGGGTAAAACCGCGTACGCGCATGATGCCGTGCAGTGCACCGGAGGGTTCATTGCGATGGCACTGGCCGAATTCGCCGTAGCGCATTGGCAGATCGCGGTAGCTGCGCATATTGGAATTAAAAATCTGCACATGCCCCGGACAATTCATCGGCTTTAAGGCGTAATGGCGGTTTTCGGATTCGGTGACAAACATGTTGTCGCGGTAGTTTTCCCAGTGACCGGTACGCTCCCACAGGCTGCGGTCGAGAATCTGCGGCGCCTTGACTTCCTGGTAGCCGTTGTCCTGATACACACGACGCATATATTGTTCGACCTGCTGCCAGATGGTCCAGCCCTTCGGATGCCAGAACACCAGTCCTGGTGCTTCGTCCTGAAAATGAAACAGATCGAGCGCGCGTCCGAGTTTGCGATGATCGCGCTTCTCAGCTTCTTCGAGCATGTGCAGGTACTGCTCCTGATCTTCCTTGCGCGCCCAGGCGGTGCCGTACACACGCTGCAGCATTTCATTTTTGGAGTCGCCACGCCAGTAAGCGCCGGCCAGCTTCATGAGCTTGAAAACTTTCAGCTTGCCCGTGGAAGGCACATGCGGTCCGCGACACAGGTCGGTGAAGCTGCCTTCGGTGTACAGCGAGACGACCTGATCAGCGGGAATCGAGGCGATGATTTCGGCCTTATAGGCTTCGCCGATCGAGGTGAAATAAGCCACTGCCTCATCGCGCGCTAAAACTTTGCGCGTGACCGGCTCATCTTTCTTGGCCAGCTCGGCCATCTTCTTTTCGATCGCCAGCAAGTCTTCCGGCGTAAAGGGACGCTTATAGGAAAAATCGTAGAAAAAGCCGTTCTCAATCACCGGACCGATCGTGACCTGCGCGTCCGGGTAAAGTTCTTTGACGGCATAGGCCAGCAAATGGGCGGTGGAGTGACGAATCACGTCCAGACCTTCGGGATCCTTGTCGGTGATGATGGCCAGTTCGGCATCCTGGGCGATCAGATGCGAGGTATCGACGACTTTGCCGTCGACCTTGCCTGCCAGCGCAGCCTTGGCTAGTCCGGCGCCAATATTGGCCGCCACCTGGGCGACCGTGACCGGTGCATCAAACTGACGTTGAGAACCATCGGGAAGTCGGATTGTTACCATCGTCATTTACTCCAGCCTGAACATATGCCAGGACATCATTAATATTCAACGCAAAAAACGCGACCCGCAAGCCGCGCTTTTTCCACATCTTGTGCAGACAAAGAACCCTGATTAGCATCGTTTGGGCAGCAACATCGAGACCATGTACAGAAATATCCGCATGGTTTCCCGCATTAGCAGGAAGATGTTGAAGAAATTACCAGTCTGTGACAGGCGCCATCATAACAGACAACCCCGACCGGCTCCAAGGCTTGCGCCCGGAGGGTGCCTGATAAATCAGGGATCGATCACCGCTGCGCAGGCATCGGTCGGCAGCGCCGCGGCATGACCGATGACGGGCACGACCTTGATCACGGCAGAGGCAACGCGGCACGGCGCTGCGACGACCCCGCAGCCACCTAGTAACATGCTCAACAGCAGCAACATCGTTTTTTTCACGCTCATCATAAAATTGCTTTCCTTGCCTTCTCTTGCCTTAACTTACTCAGATGCTATTTTATGCTGCGTAGCCAGTCAGAGAAATTTTAATTTGAGGAAAGTGATCGTGCACTGACGGCGGGATGTCGGGGACAGCAGGATCGAATAAACGAATCCGCTAAAAAAAAGGGGCGCGCCAAGACTTGCTTGGCGCTATTTGAGTCATGGCGTTCAGATACGCCGAATCTCTTGCTTGATCGCGTTGATGGCAGCAATCAGGGGGGCGAAATAACCTCTTGGGGTATCTCTGGCAGCTTTCCAAAATTCTTCGAAAAAGATTTTCATTTCATCATGTCCTTTATGAGTCCAATACCCGATATAAAAATCCAGCTCAAGTAAAGCACGGTGTCAGCGAGCAGGATGACTTGTTCAACGAACGACAGCGTTTGCAGCGTCAACTCGGGCAATCGAATACTGCTAAGACATTGCACCAGTAACGCGAGCCCCACGGAGAGTCCGCCAAATATTAAAAAAATGCCTGTGCCAATAAACAGATGACCCGCAAAATGCGCGACGGGTCTATTAATGGCATGGACATTCAAGCTTGACTCCCGAAGAGGATTTGAACTCGATGGTGCCTTTTTGATAATTTAAATGCAAGAGAAATATGGTGGATCTCGGCGAAAGCGCAACAGATAGGCAGATAAAAAATAAGGGGGAAATTTTGGACGAAAAAAAACCCGCTAAGGCACGGGTTTCTGGATAGCGAGCAGCGCGTAAAACTGGCTGCTGGCGAACAACATGGAAACAATGAAGGCTTCATTCTTCTTTAGAAAAGCCAATTCGATCGTGAACAAAACATCTGCAACGAAAAAATTGGTAGGCACGATTGGACTCGAACCAACGACCCCTACCATGTCAAGGTAGTGCTCTAACCAGCTGAGCTACGCGCCTAAAGAGCCGAGATTATAGCGAACAATCTTCTTCTGCGCCACAAGCATTTTTAATTACCGTCTTCGTTATCGCCAGCGAGTGTCATGCACCCTGCCAAAGGCCGCAAGACTCAGGCGCGGCGCACTTCCAGAACACCATCAACCTCGCGAATGACCTGCAAGGCTTTGTTGAGCTGCGCCGTCGAGCCGATTTCAGCAGTAAAGCCCATGCGTGCCTGGCCCTTGATGCTCTGCGTACTCACGCCGATGACATTGATTTTTTCGCGTAATAGAATTTCCGAGATATCGCGCAGCAGACCCTGACGGTCGCTCGCCAGAACAAAAATATCGACCGGATAAACGGTGTCTGGAGCCTGGCTGCCCCAGGCAGTCTGGATCATGCGCTCCGGTGATCTGGCGACCATTTCGCGCATATTGCTGCAGTTAGCGCGGTGGATGGAGACCCCTTTGCCGCGCGTAACAAAGCCGACGATCTCGTCTGGCGGTGCAGGCTTACAGCATTTGGCCAACTGTGTGAGCAGGCCGTCGGTACCGACTACCAGTACACCTGATTTAGCGCCCAGCTCAACGCTGGAGGTACGGCTCTTGCGCACGACATGATCATCGTCGGGCAGGACTGCGGCCTCTGGCTCACCGCGCAAAACGTGTTCGACCTGGCGCAGACTGAAAATTTCTTTGCCGACGGCGACAAACAAATCTTCCGACTTGGGAAAGCCGAGCTTATGCGCCAACTCTTCGAGGTTGACCGACGTCTTGCCTTCGCGTTGTAGCGTTTTTTCGATCAGCGCACGACCGCTTGAAAGCGTCTCTTCCAGTTCGATGGCATTAAACCAGCTGCGAATTTTGGCCCGTGTACGCGGGCTGACGGCATAGTCGGGACTGAGCCAGTCACGCGACGGACCTGCCAAACCAGCCGCGACACTACCGCCTTTAGCGGTGATCACTTCTACGGTCTGGCCGTTTTTTAAAACCGTATTAAGCGGCACCATGATGCCATCCACCTTGGCGCCGCGGCAGCGATGACCGACGTCGCTATGCAGATGGTAAGCAAAGTCAATCGGCGTTGCACCGCTGGGTAATTCCAGCACCCGCGCCTGCGGCGTGAGAACATAAATCCGGTCATCGAGGGTGGCGGCTTTGAGCTGTTCGACGCGATCGCGCCGTAAGTCATCTTGCCCCACCACGGTGTCGGTAACTTCGTTTTTCCAGGCCAGCAGCTGCCTGAGCCAGGCGATTTTTTCGTCATACTTTTGCGCGGAAAAATTCGACCCGCCGGATTCCTTGTAGCGCCAGTGCGCGGCGACACCATACTCGGCGAAGTGATGCATTTCTGTGGTGCGGATCTGCACTTCAAATGCCCGTCCTTCATCGTCCTGCACGACGGTATGTAGTGAACGATAGCCATTTGATTTGGGCCGCGAAATGTAGTCGTCGAATTCGGCGGGAATTGGCGTCCAGAGATTGTGTACCAGTCCCAGTACCGTATAGCAGGCCTTGATATCAGCGACCACGACGCGAAAGGCGCGCACATCGTAAAGCGCATTAAAGTCGAGCACTTTGCCGCGCATTTTGTTCCAGATGCTGTAGATGTGCTTGGGGCGGCCAGTGACGTCGGCCTTGATGCCTGCCTGCATCAGTTCAGTGGTCAGACGGGTGATCGCCTGTTCGACAAAGCTTTCGCGCTCAATGCGTTTTTCTTCCAACATTTTGGCGATCCGTTTGTAGCTGACCGGATCGAGAAAGCGGAAGGACAAATCTTCCAACTCCCATTTGAGCTGCCAGATGCCCAAACGGTTTGCCAGCGGCGCATACAGGTCGAGCGTCTCGCGCGCGAACTGCTGTGTCTCTTCATTTTCCAGCCGACATTCAGCGAAATGACGCAGCGTCGTCACGCGCGCACTCAGTCTTACCAGCACGACCCGCATATCGACGGCCATGGCTAACAGCATTTTGCGCAGAGCTTCCATTTGCGCGGCAGCCTGCGGAGCGGCGTTCTTGCCGCGCGCCTGATCCTGCTGAGAAAACGTCAGGTCGTGCAGGCGCTGAATCTGACGGATTCCCTTCACCAGTTCAGCAGTGTCCTTGCCGTAGCGGTCTTCGATGGTTTCAGCCGCTTCTGGTGCGAGCAGCATGAGTTCAAACAGCAGGCCGGCAATGCGCGTATCGGCATCACTTTCAAGCATCGCCAGAGACGTGGCGACAGCGACCGAAAAAATGCGCGCATCCTGTCCGCCACGAACGGTATGCCCGACGTAAAAGGGCGTGACATAGCTCAGTGCATCGAGCACCCGCGCACTATCCTGCGGGTTGAGTCCGGCAGTGATGTGCGTTTGAAATGTGCGTTCTTGTGCGCTATTTTGTTCGCTGTTAGGTTCTGCGCTTGAAACCATGTGCCTGACAATTCTCAAAAAATAAAGGCCGTGCCGCGATCGGCAATTCCGTAGTATCGGACGAACGAATAGACGAACGAACTAACGGACTAACTTAGAGCGCCATTCTTGCCTCTGCAATCGCCTCATCATGAATGCCTAACTGAGGAGGAATTCTCCCGCAATCGCGATCTGATCTTCGTGCATAAAGGTCGGCGCATGTCCTACACCGGCCAATTCCACCAGCTTGGCTTTCGGACCGCGCTGGGTCATGGCCAACGCGGTTTCGCTGCTGAGCAGATCAGACTGACTACCGCGCACGACCAACACCGGACAGCGAATCGCATCATAAGCCATCCAGAGTAGCGCCTCGCCCTGTTTCAAGCTCTCCGGCGTGCTCGCCTTGAAAGGCACAGCCAGCGCCAGATCGTAATGCCGTATCCATTGACCATCCACATCCTGGCGCAGTACATCACTCGCCAGTTTATGCCATTCGGCTTCCGTATGCGAACCGAAGCTGGCTGAAATGCTGCGAATGTAGGCGACCCCTTCTGCCAGGCTGGCAAAGCGCACCGGTTCTCCCACATACTCACCGATACGGGCCAGTGCCACCGCGTTCAGGCTCGGGCCGATGTCGTTGAGGATGAGTTTTTTGACCGGACTCTCCGGCAGCGCAGCCACGCCCATGCCGATCATGCCGCCCATTGAGGTGCCGAACCAGTGCACCGTTTCTGCATTCAGACGCGCGAGCAGGGTAACCATGTCACTCACGTACTGGCCCACCTGATAATGCTGGGGATTGCTCAGCCAGCCGGATGCGCCGCGGCCCACCACATCGGGGCAGACCACGCGGTAGGTCGAACAAAGCGCTTGAGCGAGCGCATCGAAGTCGGACGATACTCGGGTAAGCCCGTGCACACAGACCAGCACCTTGGGATTGGCTGGATCACCCCATTCTTTGTAGGCCAGTTTGTGCAACCCCCCTGGTGACAGGCATTGGACAACATTCAACCGCGGCTGGTGCATATTTTTCCTTTGCTTGATCTTGCCGACCATTTTACCGGCCGTTGCGCTTAAAATCATACCAGACGAACTATCCCCACCAAATTAATCAACGAGGACATTATGCAATCGCACACACTCAAAGGAAAAACGGCGCTGGTCACGGGATCGACTTCCGGCATTGGGCTGGGGATCGCGACGGCACTGGCCGAACAAGGGGCAAATATTGTCCTCAATGGCTTTGGCGACGCGCAGCAAATCGCCCAGCTGCAAAGTTCGCTCGCCAGCCAGTTCGATGTGCAGGTGATTTACCATCCGGCCGATATGTCCAAGGCGGCCGAAATTGAAGCGCTCATGCAGGTGGCGGCCCTGCGCTTTGGCATGCTTGATATCGTGGTCAATAATGCGGGCATTCAGCATGTGGCCAATATTGAAGATTTTCCGGTTGAAAAATGGGATGCCATCCTGTCGATCAATCTGAGCTCGGCCTTTCATACCTCGCGTCTCGCTTTGCCGGCCATGAAGGCTAAAAACTGGGGCCGCATTATTAATATCGCCTCGGCCCATGGCCTGGTGGCATCGGCGCAGAAATCTGCTTATGTGGCGGCCAAACACGGTCTGGTCGGGCTGACCAAGGTGACGGCACTGGAGACGGCGCAAACGGGCGTGACCTGTAATGCGATCTGTCCGGGCTGGGTACTCACGCCGCTGGTGCAGCAGCAGGTCAATGCGCGGGCCGAAAGAGAAGGCACGACGATCGATCAGGCCAAACGGGCGCTGCTGGCAGAGAAACAGCCGTCGGGTGAATTCGTCACGCCTGAGCAGCTCGGGGCGCTGGCCGTATTCATGTGCAGCGAAGCGGCCAGTCAGGTGCGTGGTGTAGCGTGGAATATGGATGGCGGATGGGTGGCGCAGTAATCAAGGCCTTGGGATCTTGATTGATACCTTGCTTGATGCATTGCTTGAGGCGGCGATAAAAAATCGATACAAAAAAGCGCTTGATTCAGATCTTGAATCAAGCGCTTTTTTACTTTAACTGCAGCCGATTTAAGGCAGCCGAATTTGACTTAACTGAATTTCACGTAACTGAGTTTCACATAACTTCGCACCGTCTTTGTATGGCAGATCAGACTGCGCTGGTGTCGAGTTCAGGTTCGGTATGGTCAATCACTTCCTGCTTGGTGACGCCGGGTGCCAGCTCGACCAGTTTCAAGCCGGTCGGCGTAATATCGATCACGCACAGGTCGGTGATGATGCGGTCAATAACCCCAACGCCGGTGAGTGGCAGATTACATTTCTTGAGGATCTTGAACGAGGTCGTGCCATCTTTGGCGCGCGCCACATGTTCCATCAAGACCACCACCCGCTTCACGCCGGCCACCAGATCCATGGCGCCACCCATACCCTTAACCATTTTCCCTGGAATCATCCAGTTCGCCAGATCACCCTGCTCGGAGACCTGCATGGCGCCTAAAAGGGCAATGTTGATTTTTCCACCGCGGATCATGGCGAACGAATCGGCCGAGCTGAAATACGCTGCGCCCGGCAAGGCCGTGACGGTTTGTTTGCCAGCGTTGATCAGATCAGGATCGACCTGATCTTCGGTGGGAAATGGGCCGATACCGAGTAAGCCGTTTTCCGATTGCAGAAAGACTTCAATATCTTTCGGAACGTAATTCGCCACCATGGTCGGCAAGCCGATGCCCAGGTTGACGTAAAAACCATCTTGCAATTCCTTTGCTGCCCGCGCAGCCATTTCTTCACGAGTCCATGCCATGTCTTTATCTCCGCTGTCTGTCGATTAGGTTGGACGCACTGTGCGCTGTTCGATACGCTTTTCCGGCTTCGCATTCACGACAATGCGGTGCACGAAAATGCTCGGCGTATGGACCTGGTCCGGATCGATTTCACCAATTTCCACCAGCTCCTCGACTTCGACGATGGTGATCTTGCCTGCCATGGCGACATTCGGATTAAAGTTACGCGCCGTTTTGTTGTAGACCAGATTACCGGCCTTATCGGCCTTCCAGGCTTTGACCAGTGAAACATCGGCCACCAGTGAACGCTCCATGACATATTGTTCGCCATCAAACTCGCGCACTTCCTTGCCTTCGGCGACGATGGTACCAACGCCGGTCTTGGTAAAGAAGGCCGGGATGCCGGAACCACCGGCGCGCAGTTTTTCGGCCAGCGTGCCTTGTGGCGTGAATTCGAGCTGTAATTCACCGGCCAGATATTGCCGCTCAAATTCCTTGTTTTCACCGACGTACGAGGCGATCATTTTTTTAACCTGACGTGTCGCCAGAAGCTGCCCCAGGCCAAAGCCATCGACGCCGGCATTATTAGAAATGGCCGTCAGATTTTGTACACCACTATCGCGCAGGGCGGCGATCAGGGCTTCAGGAATACCGCATAAGCCAAAACCACCGACAGCAATGGTCTGACCATCTTTGACAACGCCGGCGAGGGCACTGGCGGCGTCGGGATAAACTTTTTTCATACGGAGCCTTATTATTTAGATAATCTAGCGTACACCAAAAAACTGCCATTCTGCGCGAGTAGGATAAGATGCCGCTAATACCGAAGCAATACCGTAAAAATACGCGTTTTCAGCAGACATCGAAGAATGCCAATCCGAGCATAGGAGCCGACCATGGCCGGAAACGAAAAGATCGACTATGAGACTATCTTCCAGTATGCCCCTGTCGGCATGTGTATTTCGCAAAATCGCGTTATTCAGGCCTGCAATACCACCCTCAGCCTGATGTTTGGCTACGCGCCCGACGAACTGGCAGGCCAGTCTTTTATGATGCTCTATCCAACCTCGGACGAATTTGAACGCACCGGTGCGCGGATCGTGCCGATCATGAGCGCCAAGGGCAGCTACTCGGACGAACGCATCATGAAGCGACGCAATAAGGAATTATTCTGGTGCCATGTCAGCGGCCGCGCACTGGTCGCGACCGACGGCCTGGGCGCCGGTGTCTGGACCTTCGAAGACTTGAGTGAAAAACGGGCCGTCAGTGCAGAACTGACCGCCCGCGAACGCGAAATTGCGGCGCTGCTCGTCGAGGGCCATACCAGCAAACAGATTGCGCGCTTAATCGGCTTAAGCCCGCGAACGGTGGAGATGCATCGCGCCAGACTGATGCGCAAATTTTCATCGGCCACCTCCAGCGAGCTGGTACATCGACTCATGGGCGCGCGTAGCTGAACACACGCATCTGAACACACGCATCTTAACTCACCTTACTGCACGCTCAATCCATCATCAGCTGAAATGATCGAGCCGTTAATAAAACCCGACTCTTCCGATGCCAGCAGCAGTAACAAGCCATCCAGATCTTCCGGTACGCCGAGTCGTTTGCGCGGCAACATGTCCATGAGTTTTTTACCCTGTTCGGAACGAAAGTACTCCTGATTGATTTCGGTGCTGATGTAGCCTGGACAAATAGCGTTCGTATTAATCCCATATTTACCCCACTCAATCGCCATGGATTTCGTCATGTGCACGACAGCGGCCTTGCTCATGCAATAGATGCCAATTTGCGGCAACACGCGCAGACCCGCGACCGACGCAATATTGATGATGCGGTGCTTAATTTTGGGATCGCCCTTGGCGCGGGCAATCATGCGTTTGGCGACTTCCTGCGCGACAAAGAAGGCACCACGCTGATTGGTATCAACGACGAAGGCGTATTCTTCTGGGGTCACATCGATCAGCCTTTGGGTACTGGATACGCCCGAATTATTGACCAGAATATCAATCGGTCCGGCTTCGGTTTCGGCATGGGCGATGGCAGATTTGATGCTGGCGTAATCCGTCACATCCAATGCGACGACATGCGCTGCCCCGCCATTGGCTTCGATCTCGGCGCGCAGTTCCTTGAGCCGCTCGACCCGGCGCGATGCCAGCACGACCTGCGCGCCGGCCTGCGCTAAAATTTTGGCGAAGCGGGCACCGAGCCCGCTGGAGGCGCCGGTGACGAGCGCGATTTTTCCTTCAAAATTAACTTCGATACCCATGCTAGTCCCTTTGGCTTAGTAAATTAGTAAATGGATAATTTCCATCACCATTGCATGTCCATCATTGCATGAAAACGCTGTGAATATCGCGAGAATTGTCTGACAAAGTACCTGAAAGTTTGACCATTCGATTAAAATAAGCCAACACTTTTTACGATAAGCTTATGACCAATTCTCTCCTAGAACAATTCGGCCCACGCGATGCGATGGAATATGATGTGGTGATTGTTGGTGGTGGACCTGCAGGATTATCCGCAGCCATCCGCATCAAACAACGCGCTGCTGAACAAGGCAAGGAAATCAGCGTCTGTGTGCTGGAAAAAGGCAGCGAAATTGGTGCGCATATTTTATCTGGCGCAGTGATGGACCCGAATGCCATCACCGAACTTTTTCCCGACTGGAAAGAACGCGGCGCACCGCTCAATACGCCCGTCAGCGAAGATCGTTTCCTCTTCCTCACCGAGACGTCGGCCATCAAAACGCCGAACTGGATGCTGCCCGGCTGCTTTCAGAATCACGGCAATTACGTTATCTCCTTAGCGAATGTCGTGCGCTGGTTAGGCCAGCAAGCCGAAAACCTTGGTGTGGAAATTTTCCCTGGCTTTGCTGCGGCAGAAATTTTATATACCGAGGATGGCGCAGTCAGAGGTATCGCGACGGGCAATATGGGCATCGACCGGCATGGTGAACCGACTGCCGCCTTCCAGCTTGGGATGGAACTGCATGCAAAGTACACCTTGTTTGCCGAAGGCGCGCGCGGCCATCTGGGCAAACAGTTAATGGCCAAATTTGATCTGACCAAAGACCGCGATCCGCAGACCTATGCCATCGGTCTTAAGGAAGTCTGGGAAATTGATCCCGCATTACATAAGCCCGGGCTAGTGGTGCACACTGCCGGCTGGCCGCTGGCCAGTGATACCTATGGCGGCTCCTTCCTTTATCACCTCGAAAATAATCAGGTAGCGGTCGGTTATGTGGTGGGGCTGGCGTATGAGAATCCGTATCTGTCGCCGTATGAAGAATTCCAGCGCTACAAAACGCATCCGGAAATCCGCAAGTTTTTTGTGGGAGGCAAGCGTCTTTCTTATGGCGCTCGTGCCATTACCGCGGGCGGCTTACAGTCCCTGCCCAAACTGACGTTTGCCGGTGGCGCGCTGATCGGCTGCGAAGCTGGTTTTCTCAATGCCAGCCGCATCAAAGGCAGTCATGCCGCCATCAAGAGCGGCATGCTGGCGGCGGATGCGGCAGTCGATGCCTTGGGCGCTGAACGCCAGCATGACGAGTTAAGCGCCTATTCGGCAGCCTTTGAAGCATCCTGGCTGCACGAAGAATTGCATCGGGCGCGTAACTTCAAGCCGTGGATGAGCAAAGGTCTTTATCTGGGCACCCTGATGGTCGGTATTGATCAAGTCCTGTTGCGCGGCAAGGCGCCATGGACCTTACGGCATACCCATGCCGACCATACCTGTCTGCGACCGGCAGCTGAATGCACACCCATCATCTATCCCAAGCCGGATGGCACGCTGACCTTTGACCGGCTGTCGTCAGTCTTTATTTCGAACACCAATCATGCCGAAGAACAGCCGGCGCATCTGACCTTGAAAGATGGGAGTGTGCCGGTCAATGTTAACCTGGCCAAGTATGCCGGACCGGAGTCACGCTATTGTCCGGCAGGGGTGTATGAATACGTCAAAACCGAAGCCGGTGAGGATCGCTTACAGATCAATGCGCAAAATTGTGTGCATTGCAAAACCTGCGACATCAAGGATCCCACACAAAATATCGTCTGGGTGACACCAGAGGGCGGCGGCGGACCGAATTACGCCAATATGTAAGCAACACAGGTAAGCAAGGCATGGGAATTGGCAGCGATCACAGCTGCCATTCACCACGCACGATTTTGTCAAGCCAGAAGGTGCCGATGACGGTTTTCACGTCCGTTACTTTGCCTTCTCTGATCCAGGTCAACATATCGGCCAGCGGCGCGGTGAAGGTTTCCAGGAACTCGCCGTCGTCGAGCTTGGACGGACCGGCTGTCAGGCCGCGGGCCAAATAAATTTCGAGGTGCTCGTCGGAATAGGCGATGGCATTGTGGATGGTGCAGACAAACTGCCAGTCCGTGGCGGTGTAACCGGTTTCCTCCTGCAGCTCGCGCTTGGCACAGGCCAGCGGGTCTTCACCTGGGTCGATTTTTCCGGCGGGGTATTCGATGAAGACGCGATCAAGCGGGTAGCGGAACTGGCGCTCCAGCAGTACACGGCCATCGTCAAAAAGCGGCAGGACCACCACGGCACCAGGATGTCGAATGTATTCGCGTTGCGTGGTTTGCCCATCCGGCAGACGAATGGTGTCTTTTTGCACCGAGAGAAAATGGCCCTGGTAGGCGATCTGGCTATCGACCTGCACTTCGATCAGATGTTCATCCATGCACGGATCTCTTGAAGAAAAGGAGAAGTCTTAGTCGGTGTGCTCGTGGATGGCGCTTTTACGTAAATAACGGAACACGAAACCAGGGTACGCCAGCACCACAAACAGGCAGCCTGTGACGGCGTAAAATTCCCAGCCCTGCGGTGCGACATTCCCAATCCGTGCTTCCAAGCCCATGGCCACAGCGCCGACCACGAAGTAGAGAATCAGTAGTTCGAGCAGGCGCATCCAAAATGCTTTATTTCTCGATTTTAAGGCGATCAAACCCAGAAAACGCTCGTTTAAAAAAGGCAGACTGGCAGCAGCGAGCGCGAGTACGATCACGAACCAGCTAGCCATTGTCACGTCCATGACAGCGGATCAGGAAGCGAGCGTCTTGACGATCGCCGTAGCGCAGGCCGTCATCAGATCACCCGGCATCAGGCCCAGGACTAATACGGCCGCACCATTAATCGACAGCACAACGCTCATATCTTTATTCACCACGATCGGTGAGGTATCCACGGCATCGTCAAAATACATATGCCAGATCACGCGCAAATAGTAGAAGGCGCCGATCAGTGACAGCAAGACCGCCAGCACTGCCAGCCAGATCTGCCCCGTACCCATTACCGCCTGCAGCACTGACAGCTTGGCATAGAAGCCAACCGTCGGTGGAACACCCGCCAGTGACAACATCAGCAGCAGCATGATGAAAGCGTGCAAGGGACTACGCTGATTCAGACCTTTGAAATCTTCCAGGTTTTCCGCTTCAAAGCCATTCCGCGCTAACAGCATGATGATGCCGAAACTGCCTAAGGTCGTGATCACATAGGTGATGGTGTAAAACATGGCAGAGCTATACGCGTTCGCCGCTGAAAACACATTGCCATTCACGACCCCGGACATCAGCCCCAGGAGCATGAAGCCCATTTGTGCGATGGTGGAATACGCTAGCATGCGTTTGATATTCGTCTGCGCGACAGCGGCGACGTTACCGACCAACATCGACAGGATAGACAGCGCCATCAGCATCTGCTGCCAATCCACCGCGACCGGCAGCAGGCCTTCGACCAGCAAGCGGATACAAATCGCAAAGGCAGCCAGTTTTGGCGCGCCGCCCAGCAGCAGTGTGACCGCTGTTGGTGCGCCTTGATACACGTCCGGCACCCACATATGAAACGGTACGGCGCCCAATTTGAAACCCAGGCCAGCGACCAGAAATACCAGACCAAACACCAATACTGTTTTATTGACGGTGCCAGAGGCAGCAGCCCGGGCGACTTCGATCAGATCCAGCGACCCCGTTGCGCCGTACAGCATCGAAATACCGTACAACAGAAAACCGGAAGCCAGCGCACCAAGAATAAAATACTTCATCGCCGCTTCGGTCGACTGCGCATGGTTACGACGCAGCGCGACTAAGGCATACAGTGCCAAGGACATCAGTTCCAGACCGAGATAAATCATCAGGAAGTTATTCCCTGAAATCATGACCATCTGCCCGAGTAGGGAAAACAGCGCCAAGACATAAAACTCACCACCCAAAAACCCGCTCTGCATACCACGATCCGTGATGTACTGACGCGAGTAGATCAGCGTCATCGCCACAGCAATATAGGAAAACACCTTGAGCAGATTCGACATCGGGTCCGAGACGAACATGTTATTCAGGGCATACACGGTCGACCCGGCGTTAAAATCCGCCAGACTCAAGGCCGTCAGGATGGCTAGGGTTGCCAAGCTCAAAACGTAAGTCAGGTTACGCTGAGCATCCTTGACGAACAGATCGATCAGCAAAATGGCTGAGGCCGCGATGGACAGAAAAATTTCAGGCAGTACTGGAATCAGATTCATGGTGTGCATTCTGTCGGTGCTAAGCATCGACTCAATTTATTCAGGCTAATGGTCCTACACAAGTCAATTCAAACTCTCTGCACTGTTAGGGCAATTTCGATTTCGCCACATGCACTAACAGATCGCTCACGGAATTCTGCATCGCATCGATGAACGGCGCCGGATACAAACCCATCCCGATCACGGCAATAGCCAGTACGCCCAACATGAAGAATTCGCGTGCATTGAGATCAACCAGTTCTGCTACATGGTGATTGGCGACTGCGCCAAAGATCACCCGCTTGACCAGCCACAACGAGTAGGCCGCGCCAAAAATCAATGCCGTTGCTGCTAACAGACCGATCCAGAAATTAAACTTGACCGCGCCGAGAATGACGAGGAATTCGCCGACAAATCCGGAAGTGGCAGGCAAGCCGCAATTCGCCAGTGAGAAGAGTACGAACAAGGCGGCAAACTTAGGCATCTTGTTGACCACCCCACCGTAATCGGCGATCTGGCGTGAATGCATGCGGTCGTACATGACGCCGATACAAAGGAACATCGCACCCGATACAAAGCCGTGCGAGATCATCTGCATCAAGCCGCCCTGCACTGCCACGTCATTAAAGACGAACAGTCCCAGGGTCACAAAGCCCATGTGCGCGATCGATGAATAGGCGACCAGTTTTTTCATGTCCGCCTGCACCAGCGCCACCAAGCCGATGTAGATCACGGCGACCAGAGAAAGCGTAATCATGAAGCCAGCCAGATAATGGCTGGCATCTGGCGTGACCGGTAAGGAAAACCGCAAAAAGCCGTAACCGCCTAGCTTGAGCATGATCGCCGCCAGTACCACGGAGCCACCGGTCGGCGCCTCGACGTGCGCATCCGGTAACCAGGTATGTACCGGCCACATAGGCACCTTGACGGCGAAGGCCATCAGGAAAGCAAAGAAAAGATAGATTTGGGTTGACAGCGACAAGGGCAAACGATGCCAGACCAGGATGTCAAAGCTGCCGCCCGAGGTGAAATACAGATAGACCAGGGCGACTAACATCAGCAGCGAGCCGAAGAAGGTATAGAGGAAAAACTTGATCGCCGCATAAATACGGTTTGCGCCACCCCAGACACCGATAATGATAAACATCGGCACCAGCGTCGCTTCAAAGAACACATAAAACAACATGCCGTCGAGCGCACAAAACACACCGATCATCAAGCCAGACAGGATCAGGAAAGCGCCCATATATTGCGCAACGCGTTTTTGAATCACTTCCCAGGCGGAGATCACCACGATCACGGTGATGAACGCCGTTAAAGGGATGAACCACAGCGACAGTCCATCGATACCGAGGTAGTAATGAATATTGAAGCGTTCGATCCAGGCGAAGCGTTCGACAAACTGCATGCCGTGTGCCGCATTACTGAACTGTTCAATAATCGGGAAGGTCGCCAGAAAACTGGCAAGGCTGCCGATTAAGGCCGTCCCGCGCACAATACCCGGATTGGCATCACGGCCAAAAGCGAGGATAAACAAACCAAACACGATCGGCATCCAGATCGCGATTGAGAGGAGAGGAAAAGTTGACTGCATCATGGTTATTCTTTGCTCAACGTTGCCATCTTATTTGACAAATGGAAGTGGCATGAACCACACCAGGAAACCCAGCACACCGAGGATCATCACAAACGCATAGTGATAGATGTACCCGGTCTGGAAATGACGTACCACATTCGAAAACCAGCCGACCAATCGCGCACTGCCATTGACGATCAAGCCATCAATCAGATTACGATCTCCGACATTCCACAAACCACGCCCTGTAGCCACGGCGCCATTGGCAAATACCGCCTGATTGAATTTATCCAGGTAGTACTTGTTATCGAGCAGTGTATAGAGGAACTGGAAGCGAGCAAAAAACCAGGCTGGGACGCGCGGATTGATCAGATAGCAGTAGTAGGCACTGACGACACCGGCCACTGCCAGGAAGAAGGGCAGCGAGGTCAAGGCATGGATCGCCATGGCGACCGGTCCGTGGAATTCGTGGCGCAGTTCTTCCATCGCATGATGGCCTTCGGCGACAAAAATAACGTTTTTGAAGAACTCGCCAAACAGCATCGGTTCGATCGTAATGAAGCCGATCACGACTGAAGGAATCGCTAACAGCATGAGGGGAATTGTCACGACCCACGGCGCTTCATGCGGTTTCTCACCTGGGGCGAGGCCGTGGTGCTCATGGACGTCGTCATGGGCGTCGTCATGCGCATCGGCGTGAGCATCGGCATGCACATCGGCGTGATGGGCAGCGTGTGCGTCCACTTTACCAAAGCGCTCAGCGCCATGGAACACCAGGAAGTACATCCGGAACGAATAGAAGGCCGTCACAAAAACGCCCGCTAATACCGCAAATGAAGCAAACCCGGCACCCGGCAAACTGCTGGCCTGTACCGCCTCGATAATGCTGTCTTTGGAATAGAAGCCGGCAAAGAATGGCGTACCGATCAAGGCCAGTGAACCGAGCAGCGAAGTCAGCCAGGTGATCGGCATGTATTTACGCAGACCGCCCATGTTACGAATATCTTGATCGTGGTGCATGCCGATGATGACCGCGCCGGCCGCTAAAAACAGCAGCGCCTTAAAGAAGGCATGTGTCATCAAATGGAATACCGCCACCGAGTAGGACGAGGCGCCCAGGGCGACCGTCATGTAACCCAGCTGCGACAGCGTGGAATAGGCGACCACACGCTTGATGTCGTTTTGGATAATGCCCAGAAAGCCCATGAACAAGGCCGTGATGGCACCGATCACCAGAATAAACGACAGCGCCATATCAGACAATTCAAACAGCGGCGACATGCGCGTGACCATAAAGATCCCTGCAGTGACCATGGTCGCAGCGTGAATCAAGGCCGAAATTGGCGTTGGGCCTTCCATTGAATCAGGCAGCCAGACGTGCAGCGGAAACTGGGCTGACTTACCCATCGCGCCGATAAAAAGACAAATACAGGCGACTGTGAGCAGCATCCAGTCGGTGCCAGGCAGGGATAACTGCGCCAGAGCTTCGCGCTTGGCGAATACTTCGGCGTAGTCCATCGAACCGGCATACGCCATCAGCAGACCAATGCCCAGAATGAAACCAAAGTCACCGACACGATTGACCAGAAACGCTTTCATGTTGGCGAAGATCGCTGTTGGCCGGGTGTACCAGAAGCCGATCAGCAGATACGATACTAGACCCACTGCTTCCCAGCCGAAGAACAGCTGCAGGAAGTTATTACTCATCACCAGCATGAGCATCGAAAACGTGAACAGCGAGATGTAGGAGAAGAAGCGGTTATAGCCCGCGTCGTCCTTCATGTAGCCGATGGTATAGATATGCACCATGAGTGAGACGAAGGTCACCACACACATCATCATGGCAGTCAGGCTGTCGACCAGAAAGCCGACCTGAAACTTGAGCGTGCCGATGGTCAGCCAGGTATAGAGCGTCCCGTTGTAACTGGCACCGTCCATGACCGCGAATAAAGTCTGCAGCGAGATGATGAGCGCGACCAACACACCGAGAATGGTGACCGTGTGCGAGGTGGCGCGACCCACTTTATTGCCAAAGAACTGCGTACCGAACAGGCCGGCAATGGCAGAGCCGACGAGCGGCGCCAAGGGTACAGCCAGTAAGATCTGTGGGTTAAGTTGCCCCGCCATGTTGAACCTTATCTCGTTGAGTGTGTTGCGTTAATAACTTACATCACTAACCGCGGTGTTTGCGCGACGCTTGTGCGTCTCGAAAGTCTGTCACGGTCATTTATTTACCGACTCATTCACGCGCGCCACACTGCGGCGCGGGTGAATCAGCTGGGCTAAGCTTTTCAGCTTAGCCTTTGAGCGTATCCAGATCCTCGACATTAATGGTGTTCAGATTACGGAACAAGACCACCAGAATTGCCAGACCGATCGCTGATTCTGCTGCCGCGACGGTGAGGATAAAAAATACAAAAATCTGTCCGGCAGCGTCGCCCAGGTAATACGAAAAGGCGATGAAATTCATGTTCACGGCCAGCAGCATGAGCTCAATGGCCATGAGCAGCACAATGATGTTTTTTCGGTTCAGAAAAATGCCGACGACAGAAATAGCGAACAGAATCGCGCCAAGAATCAGATAGTGTGCGAGCGTGAGGATCATACCTTTCCCTCCTGCGTTGAAGTGGCTGCATCGGCAGCATCAGCCTGAGGGCGATTCGATTCCGACGCCATCTTGACGATGCGCAGACGGTCACTGGCCTTGACCTTGACGGCCTCGCCCGGATCAAAATATTTGCTGTCCTTACGCGCACGCAGGGTCAGCGCCACCGCCGCGATGATCGCCACCAGCAAAATCGAGCCGGCGATTTCAAACGCATAAACATACTTGGTATAAATCAGCATACCCAGCGCCTTGGTACCGCCGATATTGGCAGACACCGCCGGCACCTGTGCGTCCGTGGCCCAGAATCCGGTGAGCAGCACGGCCGACATTTCCAGCGCAATCACGACACCAATCGTTGCCGCAAGCGGAAAATAGCCCCAGAAGCCGTCGCGTAGTTTGCCAACGTTAATATCCAACATCATCACCACAAACAGGAATAACACCATCACCGCGCCGACATAGACCAGCACCAGAACAATGGCGAGAAATTCCGCTTTGAGCAATAACCAGATACCGGCTGCCGAAAAGAACGCCAGCACCAGAAACAAGGCGGCGTGAACCGGATTGCGATCGGTGATAACGCGCGTGGCGGCGAACACGAGGATCAGCGCAAAGGCGTAGAACAATGCAGTTTTAAATTCCATGATCGACCAAAAAATTCGGTCAGGCTCAGATACAAACCCAACCCGGATTAACTAACTCAACTACCAATTTATCGATATGCAGCATCTGCTTCACGATTGGCGGCAATTTCGGTTTCATACCGGTCGCCGACCGCTAACAGCATCTCTTTGGTGTAGTACAGGTCGCCCCGTTTTTCACCGTGATATTCCAGCACATGAGTCTCAACGATCGAATCGACCGGGCAAGACTCTTCGCAAAAGCCGCAAAAAATACATTTGGTGAGATCGATGTCGTAGCGCGTTGTGCGGCGGCTGCCGTCGTCGCGCTGCTCAGATTCGATCGTGATGGCCATCGCCGGGCATACGGCTTCGCACAGTTTGCAGGCGATGCAACGCTCTTCACCGTTCGGGTAGCGACGCAGGGCATGCAGTCCGCGAAAACGTGGTGACTGGGGCGTTTTCTCTTCCGGGAATTGGATGGTGATTTTGCGCGCAAACAGATAGCGGCCGGTCAGGGCCAGGCCCTTGAACAGTTCGCGCAGCAGCAGGCTGTTGAGAAAATCTTTAATGGCTTCCATGGGGTGGTGCCTCTTTCTTGGTTCTTACTACTTTATTCTTTATGCACTGGTTCTTTGTGCACTTTTAGCTAGTTGGGGACAGAGTAATTCGGCGCGCTGCGGCGCCTCTTCAACTCTTTCCCTCAAATTAAATTATTTAAATATATTCCACGGACTATGAATCCAAGCTGCCACAATCACCAGATACCCCAGCGTGAGCGGAATAAAAATCTTCCAGCCTAATCGCATGATCTGGTCATAACGGTAACGCGGAAACGATGCGCGGGCCCAGATAAAAATCGTGACGACGCAGAAGGTTTTGGCGCCCAGCCAGATCCAGCCGGGGATGAAATCGAGCAGCGCAATCGGTGCCAGCCAGCCGCCCAGGAACATCAGCGAAGTCAGGCAGGAAATCAAAATCATGTTGGCGTATTCGGCCAGGAAGAACATCGCGAACGACATGCCGGAATATTCCACCATGTGACCAGCGACGATTTCTGATTCGCCTTCCACCACGTCAAACGGATGACGGTTAGTCTCGGCAATGCCGGAAATAACATAGACGAAGAACATCGGCAGCAATGGCAGCCAGTTCCAGGACAGGAAATTAAGTCCCATACCGGCAAAGGTGCCCTTTTGCTGGGCCATGACGATATCGCTGAAATTCAAACTACCTGACACCATCAACACGATGACCAGCACAAAGCCCATTGGAATTTCATACGACACCATCTGCGCTGAAGCGCGCATCGCACCAAGGAATGCAAACTTGGAGTTGGATGCCCAGCCGGCCACGATCACGCCATACACTTCCATCGACGTAATCGCCATCACGAACAAGAGGCCGGCATTCACATTTGCCAGCACGACTTCCGGCCCAAACGGGATCACAGCCCAGGCGGCCAGCGCCGGCATGATCGTCATCACCGGTGCGATCACAAACAAGGCCTTGCTGGCCTTGGCGGGAACGACGATTTCCTTGAGCAGTAATTTGAGCGCGTCAGCGATCGGCTGCAGCAAACCGGCCGGACCAACACGGTTCGGGCCCAAACGCACGTGCATCCAGCCGATGACCTTGCGCTCCCATAAAGTGAGGTAAGCCACCAGACCCATGATCGGCAAGACCATGCAGACAATTTTCGTCACATTCCAGACTAGCGGCCAGAAATAACCAAACCAGCTCAGACCAAGGGCCTGAATGGTCGATAACGTGTTAGCAATCATGCTTTCTCCACAGAGATGGCGCCAAACATCGCACCCAGGGTCGAGGTCGCAAGCTGCGCTGCTGCCAGTCGAACGACTTGCGCCGGCTGACGGGCATCAATCGCGCATGGCAGCATGACACTGCCAGCGCCCTGCTTGACCAGTACAGTGTCGCCAGCATGCAGGCCGAGCAGCTGCGCTGCCGACGCTGACAGCCATACTTTGGGACTCTGCGCATCACTGGTTTGTTGCAGCGATTCGGCGCGCCGTACGATGGCGTCGGTCGCATAAATCGGCACATCAGCAATCCGCTCAAGGCCACTGGCAGCTGCCACGACCGCGGCCTGCGGCGCACGTGCACTCAGATTATTTAAACGGCTGGCAAAATCAGCGGCCAGTACTTCATCGCGAATCGCTTCTGAACTTTCATAGTCAAAGCCTGCCAGACCCAGCAAGTTACCCAGTACACGCAATACTTTCCAGGCCGGACGCGTCTCGCCCAGCGGACGAGCACTTCCGTTAAAACTTTGCGCACGACCTTCAGCGTTGACGAAGGTGCCGGAGGTTTCCGAAAACGGTGCGATCGGCAGCAGCACATCGGCGTAATCAAAGCCATGCTGGAAAGCCGACATGACGACTACCATCTCGGCTTGATTGAGCGCGGCACTCGCCTGCTGTGGATTGGCGCTGTCGAGTTTTGGTTCCGCTTGCAGCAATACATAGGCTTTACGTGGCGTGGCAAACAAAGCCTCGGCACTGGCGCCTGCGGCATTCGCCAGGTAGCCACCAACGGTATTGGCGGCTTCGGTCAGCGAGCCAAATTTGGCGCCGGTTTGTTGGGCGATCCATTCGGCAGCACTATGCAGCTGGCTTGCCTGCGGATGCTGACCTGCTGCATTCCCGAGGAATACCGCCGCTTCACCAGCGTTCAGGCTGGCAGCGATCTGTTGTGCATTGGCTGAGGCGGTGATGGATGCAAAACCTTCCGGTGCGGGGATGCCCTTGGCTGTCGCCACGGCGGCGATAATCTCGCTCAAGCCAGCTAACCATGCCGAAGGCGGCAGAATCATTTTGTTTGCGACCGGCAGCAGCAAGTCGTCGTCGGTCGCATGCAGCAGACTGATCTTTGCACCGCGCTTGGCGATCTGACGCAAGCGCGCCGTCAGCAGCGGATGATCCTTGCGCAGGAAAGAGCCGATGACCAGTACATTATTCAGGTGATCAACATCAGCGATCGGCATGCCTAACCAAGGCGTGACGACACCATCCAGACTGACGTCGGTTTGACGCAGGCGGAAATCGACATTATTGGAGCCCATGCCGCGCACCAGCTTTTGCAGCAAGCTGAGCTCTTCGACAGTCGACGATGGCGCAGCGATCGCGGCGATGGCGTCAGCACCATGCTCATGACGGATATTGCGCAAGCCGTGGGCCACGTATTCGAGCGCAGTCTGCCAGTCGGTCTCCTGCCATTGACCGTCCTGCTTAAGCATCGGCCGCGTCAAGCGTTCGCTGCTGTTCAAGCCTTCGTAGGCAAAGCGGTCTTTATCAGACAGCCAGCATTCGTTGGTCGCATCATTTTCACGCGGCAGAATGCGCATGACTTTACTGTCTTTGACCTGAACCACCAGATTAGCGCCCAGACTATCGTGCGGGCTCACCGATTTGCGGCGGGAGAGTTCCCAGGTACGGGCGCTGTAACGGAAAGGCTTGGAAGTCAGGGCACCGACCGGGCACAGATCGATCATGTTGCCGGATAATTCAGAATCAACAGTCTTGCCGACAAAGGACGTGATCTCGGCGTGCTCGCCGCGACCTAACATACCGAATTCCATCACGCCGGCGATTTCCTGACCGAAGCGCACGCAACGGGTGCAGTGGATGCAACGGCTCATCTCTTGCATCGAGATCAACGGGCCGACATCTTTGCCGACCACAACGCGTTTTTCTTCTTCGTAGCGGGAGGCAGAACCACCATAGCCGACGGCCAGATCCTGCAGCTGACATTCGCCGCCCTGATCACAGATCGGGCAATCGAGCGGGTGATTGATGAGCAAGAACTCCATCACGCCTTTTTGCGCCTTGACAGCTTTTTCGCTATTCGAGCGCACGATCATGCCGGCTGAAACCGGCGTCGCGCAGGCCGGCAAAGGCTTCGGGGCCTTTTCGACTTCGACCAGACACATACGGCAGTTCGCCGCAATGGAGAGTTTTTTGTGATAGCAAAAATGCGGGATATAGGTACCCAGTTTGTTGGCAGCGTCCATCACGGTGCTGCCCTCAAGGACCTCAACTTTTTTGCCGTCTATTTCGATTTCGACCATGGCTATGCTTTTGCCTAAATTTTATCGTCTTGCAGACTAACGATTATCTCAATTCAAATTACAAATAATTTGGTACCAGGCAGTGCTTGTGTTCGATGTGGTATTCAAATTCTTCACGATAGTTCTTGATGAATGCACGGACTGGCATCGCAGCAGCATCACCCAGCGCGCAGATGGTGCGGCCCTGAATGTTGTCGGCGATCGAGTTGAGCATATCGAGGTCATCCGCCCTGCCCTGTCCGTGTTCGATTCGGTGCACCATGCGATATAACCAGCCGGTACCTTCGCGGCATGGCGTACATTGGCCGCAGGACTCTTCGTAATAAAAATACGATAAGCGCAAAAGCGACTTGACCATGCATCGCGTTTCATCCATCACGATCACGGCGCCCGAACCGAGCATCGAACCGGCTTTGGCGATCGAATCGTAGTCCATATCGGTGGCCATCATGACGTCACCGGTCAGCACCGGCATTGAGGATCCGCCTGGAATCACTGCCTTGATCTTTTTCCCATCACGCATGCCGCCTGCCAGTTCTAGCAAGGTCGCAAAAGGTGTACCGAGCGGGACTTCATAATTACCTGGCTTGGCCACGTCACCCGACATCGAGAAAATCTTCGTACCACCGTTGTTCGGCTTACCCAGCGCAGCATACGCTTCGCCACCCATTTGCATTACAAACGGCACGGCAGCAAAGGTTTCGGTGTTATTGATCGTCGTTGGTTTGCCATACAGGCCAAAGCTGGCCGGGAATGGCGGCTTGTAGCGTGGCTGACCTTTTTTACCTTCAAGCGATTCCAGCAAGGCTGTTTCTTCGCCGCAGATATAGGCACCAAAACCGTGGAAGGCATGCAGCTGAAAATGAAAGCCCGAACCCATGATGGCGTCACCGAGAAAGCCGGCCGCGCGGGCTTCTTCCAGCGCTTCTTCGAAACGATCGTAGTCGGCCCAGATCTCGCCGTGAATGTAGTTATAGCCGACCGTAATGCCCATGGCATAAGCGCCAATGGCCATGCCTTCAATCAGGGCGTGCGGGTTATAACGAATGATGTCACGATCCTTGAACGTGCCTGGTTCGCCTTCGTCGGTATTACAGACGAGGTATTTTTGACCGGGAAACTGACGCGGCATGAAGCTCCACTTTAAGCCCGTCGGAAAGCCGGCACCGCCACGACCACGCAGGGAGGAGGCCTTCAGTTCGGCGATCACCTGTTCGGGCGTAATTTTGTCGTTGAGGATGCGCTTGAGCGCTTCGTAGCCACCGCGCTTGACGTAATCGGCCAAGTGCCAGTTCTGGCCATCGAGACCCGCGAGAATCAGCGGTTTGATATGACGTGTATGCAGACTGGTCATTTGCTTAACTCCTCAACCAGCGCATCAATTTTTGCATCCGACATCATGCTGCACATGCGTTTGTTATTCACTAGCATTACCGGCGCGTCACCACAGGCGCCCATGCATTCACCTTCAACCAGCGTGAACTGATCGTCAGCCGTGGTCTGCTTGTAATCGATGCCCAATTTATGTTTCAGATAATGCGCTGCCTTCTCGCCGCCGGACAAGGCACAGGGCAGATTGGTGCAGACAGAGATCTTGAATTTGCCGACCGGTGTGGTGTGGTACATGTTGTAGAAAGTAGCGACTTCCTGCACCGCGACCGCAGGCATGCCGAGGTAATCGGCCACTTCCTGCATGACTTCCGGCATCAGCCAGCGGGTTTCATCCTGCGCAATAGCGAGCGCCGCCATCACCGCCGACTGCTTCTGGTCGGCAGGGAATTTGGCGACCTCGCGGTCTATTTTTTTATACGCTTGCTCTGATAACAGCATTATCGATGCCTCAATGAATGACTCTTGCGAATGACGCTTATGCTTACGCTTACGCTTAACTTCTTTAACTTTTTACTGACCCAACCCTGCCTCTACCGATCAATCTCGCCGAACACGATGTCCTGGGTACCAATGATGGTCACGGCATCGGCGATCATATGCCCCTTGGCCATTTCATCGAGTCCCTGCAGATGCGGAAAGCCCGGCGCACGGATCTTCAGACGATAAGGCTTATTGGCGCCATCCGACAGCAAATAAATACCAAACTCGCCTTTCGGATGCTCCACCGCAGCATACGCTTCACCGGGCGGCACGTGAAAGCCCTCGGTAAAGAGTTTGAAGTGGTGAATCAGTTCTTCCATGTTCGACTTCATGTCCACGCGTGACGGCGGCGCGACCTTGTGATTCGAGGTCATGACCGGACCCGGATTATTGCGTAGCCATTCAACGCATTGCTTGATAATGCGATTGGACTGACGCATTTCTTCCACGCGCACCAGATAGCGGTCGTAACAGTCGCCGTTGGTGCCGACAGGGATATCAAAATCGAGTAAGTCGTAGACTTCATACGGCTGCTTCTTGCGTAAATCCCATTCAATGCCAGAACCACGCAACATGGCGCCGGTAAACCCCATCGCCTTGGCTCGCTCGGGAGATACCACGCCGATACCGACCAGACGCTGTTTCCAGATCCGGTTATCGGTCAGCAGCGTTTCATATTCGTCGACGTAGCCAGGGAAGCGATTGGTGAAGTCTTCGATAAAATCAAGCACCGAACCTTCGCGATTTTTGTTGAGCTCAGAAATCGCCTTGGCGTTACGGATTAGCGATGCTTTATGCTTAGGCATGGCATCTGGCAGATCGCGGTAAACGCCACCTGGACGATAGTAGGCTGCGTGCAAACGTGCGCCAGACACAGCTTCGTAGACGTCCATCAAATCTTCACGCTCACGGAAAGCGTACAGAAACACCGCCATCGCGCCGACGTCAAGCGCATGCGCGCCAAGCCACAATAAATGATTCAGGATGCGCGTGATTTCATCGAACATCACACGAATGTATTGCGCCCGCAGGGGTACTTCGAGCTGCAGTAATTTTTCAATCGCCATCACATAGGCATGCTCATTACACATCATCGACACGTAGTCGAGACGATCCATGTACGGAACGGACTGCAGATAGGTTTTTTGTTCGGCCAGCTTTTCGGTGCCGCGATGGAGCAGACCGATGTGCGGATCGGCGCGCTGAATCACTTCGCCGTCGAGTTCAAGCACGAGTCGTAACACACCATGCGCCGCCGGATGCTGCGGACCAAAGTTGAGGGTGTAGTTCTTAATTTGAGCCATTATTTAATCCCGTACTGTTCTTCACGAATCACGCGCGGCGTAATTTCACGCGGCTCGATCGTCACAGGTTGGTAAATGACGCGCTTTTGCTCGGGGTCGTAGCGCATCTCGACATAGCCGGAAACCGGGAAATCCTTGCGGAACGGATGACCGATAAAACCGTAATCGGTGAGGATGCGCCGCAAATCGTTATGGCCATCAAACAGAATGCCAAAGAAGTCGAAAGCTTCGCGCTCATACCAGTTTGCGCTCGACCACAGATCGGTCAGCGAGGCCAGCAAAGGCATCTCGTCATCCGCTGCAAAGACCCGCACCCGCACGCGCCAGTTATGCTCAATCGACAGCAGATGGCACACCACTGCAAAGCGTGCGCCTTCCCAGCTACCGTCGCCGTAGGTGGAATAATCCACGCCGGCCAGATCGATCAGTTCTTCGAAGCGCAGATCAGCGTGATCACGCAAGACGCGCATGGCCGGCAGATAATTGGCCGCATCAACGATGACGGTGACTTCGCCCAGGGCGACAGTCAGGCTTTTAATATGCGCACCCAAGGCATTGTGCAGGGCGGCTTCGAGGCGTTCTAGTTTGGTCATCATGGTCTGTTAGCGCGCAATGGTGTTGGTACGCTTGATCTTGTTTTGCAGCTGCATGATGCCGTACAAAAGCGCTTCCGCTGTTGGCGGACAGCCTGGCACATACACATCGACTGGCACGATGCGGTCGCAGCCGCGCACCACCGAGTAAGAATAATGATAATAGCCGCCGCCATTAGCGCACGAACCCATCGACAAGACCCAGCGTGGCTCGGCCATCTGGTCATAGACTTTGCGTAATGCCGGGGCCATTTTGTTACACAGCGTGCCAGCCACGATCATCAGATCCGACTGCCGCGGTGAGGGGCGAAACACCACGCCAAAACGATCCAGATCGTAACGCGAAGCGCCCGCATGCATCATCTCGACGGCGCAGCAGGCCAGACCAAAGGTCATTGGCCAGAGCGAACCTGTACGTGTCCAGTTGATCAGCTTATCGGCTGTCGTGGTCACAAAACCTTCGTTTAATACGCCTTCAATTGACATAGCTCATTCCCAGTCAAGGGCACCTTTCTTCCAGATATACCAAAATCCCACGATGAACTCGGCAATGAAAGCGAGCATCACGAGCATGCCAGCCATTCCAAGGTCGCGCATGGCGACACCCCAGGGAAAGAAAAACGCCGTTTCAAGATCGAACAAAATAAACAGGATCGCCACGAGGTAGTAGCGCACGTCAAACTTCATCCGCGCATCTTCAAAGGCCTCAAAGCCGCATTCGTAGGGGGATAGCTTGGCATCGTCAGGATTATGCGGCGCGAGGATGCGGCCGAGAATTTGTGGCACCACACCGACGGCAATGCCAATGAGGATGAAGAGCAGGACTGGAAAATAATTTTCGAGGTTCATCGCGTGAGCCAAATTGACCGGTAAATAATAAGATGGATCGGATAACTTTTTAATTCCGCCGCAGATGGTACACCAGATACGCCTTTCCTGAATCAAACACAGGTAATCGATGCTGAAGCCGCTCTGCAGCGCCCTGCGCTAGGCCTTATTGGGGCGCACTCCGTATTATTTAATACGATATAAGCACATGACAAACTGCGTTATTCATTGCGTTATTGCGGCAAAAAGCCAGCGCGGACTATCCTTTGCTGGCTCTTCTTACTTCTGGTGCCGACGGCGAGACTCGAACTCGCACAGCTTTCGCCACTACCCCCTCAAGATAGCGTGTCTACCAATTTCACCACGTCGGCTTAAGTCGTCTATTTTAACCTGCTTTGACACCTTTGTTCAATGAACAATTGCAGTAATGAATGCACTTTACGTCGCAGACGGCGTTATTTCGGAATCTGATTTGGCGCCTCGGCTGCCTTCGTCTCGGCGGCGGGCTTTTCTGCACCAGGAATCACCGCGGCAGGGGCCGTAATGACAGCGGCTGCAGGCAGATTATCCATCACGCCGGAAGTCGATGCCGTATGACGTCCGCCCAAAAATGCCAGGGCCAGCGTCGCGCCAAAGAAGATGGCGGCGGCAAAGCCGGTCGACTTGGACAGAAAGTTCGACGATCCGGTCGCACCAAACAGACTGCCCGAGGCGCCGGAACCGAATGCCGCGCCCATGTCGGCACCTTTACCGTGCTGAAGCAGAACCAGACCGATGATGGTGAGGGCCGATAAGACCTGGATGGCGACGATGATGGTGAGGATGGTATTCATTTTTTATTTCCTAGTTTCAGATTCAAGCAGATTCAATAAAATTCAATAAAATTCGTGGGCGGCAGTATTTCGAGCGCCAAATTCGCTTAGTGTTTCATTCGGCGGCTGATTCAGTAGCGCACTTCCTCAATTACTTGATGCTCACCTCATTGTTCACTTCGTTACTGCCGAAGCTGCCGCAATGATGGCTAAAAAATCAGCCGCCTTGAGCGCCGCACCACCGATCAGACCACCGTCAATATCGGCCATGGCCATCAGTTCGGCGGCATTTTCCGGCTTCATGCTGCCGCCGTACAAAATGCGGACTGTCATACCCTGCTGCGCATGGCGCGCGACCAGCATGGCGCGCAACATGGCATGGACTTCCTGCGCCATCTCTGGCGTGGCTGTTTTGCCGGTGCCGATCGCCCACACAGGCTCGTAGGCCACGACCAGCTTACCGACTTGATCTGCCGGCAAAACGTCGAGCAGCGCAGCTAATTGCGTACCAACGATCGCATTGGTCTGGCCAGCCTCACGTTGTGCGAGCGTCTCGCCAACACAGATAATCGGTGTCAGGCCAGCAGCTAAAGCCTGCAGCGCCTTTTGCGCTACCTGCGCATTGGTCTCAGCATACCCGGCACGGCGTTCCGAATGGCCGACAATAACGTAAGCGCAGCCCAGTTCGTGCAACATGGATGCCGCAGTGTCACCCGTGAAGGCGCCGGCTGTTTGAGCCGACACATCCTGACCACCCAAGGCAATCGGGCCACCCGCCAGCAAAGCCTGACACTGTGCCAGATAGGGTGCCGGCACACAGACGGCGATATCGCAGTCTGCCTGAACAGACACAGCGGGAGTTTTCGACTGCATTGGCAACTGAATTGCCGACTGAATTTGCGACAGCAAGGCAGCATTAGCAGCCAGACTGCCATTCATTTTCCAGTTACCGGCGACAAATTTACGGCGCATGCATTTCCAATTGGGTATTGAGCCCGCTATTCTAGCCCGGCAGGCCAAGTACGGTCAAACTGCGGCGGCATTCAAGCCGCATTCAACCACTATATTTCTGGTGCTCGACGGTATCAAGTCGACTTTAAGCGACCGTGAGCACGATTTTACCCACATGTAAGCTACTCTCCATTAGCGTATGCGCTGCCGCAGCTTGCTCAAATGGAAACGTTTTATAAATCACCGGCTTGATCTTACCGCTTTCGAGTAGCGGCCAGACATGTTTGATCAGCTTGGCCACGATGGCCGCCTTGAAAGCGATCGGCCTTGGGCGCAGCGTTGAACCGGTGACCGTCAGCCGGCGCCGCAGCAGCTGCCCCATATCGAGCTCGGCCCGGGCGCCGCCGAGCAAGGCGATGATCGCCAGCCGTCCGTCGTCAGCCAGACATTTGATCTCGCGCGGCAGATAATCGCCGCCCACCATATCGAGGATCACATCAACACCGCGTCCACCGGTCGCCTCTTTCACCACCGTGACGAAATCTTCCGTGCGGTAGTTAATGCCGCGCACCGCACCCAGCGTTTCACAGGCGCGGGCTTTTTCTTCTGAGCCGGCGGTAGCAAATACACGGTGACCCAATGCCGTCGCCAGCTGAATCGCCGTCACCCCAATGCCGGAGGTACCGCCTTGCACCAGCAAGGTTTCGTCGCCGCTTAATCCGACGCGGTCGAACACATTGCTCCAGACCGTAAAAAATGTCTCTGGCAGCGAGGCGGCCTCCACCGCGCTCAGCCCCTTGGGAATCGGTAAGCACTGCGCCAGCGGGGCGGCGCAAAATTGTGCATAACCCCCGCCCTGCACCAGTGCACAGACCAGGTCGCCGCGCTTGAATGTACTACCGCTCAGATCGCCATCAACGATTTCGCCCGCCACTTCCAGCCCGGGCAAATCGGAGGCGCCTGGTGGTACCGGGTAATTTCCCGTGCGCTGTAAAACGTCCGGTCGGTTAATACCAGCCGCCTGCACCTTGATCAGTACTTCGCCTGGTTTGAGGGTCGGCATGGGTCGTTCACACAGGACCAGAACTTCTGGTGCGCCGGGATGGGTGATTTCAATGGCTTGCATGGCATGATCCGAATGAAAAAAGGAAACCGCATTGTACGCCAGTGCCGGGCGCACCAGTCAAAGGCTGGCGGACATAAAAAAACCGCCCGGGCGAACGCCGCGGGCGGTTTTTTAGGACTAACTCTGCTACTTAGGCTGGCTGAACTGGCGCACCCGCTTCATCGGCAGCAGCGGCTTTCATCGACAGCTTCAAGCGACCACGGTCATCGGTCTCAAGAACCTTGACGCGTACTGCCTGACCTTCTTTGAGGAAGTCAGCGACCGCATTCACGCGCTCATTGGCGATCTGGCTGATATGCAGCAGACCGTCTTTGCCCGGAATGACTTGCACGATCGCGCCGAAGTCGAGCAGCTTGAGAACCACGCCGTCGTAGATCTTGCCTACTTCAACGGAGGCCGTCAGTTCTTCGATACGGCGTTTGGCTTCCTGGCCAGCGGCGGCATCTACCGACGCGATGGTCACGACGCCTTCGTCAGAGATATCGATCTGGGTACCGGTTTCTTCCGTCAGCGCACGAATCACCGCGCCGCCCTTGCCGATCACATCGCGGATTTTTTCCGGATTGATCTTGACCGTAATCAGACGTGGTGCGAAGTCCGACAGCTCGGTCTTCACATGCGGCATGGCTTCTTGCATTTTACCGAGGATATGAATACGGCCTTCTTTGGCTTGTGCCAAAGCGACCTGCATGATTTCCTTGGTGATGCCCTGGATTTTGATGTCCATCTGCAGCGCTGTAATACCATTTGCGGTACCCGCCACTTTAAAGTCCATGTCGCCCAGGTGATCTTCATCGCCAAGGATGTCGGACAAGACAGCGAACTTACCGCCTTCTTTAATCAGACCCATCGCGATACCGGCAACGTGCGACTTCATCGGCACGCCGGCATCCATCAGCGCCAGACAGCCACCGCAAACTGAGGCCATCGACGAAGAACCGTTCGACTCGGTGATTTCGGATACCAGACGCACGGAGTAGCTGAAATCTTCTGGTGCCGGCAAGGCAGCCAGCAAGGCCCGCTTGGCCAGACGGCCGTGACCGATTTCGCGCCGCTTTGGCGTACCAACGCGACCTGTTTCGCCAGTGGCAAACGGAGGCATATTGTAGTGCAGCATGAAGCGGTCACTGTACTCACCCATCAGGGCGTCGATCTTTTGCTCGTCACGTGCAGTACCGAGGGTCGCGATCACGAGCGCCTGTGTTTCACCACGGGTGAACAGGGCTGAGCCGTGGGTACGTGGCAGAACCGATGAACGAATCGAAATCGGCCGCACAGTGCGTGTATCACGACCATCGATACGCGGTTCGCCGTCGAGGATTTGTGAACGAACGATTTTGGCTTCCAGATCAAACATGATCGTGTTGACTTCTGCACTATCGACCGACGCAGCGCCAGTCGTGGCGGCATCGGCAGTCAGCGCAGCCATCACCGACGAGGTTGCTTCTTTCAGCTTGGCCGTACGTGCCTGTTTGTCTTTGGTCTGATACGCATCGCGCAGCTTGGCTTCGCCGAACTGGGTGACTTTGGCAATCAGGGCATCGTTCTTGGCAGGGGCTGTCCACTCAACTTCCGGCTTGCCACCATCGCGCACCAGTTCATGGATCGCATCAATGACCGCCTTCATTTGGGTATGACCAAATACCACGGCGCCGAGCATGATTTCTTCTGACAGTTCTTTGGCTTCCGATTCAACCATCAGGACGGCTGCTTCAGTACCGGCGACGACCAGATCCATCTGCGAAGATTTGAGCTGGGTCGTGGTCGGGTTGAGCACAAACTGGCCATCGATATAACCCACACGGGCTGCACCGACCGGGCCATCAAATGGAATACCGGCTACTGACAAAGCGGCAGATGCGCCAATCATGGCAGCGATATCCGGATCGATTTCCGGATTGACTGACATGACATGAATGATGACCTGCACTTCGTTTAAATAACCTTCAGGGAACAAGGGACGGATCGGACGATCGATCAGTCGCGATGTCAGTGTTTCTTTTTCAGATGGACGGCCTTCACGCTTGAAGAAACCGCCGGGAATACGGCCTGCTGCATAGGTCTTTTCGAGATAATCGACTGTCAGGGGGAAGAAATCCTGACCTGGCTTGGCATCCTTGCGAGCGACGACGGTCGCGAGCACGACGGTATCTTCAATCGATACCATTACGGCACCGGAAGCCTGGCGAGCGATTTCGCCGGTTTCAAGGGTGACCTGATGCTGGCCATATTGGAAGGTCTTGCTTACTTTATTGAACACGGTGTTTCCTTTCTATTTTGCCGACAGATTTTCAGGAGCTGTCGTTCACCTCACAACAGATGGCAAAACCATCTCACTTCATTTGAACCGTACAAGGTGATACACGAATTACAAAAAACAAAAAGCCCGTATCAGCAAGCTGACACAGGCATTTTTGCGGTGCATAGCCAGAGGGCCAAGCAGATTACTTACGCAAGCCGAGTTTTTCGATCAATGAACGATAGCGGGTCGCGTCTTTGCCCTTCAGATAGGACAATAAACTTTTACGACGATTGACCATCATGATCAGACCGCGACGTGAATGGTGATCCTTGGCGTGTGCCTTGAAATGGCCATTCAGTTCATTGATACGTGCAGTCAGCAGAGCGACTTGCACTTCAGGAGAGCCAGTGTCATTCAGACCACGTGCATTGTCCGCGATAATCGCGGCTTTGTTGATTTGTTCGACAGTCATAACAGCCTTTCACATGCGGTCAGCGGAGCGGTAAAACAGCCCCAATCACCGTGAGTTTGCATAATTGCAGTCCACCCTCAGATAGGGCAGCACAAAATTATAGCGCAATTGCGTGGATAACTCAAACGGGCTGACGGACGAAATAAACAAGACTGCAGAATGAATCACTGTATGGCCAATAGAATGCCCAAAAAAAACGGCGGCGCCATCACATTAATTTATGAAACGATCAATATACGATCAAGACCATGTAAAAATAACATGCTCAAAATGGCATTATTTTTTTGCCAGCGAGGGTGATTTTGTCGGCTTGGGTAAAAATCGCACCAGCATCGCCAGGTAAGTCGTCAAGCACACCAGCGCAATGCCCTGCTTCTGCAGTTGGGTAAATTCAGCCTGGCTGGGCAGGCTGAAATACTGGAATTGCGACAGATTCTGCGTCTGCAAAACAGGCGCATGCCCCTGTTCCAATTCACGCAAGAGCGTCAACAGGCTAGTCAAACCCAGCAGATAAAGTTTTTCAATATGCCAGAACACCGACTTCTCCGGTGCCGCCGGCATAGTGGGAATGGCATACACCGGCCCGGCATCAATAGCCGGCACAATCTGATGCAGGGTGCATCCCAGCCGCGTACTACCTGCCATGAGCGCGCGCATCGGCGAAAATAAACCAGCAAAATGCGGCAACGCGCCGGGATGCAAATTAAAAGCACCAAGACGTGGAATGCCTAAAATATTTGCTTTGAAGATGAGGCTAAAGCGTGCTGAAACGATGAGATCGGGCTGCCATGCGCGCAGCATGGTTTCGGTCGCGGGATCGTTAATCTGCTCGACGATCTGGATCGGCACGTCATAGTGACGCGCCAAAGCCTGCATGGTCAGGCATTCGCCCTGCACCCCCTGCGCATCCAGCCAGGGGAAGATCTGCTCGATCGGCAAATCCCGCTCGAGAAATTTTTCCAGCTGGAGTTCGGCGACTTCGGTTTCGACTGCCCGGGTTTTATTCGACAAAAAAATCTTGATTTCATGTGCGGGCATGTGCGGCAGTATCCAGTTGAGGATCAGCGCACCGAAAATATCATTCTTGGTACAAAATAAAATTTTCATCAGGAGGCCATGAAGTAGTCCTCCTAACGATAGGGCACAGAAGCGATTCCTGCATTAAATACATACTGCTTGGCAATTGCACATCCTTACCATGCAACACCTGGAAATCCAGCCCAACAAAACTGCCGTGCGACATTACAGCTGCGGATTGAGCTTATCGATTTTTGAATGGAGTTTATTCAAGGCCGACAAATAGGCCTTGGCCGAGGCCACGACGATGTCCGGATCAGCGCCGACGCCATTGACAATACGTCCTGATTTAGCCAGTCGCATGGTCACTTCGCCCTGCGATTCGGTCCCCGTCGTGATGGCATTGACGGAAAACAGCAGCAATTCAGCGCCGCTCTTTGCCTGCGATTCGATGGCATTAACGGTGGCATCGACCGGGCCATTGCCCTGCCCTGCGCAGCTGGCTTCCTTGCCGTCGATGGAAAACACCACCTTGGCGGAGGGCTTTTCACCGGTTTCAGAATGCTGCGCCAAGGAGACGAAGCGATAATATTCATTCTCATGCGACTGCTGCTCGTCCGATACCAGCGCGATGATGTCTTCATCAAAGATGTCGACCTTGCGATCGGCCAGTTCCTTAAAGCGCATAAAGGCAGCATTGATTTCGGTCTCTGATTCGAGGGCGATGCCCAATTCTTCCAGCCTGGCCTTGAAGGCATTGCGTCCCGACAGTTTGCCCAGAACGATTTTATTGGCGCTCCAGCCCACATCTTCGGCGCGCATGATTTCGTAGGTATCGCGCGCCTTGAGGACGCCGTCCTGATGAATACCGGAGGCATGTGCAAACGCATTGGCACCGACCACAGCCTTGTTGGGCTGCACCGCAAAACCGGTAATCTGCGACACCAGTTTGGAAGCCGGGACGATTTGCGAAATATCGATGCCCAGCTCAAGATTGAAGAAGTCGCGCCGCGTACGCACCGCCATGACGACTTCTTCCAGTGCCGTATTACCCGCCCGTTCACCCAAGCCATTGATGGTGCATTCAATCTGCCGCGCGCCACCAATCATGACGCCTGCCAGAGAATTAGCGACCGCCATGCCAAGGTCATTGTGGCAATGCACGGACCAGATCGCCTTATCCGAATTAGGGATGCGTTCACGCAGGGTGCGCAACATGCTGCCGTACAGTTCTGGCACGCCATAGCCGACGGTATCGGCAAAATTGATCGTCGTCGCACCTTCTTTGATGACGGCTTCGATGATACGGCACAAAAAATCAACATCCGAACGGCTGCCGTCTTCCGGGCTGAACTCAATATCGTCGGTAAATTTGCGGGCATAGCGCACCGCCAGTTTGGCCTGTTCAAATACCTGGTCTGGCGTCATGCGCAGCTTTTTTTCCATGTGCAGGGCCGAGGTGGCGATGAAGGTATGGATGCGCTTGCGGGAAGCTGGCGCCAAGGCTTCGGCGGCACGGGCGATATCACGGTCATTTGCACGTGAAAGAGAACAGACGACCGAATCCTTGATGATGGCGGAAATCGCCTTGATCGATTCAAAATCGCCATCCGAGGCGGCTGCAAAACCGGCTTCGATGACATCAACTTTCATGCGTTCGAGCTGGCGCGCGATGCGGATTTTTTCATCTTTCGTCATCGAGGCGCCAGGCGACTGTTCGCCATCGCGCAAGGTGGTATCAAATATGATGAGTTTGTCAGCCATGATGGGGTCCTAAAATGCTTGAATGATTAAGTTTCTTTGTCGTCGGGCGATTCGATATCTGTCTGGATGATGCTGACCGGCTTACCCCTGAATAGTCGCCAGAAATACACCACGTAGCCGGATAACCCGTAGCAAACAAAAATCGCGAACAGCCACTTCGGCGGATCACTGGAAACTGCCACCAGCGCCAGCACGATCAGAAAGATCGCAATGAAGGGCACTGATTTACGAAAATTGACATCTTTAAAACTGTAAAACGGTACGTTGGTGACCATCGTCAGACCGGCATACAGGGTAAAGAACCAGGCTAGCCAAGACACGTCAGTGCCGGCGATACGCAGGTCTTCCATCAGCCAGACCAGACCAGCAACCAAGGCCGCCGCTGCCGGGCTAGGCATGCCTTGAAAGTAGCGCTTATCGACCACGCCGCTATTGGTATTAAAACGCGCCAGACGCAAGGCCGCACCGGCGCAATAGACAAAGGCTGCCAGCCAGCCAAACTTACCCAGCCCGCGCAAGGCCCACTCATAGGCGACTAAGGCCGGTGCGGCGCCAAACGAGACCATATCCGACAGGCTGTCGTATTGCGCACCGAATTCGCTTTGGGTATTCGTCAGACGCGCCACACGCCCGTCAATGCCATCGAGGATCATGGCCGCGAAAATAGCAATGGCGGCATGTTCGAAGCGCTGATTCATGGCCATGACGATGGCATAAAAACCGCAAAACAGCGCGGCCGTCGTAAATGCATTAGGTAGCAGATAAATACCATGACTGCGCAGAGTCGGCCGGCCCGCGCGGGCAGGATCAAACTGCGCATCGCTCAGCGCACCTTTGAGAGGGCGCCGAATTTTGGCGATCAGGCTGATTTTATTTTTGCTATTACGACGGTTAAAACTAGGCATGTGTTGTCCAATTCAAGCGAACTCGGCCAAGACCGTTTCAGTAGCTGAGACTTTATCACCGACGACGACCTTTGGGGTCGCAGTCAGGGGCAGATACACGTCTACGCGCGAGCCGAAACGGATAAAACCATAGCGCTGACCACGCGTGAGCTGCTCACCGGCTTGCACGTAGCACAGAATACGACGGGCAATCAGGCCGGCAACCTGCACGCAGGTGACGGTCTGGCCGTTTGCCGCGGTGATGGTCAGGGCATTCCGTTCATTTTCGGTGGAGGCTTTATCCAGGTCGGCATTGACGAATTTGCCGGGGAAATATTGTACCTGTTCGATCTTGCCATCAACCGGCGAGCGGTTTGAGTGCACATTGAATACGTTCATGAACACGCTGATTTTGAGCGCTTCACGGCCGGCGTAAGGGTCCATGGTTTTTTCAACCACGACGATACGTCCATCGGCGGGCGACAACACGGCATTCGCATTTTGTGGAATCCGCCGTGCAGGGTCACGGAAAAACTGCAACACAAACAGGGCGATCAGCCAGAAGGGAATCGACCATGCGCCGAAAAATTTCGATGCAAGCAGGGCCAGACTGAACGCGATCGCCAGAAATGGCCATCCTTCACGGGCAATAATGGGATGGGGATAATTATTCAACGTCTCTCCGGGTAATAAAGGGCAATTATTATGGGTACTGGGATGTCGCTCTCGGACCGCCACGATGGCGCACAAACGCCCCGCGTTTCATCAAACCAAAGGTAAATGGTACCACTGCATTCTCAGCTTGGCTCAGCTTGTTTATAACAGCAGCACTTTGGGATCGGCAATCCGCATTTTACGCAAGGCGTCATCATCGAAAAACGCTCGAGAAAAATCGCTGCACATAAAAAAGGGCTACCTTTTATGTAGCCCCTTTTCACCATACAGATTATAAAACCCGCATGATGCCCTACCGAGAAAAAAGCTTAGTTCTTCGTTTGATCGACTAATTTGTTTTTCGCGATCCATGGCACGTGAGGTCGATAAAGAAGCTGTGCCAGTGCACAGCTTCTCGACCGAGCGCGGGGAACGCTTGCAAGCGTTTCCCGCATGATGCCCTAAAGAGAAAAAAGCTTAGTTCTTCGTTTGATCGACTAATTTGTTTTTCGCGATCCATGGCATCATCGCGCGAAGTTTAGCCCCCACCTCTTCGATCTGATGCTCGGCGGTCAAGCGACGACGGGAAATCAGAGTCGGTGCGCCGGCGCGGTTTTCCAGGATGAAGCTCTTGGCGTATTCGCCGGTCTGGATGTCCTTGAGACATTGACGCATTGCGTCTTTGGTCGCGTTGGTGACGATCTTCGGTCCGGTCACGTATTCGCCATATTCGGCGTTGTTCGAGATCGAATAATTCATGTTGGCGATGCCGCCTTCGTAAATCAGGTCGACGATCAGTTTCAACTCGTGCAGACATTCGAAGTAAGCCATCTCTGGCGCATAGCCAGCTTCAACCAGCGTTTCAAAACCAGCTTTGATGAGCTCAACAGCACCACCGCACAGAACGGCCTGCTCGCCGAACAGATCGGTCTCGGTCTCTTCGCGGAAATTGGTTTCGATGATGCCGGCACGACCGCCACCATTGGCCATCGCGTAGGATAAGGCGATGTCGCGGGCGACGCCGGATTTGTCTTGGTACACAGCGATCAGATGGGGTACGCCACCACCCTGAGTGTAAGTACCACGAACAGTATGACCAGGTGCTTTTGGCGCAATCATGATGACGTCCAGATCGGCGCGTGGCACGACTTGACCGTAGTGCACGTTAAAGCCGTGCGCGAAGGCCAAAACAGCACCTTGCTTGGCGTGTGGCGCGACATTCTCGTTATAGACTTGAGCGATATTTTCGTCCGGCAGCAAGATCATGATGACGTCGGCCGCTTTGACCGCATCATTGACTTCCGCTACATTCAGACCGGCGTTCTTGACCTTGTTCCAGGACGCGCCATCCTTGCGCAGACCAACGGTGACGTTACAGCCAGAGTCGTTGAGGTTTTGCGCATGTGCATGGCCTTGGGAGCCGTAACCGATGATGGCAACATTTTTTCCCTTGATGAGGGACAGATCACAATCTTTGTCGTAAAAAACTTTCATTTTCTTTTTCCTAAACTGGTAAGTGAATGGGGGGTACGAATTTAAACTTTCAGGATACGTTCGCCACGACCAATGCCGGAGCCACCGGTACGCACGGTCTCAAGGATCGCGGTCTTGTCGATGGCATCAATAAAGGCGTCGAGCTTGGTTTTATTGCCGGTCAATTCAATGGTGTAGGTTTTTTCCGTGACGTCGATGATACGACCACGGAAAATATCCGCCACCCGTTTCATCTCTTCACGCTCCTTACCGACAGCGCGCACTTTGATGAGCATCAGTTCACGCTCAATGTGGGCACCTTCGGTCAGGTCGACAACCTTGATGACTTCGATCAGCCGATTCAGATGCTTGGTGATCTGTTCGATCACATCATCGGATCCGCTGGTCACGATCGTCATGCGCGACAGTGTGGCATCTTCGGTCGGCGCCACGGTCAGCGTTTCGATGTTGTAGCCGCGTGCAGAGAACAAGCCCACCACACGGGACAATGCGCCGGCTTCATTTTCGAGTAAAACAGAAACGATATGCCGCATGTCAGAGATCCTCCGAACCAAGTAACATTTCAGTCAAGCCTTTGCCCGCCTTGACCATCGGCCAGACGTTCTCGGATTGGTCGGTAATGAAATTCATGAACACCAGACGGTCCTTCATCGCAAAGGCCTCGCGCAGGGCGCCATCGACATCATTCGGATTTTCAATCTTCATGCCGACGTGACCAAACGATTCTGCCAGCTTGGAAAAATCAGGCAAGGAATCCATGTACGACTCGGAATAGCGCGAGCCATAATCGATTTGCTGCCACTGGCGAACCATGCCAAGAAAGCGATTATTGAGCAGCACGATCTTGGGCGTCAGGTGGTACTGCTTGCAGGTCGCGAGCTCCTGAATACACATCTGGATCGATGCTTCGCCGGTAATACAGGCGACGGTCGCATCCGGATTGGCCATCTGCACGCCCATCGCGTACGGCAGACCAACGCCCATGGTGCCCAAGCCGCCGGAATTGATCCAACGGCGCGGCTTATCGAAACCGTAGTACTGCGCGGCCCACATCTGATGTTGACCAACGTCGGAGGTAATAAAGGCATCACCGCCAGTGACTTCCCATACTTTTTGCACTACGGCCTGCGGCTTGATGACATCCGCCGAAGTGGCAAACTTGAGGCAATCGCGTCCGCGCCATTCCTTGATCTGCTTCCACCAATTAGCCAGATGCGCAGGGTTCGGCTTATTCTCTGCCGCGTCGAGTTGGGCGATCATTTCGATCAGCACATCCTTGACGTTACCGACGATCGGTACATCGACCTTGACGCGCTTGGAGATCGACGAAGGATCAATATCAATATGAATGATTTTGCGCGGATTGCTGGCAAAGTGTTTTGGATTACCGATCACCCGATCATCGAAACGCGCGCCGATGGCGATCAGGACGTCTGAATTCTGCATCGCCATGTTGGCTTCATAGGTGCCGTGCATGCCCGGCATGCCGACGAAGTTTTCGCTCGACGAACGGTAAGCACCCAGACCCATGAGCGTATTCGTGACGGGGAAGCCGAGCTGATCAACGAGCTTATTGAGCTCGGGCGATGCATTCGCCAGAATCACGCCGCCGCCGGTGTAAATCATCGGCCGTTCGGCGTTCAGCAGCAGCTGCACGGCCTTACGGATTTGTCCGGAATGACCTTTGTCGACCGGCTTATAGGAGCGCATCTCGACTTCTTTTGGATACGAGTAGGTCGCCAAATGCATCGAAATGTCTTTTGGGATATCGATCAGCACCGGACCTGGACGACCTGTGGTGGCGATATAAAACGCTTTTTTCACCGTCATGGCCAGATCTTTGACATCCTTGACGAGAAAATTATGTTTGACGCAGGGACGCGTGATACCGACGGTATCGCATTCCTGGAAGGCGTCTTGGCCGATTGCATGCGATGGCACCTGCCCCGAAATGATGATCATCGGGATCGAGTCCATGTAGGCCGTCGCCAGACCCGTGACCGCATTGGTTACACCGGGGCCAGAGGTGACGAGCGCCACGCCGACTTTATTCGAACTACGGGAATACGCATCGGCAGCATGAATAGCCGCCTGCTCATGACGCACGAGAATGTGCTTAAATTTATCTTGATTGTAAATCGCGTCGTAAATGTAGAGCACGGCACCGCCCGGGTAACCGAACACGTGTTCGACACCTTCTTCGGCCAGGCAGCGCACGAGAATTTCCGCGCCGGTTATTTCTGAACTCATGTTACGTTCCTTTCAAGGTCCATTGGAGATTGATCGGATGCTCCTCCCTGGCGAAATGCGCTCAGGCTGCAGTGCAATGGCGTTCCTTTTTTGTGCGGTCACGCCGGTTATTCACACACGCCTGGTGTGCTGCAAACTGACGCTTTGTGCGACTCGTTCGGCCAAAGTTTCTGCTGCTAAAAAAACGAATTTCTCGCGCTGGTGGCGCGGGTCAGAACAAACAGCTTATCGAATGACAAACACGTCAAGTCAACAAATCGCATCTTGCGCGCTTCGCGACCCGACATTCCCCCTCAAAGGGTGTGAAGGGGACCCAACGTTAATGCGTCGCACCATTTTGGTCAAGTTAAATTATGCTGCGCGCGAATAAAAAACCCCCATATTTGGTGAAAAGACGCCCGCAAAGCGGGCTTTTTTGCTAGCATGCGATCAGTTTTGACGCTTCCTGCCAAATCCCCAGTCCTTAATGCCAATCATCCATCCATGAACCAGAGAGTCGACGTCGCATTGCATGGCTACCGATAAAGAACTTTCCGACTTCCTCGTCAACGTGGAACGTCGTGCTTTCAAACAAGCCGTGTATGCCGTGCGCAAAAATGAAGCCGCGCTCGATGTTGTTCAAGATGCAATGATAAAGTTGGCAGAAAAATACGGCGATAAGCCGACCGCAGAATTACCGCTGCTGTTTCAGCGTATTTTGCAAAACACCATCCATGACTACTTTCGCCGGGAAAAGGTACGCAATACCTGGATCAGCTTGTTTTCAAGTCTCAACAAAGACAGTGACGATGGTGGCGAATTTGACATCCTCGAAGTCATGGAAGCCGAAAGCGGTACCCCTGGGGCCGAAACCAGCCTGGACAAACTCGAACGCGAGCAGGTTCTGGCCGGAATAGAAATCGAGATACAAAAGCTGCCGACACGTCAACGTGAAGCCTTCCTGATGCGTTACTGGGAAGATATGGACGTGGCAGAAACCGCCGCAGCAATGGGCTGTTCGGAAGGTAGCGTTAAAACACACTGTTCTCGCGCAACACATACCTTAGCCGCAGCGCTAAAAGCCAAAGGAATCACGCTATGAACGCCAAAGACATCAATTTTGCTTACCGAGTCCGGCACGCGCTGACTGAAAATCTGGACCACCTTCCCAGCGAGACCCTCACAGGTCTGGCCAAGGCACGCAGCATGGCGCTGTCGCACAAGAAAAAAGACGCGCCAGTGCGCGTCGCCGTTGTGCAGCGGGCCTTTGCCGGGTCGGTCGGCGTCTTTATTCAAGAACCGCTTTCCTGGCTCGCCCGCACCGGACTCATGCTGCCAGCGATTCTTCTGGTGATCGGTCTGGCGGGTCTTTATCAACATGCCGCGCAGCAGCACATTATTGACTTGGCCGATATTGATGCCGCCGTTTTATCCGACGAACTGCCACTGACTGCGTATCTGGATCACGGATTCAATGCCTTTTTGGCTCAGGCTGACTAGGCATGAAAGTCATTACAATGCGTGTAGTGTCGCGTCGCTTAATATTGGAGCTGGTGCTGGGATGGATTAGCATCAGTACAGTAACGGCACAGGGGCTGCCTGCCGGTGTGGCACCTTTAATGCCTGCGCCAGCCAACACCGTCAGCACAACGCCGACCACCCCAGGCAAACCTGCGCCCGCAGCTGCGAAAGCACAGGTTCAGGCTCATCCCTATTGGCTTGAATTATCCCCCTTACAGCAGCAATCTCTGTCACCCCTCAAACTGGAGTGGGACGCGCTCAATACTACCCAAAAAAAGAAGTGGCTGGAAATCGTCACCAAATACGACGCCATGAAGCCCGATGAACGCCAACGGGTGCAGGAACGCATGCGTGAATGGGTCGCACTGACGCCGGAACAACGTCGCAAAGCCCGCGAAAGTTTTACGCTCGCTAAAAAACTGGCTCCGGATGAACGAACTGCCCAGTGGGAGCACTATCAGCAGCTACCCGAAGCAAAGAAAAAAGAACTGGCTGCTGCAGCGACTGCCAAAAAACCTGTCGCCGTCCTGCCCCCGGCGCAGAGCAAAAACACGCCTCTTGCTCCCATCAAGTCCACGCCTAAACCGGTGCTACAGCAATCCGTTACGCACCAGGCCACCACCCAATCCGAAATCCCGCAGCAGAGTCCCGCTGCAGAAAAATAATGTCGTCTCATTCTCCTCCTGCACCACCACTGCGGCGGCGTCTTGCCGCCATGATGTACGAAGCTTTGCTGCTGTTTGGCGTGGTTTTTGCCACTGGGCTGCTGTTCGATACGATGACAGAAAGCAGACACATCCTCACACTGCGGCATGCACGCCAAATGATCCTGTTTGTGGTCTTGGGGATGTACTTCGTATTTTTTTGGTCGCGCGGCGGCCAGACCCTGGCCATGAAAACCTGGCGTATTCGTCTCGTCGCTGAAGTGGATCAGCGCGTAAGGTTCAGGCAGGCTTTGGTGCGCTATTTATGTGCGTGGATGTGGTTTCTGCCGGCTGTGACGATCGTGTATGCCTTCGAGCTTAAAGGCTGGACCAGCATCAGCGTCATTGCCATCGGCATGTTGATTTGGGCAGCCGGTATTTTCCTGCACCCTGAACGTCAATTCCTGCATGACCGCCTGACCGGTACCCGGCTCGTGACGTTTGAGACGCCGCAAGCGCCGCCGAAAAAATAAACTGCAGTCGCTCAGGCCGTCTGCCATATTGGAACACAGCATCTCAATCAGGATCACGACGCGATGAAAAAAACAAAAACCATGACGACCGATGAGCAGCAGTTTGCCGAAGCCGTGCGCGCTTCGGCGCAGCAGATCTGGCAGGCTGGTCTGGGCGCCTTTGGCAAGGCGCAGCAAGAAAGCAGCAAGATGTTTGCCAACCTCATCAAGGAAGGCAAGGAAGCACAATCGCGTCATGCCGATGCTGAGCAAGCGCATCAGAGCAAGCACTTTTCAGCAATGAGCGACCAGGAATTTGAGCAAGGTGTGGCGCGCGCCTTGGATAAATTGGAAATGCCGACCAAAAAAGATCTGCATGCCTTGTCCCTGCAATTAGACGCATTGCAGCAGGCAGTTTTGGCGCTGACAAAAAAAGCAGCACCGACTGCCGCTAAAAAAAGTCCGGTCACATTGAGCACGGCGGTGAGCCGCAAAAAAACCGTCGCCAGTAAAGATAAAGTCCTTGGGGCCAGCAAACCGAAACCATCCACTGCGCGAAAAAAAGCGATCCGCTAGTGGCTAAAGATGCGCGCCTGCCGGCTCGATAAAAATGATGAGAAGGTCGATGTTTCATGACACCTAAAATTCCGCGTCGCACGCGTGAGCGTATTCTCGAGTTATCCCTGCGCCTGTTCAACGAGTTCGGCGAACCAAACGTTACTACCACCATCATCGCCGATGAGATGGGTATTTCACCCGGCAATTTGTACTATCACTTCCGTAATAAAGACGATATTGTCAATTCGATTTTTGTCGAGTTTGAGGACAAAATCGAACGCATGTTGGCGGTGCCGGCCGACCGGCATCCCAATATTGAGGACGTCTGGCTGTATTTGCATCTGATGTTTGAGTTGAGCTGGCGTTACCGGTTTTTTTATCGCGACCTGAACGATCTTTTGTCGCGTAATCGCATGCTTGAATTACATTTCAAGCAGATCCTGGTCCACACCATTGCGGTGTCAAAGCAGCTCTGCGAAGGTTTGCGCGAGGATGGGGCGATGCAGGCGACTGATGCAGAGATTAAAGCGCTGTCGACCAACATGGTCTTGGTCGCGATGTTCTGGCTGTCGTATGAGTACGTACACAATCCACGCAAATTTAACGAACCCCAGAGTATGTCGGCCGCCCTCGCTCGCGGCTGCTACCAGGTCCTGTCACTCATCGGCCCCTACCTGCTGGGCGAAACACGTATGCTGTTTGAAAAACTCGCAGAAGCGTATTTGAAAAAACTTCAGTAGCGCGCACCACCCCTCAATCGGCAAACGCCTGCGCGAAATCGTTGAGCAGATCTTCGGTATCTTCAATGCCGACCGATACGCGGATCAAGGATTCAGCGATGCCCATCTCTGCGCGTTTGGCGGCACCAATTTCGTAGAAAATCGTGTGCGCTACCGGAATCACCAATGTCCGGGTATCACCCAGATTACTGGCCAGGATGCCCAGCTGCAGCCGATTGAGATAATCAAAGCAGTCAATGCCGTCCTTAAGCTCGAAACTCAACAGACCACCATAAGCACGAAACAACTTACTGGCAATGTGGTGCTGCGGATGCGAGGCCAGACCAGGATAATGTACCGCAGCGACCCGATCATCGGCCTCCAGCATGCGTGCCAAGGCCAGCGCATTGGAACACTCACGCTCAATCCGCAAGGCCATGGTTTCCGCGCCAACGGCGATGTGATGCGCCGCTTCAGGCCCCAAAGATGCCCCGAAATCACGCAAAGCCTTGGCGCGTATCTGCACCATGCCCCACTGGGCTGGCGGCTGCTTTTTATAATTATCAAAAATATTGGGGAAGCGTGTCCAGTCGAATAAGCCACTATCTGTGAGACTGCCTGCCAGCGCGTGGCCGTGACCGCCGATCGACTTAGTCAAGGCGTTAACGATGAGACCGGCGCCGACTGTTTTAGGACGAAACAGATACGGTGAGGTCATGGTGTTATCCACCACGAACAGTAAGCCGCGCTCACGACAAAGGGCACCAATTTTTTCCAGGTCAGCGATCTGGGTGCGCGGATTAGCGATGGTTTCAACGAACACCATGCGCGTGGCTGGCGTGATCGCCGCAGCGACATGCGCAACATCGGTGGCGTCGACAAAAGTCAACTCCACGCCCTGCCCGCTGAGGGTTTGCCACATGCTGCTGGTATTGCCGAATAAAAAAGCCGATGAAACAATATGGTCGCCATCACGCAGTAAGGCCTGCGACAAAGCGCCAATGGCCGCCATGCCGGTGGCAAAGCAGATGCTCGACAAACCGTCTTCCATGCGAGTGATCTTGTCTTCCAGCGCTGCGACCGTCGGATTACCCTGCCGACCATAACGGAATCCAGGCGTCTTACCCTGAAAAACCGAGGCCAATTCACGCGCGTCCTGATACGCAAACGTCACTGAGGTATGGATCGGTTTATGGATCGAGCCGTGTTCGATCGGCTTGCGCCGGTCGTTGTGCAAAATGGCGGTCGTAAAACCGTATTCGCTTGGAGTTTTCATACGTATTCAGTCAACGCTGGCAAGGTTGAGATTGAGCTGCGAACGCACCGTGTCATCCTTAGAGGGCTTGGGGCTATTACGCGCCGATTCGATCCGGTTCAGGTAATCTTGGGTAATATCACCGGTCACGTAGATGCCGTCAAAGCACGAAGCCTCGACCGTTTTGAGCAGCGGATTCACGTCGGCGATCGCGCGTTTTAAGTCGCCGATGTCCTGGTAGATCAGCGCATCGGCGGTAATTTCGCGGCAAATTTCTTCGGTGCTGCGACCATAGGCGATGAGCTCCTTTCGGGTTGGCATATCGATGCCATACACGTTCGGATACATCACCGGCGGTGCTGCGGACGCAAAGATAACGCGTTTGGCACCCGCGTCACGCGCCATTTGGACGATTTCACGACTGGTGGTGCCACGCACGATAGAATCATCCACCAGCAGCACCGATTTACCTTTAAATTCGGCACCAATGGCATTGAGTTTTTGACGCACCGACTTACTGCGCATGCCCTGACCCGGCATGATGAAAGTGCGACCGATATAGCGATTCTTGATGAAGCCTTCGCGATAGTCCAGATTGAGTTTGAGCGCCAGCTCCATAGCTGATGGGCGCGCAGAATCAGGGATCGGCATAACGACGTCGATGTCGCCGGCACTGAACTGCTGTTTGATTTTCTCAGCCAGATATTCACCCATCTTTAGACGGGTGGCATAGACCGAAGCGCCATCGATCACAGAATCGGGACGGGCAAAGTAGACGTACTCGAAGGCGCACGGATTGAGCACCACGCTTTCAGCGCACTGGCGATTAAACAGCCGGCCTTCGATGTCGATAAAGATCGCTTCGCCAGGCATCACATCGCGCAAAAAGCGAAAGCCCAAACCATCCAGGGCCACCGATTCACTGGCGATCATGTATTCGGGACCGCTGTCGGTATCGTTAAAACCGATACACAGGGGACGAATGCCATACGGATCACGGAAAGCCAGCAAACCATGTCCGGCTATTTGCGCGACGACGGCATAGGAACCACGTACCCGTTTATGCAATATGCCGACCGCCTTGAATAGGGCATCCGGATCGAGTGAATAGCCGGTCGTAGCTTCCTGAATCTCGTGTGCCAGGACGTTCAACAAGACTTCAGAGTCGGAGTCAGTGTTGATATGGCGCCGGTCGATGTTGAACATCTCGGTCTTGAGTTGTTCCGAGTTGGTCAGATTACCGTTATGCGCTAAAACGATACCGAAGGGTGCGTTGACATAAAACGGCTGGGCTTCTTCAGCAGAAGATGAACCAGCAGTCGGGTAGCGTACCTGACCGATGCCGATGCACCCCGGCAGGGAGCGCATATTGCGCGTTCTGAAAACGTCCCGCACCAGGCCGTTTGCCTTATGCATATTGAAGGTACTACCGGAATTAGTGGCAATACCCGCAGCGTCCTGTCCGCGGTGTTGCAACAATAACAGGGCATCGTAAATCAGCTGATTGACGGGCTGGTGGGATACGATCCCGACGACTCCACACATGGCGGACTCCTTGCTAAATTAAATCTGTTTATCTGCGCCCGCAGGCATTTTCACAACGCGTGCACAAACCATTAAAGCCGAATTTTTGTCGCTAAGCCCGACGGCAAATAGGGCATCACGCTGCGCGCGGCAGTTTCTGCCAGCGGTCGCAATAAAGCCTGACGCCAAAAATCCTGCTGCGGTATCTCGGTCATCCCGCACAAAAGCACTGCCGCGACGACGATCAGTACACCACGTGCCAGTCCGAATACACTACCGAGGGCCCGATCAATGATGGTCAAACCGCCCGCCTTGACGAGCGCATCAACAGCCATCGTCAATAACATCATGAGGATGCGCACGCCAATAAACAAAGCGATGAACGCTACAATCAGACGCATCGTCGCACCCGGAATCGCCTCCGGCAGCATGGCGGCCAATTGCTCGCTATAGGTGTTGGCGATCACAAAGGCGGCAACCCAGGCCATCAGCGATAAGGCTTCTTTTATCAAACCGCGCAGCATACTCACGAGTACTGAAGAAACCAAAACGAACAACACCAGATAATCGAATAAGGTCATAGGGCTCAGCGCTCGCTTAATGACCGGGCTGAATCAAGGTGCCGTTCAGACCCAGCTTGACCAGACGGGCGCGCATTTTTTCTGCCTCTTCTTTATTCGCTACCGATATACGGATACGCGTACGTTCGCCCGATACCGTGGCAATTTTTTGCGTGAAGGTTTTGATGCCGGCGTTCTTGAGTTTGGTTTGCACTTCGTTGATGCGTTCCTGCGTTGCCAGCGCAGCGACTTGCAAGATGACGGGCTCGGATGAGACTGTCGGTGATTTTTTATCGGTCTTGTTTTCGACTGTAGTGTCGGCCTTCACATCCACTTTCGTGTCAGGCTTGGCATCCAAAATAGCTTGTGCGCGCTTGGACTCATCGGTCGTGGCAGCAGCAGGTTTAAGCGGAGCGGATTTGACGGGTGCTGAAACCGCAGCTGGTGCAGGCGCAGGTGCTGCCGGCGATGCAGGTGACGATGAAGGTGACGCTATTTTTGCAGCCGCTGCGGCCGTCACTGCCGCTGCCGTCACCGCTGCCGGTACAGCCGCAGAAACCGCAGCAGACTTTTGCGGCGCTGAATTAGCTGCTGAATTGGCTGCTGAATTAGCCTCCAGCGGCCCAGACTTCTGTTCGACTGGCGTGCCAGACACCGGATCGGCGCCAGCCGCCGGACCATTCGGCAGCGCCGCTTCCGCAGGTGGCAATACCGGTGTGCTCACCTTATCTTTGGACGGAATTTGAATCACGACGTCGTCAGCCAGCTGCTTGGGTTCGGAGTCGAGCACCATTGGCAGGCCGATAACGACCGCTATAACCAAGGCGATGGCACCGATCAGACGGCGGCGGGCGCGCTTTTTTTGCGGCAGTAAGGGATCCTCGGCGGTGTTCTCATTTTTGGCGGAAGATTTCTTGCCACGGCCTCTGACGGCACGCGATGCGTCTTCCGCGCGCGAGGTAAATTCTGGCGCATCTGCGGCAGAATCTTGCTGATCTTTTTTGAAGTACGAGAGCAAACCCATGCGATGAATCGTGCCGTTCTAAAGTGATGAGTATCCCTTAAAGGGCCGCTAAAATGCCTGCGACCGTTAAGAAGGAGCCGAATACTGCGATTCTATCATTCTCAGCTGCTCTGCTGAGTGCATTTGCATAGGCTGCGGCCGGCGATGCAAAACAGCTAATGCTCGATTCCGCGCCATCGCATACACCCGCCTGGCGCAGTTGCTGCTCAAGTTCGCTGGCACTAGCGGCGCGCGCCAAAGGCAGATCGGTGAGGCACCAGTGGTCGATCCGCCCACCCAGCTGGGCAATCACGCCGGCGATGTCTTTGTCGTGCATGGCGCCGAACACGGCAAAGGTATAGCGATGAAAACCCATATTATCGAGATTTTGTGCCAGCGTGGCGGCGGCATGGGGGTTATGCGCGACATCCAGCACCACGGTCGGACGACCCGGCAGTACCTGGAAACGTCCCGGTAAATCGACCAATACCAGACCGGTACGCACTTCCTGTGCGCCGACCGGCAGGCGCATGCGTAAGGATTCCAAGGCAGCCAGCGCAGCCGACGCATTGAGCAGCTGATTCGCGCCCCGTAAGCTCGGATAGCCGAGCGCGTTACGGCGCTGATCACGACCGCCGTAATTCCACTGCTGCTTATCGCCGGCATAATTAAAATCGCGGCCGATGAGCCATAAGTCGGCGCCAATGGATTCGGCATGCTGTACCAGTGAGGCTGGTGGCTGCGGATCGCTGCAGATCGCGGTTTTACCAGAACGATAAATACCGGCCTTTTCCAGACCAATTTTTTCTCGTGTATCGCCAAGGTAGCTGACATGATCAATATCGACACTGGTGACGATAGCGACATCGGCGTCGATACAATTGACGCCATCCAGCCGGCCGCCAAGACCGACTTCGAGGATCACCGCATCCAGATCGGCTTCCATAAACAGATGCAGAATTGCCAGCAGGGTGAATTCAAAATAGCTCAGGGAGATATCGCCGCGGGCTTGTTCAACGATGGCAAAATGCTTGAGCAATAGCGCATCCTCGACCATTTCGCCGCCCAGGCGTGCGCGCTCATTAAAGCGCAGCAGATGCGGCGAGGTGTGCAAGCCGACCTTGTAGCCGGCCTGCAGCAGGATGGCTTCCAGCATGGCGCAGGTCGAGCCCTTGCCGTTGGTACCACCGACAGTGATGACGGGACAGATAAATTGAATGCCCAGACGCTCTTTGACGAGGCTGATACGTGACAGACCCATATCGATAAGGACTGGATGACGCGCTTCGAGCAGGTTGAGCCAGTCGCTTAATGTGGTCGCTTGAATAGTCATGCGTGGTATTCGATCAAAAGGAAGACAAGAAATCTGATGGGGCCAATAAAAAACCCGGACCAAGGCCGCTGTCCGGGCTTTTCATCGTCAACGCAGTCAACAAGACCTGACAAAAACATCCATCAGGCCAGCACTTCTGCTGGCTGACTTTGCAGCAGCGCGAGTAAGCGGGCGATTTCTTCACGCATCTTGCGACGGTCGACGATCATATCGATCGCGCCTTTTTGCAGCAGGAATTCGGAACGTTGAAAGCCTTCGGGCAGCTTTTCACGTACCGTGTTTTCAATCACGCGCGGACCGGCAAAGCCGATCAAGGCCTTCGGTTCGGCCATCACCACATCGCCCAAAAAGGCGAAAGAAGCAGACACGCCGCCGGTCGTCGGATCGGTCAATACGGAAATGAAGGGCAGCTTTTTCTCTGCCAGCTTGGTCAGCATGGAGGTGGTTTTTGCCATCTGCATCAGCGAGAGCAGGCCTTCCTGCATACGCGCACCACCTGACGCGGTAATGCAGATGAAGGGGACTTTCTGCTCCAGTGCGACCTGCGCAGCGCGCACAAAGCGCTCGCCGACCACCGAGCCCATGGTGCCGGCCATGAATTCAAATTCAAAACAGGCCACCACGACCGGCAGCGTCATGATAGCGCCGCCTAAGGTCACCAGCGCATCGGTCTCACCGGTGCCTTCAAGAGCCGACTTGAGGCGATCGGAATATTTTTTACTGTCTTTAAACTTGAGCGTATCGACCGGCAGTACTTCCTGACCGATTTCATAACGCCCACCCGAATCGAGCAGCGCATCCAGACGATCACGCGCACTGATACGCATATGGTGATCGCACTTAGGACAGACGTGCAGATTGGATTCAAGATCGGTACGATAAAGCACCGCTTCGCAGGCGGGGCACTTGACCCACAATCCTTCTGGAATGGATTTGCGGGAGGCGGATTCAGAACGTTGAATACGCGGAGGTAGAAGTTTTTCCAGCCAGCTCATGACGTCCTCGGTGAAGTTTTACCAGCCGAATTGTACCTTCTGTGCAGGCACATGCCAAAGAAAACAAGTCCTTGTCTTGTCATTGTAATCATGCCGGCATCAAGCGACAAGTTCGTCGAGCGCGGTACGAACGCCACGTATGAACTGTTCAACTGCGGCATTCGCCTGCTCGGGCGCGACTTCTTCGAGCATCTGAATGATGCGGCTACCGATCACCACCGCATCTGCCACGGAACCAATTGCCTTGGCCGTGGCAGCATCGCGAATACCGAAACCCACGCCGACCGGCACCTTCACATGACGTTTAATCACTGGAATCATGGCACCAACGGCATCTAGATCCAGCGCGCCTGAACCAGTCACGCCCTTTAATGAAACGTAATAAACATAGCCGCTGGCGATCTGGCCCACACTGCGAATCCGTTCCTCGGTGGAGGTGGGCGCTAGCAGGAAGATCGGATCCATGTCCGCGGCCTTCATGGCAGTAGCGAATGCCTCGCATTCTTCAGGCGGATAATCGACCACCAGAACGCCATCAATACCGGCCGCTTTAGCGCTGTCGATAAACTGCGTCAACCCCATCTGCTCGATCGGATTGGCGTAACCCATCAAGACCAAGGGCGTGTTCGCGTCGCGGGTACGAAACTCACTGACAAACTGCAGTACTCCGCGCAAGCTCATACCTTGTGCAAGGGCGCGCTCGGAAGCCCGCTGGATCACCGGGCCATCGGCCATGGGGTCTGAAAACGGCACGCCCAGCTCAATGATGTCGGCCCCGCCGGCGACCAGAGCGTGCATCAGTGCGACGGTCTGGCCGGGCGAGGGATCGCCGGCCGTAATGAAGGGAATCAGGCCTTTTTTACCTTGCGCAGCCAGCGCGGCCATGGTGTTCTGGATTCTAGACATGAAATTTTCTTGTGAGTGAAGGTGAGCCGCGCTTTACTGGGCCACGCCCATATGTTGGGCTACGGTGTGCATATCCTTGTCGCCGCGTCCGGACAGGTTCACCAGGATCAGCTTATCCTTGGGCAGCGTGGCAGCAAACTTGGCGGCATAGGCTAATGCATGGGACGATTCGAGCGCCGGGATAATGCCCTCGATACGGCAGCAATGATGGAAAGCTGCCAGCGCCTCATCGTCGGTAATGGTGACGTATTGCGCACGACCGCAATCTTTGAGCCAGGCGTGTTCTGGGCCGACACCCGGATAGTCCATGCCGGCCGAGACAGAATGCGTCTCAATGATCTGGCCATCGGCATTCTGCAACAGATAAGTCCGATTGCCGTGCAAGACACCGGGGGTTCCGGCGGTCAGTGCGGCAGAATGTTTGCCGCTCTCGAGCCCTTCACCGGCGGCTTCCACGCCGATCAACTGCACGTCTTGATAATTAATGTAGGGGTAAAAAATACCCATCGCATTCGAGCCGCCGCCCACGCAAGCCATGACGTAATCCGGCTGGCGGCCTGTCATGCTGGGCATTTGCTCGATGCATTCGGTGCCGATGACAGATTGAAAGTCGCGCACCATCATCGGATAGGGATGCGGTCCGGCGACGGTGCCGATGATATAAAACGTATTTTCGACATTGGTGACCCAGTCACGCATGGCTTCATTGAGCGCATCTTTGAGGGTCTTGGAACCGGATTCTACGGGTACCACCGTCGCGCCCAGAAGCCGCATGCGATAAACGTTTTGTGCCTGACGTTTCACGTCTTCACTACCCATATACACCACGCATTCGAGACCGAAGCGGGCGCAGATGGTGGCGGTGGCCACACCATGCTGACCGGCGCCGGTTTCAGCGATCACGCGCGGTTTGCCCATGCGTCGGGCCAGCAGGGCCTGACCAATAACATTATTAATTTTATGCGCGCCGGTGTGGTTTAAATCTTCACGCTTGAAGTAAATTTGCGCGCCGCCCATTTCGTCGGACCAGCGCTTGGCATGATAAATCGGACTTGGACGGCCGACGAAATGCGCCAGCTCGTAGTGAAATTCACGCAAGAATTCCGGATCGGTACTGTATTTTGCATACAGCGCCTTGAGCTCCTCAAGGGCAAAAATCAGCGTCTCGGAAACAAAGGCACCGCCGTAGGGGCCGAAGTGGCCTTTCAGGTCGGGATAATGATAGTCGGTCGCGGGCATAGGCGGCTGTTGTAAGCGGGCTTGTGACATGATGTTTTCTCTTTGGTTATTCAGGGAGCGATTTGCTGATCTGCCAGTTGGACTGCCTGCACAAAGCTGCGCAGCTTGGCTTGATCCTTGATTCCCTTGGCCAGTTCGACGCCACTACTGACATCGACCGCCCACGGGCGAACACGACGCACGGCGTCAGTCGCGTTTTGTACGCTCAAGCCACCACTTAAAACGACCCGAGGCGCGAGTTTTTCTGGAATGAGAGACCAATCAAATACCTTTCCACTACCACCGAAGCTGTCGACAAAGGTATCGAGCAGCAGCGCGCTAAATTTACGGCTGGCGGAGCGCATCACATGTTCGTATTCTAACAAATCATTGGCAGTCGTATCGGGACGGACCCGAAATGCGCGCAAAAAGGGACGATTTGCGCTTTCTGCCGCCAGAGCGCACTCGGCGGGCGTCTCATCGCCATGAAACTGCAGCAGCGATAAGGGCGCGATGGCGACCGTCGCCGCCACCTGCTCCGGCGTGGCATTCACGAATAAGCCGACCGTTTGCACAAAGGGCGGCAGCGTTGCCATCAATTCTGCCGCCGCCTCGGGTGTGAGGGCGCGCGGACTGGCCGGATAAAACACAAATCCGAGCGCATCTGCACCGGCAGCGACTGCGTCCTGCACATCTTCGAGGCGGGTCAAACCGCAAATTTTGATTCGGGTACGATGCATCATGAGTTTGCCATCAAAAAAAATTACGGAAATAACCAGGCAAGACTAGCGCCATCCTGCTGCGGTAACTGCCATTTGGGATCGTAGTCGATCTTAGCCAGGTAGAGCCCGTCCGGCATGAAGGTCGGTGCTGCCGCTGCCCGATCGCGTCCCAAGAGGACCTCCTGCAGCCAGTCGGCAGGCATTTTTCCGCTGCCAATCTGCACCAGTGAGCCGACGATATTGCGCACCATGTGATGCAAAAATGCGCTGGCGTGAAGCGTAAAAATAAGCAGTTCGCCCTGCTGTCGGATCTGTATATCGTACATCGTTTTGACCGGCGTTTTGGCCTGGCACTGGGCCGAGCGAAAGGCAGAAAAATCATGACTGCCGATCAGACAAGCTGCTGCTGAGCGCATCGGCTCAATCGCCAGCGGACGAAATGCCCAGCCCGCCTTACCGACGAGCAGAGGGGAACGCACCGGACGATTGACAAGCAGGTAATGGTAGGTGCGTCCACGGGCGGCAAAGCGAGCATGGAATTCCTGCTCAGATGCATCATCGTTATGGGCAGGGAGCGCGACTTCGCTCGCCCAGCGCAATGCAATGGAGGGCGGCAAAAAACTATTCACGCCACGCACCCAGGAAGCGCAGTCACGTTCGACTTCGGTATCGAAATGCACGACCTGTTCAATCGCATGCACGCCGGTATCGGTACGACCTGCACAGTGGAGTGCGATCGGTGTCTGGGCGAATTGCGCAAGCGCGGACTGCAGCCGGTCTTGCACCGTCTGGCCATGCGGCTGGGTCTGCCAGCCCTGCCAGGGTGCACCGTCATATTCCAGCCCGAGGACAATCCGCTTCATCCCTTACTTCCCTCATTTCAGCTCAGCACCGCATAAAAAAAAGGGCGCCGGTTTAGGCGGCGCCCCTTGCATCCAGCCAGAAAGTACTAGCCTAATTTTTGCATCAGCGTGCGTGCCTGAATGATCTGTTCGAGCGTGCCGCCTTCGACTACTTCTTCCAGTAACTCGCGGGCACCTTCGTTATCACCGATTTCCTGGTAAGCGATAGCCAGATCGAGTTTAGTCGCCATCTCGGTCGTGTCGCCAGTGAGATCTTCATCCTCAGCAGACACCGTTTCTGGCGCGATGGCAGCATCAGCAGTAGATTCGTCAGCCACTGCTGCAGCGTCCGCAGTTTGTGACTCTGCTGGCTCAAGGTCGAGCGTGATATCGGACAAATCAAAATCCATCGGTGCTGCCGCAGGTGTCGATGCTTCGACCGCATCCTGACGCGACAGGGTATCTTCGATGGCAGCAAATTCGTCTTCGATGGCAGCAGTTGCATCAGCGGGCGTTTCTGCTATGACTGGTGCTGCCTTGGGAGCCGCCTCGACGAAGCCTTCCAGATCGAAGTCGAGATCGTCGATATTATTACGCTGTTCCGGTTCTGCAGCCGCTGGCACAGCTGCGACTGCCTCAACTACCGCTTCCGGTACGATCTCCGGGGCTTTTTCCTTGCCGCCGTAAAGCGGATTTTCAGGATCCAGTGCCAAACCTGTGGCCGCGGCCTCGAGCCAGAATTCGCTCTGCCGACCAGCACGCTCAAGTAACTCGTGGGCTTGCATTTCATAGGATGCCGCATCTTGACGATTAACGTAAATTTCCATCAATTTAGCGCGCACCGCATGACGATCTGGCGCAGCTTTGAGCGCCTCTTTCAAGATCACTTCAGCCTGTTCATCACGGCCATAGGCAATATACACGTCGGCCTCGGCGATCGGATCGGAAGGCTCCGGTTCCGGTGCCTTGACGGCTGGGCGTTTGGCGTTGGCGGGCGTGACTTCCTCGTCTGCATCGCTAGCCTGCACGGATTCTGACTCAGCCGAATCGCGCTTTTTTTGCTGTAGTTTGCGCCGCACTGCATAAAAACCCAATCCTCCCAGAAGCAGCGCCAGAATACCGGCCCCCGGCAGCAGGAACGGACTATCCAGCAAACTTTCCGTCGCAGCCGGCGCCTTGGCCGGCACAGGTGGCTTGACCGGAATCGACGCATCCGGCGTGACCGCTACCACAGGTGCTGGCGGGTTTGCTGCCGGCTTGGCCTTGTCGAGTTCGGCCTGCTTTTGCCGCTGGGCTAATTCCTTGTTTTTCATTTCCAACAGCTTTTGTACTTCGGCATTCGTGCGCTCAAGCTCCTTGATACGCGCAGCATCTTCTGCCTTGGCCTTGTCCTGGGCGATTTTGTCCTCGACACTGGCTGAGCGGCTGCCTCCCTTGTCGGAACCTGTGCCGGCCATGGATTTGGAGAGCTTGAGTTTGTCCTTGGCTTCTGCTGCAGGGCCGGATTGCTCGTTGACCTTGGCGTTCATTTTTCCGGAAGCACTTTGGGCAGATTCGCTACCGGCCTTGCCTTGGGCAAGTTCGGCCTGGCGAGCCAGTTTATCGCGGTAAGCGGTAAAGTCGACCGCCTGTGCCGTCACCTCGCGTCGCGCCTGCTCAGGTGCCAGTGCAGCCGCATCCTCACTGGCCGGCAATGTGAGAACACGGCCTGCACGCAGCCGGTTCATGTTTTTACCAACGAATGCATCCGGATTGGCCCGATAGAGCGAGACCAGCATCTGATCGAGCGACACGCCGCTTACCTTGTGCTGCAAGGCGATTTTTGACAGCGTATCGCCTTTTTTGACCGTCACTTCGGCGGCGGCATCGGTGTCGAGCGACGCTGCTTTGGTGGCTGAGGCGGGCTTGGCTGGCTCAGCCTGCACTGCTGGTGCTTGTGTTGTTGTCACTGGCGCTGCAGGCAAAGGCGCAATTTGCGCACTGGCAGTCGCCGGCACTGCCACGGCGACTGTAGCCGGTTTTGCGGCAATCACAGGCCCTTGCGCAGCGCGTAGTTCGGGTGGATCGAGCAGGAAGGTGTACTCGCGGACCAATCTACCGTTGCTGGCAGAAACTTCCAGCAGCAGATCGACAAACGGCTCATTCATTGGCTGGGGAGAAGTCACGCGTACAAACTGGCGCGTGCCAGTTTGCTCGATTGAAAATTGTAGTCCCAGCAAAGAGGGATTCAGATCAATATTGGCTTGCTGAAATGCTTCCGGGCTAGCTAGTTTGGCCGCCAATGTTGCCGCCTCATCGCTGGCAACGGAAGTCAGTTCAATTTCGGCGACCAATGGCTGTCCCAGGGACGACAGCACGGTGAGCTTACCCAGACCGGCAGCAGCGGCACTGCTCATGGTTAATACCGACAGCAATGCGGCAATCGATAATTTCCGATGCATGGACAGGCAATGTGCGGGCAGATCAGAAGCGTTTTTTATTTGCATAAAGGCAATCAATTGACGTATTTATATGAGGGCCCATGGGAAGGCTACTCATGCATGACAGCAATCTATCATTCTAATGACGAACTTTCACCATATCATCATGGACTTACGTCTGCAAGTGTACCTAAATGACGAACATAAGCAAATTTCATTTAAGAAACATTGCAAATAACACCAATGACAGCCCAGTAGACTACAAAATTGCTATGCAATAGGTCAACTGAGGCCCTGCAAATTGTGCCCCCTGATTTGCCCTTGTTTTTTCTTAGGCCGCCAAAACGATACGCAACATACGCCGTAGCGGCTCAGCTGCACCCCACAGTAACTGGTCCCCGACCGTGAAAGCGGACAGGTAATCGCCGCCCATTTGCATCTTGCGCAAACGGCCGACCGGGATCGTCAGACTGCCCGTGACTGCCGCTGGCGTGAGCTCACGCATGGAATTTTCGCGGGTATTCGGCACCACTTTCACCCATTGATTATGGCCGGCGATCATGTCGAGAATTTCATCGAGCGGCACATCTTTTGTGAGTTTGATCGTCAATGCCTGTGAGTGGCAACGCATGGCGCCCACGCGTACGCACAAGCCGTCTACCGGAATTAAAGGCTGAGCATCGCCACCAAAGGCAGCACCGCGGCCAAGAATCTTGTTGGTTTCAGCGCCGCCCTTCCATTCTTCTTTCGACACGCCATTGCCGAGATCCTTGTCGATCCAGGGAATCAGATTGCCGCCCAGCGGCACGCCAAATTGTTTGGTCTCGTCGGCGCTCAGGTGATGTTGTTTTTCCAGCACTTTGCGATCGATTTCCAGGATCGCTGATGCCGGATCGGCTAACAGGTCGCGCACCTCGCCGTGAATCGCACCAAACTGCGTTAAAAGTTCGCGCATGTGCTGCGCGCCGCCGCCAGAAGCTGCCTGATACGTCATGGTGCTCATCCAGTCCACCAGACCATGCTGAAACAGACCACCCAAGCCCATGAGCATGCAGGATACTGTGCAGTTACCACCGACGAAGTTTTTGATACCGCGCTGTAAACCGGCCTGGATCACATCCAGATTGACCGGGTCGAGCACGATGATGGCGTCTTCTTGCATGCGCAAAGTAGAGGCCGCATCAATCCAGATCCCATTCCAGCCGGCCGCGCGCAATTTTGGGAAAATTTCCGAGGTATAGTCGCCACCCTGACAGGTCATGATGATGTCGCATTTTTTCAGGGCGCTGATGTCCATCGCGTCTTTGAGCGTGGTTTCGTTTTTCGCCATGGCGGGCGCTTTACCGCCTGTATTCGAGGTCGAAAAAAACACCGGCTCAATATGGGCGAAATCGCCCTCTTCCTGCATGCGTTGCAAAAGAACCGAACCCACCATCCCGCGCCAACCTACCAAACCGACTAGTTTCACAAACTGCTCCTCAATAAAAAATTTAAGCCAGCGCGCGGACTACTGCGTCGCCCATTTCTTTGGTGCCGACCTTGGTCGTGCCAGGTTCGTAAATATCCGGTGTACGCAGACCTTGCGTTAAGACTTTCTTGACGGCGGTCTCGATGCGGTCAGCCTGCTCGGTGCGATTAAAGGTAAAGCGCAGCATCATCGCCGCCGACAGAATCGTCGCCAGCGGATTGGCGATGCCCTTACCGGCAATATCCGGCGCCGATCCATGCGACGGCTCGTACAAGCCTTTGTTATTCGCGTCCAGCGAGGCCGAAGGCAGCATGCCGATTGAGCCCGTGAGCATGGCGGCAGCGTCCGACAAAATATCGCCAAACATATTACCCGTGACGATGACATCGAATTTTTTGGGTGCCCGCACAAGCTGCATGGCGGCGTTATCGACATACATGTGTTCAAGCGCGACATCGGGATATTCCTGATGCACGTCGGTGACGATATCTTTCCAGAACTGGAAGGTTTCCAGCACATTGGCCTTATCGACTGAGGTCAGGCGTTTGCCGCGTTTGCGCGCGGCTTGAAAAGCCACGTGGGCGATGCGGCGAATTTCCGGCTCGGCGTAACGCATGGTGTCGAAGCCTTCGCGCGAACCTTTGAACGGGCCATCAGGGCACTCACGTACGCCGCGTGGATGACCGAAATAAATATCACCGGTCAGCTCGCGAATGATGAGGATGTCCAGACCGGAAACCACTTCCGGCTTGAGCGTCGAGGCACCAGCCAGTTCGGGATACAGAATCGCCGGACGCAGATTGGCAAACAGACCGAGGTGTTTGCGTAGACCGAGAATCGCTTGCTCGGGACGCAGCGAACGCTCCAGGGTATCGTATTGCCAGTCGCCGACCGCACCAAACAGAATCGCATCGGCTTGCTGGGCCAGTTTGAGCGTAGCCTCAGGCAGCGGATGTCCGTGAGCGGCATAGCCGGCACCGCCGACGGGCGCGCTGTCCATTTCGAAGGACTCGCCGAGTACATTCAGGACGCGTACAGCTTGTTCGACGATTTCCGGGCCAATGCCATCACCTGGCAAGATTGCAATTTTCATAGTCAGTTTTTTCTATCGTGCCAGATGGACGTTAAGTATTAAATAGTATTGGCCAGCCAGGGCTGCGCTTGCAGATGACGCTCTTCGAAGGCGCGAATTTTATCGGCCTCGCGCAGGGTCAGGCCGATATCGTCCAGACCATTGATCAGGCAATATTTGCGAAAGGCGTCGATCTCGAACGGGTAAGACGCCGATCCGTTGACCGTCGTCACACACTGCTGTTCAAGGTCAATCACTAATCGAAAGCCGGGGAAGGCCTTGACTTCATTGAAGAGCCCGTCAATCTGTGCCTCAGTCAGCACGATCGGCAATAAACCGTTCTTGTAGCAGTTATTAAAAAAGATATCGGCAAAACTGGGCGCGATCACCGCCCGAAAACCGTATTGTTCCAACGCCCAGGGCGCATGTTCACGCGAGGAGCCGCAGCCGAAATTTTTACGCGCCAATAAAACCGAGGCGCCCTGATAACGCGGCTGATTGAGGATGAAATCCGGATTCAGCGCCCGCTTGCTGTTATCCATGCCCGGCTCACCATGATCGAGGTAGCGCCATTCGTCGAATAAATTAGGACCAAAGCCGGTACGCTGAATCGACTTGAGAAACTGCTTGGGGATGATCGCATCCGTATCGACATTGGCGCGATCCATCGGTGCTACCAGGCCGTTGAGAAGAGTGAATTTTTCCATGATATTGACTTAAGAGGTTCAGTCGGATGCGGTATGCCTATAGCAGCACAGCGCAAAACAGAGCTATACAGCACAACAAAGAGCGCTTATTTTTTGCCGGCGCCTTCAACGACTTCGCCCACTTTTTTCACATCTTTGCCGATGCCCTGAACAGTGTTGCAGGCACAAAGTGTGCACATCACCAGCAAGGAAAGCACGAGGTTTTTCATCTTGAATCTCCTGAATTTAACGTTGCGCACGTATATCGACAAAATGACCGGCAATGCCTGCTGCTGCGGCCATGGCTGGGGATACCAGATGGGTTCGGCCACCCTGACCCTGACGACCTTCAAAATTACGATTCGAGGTCGATGCGCAGCGCTCACCCGGTTCAAGCCGGTCGGCATTCATGGCCAGACACATGGAGCAGCCCGGATCACGCCATTCGAATCCGGCGTCGCGGAAGATGCGGTCCAGACCTTCACTTTCGGCCTGCGCCTTGACCAGACCGGAACCCGGCACGACCAAGGCCAGCTTGACGTTCGAGGCGCGGAATTTACCGCGCACGACCTCTGCTGCCGCTCGCAAATCTTCGATACGTGAATTGGTGCAGGAACCGATGAAGACCTTATCGATACGAATATCGGCCATCAGGGTATTCGGCTTGAGGTTCATGTAGACCAGCGCCTTTTCGATCGCGTCGCGTTTGGTGGCGTCTTTTTCCTGATCCGGATCGGGCACGCGGCCATCGATCGGCACCACCATCTCGGGCGAAGTACCCCAGGTTACCTGCGGCTTGATGTCGGCCGCGTTGAGAGTGACGACCAGATCAAAGCGTGCGCCCGGATCGGAATGCAGGGTACGCCAGTAAGCGACCGCTCGATCCCAGTGCGGGCCGACCGGTGAATAAGGCCGCCCCTTGCAGTAATTGATGGTGGTGTCGTCGACCGCAATCATGCCCGCGCGCGCGCCGGCTTCAATGGCCATATTACAGACCGTCATGCGGCCTTCCATCGACAGATTGCGAATCGCCGCGCCGGCAAATTCGATGGCATAGCCAGTACCGCCGGCGGTACCGATCTTGCCGATCACGGCCAGCACCAGATCTTTGGCCGTCACGCCGGCGGGCATGAGGCCGTCAATTTGTACCAGCATGGCTTTGGATTTTTGCGCCAGCAAAGTCTGGGTTGCCAGCACATGCTCGACTTCGGAGGTGCCAATGCCATGCGCCAGACAGCCGAAGGCGCCGTGGGTGGAAGTATGCGAATCGCCGCAGACGACCGTCATGCCCGGCAGTGTTGCACCCTGCTCTGGGCCGATAACGTGCACGATGCCCTGGCGTTTGTCTTGCATGTTGAAGTAAGTCAGACCGTAGGACTTGGCGTTGGCGTCCAGCGTTTCGATCTGCAGACGCGAAATCGGATCAGCGATCCCCATGGCGCGATCTGTAGTCGGCACGTTATGGTCGGCCACCGCCAGATTGGCCGACAGACGCCATGGCTGACGGCCGGCCAGCTTGAGGCCTTCAAAAGCCTGAGGGCTGGTCACTTCGTGCACCAGATGCCGGTCGATGTACAGAATCGTGGTGCCGTCGTCACCTGTGTGGACAACGTGCGATTCCCAAAGTTTATCGTAGAGCGTTTGCGTCATGGTTTTGCGGCGCCCACAGGGCACGGAGTAATAAGCGGAGGAAGTCAATTATGCCATAGTCAGGTGCTGCTGATCACGCTCTTGCCAGCGAAAACTCAGCCAGGCCGCTGCCAAAGCGCCCATGGCCAAACCGGCTGCGATGATAAAAACGCTGCTCGCGCCGAGCGCTTTCCAGGCCAGGCTCAGACCCAAACTCCCTAATGTGCCGCCCACGCCATAAGAAAAGCTCACAAACAAAGCTTGTCCGCTCGCTTGCAGGGAGCCGGAAAACCAGCGCTGCATGACGGCCACACAGGCTGAATTATGCGCACCGAAGGTCGCTGCATGCAGCACTTGCGCGAACATCAGCAAGACCAGTGAATCGGCACCAAAGCCGATCAGCATAAAGCGCAGCGCCGCCAGTAGCAGGCTGACCAGCATCACAGTGCGCATCGCGATGCGGCGAAACAGCGATGCCTGAAAATAAAAGAACACGATCTCGGCAATCACGCCGATTGACCACATCAGGCCGATCAGCGATTTGCTGTAACCATGCTGCTCCAAATAGAGTGAATAGAAGGTATAGAGTGCCGCATGGGCGGCCAGCATCAGCGCCGAGGAGGTAAAAAATGCCCGCACCTCGCGCCGCTTGAGCAGACTCATCACCGAAGGTCGCTCGCCATGCGTCACCGACGGTACTTCCTCACGAATGCGCAAGCTGGCCAGCCCCGTGAGTACCAGCGCACCCAGCCCCAGCCAGGGCATGGCATCGACGCCGACATAATCGAGAACCTGGCCGGCAAAGGTGACAGCGACGATGAAACCCACCGAGCCCCACAGACGCAGTCGGCCGTAATGGGTCAGATCACCGCGCAATGAATTGACCAATAGCGCTTCCGAGAGCGGCGTCTGGGCGCTCGTAAAAATATTGATCATCACCATAACGAGAAAAAAGCTGGTGAAACTGTGACCGAAAAAAAGACCGCAGAAGCTCAGTGCGGCGGACCAGGCTGTCAGTCGAAGAATGAATACCCGGCGTTGCGTATGGTCGGCCGCCCAGCCCCACAGATTAGGGCCGACGATACGCAGCGCCTGGATCAGCGACATCATGATGCCGATCTGGGTGGCGTGCATGCCCCGATCGGCAAAATACAGACTGGCATAGGGGGTAAAAACGCCTACGTATGCATAGTAGGCGAAGAAAAAGGACGCGAAAGCGACGCCCTGCCCGGACGACTTCACTGCGGGAGTGCGATCATCAGCGAATCATTCGGCACGAGTCTATTGCGATGCGGAAGGCGCCTGCGCCGGGATCGGCTGCGAGCTCACCTGCACATCGGCATTTTGCGCCCGGTGACGCAAGGCGTGGTCCATCAATACCAGTGCCAGCATAGCTTCGGCGATCGGTGTGGCGCGAATGCCGACACAGGGATCGTGACGACCAAAGGTCTCCACTACGGCCGGCTTGCCATCCTTGTCGATGGAAGCGCGCGGCAGACGGATGCTGGAGGTCGGCTTGATGGCGATCGACGCGGTAATCGACTGGCCGGTGGAAATGCCGCCCAAAACCCCACCCGCATGATTAGAACGGAAGCCTTCCGGCGTGAGTTCGTCACCATGCTCGGTGCCTTTTTGCGCGACCGAGGCAAAGCCGGCACCAATTTCTACGCCTTTGACGGCATTAATGCCCATGAGCGCGTAAGCGATATCGGCATCGAGTTTGTCGTAAATGGGCTGGCCCAGGCCGACCGGCACATGATCGGCCACGACTTCAATGCGCGCGCCGCAAGAGTTGCCTTCCTTGCGCAGCGCATCCATGTAGGCTTCCAGCTCCGGGATCATGCTGGCATTGGCGGCAAAGAAGGGATTATTCGGCACATACTCCCAAGACTCGAAGGGAATCGACAAGCCGCCTAATTGGCTCATGCAGCCTTTGAATACCGTGCCATATTGGGCAAATAACCATTTTTTAGCGATCGCTGCGGCGCCGACGACTGGCGCTGTCAAACGCGCTGATGAACGTCCGCCACCACGCGGATCGCGGATACCGTACTTATGCCAGTAGGTATAGTCGGCATGCCCGGGACGGAAAGTCTCAGCAATATTGCCGTAATCTTTACTGCGCTGATCTTCATTGCGGATCAGTAGCGCGATCGGCGTGCCAGTCGTCATGCCCTGGTAGACACCGGATAAAATTTCGACCGTATCCGATTCGCTACGCTGGGTGACATGGCGTGAGGTGCCGGGCTTGCGCCGGTCGAGCTCGGGCTGAATGTCGGCCTCGGATAAAACCAAGCCCGGAGGACAGCCATCAATCACGCAGCCAATCGCTGGCCCATGCGATTCGCCGAAGGTAGTCACGGTAAAGAGAGTGCCGAATGTATTGCCGGACATTATAATGACTTGAAATGGGAAAACATCAATTTTACCAGTCTGTGAGCGGCTTAGCGTCACCCTTACCGCCAGGCGGCTAAACTTTTTCGGCTGAGCCAGTTATTAAGCCAGACACTAAGCCTGTTTTTAAGCCTGTTTTTAAGCTTATTTCTAAGCCCGTTATTCAACGTTATAATTGTGACCACTTTTATTACATGATCCGTCAAACTGCGCATGCCTAAACCTTCCATGCAGATCGTGATTCCGATGTCCGGCTTTGGCGAGCGCTTTCGCCGCGCCGGCTATCGCGTTCCCAAGCCCTTGATTCCCATCGATGGCAAACCGATCATCGCGCATGTGATCGATATGTTTCCTGGCGAAGCCGATTTTATTTTTATTTGCAGCGCCGACCATCTCGCCCAGCCCGATTTGCAGATGGCACAGCAGATTCGCCAGTACTGCCCCAGCGCACGCATCGTCGGTATTGAACCGCATAAATTGGGACCTGTGCATGCAGTCCGTCTGGTCAGTGACCTGATCGATCCTGCGCGTCCGGTGCTGGTGAATTATTGTGATTTCACCTGCTACTGGAACTGGGCTGATTTTTGTCAATTTGTCGAACAAAGCGCCTGCGCCGGAGCGATTCCCGCTTACCGCGGCTTTCATCCGCACACTTTGGGCAGCACCAATTACGCCTATCTGCGTGAGACCGGTGGCTGGGTCAGCGAGATACAAGAAAAGCAGCCTTATACCGATAATCGCATGCAAGAATTCGCTTCCAGCGGCAGCTATTATTTTGCCAGCGGCGCCTTGATGCTGGAAGCATTTAGCGCCACCGTCGAGAAAAATCTGCATGTCGGGGAGGAGTTTTATGTCAGCCTGGCCTATCGTTATCTGCTCAAAAATAATTTACCGGTAGCCGTCTATCCCCTGCAGCATTTTATGCAATGGGGCACCCCGGAAGATGTCGCGGAATACCAGCGCTGGTCGGCCACCTTTCGCCGGCTGGCACTGCCGCCTGGGCCCGCGATGGCACCAGTCGGCAGCGTGGTCGTGCCCATGGCCGGCTTAGGGCAACGCTTTATCAACGAAGGCTACCAGCAGACCAAGCCACTGATTCCTGTTTCGGCGCGACCGATGGTGCTGCAAGCCGTGAATGATTTGCCGTCCGCCTTGCATACCGCCTTCGTCCTGCGCAGCGATATGCCCGGACTGGACGATATCTGCCTGCGCCTGCGCGAAGCGATCCCGCAGGCCGTCATTGCGACCGTACCCGCCGTCACCCAAGGACAGGCCTGCAGCGCCCTGATCGGACTCGATGCGCTGGGCGAACTGGCTGAAGGGCCGGTGAGTTTTGGCGCCTGTGATTTTGGCGCTTTATACGACGCGCAGAAATTTCAGTCCCTGCTTGAGGACGACGACACCGACGTCATCGTCTGGGCCGTGCGCGGTCACACCAACGCGCTGCGTCATCCAACAATGTATGGCTGGATCGACTGCGATGGCACGCAGATCCGCCACATATCCGTCAAAACGCCGCTCGCCGATCCGCAAAATGATCCGGTGGTGTTGGGCACCTTTACCTTTAAACGCGGGGCCGATTTCCGTGCTGCCGTGGCCCGCATGATGGCGCGCGATGGCCGCATCAACGGCGAGTTTTATATCGATACCTGCATTAACGATGCCATCGCACTGGGCTTACGCTGCCGTGTATTCGAAGTCGACAGTTATCTGTCCTGGGGTACACCGGACGATTTGCGCTGCTTCGAATACTGGCAGTCATGTCTGCACAAATGGCCCAGCCATCCTTATCGACTGCAAGACGATGGCAGAGTGGATCCAGCAGGGCTGGCAGCGCTCGAAGAACGCTATCGTGCCACGCTGCCTGAACGGCTCGCACCCATCCACGGCCGAGGCAACGCATGAACAAGCAACGGATAATTCAGCGTGAATTATTTTGGTTTCTGGTCATTGGCTGCTCAGTGACCCTGATCGACTACCTGATTTATAACGGTTTGCTGCGCTACGCTACGCTGAGCACCGGCCCGGCTAAAGCCATCGGCTTCATCACCGGCACGCTGTGTGCCTATGTGGCCAATCGCCTGCTGACCTTTCGACATCAGCAGCCCAAGCCGGGCAGCGCACTGCGCTTTGGTCTGCTGTATGGCGCGACCCTGCTCGCCAATGTCAGCATCAATGCCCTTATGCTGGAGCTCATCGCGCATTTGCCGCCGAGTCTGAATCTGGGTCTGAATCTGCAACTGACAACGGCATTTGTGTGCGCCACCCTGGTATCGGCAACGCTCAATTTTATTGGCATGAAATTATTTGTCTTTCACACTGCTCGCCAGGAGAAACGTGCATGAGATGTTCGCTGGTGATTCCCTGTTATAACGAGGCGGCCAATCTGCCGCTGCTACTGGAACGCTGCCGTGGTCTGGCCAAGCAGCCCGGCATTGAAGTGATCCTGGTCGACAATGGCTCGACCGATCACAGCGCGGCGGTGCTGGCCGAACTACTGCCGGCTTATCCCGGCTGTCGCAGCGTACGCGTCGACCTTAATCAGGGCTATGGCTACGGCATCTTGCACGGACTGCGCGCGGCCAAGGGCGAACTGCTCGGCTGGACCCACGCCGATCTGCAAACCGACCCGCAAGATGTGCTGGCAGGTTTGGCCTTGTTCGATCAGTTCGGTGCGGATATTTTCGTCAAGGGACGTCGCTATGGCCGGCCAGCTGCTGATGTGATGTTCACTCTCGGTATGAGCGTGTTCGAGACGGTCTTGCTCAAGCAGCCGCTGTGGGACATCAATGCCCAGCCAAATTTATTTAGCCGCCGATTTTTTGACAGCTGGGTGCAGCCACCGCATGATTTTTCACTCGATCTGTTTGTGTATTATCAGGCGCGCCGCGCTGGCTTGGCCGTGCATCGCTTTCCGGTCCATTTTGGCGACCGAATTCATGGCGTATCGAACTGGAATGTCGATTGGGCAGGCAAACGAAAATTCATTCGTCGCACCATTGATTTCAGCTTCCAACTCAGGAAATCCATCCGCTCATGAAACTCATCGCGCACCGAAAAAATACACTGCAGGCATTGCGCGATACGCCCGTCGCATATGGCGTGGAAATCGACATTCGCAGTATCGGCGAACGGCTGGTGATCCACCATGATCCCTATGTGGCAGGGGAATCGTTTGACGAATGGATCGCCGCCTACCGGCATGGCACGCTGATCCTGAACGTCAAGGAAGAAGGTCTGGAGGCGCGTCTGATCGCCCTCATGCAGCAGCATCAGATCGCGGATTATTTTTTTCTCGATCAATCGTTTCCGTTTTTGATCAAATGGTCGCGCATGGGCGAAAAACGCTGTGCCGTTCGGGTATCAGAATTCGAATCCATCGATACGGCACTGAGTCTGGCCGGCAAAGTTGACTGGGTCTGGGTCGATTGCTTTAACCACTTTCCCCTGCTGGGCCACGACGCGCAGCGACTGCAAGAGGCCGGCTTTAAGCTGTGCCTGGTTTCGCCCGAATTACAAGGCCGCGATGCCGCCACCGGCATTCCCGCCATGGCCCGTCTGCTCGCCGAGCGCGGCATCGTGATGGATGCCGTCTGCACCAAACAGCCGGCGCTGTGGAGTGCGCTGGAGCGATCGTGAATAAACTTATCTATCCGTTGCGCGTCCACCCCCTGTTCCGGCATCCGCTGTTTCTGACCGGGCTGGCGCTCAAACTACTCTTGCTGGCCACCGTTCTGCCGCAGGCTGCCGCACAGTGGTATCTGCCCTTTCTGTCAGCGACCACGAGTCAGCTGAGTTTTGATCCGTGGCAGGTATTTCTCCAAAGTGGCGGGAATGTCGTTTCATTCCCTTATGGCTTCGTGCAATGGCTGGTGTTTTTGCCGCTCTGCCTGTTTTGTAAGCTCATCGGCGCAGAACTGTATTGGGGCTATGGTGGCACGCTTTTGATCGCGGACATTACCCTGTTATGGATCCTGCATGCGCTCGTCAGTGGGCGCGTCAATCCACGCGACAAACTGCTGTTGATCACCTACTGGCTTTCTCCCATTGTCTGGCTCGCCACCTATTGGCTGGGCCTCAATGATCTGATCGCGGTTTGTCTATTGGGACTGGCCATGCTCCATGTGCGCCAACTCAAACTACGCCATGCCGGCGCCTTTTGTGCCGCAGCGATTTCTGCCAAACTTAGTATGGTGCTGGCACTGCCCTTCTTCCTGATTTACCTGTTTTTTTTGCGTCAGCATCGCGCCTATCTGGCAGCTTTTGTTAGCGCGCTTATCCTTGCCATGGCGCTGCTGAGTCTGCCCTTACTGGCGTCACCAGACGGCATGAATATGCTGTTCAATAATCCTGAAATGGGCAAGGTCTACCAGTTTGCCGTTCGCATCGGTAACAGCCCGCCACTATATCTGATGCCCATGGCTTATCTGCTCATGCTGTATCTGGCCTGGCGCATCCGACGACTCAATTTTTCGGCCTTCTCTACCTTGCTCGGACTGACTTTTTTTCTGGTGGTCTTACTCACGCCGGCGTCACCCGGCTGGTTTATCTGGGTCATGCCATTGTTGGTGCTCTATCAAGCCACCAGTGACCGCTTAGCCCTACTGCTGGTTGCCTTGTTCACAGCCCTGTTTGCGCTCACGCACTTTCTGGCCATGCCAGCGCCGCTGGTGTTGGGCAGCGATCTGGCGCTGCAGTTCAGCGCCGCCATGCAAAGTCGGCTCGGCGCGCCTGTGCCAGGTCTGATGCATTCCGCATTGCTGACGTTAGGCGTGATTCTGATGTTGCGCATGGCGCGCGAAATGGTATTTACTAGCGACTTTTACCAGCTCACGCGCAAGCCGCTGATGGTCGGCATTGCGGGGGATTCCGGCTGCGGCAAAGATACCCTGGTCGATTCGCTGCGCGGCTTGTTTGGCAGCCATTCAACTGCCACGCTATCGGGTGACGATTACCACCTATGGGATCGGCAAGAACCCATGTGGCAAGTCATGACCCACCTGAACCCGCATGCCAATAATCTGGAACAATTCGCCCAAGACCTCACGACTTTAAGTAACGGCAAGCCGATTTTTTCCCGTCACTACGATCATGCCAGCGGCAAGATGAGCAAACCCACGCGCATTCACAGCAATGAGCTGATCATCGCCAGCGGCTTGCATGCCCTGTATTCGCCGCAGATGCGCGAACGCTATGACCTGAGTATTTTTCTGGATATGGATGAAGACTTGCGGCGGTACTTCAAGCTGCAACGCGACGTGCATGTGCGCGGCCACAGCGTCGATAAAGTCATGGCGTCCATGCAAAGCCGCTTGCCCGACACCGAAAAATTTGTCCGTCCGCAGTCGACACAGGCCGATCTTGTCTTGTCTTTGCAACCGATCCATCCGCAGAGTTTGCAAATGAGCCTGCAACAGCGACCGAACGTCGATATACCGCGCTGTAAGTTGCATGTGCGTTCCCGCCACCAGTTCAACGAACGCGCGCTGGTAAGGGTGCTGATCGGACTGTGCGGATTGCATGTGGATATGCAGCGCGACAGCGATGGTGTTTCACTCAGTATCGAAGGCGAAACCTCGGCCGACGACATTGCCCTGGCAGCGCGTGATCTGTTGCCGAATCTGCGCGAGATGTTGGATCGCCGGCCGATCTGGGAAGACGGCATCAAGGGGCTGATGCAGTTAATCGTCCTGGCACATATTAACCAAGCACTTCACAGGCGGCTGTCATGATCGAGTTACGCAATCCAGAACGGTTTTTACAGACCCCCGACGCGGTGATGTTCGATACCGATAACACGCTGTATCACTATGATCCGGCGCATGCAGCGGCGATGGCGGCGGTACAAGAGAAGGTCGTCAAAACGTTTTCCATCTCGCCTGCGCAGTTCAACGCAGCCTTTGTCGCAGCGCGTCAGGAAATCAAGTCACGCCTCCAACACACTGCCAGCTCACATAGCCGGCTGCTGTATTTTCAACGCATGCTGGAAATTATCGGCCTCGGTTCGCAGGTGCTCATGGCGCTCGATTTCGAACAAACCTACTGGCGTACTTTTTTGAGTAATGCCGTGCTGTTTGACGACGTCAAGGAGTTACTCGATGACCTGCGACTGGCCGGCATTCCGACCGTCGTCGTCACCGATTTGACGGCGCAAATCCAGTTCCGCAAGATTGTTTATTTCGGTTTGGATCACTACTTCGACTTTATCGTTACCAGTGAAGAGGCTGGCTTTGATAAGCCGCACGCTTCGCCGTTTCAGATCGCGCTGGCAAAAATGCAGCCGAAGGGAAATTGCATCTGGATGATCGGTGATAACCCAATCAATGACATCGCCGGCGCGCGCGATGCCATCGGTGCTGTGACGATCCAAAAAATGCATGATGGCGTCGTTGCAGGGACAGGGGAAAATGCGCCCGACATGTTGCTGCGTGATTTTTCTGCATTACGCCAAGTTCTGAAAAAAACCCGCTCACTCTAAGTCTGCCATCCCATGAACCCCTTACTGACATTGCTGCGTAAGTACGGCGCGAACTCCCTGGTCGTATGTCTGACCTTGGCGCTCAGTTTATTCGTCATGTCGCTGTATGTTGAAGGCCCGCTCAACGGTAATTTTGATCATCATGTGATGACCGCCAAACGCTTTGGCCAGCCGGCAGAGTTGCGCGAACATGGCCTGACCAGCCTATACCGGACCAAGGAAGACAAGGGTTGGGATGGCCAGTTCTATTACTTCATGGCGAACGACATCCTGGCCACCAAAGACAGCGCACAGCACATGGATTCGGATGCCTACCGCTATCAGCGAATTGGCTTGCCACTGGTCGCCAAGGCACTGTCGCTGGTGCTGCTGCAGGACTGGGTCAGCCCCGCACTCTACTACGCCAGCAGCCTCTTACTGGTATTGATGGCGACACTTTATGGCGCAGCATTTTTACAGCGCCGTGGTGTCGCACCATTTTATATTTTGTTTTGGTCACTGGCGGCAGGTACGCAATTGACCATGATGAACGGCCTGCCAGATGCCGCCGCCGATGCCATGTTAATCATTGCGCTGACCGCATTACTCGATCACAAATTGATCCGCTATGCGCTCGCCATGACACTGGCAGTATTGACACGCGAAGCCTATATGCTGCTGCCATTTTTTATTGCCGTGGCCAGTGTTTTATATCCCTTACGCGACCCGCTGCAACGTCGGCTTGAGCAGCTTATTACCCAGCTGCGTACTCCTGGCGTGCTGGTGCATTTGATACCTTTGCTCGCATTTGGTCTATGGCAGGGCTGGGTCCGACTGCGCTTTTCCGGCACGCCGGTTGAACAAGCTCAGGGTATCCTCGGCCTGCCCTTGGTGAGTTTGTGGCAGCACTTAATCGCCGGACTTGCCGGTCACTATCCCGGGCTAGCAGCTGGGGACGATTCGTATTTTGCGGCGATAAATTTACTGTTTTTTCTTGGCCTGCTGCTGCTCTCGCTGCTGATCCTGATCCGGCTACTGCGGTCTGGCTGGCAAAGTAAGGCATCGCCACTGGTGATGGGTATTGGCGCCGGTTTTTTTGCATTGAGCTTGTTGTACCTACACTTTGGCGTCACGGTGATCTGGCATTTTTCCGGCTTTATGAAAGCGGCAGCCATTCTTGGCTTTGTACTGCCGCTGTGTTATGCCTTGCAAGGAAAAAAATTCCCCGCGCTGATGATCCTTTTTTTATGCATCATGACGCTCTATTTCGGCTTTCGTCTGTGGGATTTTCGTCTGCGCTGGAGCGCCGTTTTACCGCTCGACGATGTGCGCTGTGAAGCCATGGCGTTTCCAAAAGATCCCGCAAACTGCCTGAGTAAATTCGTCTGGCGCGGCAATCAGCTCGCACTTCAGCTGGGCCACGTGTCAGGTACTGCTGTCGAGGTCAACGCCGACATCGATCCCGCCGGCCTGATCAGCTTTGGACCCTATATTGCAGCCCCCAAAGGCGCTTACCGGGCAACGCTCGACTATACCGCGACCAGCCCGGCGGATGGTTCCGCACCGGGCAGTTGGGATGTATTTTCCAATCACCTCAAGAACGGACCCGCAGTGCTGCAAACGGGCGTTCTGGCAGCAGGACAAACGCGCGCCACGATTGATTTTGTGCTCGAAGACGATGTTCCCGATCTCGAGGTACGTAGCTTTACCGCCGGGCACAGTCATATTCGGATCAAGTCGCTATCGATCGAGCAGTTAGCGACCGGCGCAGTGAACTCTGCATCAGTCAAGGATCGCCCATGAAGCAGGACATACAGCATGACATGCAGCATGCCATCGCCACCTACGCAAGCCAGATCGGCCGCGACCCCCTACTGATTCAGGGCGCAGGCGGCAATATCTCCTGGAAGGATGGCAATGTCCTGTGGATCAAAGCCTCGGGGACCTGGCTAGCCGAGGCCGATACGCGGGACATTTTTATCCCGCTCGATCTGGCGCAAACGCGCGCGTTAGTCGCACAGGGTGCCAGTGATTTTCAGTCTGCCCGTATCGATGACAGCACACTGCGTCCCTCGATCGAAACTTCGCTGCATGCCTTGCTGACGCATCGGATCGTGGTCCATGTGCATGCGGTGGATGTCATTGCACTGGCCGTTCTGCAACAGGCGCCAGCGCTATTGCAAGAATTACTGGCCGGCTTGGCATGGGCTTGGGTCGAATACGCCAAGCCGGGGGCTGAATTAGCGCAGGCCGTCGCGCGCGCCATCGCAGCGCAAGAGCAAACCGATATTCTGCTACTGGCCAATCATGGCCTGGTGATTGGCGCTGACAGCATCGAAGAATGTGCACTTCGCCTGGCTGATGTCCTGCGTCGTTGCGCAGCCTCAGTACGTCAAACTGGTGCGCTCGCGCCAGAAGCAGCGCGCATCACTTCACACGAACCAGAACTGGTGGCAGCGGGTTATCAACGCTGTCAGGATGCAGCCGTACAAGAATTAGCGCACGACCCGCTCAGTCTGTCACTGGCGCGCGAAAAATGGGTGATGTACCCAGACCATGCCGTTTTTCTTGGTGCAGTGTCGCCGGTGATGGAAGCACAGGAAAGTCTGCCGGACTTTTTCCAGCGTATGGCAGGAAAACCTGTGTGCATCATCATGGCACAGCAAGGCGTCATGCTGCGTTCAGACTGCACGCCGGCGCAGGAAGCCATGTTGGCCTGCTATGCTGCAGTGACAGCGCGCATTGCCAACGTTTCGAACGTCGTGTGTTTGACTGCTGACCAGATCGCCGCGCTGCTTAACTGGGATGCTGAAAAATATCGACAAAGCCTGTCTGAAAATAAGCACTGAACTCACATTCGCTCAAAACCTGCTTCAGTCTCAGCGCGCCCCCGAATCCACCGCCAACAACGTTTCAAGAAGGTCGGCTCAGAATAAAAAATCCAGCCCGTAAACAGCCCATTCAGGATTGCTGCAATAAGAAAAATTTGCGGTATCGTGCAGCCAAAACTGAGCAAGATCATCGCCAAACCGGCGGATCCCACCATAAAGAGCGCATTCATAATATTCAAGCCAGCGATCGTGCGCGATAAATGCGCCGCGTCACAGCGGGTCTGAATCAGGGCAAACAAAGGGACGATGTAAATGCCACCAAAAATGCCGAGCCCGACGAGGTCAGACAGAATGCGCCAACTGCCGTTCTGCGTCAAAAAGCCGCGCGCATCGACTTCGGCCAATGCAGTATAGGCCTGACTGGCAAAATACAGCTCCACACCAAACACTGTCATGCCAAGCGCGCCTAAAGGTACCAGACCGATTTCAATTCGGCGCCGCGACAGCGGCTCACAAATGAGTGAACCGATGCCAATGCCGAGTGAAAAAATCACGAGCAATAAAATGAAAACGCTATGATCACCATGCAAATGGCGCCTGGCATAGAGCGGAAACTGCGCCAATAAAATCGCGCCATAAAACCAGAACCAGGAATTGCCTAACATGGCCAGCCATACCGGTCGGTTTTGGCGGCTAAAGCGCAGATTACGCAGGGTTTCGCGCCAGAGATGCCAATTGATCTGCAGATCCGGCGCGGGTGCCGGCACAGCAGGAATGGCGCAGCTACAAGCCCAGCCCAGGAGCGCAATCGCCAGCGTACCGCCAGCGACCAGTTCGATGCCCCATGGCTTTTGCATTACCAGCAAAGCACCGAGGATTTCGCCCAGCAAGATGCCGACGAAGGTACCCATCTCGATCACACCATTCGCGCCGATCAGTTCATCGTTGCGTAAGGCCTGCGGTAAGTAAGCGTACTTGACGGGTCCAAACAAGGTGGAATGTAAGCCCATACCGACCAGAGCCAGCACCAGCAGCCACAGCTGATGCTGCAGCCAGCCCACGCAAGCGATCAACATGATGGCGATTTCCAGCAGCTTGACCACGCGCGACAGGTACGCCTTATCGAATTTATCCGCCAATTGCCCTGTCAGTGCAGAAAACAGCACGAAGGGCAAAATGAACAAACCGGGAATCAAATTATTCAGCAAGCCGGTATCGGCTGTCGTCCAGAGCACAGCCTCAAAGGTGAGCGTGGTCAGTAGCGCCGTCTTGAAGACATTGTCATTGAGAGCGCCCAAAAATTGGGTCCAAAAGAAGGGCCCGAAACGGCGCTCGATCAAGAGTGAAAACTGGCTGGCTTTGTGCATGGGGTCATCCGCTGGAAAAAAGTGATCATTGCATCATTCAAGCGGCTTGACCAGCCATTCACGTAGCAAGAGCGGCACAGTAAGTGAAAGAAATAGTGCGCGCATTGATGCTCATCGGCTCTCACTCTACGCCCGACTCTCCAGGCGACGCGCAGCCGCTGCAGCGCGCATGATCGCGACAAAAGCCCCTGCCGCAGGGCTTAATAAACCTTCACTGCGTAATAATAAACCGACCGGTTCTTCCGATCCTTCGGTCGATAAAGGTAAGCTCACCAGCAATGCATCCGCTAGATCAGCGCGCACCGCACCAGCCGGGGAAAACCATATCGCCTCGGATTGGCGCGTGATTTGTCGCGCCACCGATACCGACAGGGTTTCGGTGACATTGCCCGGCATCGTCAGACCGCGGGATTGAAAAAAACTTTCCGTGCTATGGCGCGGTATCGTGCCCTTGGCTGATACAACGAAGGGATAGCTGCCGATATCGAGCAGCGACACTGCCGGCTGCCTGGTCAGGGGATGTCCCTGCCGCACCACCAGCATCAAGGGTTCGACGTACAGCATTTCAAAAGACAGGCCCAGCATCATCTGCGGTTCAGCCATCCGCCCCAGCACCACATCGACTTCACCGGTCTTGAGTGCCTGCAGCAGCGGCGCATTGGCCGCCGTCTGGACCAATACTTTTGCCGCCGGATGTTCACGACGAAACGCCGCCAGTGCGAGCGGTAACAAATCTGGCGCAACAGTCGGCAAGGCACCAATCTGCAGCAGCGCGATGGCCGGTGTGTGTGCCAGACCGAGCGCGTCTTCTACCCGCTCTAGTGCCACGATCACCGTCAGTGCGTGCGCTTGAAAGCGCTCTCCCTCAGCCGTCAAACGGGCACCAGAGCGGTCGCGCTGCAGCAGTCGTACCCCGACAATTTCCTCCAGCTCAGAAATCGTTTTGGACACCGCCGGCTGCGTCAGATGCAGCTGCGCAGCCGCTTTACGTAAATTTTGCTGTTCCACCACGGCCATAAAGCAGTGCAGGTGCCGCAGGCGGATTTTGCGTTGAAAAAGTGTTTGATCCATTCTCAAAAGTTATCACATGTGGCGGTTAAATTCAATTTACATGAATATTTTTCAAGTATAGAGTGGGCGCTTTGTTGCCACATGAACATATTCAAAACTCTTAGCTTCACGTCGACTTGAGGATTTCCATGTCATCCGTACTCAACCAATTTGGTGAATTCATGCAGCGCGACCGCAGCATTCATCCCCCTGCCTACACTCCCGATTACAAAACCAGCGTACTGCGTTCACCGCAAAAAGCGCTGATCTCGCTACAAAATTCGCTCTCTGAAATCACCGGTCCGAGTTTTAGCGCCGACGAATTAGGGCCGCTCGACAATGACCTGATCCTTAACTACGCCAAAGAAGGCCTGCCGATCGGCGAGCGGATCGTCGTGCATGGTTATGTGGTCGATGAGTTCGGCCGTCCGGTGCCGAACGCGCTGGTCGAAGTCTGGCAAGCCAATGCGGGCGGACGCTACCGGCATAAAAAAGATCAGTACATTGCGCCGATTGATCCTAACTTTGGTGGCTGCGGTCGGATGCTTACCGACGCCAAAGGGTATTACTACTTCCGCACCATCAAGCCAGCGCCCTACCCTTGGCGTAATCGCGTCAACGACTGGCGTCCGGCGCATATTCACTATGCGATTTCGGGTTCCGCCTGGGTCCAGCGTCTGATTACGCAGATGTATTTTGAGGGCGATCCCTTGATCCCCCACTGCCCGATTCTCAAATCGATCGCGGATGAAGCCGCGGTACGCGGTCTGATCGCACCGCTTGATCGCAGCGCTTTCGTGCAGCTCGACTGCCTGGCCTACCGCTTCGACATCGTCTTGCGTGGTGCGCGTGCCACCTTATTTGAAAACAATCTGCAGCGAGGTTCGCATGTTTAACGGACTCAATCAATTAAGCCTTTTAAAAGAAACGGCTTCCCAAACCGCTGGACCGTATGTACACATTGGCCTCGCGCCCAAGCAGGCAGGCTTCGATATTTTTGAAAAGAATTTCGATCATCATCTGGTCAGTGAACACACTACCGGCGAGCGGATTCGCATTGAAGGGCGTGTCTTTGACGGCACTGGTACACCACTGCGCGATGTACTGATCGAAATCTGGCAGGCCAATGCCGCCGGTGCCTACCAACATCCGGCCGATCAGCAAGGGAAGGCTGCTGACCCGCATTTCCGCGGCTGGGGCCGGGCCTGTTCGGATTTCGAATCAGGCATTTATAGCTTCGACACCATCAAACCTGGGTGCGTCGAAGGACGCAACGGTCGCACGATGGCACCGCATGTGAATTTCTGGATCGTCGCGCGCGGCATCAATATCGGTCTGAATACACGCATGTATTTTTCCGATGAAGAAAAAGCCAATGCGGCTGATCCGGTGATTAACCTGGTCGAATGGGAAAGCCGCCGCAAAACCCTGATCGCCACCCGCACAGAAAGCAATGGCGACATCGTCTACCGCTTCGACATTCACATCCAGGGTCCGGATGAAACGGTGTTTTTTGATATTTAAAAAATTACTGCACTAATCCGCCGCCAACATCACCGGTCGGTCCTGCCGAATCTGCAGGCTGCGCCGGAGCACCTGGTCGGTGACCCATTTGGCAGAGCGTCTTGCGCGTTCTGCCACGACTTCTGGGGGGATCTGTAGATAGTCGTCGTTGAAGACTTCAAAACTGTAGTCGCCGCGATAACCGCAACGATCGATGCGCCGCACGAGGTCGGATAATTCTGCTGAATGTTCGCCCTCGCTGGGGAATACCCGCATATGGCGGGCGGTTTCGAGGCGCTCTTCGGAAGAACGGATTTCGCGCCACATGTAGTCGGATAACTGCACCATGGCGATTTTGTGCCATGGCATGTCGTCGATGACATCGAAGGAAGACTTATTCGCCAGCATGTGGAAGGAATCGATCACGATACCCAGATTAGCGTGGTCCGCATATTCGACCGCCTCCCAGGCTTGCGCGCATTCGTTCACGTTCCGACCCCAGGACAAAGCTTCATAACCGACCTTCACGCCGAGCGGCACCGCCAAGGTGGCCAGCTTGGACAGATCATCGGCGATTTTTCCGATATCGCCACTGGCGTGTTTGGAAGTCGATGAACATACCATCAGCACTGGCGATCCGACCGCGCGACACATCTGCAGCATATTCTTGGCGATGTCGACTTTGTAGTCGTGCAAGGTACCGGTCAGGCCTTCGTAGTCACGCATGACTTGAATGCCTGTTACGCGCACACCACTTTGTTTGACCACCCGCACGGCAGCATCGACGCCACCGGGATAATTAACCAGATCCTTTGCCCACAACATGAGCTGCGAAAACCCGGCCAGTTTGGTCGCTGCCAGCTTGGCTTCCAGCGTCCCGGCAAGGGTGATGGTATCCATGCCAAAATTGCTCAGGTTCACAGCGCTTCTCCAAGCGGGCTTAACACCAGTTCAAAGCTCACGCTGCCCTTAAAGAGCTGTGTGAGAGCGCCTTTTTCCGAGGCCTGTACCGGCGCCCGATCAACAAAATTAACACCCCGCGCATGCAAGGCAGCTGTCGCCGCCACCACATCGGCGGTACCAAAACCGAGGCGAATCAATTCTTCATCCCAATGGATATCTTCACTGCCGGTCGGCGGTTCAATGAGCTGCAGATAAAACTTTTTACAAGGACTTTGCAATAAGGTCCCCTTGGGTAAAATACCAAAATACTGACCATCCGGCAGAACACGGAAATTCATCAGCTTCTGATAAAAGTCGATCCATTCACTGCTGCGATCGCGGCGAATCGCCTGCACTACGCCAAAGAAATGCAGCCCGGCGATGGCCGGTGGATGGCGGCTGTCTTGCGCCACCAATTTAAAATCAACATCGTAAATCGAAAAATCCTGATAGCGGTCGACAAAATACAGTAAAGAGTCACCGGCACCATGCACGCCCGGAATATTGAGCTCCATCGCACCGGCCCGGGTAGGGATCGCCCAGGCACCACGATCGAGCGCATGTTGGTATGCCACGCCGGCATCCTGCACACGCAGGGCGATGGCACTCAGACTGATCGTGCCACGCGTCGCATCCGCCCCAGACCAGGCTTGCAGATCCGCGTTGACGATGATATTCATCGACCCCTGACGATAGAGCACGACTTCACGCGAGCGATGCCGGCCAATCTGCACAAAGCCCATCATCTCCAGAATAGCGCCCAGCGCCAGCGGCTCGGAGGTCGTGTATTCAATGAACTCAATCCCATCGATGCCGAGCGGGTTACTTGGTTCAGGATTATTTTCTTGGGTCTTCATCTGCGTACCACCTTTGTATTCGTGGAATTACCGAAAACAGGCATCCCGCCCCTACCGCACGGGAGCCATGCACTTTCTTTTAAACCGATGCCATTTCTACCCGCCGTACATCGCCTAAAATAAACAGATACGCGAACGCACCAAACAACGCAACGCCGCCCACAAAGCTTAACGCGCCGACAAAAGAACCGGTTGAAGCGACGATAAAGCCAATCACCAGCGGGGTAATAATCCCGGCCATGTTGGATGCCAGATTAAAGACGCCGCCGGTCATGCCCATCAAATCACGCGGTGCGATATCAGAAATCAGCACCCAACCCAAACCCACCATGCCCTGACCAAAAAAGGCCAGCGACAAAATAGCGATCACCCAGGCATCGCTCTGCACATAATTGGCCAGGATAATACTGGAGGCCATCAAAAGACCCGTGATGATCGGTAGTTTGCGTGCGATGTTGGCCGAACCGGTGCGCTTTAGTAAATAATCCGACACCACGCCGCCCAACAGCACACCGGTGGCCGCCGCCACGAAGGGCAGCACCGCAAAGAAACCCATTTTGATCCAGCCCATCTGCCGTTCGGTGGCCAGATAGGTCGGAAACCAGGTCAGAAAAAATACCAGCGTCGTATTGCCGGCGAATTGCCCGATACAGGCGCCCCAAATTTGTCGGTGACGAAAGAGTTCACGTAAGTTTGCCCAGCTGAACGCTTTACCCGCCACGGCGATATCACCGCCTTCGCCCGCTGCAATGTAGTCGAGTTCCGCCTGGTTTGCATGTTTGCTCTCGTGCGGTTCGGTGTACATCCGCCACCACGCGATACCGATCAACACGCCCACCACGCCAACGACAAAAAACAAAGCCCGCCAGCCTGAATTGGCCATCAGCCAGAATAGTAAGGGGCTCAGGAACGCCAGTCCGACATATTCACCAACGGTATAGACGCCGGTGGCGGTAGCGCGTTCGTGTTGCGGAAACCAGGTACCGACGACGCGACTATTGGTCGGAAAACACGGTGCTTCGGCGATCCCCAATAAAAGGCGCAAGCCGAGTAAGGAAGCGATGCCACCAGCCAGGCCATGCAACAAGGTGATCAGCGACCAGCAGGTCACCGAAAGAAAATAAGTAATCTTGGCGCCGAAGCGATCCAGAAACAAACCGCCCGGTATCTGCATGGCGACATAGGACCAGGAAAATGCCGAAAAAATTATCCCCATTTTTGCGGCATCAATGCCAAGCTCCTTGGTCAGCGATGGGGCGGCAATTCCCAGCACGGTCCGGTCAAGGTAATTGACCATGGTCGCCAAGGCCAGCAGCGTCAGAACAATAAAACGTCGGCGCGTACGGCGCACACCTGTGGGGTGATTATTTGTGGCATCCATGTTGTCTCCTTAATGTTTGTAGCGGAACAGCATGACGCTTAAGCAGGAGCCGCCGTCTGCAGCTGCTCGAAGTGCTTCGACATCCGTTCAGCATTGGGCTGAAGACCCGTAAATAGTTCGAAGGCTTTGACTGCCTGAAACACCGCCATGCCGCCGCCTGTCGATGTGCGACAGCCAATTTTTTGCGCTGTTTGCAGCAATTCTGTTTGCAGCGGAAAGTACACGATCTCAGACACCCATTGATGCGGACGTAGCATTTCGGCCGGCAACGGCATACCAGGATGTTTCGCCATTCCTGTCGGCGTTGCATGAATCAAGCCGTCGGCGATCGCCATCGCGCCGCCCAGATCAGCCGCCGCGAATGCACGGCCTGCACCAAAACGCTGACACAAGGCGGCGGCAAGCGCATTCGCTTTGTCAGCATCTGAATCAGCAATGTGTAATGTACCGGCGCCCATGACCAGCGCAGCATGCGCGGTCGCAGCACCTGCGCCACCAGCACCTAACTGCACCACGTTTTGTAAGTTCCCGTCCGGCAAATTACGCTTGAATGCTTCAGCAAATCCCCACCAGTCGGTGTTATAGCCGATCCGCTGACCATCTTTAAAAACGACGGTATTCACGGCACCAATTGCCTTGGCGTCGTCGCACAGGGAATCGAGTAGCGGCATGATTTTTTGTTTGCATGGGTAGGTGATGTTCAAACCACCAAAGCCCATCATTTCTGCTGCGGACAATAAAGCAGGTAAGGCGTCGGCACTGAGCTCGAGCTTGTCCAGATCGATGATCTGATACAGGCATCTCAGGCCATTTGCCGCCGCTTCGACTTCATGCATTGCCGGCGTGAGGGAGCGCTGAATCCCGGCACCGATCAAGCCAAGCAGGACACGCTGATTTTTATTATTCGCCATAAATGTGTACCAAGATATTTGATTTTTTCTCACGCATCATTTTTGCGGTGCTGGTAGAGGACTTCTGCAACATGACGGCAAACATCAGCGCGACATCCAGCGCAGGCGCACCACAAAAACATGCAAGGGAAAGTGCAAGCCGAGCATAATACTTACCGTGAATAATTATATACTAACCGTTTAGTTATTGCGCATTTGAAATGCATGCTGCAGAACCAAAACACAACATTACTGGAGGGGATTTAAACAGCAGAATGCATCATGGCAGACGAGTCCGGCGATCGATTACGACGCCCGAACATAACGCAAGATCATGTCGATAACGGCCTCGCGCCGCGCCGCATGCATCTTTGGCGCTGCAAGGTCACGGTCGAAAATGAAACTGAAGGTATGGTAATTGGAAACGTTATAAAACGACAGCGCACTAATCGACATGTGCAAATCGACCGGGTCAATATCGGCACGAAAAACACCCTCGGCTGCACCACGTTTGCACAGCGTTTCCAGTAGGCCGATCGCCGGGCGATTGATGGCGCGCAGATGATCAATCTTACGGATATGTTCGCCGCGGTGAATGTTTTCGGTCATCACCATGCGGATAAATTCCGGATGCGCTGCATGGTAATCAAAGCTCGACGTCACGAGCGCACGCAAGGCCGGGACAGGCGGCAAGGCCTCCAAGTGAAAGCCACTTTCAATGCCACGGAAATTTTTATAGCTCTCTTCCAGCGCGGCGATATACAAGCCTTCCTTACTACCAAAATAGTAGTAAATCATGCCTTTATTGGCACCCGTCTCTAGGGCAATCGTATCGATCCGCGCACCGCTCAAGCCATGACGGGAAAATTCCTGAATCGCGACTTGAAGTATCTTTGCCCGCGTCCCGTCGGCGTCCTTGCCATTTGCATCCGGACCGACCTTGGCTTTGGCTTTGCTTATTTTTTTGGGGATCACTGGTGGTTTCATGTTGCTTATTTTACTCGATCAGCAGGGGTCTTGTTTTGCTTAATTATTCAACAAGATCCCTGGCGCTGCAATAGTATTTCGTGCTCCCGGCACGCATCTCACCAAGGCGGGATGCGCGCCGGAGGGACGATAAAATTAACGGCCCAAATGACGGTCGTAGAACTTGGCAGCGATTTCGTATAAGTCTTTCGATTCAGGATAATCAGGGTTGGTCATAAAACCATGGCCCAGGCCATCATAAATCAAGAGATCCGTTTCAACGCCAGCCTTCAATAAGCGCCGGTGCCCATACGCCGCCGAACTCATCGCCATATCGCGCGTTGCGGTGGCAAATAATGTCGGTGGAAACTTGGCCAGTACAGCCAAATCATTCGCCGGTGTAACAGCTGGATCATCAACATTCACACTGTCGAGGTAAGTCGGACCCGATACCGGCGTTGGCGTTTGTGGGTTGAGCAGGTTAGAAAAGACTGCTGCATCGCCTTCAGCCCACTTCGCACCCAGACCTGCACAATACACACCGATTACCCCAGGGCTGGGCAAACCCGCTTTTTGGAACGAGGCCACGCTTTGTGATACCAGGGCACCGCCAGCTGAACAGCCCACCAGACCGATATTGGCTGGCTTATAGTTTTTCAACACGGCCTTGTAGACTTTGGTGAAGTCTTCTGTTGCAGCGGGAAACTTAAACTCTGGACCTTGGCGGTACAGCAAACTGATGACCTTGAACTGTCCCACGCTGGAAACCGGAATACTGATCAATAAACCATTCGCGCGAATACCGGTACGGAATCCTCCGCCTGGGGCATTGATCATGATGCGGTTTTTATTCCGCTCTGGTACACCACCTTTGGGCGTGATGATGGCAACGGCAATGCCATCGATCGTGGTTTCTTCAATATCGACCGGATACAGTTCACGCGAATGATTCACGTTCGGCTGCAGACCTTCGTTCATCTTGCGACGCAGTTCTGCCATGTCTTCCGTTTTAGGCTGCGGTGCTGCGCCCGGGCCTTCGGTTGGCCGAATGCGCCGCAAAATATCCTTCGAGGTCTGGGTCAAGACGCTCGACATCGGGATCGTCGCGTTCTGTACCTGTACCGTGCCATCGGTGTCGACCGTGACTATTTTAGTGGCCGTTGCTTGTGCACTGACCAGCGACGGGGAAAATGAGAAAAAAACGGCCGCGAGGGCGGCCGTTGTCAAAGAAATACGTTGGTTCATTTTTATCCTTTTAATTGAGCGGGTTCTTTTATTAGAACTTTGCTCGCATGCCGACATAATAAGCGCGGCCGATGATGTCGTAACTCGCTGGCAGCGTCATGTTCTGGTTACCTGCAACGTAGACAGGATCACGATTAAACAAGTTAGTGATACCAGCACGCAGGTCAATCATCTTGTTCAGGCTATAGCGTCCGCTCAAATCAAAATTATCGTATTTTTCAACGCCCACTGTAGGACTCGCTGGACGCGTCACTGCAGTGATATCCTTCATAGCGGGGATATGACGCCACTTCAGACTGACCGAAGCAGAACCGAGTTCATACTGGAAAGTTGTATTGGACTGCCAATCTGGACGAACAACCAAACCAATCGTTCCTTTGAAGTCCTGAATCGCATCACCAGGCAATGCCTGTGACTGATAGGTATTCAAAATATTGACGCCGGAAGTGATACCAAACGTCCCCATTGAATCAGACAAGCCAATCGCGCCCAGCTTGAAACGCCAGTCGAGCTGTAAATCCAGACCGGCGGTCTTGAGCAAGCCCAGATTCAGGTAAGGCGCAGCCACTTGCGTGAGCTGACCATTTGCGTCGCGGGTAATGAGCTTACAGAAGGGACTGGCAGCGGAATAACTCGGGTTCGATCCATCCAGGTTATAACATTTGTTGAGTGCTGATGCGGCTGGCACGGCAGAAATGGCATCCTGAATTTTGATGTTGTAATAATCGACTGACGCAGTCAACTGATTAAACAAAGGAATATCGAGCTGCGGTGAAAATACCAGACCCAGGGTACGGGTATCGGCTGTTTCAGGCTTCAGATTTTTATTACCGCTGCTAAGGGTTGATGTAGCGACGGTCGCGAAGGTGTAGTTATCAATGACCGAAGCAGGTACGCCGGTAGCAAGGCACAGTGCGCGAACACTTGCGCCATTGGCACCTGTGCGGGCAATCGTGCGGACGTCACATGGCTCGCCGCCGCTCGGTGGACTGCCGAACTGTACCTGACCACCTGTTTGCGCGCTGAACAGTTCACCAATATTCGGTGCGCGGATCGCGTGAGAAATGCCGCCACGAACCAGTAAGTTCTTCACTGGCACCCATTCGGTATCGACCTTATAGGTATTGGCTTTTCCCGAAACATCATAGTCAGAAATGCGATAACCAAGGTTCAATGCCAGACTTTGCGCAAACGGTACATTTTTGAGTAAAGGAACACGGAGTTCCGATGCGACTTCTTTGACCGTCGTCGAACCAGAAGAACGCTGGGAGGCGATCACGGCTTCGATATTTTGCGCTGCCAACTGTGAATCTGGCGTGTAAGAATAGCCATTTCTGCGATAGTTAGTCGACAGGGACATCTGTACATTGCCAGCTGGCAGACTAAATAGCGAGCCTTGCATGCTGGCTTCAGCGATACGCTGTGTCAGGTCTTCCTTACTGTTTGCCGTTGTTGTCATGAAGGCGCGGCAAGCATCAGAAATTTTGCTCGAATTGGTAATGCCGAATGGATTAAATCCACCTGCACAAATACTCACGCCACCGTTTGGCGAACTCAGTAAATCCTGTACGCGAGAACTCAACACAGCATTAAACAAAATCGAGCTATGAATCGACTTATCGGCCGACACATAAGCATCCCATGACCAGTCGCCGAGCGGGAGTTCACCCTTTAAACCGGCCAGAACCTGGTCAGTCGTGTATTGCTCATCCCATTGCTTGGCATCGATACCAACAAAACGCGTATTCCACAAAAACGACGCGCCAGCATCCGGACGGGTAGCCAGCAGTGTGCGCAAGTCGGCAGGAATAAACGGATTCGATAAAGGAATCTGTGCATTGGCACCATCGCCGAACTGGGTGAGACTTCCGCCCGAGTTGGTATGCACCGTCGAATCGGTATGCAGTAACTGTGCATAGCCGGTCAGCTCGTTCGTGAACTTGTATTCAACCTTGTTGAAAAAACTTTGACGATGCATTGCATTTTGCATGTCACCCTGAATCAATACCGGCATACGGACATTGCCACCAACAATCGCATATTGGGTATTTTGCGGTCCGAGGTAGTTCGTCGCGCCGGTTTGGCTGAATAAAGTACCGTTATCGTTAAATCCCAAATTATTGGAACGTGACACCGTCGCGGTGGCGCCATATTTTGTGAACAAGGAATTAAGGGCCGCCTGGGTCGGCAAATTGCTGGCGCTCGGCACATAGGTACCTGTACCAATGTAGCTGGATGGCACACCACCATTAAAGAACGGCCGTTTGTACCCCGGTAAATTCTGTCGATCGTTATAGTTCATGGCGAACAGGGCATAGCCCTTGCCTTCGCCGAACTCTGTGCCAAATGTTAATGTCGGGCTGAGCTTCTTGAGATCGCTCTTTTGTGAATTACCGTACTGCAGGTCCAACATCAAGCCTTTGTATTTGCGCAATGTCTTAAAGTTGACCACACCCGACATCGCATCGGATCCGTACACAGCAGAGGCACCGCCGCTGATGGTTTCGACGCCCTCGACGATTGCCTGGGGAATCACGTTGATATCGACCTGGCCAAATGAACTCGACAAGGGTAGGCGACGGCCGTCCAGCAGAATCAGATTACGGTTATCGCCGAGTCCGCGCAAATCAAGCGTGACACGGCCACCTGTGCCCTGCCCGCCGCCGATCGATGGCGTGAACTGTGGCAATTGATTCAGCGTGGCTTCGAGCGTGATGTTGCCGCTGTCTTGCAGTGCTTCTTTGGATGTGGTGACGATCGGGCTAGGCGAAGAAAAATCACGCCGTTGAATCCGTGAACCCGTCACGATCAGTACCGAAGGCTCTTCTGCTGCCGCTGAAGTCGCTAGTGATGGTGCGGTTTGCGCTTGCGCAGACAGCACGGCTGACAAACCTAAGGCCGTACCGCAGGCCAGACTTTGCGAAAGCTGTGCCCAGCTTTGTCCCTTGTTTTTTCGCTTCATATTGCTCTCTCCTCAGAAAATGAAAACTACTTTTTATTTACAACAATCTTATTTTCCCTAAAGATACACTAACTAATTAGTTAGTTTACTAATTTTTAAAAAATATTTGCCTTAAGCAATTATTGTAGTCATCTTGATAATTATCTTAAAAAACAAATGCAACGCGACTTTTTCGGAACGCCCAATGGCATGGACGATCACGTAAATAATTGCTTTGCACAAAATAACTAAATGGTTAGTATTAATTTCTCGAACTAATTGATGTGATCATCCTGCTGCAAATCGGGTGGAAGTCTATTTGCATAAAATCGTCGCCAGCAGCATCACCAATGCCATGCAAGCGTGACGGGGAATGTTAGTGTTCGAGGTATTTTGATAACAATTTTTAGCAGATGAAAAATTAATGGAGACCACAACAGTGAAAAAGAATGGATGGATTTGGAGGATGACGGTACTGCTGTCATGGGCACTGCTCGGCACAGCCAGTGCCGCTGAAAATGCCAACAGTGCCAATGACCGCCCTTTAAGCAGGGCTGAATTTGTGGCGACGATTTCCGACTACTTCGGCTGGGTGCACTCCGCCGATTATGTCGATTATGCCAAGGTGGTACAAAAGAACTTCGTTGACGTCCGTCTGAGTCAGACAAAGTACGGCAAACAAATCGAGATGGCGCTGGAAGAATCGCTGATCGATAACGCCTCCGGCTACTTCTATCCGGAACGACCTATGCGTCGCCAGGATGCGGCACAAATTTTTGTCAGAGCCTTCAAGATTCCCCATGCTGATCAAAATGCCCTGGCAAAATTTACCGATGCTGCCGATGTCAGTGCGGAAAACCAGGCCAGCCTCAACGCTCTGGTGGCAGCAGGTTATATGCAGGGTGTGAGCGCTGGGCGACTCGCTCCCAATGAGACGCTCAGCCACCAGGCTGCCGCGTCGATTTTAAAAAATATCACCGCGGCCATAGTCACGCCAGTACAGGTCATGCCAAAGCCAGGCACGACTTCCGCCCGACGCTATGTCAACATGACGACACCGACGGCGGGCGCGAAGATTTTTTATACCTATACGCTCGATGGCAGCGAACCGGCCGATCCGGTTTCGGCCGGTAAGGAATACCTGCCAAACCGTGATGGCTTCCTGTTATTCGTTAATCCGAACAATTCCACCACCGACCGCAAGCTCTACAAGCTCAAAGCGGTGGCGATGAAAAACGGCATGGCTACCAGTCCGGTGCAGACCTTTATGTGGGATATCTATCGCCCATTAACCGGCAAGTTTGAGGCCAAGTTAATCCATGCCCCGACCAGCACTTCGCCGGCGGTGTGGATGATGTATAACACCAGTGAATCGGTCGCAGCGCATGCCTTCTACATTGAGGGCAGCAAACGCGGCCTCGTGTTTGACGCTCTGCAGTACCCGTTCAACAAGGCTAATTTGAAAGAGCTGGTCGATACTTTGGCGACCAAACCTTACGACATCATCGTCGGCCACCATCATCTGGACCATGTAGAACAGGTATCCAACTTTACTTCGGCGGGTGTGCAGTTCTATGCTACCGATATCGAAAAAGCGGTCTTGCTGGCCTCTGGCAGAGCAGACTACATTGCCGCGGCCAAGTCTTCCTTGCCCTTAAATGATGGCGACGTATTCGACCTTGGGAATGTGAAAATAACGGCGTACCAGGCGCCGGGGCACACCAATGGTTTGGTCGTGATTCAGGAAAAATCGAATGGCTGGATTTTTTCTACTGATATGTTGGCCTGTAATCGCCCTTATACCGCCGACATCACCAACTACGCCGGGATTAAGATGGACCTCTTTGTCTCGATGAATCAGCAGCTGGTGAGTAATTTTAAAAAGCATGGCGGCAAAATCACCGAGGTCTATAACGCCCATCAGGAAGTCCCTGTGAACCAAATAGGCTTGCGCAATTTCCAGGAAACCGCACAGCAGTTGATCGACCGGGGGGATGCCGCCTCGACGCCAGCCATTCGCGGCGGGAACCAGCGGATGAGTATTGTCGGCGATATGTGGCGCGACAAAAACTGGATGGCGATCTGGCCGGGTGGTATTTATGGCGAACCAGTGACTTATTTGTCCAAACCGACGAGTGCCTACCCGATCAAGATAACGATCGATTATACGGTCACCGATGGCTATAAAAAGTACGCACTGCTGAGTAATATCGAGATCGCTGGCGGTGAGTTAGTCGGTGTCGATATTTTCTGGGCTCCGCCAGCCAATGGCGTACCTAACGTTCTGCATAATAAGTTCGATCCGTGGACCACGGACTATACGATCAAGGTAGCCCCCGGCACTAAAAACATCCTGTTCACGCCGACTGCGCTGTCAAATAAAGTCAAGTCGATGACGCTGGATGGTGCGCCCATCGTCACCGGTTCAAGTCATTCGATCGCGGTCGCTGCCGGCAAAAAGATCATCGTGACGATCACCGCACCAGACGGCACAACGCGCAGTACTTACAACTTTACCTTAGAGACTATCTGATCGGTCGTCTTCAGCATGGATCTGTACGTGATGCTGATGCGCCTGCAAATGCGCCTGCTTACTTTGCCCTTCACTGGACGCCGTAAACAGGCTTAAAGCAGGCTTAAAGCAGGCTTGAAGACACATACATAGGATAAGCGAGAACGCCAGTGCGCCTGAAAGCGCTGTTCTCATGTGTATGAAAGCCGTGTAGTACAAAATAAAAAAACCTCCGCCTTTTGAAGGGTGGAGGTTTTTTTCATCTGACGATGAAGACTACTTACAACAAAGTCCGACTTACCACTTTTTGTTGATGTTCAGATTCAGCATACGACCAATCGGGCTCGCATTGTAAGAATCGTAGCCGATAGCCGCATTGTAGAAAGGTGGCACTTTATTCATCATATTTTTGACATCCAGATGCACGCTGAGAGTCTTGTCGAACGCATAGCCGGCATTGATATCAAAGGTGACGTAGGCAGGCATTGCTTGACCGCCGCTCACAGGCGAACCTGCTGCATTACGCACGACCGTGAAAGGCGCTGAGCCGTTCCAGTTGGTGTAAGCGCCCGAATAATTGGTATAGAAATGGGCCGACGTAGCGGCTTTTTTCCAGCCCAAATCCAATCTTGCTGCCAATTGATTCGATGGGAAGGTCGTGTTAAAGCCAGCTGTGTTCAAGATACTAAACCATTCGCCGCCCGTACCAACCTGCTGATCCATCTTCAATTTGCGTGAGCCGGACAAATCAGCACTCAGGGTACCGGCGTCCGTATCAAGCTTATAGCCTAATTGGAAGTCCAGACCGGTCACTTTCAGATTCAGCGCATTGCGTTGCTGGTAGCTGTAGATGTAATAAACCGGCGAAGCATAGGCACTGGTCTGCGTGAGTGAACCGACGGCAGCAGAAATCTGTGCCGGTGTGGCACCCGCTGGATACAGTGTCAATGGATTGGCATTGCTTGGAAAGCCCAGAGCGAAGGTCCCCAGTGGCGCAGTAATCATGCCATTGTATTCAACGTGCCACAGTGTGGTGCTGGCGCGGAAGTTCTTGACCAGTGCGGCGCTCAGATCAGCACCCAAAGACCAGCTCTTACCTTGCTGCGGTTTCAAATCCTTGTTACCACCATTGATTTGAATACCCGTGACCGTCGCTGTACCGATGGTGCAGGTTGGCGTGGCAGCAGTACAGCCAGGCAAACCGATCGCGCCAGGGAAGGTATTTGGAATCGACAGGCCGCTGATGGCTGTAACGTTACCACCATAGCTTGATTCTGCGGTGATACCGAGGTCGTTACCACGGCTTGTCAGCGCTGGCGCTGTAAAGGCGTTAGCAACACTACCGCGCAGACTCAGACCCTTGACCACTTCCCAGGTCGCAGCAAATTTTGGATTGGTCGTTGAACCAAAGTCGCTGTAGCTGTCGTAGCGCGCAGCCAGACTAACATCAAGGCGACGCATCAGTGGCAAGGCATTGCCTTCGCCGACCAATGGCAGCATCAATTCGCCGTAGGCCGATTTCACATCACGCTCGAAGGTCAGCGAATTGTTCGCCGAACCCAAGGTGCTGATGATCGTTTGACGCATACCATAGCGGGTGAACTCGCTTCCAAATGAGCCACGTGCCTGACCGCCTGGGAGAGTCAATAACGGACCTTCAAAATTGAGCGTTGCATCGGTCATGGTTTGATGGCCGAGCGTCGACGTATCAAAACGCGGACCGACCAGACCTTGTATGACAGCGGCGGTCGTCTTGTTGGTCGCAGCGGGATTCCACACGTCCAGAGCAGTAGCTGTAGTAGTGCCCGCCAGCGCTGCTGTAACGCCTGCGGCATAGACCACGCCACCGTTGTAAATGGACGAGTCATCTTTACCCAAGGTCAGGCCCATCTTGGCCAGCCAGCCACCACTAAGCTTAGCTTCAGCGCCACCCGTAATAAAGAAACTGTCTGCGCCGGACTGCACCTTGAGTGGTCCGCCGAAGAGCTCATTCGCATCCCAGCGAATGGTTTCAGAAGTTACGCCAGCGGGTCCTTGGAAATAAGGATTGGTGTTGTTGACCGTTGCACTGAAGGTGCCGCGGTTTGCGCGCGTGGTATTCGACATGCTGGAGTAGACCAGATCTGCGCTCAGCGACAGCCAGTCCGTCGGGTCGTATTCAAACTTCATCAGCATATTGTGACGAAGATTATCCGGGACCATATCGAATTTGCCAGTCATGTCACAAAATGCGTTGGAGGCGACGTTCGGAACGGCAGCACCCGTGTACGGATAAGCGAAGACATTACTTGTACCAGCCGGTTGCACAGTGGCCGAAGTACAGTTGAAGTTAGCAAAATTGTTACCGCCGGTATTTCTGTGATCAGCGGCAGTCCAGCTACGATCACCTGCCAGCAAGGCGCTGCGGTGCGCGTAGTTATACGACATCATCAAGCTGCCCTGGTCAAAGGTACGACCCCAGATCACACCGGCATTTTCAGCATGGTAACCGTCGGCGAAACTGGAACCCGCATTCGATTCGATGCCATTGAAATGACGACGTGTAATGAAGTTGATGACGCCTGCGACCGCATCTGAACCGTAAGTTGATGAGGCACCTTCAGAGAGCACTTCCACGCGCTGAATCGCCAACGGGGCGATCACGTTTGGATCGGCCAGCGTGTGATTAGCGCCGCTGAGTGGCAAACGATGTCCGTCGATCAGCACCAGCGTGCCGTTACTCGCGCTCGCGCCGAGACCGTGAATCGTTGGCGCAAACGTACCGGCCAGATCAAGACTACCAAAGCCGCCGCCGCCAGTACCCTGACCCGAATTGCCAAAGCCGGTCACAGCTGGTGTGGTGGCCAGAATTTGTTGTACCGATTGGGCACCGGAACTGAGAATCTCTTCCCGACCGATCGTCACTACGCTTGAGCCAACAGGCTGCAAGGCACCACGAATACTGGTACCTGTCACGACCAATGATTCAATCGGCTTGGCGCCGACTTCCTGACCAATGGCGCTCGTGCAGAGCATCGTGCCTGCGCAAGCCAAGCTCACCAGTTCACTGATTTTACGTAGGCGGAGCTGCCCAATTACTGCCCCTCCGGATATACTTTTTTTCACTGAAATCTCCTCGATTTTATGGAAGACACCAATTGGAGACATCGATCGTGAACTCTCTTGGTGCCACTTCTTTTGGAACAACACAACAACATCCTGCAACAACAGAACTGCCTAGCGATCCGTGCCACGTAGGCACGCTAATCTGTTCCCCCAACCTGTTCCAGTGAGCACCATGTCTGGCGTGTTGCCTTTACAAGGTACAGCAAACGAATTTTCAGGCCACCCGCTCGGTAAGCGATTTTTCTTGGCGAAAAAAAATTATTTTGCATAACGATACACTAACTAGATAGTTAATTTACTTTTTTTTGAAGCAGATCATGCTAATCTTGCACCACTTTGTTGCATTTGCGCATCACAGTGATGACTTCGTCATGCCCAATAAAAGTGCAATAACTGAAACAGGTCTCAGCGCGTCAAGGCACTCAGACAAGCGTAAAAATATTTTGTCAGGTTATAACTAAATGGTTAGTATATGATTTGAAAAATAGATGTCTATCCAATGGAGACCGCAATGAAAAGAAAAATCATCCTCGCAGCAATGACCTTGCTCACCATCAGTCATAGCCACTGGGCGACTGCCCAGCAGAGCATGCCGTCCAAGCAAACCGCCACGCTGCAGATCGATAGCGGCAAGATCGATGGCAAGGTCCTCGACTCGGGCGTACAGGCTTACTTTGGCATTCCCTTCGCTGCAGCCCCTGTGCGGGAACTGCGCTGGCGTGAACCGCAGACTGTCAAGCCATGGCAGGGCGTGTACCACGCCGACCGCAAAGGGCCGGAATGTATCCAGCAGCTGCGCCGGCATGACATCAATCATTATTTTGGTGAAGAGGCGACCAGTGAAGATTGCCTGTTCATGAATATATGGGTTCCAGGCACGGCCAAAGCGTCCGCCAAACTGCCGGTCGTGGTCTATATTTACGGTGGCGGATTTACGCTTGGCTCAAGCGGCATGGCCCTGTATGGCGGCGAAAGTGTGGCCCGCACAGGTGAGGCGATTTTCGTCAACTTCAATTACCGAGTCGGCATCATGGGCTTTATGGCGCATCCCGAACTCACGGCTGAATCAGCGCACAAGGCCTCGGGTAATTACGGCTTCCTTGACCAGGTAGCCGCATTGCGCTGGGTTCAGCGCAATATTGCCAAGTTTGGTGGTGACCCTTCGCGGGTCATGATCTCTGGTCAATCGGCGGGCGCGTCCTCGGTCGTTTCCTTGGTCGCCAGTCCTCTCGGTAAAGGCTTGTTCCAGCGGGCGATCGCCATGAGCGGCTCGGCCATCAATGGCGTTTCACCATCGCTGGCAGAATCGGAAAAATCCGGTCTGGAGGTACAAAAGGTATTGGGCGCGAAGTCATTGAATGAACTGCGTCAATTACCGGCCGACCGCGTCTTCGTGGTGCAGAAAGATTCGCAATTCGGTGAATCCGGTACGGTGACGATTCGTCCCAATATTGATGGTTATTTTTTACCTGACAGCGTGGCCAATATTTACGCAGCGGGCAAACAAAACGATGTGCCGACAATGTCCGGTTTCACGCAAGACGATATCAGCATGAGCCCTCTGCGCAGCATTCAGACCCTGGCTGAATTTAAAAGCAAAGCGCAGCAAATTTATGGCGTCAATGCGGAGCAATTTTTCCGTTTGTATCCAGCCACAAATGATGTGGAAGCCAAGGCCATGGGCAAGCTGTCGGCCCGCGAAGCCATGATGGAAAAGGCTAGTCGTAATTTGGCCAAGGCGCATAGCAAAACCGGTCGTTCTCCGTTTTACTTTTATGTCTTTTCGCGTGTCCATCCGTTCAATCCGGCGGCTATGCCCTCAGACAATCCGCAGGGTGCTTACCATACCTCAGACGTACCTTACTGGTTCCAGACACAAGACGCGCTCAACCTCTTCCGTCCAACGCGCAATTGGGCTGAACTCGATCGCAATCTATCCAAGCAGATGATGGGGAGTTTGCTCAATTTTGCCAAAACAGGCAATCCGGCCACGGCGAGCACCCAATGGCCCGCCTGGACCACCGACGCTGAGCAGTACATCGAATTCGGTGACCGTGTGACAGTACAAACCGAACATCGCGAACGCATGGCATTCCAGGATTTACCCGCCCTATTCATCCCGGCCGGCACCGTCGCCCCGCGACTCACGCGCGATTAGCATCTAGCAAATACAAACCGCGTGAAAGCTTAGGCTATCACGCGCACGCCTCAAACCTACGCCTGATCCTGGCTGTTAAAAATATCCTGCGCAACATGGAAGGCGGAGTTGGCTGCGGGGACACCGCAATAAATGGCGGCTTGAAGGAGGACTTCCTTGATTTCGTCGCGCGTAACGCCGTTGTTGGCGGCGGCACGCAGATGGAGTTTGAGTTCTTCTTCGCGGTTCAGGGCGATCATGGCCATGATGGTCAGCAGGCTGCGGGTATGGCGTGGCAGGCCGGGACGGGTCCAGATTTCACCCCAGGCGTAACGCGTGATGAGCTCTTGGAATTCGCTGGTCAGGTCGGTCCGGTTCGCTTGCGCGCGATCGACGTGGGCGTTGCCCAGTACCGCACGCCGCACTTCCATACCATTATCAAAACGTTGTTTCTCGTCCATGGGCTTCCTCATTTTATCCGGATAAAAAATCGCCCGATATCATGCGGGCGTGCTGATTCAGAATTCGCGCAGGGCACGCTGTTCATAGGCTTGCAGAACACGTTCAACAAAGGCATCTGCCTGACCCAGATAATTCGCCGGATCGAGTAATCGCGCCAGTTCCGTCGCGCTTAAATCGCTTTGTATGACCGGATCGTCGCGCAAAATGTCGCCTAGATGCAGGCCTTGCACACTGGCGCGATGGCAGGCTTTCTCGACCAGCTGATGGGCCTGCAGACGACCAATTTTAGCGCCCAGCGCCAGCGTGACGGCTTCGGCCATGATCTGACCGCGGGTGATCTCCAGATTAGCCCGCATGCGTGCCTCGTCGACCGTGAGTCCGCTGACAATTTGCTGCAGCTGTTCCAGCGCACCGGCACACAGGCGCATGATCTCAGGCAGGGTTTCCCATTCAGCCTGCCAGCCACCTAGCGCGCGTTCATGCTCCTGCACCATGGCCGATAATAAAGTCGATACCAGCGCCGGGACGCGCACTGCCGCGGTTAATACCGCCGCACAGCCGACCGGATTACGTTTGTGCGGCATGGTCGATGAACCGCCTCGACCTTCGGCTACGGGCTCAGCGACTTCAGCGACTTCGGTTTGCATCAGCAGCGATATATCGCGCGCGATTTTACCCAGCGTGCCGACGATTAGGCCGAGTACCGTACCGACTTCGGCGATCCGGTCACGCTGTGCATGCCAGGGCGTTGCCGGTAAATCGAGCTGCAAGTCGTCGGCCAAGGCCTGCGCGACTTGCAGACCCTGCTCACCCAGACTGGCGAGCGTACCGGCGGCGCCACCAAATTGCAGCACCATGACGCGCACTTGCAGTTCGGCGAGACGATCCTGATGACGCAGCACGGCATCCAGCCAGCCGGCCGCCTTGAGTCCGAAGCTCACTGGTAAGGCATGCTGCATCCAGGTGCGTCCGACCATCGGCGTATGCCGCTGCGCAGCGGTGAGCACTGCCAACGACGCTGCCAGTTTGCCCAGTTCGGCCTCGAGATAATCAAGACCATCGCGCAGCTGGAGCACCAGGCCCGTATCAATCGCATCCTGACTGGTCGCACCCCAGTGGACAAATTTAGCCGCCTCGGCATCAATCTGGGCGACTAAGCGGGTCAATTGCTTGACCAGCGGGATCGCCAAATTACCACTCGCCGTGGCGGCAGTAGCGAGCTGCGCCACATCGAGCAAGCCGGCATCACAGCGGCTGACGATGGCCTGCACAGCGGTCGCAGGAATTACTCCGACCTGCGCCTCGGCGCGCGCCAAGGCCGCCTCAAAATCGAGCATACGCTGCAGCGTAACGTGATCGGAGAACACGTCCTGCATGGCGACATTCGCTACGGTGGCATTTCTTAGCATGCGCTTCCCTGACTTTTTTAAACCCGTTCGATAATCAGAGCGATACCCTGCCCCACACCAATGCACATAGTACACAATGCAAAGCGACCCTGGGTGCGGTGCAGCTGATACATCGCGGTCGTCACCAGTCGCGCACCGCTCATCCCCAGCGGATGACCGAGCGCGATGGCGCCACCATTCGGATTCACGCGCGGATCATTATCCTGCAAACCCAAGCCGCGCATGACGGCCAGGCCCTGAGCGGCAAAGGCTTCGTTCAACTCAATCACGTCGATCTGATCGAGCGTCATGCCGACTTGCTTGAGGAGTTTGAGCGTGGCCGGCAAAGGACCAATGCCCATCACCCGTGGTGCCACACCGGCAGTCGCCATGCCGACGATACGTGCCTGAGGCCGTAAGCCGTTACGTACTGCAGCGGCTTCACTGGCCAATAATAATGCACAGGCGCCGTCATTCACGCCCGACGCATTACCGGCAGTGATAGTGCCATCCGGACGCACGATGGCTTTGAGTTTCGCCAAGGCTTCCAGGCTGGTTTCGCGCGGATGTTCATCCTGCGTGATCGATAATGGATCACCTTTTTTCTGCTTGACCGAGACGGCGGTGATTTCGTTATCGAAGATTCCCAGGCGCTGCGCCTGTGCGGCCTTGAATTGACTGGCGACGGCAAAGGCGTCCTGATCAGCGCGATTGATGTGGTAATCGGTGGCGACGTTCTCCGCCGTTTCGGGCATGCTGTCAACGCCATACAGCGCCTTCATGGCCGGGTTGACGAAACGCCAGCCGATGGTGGTGTCGTAGATACTGGCGTTGCGCGAAAAGGCGCTGTCTGCTTTACCCATCACGAACGGCGCGCGCGTCATCGATTCCACACCGCCGGCCAACATCAGTTCCGCCTCACCCGATTTAATCGCGCGTGCCGCCGTGCCGACAGCGTCCATGCCGGATCCGCACAGACGATTGATGGTCGCGCCGCCCAAGCTTTCTGGCAAGCCGGCCAACAGGGCCGACATGCGCGCCACGTTACGATTATCTTCGCCGGCCTGATTAGCGCAGCCGTAAATGACGTCACTGACCGCACTCCAGTCGACCGAGGGATTACGTTGCATTAAAGCGCGCAGCGGGATGGCGCCCAGATCATCGGCGCGTACATCTTTAAACACACCGCCGTAGCGGCCGATAGGGGTACGAATGGCATCACAGATAAATGCGTTACTCATGTGCGGTCCTGTAAAAAATTAAGCAAGGGGAAGATAGCGCAAAGGGGCGCCGGTCATGCGCTGCAGTTCGTCGAGTTCCAGGCCATCAATCATCTCGCGCACCAGCAGGCCATCAGGTGTAATGTCGATCACGGCGAGATCGGTAAAAATACGATTCACGCAGCCCACGCCGGTGAGCGGATAGCTGCACTGGGCAACGACTTTACTCTCTCCGCTCTTGGTCTGATGTTCCATCATGACGTAGACTTTTTTAGCGCCCAGCGCCAAGTCCATCGCCCCACCCACAGCCGGAATCGCATTCGCTTCGCCGGTATGCCAGTTCGCCAGATCACCGGTCGCGGACACCTGAAACGCGCCCAAGACACAAATATCCAAATGCCCACCGCGCATCATCGCAAACGAATCAGCATGATGAAAAAAGCTGCCGCCGGCGAGCAAGGTCACGGGCATTTTTCCGGCGTTGATGAGGTCTTCGTCTTCTTCACCTGCGAGCGGTGCCGGGCCCATGCCGAGCAAACCATTTTCGCTATGTAAAAAGATTTCCCGACCTGGCGGCAAATGGTTCGCCACCATGGTCGGCAAGCCGATGCCGAGGTTGACGTAATCACCTTCGACGATGTCTTGCGCTACCCGCGCTGCCATCTGATCACGCGTGAGTCGTTTCATTATTTTTTCTCCTGAAGCACCACGCGTTGGACAAAAATGCCGGGCGTGATAATGGTTTCCGGATCGAGTTCGCCCAAGCCGACGATCTCACTGACCTGCGCGATCGCGCATTTGGCCGCCATGGCCATGATGGGACCAAAGTTACGCGCTGTTTTTCTGTAAACCAGATTACCCCAGCGGTCGCCGCGCAGCGCCTTGATCAGGGCAAAGTCGGCGTGGATGGGCGACTCCAGCACATAATGGCGGCCGTTGATGAGGCGCGTTTCCTTGCCTTCAGCGAGCAGCGTGCCGTAACCGGTGGGCGTAAAAAATCCGCCGATACCAGCCCCGGCGGCACGAATGCGCTCAGCCAGATTACCTTGCGGCGTGAGTTCGAGTTCGATCTTGCCGGCGCGGTAGAGCGCATCAAAAATATGCGAATCGGTCTGGCGCGGAAAGGAGCAAATAATCTTGCGCACCAGGCCGGCCTTGAGCAGCGCGGCTAATCCCGTTTCGCCATTGCCGGCATTATTATTGACGATGGTCAGCTCACGCGCACCGCGATCGATCAAGGCGTCAATCAGCGCGGAAGGCATGCCCGCATTACCAAAGCCACCGATCATCACGGTCGCGCCATCCTGTACATCGGCCACTGCGGCTGACAGGGATTCCACTGTTTTATCTATCACGTTGCCTCACTTATTGAACGCAGATTCAGGACTTCGGATTTAGGACATTGAACCTATCACTTAGCACTGGTGATTCACACCATGAATGACACCAGGTTGAATCCCTTGACAATGTTCGATCACCGAACTAATGTTTGCTTACAGTACTAAATACAGTCTACCGATCTCCCGTTTCTATCGTCAAGATGCATAGTTTGAATGTGTGCGGTGGTCGAACACATTTGCGTTTATTAACGCCAGTCTTTGTCCAGAAGCGCCATTGATGTCCAAAACTACGCCCAAAACCATGCCCGAATCCATGCCCAAATCTACTCCCAAACCTGCGCTCATTGCGCCCAATGAACGCCCTGCTCGGCGTCCTGCCCGGGCTACAGTGGGCAAGCCCCCTTCCATCGCCGACGAAATAGATGCCCTGAGCGATCCGAGTTTCATGAATTCGCTGGCGCGCGGCTTAAGCGTGATCCGCGCTTTCAGCGACCAGCGACGCAGCCTGACCATCGCGCAAATTAGCCACAAGACCGGTATTCCGCGCGCCTCGGTACGGCGTTGTCTGCACACACTTAAACAATTGGGATACGCCGACGCCGAGGGTAATTATTTTTTTCTGCAGCCCAAAGTACTGACTCTGGGTTACTCCTATCTCTCGTCGACCCCGCTCGCTGTATTGGCCCAGCCGGCGCTCAACGACCTGAGTCGGCAGCTGCATGAAACCTGTTCACTCGCCGTTCTTGATGGCGACGAGATTCTGTACGTGGCCCGCTCAGCGACGGCGCGCATCATGTCGGTGGCCTTAAACACCGGCAGCCGCTTACCGGCTTACTGTACGTCTCTGGGTCGGGTAATGTTGGCAAGTCAGTCGGCAGAGGCGATGTCGGCTTACTTAGACAAGAACGAATTAAAGGCTTTCACGCAGCACACGATCGTCTCCCGAACAAGGCTGCAAACCCTGCTCAAGGAAGTCGCGGAACAAGGCTACGCCATCGTTGAAGAAGAACTGGAAATCGGCTTGCGCTCGATCGCCGTTCCGCTGCGCGGGGCGTCTGGCAGGGTGGTGGCCGCGCTGAATGTCGGCGCACAAGCCGGCCGTATATCGAGCCAGCATATGAAAGAACATTTCCTGCCCAGCTTATTGCGCACCGCGCAGGAAATGTCGGTCTTGCTGCCTTAAGTCGTGGTTTAAGCAGCGGTTAAGCAGCCGTTTAGCCGTCGTGCTATGGCGTGATTTTTTTCACCAGCGCCTGCGCGCTCAGGTAAGCATTTTCGATTCGCCCAGCGCCATCGAGGCCGGCAGCAAACCAGTCGCCACAGACGCCAATGCGCTGGCCGGCATCCCACAGGCAGTCGAGCCCGAGCGGCTTAAGCGCCTGCGCATAACGCCATCGATGCACGGTCGCATAGATCGGCTGCACCGCAGACCCCGTCGATTCGTGAAACGACTTGAGCAGCTTTTCCTTGGCCCGCTCAGGTTCATCTTCCAGATGTTCGATGCTCCAGTCGACCGTGGCATGCGCCACCCAGTGATCGCCTGCACGCCGACCTGGCTTGGAGGAGTCGCGACTAATCCAGCCTAAGCGCGCGTTCTGCACCCAGGCCGCGTCGTAGCCCAGTTCGAGCGGCTCCTGAAATGCCATCATCAGAGTCCAGCAGGGCGCCATACTGGCCGCCTTGGCCTGCTGCGCAAACTTGGGCGCGACCGTCAGCAGACCTTGCGCCTGATCGGCCGGTACAGCAATGAGCACCGCATCAAAGGGGCCGGCCGTGGCAGGGATCGCTACCGTATCGCTTTTTACTGACAGGACCCATTGCTTACCATAGGCTTCGATGTCCAGCACCTGTTGCTCATATCGAATATCGAGACCAATGGCCAGCTGCTCTGACAGCGAGCGCATGCCGGGCACGCCGACCAGACGTTGCTGGCTGCGTCCGGCAGGTCGCGTTATGCCGTGATCGAGGGTAACTATTTTAGCGTCCCAGGGAGCCACCCAGCCAGCCTTGCGCCAGGCCGTGACTTGTTTTTTGAAGCGCTCGCTGGTCGCCGTAAAATATTGTGCGCCGTGATCGAAGCCACCTAGTTCCGTGCGCCGCGTTGCCATGCGACCGCCAGTACCACGACTCTTTTCATAGAGCGTCACGCAATAACCCTGTTCCTGCAGCCCTTTGGCGCAACAGAGGCCGGCCAGACCGGCACCTACGATGGCAATATGCATATGCACCTCTAATAGTTGTACTTACGGTTGTGGTTGTGGTTAGGGCGGTAAAAAAGCCGTTCATGGTTACTAAAAACCGGAACGGCAGAGATTACGGATTCAAGGTGTGCCTGACTTATTTTAGTACGGATCCATGTTGGATCTACAGGCCTTAACTCGCATCGTCTGCATCGGCCGGCCAGTCGCGAATGTAAGCCTTTAACATTTTATTTTCAAAGCTCTGCGCTTCAAACACGGCTTTGGCCACGTCATAAAACGACATCACGCCCATGAGCGTGCGCGCATCGACGACAGGCACATAGCGCGCATGACGCTCGAGCATCAGACGCCGCACTTCATTGATTTCTGTTTCGGGGGTAATGGTGATGGGATGATCATCCATGTGTTTGCGCACCGTATTGTCGCCAACCTGGCCCCCATTCACATGCACCGCCTGCATGACTTCGCGGAAAGTGAGCATGCCGACGAGCTCACCAAACTCCATCACGACCAGCGAGCCGATATCTTTTTCCGCCATGATATTGACGGCGTCGATCAGAGGTGAATCAGGTGTCACCGTATAGAGGATGTTGCCCTTCACCTGGAGAATTTCTGAAACCTTCATCACGCCACCTCCGTCATTTTTATTAGTCGATTCCAATGTAGCGTACCTGTCATAAAAAAGCCAGCGCTGCGCAATCTGATCCTGCGGTAAAAAGTAGATGATTCGCCTTGCATTGGCGGCTTGGCAAGCCTATGCTGAAAGGCGTTACTTTTTGATTATCAGGAGTTCGTCATGACGACCACCATCGAAAAAAAACCTTACGCCAGTTTTGCCGAATTTTATCCCGACTATCTGGCGCAACATGCTAACCGCGTCTGCCGCGAGTTGCATTTTATCGGCTCCACTCTCGCCCTCCTGTGCCTGCTCGCTTTGGTATTAACGGGCAATGCCTGGTACCTGCTGGGGGCGCTGGTGTCTGGTTATGGCTTTGCCTGGGTCGGCCACTTTATGTTTGAAAAAAATCGTCCGGCGACCTTCCAACATCCGCTGTATTCCTTCATGGGCGACTGGGTGATGTACTGGCAGATGCTTACCGGGCAGGCGTCGTTTCAGGACTAGCAAACTGCGTTGCCAGAGAATTGGCCAGTCCCTGCTCAATGGCGGCCTCCACCTGCCGTGCCAAGGCTGGGTTGGCGCTGGAATCAAAGACAAACAGTCGATACACATCGGCCACGCGCAGTTGAGTCGGATTGGCCAGCAGGCTCCAGGCATCGAGGCCTTCGCTGATCCGTTTGCCCCATTGCACACGCCGTGAGACCGTTGGTTTGATGCGCGCGACCCAACCCGCTTCGCGCATTTTTTCCAGCAAGGCCTCGGATTCGGCCACCCCGATCCGGGTCTGCGCGCGAATCAGGCTGCCTTCGACTGCCGCCGAACCGGTACTACTGCGCGCGGCATGGAGCATTTCTAGGATCGTCATGGCATCAATGAACGCGCTGACCGGCGTGCTCACATGCCACCAACGCTCATAGCGCAGAATCGGCAACGAGGCAGTGATCACCGCGCCCACTAGCGTCACCAGCCAGGAAACGTAAATCCACACCAAAAATAAGGGCAGAGCAGCCAGCGCGCCATACACCACGGTATAGCTGGAAAAGTGCGTCACAAACATGGCGAAGATACGCTTGGCGATTTCAAAGGCGACCGCGGCCACCAGCCCCCCCCATGCCGCGTCGCGCCATTCGACTGTCCGGTTCGGCAATGCCATGTAAGACAGTGCGAATGCGATCATGGTCAACGCGATCGAGACTAGGGTGTAAAACACGACACCGACAAAAGGCACTTTAGAAACAACACCGGTGGTCGCGGTAAACAGAAAGGAAGTGATCGTCATGGAAAAACCGATCAGCAATGGGCCGAGCGTCACGATGGCCCAATAAACTAAAATCCGCTGTGCGATCGGGCGACGTATTTGTACCCGCCAGATATGGTTAAAGGCCCGGTCGACCATGCCCAGCATGGCCACCACCGTCACGACCAGTGCCGCCGCACCGAATGCCGACAGGCGTGATGCCTTAGCAGCAAAGAGCGATAAATTCCCCAGAATGGTATTGGCAATCGCCTTGGGCATGAGGCTTTGGACGAAGTAGGCTTCGAGCGCAGCGCGCAGCGCGGCAAACATCGGGAAGGTGGTGAAGATCGCCAAGGCAATCGTCAACATCGGCACCAGCGCCAAGGTGGTGGTAAAAGTCAGACTGCCGGCCACCTGTGGCAGACGTTCCTCGTCGAGACGGCGCACGGCATAGCGCAGCAGATCGCGTATGCGTTCCCAGCGAAATTGCGTGCGCAAGGCGGTCATATCGCTCCTATTGGCCGCATTAGCCCTGTTAGGCGATTGAGGCTGCGAATGTGCGGATGGCGAAGTTTGATTAGTCAGGGGCATGCGGATTGAACAGGGCGTACGTCAAAATAGGCCTGCCATCATATCAAGCATACCGGTCACAGCGCGGATAAATCGCCGCACTTCAGGTCATTTTACATCCGGCATCACCTTTGGCCCATTTAAACGAAAGCTTATCCTGCTGCGCAGTGCTTAAGGGTCGCTAAACCATCCTATAATACTGCGCATGACATCAACTCCACTGACCCTACTGGTCCTTTACTATTCGCGCCACGGCGCCACGCGCAAACTGGCCGAATTCATCGCCCAAGGCATCGAGAGCGTGCCCGGCTGTGATGCCCGACTGCGTACCGTGCCGTCGGTATCGACCGTCACCGAGGCCAGCGAACCCGAGATCCCAAGCAGTGGTGCACCCTATGTGGAAAGCGCCGATTTGCAAGAATGCGCCGGCCTGGCACTCGGTTCCCCGACCCGTTTTGGCAATATGGCCGCAGCACTGAAATATTTTTTGGATGGCACCTCGGCCGACTGGCTGGCCGGTACCTTAGTCGGCAAACCGGCCTGCGTGTTTACCTCTACCGGCAGTCTGCACGGCGGCCAGGAATCGACTCTGCTGTCGATGATGCTGCCGCTGCTGCATCACGGCATGCTGCTACTTGGCCTGCCCTATACGCACCCTGAATTGATGGGCACTGCCAGCGGCGGCTCGCCGTATGGTGCCACGCACTGGTCAGGTATCAGCGGCACCCAAGCCATCACCGATGAAACCCGACTACTGGCCATCGCGCTCGGTCGCCGGCTGGCCGAAACAGCCGTCAAACTGCGGAGCGCCTAATGGAAAGTACCCAACAAAAATTCACCTATCGCCTCAGCGTAGCGAGTCTGGTCGCGCTGATTATTCTGTGCGTGACATGGGAAATCTGGCTCTCGCCGCTACGCCCAGGTGGTTCGTGGATGGCGCTCAAGGCGCTGCCGCTGCTGTTTCCCTTGCGCGGCATTCTCAAGCGCGATGTCTACACCCTGCAATGGTCGTCGATGTTTATCCTGCTGTACTTTACCGAAGGCGTGGTACGTGCCACCAGCATCAGCGGGATTGATGTCGGCTTGTCCGCTTGGCTGGCGCTGGCTGAAGTGACGCTGAGCTGTTTATTCTTTTTCAGCGCCATCTTGTTCCTGCGTCCGCTCAAGCAGGCTGCCAAAAAACTGGCCCGTGAGGCAATTCAAAAAGCCGCACAATGAGTGTTTTTCTGCGCCGCTGTCGGGAAGTGGTAGGGGATGCCTTTGTGCTCACCAGCGCCGACGACATGGCAGCCTATCTGACCGACTGGCGCCAACGCTTTACCGGCCGCGCAGTAGCCGTGATCCGACCAGCCAGCACAGAACAGGTCGCAGCCATCGTCCGCCTGTGTGGGGAATATGGCGTACCGGTGGTGCCGCAAGGCGGTAATACCGGGCTGGTGCTGGGCAGTGTGCCCGATCAAAGTGGCCAGGCCATCGTGCTGTCCTTGACGCGCATGCAGTCGGTGCGGCAGATCGATATCCGCAATAACACCATCACGCTCGATGCCGGCTGCCGTCTGGCACAGGTGCAGGAGGCTGCGCAACAAGCCGAACGGCTCTTCCCGCTCTCACTGGCAGCAGAAGGCAGCTGCACGATCGGCGGCAATTTATCGACCAATGCCGGCGGTACGGCCGTACTCCGCTATGGCAATACGCGCGAACTGTGTCTGGGACTGGAAGTCGTCACCGCACAGGGCGAAATTTGGCATGGCCTGCGTGGTCTGCGTAAGGACAATACCGGCTATGATCTGCGCGATGTATTCATCGGTGCCGAAGGTACGCTGGGCATCATCACCGCGGCGACGATGAAATTATTTCCCCGTCCGGCGGCTCAATTGACAGCCCTGGCCGGACTGGATTCGCCCGAGCAGGCACTGCAATTACTCAGCCTGGCACAAGCCCACTGTGGCGCCACCCTCACTGCCTTTGAGCTGATGTCGGATCTGTGCCTGCAGTTAGTGACGAAGCACTACCCGCAAACTCGACGCGCACTGCCGGACACCTTTGCCTACACCGTCTTGCTGGAAATCTCCGATAACGAATCAGTCGAACATGCCACCGCCCTGCTCGAGTCGCTCATGACGGCAGCTCTTGAACAGCAGATCATTGGCGATGCGGTCGTCGCTGCCTCCATGGCGCAATCGGCTGCACTGTGGCAGTTAAGGGAAAATATCTCTAACGCGCAAGCGACCGAAGGCAAGAATATCAAGCACGATATTTCTCTGCCGATTTCCTGTATTGCTGACTTTATCCGCCTCACCGATGCACTGTTGCAACGTGATTTTCCGGGCTGTCGCATGGTGACTTTCGGCCACCTCGGCGATGGTAATTTGCATTACAACGTCTCGCCGGCCTTGGGGACTTCTGCCGAGGAATTTATCGGCCACCAAGACGCAGTCAACCGTGTGGTGCACGACAGCGTTGAGCAGTTCGCCGGCTCGATTTCGGCCGAACACGGCCTGGGGGCCTTGAAGCGGGATGAAATCCGACGCTATAAATCCGCTGTAGAAATACAGCTGATGCAGGCCATCAAGCGCGCCCTTGATCCACAGAATCTTATGAATCCGGGGAAAGTCATCTAAACTTTTTTTCTTAAAAAGCCATGACCCGAATTCCGCTCTTCTGCCGCTTACTTCATCGTGCACTTCATCGTGCACTTCATCTCTTGCAGCATCTCTTTTTTCATCGCTCGTTGCGCCATTTGTTAGGCCTATTGTTAAGCCTTTTGTTGGCCATCAGCGCGCCTGCCTGGGCGATCTTTAAATGCGATGTCAACGGCAAGATTACCTACAGTGACACGCCCTGCAGCGAAGGCAATCATACGCTCTTGCGTCCCACGCCCAAGGTGGACACCGACGACGCTAAACAGGCACAAAGAACCGCCCTGCGTGAAAAAAATACCTTGGTACAGATCGAAAAAGCCCATGCCGCAATCGAAGCCGAACAAGCCAGGCAACAGCAACACCAGGCCAAACTAGCGGCCGAACGGCGGCGGCACTGCCTGGCATTGTCCCAACGCGTCAAATGGCGCAAAGAAGACATGGCGCATATTCGCGCCCACTCAGCGGAAAAAGCTCAGCGTCATTATCGCCGTGCAGCCGATGAATACGACGCGGATTGTTCTACGGCACCACGGGCGCTCAGGGGACTAGAAAAATGAGGTTCTTGGTGGCGTAAATAGTTTCGCCATGCGTGAGGGTCCCGATGCAGAGGGCGTGGCGCAGGATCAGCAGGTCCAGCAGGTTCAGCCAAGAAAGTGCTAAACTTGTTGTTCTGTTGAATATGCAACTTATTAGCCATGAAAACTGGTTCAGTCTGACACGTTTTGTCTTGCCTATTCCCAGCCTCTATCCACCCTTTGAAAGCACACCATGACTACTCGTCGTCAATTCGTTCTCCACGCCATTCCCGCCGCCGCTCTGGCGCTGACTGCTTCCCGCGCGGCTTTTGCGCAGGCTGCCAAAATTGAAGAATCTGATCCCGCTGCTGCAAACCTTGGCTATAAGCATGATGCAACGAAGGTCGATGCAAAAAAATATCCTACCTATGCCGCGGGCAATAATTGCTCTGGCTGTGCCTTGTTCCAAGGTAAAAAAGGTGACGCATGGGGTGGCTGTGCCGTCCTGGGTGGCAAGCAGGTAAATGCCAAAGGCTGGTGCCAGGTCTATGCCAAGAAGGCCTAAAGTCATCTGGGCAGTGTAGCGCTTGCAGCAAAGGCGCGTGCAAAAGTATCAACCAAAAGCGGGGCTTCAAAATCACTTCTGAAGCCCCGCTTTTTTACGACTTTTTTACCTTACTACAGCATTATCAAACTCAAGGCAGCTTAGCAAAGTTGGCTTGCAGGGTCTGCATCACGCCACGGTTTTTGTACATGACAGCATCCTCGGGCAGCATGAAACCACTGGCTACCAGATCATCGATCGATTTATTCCAGGCAGCTAAGTAAGCCGCTTTGGTGCCATATAATTCCTCGACACTCTTTCTGGAATCGCCCGCCAGCTTGGAAGCCTTGGTCAGCGCAAAGGCTAACTGGGAGCTGCTCAAGCCATTCTGATCACCGGCCACAAAACCGCTGCGGCGCAGGCTATAACCTTTGTAGGTGGCAATCGGCACGGCGCTGTCAGGCATTTTGACGCCGGCCAGGTCATTACTTTGCGCATCCGTTTTCGGCAAATGGACAACGTAGTACTTGGTCGACACGGCCGATGGAATCACGCTTTCATCATTCACGCTGAGCGTATTGTAGACACCGTTATAGCCCAGTCCGATTAAAGACAAGTCTGGCGCACCCAGGCTGGATGGCAAGGCACTTGGGACTGCCATGGTGCCGTCAGACACCTTAGGGAAATTGCTCGCCAATGGCGTTGCCGTGCCCTTTACCCAGCCGGTCAGGTTGGTCAGGAGCGCGCGGTACAGGGCCGAGCTGGCATTGATCGCTGTCGGCAGTGGTGCTACCGCTGTTGCGGCAACGGCGCGGTCGACTGAAAAATCTGGCTGCGCAATCACGTTATTTGCTAACTGCGTTGGGCCATGCGAGGTGCCTGTGGCATAAAACATCCGTACATTACTTGGAATCGCCACATCGTTGCCGATGCCATCGGTGACTGTCAGCGAAGCGCGTGCGCCGCCGAATTCAATCGGGCTATCGTACTGGAACACTTTCGGGCAGGTGTTTGTCTCAGTACATTTTTTCAACAAGCCATCGGTCTTGCCGGTCAAGGGATCGGTCAGCGTGGCGTATGAAAACGGGAACTGATCGCCTGGTGTGTAATGCGTTTCGTGCTGACGCGAATAATCACCTGGCTTGGCCCAGCGATAGTTGGTGTAGGTTTTACGCGAACCACCAACGAGGGGCAGCATGCCATCAAAAACCGGGCGCAAGCTGGCGTCGGCATTAAAGCCTTGCCAAAGGAAATCACGCAAGAAACGTCCTGACTGCGAAATGCCGGTCGAGAGGGCCGTCTTGATGGTGGTGCCCAGTGGATTAGCATTGCCGGCGCCATCTTTGGTGCCGTAGCGCAGATACGAAATTAAATCACGCACCGCCAAAAAGCCTAAACCAATCGGCCGCGGATCGATCGCCGTGTAATTGAAATGGTAGATCGAACCGAAGTCCTTACCAGCATCAAGCGCATCCGCATATTTTGCATCGGCGGTAATGCCAGCGCGGTTAATCGCCACATTGCCGTAGCCGGTAGCGCCGGTGTTGCCGCCCTCGGCCTTGCCTGTACCGGCGGTATATGTCCAAAGCGACGGATCGACTGTAATCGGGGTCGACATGGCGGTTTTCTGAATCGTCAGCGTTGCCGTCGTGCTTGGGGCACGGTTGTAATAGGTGCCCAGCAGATTGGTCGTCAGCATCGCGGTATCAGCAATGAATTCATCCTGTACCTGGCCAGTGATCTTGGCATTGCTCTTGGCGGCATCGAGTGCCACCGGCAGGGTCATACCAGGCAAGTACCATTTGGTGGTCGCATCAATGGCTGCTGTCGCGATGTTCAGTGTTTGCGGGCGATCGCCCTGCCAGCCTGACCAGACGACCGTCGTGCCATTAAACAGGTAAGCATTACCCGCACCCGTGCCGGATACAGTCCCTGTTGCTGCGGCTGGAATGACCGGCTTGACGTTGGTGAACAAATCATTGCTGTTGGTATCATTTAATGCGGTCACCGAATTGGTATTGCTGCGGTTATTGACCTCGTACAGCAAATTACCATTCGACTTGGCGTTATCGGTCGGACGCAAAATGACGACGTCAAATTTATACGTCACGTTACCGTTCGCATCGCCGGCATTTTTCAAGTCCACGATCGTGGCCGCACAGGCATCCTTGGCCGAAGCCACACCGGTGGCTTCGGCCAGCACGTAGGTATAAGTGCCGGTCGTGCCAAACGAAGCGCCGTTGAAGGCCAAGCCAGTTCCTTTGGTCACCAGGCTGCTGATCGACGAGGTCGTGATCGGGCAGGAAACTGTCAGATCCGGTGGAACGATGGCCGTCTTGGCATCATAAATCGCCGGCGGGCTAAAGCCCTGTACATTAGCGGAATTGCTGCCGCAGGAAGAAACAAAGGCGGCCAGAATCGTCAGCGGAATAACTCTCTGTAACGTCGCATATTTTTTATCTTTTAATACATCAACTTTGGTCAGCATTTCACATTCCTCTTTGGGTAGTCTCAAGCGATCGGGCAATCGCTCACACGGTGTGCAAATTCTTTTTAAATTCTATCGTGCAACATAAATATAGCATGGATTCAAATTTCTCATAATCTAGGATTGTTTCATTAAAATAAGAAAAAAATGGCTTTCAATGTGCTTTGAGCGAGGCACTGTTTAAAATTTTCCATGCGATGAAATAACTGTGTTTATATACAGTATTATTACGCTTTGACTCTTTTGATGAAGATGCTCGTGTCCCTCGTTCAGCCATCCCTTGATCCCTTCCCCTGCCCGGCGCTGCAGCAGCCCGCGGGACACGAACTGCGCCTGCTGGTGCATCCCCTGTCGGCGGGTTTTCCTTCGCCGGCCACCGACTATACCGACGAAGGTCTGGACCTGAATGATTATTTGGTGCGGAACAAACCGGCCACCTTTATGTTTACGGTGCGTGGCGATTCGATGATCGGCGCGGCCATTGAAGACGGCGACAAAGTCGTGGTCGACCGCGCGCTGCAAGCCAAGAATCGCGATATCGTGGTCGCTGCCGTGGATGGCGAATACACCATCAAGCGGCTCTACAAATACCGCGGCAAGGTCGAGCTGCGGGCAGAAAATCCGCGCTATGCGCCGATCACCTTTGCCGATGGCACCGAGCTACAGGTCTGGGGCGTGGTGGTGGGTGTGGTGCGGCGTTACCAGTCCAAGGGCTGAACATGTCGATGGCACCGCAGTTCGCCTTGGTGGATGTAAACAATTTTTATGTCTCCTGCGAGCGGGTATTTCAGCCGCGTCTGGAGCGGGTGCCGCTGGTCGTCTTATCGAATAACGATGGCTGCGCCGTCGCCCGCAGTAACGAAGTCAAGGCGCTGGGCGTCAAGATGGGCACGCCCTGGTTCAAGATGAAAGAGCTGGCCATTGAGCACGGCATCCGCGCACTGTCCTCAAATTACACCTTATATGGCGACATGAGTAATCGCGTCGCGACCATCCTGCGCGACTTCGCCCCCGAGATTGAGGTCTACAGCATCGACGAAAGTTTTTTGCGTATTGAAACGGTGGCGCATCTGTATGGCGGCGCACCGGCCATGGGGCAGATCATGCGTGAACGGATCGCGCAATGGACTGGCTTGCCGGTCTGCGTGGGCTGCGGTCCGACCAAGACCTTAGCCAAGCTGGCCAATCATCTGGCGAAAAAAAACCCCGTCTTCGATGGGGTGTGCGATCTGCATGCGCTGTCGCGGCAGGAGCGTTTGCAGTGGATGCATCAGCTAGAGGTGGGCGAAGTATGGGGTGTGGGGCGGCGCATCCACGCTCGTCTGCAGGCGATGAATATTGAGACCGTACTCGATCTGCGCAACGCGCGTCCGGCCGACATAAGGGCCCAGTTCGGCGTTGTCATGGAACGTACCTGCAATGAACTACGCGGCATTTCCTGCCTTGATCTGGAAGACATCGCACCGCCCAAACAGCAAATCATGAGTTCGCGTAGTTTTGGCGCTGCAGTCACGTCGCTCGCCGAACTACGCGAAGCCGTATCGACCCACGTCGGCAGCGCTGCTGAAAAATTACGCACACAGGGCTCCGTGGCTGCGGCGGTGCATGTGTTTGTCCAGACCAATCGTTTCAAAAACGACGAGCCGCAATATAACGCCGGCTTACTCGTGCCGCTAGCCGACGTCAGCGACGACACCCTGGCTCTGACCGAGTCGGCCCTGCTGGGTCTGAATCTGCTCTTCAAACCCGGCTATCGCTACAAAAAAACCGGCATCATGCTGACCCTCTTATCCGACAAAACAGCCCGTCAAGGAACCCTGTTTGACGACCCGGCAGCCCGCGCCCGATCCAGCAACTTAATGGCCGCCATGGACACCCTCAACCGCCAATACGGTCGCCACACCCTACGCACCGGCGCCACCGGCACCACCCAACGCTGGGCTATGCGCGCGGAAAATCGCTCCCCACGATTCACCACCCAATGGAACGAATTACCAGAGGCGCACTAAAAAACCCTGGGGTCAGGTCTTGACATGACAGTTTTCAAAAAATGAAATCGAAAAAAGGCCTGAAGTCGAGTGTTAAAAACTGTCATGTCAAGACCTGACCCCAGCATTTATAATATTGCTTGATAAAATTTACTCTGGCTATCGATCTTGTCCTCGCCTACTTCTACTGCGGCTGTTAGTAATGTCACCCCGGCTAATCTGACCTGGATCGATGCGCTGCTGGCGGGCGTTAAATGGGTTGGTGGCGCTGGGCTCGATATCAGTGTTAGCTACCCTTGGACTAGTTATGGCACCGCCGTTTTTTCGGGGGCACGTAGTGTCAATAGCTATTCTAGCCTGTATGAAAATACGGCGCCCTACCACTTTGGCCTGGATGCAGAGCAGCAGGCCTCGGCGCGTAACGCCTTGCAGGCCTGGGCTAATGTCGCCAATATCCGCTTTACTGAAATCCCCGAAACCTCGACGACGGTCGGTGATATCCGCCTGGCCTGGACTTCCGCCAATACCTCCACGCCGACCGGTACCGCTGCCTGGGGCTGGGCTAATTATCCGCAAGCCAATGCCCCGGCAGGCGGTGACATCTGGCTGGCCTCCACCGCCAAAGGCCTGACGTCGACTGACTGGACTGTCGGCAGCTATAACTACGAAGCGCTGATGCATGAAATCGGTCACGCTCTGGGCTTGAAGCATCCGTTTGAAGGCAGCGACGTTTTGCCGGATGCGCAAAATAGCCGGCTTTACTCGCTGATGGCGTATCAGGATCCGCCTAATAATCTATTTGTGCGGCTCATGCATAACGCTGATGGCACGGTGTACTGGCAATCGTTTGGCGTGAATCCGGATACGCCCATGCTGTATGACGTGGCGGCGATGCAGTATCTGTATGGCGCCAATACCAGTTACAACGCCAGCAATACCACCTATACCTTTGATCCGGCGAGCCCGTTTTTCCGCACCATCTGGGACGGCGGCGGGGTTGATACCATTTCTGTCGCCAATTTTTCCAAAGCCTGCGTCATCGATTTACAGCAAGGGCATTTTTCTTCCATCACAATCACCTCGGATGCGACCGCGGGCTATACCTGGGCCAGTCCACCGCCAGTACCGACCTACACCGGCGCTAATAATCTGGCGATTGCTTTTGGCTGCGTGATCGAAGATGCGATCGGCGGCAGCGGTAACGATACGCTCATCGGTAACGATGGACAGAATACGCTCGATGGCGGCGCCGGCAATGACACCCTGTACGGCGGCGGCGGCACGGATACGGCGGTATTTCACAGCAGCTTTGCCTCGGCCACGATCACGTATTCATCCAGTAAAAACAGTTTCGTTGTCAGCGATAGCAAGGATGGCGCAGATACCCTGTTTGGCATCACGTATTTTCAGTTTGATGACCAATTGGTACTGGCATCTGACTATGTTACTGCTGCCGACACAACACCGCCGACGGTGCTCAGTTTTAGTCCCAAGAGCGGGGCCAACAATGTGGGCACTGCGGCCAGCATCGTGATCAACTTTAGTGAGGCGATTACATTTGGCAGCGGCAGCATCGGACTGTGGAATACCACGACTGGTCAGATGACAGAAAACTTCGATGTCAGCACCAGCAGTCGGCTCTCGATAGCCGGCAGCACGCTCACGATCGCACCGTCCACCCAGCTGGCAAATGGGTCGAGTTACAACGTGCGCATCGACGCGGCTGACATCCGTGATTTGGCTGGCAATGCCTTTGCCGGCACCAGTAACTACAGTTTTAACACCATCGCGGCCGCGCTGCCCGGCACGATTTTTAGTATCAAAGGTCCCAACAGCGTTGACGAAGGCCAAACGGCCACTTTTACCGTCAGCGTCAACGGCGCTGTCACCAGCCCGACGACGATTTATTTTTCTACGCTGGCCGGAACCGCCAGCACCGGCGCGGGTGACTACGCGGGATTTTCGGATCGGGCGATTACCTTCTCGCCAGGCGGGCCGACCAGCCAAACCGTGACAGTACCGACCCTGCTCGACAATCTGGTCGAAGGCGATGAATATTTTCGCGCGGTGCTGTACAAGACCATCGGTGAATTTGAAACCAGCACCTTCATCGCCACCAGCAATTACGTCACGCTAGTCGACAAAACCGCCAGCGACGTGAGTCCGCCGCTCGTCACCAGCTTTAATCCCGTATCGGGCACATCGGGCATTGCAACGAACACCAACATCACCGTCAATTTTAGCGAAGCGATCACGCGCGGCAGCGGCAATATCGTCATCAAGGATCTCGCCGGCAAAGTCTTCACCAGCATCGACGCCGCCACCAGCGGTAACCTGACCATCGCTGGCAACGCCCTGATCATCAATCCCATCGCTGATCTGCTGGCCGGCACGACCTACACGGTGGAATTTGCGCCAGGCAGCATTAAGGATTTATCCGGCAATGCATACCAGCCCACCACGACGGAAAAATTTACTACCTTTGCAAGCAGCTTAACGCTCACCGGTACCACCGGCAATGATGTATTACTGGGTGGCGGCGGCAACGATAGTCTCGCCGGTTTAGCAGGCAATGACAGTCTCACCGGCGGCGCGGGCAACGATGTTCTCGACGGCGGCAGCGGTATCGACGTGGCCGTTTATAGCGGCAAGCTGAGTAGCTACAGTATCAGCAAAACCGCCACCGGCTATAGCGTGAGCGACAAGACTGGCGCGGATGGGATTGATCAGCTGAGCAATATCGAATCACTCAAATTTACCGACTACAGCGTTAATCTCACGATTCAGGCCACGGCAGCGGCAGCACCGGCAGCGGACGTGCGTCATCTGGTCGAACTCTATATCGCGTTTTTTAACCGCACACCGGATGCGGACGGGCTGGCTTACTGGATTAACCGGATGGCGGCAGGCACATCGTTGCAGGAAGTCGTCAATACCTTCTACGACATCGGCATCCAGTACACGCGCTACACCGGCATGTCGGCCAACATGTCGAATGCCGACTTCATCAATCTGATTTATAAAAATGAACTGGGTCGCAGCGCCGGCGCAGACGCGGCGGGCCTGCAATTCTGGTCCGATAAATTAAGTAGCGGCCAGCTCGCGCGCGCCGGCCTGGTGCTCTCCATCCTGGATGTCGCGCATTCCTACAAAGGCGACCCCAACGTAGGCTATGTCGCCGATTTACTCGATAACAAAATCGCCATCGGCAAAACCTTCGCCATCGACATGGGCCTAGGCTACGCCGACGCCGATACCGCCATCGCTAACGGCCTGGCCATCGCCGGCGCAATAACGTCCACCGACACCAGCCAGGCACTCAAACTGATCGGGATTGCAGCGGCGGATCTGCATTTGTAAATTCGTGGGGTCAGGTTGAGCTGATCCCAGCACTACCGAACACATCCGCAAGCTGGTGCGCATCAATTGCGCTATCGATCCATGCTTCGATCTGCTCTACAGATGCAGTAGCGATTTGGTCGGTGATGCTGGAAGGAATGGCACCAAAACGTTTTGATAGCAGCCGCTGCAGAGCAAGGGCTTCTCCCTCCTGACGTCCCTCCTGACGTCCTTCCTGACGTCCTTCCTGACGTCCCTCCTGACGTCCCTCCTGACGTCCTTCCTGACGTCCCTCCTGACGTCCTTCCTGACGTCCTTCCTGAATGCCTACCTGACGTCCCTCTTGAAGCCCCTTCTGCCATCCCTTGTCCGTATATTCATCGAACCAACTCTTGATATTTTCGCTGAGCATAGAGCGTACCTCCTGTAACTCGTTTATACCATCGATGTCTGCGTCAGGCAGTTGGGTGCGTAGCAAACGTTTGATCCAGATCGCAAACGCACGCCGTAATGAACGTTGGTCTTCCTCTTTGAGCCATTCTATCAAAGCATCCACAACATTGCGTACATCATCCAATCCCCGTTGCGTTTCAAGCCGAAACAACGCGGCGACCAAATTACGCAAAGGGTTCAGGACATCGGCACCATACTGTCCTTCATCGAGCAACAAATAGCGACAACGCGGAACGTAAGATTCCAGTCCTGCCGGCGGTGTCGTCACCAATTCTTCCATGAGCACCGGTGCCGTCCAGCGTGGTACGCCGTTATACAAGACAATAGGTAATACGGGAGGCAATTTGCCATCTGCAGCAAATTCTTTCCGCTTGGCTAAGTCCTGATATAGCAGCCCCACGTAGACCATCATGCGTAGCGCCATGAGCGGATCGGTTGATGACTGAAATTCCAGCAGCAAATAGACGTAGAGCCAACGGTCATTGATGCGAATTTTCCAGACCAGATCGTCGTGTCTTTGTGCGGGTTCACCGGACTGCGTAACGTAGCTACCGTTCACCCGTGTCAATGACGAAAAATCGGCATTATTTAGCCATTCTCCTTGAACGAACCCGGTGAGCAAATCACGCACCATCTCGGGATGCGAAAACAGCAGCTTGTAGCCAGAATCGTGATCTTTTGCCATCAAAGTATTCTAGCCGCTGGCTCGAGATGGCTGACAATTTGTGATGAAAATGTCAGCAAAATACAACCGTACCTACTAGAAACGCGGATCAGTAAGGCCTGCTATTTTTACTTTGATAAATGGTGTTGCTAAAAATTTTAAGTAGTGGATGTCCCAGCTTTTCTTGGCGTGGGGTCAGGTCTTGACATGCCACATTTCACTATCGAAATATGGCATGTCAAGACCTGACCCCAGAAGTTTTAACTGTGTGTGAAAATTAAATATTGTCCTCCAACGATGGCAATGCTGTCGTTGACACCTAAACCAATGATGTGGCTAGGGACGATTGTGCCGGTCAAAGTACTTGCAGATAAAATGGTGTAGGTGCCCGCATCAGGCGCGTTCAAATACGCTAAATCAACGATCAGGTTCGTCACATCGACTGTGCCGGTAATGATAAGCTCGTCTGTAGTTTTACCATCAATGTCAATATGCAGTGTCCCGTCTGCGCTAAAATTCACATTGCCGTTGACATTGAGCGTACCCACCGCCCCCACGCTTGCGCCTGGCGATAGGATGCCTGAATCAGTCACCGCCCCCTTGATCGAACCAATGCCTCCCAAGGTGGCGCCGGCGCTGACAGTAACAGCACTGGTTCCGGTCGGTGCGCCATTTACCAATAACGTACCTGCACTGACGAGCGTCGCGCCGGTGTAGGTATTTTCACCAGTCAAAGTCCATGTCCCGGTTCCTTGCTTCGTCACTGGCCCGCTATCAGTGCCAATGATGCTTGCCAAACTGCTGCCCGTAGCATTGCCACCCAATGTGAGGCCGAAACCATTTCCGGTGATGATGCCGGTATTCGACAGGACAATGTCGCCGCTGGCGGCGACAATACTACTAGCGCTACCCAATGTGATTAAACCGTTATATGAAGCGCTGGTTGCTAAACTATTCGTCAGCGCACCGCCACTCGAAATACCTGTACCGTTCAAGGTGAGTGCTTCGGCCGTTAAGAGACTAAATCCATTGAGATCGAGTACCGCTCCCGATGCTACGGTAGTGCCATTTGCGCTAGTACCCAATGGCGAATTGGCCCCGCTATCGGCAGCACCCAGCTTGAGCGTGCCAGCGCTAATGGTCGTTACACCAGTGAAGGTATTCTCACCGGCGAGAGTCAGCGTACCGGTACCGTTCTTAGCCAGCGTCATGAGCGACCCAAAAATTCTGCCACTGAGAACCATGTCACCCGCGCCCTGCACTCTTAGGCTGGCTGCAACAGTCGGTTCTGCTGGAGTAATGTTGCCGCTCAAAGTTAGTGCTTGGCCAGTGACGGTATTTTCGAGTACACCAGCCGCAGAGCCTGTAGTCGTGTTGGCGATTTGAATCGAACGATCGCTAGTACCACCGCTTTCACCGGTGAAACGCATTGTTCCCGTGGAGCTCGGCTGACCGAGAATAATATTGGCTCCGGCGCCAATGGAGGAATTAACCCCAGCATTAGCGATCGTGCCAAATTCAAGAGTTCCCAATAGGATATTCGTGTCACCTGTATAGGTATTATTTGCTGAGGCGATGGTCCAGGTAGATTGATCGGTTTTGAGGAGCGCGCCACTACCCAGATTGATCGTACTGTTGATCGTTCCTGTAGCTGAGCCTCGCAAGGTCAAACTGAGACCGTTAGCATCAATGGTGTTACCACTGTTCGCACCGATTGTGAGAGTCCCCGCATCGACTATAAACATGGCTCCTACAGTCGTAACGTTGCCTGAGCCGTCAATAATGATATTGCCATTCCAGGCTGCGTTACCATTGGTGTTATTGGCATATAACGCTGAGCGTTGGCCTCCAGTTGTGTTAAGCGTCAGGGTTTCGCCCGTCACTGTAATGCCATTGGCTAATTGCAGTCGGGTGCTTCCTACGGCTGATGATGCCTGAGTACCGTTAACTGTCGTCCCACCAGCTGTGCTACCCAAAGCGTTGTTATGGCCAACGACCAGCGTGGGGGTCGACCCAGTAGTACCGCCACTCACGGTGGTGAGACCGCTGTAATTATTGTTGCCGGAAAGCGTCAGTGTGCCTGTACCGGTTTTAGTAATACCGCCACTTCCACTGATGATGCCTGCAAAGCTTGTCGATCTATTATTACCACCCGTCGTCAAAACAAAGTTATTGAGTACGACACTACCGCCCAATACCCCCCCGCCACTAAGTGAACCAATCGTCTCATTCGCCTGGAGTGACAAGTATGTGTTTGCGGCGTTACTCATGACCACTGGACCCGTGTCGGCAATCGCCGACCCTCCCGACAAACTAAGTGTACCCCCGCTAATCGTGGTGGTGCCGGTGTAGGTGTTCGTACCGGTAAGTGCCATCAGCCCGGTACCCAACTTTGTAATGCCAACAACGGCCCCACTGATTTGCGTGATCGCCGCGGACACCAGCAGATCGGTGGCCGCCGTGCCGTCGTCGACCGTAAAGTTCACATCGGTAAGGCTGTTATCACCGCGTAATTCAACTCGACCGGCGATCGTGGAGGTTGTGTTGCTGGCGTTTGTGAACACCGCAATGGGCACGCTGGCGGCATTCTGACCGAAAGAAAACTTTGAAGTCGTCGTGTTGCTGCTCGTACCGCCATTCGTTTGCATCGTACCGCCAGTTAGACTGTAGGTGATACCCCAGCCCTGATTGCCAGCGGCCGTCGAAGTCAGTGTGCCGCCGATGATGTTGATGTTGTCGACTTTGAAACCCTGAGTGTAACCAAGTGCATCGACGCTTGAGGCGAGAAGTGTCGCCCCGGAGTTAATGGTGACGACACCTCTGATCGCGCCTGCGGACCCGCCATTGTTCAGCGATAAGGTGCCACCATTGACTTGCGTACCGCCAGTGTAAGTATTGAAACGGGTGAGCGTCAAAGTTCCCGCACCTAACTTAGTCATTGTGCCGCCAATGCTGCTTAGTGCTGCAGCAAAGGTGACATTCTGGCCATTAGTGTCAATACTAATAGCTTGATTTGCGGCAGTACTAAAGCGGTCAGAATAGTCAGTCGCGTTTGATGATGAATACTGCAAGGTGCCGCCACCAAAGGTAATGCTATTGGCAGCGGTGGCAGGTTTTCCCAGGGGGCCTGATGTATTGGCAGTTTCTGCCGAGCCGAGGTTCAATATCCCGCCATTGATGTTTGTTACGCCGGTGTAAGTATTCGCACCGGAGAGTGTCCATGTGACATTCGCCCCGCTCTTGGTTACCGCAGTGATATTTGTACCAGTACCATTTGCAATGGTACCGCTTTCAGAGCCGAAGCCAAGGTTCGTACCACCACCACCAGTCCCACCTAGGGTCAGCGTCGAGGTACCAGAACTACCCGAACTGCTCACGCCTCCCGTGAGTGCTAACGTTCCCGTATTATTTATATTGATCGTAACACCGCTATTACTCGAAACGTTACTCAGATTAATGACCCGATCACTGGTGCTCACTGTTGTTCCTGTGTATCTCAACACGCCATTAGCGCCGATATCGATGGTGCCATCAGCTACCGTTGTGGGAGCGCCCAAAGAACTCTCGCCTCCACCCACATCTTTAAGTGTCTTGATATCAAGGGTGGGTGTGCCGTTGGCGCTGCTAATCGTCGTCTTGCCGGTGTAATTATTCTGACCATTCAGCACTAAGGTAGTCGAACCACTCTTGGTGAGTGCCCCGCTACCGGTAATGACACTATTGACCGTCAACGTGCCAGTATTCATCACAAACGTTCCACCGTCGGCACCTAAGGTGATCCCGCGATTGGCAGCGATCGTTGTGTTCGCTGCGCTTATTTGTAAGGTCCCGCCATTGAGGGTCAATTGATCAGGAACAATGCCACTAGGGATTGCCCCCAAAGTGGTGTCAACATTGTCCAATGCGGTGGTGATAGACAATGTGCCGGCATTCACGATCGTCTTGCCTGTGTAGGTGTTTGTGCCTTTGAGAATAGTCGTCCCAGAACCATCAATCGTTAATGAAGATGTGCTCGTATTATTTGCAATAACGGCATTGATAGTAGTTGGATTCGCGGAGGCATTCGAGATGGTCAAGGTCCCTCCATCTGATTTAGCCGAGAGCGTACCTGAATTAGGTACTGTACCAATGACCAGCGCACCGCTACCCGAATCTGCAATGATGCTGAAGACCTGCAAAATTTTACCTGCGGTGTCTATAGTCGCTGCGCTAGTACCGCCAGTGGTGGTTTGGTTCAGCATGTTAATCGTTGTCGTTAGATCGGCTAGGGTAATGTTTGCCGCTGTGCCTGTGCCTTGGATAATTTGTACGTCTGCTGTACTGACATTGGGGATGGTTTGTGGGCCGGAGTCGAGGCGGGTTACATAAGCAACCGAATTGACTGCTATCAAGTTAAAGCTACTACTCGCCGTCGCCCCTTGACTATCGGTGCCCGTGACGGTAATGACTTGTACCGCCTGTGTTGCCGTCGCCGTGCCGCTAAAGGTACGGTAATTTGCATCAAACGTGATCCCCGCTGGCAAAGTGCCACTCGCTGCGTAGGTAATCGCATCACCGCTATCCACATCCGTAAATGCCGGCACAACATAACTAAAGGCCGTACCCACTGTGGCGCTCTGATCGCTTAACGCGGTGCTTATAGTCGGCGCATCATTCGCCCCTTGGACCGTCACCGTCAATGTGCTCGTCGCCGTTTGGCCAGCATTGTCGGTAATCTGGTAACTGAACGTATCTGTGAGCGAACTGCCCTGTTGTAAGGCTTGTATGGCGCTATTGTTGTTTGCGACCGTGTAAAGATAACTGCCGTCTGCTCCGATGGCCAAGTTACCGTAATCGCCGGTAATGCTGGTGGCATTACTGGCTGAGGTGCTGCTGGTATTGACCGCAGTGCCACCGACTACAATGCTGCCTACCTTTGCCAACGTGACGTGAATGGCCGTGCCAGTATCGCTGCCGCTGATGACATTACCGCTTGGATTAATTCCTGATGTGCTGTTGCCGGCCTCTTGTGCAGTCGCTGTATCTGCATTGGCTACTGGCGCACTCGAATTAACCACATTGAAATTAAGTGTAGTCACGTCACCAATACCAGCATAGGGATTGCCAGCTAAATCTTGGATCACCCCGCTGGCCATCTGCACATTGTATGTACTGCCATCGCTATGTAGATAGTCGGTTGGATCAATCGTCAATTTCATACCTGAAATCGCGACCTGCGAGCTATTAACAGCGATGCGGCGTGTATCTGTGCCATTGCTAATAACGATATTACCGCTGCCAGCTTGGATGGACTCGTCAAAAGTTAATACGATTTTGATGTTAGCGTCGATGGCGGTGGCGTTATCGGCTGGGGTGCTTAATGACAGCGTTGGCGCGGTTTTGTCTAGCCAAAAATTCAGCGCTGTCGAACTATCGGAGAAATTCCCCGCCGTATCTTTTTGACGCACCATTACAGACTTGTCGCCATCCCCCGTCATCGTCACGCTTGTGCCGCTGCCATTCGACCAAGTAATGCCACTGTTCGTCGAGTACTGCCAACTAGCACCATTTTCTACGCCAGTGACGTTGACTTGACCGTTATTGGTCAGGCTGTCGCTGGAAGAACTGCCGGTGTCAGACGCGAGGACGAGAATTGGAATTGTAAGAACCGTCGCGTCCAGAGATTGATTCTCAAGAACACCCGACGTAGATATATTGCCCGCTGTATCGGTGAGCGTCGCTGAAAGGTCAATATCCTCCGTGCCAACAAAGGCGCCTGCCTTTGCTGTGTAGACGTCCACACCATTGACGGTGCTCATAACAAACTTGGTCATTAGATCGCTGAGCACTACGCCGTTGATATTGGCCGTCAGCACAGCGCCATGATCGACTGTGAAGGCTTGACCGGTTCCGGCCTTAAGGATGGTCGGAGCAGTGGGCGCTGTCGTATCAAGACTTTGATTCTCAAGAACACCCGACGTAGATATATTGCCCGCTGTATCGGTGAGTGTCGCTGAAAGGTCAATATCCTCCGTGCCGACAAAGGCCCCGGCCTTTGCTGTGTAGACGTCTAGAGCATTAACAGTGCTCATAACAAACTTGGTCGTCAGATCACTCAGCACTAAGCCGTTGATACTGGCCGTCAGCGCAGCGCCATGATCGACCGTGAAAGCTTGACCGGTTCCGCCCTTAAGGATGGTCGGAGCCATGGGCGCCGTCGTATCAAGACTTTGATTCTCTAAAATACCCGATGTTGAAGTATTGCCAGCTGTATCGGTGAGCGTCGCTGACAGATCAATATCCTCCGTGCCGACAAAGGCGCCTACCTTGGCTGTATAGACGTCCACACCATTGACGGTGCTCATAACAAATTTGGTCGTCAGATCACTCAGCACTACGCCGTTGATAGTGGCCGTCAGCGAAGCACCATAATCGACTGTGAAGGCTTGACCGTTTGAAGATTTTTTGATAGTTGGCGAATTGGGCGCAATGTCATTGTCTTTAATAGTGCCGGTGCCCGTCGCTTGAATGATTGATGCTGTCGTACTATATGAATCTTGGATGTTACTCAAGCTCACATGGAAGGTTTCAGTGTTTTCTACAATAGTATCTTCGTTAATCACTACGCTGATGGTTTTACTCGTATCGCCCGCGGCAAACGTCAGCGTACCGTTCGTTGCAGTATAGTCACTCCCTGCAATCGCACCACCGCTGCCGCTGTCGTCACCCGTGGCATAATCAACCCTCGTCACGCCACCCGTGGCACCGCTGCGCGTTACCGTAAAGCTGGCCGTGCCAATGCCCTCACTAAAGCTGCGCGAATCTATCGACAGAGTGGGTGCGGCGTCATTGTCCGTATTAGTCACAGTGACAAACGCGCGTGCATCCTTTTCCGTTTCTGACCACGTAGCCAGGAGAGAGATGGTGTAGTCGATATCACCATCATCAATGTTGTCGTCAACGCCGGTAACGATAACGCGCTGCGGTATGTTCCAGTTACTACTGGTAAATGTCAGTGCGCTCGATACGGTGCCTTCCGTCGTAGTATCGCTGCGGAGGGTGACCGTCACATTGGCGGTAGGCTGTAAGCTCAGTTGAACAGTAAAGCTGGCGGTATCGCCATCTTCACTCGTCGGACCACTTATGCTGCTGACAATGAGCGCCGCTGAGTCATTGTCTTGAATCCGGCCGGTGCCCGTCGCTTGTGTGATCGATGCTGCTGAACTGATCGAATCATGGATGTTACTCAAGCTCACATGGAAGGTTTCAGTGTTCTCTACAATAACATCTTCGTTGATCACTACGCTGATGGTTTTACTCGTCTCGCCCGCAGCAAATGTCAGCGTGCCGCTCTGTGCAATATAGTCACTCCCTGCAGTCGCACCGTAGATGGTGTCGGTACCCGTGGCATAACTAACCGTCGTCACACCACCCGTGGCACCGCTGCGCGTTACCGTAAAGTTGGCCTTGCCATCCGCTTCACCAACAGTAGCATTTGAAATGGATAGGCTTAGTGCTGCGTCGTTGTCCGTGTTGGTTACATTGACTGAACCAATCTTGTTACTGTAGGACGTATCTGTCGAGCTAGCCGTGAGCGTGATGTGGTAGACCACATCACCATCGACGATGCTGTCGTCTACCCCAGTGACGGTGACGCTCTGCGGTGTGTTCCAGTTGGTGCTGGTAAATGTCAGTGTGTTCGATACGGTGCCTTCCGTCATATCATCACTGACGAGGGCAAGCGTCACGTCGGCCGTGGGCTGTGTACTCAGTTGAACACTAAAGCTGGCGGTAGCACCGCCTTCACTCGTCGACCCACTTATGCTGCCCAGAGTGAGGCCTGCAGCCACGGGGACAACCACTGTGCCACCTGTACCTCCTGTACCTCCTGTACCTCCTGTACCTCCTGTACCACCTGTACCATCTGTACTATCTGTACCATCTGTACCATCTGTACCATCTGTACCGCCCGTACCGCCCGTACCGCCCGCCGCCGCAACATCATTAACTTTCTTAACAGCAGCATCATCCAACCCATTCGTCACAGTCGGATCAAACACCGGAATCAAAGCCACGGTCTTCGCATATCCAGTCGCTACCGTTACATAAGAAAGCACACCACCCAGCGTGCCATCAGAGCCATCAGGCGTTTGCAAAGCCGTCTGCATCAGACTCGTTAAATCATTTACCCCACCCGCCCACTGTCCCAGATTCACCATCAGCTGAATCGGGTCCGCCTGATCTCTCACGACGATTGCGTTGACCTGACCAGCCAAACTCACCATGCTTGCTGCCAGATCGGACACATCGGCATCAAGCTTGTCTTCAAAAGCAGTTTGCAGATCCTTGCCTTGCGAATCTTTAAGCTGATCCTTTGGCAGGTCACTGTCTTTGAGTACGCTAGTCAAAACAGCCATGTCCGTAAAATCAAACTGCTGATCAGCATGATTAGTAATCCAACGAGTCATTGCCTGCAGTACCGCGAAGGTCGCCTGCTCCAAGGTCGGCCCATCGTTCGCAGCGGATTCACTCATCAGCAAATGCGCGCCTAAACGCAGGAAGGTATTCAGATTGACGAAGGCGGCCAAGGCGGCCTCATTGGCGGGCTGAATGCCGGCCGTCGTGCTGTAACTATTCGCGACAGGATCATATTCCAGCAGATCAACGCCCGCTGGCAGATTGAAGGCTTTGGCGATCGCGTTGCTATGCGCGTCCGCGTTGCTATTCGCAAGCGAGCCACTTTCTTGCAACAAGGATGTGAATGCCGTAACAACACGACTTCCCTGCGGTGCCTGCAGAAAAATCGTTTCTTGCTTGTGCGTTAATGTATCAGTCCCGGCTCCCGTGGTCTTGATAACGCCTTGCGCATTACCAACGTCATAAAAGGCATTTGCATCAGACGTAAATGTTTTAATCGAGCCATCCGGCGCAGTCACGGTGAAGCTTTGATTCGCAAGATTAAAATCGACGATCTTGCCGTCCATATTGACCCCGGCATATTGCTCTAATGCCTCTTTGGCCTTCACGACACTCTCCGCCGACGTATCCACGGTATGAAAAATATTCTCCAAATGCGTCAGATCAATGGCTGTGTGGTGTGTCTTTTGCAGCTCCAATCCATAGTTCGCGACTTCATAACGGTGCTCGATCAAATTTTTTACAGTATTAGCCGCCTTGATCACCTCGTCTTGCCCAGGAGGGATGATTTGATAGTCATCCAGTACAAAATTGAGAATTTGCATGGCGATATGTGCGCTCGCCTGCGTGCTATCGGTAACGATGCTTTTGAGTTCGTTTAATTTTGTGGTCCAAAATGCGCGGCCATCGAGATCGGTGCCGCGGTCTTTCCCTAACAGGTAAACATATAAATCATCAATAAACGCGGCAGAACTGGCGGCCGGATCTGCGTAAAGTTTGGCTTTTATACATTCGCCTAAAAATGTCACCGCAACGGCATCCCGATTATCTTGCTGCATCGAGGCGCGCTTTGCTGTGGCATCGCTTTCTGATAAGCCATTGAGCTGGTCAAGCTGCACAGGACTGAGCGCCAAGAGTGACAGCCAGCCACCCCAATTCGATCCATTCCCATAGGCATCCGAATAAGACGGCAAATGCTTGGTGAGCATATAAAGCCGCGAAAGATACGCTTCATCATTCGTTAAATTCGTTTCTTTAGGGGACATGATTTCACCTATTCAAAACCATCGTTATCGAGAAATGCCGCAGACTTATTCAAAAAAATTTCCAAATAGAAATGCAAAATAATTTCTATAGAAAATTAATTTTCTTGAATAAATAATGCGATTCGCAACGAGGCTTGAACAAGAAATTTCAGACCTTTTCCAACTGGAATTTAAATTAAAGGCAGAAGCGAATATGGGGTGTCGCTGAAATGAAAATAGGTGCAGCGTGCCGAACAAAAACGTCGCCTTTGATAATTCCTTGTGGCATTAAATTGATCCATTGAATGGATGCTTTCAATACCTGACGAATACCTTGGAGAATTTGAACGCCACACACCGAATCCCTTCACCAGAGGAGAATAATTTTCCGATCCATCGACGGGCACTAAGAGGGACGCCAACATTATTCTGTTATGAGGGACATTGTTCTGATATATGGAAATTTACTATTTACATGCCTACCCGCTGTATCTATACTTAGGCAAACTTGTAAAATAAATCGGGAGACCAGAATGAGCACGCAAGGCACAGACAATCCATCCGCCAATGCACCGGACACGGCCCGCGAATCGCGCTTTTTGATTGACCCTTATCGCGACTGGGCCGAAGGCGAAGGGATTCCGATCCATCTGGATTTCGGCCATAACCTACTCGAACTGGAAACCGGTACCTGGGATCGCTATGAGGCCAAAGGCTGCTTCGCCCATACCCACGGCGCGGGGGATTTCATGGCTAATTACGTGATCGAAGTCGCACCCAGCGGCAAGACGCGTCCGGTCAAGCATTTGTATGAAGTGTTTTGTTTTGTGCTGGCCGGTCATGGCTCGACCAAGGTCTGGCTGCCCAATGGCGAAACGCGCGTGTTCGAATGGGGCCCTAAGGCGATGTTCGCCATTCCGCTCAATTGCCAATATCAGATCTTTAATGGCACTAGCTTAAGTCCGGTGCGGATCTCGTGCACCAACGACGCGCCGATCACGATCAACCTGTATCACAATCTCGATTTCGTCTTTAATAACCCGTGCACCTTTCCTGAGCGCGCCGGTCAATCCAAACATTTTGAAGGTGAAGGCGATCTGACCGCGTATAGCCACAGCACCAACCCGGTGAAACGCAATGTCTGGGAAACCAATTTTGTGCACGACCTGGCCAGCTTCAAACTGTATGAGCTCGAAGAACGCGGCAAGGGTTCGACCAATATCAGCTTCATTCTTGCCGATGGCACCATGCATGCGCATGTCTCGCAGATTCCCAAGGGCCGTTACAAGAAAGCCCATCGCCATGCTGCCGGCACCCATGTGCATGCGATTGACGGCGAAGGCTATTCGCTGCTCTGGCATGAAGGCGATTCGGAATTCAAAGAAATCCCCTGGCGACATGGCTTCATGTACACGCCGCCGTTCTGGATGTTTCATCAGCATTTCAATACCTGCCCTAACCCGGCACGCTATCTGGCCTGTAGTCTGGGAAGCCGGCGCTATCCGTTTATTTCGCTGCGCCGCAAAAGCGCCGAGGGTGCCGGTTCGCTGTCGCTCACGCAAGGTGGCCGCCAGCTCGAATACGAAGATCAAGATCCGCGCATTCATCGCAAATGGCTCGAAGAAATGAAAAAGACTGGTGTCATGTCGGAGATGGGCGAAGTCTTTGATGAGCCGGCGATTATGGCCTTGCCACCAGAAGCCCTGACTGGCGTGATCAGTACGCCACGCTCAAACGGTCCGGCGATTTAAGCATGGGGATTGGCACTGCTTTTTGCTGATCTTTTTTGCTGATCTTTTTACGAGGATGACCTGATGCCGCACGATCTCGACTTTGATCATGAGCACGAGAAAATGTCCGAAGCCGATCGTGCGGCGATCGCCCGTATCATCTGGGAACAAGAAACGGTCGAACTGCGCACCGTCGGCATCGATATCGGCAGCTCCACCTCGCACCTGCTGTTTGCCCGCGTGACGCTCAAACGTTTGTCGGAAGGTTTGTCGAGCCGCTTTGTGGTCGTCGAGCGGGAGGTGTTGTGGCGCTCGCCCATCATGCTTACACCCTTTTTAGCCGATGGCAGTATCGATGCCCACGCGCTGTCACATTTTATCCACGATGCCTACCACGATGCCGCCCTGCGTCGCAGTGATATCGATAGCGGCGCGGTGATCCTCACCGGTGAAGCGATCAAGCGCCACAATGCGCGCGCCATCGACGAAATTTTTGCGGCTGAATCGGGTAAATTTGTGTGCGCCACTGCTGGCCACAAACTCGAAAGTATTTTAGCCGCCCATGGTTCGGGGGCGAGTGCGCTGGCTCGCCGACGCAATGAATGCGGGCTGCATGTGGATGTGGGCGGCGGCACCACTAAACTGGCGCTGATTGATCGCGGCGAAATTATCAGTGTGGCGGCTTTTGCAGTGGGTGGTCGTCTGTTAGCGCAAGATAACAAGGGTGCCTGGACCCGCATTGATGATTCGGCACAGCGGGTGGCCGCTGATCTGGGCATACTCGCCTCCCCTGCCAGCTTTGCCAGCGAGGCTGTACGCATGGCGATGGCCCAACGCATGGCCACGCTGGTGCTCGACCAGATGACGGGAACCTCGCTGGATGCCTTGGGTCAGGCACTGGCACTGACTGCGCCTTTATCGCGCAGCGTGGCGCCGGACTTCATTACGTTTTCTGGTGGTGTGGCGGAGTATATTTTTCAGCGTGAAAGCGCCAGTCATGGCGATATCGCGCAATTACTCGCAGCGGCGATCGTCAAACAAATCAAAACCCGCATCACCATACCCGTGATCGAACCGCTCGAGCGCATCCGCGCCACCGTGATCGGCGCCTCACAATTTACCGTGCAGGTGAGCGGCAAAACGATTTACGTACCCGACATGACGGTTCTGCCGGTGCACAATGTACCGGTGGTGCATCTGGGTCTGGATTTGTCGGGGACGCTGGATGTGGATCTGATCGCCGCGACCATGGCGAGTAAGGCTGAGGTCCTGAACCTGACACCGGATGCGCGCCTGGCGATCGCCTTCACTTGGGACGGCGAACCGGAGCATGCCCGACTATTGGCCATGGCGCGCGCGATCATGCAGTTTGCTGCGCCATCTGGAAAACGGGAAGAGACGCTCTTCCTGATGATCGACGGCGACGTGGCGGCTTCCCTAGGCCGCATCTTGCAGCATGAGTTGCACCTCGCAGGAAAAATTGTCTCGATCGATGGCATCGTGCTGCGCGAGCTTGATTTTGTCGACGTCGGTGAATTACTCGACCCACCGGGCGTGGTGCCGGTGGTGATCAAGTCTTTGCTGTTTTCTTGAGTTCGAAGTTGTGCTAAGCGCAAAACTTACTGCGGCGTGATCGTCGGCGTGATCAGACGGATGTACACGTTATTGGCTTCAGCGACATAAATTTTTCCATTCGCGTCGATCGCAATGCCGGTCGGATTATTAAACCGAGCCGTAGCGCCCACGCCATTGACATCACCAGCGACACCGTTTGTCGAACCGGCCAAGGTCGTCACGACCCCTGCCTGAGAAATAGCGCGAATGGCGTTATTACTGGTATCGGCAACATACACATTGCCGCTCGAGTCGAGCGCAACACCGCTGGGGTTAAAGAAGGTCGCGTTCTCACTCAGTCCATTTGTGTAGCCCACTGCGCCGGAGCCGGCCAGCGTGCTGACGATCCCTAGCGGGGTAATTTTACGAATCTGCGCGTTTTGTGAATCGGCGACATAGACGTTACCTAAAATATCGACCGCAATGCCTGTGGGGCGATTAAAAGATGCGGTCAATGCTGCACCATTGGCTTTACCCGCCAATCCAGAACCGGCAAAAGTCGTCACAACGCCAGCACTGGTGATTTTACGGATCAAATTATTACCCGCGTCGGTAACATAAAAATTCGGTGGAATACTGGTGTCAATGGCGATACCCGCAGGCGCACTGAATGATGCGGCGGTACCTGTGCCATTGGCTTTGCCAACGGCGGTTGAACCGGCAAAGGTCGTCACCACGCCGCTATAAATCGTCGAAGAAAAATTAATTTTTCGGATCACATTATTGCCGGAATCTGCCACGTAGACATTGCCACTGGTATCAACTGCCACACCGGACGGCGCATTAAATTGCGCGTCCCATGGATAGATACATCCCTGCATGAGCGTGATGCAATTTTGCGCATTCAGCAGCGCGTCTCCCTGCACATTGGTGTCTTTATAGCCAGGTAAGCCAGAGCCACCAGCCTCACTCGTCACGCCTGTTGCAAGCAGTACTTTCGTAATTTTAGACGTCACCGGTTCGGCGACATACATCGCCGTTCCACCGATGGCCATCGCATACGGGTTCGTCAACGCGCTGAAATTACTGACCGTCCAGACCATGGCCTGACACATCACAGTGACATTACTGGCATTGGCCTTGATATTGACGCCAGAAGAGTTCGATACTGCGCAAGTTTCTTTGCTTGGCTGCGTGCCGACGGTAACGGCATAATTACTGCCGTATGCGATCGGGGTAGTAAAGACGAAGGCGCCGTTGCTGCTGACGATGAGCGGGTTACTGTTATTGTTATACAGCGTCACCTGTTGAGGTGGTGTAATGCTGCTAATGAGTCCGGACAAAATACCGCCCACCGTGTAGGTAATCGATGCGCAATTTACGCTCACGTTGAGCACATTGTTGGAGATGGCTGCATTGGCACCACTCGAAACAGAACAGGTCTGCCCGGTAGGCTGCGCACTGACCGTCACAGAGTAACTACTGCCATAGGCGACTGGCGTGACGAAACCAAAACTGCCATTAGCTTTGATGGTCAGCGCATCGGCGCCATTGTTTAATATCGTCACTTCCTGGCCGGCGCTCAGACCAGTCACATTGCCAGCAATGCTCAGCGTGCTCTTGGCGCAGGTCACGCTGATATTAAAGACATTGGCAGTGACGCCGCTACCCGAAGCGTTAGAAACCGTGCAGGTTTGGCCGGTCGGCTGTGTCTTGACCGTCACCGCATAAGCACTGTTATAAGCGACCGCGACCGGGAACGCAAAATTGCCATTCGCTGTGATCTTGATCTGATCGTTGGTATTGTTACTTAATTCAAGCGCCTTGTAGAGCCCGGTATTTAACAAGGCCGGGTCAACCGTCAAACCAGATACGGAACCCGAAATGGCGTAAGAGTCCGGTGAACAGACCACGCTGACATTGGTGATATTGGCACTTAAATTAGCCCCTAGTCCGTTGGAGACGGTGCAGAGTTTTCCGGCCGGCTGTTTAAGCAGCGTGACGGTATAGGTGCCGTTTTTTTCAATCGCTGTTTTGAAGGTGAATGGCCCATTAGCCAAAATAGCGAGGCTGTCCGTAGCATTGTCGACCAAGGACATTTGATCACCCGAACTCAAGCCAGATACCGTGCCGCTGATCGTGTAAGTTGACAGCACAGGCGAAGGAACAGGCGTTTGCGCTGTACTGGGACTGCTCCCTCCGCCCCCGCAAGCAAACAGGCAGGCCGAAGCAAGGAGAGAAAGTAGCGCGCTGGTATATCGCATAGAGTCGTGATTATTTTGCAATCAATTATTGTAATGCGCATTCTACTTGAGAATGAGCATCACTTGGCCAACGCGCGGACATTACTTAAGCAGCTCCTGCAATATCCGTCCTTCAGAACCCGAAGGTGGACGAACCCGCAGCAAATGCGCCAAGGTCGGTGCGATGTCCATCACTTCCGCATAGCTGGCATAGGCACCCGGCTTGATCCAGCGGCTGCCCATGATCATCAGCGGTACGTTGGTATCGTAGACGAAGGGCGAACCATGGGTGGTGCCGCCGCTATCGCCATAGCCAAAGATCGAATAGGCTTTAGGCACGACCAGAATGTCCGGCGAAATTTGCCGGTGCCAGGCGCGCTGCATGAGTTGATCGATACGATTAGCCGGGATCGCGCCATTTTCCAGCTGACTGCGCGTATAGACACGTTCAATGGCGGGATAGGCCAGCAGAAAACGGGCCGCTACGGCTTCCACTTCGTCGCGCTTGATACCTTTTTGTTCGATAGCCTTGACGTCGAGGGTAATGCCCGGCGCAGAAAATTTCAGGGCGATTTTTTCGATACCGAATTTTTCAGCCAGATGTTTATTCAATGCGGCGATCATCTTGCCGCCGTCAATGCGCTGCGCATCGATCTTATTGGCTTGCGCGAATTCGGCAGTGTTAGGAAAGCCATGATCGGCCGTCAAAATAACGACGATGTTATTAAGACCGATGCGTTTGTCCAGGTAAGTTAAAAAATCGCCCAACTGGCGGTCAAGACGTTGCAAATGGTCGTGCGACATGCGGCTTTCCGGACCGAAGGAATGGTTCACGTAATCGTGGCTGGATAAACTCACGCCCAGTACATCGGTCACGCCGGCCGGGTTTTGTCCCAGCTGTTCACCCTCGACGGCGGCGCGGGCAAAATCGAGCGTCAATCCGTCGAGATAAGGGCCGACCGTCAGACTGGCATAGTAACTACTGTCCGGTTTGCCGCTGGCGCTGGTGTAGGTGAAGGGAAAGCGCGACATGGGGCCGGGTTTATTGGCGACCAGTTCATCCTTGGCGTCATTGGTGTAGGCCGCATCGGGCAATAGCGGACGCCACTCCTTATTGTAAAACTGGTCCTGCGGTTTAGTGGCCTGAAATTTTTTCACCCACTCAGGATGCGACTGCATGTAGTAGGTCGAGCTGGCGAAATTGCCGGTTTTACCCATGTACATATACGCCGTGCCCGACTTACCGGCCAACATGATGGCGCCGCGATCCTTGCCAGACACCGTGACGACCTTAGACTGATTACCGCTCGCGTAGCGCAGCTCATCGCCGACAGTCGTTACCTGCAGTCGAGAAGGTGACGTGCCATCTAAGGCTTTGGTCTCTTCGCCGATATAAGTAAATCGGGTATCGTCGGAACAATAGACTGAAGATTGGGTCGCTGGATCAATCCAGTTATTAGCGATAATACCGTGCCGATAAGGATAGGCGCCCGTCAAAATGGCCGCATGGCCGACACAGGTTACCGTCACCCCATGCGCCTGATGCGCATTACTAAACCAGGCGCCCTGATCAAGCAGGCGGCGAAATCCGCCTTGACCAAACTGATCACGATAGCGTTGCACCTGCTCTTGCGGCAAGCCATCGACGACCAGTACCACGACTAACTTCGGCTGACTGGATTTTTCCAGCGCCATGGCGGGCATGGCACACAGCGCAGCGGATAACAGCAGGCAGACACGAATGCAGCGCATGGGAGGTGAACCCTTGGTTAAATTTAACATGGTGGATGTGGTCGTTTTAGGATTGAATGGTAAAAGTAAAGAAGACAAAAAATCAGTTGCAATAATATGACACAGAAGCATCAGTTTTGTGAGCAGCATGAGCAATATTTCTCATAAAGCATTCAGCAAAACGAGCCTGAGCAAGCCGCGATAGGTGAATGTATTGGCATAAAGATTGTAATATGTTTCACTTTAAGTAATTCCGCTGATACATTTGTCTGGAATTTCGATCAAAGGAAGCTTTATGTCCAAGAAATCGCACCGTTTGCTGATCGCGCTTGCCCTGACAAGTAGCATGCTCGTCCACGCTGCCCCAATAACGGGCAAAACCAAAAATGAAGCCATCACCGCCCGTCATCTTGCCAGTCTGATCAGTGGGTCTGAGGCCAAACTGGCTGAGCTAAGCTTATTCTTTACCCGGATGCCCAAAGGCGGCGACCTGCACCATCATTATTCAGGCGCGCTGTATGCCGAACAATATCTGCGCTGGGTTGAGCAGGCCGGCTATTGCATCGACAAGACCAGCTACCGCGTCCTGACTGCAGACAAGGCGATCGCGGCAGGCAGGGAAGGCACGCCTGTTTCGCGCACCTGCATGACGGGCAACGAAGTCTTGCTCAACGACGGTGTGATGGCCGAGCTGTTACAGCGCTGGTCAAGCAAGGATTTTGCCAATCATAGCGGTATCCAGTCGCCGCCGGATCGGCAATTCTTTGATACCTTTGGCTACTTCAGTGCCCCGTCTAATCTCAATTTTAACGAGGGTCTGCTCACCCTCAAGCGCCGCGCCATCGCTGAAAATCTCAGCTACATCGAGACCATGTTCAAGATGACCGAGCCGCGACTCGACGCTGAATTCGACAGCCATATCCAGCAGACAGCGCTCGATGATGCAGCCTTGACCGATTCTCTGCGTCGCCAGCTCGCGCATCTTGAAGAGGACCCGACTTTCAATCAAAGCGTCATCGATTACATCGCCAAAGTGCAAGCCAGTAGCGCAGAGGTGGATGATGCGCAGTTCACCATGCGCTACCAAACCTATGTACTGCGATTACTCGCGCCGTCGCAGGTATTTTCTTCCATGGTGGGTGGATTCAAGGCGGCCAGCCAAAGTCCTTTGATCGTTGGTGTCAACATCGTCGGGCAGGAATCGAACACCGTCGCTATGCGCGACTACCGCCTGCACATGAAGATGTTCCAGTTCCTCAAAGCGCACTATCCCACTGTAAAAATAGCCCTGCATGCCGGGGAGCTGGCGCTGGGCATGGTGCCCCCAGAAGGCTTGAAATTTCACATCGATGAAGCCGTCAATGTGGCCGGTGCAGCACGTATTGGCCATGGCATGGACTTGGTGCACGAAACCAGGGCCCCTGCCCTCCTGCGGTCTTTACGTGAGCGCGACATCGCGGTGGAAGTGAACCTGACGAGCAATGAGTTCATCCTCGGTATCAAGGGACAAGCCCATCCCGTGGCGCTCTACCGTCAATATGGCGTACCGTTCGTGCTCGCTACCGATGACGCTGGTGTCTCGCGCAATAACCTGTCGAATGAATATGTGCTCTTTGCGACGCGCTATAAGCCTGATTACGCCGAAATTAAAAAACTGTCTTATAACGGTCTGCGTTATGCGTTTTTATCGCCGGCAGAGAAGACGCGCATGATGCGTCAGCTCGATGAACGCTTTACGCAATTTGAAGCGACCATCGCGATAATGAAGAGGTAATATTGCGCAGGTAAATAAGAATGGTGAAAAATTCACATTAACATTCCTCTAATAAATCAGAGACAAACATGCAAACAAAAACAAACTGGCTGCAATTTGGCACCCTCATCAGTGTATTTTTTTTCTGGGGCTTCGTCGCCGCCAGTAACGATATTCTGATTCCCGTGTTTCAGGAATCCTTCAAGCTCTCACCGGCAGCCAGCCAGTATGTGTCACTGGCTTTTTATGTCGCCTATACCGTGGGTTCGCTGATCTATGTTGGCATCGCCAAAATGGCGGGGGTCGATATTCTTAATCGGATCGGCTACAAAGACGGTATCTGCCTTGGGTTGTTGATTTCCGCTGTAGGCACCTCAATGTTTTATCTGGCGGCGCAAAGCGGCTCCTTGAACCTGATGTTGTCTGGTCTGTTTGTGGTCGGCCTGGGATTCTCCTTGCAGCAAATTGCTGCCAATCCGCTGGCAATCGTGATGGGCGATCCACGTAATGGCGCGCAGCGCTTGACGCTGGCTGGCGGGATCAATAATTTTGGCACCACCATCGGCCCTCTTCTGGTGAGCTTTGCCATCTTTGGCAGTAGCTCAGGGACGCATCAGCATGTCGCGATTGAAAACGTCAAAATGCCTTATCTGATCCTGACACTGGCCTTTATCGCCGTTGCACTGATCCTCAAATTTTCGTCTGTGCCAAACCATATTGATCTGGATGGCCAGCAAAAAGAATCCGCATCAAGTAATCCCTTAGCGTTAAAAAAGGACTCCGCCTTAAGTTATCCGCAGCTCCTGGGCGGCATGCTGGCGATTTTCTTTTACGTCGGCGTAGAAGTCTCGACTGCCAGTAATCTGCCGCTCTATCTTAAACAAAATCTCGGCATCATGACGCAAGATGTAGCGCCCTATATTTCGCTCTATTGGGCCAGCCTGATGATCGGGCGCTGGACGGGTGCGGTCGGTGTTTTTGAAGCCGGTGCGGGCACTAAAAAATTATTAAAATTCCTCGCGCCCTACGCAGCCTTCGGCGTATTTTTACTGGTGAATGCCATTGCAGGGCACGCCATTTCGCAGTTCTTTGTATATGTCGGCGTCATCGTAGTGATGGTATTGGCGGATATGCTCAGCAAAGGTAATCCTGCCAGAATGCTGCTATATTTTTCGCTCTGTGCCATCGTCGCCTTACTGGTCGGGATCAATACCGGCGGTATGCTGGGCGCTTATGCCTTTATCAGTGTTGGGCTTTTTTGTAGCACCTTGTGGCCGTGTATTTTTGCGCTGGGGATTGCGGGATTGGGCAAACATACCAATCAAGGCAGCAGTCTTTTGATCATGATGATCATGGGTGGCGGCTTTGTGAGTACCTTGCAGGGCGCCTTAGCTTCGCAGATCGGCATTCAGACGAGCTATATTGTGGGGGTCGGATGCTTTGTGTATTTGGCGGGATATGCTTTGTACGCCACCAAAGTATTACGGGAACAGGGGATTGATCTGGATACGCCGACGTTTTGATCCGGGAGACTGATTCAATCATTGCGTGATTGCGCAGGTCATCACGCACCGCTTCCGCCCCGTTTGTACTCATTTTAAGTGACATCAATTTTATAGCGAGTTCGCCATGTCAGCGCAAACAGAAACCAAAGCTACGCACTATCCGCCGCAGATTCCTTACATTGTCGCCAGCGAAGGCTGTGAGCGTTTCAGCTTTTATGGCATGCGCAATATCCTCACCCAATTTCTGGTGACTAGCCTGTTTCTGGCCATGCCGGAATCGATGCGGGCGGGGATGGCTAAGGAGGTTTTTCATACCTTTGTGATCGGGGTATATTTCTTCCCGCTGCTGGGAGGGTGGCTGGCTGACCGCTATTTTGGCAAATACAATACCGTGCTCTGGTTTAGTCTTTTGTATTGCGCAGGGCACGCGTGCCTGGCCTTTTTTGAAAACAGCCGGCAGGGTTTTTACGCCGGACTTTTTCTGATTGCGCTCGGTTCAGGCGGCATCAAACCGCTGGTGTCTTCTTTTGTTGGCGACCAGTTCGATCAATCGAACAAACATCTGGCGCAGAAAGTCTATGACGCCTTTTATTGGATGATCAATTTTGGGTCATTCTTTGCCTCGTTACTGATGCCGATCTTTCTCAAGCAGTTGGGTCCGGCGATCGCCTTCGGTATCCCGGGTTTGCTGATGTTGATCGCGACGATCGTCTTCTGGAGCGCGCGAAAAAACTACGTCATCGTTCCGGTGGAAGCAGCCAATCCGCATTCGTTTTTAAAAGTTGTCCGCAGCGCCTTGCTGCAGGCGCAGGACGGACAAGCACGTCCCGGCTTGACGATGGCAATTAGCGGTATCGTATTCGCCATTGGCGCATTATTCCTCATCCCCTCAATCGGCATTGTTGCCGGACTATGTTTGGCATTGGTACTCGTGTTGGCGTTCGGCGGCGTGGGTGCCTGGATGCAGCTTGAGCGGGCGAACTTAAGCCATCCTGCCGAAGCAGTCGATTCGGTGCGAACGGTTTTACGCATTCTGTTGATGTTTGCGCTGGTGACGCCCTTCTGGTCCTTGTTCGATCAAAAGGCATCGACGTGGGTTTTGCAGGCAGATCTGATGAGTAAGCCGGACTGGTTTCAATCTTCGCAAATGCAGGCGATCAATCCTTTGCTGGTGATGCTGCTGATCCCCTTTAATAATATCGTGCTCTTTCCCTTGTTAGAAAAATATGGCGTGAAGGTGACGGCATTGCGACGCATGGGTATCGGTATTGCCTTTTCGGGTCTGGCGTGGATCGTCGTGGGCACCATGCAGCTGGTCATCGACAGCGGAAGTCCACTGTCCATCGTCTGGCAAATTTTCCCTTATGCCTTGCTGACATTTGGTGAAGTGCTGGTTTCGGCGACCGGACTGGAATTCGCTTACAGTCAGGCACCTGCATCGATGAAGGGCGTCATCATGAGCTTTTGGAATCTGTGCGTTACCGTCGGCAATCTGTGGGTTCTACTGGCGAACAGCAGTGTCAAGAGCGCACAGGTAAGCGCGCAGATCATGCAAACCGGCGTGAGCGTCACGGCGTTCCAGATGTTCTTCTTCGCCGGTTTCGCCTTATTAGCGGCGAGCTTGTTTGGCTTGGTGGCGCGACGATATGTGATGGTGGATAATTATCGGTCGCGTTGAATGGCAGGCGTGGGCACAAAGGCGTGCCCACGCTTGATTACCACATCAAATCATCTGGGATCTGGAATGCGGCATAGGGATCATCGGCGTCAATCTCGGTGCTGGTTTTATTGACGCGCACGACCATCGATGCATCGCGCTCGGCGATTTTGTCAGCAATAATTCGCGGCACCAGTTCGGTGACGCCGCCCTGGCAAACGATCACCAGACGTCCGGCGACTAAATGTTCCTGGACGGCCGCGGACACATAGATCCGCTCAATCTTATTATCGTGCGTGTAGTGGTAGGCAATGTCGCCGTTGCCTTTATTCTGCCGATTCTTTTGCACCATCTGCGCAATTTGCGCCTCGATCGCTTTATGCGTCGCCGCTGCGTCACGCTGCGCATTATGCTCACGCGCCCGCTCGGCATTTTGCCGCTGGGTCTCCAAAGCAGCAAGACGTGTTTCATCGACCGTCTGCGTACCACTGCGACGTTCGAGCTTTTTTTGCTTACTCTTGTCCTGATTGGCTACTTTGACTTTGTTTTTGTCGACCAGGCCAGCTTTAAGAAGCTGCTCTTGCAAGGAAACCATGTGTGCTGCTCCGTGAAATAAGCACTAACCAAACAAAATTTTATAAAAAAACCCGCAAAGCCATTCGGCTTGCGGGTTAAAGTATATCTTTAGCGGAGAGGGTGGGATTCGCCTACATTTTGCAGGCCGCGGTTCGCCTTGCAAGCCGAACCCTTCGAATCCCACCACGCGAAGTCCGCAGGGACTTCGCTCCTTTTGTTACAAAAAATTCCCCTGACGGGAAATTTTTAAATTTGGCGGAGAGGGTGGGATTCGAACCCACGGTACGATTTAACGTACGCTTGATTTCGAGTCAAGTACATTCGACCACTCTGCCACCTCTCCTGCTCTAGTCGATTTTGCCACACCGAAGTGCAACAAGAGCTGGAGTATAGCAGAGCTTCATCTTGCTTGGAATAGGCTGGGTGAGATTGTCCACGAAAGCCTGAACTGGTGACCGATGTGTCTTGAAGCGAGGCTGCATGCCTCATGACTTAGCCCAGCCTACCTCAGGCGCTCAGCCGCTCCAAACCACCCATGTAAGGACGCAGCACTTCCGGAATGATGACACTGCCATCGGCCTGCTGATAATTTTCCATCACCGCGACCAAGGTACGGCCGACTGCCAGGCCCGAGCCGTTGAGCGTGTGCAGTAATTCTGTCTTGCCCTGCGCATTCCGAAACCGGGTTTGCATGCGGCGCGCCTGAAAGGCCTCGCAATTCGACAGGGACGAAATTTCGCGATAGGTGTTCTGCGCCGGCAGCCAGACTTCCAGATCATAGGTCTTGGCAGCGCCAAATCCCATATCACCGGTGCACAGGCTCATGACACGATAGGGCAAGCCAAGACGCTGCAGAATGGTTTCGGCGTGGCCGACCATTTCTTCCAGCGCTGCTGCCGACTGATCGGGATGCACGACCTGCACCATTTCCACTTTATCGAACTGATGTTGACGAATCATGCCGCGTGTATCACGGCCGTAGCTGCCCGCTTCAGAGCGAAAGCATGGGGTATGCGCAGTGATCTTGACTGGCAGGGCATCGGCTGCGAGGATTTCATTGCGCACGATATTGGTCAGCGAGACTTCCGACGTCGGAATCAGATACAAGGCCTCGCCCTCGCCTTCCTGACCACCCTTTTTAACGGCGAACAGATCGGCTTCAAACTTGGGCAGCTGACCGGTCCCGCGCAAGGATTCGGCGTTAACAATGTAAGGTGTATAGCATTCGGTATAGCCATGTTCTTCGGTGTGCGTATTGAGCATGAACTGCGCTAAGGCGCGATGCAGGCGCGCGATGCCGCCCTTCATGACAGAAAAACGCGAGCCGGTAATTTTTACCGCGACATCAAAGTCCAGACCGAGCGGCGCGCCAATATCGACATGGTCGAGTACCGTGAAATCAAAACTGCGCGGTGTGCCAACCCTGCGTACTTCCACATTGCCCGCTTCGTCCTGGCCGATCGGCACCGAGGCATCTGGCAGGTTGGGAATGGCCTGCATGAAGTCGCTGATCAATTGCTGCAGCACGTCGAGTCGGACTTCCGACGACTTGAGTTCATCGGCAATGCCGGCCACTTCCGCCATGACGGCAGACGCATCTTCGCCCTTCCCCTTTAACATACCGACCTTCTTGGACAGGGAATTGCGCATGCTCTGCAGTTCTTCTGTGCGCGTCTGCAGCTGTTTGCGTTCGCCTTCGAGGGTATTGAATCCCTCGATGTCGAGAATGAATTTGCGCGTGGCGAGTCGTGCGGCGACACCGGCGATGTCTTTGCGGAGGAGTTGGATGTCAATCATGGCAGGCGATCTGAGCTAAAAAACAAAGACACATTGTACCAAACGCCGTGTGCGAGCTTTTCGCTTATTCTGCGGGTTTTTTTCTGGCGGCGGCATCGAGCGACTGTAGATAAGCCAGTTTGTCGCTAATCTTGGCTTCCAGACCGCGCGGAGTAGGTTCATACCAGTGCGGCGGCGGCATGCCATCCGGCAGATAGGTTTCGCCAGCGGCGTAGGCGTCTGGCTCGTCATGGGCGTAGCGGTAAAGCTTGCCGTAGCCGAGTTCTTTCATCAGTTTGGTCGGCGCGTTGCGTAAATGTTCGGGGACGCCGCGCGATTTGTCCTTGGCAACATGCGCACGGGCGGCATTGTAGGCCTTATAGACGGCATTCGATTTGGCGGCGCAGGCCAGATAAATCACCGCTTCTGCCAATGCCAGCTCGCCTTCGGGAGAACCGAGGCGTTCATAGGTTTCTGCCGCATCCAGCGCCAGACGCAGGGCGCGTGGGTCGGCTAAGCCGATATCTTCCGACGCCATGCGAATAATGCGTCGCGCCAGATAACGTGGATCGGCACCGCCGTCGAGCATGCGCACAAACCAGTACAGCGCGCCGTCCGGACTGGAGCCGCGCACCGATTTATGCAGGGCCGAAATCTGATCATAAAACGCATCGCCGCCCTTATCAAAGCGGCGCAAGGCGTCCCCCAGACATTCGCCAAGCAGTGCCAGATCGACTTCCCGCTGTTGTTTGACACTGGCGGCGCGGGCGACAATTTCCAGATTATTGAGCAGCTTGCGCCCGTCCCCATCGGCACTGGCCACCAGCGCAGCAAGCGCTTCCTCTTCAAACGTCAGCCCGTCCAACGCTTCGGCACAGGCGCGCCGCGCCAGCAGCGTCAATTCGTCTTCGCTGAGCGACTTGAGTACATATACTGCAGCGCGCGAGAGCAGCGCACCATTCACTTCGAAGGAAGGGTTTTCAGTCGTCGCGCCGATAAAGGTAAAGAGCCCGCTTTCAACGTGCGGCAAAAAAGCGTCCTGCTGACTTTTATTAAAGCGATGCACCTCATCGACAAACAGGATGGTGCGTCGCTGCGACATACCCAGCGAAAGCTGGGCCCGTTCAACGGCCTCGCGGATATCCTTCACCCCCGACAGTACCGCCGACAGCGCAATGAAATCGGCCTGAAAGCTCTCCGCCATCAAGCGCGCCAACGTCGTCTTGCCAACGCCAGGGGGACCCCACAAAATCATCGAATGTGGCACACCAGATGAAAACGCGACCTGCAGCGGCTTACCTTCACCCAGCAGATGCGTCTGCCCCAATACCTCATCGAGACTGCGCGGACGCAGACGTTCGGCGAGCGGAATGCCACTCATGCGAAGTTACGGACCAATGACATCGGCACCCTTAGGCATGATGAAGCGAAACGGTTCGCCCTGCAACACCGGATTCTTATTAAATTGGCGGAACTGTAGCAGCGAGACCTGGCCGAAGGAATCGTGTAATTCCATCGCCATCGGCAGGTTATCTTTAAAGCCGATGCGGATGCTGTCAAAGGTGGTGTCGCGCGCTTTGGGCGTCGCGCTCAGCCACTCCAGCCCATCCTGAACACCGGCCTCCTGCAGAGTGAAATTCTTTTCCAGATCATTGCTGCCAAACAGAATCGCCGCCGGCGAAGCGCCGAGCGCGCTACCCAGTTTTTTGATCGTGACCTGGTTGAGATCCTGATCGTAGATATACAGTTTGTCGCCGTCGGCCTGCAGGACCTGCGCGTAGGGCTTGGTATAAGTCCAGATGAATTTTCCGGGTCGCGCAAACAGGAAAGTGCCGCTGGCCGGATTGGAGACCTTGCTGCTGTCGGCCTTCTGCAGCCGCTGGCTGAATTCGCCGCTGGCGGAGCGGGTGGCGCTGGCAAAGTTTTTTAATTGTTCGAGCGCCGAAGCGCTGGCAGTCTGCGGCGCCAGCGCGGACATCAAGCCCAGACTGAGCACAGCAGACCAGCGATAATACTGTCCGAGAGAATTCGGCAAACGACAATTCAGAAAACGACGATCATTCATATTGGCCTATTCTGCGTTATTCCCGGCCGGGACCAGGATTTCTCGATTACCGTTGGACTGCATGCTCGACACCATGCCGCTTTGCTCCATCTGCTCGAGCAGCCGTGCGGCGCGATTGTAGCCGATGCGCAGATGACGCTGCACCAGCGAGATCGAAGCCCGACGGTTTTTGAGCACCACAGCCACAGCCTGGTCATACATCGGATCGGCTTCGCCACCACCGGCCTCGCCGGCGGCACCGCCTTCAGCGCCCTCTTCCAGCACACCGCCTTCGAGGATGCCTTCGATGTAATTCGGCTCGCCCTGCAGTTTGAGATGATCAACCACCCGATGCACTTCTTCATCCGACACAAAAGCGCCGTGAATCCGCACCGGCAGTCCGGTACCCGGCGGCATGTACAGCATGTCACCCATGCCCAGCAAGGCCTCGGCGCCCATCTGATCAAGGATGGTGCGCGAATCGATTTTGCTACTGACCTGGAAGGCGATGCGGGTCGGGATATTGGCCTTGATCAGACCAGTGATCACGTCGACCGAGGGACGCTGGGTAGCCAGAATCAGATGCAGTCCGGCGGCACGCGCCTTTTGTGCAATCCGCGCAATGAGTTCCTCGACTTTTTTACCCACGACCATCATCAGGTCGGCCAGCTCATCGATGATGATGACGATGGTCGGTAGTTTTTCCAGCGGCTCGGGGGCGTCCGGCGTGAGAGAGAACGGATTAGGAATTTTCTTTTCCAGCTTTTCTGCGTCGGCGATTTTCTGGTTATAGCCGGCCAGATTACGCACACCGAGTTTGCTCATGAGCTTATAGCGACGCTCCATCTCGGCCACGGCCCAGTTCAGCGCGTGCGCTGCCTGGCGCATGTCGGTCACGACCGGTGCGAGCAGATGCGGAATGCCTTCGTAGACGGACATCTCGAGCATTTTTGGATCGATCAGGATCATGCGCACCTGATTCGGGTCTGCCTTGTACAGCAGCGAAAGAATGGTGGCATTGATACCGACCGATTTACCCGAACCGGTAGTACCAGCGACCAGCAGATGCGGCATCTTAGCCAAGTCCGCGACGACCGGATTGCCGGCAATGTCCTTACCTAACGCGATCGTTAAACTGGAGGCGCTATCGTTATAAATGCGTGAACTGAGAATCTCGGTTAAGCGCACGATCTGGCGTTTTGGATTGGGCAGTTCAAGTCCCATGCAATTTTTGCCAGGGATCGTTTCCACCACGCGAATCGAGGTCAAGGACAGCGAGCGCGCCAGGTCACGCGCCAGACTGACGATCTGGCTACCCTTTACGCCCACGGCTGGCTCAATCTCATAACGTGTGATCACCGGGCCCGGGTAGGCCGCGATCACCTTGACCTCGATACCGAAGTCAGACAGCTTTTTTTCGATCAGGCGACTGGTAAATTCGAGCGTCTCAACGCTGACGGTAATCTGTGCCGGCGGAGCTTCGTCGAGCAGCGACAAAGGCGGTAATTTGGTGTCCGGCAGATCGGTGAACAGGGCGACCTGCCGCTCTTTTTCGAAGCGCTCGGACTTCGGTACCGAGACCACCTGCGGCTCGATATAAATAGCCGGTGCCTCGACAATCTTGGCCCGTTCCTGCACGACGACTTCTTCACGCCGTACAGCCGCGACATGACCGAGCTTGCGATCTTCGAAGGTGGAGATCAGATTACGGACCCCGCTGATGCACATCTCGATGGCCGTACCCAGACGTTCGGCGACACTCAACCATGACACATGAAAAAATAAACTGAATCCTAGTCCAAAAAGCAGCAGCAATAACAGCGTAGCGCCGGTAAAACCGAAGGCGATGTGCGCACTGCCGCCGATCAGTTCGCCCAGCACGCCGCCCGGCGCCCGGGGTAATTGGGCGCGCAGGGAATACAAGCGCAGGAATTCGATGCCCATGCTCCCCACCATCAGCAGACCAAAGCCGACGGCGCGGATTAGACCCTCTTGTCGATGGGGTTCCACAGCTTCTTTTTGTTGCAGGAAGCGCTGCGTCAGACTGCGGTAGCCGGACCAGACCATGCGCACTAACAGTACACAAATCCACCAGGCTGAAAAACCGCAGACAAACAGCAGCAGATCGGCCAGCCAGGCGCCTAACTGACCGCCCCAGTTTTGCAAACGGCCGCTGGAAACGGCATGCGACCAGCCGGGGTCGAGCCGCGAATAGCTCGTTAAAATCGTGATCAGATAGGCGGTCAGCACGGCCAGCACCAGCCAGCGCGCTTCCGACAGCAGTTTTACCAGGCGTCCGGGCAGCGGAGCGGCATCGCTGGCGGGGGTATTTCGGGTATAAGCAGGCGTGGTTTTTGGCATCGGACTCTGCATCGGGAATGGGGCAAGCGCAAACGGCGCTGAAGACGCCATTTTACGCACGATGGCGCCGCTCGTGTACAGGGTAAAGTGAAATGCGTGCGAAAGAAAGGTTTAAAAATCGTCAACGAACTGACATTCCCCGACGCACCCGTTCTGTAGCATCGTCTATAATCAAGGTCTTTGTCAGTTCCGGCGTTCTTAGCGCAGCATGATGGCGGCAAAAACGCCCCGGCCGACCTCCTGATTTTCCTTATCTAGCCAAACAATTATGAAGCCTCTAAAACACGCCAAAGTCCTGATCCTCGGTTCGGGGCCAGCCGGTTATAGTGCAGCGGTGTATGCCGCCCGTGCCAATCTCAAACCAGTTCTGCTCACCGGCGTTGAGCAGGGTGGCCAGCTGATGACGACCACAGACGTGGAAAACTGGCCCGGTGATCCGCTCGGCGTGCAGGGCCCGGAACTCATGCAGCGTCTGCTGCAGCATGCCGAACGCTTTAATACTGAAATCATTTTCGACTACGTCCATACCGCCAAACTGGAAGAAAAGCCGATCCGTCTGATCGGCGACGCCGGCGAATATACCTGTGATTCGCTAATTATCGCCACCGGCGCTTCTGCCCAGTACCTTGGCATCCCGTCCGAGGAAGCCTTCATGGGCAAAGGCGTGTCTGCCTGTGCCACCTGCGACGGGTTCTTTTACCGCGACCAGGAAGTGGCCGTCATTGGCGGCGGCAATACGGCCGTCGAAGAGGCGCTGTATCTGACCAATATCGCCAAAAAAGTCACGGTGGTGCACCGGCGTGACAAATTCCGCGCTGAAGCCATTTTGATCGACCGCCTCATGGCCAAGGTCGCCGAAGGCAAAGTCGAGATCAAATGGAACCATACGCTCGATGAAATCCTCGGTGATACCAGCGGCGTGACTGGTATGCGCATCAAATCAGCGCTCGACAACACGACCACTGACGTCACGCTGCATGGCGTGTTTATCGCCATTGGTCACAAACCCAATACCGCCATTTTTGACGGTCAGCTCGAGATGCATAATGGGTATCTCAAAACACGCGCCGGACAAGAAGGCTTTGCCACGGCCACCAGTATTGCCGGTGTCTTTGCGGCCGGTGATGTGCAGGATCATATTTATCGTCAGGCAGTGACCAGTGCCGGCACCGGCTGTATGGCGGCGCTGGATGCGCAACGGTATATTGAGAGTCTGGCTGACTGAGTCGTTGGCCGACGGGGTTATTTTTCTTTGAGGTCAGAAGATGCGTACGCCAACAAGTAAGTCACCAGGTACGCCAATAAGTACGCCGCTAAAAGATTTTTCCGATCTCAAGTCACTGAAAAACGAACTCAAGGAACGCGAAGCGGCGCAGCTCGCAGCACAGGCAGAACGGCAGCGGCGGGAAGAAAAAGCCCGCCTCGACGCCAATTTATTTCGTATGAGCGTCGGCGAAGTCGCGCCCATGCCGGTCGTCGACAAAAAAATCCCCCATGTGGCGTTTCCCCAGCCGATCGCGCGCCAGCATCTGGCCGATGAACAGCGGGCGCTGGAACAATCTTTGTCCGATGAATTCAGCGTCGAAACACTGCTCGAAACCGACGAGTCACTGAGCTTTGCCCGCCCGGGGATTGGTCCGGATACCGTCAGAAAACTGCGCAAGGGTCATTGGGTGATCCAGCATCAGCTCGATCTGCATGGACTGCGCACAGACGAAGCGCGCGAAGCGCTGGCTGAATTTTTACGCGGCGCCTGCAAACGCGGCCTGCGCTGTGTGCGCATCGTGCATGGCAAAGGGCTAGGTTCGGTCAACAAGGAACCGGTCCTGAAAAACAAGGTCCGTAACTGGCTGGTGCAAAAGGACGAAGTAATCGCCTTTTGCCTGGCCCGCGCAGTCGATGGGGGCGCCGGCGCCATGATTGTCTTGCTCAAGGCGCAGGGCTAAACTTTATACCGCCTCAGCGCCGGTCTCGCCGGTACGAATACGGATCACCTGTTCGACTTCACAGACGAAAATTTTACCGTCACCGATCTTGCCGGTGCGCGCGGCCTTGATGATGGCTTCAATGGCCTGATCGACGCCGCTATTGTCGACCACCGCCTCCACTTTCACCTTCGGCAGAAAATCGACTACATACTCTGCGCCGCGATAGAGTTCGGTATGGCCCTTCTGGCGGCCGAAGCCTTTAACGTCGGTGACGGTTAAGCCGCTCACGCCGACGGCTGCCAGCGCTTCACGGACTTCATCAAGCTTGAAAGGTTTGATAATCGCAGTAATCAGTTTCATGTTTGCTCCTTGCTGTAAAAATTATGTGTGACGACAAAGCTTATTCCTGGAAGCGCGAGGTAACCGGATAGCGCCAGTCGCGCCCAAAAGCACGGTGCGTGACGCGAATGCCGACCGGCGCCTGTCGCCGTTTGTATTCGTTAATCTTGATTAAATGCGTCACGCGCCGGACATCGGCTTCGGCATAACCGGCCTCGATAATCTCGGCAATCCCACGATTCTCTTCCATGTACATGCGCATAATCGCATCGAGTATCTCATAGGCCGGCAGCGAATCCTGATCGGTCTGATCGGGACGCAGCTCGGCCGACGGGGCCCGGGTGAGAATGCGCTCGGGGATCACATCAGAAATTGTATTCCTGTATTCGCACAAACGGTAGACCAATGTCTTGGCGATATCCTTGATGACGGCAAAACCGCCGGCCATGTCGCCATAAAGCGTGCAGTAACCGACCGCCATTTCACTTTTATTGCCGGTGGTGAGGACGATGGCCCCGTGTTTGTTCGAGATCGCCATCAGCATCGTTCCGCGGATACGCGCTTGCAGATTCTCTTCGGTGGCGTCTTCGACGGTGTCCTTGAACTCCTCGGCCAGAGTAGTACGGAAGGCGGTGAAACAGTCGCCGATCGGTATTTCATCGTAGCGCACACCGAGGCGCTGCACCATGTCGCGCGAATCGGTAAGGGAAATATCGGCAGTGTATGGCGAAGGCATCATCACAGCGCGCACGTGGTCCGCACCGAGGGCGTCGACTGCGATCGCCAGGGTCAAGGCCGAATCTACGCCGCCGGAAAGCCCAAGCAAGGCGCCGGGGAAGCCATTTTTATTTACGTAATCGCGCACCCCGAGCACCAGAGCCTGATAAACCTGCGCCACATCGGAGAGTACTGGCGACATGCGGGTAGTGAGCGGTGTGGCGCCGTCGAATTCGACGATCAGTAAATCTTCTTCGAAATGCTGGCACTGCGCGCAGATTGCACCCTTTTGATCCATCACGAACGAGTGGCCATCAAAGATCAACTCGTCCTGACCGCCGACTAGGTTGGCATACACCAGCGACAAACCCTGGGTGCTGACATTCGCATGCATCATCGTTTGCCGCAGGTGCGACTTGTTCATATGGTAGGGCGAGCCATTGGGCACCAGCAGTACCTGGGCGCCGGCCTCTTTGGCGCGTTGGGGTGCGCGGGTGTACCAGGTATCTTCGCAAATATTCACCCCGAAGCAGACCCCTTTGACCTGAAACACCAAGGCTTGGTCGCCGGCGGTAAAGTAGCGTTTTTCATCAAACACCGCATCATTGGGCAGATCACTTTTGTAATAGGTACCGAGCAGTTCGCCGTTACACACGACCGAGGCGGCGTTAAAACGCGATCCGCCTTGCAGGACCGGGTGGCCGATGATCACATGCAGATCGGGCAAAGCAGCCAAGGCTGTTTTGAGCTGCGCAAACGTCTCGGCGGTTTTTGCGTAAAATGTGCGGCGCAGGAGCAGATCCTCGGGCGGATAGCCGACTAAGGATAATTCCGGTGTGATCACGATATCAGCGCCCTGGGCGGCGGCCCGGGCACAAAATTGCAGGATCTTGGCGCTATTACCTGCCAGGTCACCGACGGTGCTGTTAATCTGGGCGATGGCGACTTTGACTGTCATGGCGAAGCTGCTTCAAAAATAAATACGGCTGTCAATGGATGTGCTTGAGTATAAAGGCAGAATATTAAAGTGAATTATCGCACGCGACTCGTCACTTCTCTTGGCGAGATTGGCAAGACTGACTGGGATGCGCTTGTCCATCTACAAACCGACGCCAATCCCTTCCTCTCATTTGCGTTTTTAGATGCCCTGCACGAGACTGGCTGCGCGAACGCCGAATCGGGCTGGCAGCCGCAGTTTCTGACGATCTGGCGAGACGCGCAATTACAGGCCGCCATGCCACTGTATTTAAAATCGCATTCTTACGGCGAATACGTATTCGACTGGGCCTGGGCTGATGCTTACCGGCGCAATGGTCTGTCGTATTACCCCAAGCTGTTATCTTCGATCCCCTTCACGCCCGTTACCGGTGCGCGCTTACTCGCCCGCGATACCGAGGCCAGCGCTGCCTTACTGGCCGCCTTATGTGCGCTTCAGAAGAGTAATGATTTTTCATCGACGCATATCCTGTATCCGCCAGCGGATCAGGCCGAGGCACTGCAGCGCGCCGGCTTCATGCTGCGAAGCGGAGTGCAATTTCATTGGATGAATCAGGGCTATCGCGATTTTGATGATTTTCTCGAGCGACTCGAACGCAAGAAGCGCAAAAATATTCGCACCGAGCGGCGCAAGGTCGCTGATGCGGGCGTGACGTTTCGTCACATCAGCGGGGGGATGGCAACGGAGGAGGACTGGCGTTTCTTTCAGCGTTGCTACGACAATACCTACCAAGAGCATCATTCATCGCCCTATCTGAACTTGGCATTTTTCGAACGCATCGGGCGCGACATGCCTGACAATATTCTGCTCATCGTCGCCGAGCGTGCAGGCCAGCCGATCGCCTCATCGCTATTGATCCATAACGAGCAGACTCTGTATGGTCGTTACTGGGGCGCGTTGGAAAGCGTCCCCTGTCTGCACTTCGAAACCGCCTACTACCAGCCCCTGGAATTTTGCATCGCCCGCGGCATTAGCTGTTTCGAAGGCGGCGCGCAAGGCGAACACAAAATGGCCCGCGGATTCCTCCCCACCAAAACCTGGTCCGCCCACTGGCTAGCCCAACCCGACTTCGCCGACGCCGTCGAACGCTTCCTGGAACGCGAAAGCGGCGGCATCGCCTCCTACATAGACGAATTAACCGATCGCAACCCCTTCAAAAACAATTAGGGTCAGAGTCGACTTAATTTTCAAACAATTAGGGTCAGAGTCGACTTAATTTTCAACCGCGTTGCCAAAAAGTTATATCGACTCTGACCCTACTTAATTCACCTTAATATTTTTATAAAATAAATAGGGGCAGAGTCGATATATCCACACGGAATATTGTAATAAAGTTATATCGACTCTGACCCTACTTATTCTACTTATTCTACTTATTTTTATTGTGCGTGCGAATTCAATGCGACTAGCACCTGCCCTTTCAAGGTCTTGATGAGCGATGCTTCGTCCACTGGTACGCCCTCGTCCGCTGTGCGTCGACGGTCTGCGTAGAAAAATCCTACTGGCTTATTGCGCACCACCAAAGGCAGCACGATGAAGCTGCGGGCATCGGGTAATAATTTGCGGTGCCATTCTGGTATCAGCTCGTGGATTTTTTCCTCCTGAGTATTGGTGATCAACAGGTCGATGTCATTTTCCATCGCGATGGAAAAAATATCGCCGTGGGCTGTCAGTGCAAAATAGAATCCTTTTTTACGCTCTTCCTGTTTTTCACCGACCGATATACGGGCACGGAACTGTTCTGCCTTGGCATCCCTTAGACATATCGTCGCGAACCGACAGCCCAGGCTGTAGTAGAGCGTCTCCAACACCAACATAATCAAATCATTGAGCTTGCAGCGCGGAGAGGCCATCATCTCGACGACGTCTTGTACGCCATTGAGCAAGAATTCGCGCGCATTGATCGGCTTGCCACTCGGGAAACGCTCAATCACGGCCGATTTATTCACCGTCGCGGTGGCCATAATCAACCCCTGTGGCAGACCGTAGGAGGTTCCGCGTTGCGCGTTGTTTTGTTCATCCGCTTCGCTCGCCAGCGCGCCATTCGGCGCACCATGCGCGATGCTGATCAGATCCAAGCTGCCGGTGACGATGCGCGCTTCACGCATGGCAGCATTAACCAGTTCGTCCAGCGAATGCTGATCGATGTGCAAACCCGCGCCGTAATGCGATAGTAAGCTGCGTCGCGTTTCTCTGCTGCTACTCGAAGGGGGCGTAAGCACCAGCGCGGCCGTTGATTCAGAAAAGCCGGCGACCTGCTGCATCCATTCCTGCCTTGTTTTGGCTTGCCGCACCGTGGCAGACGATAGGGGCGTAACGGCCTGTACGATCGTGTCGGGAATTTTCCATTCACGTAAAATCGCATCGGTAAGCGCTTCATATGTACACCCCATCACCTGGATCGCTGATTTCGCCGGGTTTCCGCCCTTCTGGATCAGCTGGTCGATCAGCTCATAAGCCTCATGATCGTAAGAAGCGACCAGTATCTTGGCGATATTTTTAAACAAGGCCACCACCGCGACTTCTTCAACATCACGATAGAGTTGGCTTCGATGCGCCATTTCCCGCGCGACCGCACTGGCGGCGAGCGCATGCGCTAACTCGGCACGCACACTGTCTCCGCGCGCACCGCCCATGCCATCGACCAACACCAATGCTAAGGCGGTCGTTTTGATGGTTTCAAAGCCGAGCACAAAAATCGCCTTGGAGATGGTGGTGATCTGTTTGCCACCCACCGGACGGTAGCCGATCGTATTGGCAATGCGGAGAATATTTTGTGTGAGAGCGACATCCGACAGGATGAAGTTGGCCAGATTATGTACCGCTTCGCCATCCGCCGAGGCAAGCTGAACCACGCGTAACACCAGGCTGCCCATCGCCGGCAACTTGTCGTCCGCACCGATCCGATGCAGCATCAGCTCACGGGTACGGCGAGCTGCATTATCTGCTTTACTACCTGAGGGAATCGCCTTACCCAACACATTCAACATCGCTTTGAACTCCACAAAAGGACGAAAAAAAACGCACCCGGAGGTGCGCTTGATTTGACCTTGATGTGAATCAAAAGTTCGGCTTGGCAGCGGCCTTATTGTAAGCGTCCACGCCCAGCATGATTTCTTTGTGCGCTTCGTCAGGACCATACCAGCCGTCGATCTTGACCCATTTGCCAGGTTCGAGATCCTTGTAATGCTCAAAGAAATGCTGAATCTGCTGCAAGCGCAGTTTGTTCATGTCTTCCGGCTTTTGCCAGTGGGTGTAAATCGGCAGGATCTTATCGATCGGCACGGCCAGTAATTTGGCATCGCCACCGGCTTCGTCAGTCATTTTTAATACACCAATTGCGCGGCAGCGAACGACCACGCCGGGGATCAGTGGGAACGGTGTGATCACCAGGACATCGACCGGATCGCCGTCATCTGAAATCGTGTGCGGGACATAGCCATAATTACACGGATAGTGCATCGCCGTACCCATGAAGCGATCGACAAAAATCGCGCCGCTTTCCTTGTCCACTTCATATTTGACCGGATCGGCATTCATGGGAATTTCAATGATGACGTTGAAATCGTGTGGCAGGTCGCGACCGGCAGGGACTTTATTGAGGCTCATGGTTTTCTCAGGTGACAGGATGACAATGGAAGGGGCGAATTATAGCGGTTTCCGGCACATTTTTGCGCATTGCAGCAAATACAGCGGTATCAATCTATAGCTGCGTCGCCAGGGCACATTGGCGGTAATGCTGGCTGGCCTGCTCATCATGGTGCAAGGCTTCGTGTAATAGCGCCAGCTTAAGATGCGCTTCGCGCAGCATGGTCGGTTCAGTCGCGTCCGACAGTGCTTGTTCAAGGTGCCGCTGGGCCTTACCCCATAATTTTTGTTTCAGACACAGTGCGCCTAAAGTGAGCGCCAGTTCAGGGTCACTCGGGTGCGTAGCATGCCATTCTTCACAGCGCTCAATTTGTGCCAATAGCGCTGGCGACCCTACTTCAGCCGCCGAATCACGATAAGCCCGCATGAGCCGATCATCCCAGCCAGCCACCAGCGCCCGCTCGACAATGATGCGCGCAGCTTCATGCAGACCAAGCTGATTAAACGCCTTCGCCGCCGCCGCCGCCACGAAGGGCGTCACACGGTCTTTGGCCGGCACGCTCGACCAGAGGCGATGCAGGGCTTCGGTGTCGTTGGAACGATTACCCAACAAATCGCGATAAGCCAGTTCCTTGAGGCGGCGTGAGAGGGCCGGATGCAAGGCATTGTGATTATCCAGCGAACGCACCAGTCGCAGCACTTCACTCCAGTTACCCACCCGTTCATTGGCCTTGAGCGCAAGACGCAAGGCGTGAATATGGCGCGTACCGGACGCGCGGAGTTCGTCGACAGCCTCCAAGGCCGCTGCCGGCCGATTCTCGTCAATTAGCAGTTCGATGCGGGTCATCAGCCGCGCCGTCTTGAGTGCATTTTCTGGTTCGATACTCGACAGCCAAAGATCGCGCCGTTCCATTTGCTGCATGCGATGCGCAGCGCGGGCACCAATGAGCGCAGCCACGCCGACGTTTTCAGCCACGTCGACGGCCTGACGGGCAGCTTTTTCGGCATGACCAAAACGGCCTTCGAACAAAGCCTTGAGCGATTCACGCAGGGCACGATTCGCTTCGCGTTCACGTTTTTCGCGCCGATAGGCGGCCACCTTGCCGGGCATTGCCTGCGTGCTGCGTACCGTTTTAAGGATCAGCGTTATCAGGATAAATGCCAGCACCGCCAGCAAAAGGAAAAAATTCAGCGACAGATCAACCCGGTACGGCGGATAAAAGAACACCACGTTGCCAGGATTGAAGCGCGCCGTCACCGCCAGACCGATGGCGGTCGCGAGCAGGGTCAAAAGCCAGAGAAATAAGCGCATGGTCAGACCTTAAGGCTTGGCTTTGTAGCCGCGAACTGCATTCAGGCTGTCGGCCAGGGTCGGCATTTCGATCGCCAGATTACTGCCTTGTACCTGACGCAGAATCGCCAGCGTGGATTGGGTATGCTTGGCGCGGGTATCGAAATATTTGGTAATCACGTCTTGCGCGGTGATGAGGTCGTTGCGGAAGGCGTTTTCATTGCGCGACAAGAGTGCCAGTCTGGCATTGAGCAGACGCAGCTTGAGATTTTCACGCACAAAATAAGATTGGGAAGGCGACAGCATTAAGGCATCGGGCTGTTCAACATTGCGCACCAGGATCAGCTGGCGCACTTCGCCCCACATTTCATTGGTCCAGCTATACCATTTATCTTCCAGAGCGCCCAGCCATTCGCTGGTTTTGGAAGGCGGCTCGGCCTGGCCCTTGGCGGCGGCGCGTTCACTGCGTTCAATGCGGCGCGAGACCTTCGGTGGCGACGCCGGCAGCGCTGGCTGTTCGTCAGAGAGTAACGGAATGGTGTCGATCTGACCGATCACGCTATCGAGGCGCAGCGCTAATCCCGTCATATCCACGGTCGGCAGCGACTTCAATTTTTCCTGATCGCGCGAAATGGCGCGGCGAATCGAGATAAATTGCGGCTTATCCGAGCGTGCCAGCCGGGCATCGGCATTTTGCAAGGCGATGAGCGCGCCCTGCACGTTACCGGCTAACTGCAGCTGTTGACTGGCCGTCGACAGGACTTGCTCGATTTCTGCCAAGGCCCAGTCGTCGCGATTTTTGGATAATTCCTGATACAGCTGTTCAAGCGCGATCTGCTGGCTTTGCGCTTCGGTCTGTTTATTTTCCAGCACACTGATCTTGGCCTGCTGTTCGCGCAGACTGTCTTGCAGCGCAGTGGCCAGCAGTTTGGTCTCGCTGCTGATATTTTCACCGCTCTTGAGGCGCCCGGCGACTTCGCTGCGCAGCTGGCGGATGTCGGATCGAGCATGCCACCATTGAATCAGCAGTAGCACACTGAGGACAGCGACCACCAGCGTGAGTGGTGAAACCGGCAAAGTCCGCAAGGCAGCAAACCTGGCTTTAACGGATCCGGCCAGGCGGGATGCGGGAGATACGGGAGATATAGGGGCGCTCGGGGCGCCTTCTGGATGTTGGGTGTCGTTCATAATTAGAATTGTAACGCGGCAAGCATGAGCTCGTCGCCTGATCCAGTCATCAGCACGTCGTTAAAACCACAATTTTGCGCTGTTTCTGCGATTCGTTGGTGCGGCACGATCAATTTTTGCGCCTGTAATCGGGCCAGACCTGCTGCGCCGCCTACTTCCTGCGTCATCTTTATCAGGATGTGCAGGGCTTCGGAACTGGTGATGATCCAGCTGGTGGACTGTGCCAGTAAGTCCTGCAGTGCCTGTCGGCGGGCTGTATCGAGGACCGGCGCCTGGCGACGATAGGCGGCGATCTGGGTCACGTTCACGCCTGCAGAGCGCAGGGCATCGGCCAGAAACTCACGTCCGCCATCACCGCGAATAATCAGTACGTCACGCCCCCTGAGCGCGGCCAAGTCGAGTTCGGCAAACAGGGTGAGTGAATCGGTATTGCGCACATCGCTCGGCCGAAAAATGGTCGTCGTGGCATCCGTCACGCCAAACTGTGCCAGCGCAAGCCGGCTCCCCTCACCCATCACCGCCAGCGGTACCTGCAAGGGCCAGTCAGGTCGGGCAGCAAAGGCTGCACCGATAGCATTCGGACTGACGAAGGCGACCAGCGCGTAATGCTCGAGCTGCGCCAAGACCGCCGTGAGGTTTGCCGGATCGGCCACCGGATGAATTTCCAGCAGTGGAAAGATCACCGCATGGCGGCCATTCGCGCACACTCGTTCAGCCAGTCCCTGTGCCTGGGCCAGCGGTCGCGTAACGACGACCGGCTGATCGACTGCGTTCACTTTGAGATTAATCATTTTCCTGCGCGCTGATGTGACATAAGTTCAGGATTGCCTGCGCATCTTGTTGCGCCAATACTTCGGCTACGCGCAGGCCGAGTGCTTCCGGCGCCGCTGCCGGACCGCTCAAATCGGCGCGCGCGACATGCAATCCGTCGGGCGTGCCGATCATGGCGCGTAGTCGCATTGTGTCGCCATCCACGGTAGCGTAAGCGGCCAGCGGAATTTGGCAGCTGCCGCCAAAGCTTTTTGAAAGCGTGCGTTCAGCGCGTACCGCCAATGCGGTCGGCAGATGATTAAGGGGCGCCAGCAAGGCCATGACATCCGCGCGCGCAGCGGGAATTTCAATCGCCATCGCACCCTGTCCGGGGGCCGGCAGACTTTCTTCCGGTTCGAGAAAGGCGCGAATGCGCGCTGCCAGTCCGAGCCGCTTGAGACCTGCGGCCGCCAAAATGATGGCGGCATAATCGCCACGATCGAGCTTGCCCAGACGGGTATCAAGATTGCCGCGCAAAGGCTGCACATGCAGATGCGGGAAGCGGGCCGCGATCAGTGCCTGACGACGCAGACTGCTGGTACCCACCACCGCACCGTTGGGCAGCGCTTCAAGCGATGCGTAGTGTGTAGAAACGAAGGCGTCACGCGGGTCTTCCCGCTCCAGATAAGCGGCCAGCACAAAGCCGGGCGGCAGTTCCATCGGCACATCCTTGAGCGAATGCACCGCCAGATCGGCACGGCCTTCGCTCATGGCGACTTCCAGCTCTTTGACAAACAGACCCTTGCCGCCGACCTTGGATAAGGCACGATCAAGGATCTGATCACCGCGGGTAGTCATGCCAAGGATGTCAATTTTGCACTGCGGGTAAAGAGTGCGGAGGCGCTCTTGCACATGTTCGGCCTGCCACATGGCCAGGCGGCTCTCGCGCGATGCAATGATCAATTTAGCTGGAAGCGGGTTCGACACAGTCTCTTTCAATACGCATCCGATAGACGCAGGGTGAGGGTGCAAGGCGATGTGGACCGCCTTATTTTTATGTCATATTTTATCATGGGCTATAGGTATTCAAGCGCTGCATAGGACGCACCAGCGCCTTGATTTTGGGCCACTGACGACGCGAGATCGGCAGCCGCTCATCGAGTCCGCGCAAAATGATCTGCCAAGCCTGCGACTCGGCGCTGGCTATTTTGTGCGGGTTTGCAGATATTTTCTTATCGACTGCAGCATCACGTTTAACGCTACGCTCAATGTCTCTCTCAATGCCACGCTCGACACCAACGATCGCCTGTCGAGCAACGAGCGCATTGCGATGCACGCGCACAAAGCTGGCGGCAAATTCCTGCTCCAGCGCGTGCAGCGATTCTTCAATCAGATAAGCATGGCTGGCGGTGCGCAGGGTGACGTACTTTTGCTCGGCCTTCATGCACAGAACCTCCTCTATTGGCACGAACAGAGCCTGATCACGCGACTGCACCAAAACATGTGAACGCACGAATGCAGCGGACGGTACATCGGCGGCCTGCAGCACCGGCGGACGTTGCACCAATGCGCGCCGGATCGCTAGCGCCAGTCGCTCTGCGCTGACCGGCTTGAGCAAATAATCGGCCGCATCCAGATTGAAGGCCGGCACCGCAAAATTTTTATGGGCGGTGACAAAAATAATCGCCGGCGCCGCAAAGGCCTGCGACCTGCACTGCGCAGCAAAAGCCAAACTGCCAGGCATTTGAATATCGAGCAGCACAATATCGGGCTGCCATGCCGCCATGACCTGCGCTGCCGGGATGTTGTCGGCTTCGCCGACCAACACATGCGGACAGTCGGCAGCGATATCCGCCAGCAGCAGTCGTAGCTCAAGCTGGGCCGGCATTTCATCGTCAATGATGACGATTCGCGACACAGACGACATCCGTTTTTCGCTCCTATTAGCAGATTTCTTTTCCGACTTGGGGACAAAAATGCTTGAGTTCGTCAAGCATGTTTTATAATCGTGCATTCTCAGGAACCCCCACTATGACAGCTCAACTCTCCAAAAAAGGCGAGGCCTGGTCGGCCCGCTTTGCCGAACCGGTGTCCGATTTGGTCAAACGCTACACAGCCTCGGTTTTTTTCGACAAACGTCTGGCAACGTTTGATATCGAAGGTTCCTTGGCGCATGCCGAAATGCTGGCGCACCAGCAGATCATCAGCGCCACCGACTACGCCGACATCGTGCGCGGCATGACACAAATTCGCGGCGAGATCGAAGCCGGCAGCTTTGAATGGCTACTCGATCTGGAAGACGTCCATCTGAATATCGAAAAGCGCCTGACCGAACTGGTCGGTGACGCCGGTAAGCGTCTGCATACTGGCCGTTCACGCAATGATCAGGTCGCGACCGATATCCGCCTGTTCCTGCGCGCCGCCATCGACGACATCTGCCACCAGCTGCATGCCCTGCGCACTGCCCTGCTCGATCTGGCCGAACAGCACGCTGACACCATCCTGCCCGGCTTTACCCACATGCAGGTAGCGCAGCCGATCACCTTTGGCCACCATATGCTGGCGTATGTCGAAATGTTCGGTCGCGACAGTGAGCGCATGCGCGACTGCCGTCGTCGGGTAAATCGTTTGCCGCTTGGCGCAGCTGCGCTCGCCGGCACGACCTTCCCGATCGACCGCGAACGGGTAGCGCACACACTGGGCTTCGAAGACGTTTGTCATAACTCGCTCGACGCCGTCTCCGACCGTGATTTTGCGATTGAATTCTGCGCCGCCGCTGCGCTGGTGATGACGCATATTTCGCGCATGTCGGAAGAACTGGTGATCTGGATGAGCCCGCGCGTCGGCTTCATCGACATCGCCGACCGCTTTTGCACCGGCTCATCGATCATGCCGCAAAAGAAAAATCCTGATGTGCCCGAACTCGCGCGCGGCAAGACCGGTCGCGTAAACGGCCACCTGATTGCCCTGCTCACCTTGATGAAGGGCCAGCCGCTGGCCTACAACAAAGATAATCAGGAAGATAAAGAGCCACTGTTCGATACCGTCGACACCGTCATCGATACCTTGCGTATTTTTGCCGACATGGCCGGCGGCATCAGCGTCAAACCGCAAGCCATGCGCGCCGCAGCCTTGCAAGGCTATGCCACGGCGACTGACTTGGCAGATTACCTGGTCAAGAAAGGTTTGCCATTCCGTGATGCGCATGAAGCGGTCGCCCGGGCAGTGCGCCATTGCGTCGATCAAGAATGCGACTTGAGCGATATGTCGCTCGCAGCATTGCAGGCTTTTTCACCGCTGGTCGGTGAGGATGTCTTTGCCGTGTTGACGCTAGAGGGATCGGTCGCTGCGCGGGACCATATCGGCGGCACTGCACCACAGCAGGTGCGCAAGGCGATTGAGCGGGTACGCAAACAGCTGGCATGAGGCATCCATCAAGGCAAGCAGCATCCGGTAATGCATCAGGCGTCCAATAAAACGGAGACCACGATTATGGCTTTTCTGCTTTCCCTGTCACGCTTCATCGACGCCCTGAATGAAAAAATTGGTCTGACAGTCAGCTGGGCCTTGATGGCAGCCGTTCTCATCTGCAGCGCCAATGCGGTGATCCGCTATGCGTTTAACATGAGTTCAAACGGCTGGCTAGAAATCCAGTGGTATTTATTTTCATCGGTCTTCCTGTTGGGTGCGGCCTTCACCTTGCGCCGCAATGAACATGTGCGCATTGATGTGATCGCGGGCCGCTTTTCCAAGCGCACCCAGGTCTGGATTGATTTATTAGGTTTCCTGTTTTTTCTTTTGCCGGTAACGGGCGTCATTCTTTATTACAGCCTGCCGTTTGCGCTGCTGTCGCTGCAAAATCAGGAAGTCTCGTCCAACGCTGGCGGTCTGATTTTATGGCCCGCCAAAGCACTCATCCCAGTCAGCTTTTTTCTCTTGAGCCTGCAAGGCATCTCCGAAGCCATCAAACGCATTGGCTACCTGCGCGGGCTGGTCGCTGCCAGCGTATTTGAAAAACAGGTCGCCACGCCAGAAGAAGAAATCGCCGCCATCAAGGCTGCCAACCAACTCAGTTGAGCCTTTTACCAAGCGCCGTAGCCACCCCTTGAGCCGAGATTGCGGAGAACAAAACTATGATTGAATTCATCATCGCCAACCTGGCACCGATCATGTTTGTTTCTTTGGTCGTGTTTTTGCTGTCCGGCTTTCCGGTCGCATTTTCCTTAGCCGCAAATGGACTGTTCTTTGGCTTTGTCGGCATCGAACTCGGACTACTTAAACCAGAACTGCTGCAAGCCCTGCCAAATCGTATCTTCGGCATCATGGCCAACGATACCCTGCTGGCGATTCCCTTTTTTACATTCATGGGTCTAATCCTTGAACGCTCCGGCATGGCCGAAGACCTGCTCGATACCATCGGCCAGTTGTTCGGACCGCTGCGTGGTGGCGTTGCCTATGCCGTGATCTTTGTCGGTGCCTTGCTGGCCGCGACCACCGGTGTGGTAGCCGCCTCGGTGATTTCCATGGGGCTGATTTCGCTGCCGGTGATGCTGCGTTACGGCTACGATAAAAAAGTCGCCGCCGGCGTCATCGCCGCCTCCGGCACCCTCGCACAAATTATTCCGCCGTCTCTGGTGCTGATCGTGATGGCGGACCAGCTCGGGCGTTCCGTGGGCGACATGTATCAGGCGGCCTTCATCCCCGGGCTGATTCTAACCGCCATGTATGCCGGTTACGTCGCACTGATTTCCATCCTGCGACCACATTGGGTGCCCGCCTTGCCACTGGAAGCGCGTAATCTGCGTGAGCCCAATGGCGATAGTGGCGTGCGCTCTCTGCTGGCACTGGTCCTACTCACCGTTGCTGGCGCTTTCAGCTTTGCTAAACTGTATGGCGCGCAGCATCCAGCCATGGCCGCTGATGAAGTCGGCATTTTTGCCGCTTTAGTCGCGATCCTGGTTGCGTTTGCCCTGGCCCTGGCGAATCGCAAATTTAAACTCGGGCTGCTCTCGCGCATGGCCGAAAAAGTCGTGTTCGTCCTGATCCCGCCCTTGGCGCTGATTTTTCTGGTGCTGGGAACGATCTTTATTGGCATCGCCACGCCGACTGAAGGCGGCGGTATGGGTGCGCTGGGTGCTTTGGTGCTGGCGGTGATGAATGGCCGGCTGTCGTGGGATTTACTCAAACAGGCCATGCACTCCACCACGCGTCTGTCCTGCTTTGTGGTGTTTATCCTCATCGGCTCGACCGTCTTTTCGCTCATCTTTCGCGGCGTGAATGGCGACCTGTGGGTAGAGCATCTGCTGTCCTCGCTCCCGGGCGGAAATGTCGGCTTCCTGATCGTCGTCAATCTGCTGTTTTTCGTGCTGGCTTTCTTCCTCGATTTCTTCGAGCTGGCTTTCATCCTGGTGCCGCTGGTAGGCCCGGTGGCTGACAAACTCGGCATCGACCTGATCTGGTTTGGTGTGCTGCTGGGGGTGAACATGCAAACCTCCTTCATGCATCCACCGTTTGGCTTTGCGCTGTTTTACCTGCGCTCTGTGGCGCCCAAGGAAGTCAAGACATCCGATATCTACTGGGGAGCGATTCCCTTCGTCGTCATCCAGATCGTGATGGTGGCGCTCATCATCAGCTTCCCGAATATCATCTCGGTCGCTTCCAAGGTCGACATGAAGGAGCAAATTGAATTGAATCTCACCATGCCGAGCGATCCGTCGGCTGAACCCGACGCCGAAGCTAAAGATGGCGAAGCACCGGTGCTCAATTTTTCCAGCGATAGCGGTAGCGATAGCGAGAAAAAATAAGCCCTGTTTCAGCCAACCCGGCCTGTGTGCCGGGTTTTTTTATAGTCTAGAAACGGCTATTGAGGGTCACGCGAAACGAGCGCGATTCGATCGGATGAAAATGCACATCGTCGACGCCTGCTGCAGGTTCGCCAGCCAGACGTGAGGTATAAAAATAATCAATCGCCGAAGCCTGCCGGTTCAACAGATTAAATCCCTCGATCTCAATGCGCGTGCTGGCATTGAGCTTGAAACCTAGTCGTCCGTTGAGGGTGGTGGTGCCTACCGAACGCACGCTGTTATCTTCAATCAGCGGCCGCGGACCGAAGTAACGCACCTGCAGCGCGCCGAAGTAAGGACCTAACTGATCGACTGCCAGTGCCAGCGACGCCACGCCCTCCACCGCACCAGGAATTCGCGCACCGACTGGATCTGCATCACGAAAACGTGCCTGCGCAAAAGCCAGGTCGGCATCAATCGTCAGCCATTTAAACGGCTTATAATAATTAGAGAACTCAAATCCGACCCGCCGGCTCGGCCGGCTTGCTTCGGTCGTGCCGGCATCGCCGACGAATAAAAGTTCTGAATCAAAGTCAAGGCGATACAGTGACAAGGCGCTCTGCAAACCCGCGACGATTTCGGTGCGAACGCCAAGCTCAAGCCCCACCGCACTCACCAGCGGCGTAACTGGCCTGACTGACTCCGCCGTTTTAGGATCAACGCTGATCGTCGTCCCACGGGCATCATTACTATGAAAGCCCGAACCGACATTGACATACACCTCGGTCTTGGCCCATGGTCCGAAAATCAGATTCAGTTTCGGGCTCAGCTTGGTCTGCGAAGCCGAACCGGAATTGGCCGCCAGTGAACTAGCGACCGTAAAACGATAAGCATCCGCCCGCACTCCGGCGACGGTACGAAAGTAGTCCTGCCAGAGAGTTGCGTTTTCAGCGTACACGGCGGCACTGGTCTCAACAATATGATCTTCACGCGTCGTTGAGATGATTTTTCGCGCAAGGGTACTTTGCAGTGCGTTAAATATATGATCGTTTTGCAGCTGGAATCCGAACGTGGTTTCACTCTCTTTGCCCAGCAGGGACGTACGCCACATCTGGCTGGCATTCAGACCGGTGGTCACGCGCCGATCGGGCTGACTGAACTGGTCACCCCTCACCGGATCATCCAGAAAATAGGTAAAGTTGGAATACAAATCGAGCTGCTGTGCGATCGCATAGGCACTTACGCGTACGGAAGAATTCGCGGTGCTACGCGCCCATTCACCAGAAATGCTGGTGCGACGGGCAGCACCGCCGTCGCTCGGATCAAGCGCGCCGAAGCGATCAATTTTCCCGCTCGTGAAAGCACGTAAGGGAATCTGATCGGTGGAATTCCAGCTGCCTTGGTAGGCCATGGCACTGACATGGAAGCCGTCATTTTGCGTGCCCTGGCTGTAACGCAGCACAGCGTTAAATTTGCGGTAGTCATCACCGTTGATGAACGGTCCATCGTTATGAAACAGCTCCAGTGCATACAGTAGATGACCGTCACCCAGCACCGGAGAATCCGCTAACAGTACGCGTCGAAAGCCATGCTGACCCACGCCTGCACTGGCCAAACCGCCATCCAGCGTATTTGCGTAACGCACGTTGAGCGCACCGGCAGCCGCAAAATCGCCATCCGCCGCTGAGTAGGGTCCCTTGCGATATTCCAAGCGTGTCGCCAGTTCGGGAATCATGAAATTGAGATCGCTCCAACCCTGACCGTGCGCATGGCTTCGTTCATTGACCAGCATACCGTCGACAGTCGTCCGCAGATCGGTGCCGTGATCAAGGTTAAAGCCGCGCAAATAGAACTGATTTGCTTTACCTTCGCCGCTATGCTGACTGACGATGAGTCCGGGCGTCGCTTCAAGCAGTTCACCCGGCCGGTAGACGGTGCGCGCTTCCAGCTGCTGTTGGGTGACGATACCGGCATTAGCGGATTCGGCGAGTCCGATCTGGCTTGTGCGCGAGGCCTCCACTTGTATGACAGCGACAGGGTTTTCCTCCGTGGCGAACGCGAAAGGCATCCAGAAAATCTGCAGCGGCACGAGTAGCGCACATAAAAGACGCCAATTTGTCCAAGCCGAATGACTAATAACTTTCTTCACAAATTCCTTAGCAATAATGGCTCGCACTAACATGGCCAAAGCAGCCGTTTTGTGACGTAAAGAGGCGCGCTCATAGGCGCAATCGACCAAAAATTTTCATCATCTTACCGCATATTCAACACGAAGATCGGCGCCCCCTGCCCCCTGCGACAAAGTCTCTGCGTTGCGCCGGCCCAGGCGAAAAAAAACCTGCGCAAGCTAAGCCGCGCAGGTTCGATGCGGATGGCAGTTTGCTTATTTTTTGAGCGTTCCCGGCTTGATCAGGTAATTTTGCATCGGCGCTTCCGCTACCGAGGCCCACTGATTCTGGTCATGACGGAAGCGCTTCCACTGTTCATAGATCTTTTTGAATTTAGCGTTTTTCGCGGCTTCTTCTTCCATCACAGCGTTGGCGGCCTGATAACAGGCGTCCATGATGTCCTTGGAAAAATAGCTTAACTTGACACCATTTTTCAGTAAGCGCGCAAGGGCTGCCGGGTTACGCGCATCGTATTGCGCCTGCATGGTGACATGCGCTTCATACGTAGCTACTTCCAGCGCTGCCTGGTACTGCTTGGGCAGTTTTTCCCATTCCTTGATACCGACATAAAACGACAGTTGCGGGCCCGCTTCCCACCAGCCAGGTGAATAGTAATACGGTGCGACTGTATTGAACCCGAGTTTTTCATCATCGTACGGACCGATCCATTCGGCGGCATCGATGGTGCCTTTTTCCAGCGCCGGGTAAATATCGCCACCGGCAATCTGCTGCGGGACTACGCCCAGACGTTGCATCACTCGACCGGCAAAGCCGCCGATACGCATTTTGACGCCCTTGAGGTCCTTGACCGATTTGATCTCTTTGCGGAACCAGCCACCCATCTGGGTGCCGGTATTCCCACCCAAGAAATTGATGATGCCGTATTCCTTAAAAAACTCGCGTGTGAGTTCTCTGCCGCCGCCCTGATCGAACCAAGCCGTCTGCTGACGTGATGTCAAACCAAACGGCACTGCGCAGTCGAAGGCAAAGGTCGGGTCTTTGCCAAAATAATAGTAAGACGCGCTATGGCCCATTTCGACCGTGCCAGCTTGGACTGCATCGAGAACCTGCAAAGCCGGGACGATTTCATTACCGGCAAATATACGAATATTGAACTTGCCATTGGTCAGCGATGCGACGCGTTTGCTGAAAACTTCGGCCGCACCAAAAATAGTGTCGAGCGATTTGGGAAAGCTTGAAGCCAGACGCCAGTTAATTTCTGGCTGCGCGTTTTGTGCCAGTGCCGGTGCGGCGATGGTGCCAGCGGCGGCGCCGACAGCGGCTTTTTGAATAAAGGATCGACGTTGCATACGAATAGCCTCCTAAGTGAGGGACAGGACGAAAAATCTGACGGGGATCAAACTTCAACACCTGCAAATTGGCGCACATGTGCCAGGCGATTGTAGGTCGCAGTTGAAAATGTGGCAAGTCCAGCTCGTGACGCGTCGCAGCATCAAAAAAAAGCGAAAATTTTCATGATGCTGCGTTTACTTATTGCGTTTACTTATTGCGATTACTTATTGCGATTACTTATAACCGTTTTAGAACCGTTTAACACCCACTCATAGGCCAACGATGTGCGAACCTTAACCGCCCGCGATCGTCATACTTTCAATCAGAATCGAACCGGTGCTCTTTGTTCCTCGCACCAACGTATCCGCACCGACGGCGACGATTTGCTGCAGCATATCGCGCATATTGCCGGCAATCGTGATTTCTTCGACCGGATATTGAATCACGCCCTTCTCAACCCAGAAACCGGCCGCGCCGCGGGAATAATCACCGGTCACATAATTCACTCCTTGACCCATGAGTTCGGTGACCAATAAACCGGTGCCCATTTTTTTTAACATGGCCTTGAAGTTATCTGCTGGCGTAGTCAGGGAAGACGTCAGCGACAGATTATGTGAGCCGCCAGCATTACCCGTTGTTTGCATGCCCAACTTGCGCGCCGAGTAGGTCGACAAAAAATATCCCTGCAATACACCATCGCGCACCACATCGCGCCGGCGGGTCTTGACGCCCTCCTCGTCAAACGGTGCCGAACCGACCGCACCGATCACATGCGGATCTTCTACCACCTGCACATGCGGTGCCAGCACCGAGGTACCCAACGAGTCGAGCAAAAAGCTCGATTTACGATACAAGGCACCGCCCGAAACCGCCTGCACAAAAGCGCCCAGAATACCGGCGGCAAGCGGCGCTTCAAACAGCACCGGACATTTACGCGTATCGAGTTTGCGCGCATGCAAACGCGCCAGGGCGCGCTGGGCAGCGTAGCGGCCAATGGCTTCCGGCTGGGCTAACTTACGTGCATCGCGCATCGAGGAATACCAGTCATCACGCTGCATGTGCGATCCCTTACCGGCGATCGGCGCAGCTGAAATGGTATGCCGCGAAAACGGATAGCCGCCCATAAAGCCGTGCGAATTAGCCGCTACAAAATGCGACTGCTGGGCATACACGCCCGCCCCTTCGGAATTAGTAATGCGCTTATCGACCGCAAAGGCCGCCGCCTCGGCGCGCTTGGCTAATTCGACCGCTTCTTCGGCGGTGATGAGCCAGGGCGAACAAAGCTGCAAATCACGCGGATGCATTTCCAGCATGTCTTGATCAGGCAGACCGGCGCAGTCATCTTCCGAAGTAAAACGGGCGATGTTGTAGGCCGCATCGACGGTTTCCTGCAAAGCCTTTTGCGAAAAATCCGAGGTGCTGGCGTTGCCGCGACGGATTTGCCGGCCACTGCCCAGATAGACCGTGACGCCCATACCTTTATCTTTGTTTTGCTCGATGGTCTCGATTTTCCCTTTGCGAACCGATACCGACAAGCCGCTGCCCTCGCTGATTTCGACTGCGGAATCGGCCGCGCCTTTTTCTTTTGCGTAGCGTAAAACGTCTTGTGCGAGCTGCTTTAACTGGTCTTGGGTATGAATAAATACAGAGTCGGTCATGGTGTCTTCAAAATAAAAGCGAAAATAAGGGCAAACAATATCGGCATTGGCGCCGGCAAAGGGGGCAGATTGACACGTTTTTGCCTGACAGGCAAAGCGCTTCTGACAAACTTCGGTCGAAGTTGTAAAAAAGCCGATTTTGCTCCAGATACCTAAAGAGGTTATCATAGCAGTCGCTCACAGATAAGCTTTTGCCTCAAGCAATCCCACTATGCCCAATCCAAATCGCGGTTCCTGCGGCTTTCAGTCGACCGAATTCGAACAGGAATACGACCGCCCTTCCAAATCGCAGCTCAAGCGCGAAATGACCTCGCTGCAAAAACTCGGCGCCGATTTAGTCGCTGAACCGCGCGATCGCGTCAAGCGTGTGCCGATGCCGGAAGATGTCAGAGATGCCATCCTTGAATGCCAAAATATCACTGACCATGAGGGTCGGCGCCGGCAAATGCAATACGTCGGTAAAAAAATGCGCAGCCTGGACGCCACCGAACTGGCGGCCATTCAACGTACCCTCGATAGCTGGCGCGGTCTTTCCAAAGCTGACACGGCCGCCATGCATGCGCTCGAAAAACGGCGCGACAAACTGCTCAAGGACGACACCGCATTAACGGCCCTGCTGGAAAAAAATCCCGAACTCGACGCCCAGCAATTACGCGCCCTGATCCGCAATGCGCGCAAAGAAATCGCCGAAAACAAGCCGCCCAAAGCCTATCGCGAAATTTTCCAGCTCCTCAAACAGCTGCAGGCGTCCAACAGTGCTGCCGCCGCCGAAGCCGAAGCTGAGGATGAAAACGATGCCTCAGACGCTTACTAAAACACTGCGCATCGGTCTGGTCTCGGTCTCGGACCGGGCCTCGGCCGGTGTGTATCAGGACCAGGGCATCCCAGCCTTGCGCGACTGGTTTAGTAGCGCGCTAGTCTCCCCCTGGGAAATCGAAACCCGCCTGATTCCGGATGAACAGGCGCATATCACAGCGGCTCTCATCGAGCTGGTCGATGTCGCCCGCTGCGACCTGGTGCTCACCACCGGTGGTACCGGCCCTTCACGGCGCGATGTCACACCGGAAGCGACGCTGGCAGCTGGTACGCGTGAGATGCCGGGTTTCGGTGAACAGATGCGGCAAATCAGCCTCAAGTTTGTACCGACAGCGATCCTCTCGCGGCAGGTCGCGGTGTTACGCGAAATCGACGGCCATGCCGCGCTGATCATGAATTTGCCAGGTCAGCCAAAATCGATCAAAGAAACGCTCGAAGGACTTAAGGACGCCGAGGGTAAGCAAATCGTGCCGGGTATTTTTGCCGCCGTTCCTTATTGCCTTGACCTCATTGGCGGACCGTATATTGAAACGCACGAGGCGGTGTGCAAGGCGTTCCGTCCCAAGTCGGCGATCAAGCCTACTGCCTGATTTATACATCCTGCGCAAAATGCCCCGCTTGTTCAACTCACATCCCCCTTCGATATCATGACATTAGAAACCATTGAACTGCAGTCCGGCGAGCATCCCGCAGCGGCGGTCATCTGGATGCACGGCCTGGGCGCCGATGGCAATGACTTCGTCCCGATCGTGCAAGAATTGGATTTGCACGGCTGTCCAGCGATTCGTTTTGTCTTCCCTAATGCGCCGGTCATTCCGGTAACCGTCAATGGCGGTTACGCAATGCGTGCCTGGTACGACATTCGCGGCGCCGACATCGTCATGCGCGAAGATGAAGTCGGCTTACGTCAATCGCAAAGCGATATTGAAGCCTTGATCGCCCGAGAAATTGCGCGCGGCATTCCGGCGAACAGAATTGTCTTGGCAGGCTTTTCGCAAGGCTGCGCGATGGCTTTACAAACCGGCTTACGACATCCGGAAAAACTCGCCGGGCTGCTTTGTTTGTCAGGGTATGTGCCGATGAACGCCCAGGTGGCGGCTGAACGCCATGCCAGTAATCAAACCACGCCGATTTTTCTCGCGCATGGCAAGGTCGATACCGTGATCCCTATTTTGCGCGCCGAGCAGTCACGCGATTTGCTCACCACCCTGGGCTATACCGTGGAATGGCATGAATACATGATGCCGCATTCTGTTTGCCCGCAAGAGGTCGAGCATATTGGTACCTGGCTGCAGCGTGTGCTGGCTTGATGCGTAAAAAAATACGGTCCGCGTCACGCCGCTTATTTAAACACCACCGTCTTGTGCCCATTGAGCACAATGCGGTGTTCAACAAACCATTTCACCGCGCGCGCTAACACCACACATTCAACATCACGTCCAATGGAAGTCAATGTATCCGGCCCCATGGCGTGATCGACGCGTTCGACATCCTGTTCAATGATCGGCCCTTCGTCGAGCGTACCCGTGACAAAATGTGCCGTCGCACCGATCAGCTTCACGCCCCGTTCATGGGCCTGGTAATAAGGTTTGGCGCCTTTAAAGCTCGGTAAAAAAGAGTGATGAATATTGATCGCCCGACCTTCCAAGGCCGTGCACAATTCCTGCGACAGAATTTGCATATAGCGCGCCAACACCACTAGTTCAATCTTTTGTGAATCGACGAGCTCCATGATGCGCTGTTCCTGCGCGCGTTTGGCATCGACTGATGCCCCGGGTGCTAAGGGCAGATGATGGAAGGGGATGTTATAGCTGGCGGCGAGCTGATAAAAATCAGTATGATTCGACACCACGCCCATGATTTCTACCGGCAGCAAACCGCTCCGATGGCGAAACAGCAAATCATTCAGGCAGTGACCAATCTTTGACACCATTAACAGCACCCGCGGTTTATGCGCGGCGTCGTGCAGCTGCCACTGCATCTGCATGCTCGCGCCTAGTGTGGCAAAGTCATCCCGCAAAGTAGCATCAGAGATCGCCCCATCTTCCGCCGAAAAATGTACGCGCATAAAAAACAGCTTCGACTGGCCATCCCCAAACTGTGCCGAATCGATAATATTACAGCCGTGATCGGCTAAAAAACCCGAAACACGATGCACGATACCGCGCTGGTCCACGCAGGAAAGGGTGAGGATGTATTCGGGATGGAGATGGGTCATTGGCATGAGCTTAGCAAGCTTAGTAAGCTGAAACGAAACAGTGGCGCATTCTCTCATGCCATTGCACGATGAGCCAAAACTGTCGCCGCAATAGTCGTAAAAAAAATCCGCACAGCGTACGACTTACTTGCAAATATCTGCTATATACTTTAGCTATATACATTCATGGAGATCATCATGACGATCAGTTCCGTTTTTATCAATAATCGCTCCCAAGCCGTGAGGATACCTGCCGAGCTTCGATTGCCTGAAGGCGTCAAAAAGGTGGATATTCGCAGTAAAGGCAATGAACGTATTATTTCTCCGGTTGATCAAACTTGGGATAGTTTTTTTCTGGATGGTCCGAAAGTGTCAGATGATTTTATGCCGGAACGCGCAACGCAAGAACAGCCTGAGCGAGAGTCTTTTTGATGTTGAAATATCTACTTGACACGAATATTGTGATCTATGTGATAAAGCGTCGACCGAAAGAAGTGTTAAGCATGTTTAACCAAAATGCACGGCATATGGCGATATCAGCCATTACGCTCGCCGAACTTTTTCACGGTGCCGAAAAAAGCGAAAAAGTGAGCCAAAATTTGGCCACCATTGATGATTTTTGCAGCCGGCTGGAAGTTTTGCCCTACGGAGCGAAGGCGGCACAACATTATGGCGCCATCCGCAGCGCTCTTGAAAAACGCGGTCAAACCATTGGCGTGAACGACTTGCATATTGCAGCACACGCTCGTAGCGAAGGTCTCATCATTGTCAGCAATAATCTGAGCGAATTTTCCAGGGTTCCTGCTTTACAAACTGAGAATTGGGTCAATTAAAAAAAACGATCCCACCAAGCCCCAGCGCTGATCGAGTAGCGTGATGACAAATGCACGGGATCCTTTATCAGGGTCCGATCAGATCCTGATAAAGGAGATTTACTTCACGCTGATCTTTACCGTATCACCCGCGCTACTCGTCGCCACCACGCTCACTGTTACGCCATCGACCACGATAGCGTCACCGGCATGCAAGGCGGCGTCTTCAAAGGTCGCTGAGGTCGAGCCAATGCGGCGTTGGGTGTTATAGCCCCCGCCAAGCTGGCCAATTGTCATATCGACCGTGTAGACCAGCACACCCTCGTTACTCGCCTTGATGTTGTCATAGCCCTCATTTTTACGTGATTCCATGACCAGCATTTTTGACGTCGACAAAGGCACCATGATCATCTTGGTCGCCGCATTTTGGCGCACGAGTGGACTGATTTTGATCGTTGTACCCGCGGCGCTGATGGTTTTCTTGGGAAGACAGGCAACTTGCGCATCCGCGAGCCATCCCTGCAAATACCTGTCCCAGCCATTGTGTTCAATTGCATTGTTAGTCCAACTCATCGCCATGACACTCCAGTATCCCAATGTTTGAGAGGCATGGTTTAAATCTTCATCGTAGAGACCAAATGCGTGCCCGGTCTCATGGACCATCCACTTCCAATCGCCGCCTATAATTCCGTTATTCGTATTTAAATACATATCAGCACCACCACTTGCACCATTCGTTACATAACCAGTCGTTGTGAAAATCGGATACGTAATTGCAGGCCCCCAACCAATAGACGACATCGGCGTTTCTTTCGGAACCAATGGATAAACGGCATCGTATTGACTCAAGTCGATCAGAGGACTGATCGAATCAAAAATAGCTTTCCGGTAGCCGCTCGCATCCCCTGCTCCCACATTGGAGCCCATATTGTATTTCGTCGATAAGAAAGGCAGGCGTACCCATGTCGGCAAGATATCCACATCAAAGGCTACCCGTCCATAAGACTGTTTGGCATAAAAATCGCGGAAGTTATTGGCGATTGGCGTGAAGGCCGTCACAGGATTATCGATGCCTGCCTGATCAGAAAAATCTACCGGAATGATCAAGGTACGAATACGACCATACGAAGGGAGGCGCGTCCGCACCTTGGGAAAACCTGCGGAAAGATCGGTACTTAATGAGCGATTCGGCGTTATCTGGTCGATCAATTGGCATTCTGAAGTCGGCTTAAACGTTGAAGCAGGCTCTTTCGCCAAGGCAGTCAATTTATCCCGGAGTTGCTGAACTGCTGCTGGCACAGTCGTCACAAGATCCACAGTCACGGCAAAAAAACCATTGCTATCAGCAGTTAAACCATCCATTGATACAGCACCAGAATTTGAAACAGTCACGAAATAACGGTGTCTGGAAAATAGCGACGTTTGGCCATTTGGTTCAACCGTATCAAACTGATAGGCGCCTGCCGCTAAAGTTAAAAAAAGCGTCCCGTCTGCCGAGCCGGTAGTAAATTTCCAGGCAGAAGAGCCAGCGGTCACATAAAAAATGGACGGCTTGACGACTGCCGCATTGGGGGAACGGGGATCATAAATCCACAGTTTTAGATTGGCGCCCGAAGGAGCCACCGTGACATTCGCAGGTACCGGCGGTATCGTCGCACTGCTCGTCGTTGGAATCACGATCTCTGAAGGAAAAGTCGCCACAGCTCTCGTCGCAACAGAATTCATTGCCGGAATAGTCGAAGCCGAAAATCCCAAATCATTCAAGCCAATCACGGAACGTGCCGCATTCATATCCGTCGATGTAATCGCGGCGGCGACTAAAATACCTTTGGTAATGGGATCGGTATTAAAGTTAATGCCTGCATCAACGGCGACACTTTTGGAAACAGTACTTTTATTATCCAGCAGATCCGCCACGTAGCCATAGGTCTTGTCACCCTTGTAGGTATGCGCTGACGCCAATATATCAATCACCAGCGAGCCACGGGTGGCCGTACCATCCAATAGTTTGCCAGTCCAATAATTTAATCCATCGGCATCTGCGCCGTCGGCACGACCCAACACATTTTTATAAACAATATTGATGAAGTCGGCATTTGTCATATTGGCGGTATAACCAGTCGTCGCCGCATTGGCGATACCCGCGCCATAAAAGGAATCTGCAATTGATTTGAGACTCTGGCCAGCACTGAACTGATTAATCCAGTAATTGAGACCATCTGCATCCGGTACGCGATTGAAGAATGCGACATACAGTTCGATCAGGGTGGTCAAATTGGCCGCCGAAATCTTGGCCGCTGATACCGCCGTTAATGTATTAATTGTCACATCTGAAAAAATCAGGCGCGATGCGTTAGCGATCGTCGTGGTACCTGTTGTACCGAAGTGATCGACGACGGTGTAAGTCGTACCGCTGCTGGTGACGGTGTAGTCATTACGTACACCAGCAAAAGTCGCCTGTGTCGAAACGACGGTCGTGTCGGCAAACAGCTTGGAAAGTAAAGAACCATCTTTGCTGCTACCACCGCCGCAGCTGCTTAATACAATCGATAAAACTAATATGAAGACCGGACTGATTATTTTCATTTTTTTATATTAAATTAATTTTTTCAGTTTCATCTCAAATGATTCATATAGTCAGTCTGCCATATGTAATAGTATTGAAACAACACGTATTTGCAGGACACGTAAAAAAAATAAGAAGCGGATTAGCGGCTATGCCAATTTAAAAAAAATTGAGCGATCACCTTCAACCAGACAGGTAATCCGTCTAAGTCTTATTATCATGCATACCGATCCGGTAAAGAATTTAATGTCTGTAAAAATAGACCAGTCAATGCAACTTAAAGCCGTAAGCGACGCATTCAATCATGCCTGACGTGAATGCGTCAACTTGCGTATTGATCTGCTATTTTTTCACAGCTTCCGAAATCTGAATCACCGTCGTCTGTCCACCTACCGTCACCTGCACTTGCAAGGGATACGCACCCTCGGGCGCTACGCCGACGTCAAAGCTGCGTGTCTGCGGATTATAGGTAATCCAATCCGGTAGCTGTTCGCCATTCGACTTTGTGACTGTGACAGTCTGCGCAGCAGAAGTGGCAGCAGGGATGATCTGTTCCGGCAATGGGATCACCAGGCTAGACGCGGAACTGGCACTTCCAGCAGGCACGATCACATCGACGACGCCCGAACCTTGTGCCGAAGGCGTTCGAACCAAGTTAATGATGACGCCAGGCGTGGCGATTGCCACGGCCACCGTTGCTGCGCCAGATACCACCGGCACAACGGGCGTTGGTACCGGGACAATAACCGGCTTGCTGTTAGGCGATTCGACTACGGTTGGTGCAGGCGCTGCCAATGGCGCAACTAAAGGCGCTGGTGCGGCAATAGCGACCGGCAATGGTGGTGGCGGGATCACAATCACGACCGGTACCGGCGTGATGTTGGCCGTTAATCCGCCAGGCTGTACTGCTGTGTAGTTCGCTGCATCGGCGCCGGTAAGCGTATAGTTCGTCACCGCGACAGCCTTACCGTTACCGACTTCCTTGTCTACAAAATTCCCAACACCTGAGCCAGATACGCTGACGGCGTCATTACCTAATTTCGTCACCGTTGGCGTTCCTGTGAGCGTTGCCAAAGTCAGTCCGTCAAACATCTTGTTGACAGCACTGACACCGGTAATCGTCAACGGTGCTGGCGTAATATTCGCTGTCAGGCCCACCGGTTGCGATACGCTATAGTTGGCTGCATCGGTGCCACTGAGAGCAAAGCCGGTAACTGTTACGGCCTTGGCTGTGCCGACATTTTTGTCGGCAAAATTACCTGTACCGCCAGTGGCGCTCACAACGTCGGTTCCCAAAACAGCCAGCTTGGCCGTTCCAGTGAGCGTAACTTGAGTAGTGGTGTCGTAGACTTTGCTGGTAGAACTGATTCCACTGATCGTCAGCGGCGCTGGTGTAATATTGGCAGTTAAACCCGTTGGCTGGGTGAGCGTATAGTTCCCTGCCGCTGCACCAGATAAGGTATAGCCAGAGACCGTAACGGCCTTGGCAGTACCAACGTTTTTATCTACAAAATTCCCTGTTCCACCACTTACGCTAAGTGCATCACCACCCAAAGAGCTGACTGTCGCCGTACCGGTAAGCGTATCGTTCGTCGTGCTGTCATAGACCTTATTGGATGCAGCAACGCCCGTCACGGTCAGCGGGGCTGGCGTGATATTGGCTGTTAAACCCGTTGGCTGAGCGATCGTATAGTTCCCTGCTGCCGCACCAGATAAGGCATAGCCACTGACTGTCACGGCCTTACCCGTGCCAACGTTTTTATCTACAAAGCTACCAGTTCCACCGCTCACACTAAGCACATCGCCACTCAAGGCACTCACCGTAGCCGTACCGGTAAGCGTATCCGTAGTCGTACTGTCGTAGACTTTATTGGATGCACTCACACCGGTAACGCTCAGTGATGCTGGCGTAATGTTAGCGCTTAAGCCTGTTGGCTGCGTAAGCGTGTAGTTCCCCGCCGCGGCGCCGGACAAAGTGTAGCCAGAAACCGTAACAGTCTTGCCGGTACCAACGTTTTTATCTGCAAAATTGGCCGTACCACCACTGACACTGATTGCATCACCGCTCAAGGCGCTAACTGTGGCTGTACCGATCAGCGTATCCGAGGTTGTAGCGTCATAGACTTTATTCGATGCGCTCACACCGGTCACGCTCAGTGGCCGTGGGGTGATGTTAGCCGTTAAACCCGTTGGCTGGGTGAGCGTGTAGTTTGCTGCATTGGTACCCGATAAGGTGTAGCCAGATACCGTGACTGACTTACCAGTTCCCACATTTTTGTCGGCAAAACTTCCTATACCACCACTCACAGTGAGAATATCTCCGCCCGTACCGCTAATCGTTGGCGAACCAGTGAGTACGTCAATCGTTGTGCCGTCATACACTTTGTTTGAAGCCGTGACACCGGTAATGGTCAGCCCCAACGACGAAATATTAGCGCTCAAGCCGCTTGGCTGCATCAGCGTATAGTTACCGGCATCGGCACCGGATAAGGTGTAGCCAGAGACTGTGACAGACTTGGCGATGCCAACGCTTTTATCAGCAAAGCTTCCGACACCACCAGCAACACTCAGCGAATCGCTGCCCAAGGCGCTCACAGTTGGTGTGCCTGTGAGCGTCGCACTCGTCGCACCGTCGTAGACCTTGTTGGATGCCGCAACGCCATTGACGACAATTGACGCTGGCGTAATACTGGCCGTTAAACCCGTCGGCTGCGAGAGTGAATAATTCCCGGCATAGGTACCAGATAAGGTGTAGCCGGAGACCGTAACGGACTTGCCCGTGCCAACGTTCTTGTCGGCAAAGCTGCCGGACCCGCCACTCACGCTAATGACATCAGCGCCCAGGGCGCTGACCGTGGGCGCTCCAACGAGGCTTACACTCGCCGTACTGTCATACACCTTGCTGGATGCGCTAACCCCTGCGACTGTGAGCGAGGCTGGCGTGATATTCGCCGTTAAACCCGTTGGCTGCGAGAGAATGTAGTTTGCGGCCTTATCACCAGATAAAGAAAAGCCAGTAACTGTGACAGCTTTTCCTGTCCCCACGTTCTTGTCAGCGAAGCTGGCACTGCCGGCATTAATCGTAATGGCATCACTATTGACGGTCGCGATTGATGCCGTACCGCTCAAGTTGACAGACGTCGACGCATCATAGACTTTATTGGAAGCCGTAATACCACTGATGCTCACCGGACGTGCCGTCACGCTCCAGCTGATCGCACCACCGGCAGATAAGGTGTAAGCAGTATTGCCAAGGGTAAGTCCGCTGCCATACGTGAGCGAATAAGACGTACCGACCACCGAGCTTGCCGTAGGAGCACCTGTCACTACCATCGTACCCGTAGGCGATGCATTCGTGACCTCTACATTGCCGGCACTTGTTGTGTACAAATGGTAGCTAAACACGGGCGTATTACCGTACACACTGCTGCCCGTATCGACGCGCGCATAAATTGGCGTCGTCAAAACCTTACGATAATAAAAATTACGGGCGCCTGCAGTAATTGCCGTATCGACGTCCGTTAACGCACTTCTAGCCGAATTGCCTTTTGTGATCGAAGAGAAGCTGGTAGCACCTACCATTTTTGCTGCCAGTGTCGCGACTGAAATCGTATCCGGTGAACCCGCGAATAAGGTGATAGTGCCAGTGCTTGACGTTGTAACAAAGTTGCTCAAAGTAACATCGCCGCCAGTGCTTGTCCCAGCGGCGGTTGCGCTACCGGCCAGCAGCGTGATATTACTAGCGGCATCGGTCAAGGTAATGGTCTTGTCGATATTCAACGCACCAGTAGTTTCGACCGTGACATTGCCTGTGCCACCGATCGCTGTGCCACTACTCACCATAGCACTGAGTGCGACGTCGCCAGATCGTTTAAATACCAGATTAGCGTTAGTCGTCACAGCGCCTGTTCCCAGTGTTCCTGTGGTACCGCCGGCGCCGACTTGCAAGGTACCCGCACTAACAGTCGTCGTGCCAGTATAAGTATTATTGCTATTTAAAATTAATGTGCCAGCACCTGATTTTGTCAACGTCGTCGCACCTATCAATGGACCGGTTAAATTACCCGTACCTGCAAGCGTGAAGCTGGATGAGGTGGTCAGACAAAAACCTGCCAAGGTAACGCCATTGCAGCTAAAATTCGTCGTGCTATTGCTATAAGCAGTCATGGTTTGTGCGTTCACGCTCAAACTCGTCGCATAAATAGACAAGGGTGCAATGTTGGAGGCGCCTAATTTGACCGTACCACCGGAAGTGATCGCGACATTACCAATTTTTGTCGGCAAGTCGTTCGTACCAATCGCCAAATTACCATCAAGTTCTACATTCCCTGTTGTCGCCGTAATCGTGAGGTCGGTCGTGCTGCTATTTGAAATGGCGCCAACAATAGTGACATTACCGGTGTTCGATGTTAGCGAGGTAACACCGCCCAACTGGAACACGCCGGCATACGATTGATTTCCACTTGACGCAATACTCGAGCCTGTCACATTCGTTGCACCAATGCCTGCTTTACTTAAGGAACTCACATACACCGGAGAAGCAAAACTTGTCGTACCCGTGGTGGTCACATTTAATGCGCCGATAGGGGCTGCAATATCTCCGACATCGCCTGCCATCGTGACAGCTCCGCTACCTGAACTTATTGTTAAATTGGCGTCAACAGGATCGCCGTCATTACTTCCCTTACTGACCGTACCGTTTAAACTGACCGCACCATTCGACGTGGTAGTCATGAGGGTCGTCATGAGGTTAGTAGCTGTATTCAGCCGCACCGGCCCCGTGTAGGATTGTGCTCCAGTCGTGGTCATGGAGCCACTCAAATCAATACGAGTAGTCCCCGTCACATCAAGAGAGGCTAAGGCCGTACCACTACCCACATTACCCATTAAATACACGCCTCCACTGGGGGAATTCACAGTGAAATTACGGGCACTGGCATTCGTCACATTTCCATTAATGACGATGTCTCCGCCGCCATAAGTAATCGTTGCATAACCCGTAGTGGCAGTCGGCGGGGCATCATTGGATAGCCTCACGGCATTCGGTACCGCAATGGTGGAGGTACTCAGGGACGTTGTAGCAAAACCGTTCGCAGCGCCACTTGACCCAAGATTCGCACCACGGCCAATCCATTCACTCACATCGGTATAGAAAATAGATACATTGGAAAGACCGCCCCGCAAACCACCACCGCCACCGCCAGAACCGCCACCATCCTGAATTGGGCTAGCCTGATTACCAGCGTTATAGCCAGCTTGACCGGTAAATGTACCAACAGCCTGATAAGTACTCGCATTCTGTCCAAAACAAGAACTCGGACAATTAGCATTATTACCCGAACCACCACCACCACCTCCACCACCGGCAATAAGCATTTGAGAACTGCTTATCGGATGTTCTACCAAGCTGAGAATCGTCGCTGCACCACCACCGCCACCACCACCAGAGGAACCACTGGGTCCGGCTTTACCACCCACCGAACCGCTCGCCAGACTAAAGGCATTGGTGCCACCCGCACCACCACCCGTATTACTGGTTGAATTCACACCCCCAACACCCCCTGAACCGGGTGCTATATAAATCGAACTACCAGGGACGACCGTAAAGGCCGCTGTCAAGCTACCCGAAACGCTGTTTCCTCCACCTAAATTTCCGCCATCAGCTCCGCCTGATCCACCAGAGCCACCTACGAGCTTGGCTGTGATCGACGTAACGTCTCCCGGTACCACAAACGTACTTGCTACATTGCTGGTAAAGGTTTGACTGATGCCGCTCGTGAGGGTGACGTCCTTGAGCAACGCGACATTGCCATTGAGCGTCATGTTTGCCTTCGTCGTCAGATTACTGTTGAGGTTAATACCAGCAGCTCCAGTAAGGACAAGGGTGCCTACTTTAATTTCGGCATTAGTGGTGATGGCGCCCTCAGCTGTCAGTGTTAACGAGTTTGTGCTGGTTCCGATGGTATTGATCGTTGAATCGACGGTGATATTGCCAGTCCCCGGACCAGGACCATAAGCTGCAATGTTGGCCGTTGTGGTAACTGCAACATTTGACGTACTTAGAGCCGTCGCCAAAGATGCAGCTGCATCTGAATCTATCGTATAGTCAAAAGGATCCAGCAACCAAGTCCCCGTTTTACCCAAAGGCGCTTGTGTACTTACCCTGGCCGTCGCACCAATATCCAAATGACTACCCGAGGTCTCCACAAAGCCGCCATTCCCACCCAAATCTCCACCGCGGGCCGAAATACTGCCGAAATAATTCGTCTGACTATCCACGTTATCCAGACTCGATATCACCATCACCGTGCCGCCATTTGCGGTACTGTTTGGCGCTGCATCGGCACGCGCCGTTCCGCCCATGCTAATTTGATCGCTGGCGGTAATGCGGATCATGCCGCCGTCACTCACCATCCCGCTCGCTTCCAGCGTGCCGGTATTGCGCACCACGCCACCTTGTAGTCTGTTGGCTGCCTGAGCCGATAAAATAATCAATCCACCGGGGCCCTGCACCGCCAGATTATTTTCTACCAAGGCTGCGATGGTCGAAGGCTCGACCCGAATCGTACTCAGCTTGTTGTTGGCATCAAACTGCAATTCGTACACTTCACCTGCTGCCAACGCAACGGTACCCATTTGCGCGATGATCACGCCGTTATTGCGTACTTCGGGTGCCAGCAGCGCAATGTAGCCGCCCAGGCCAGCACTTAAGTTACCGTCATTGATGACGCTGCCAGTGGCGCCATTGCGGCTAAACTTATTCACGCCGGCCATAAAGTCGGCGTCACTCATGCTATGCGTCGTCGCGACTAATCCACCTACATCGACGCTGGCGCCAGGCGCAAAATACACCCCGTTTGGATTCGTCAAAAATACCTGCCCCGGCGCGCTGATCTTGCCAAATATCTGACTAGGATTACTGTCGAGTACACGATTGAGCAGCACGCTACTCGTTGATGGCTGGGCGATGTTGACTTGCGCCTGCGCGCCGACATTAAAGCTCGACCAATTGATCGCTGCGCGCGGTGTGCTCTGGGTGATCGTCATCGTCGCGCCTGACTGGGCGATGGCAGCACTGCCTGCAGAAACATTACCGCCAACAGGGAGCTGGGTAGGCAGCGGCGCAGCAGCTATCGCCAGCGTGACTGCGCCCATGCCAACGAGCGAACCCACGAGTGGCTTTAGGGCAGACTTCAGGATCAAGCCGGCAATTTGATAGGCAGACAAAGCTGCAGCTGCAGCGGAACGGGCACCACCAACACTGCTCACGTCGGCCTGACTTTTGCCACGCGTTGACACATTTTCTGACACCGGCACCCAGGAAGCGGTGCTGTTATTCCAAACTAAGCGATAGGTCTTGTTCATCATGAATCCAATCAATTAGCGTGACATGTTGGCCGTAAGCCAAACGCGATTTGTGACCAAGGCACCGTCCTGATCCTTACCTGTCGTGCTTGGATTCGGGTTCTCCCCGATCCGGCGCGACCAGACCGCTTTGAATAAAGGACCATCCGTCATCTGCCAGCTCGCCGCCAGACCTGCGCCTTTTAAGCTGTAGGCATTGAGCGCTTGCGCACCCATAAAATTGTTATGGACGTTAGTCTTGATCGAACCGATATCAAACAGGCCGGTCACGTTAAAGCCGTACGGCAGACGCCAGCGCAGTTCAAGATTGAGCAAACTACCCAACGAACCACCTGCTTCACTCACCGGATAAGCGCGAACGCCGTTAGCGCCGCCAAGATAAATTTTTTCGGAGGAATCGAGATTTTTATCCGTCCACTGGCTCGTGAAGGCGGCATAGGCAGAGACACTCTTGCTAAACATTTGCAAACGCGTCGCGCTAATACGCAGCTTGGAATAGCGCCCCGCCGTTTGCGTCGTAGCCGCATCAGCGACCGCATTGGGCGAACCGGCCAGATCAATTTTGCCGGCAGAGATTGCGAGATTGGCAGTCGTCGCACCACCCTGGCCGATATCATCGAAGCTATTAAACGTCAGACCAAAGCTCAGCGGTATCGCCTTGTAACGCGTGACGATTTCCCCGCCTGAACGATTATCGAACTGCTTTACGTCGAGATTAAGATTGGTGTACAGGTTCGTGGTCCGCGAGCGGATCATCGGGTAGGTCAGCTCGGCACCGAAGGTATCCGAGGTACCGGTCGAATTGAGCGCAGCAAATTCAGAACCGATCAGGCGGTATTGCAGATGCGAGGCATTCAAGCCAAAACGCACGCCTTTGCTACCCAGAGGGACAGTGCTACCTAAACGCAGGTAATCACTCCCCTGTGTATGAATAACGCTCATACCTAACTGTTCGGCAGCACCAAAGGGGCTGTTCAGGTTCACGTTCAGTGAGAGGCGCGGCGCACCAGTCGAACGTGATCCGGTATTGTCGATCAAGACGTCGCCGGTCAACAGGGATTCGTCGGTCAGGGTCAGCAACATGTCCGTTTCACCACCACTACGACCTTCAGACAAGGTGCCCGCAACACTCACGCCGGGTAAATCATCGGCCAACAATAAAGCACGGTCGAGTTTTTTAAGGTTGAGTGGCTGTCCGACTTTTTGCTCGGCCTCCAGCACATCACGCACCACAGCAGTGCGAACCCGCGACGAGCCTTTCCCTTCAATCACGATGCCACCAAAAACGGCCTCAACAATTTGGATACTGACTTCATCACCCGAGATATCTTGCGTAGGTACATACGCCCGCACCAGCCAACCCGCATCAGCGTAAGTCTTGGCGATGACGGCGGCGGCTTCGTTGAGTTGGACGAAGTCGAGTGGCCGATCCAGATAAGAGGCGAGCAGCGGCGCCAATTGCTCGCTCGAGAGGCGTTTATTACCCTCAAAACGAAAACTTTTTACGTTCAGGGTGACACCCTTTTGTGGCCGCATGGGCGTGGGCTCAACCGACTTCTTTGGTGTCAGCAACGCAGGCGGCATCACTGGCTGACGTTCCCGCTCAATCTGCTGTTGCAGCGCGCCGGCATCGGGCGCGCGCTGGGCTTGGCTGGGTCCGATGAAGCTGGCGTAGCCGAGTGCCGTCAGAAGAGCCAAGCGGCGTGTTCTGGAAGAGGAGGTAATCATAAACATGCCTTGAAAATAAAGTGCGAATAAATCAACGACAAAAAAGTATTCTGCGCATACCTAAGCAAACGAACTTGGTGGTAAAAATTACTTTCCTTCGACCGTCGCTGCGTTGACCAGCTTTTTTACCAACGCTGCCCGCAGCTGCGTTTGCACGGCTTTTACCAGCTGTGGCTTGCTGTCTTCAAAACTGGGCACCAAAAATTTGCGTTGATCACTCAGTTTGATGATTTGCCAGCCGACGGGTGTTTGAATTGGCGCCGCCGATAGCGCACCTTTGGTGAGGCCAAGAACCGACTTGGCCAGCGGTTGAATTAATTGATCCGCCATAATCCAACCCAGGCTGCCGCCGTTGAGGCGCGAATTGTCGAGCGATTTTTCTTTTGCTAACTTTTCAAACGGCTCCCCCTTTTGCGCCGCTTTTAACACGCCCAGGGCTTCAGCCTCCGTGGCCAACACGATATGACTAACCAAATACTGATTGGTATCTGCCAGCAGGCCCACCTGACGCTGATATTCCGCGCGCAGCATGTCCTCGGTGATTGGTGACTTCTCAGCGCTTTTTTGTAATGCCAATTCGGCAAGGATCGACTTTCTGGCCATGGTTAATTGGTTTTGCGAAGCCGGCAATTTGTCCAGACTCAGCCGCACGGCTTCCTGCGCTAAAACCTCGCGCGCAATTAATTCATTTTTGATAATATCTCTTAGTTCCGGCGTATCCTTCGCCCCATTGGCCAAGGCAGGACTCACTAAATTCTCTAATAAATCTTGGTAAATCCTCACACCATTAACTGTGACTAAAACCGGCCGGGATTCGGACAGCTTTTCTGCAGCGAGTGCTTGCGTCATGAATAAGAATGCCAAGGCAAGAGCACCTGTTTTTTGCATTATGTCTGCTCGGTGCATATAATTTTTCATGTTGACTTGATTGTGCATTTGGAGATCGTTATCACTAACGAGCCTCGGAGTGAAAGAACCGACTACCCCTATTTTCGGCTTTGGCAGATTCAAAGCGGACGCTGAGATCCCGCCTTCAAAATAATTAAGCGCGAACGGTCACTATTTCTCGCGTTATCATAGGTGGTAAGGTCAGCCCGGAAGTTACAAATTACAACGTTTCAATTTTCGTAAAAGAAGATTTAAAATTTATTTTCCCCGAAGGCATCAAGCCAATTAAACTTAATAAAACATAGGGTTAGATGATTAGTTAAAAAATTAATCACCCCCTCTCAATTAATTGCCAATTTCAAAATGAAATAATTTGAAATATTTCAAGCGATCTTTTGCTTCACCTGCCTAAAATCTTTATCATTCCGCATGGATAGAAATTTGTTAGCTACAGTTACATCGAATTCGTGTCAAAGCCATCGTCGAATGAGGGAACTCATCACGACCTTTTTTCTGCTGTTCGTTTTGTTTTTGGCCGCCAAAACATGTTGCGCACAAACGCAATCCATCCCACAAAACACCCCCTCTCTTGAGTTGGCTTATTACGTCGATGCCGACCATCAGTCGATCGATGCGATTAATCCCCAGGCTTTTACAGCGTTTTCAGGCAGTAAAAACTTTGGCTTTACCAAGGCCACCGTATGGGTACGGGTAACGCCGCAAAATGTGCTCGCTGATACAAACTATTATCTGAATTTTTGGTCGGTATTTACCGATGAGCTGAGAATTTTCGGCATGGATAAGAATGGCCAGCCAGATCAGCTTTTGGCACTCCAGGGAGATAAGAAGAACGCGCAAAATTGGCAGACCAAAAACCCGGTCAAGGCCTTCGAAATTCGAGGTAGCACGTCCTCAGCTGTTTATTACTACGCGTTGAAAAACGACGGATTACTCTTAGTTGACTTGCAAATCCTCACCTTGGAAGACTACGTCAAGCTCAAGCGGAATAACCTGATCAATAAATTTATCATCGTGGGATTTGCCCTGCCGATCTTGGTATGGATCTTAGTTTCCGGAATTTCGATTCCCGTGACCCTGAGTCTGCCTTTCTTTGTCGCGCAGTTTTGTATGATTATTATTTTTCTATTTGGTGCTGGAGACATTAACCAGCTATTAGAAACGGCTCATGTTGATGATGACACGGTCACGAAATTCCTCATGGCTCTGCTATTTACCTGCGTAGTGTTATTCAATATCGGATTTCTGCAGGCATTTAAACTCAACTCCCCTGTTTTGCGCGCGCTACGAATCCTTAGCCTATGCGTACTTGGTGTCAGTTTTGTGAACTTGTTCGTCGAATTACGTGGCTTTATTTTTCTTATTTATATTTATTTTTTGGTCGGTAATCTGGTCTGCCTAGGTGCCTCCACAAAACTGACGTCAGTGAGCCGGGGACTAAAAAATGCTGTGATGAGTGGCTATTTCTTGCTCTGTATTTTGCCGATCATAAATTTGCTGATCTTTACCCAAAAAATTCCGATCGAATTTTTTAACTACAACATCGCTATTTTTTCTGCCGCCGTCTTTACCAGCTTTATGCTGCTGATGATTTTCGTTCAGACTAATCAGTTCAAAGAAAATGCCCGTCTGGCTGAAATTAAACTGGCACAAGAAAAACAACATCGGACGATTGATCAGCGCATCTATGAAGAGCAAAGCGGCCTGCTCTCCAGTTTATCGCAGGAATATAAAACTTCACTCGCCGCGGCCGATCAGAAACTATCCGCCATCACCGATATCGCGCAACGACTTACGATCGCTGCGGAACAGCCAAAGGAATTGCAGATTGACCGCGAAAAAATGCAGCTCGTGGGAGGTCTGGCGACTGTCGCGCTGTCAGCTGCAGAATTAAGCCTGTTGGAAGCCTTTTTCGCGAGCCGCGGTAAGGTACTGGAATATGCCGAATTAGGTCAGACTTTAGGCAAGAACTATTCCTACAAAGACTGGAAATCGCTCGCCGTCATCATCACCCGCCTGCGCAAGAAAATGATCGCCGCCGGCGCAGAAGCACGCTGCATCGCCTCCGTGCGCGGACAGGGGTATCAATGTACGGTGGAGTTGGTGATTAGTTAGACAAATACGTATGACCTAAAGCGCCGATAGCTCGTCGCTTAGCCTGCCTTCGCGCTGGCAGCTCAAAATCAACCCGCCCTACGTCGGTCATCAACAGTGCTTTAAGTGAAGTGCGCTTGATGCTACTCAAGCGCTGCCATTCTGCGACGGGTACCAGTACGGCAGTCTGCGTACCGTGCTTCGTCAAAAATTGGGGACCCTCACTAACACAGGCTTCTAGCAATTCACTGAAACGCGCTTTGGCATCCTGTACTGGCCAGCTATGCATACATCACCTCAGACGACACTAAAAATTTAGTCTATCAAGTATTCAGCCTGCTCACAATGGTGACTGCGTGACAGTCTTATTTCTGACACGCTGCTCCAACCATCGCTTACGCGGCGACCAAACTCCGCTTGACCACGCCGCTTCCCGCACCGACCTGAATATCACCTGACAGCTGGCCACCCTCTTCGATCACGACTTTGCCGTAACGGACCTTGCCGCTGACTTTGCCGCCGGCGTAAATCACCAACTTCTGACGAGCAGTCAGTTCGCCGTCGAATTCGCCGTGGATTTCGGCGATGTCAATTTCTGCGGCGCCTTTGAAAGAGCCGCATTCGGTAATCTGAATCACGCGTGAATCGATGGTGGCTTCGACTTTGCCTTCGACGACCAACGTGTCGCAGTCGGTGATTTCGACGCCTTTGAGTTTGATGTTGGGGCCGACGATTAATTTACTGCCGCCTTCGCCGCTGCCGCTGCTACTGCCGCTGCCACTGCCACTAAAATTTGCCATAACGTCCAGACCATATCCTGCTGGCTCAGGAAAGCTCGCGCTCGGCAGTTTGGCCAGACTGGCGCTGCCGCTTTGCGGACTTAAAGATGATACTGACGTGACCGCTGACATGGGCGGCATCGCGCTCAGCGGACTGGACGAGGCGCTTGAGGTAGTGGATGGGCTGGATGCACTGCCAGTGGGAGGCGATGCAGGGGAATTATCACGTTTGCCAAAAAGGGTTTCGGACCGCAGCATGGGAGCTCCTGAAAAAATGGCAATGACAAGAGATGGAAATACCCCTTGCCTGCTCGCTGATTGGGCTGCTGCAAACCCTTAAAGTTCAGAAATTTCTTACCCTCCCACCAAAAAGAACGATCGTATTATTATTTGCTGAAATTGCGTTATAGTATGACATCCTCATTTCACTGAAAGACCCGCCATGACTTCCCTCGCCACGCTTACTAATCGCCAGTTTCGTCTTGCAGCACGGCCCGTCGGTGTGGTCAAGGACAGTGACTGGCAACAGACCGAGGAAACCCTGCGCGAACTTACCGAGGGCGAAATCATCGTTCAAGTGCTCTACCTGTCGCTCGATCCGGCCATGCGCGGCTGGATGAATGAAGGTAAATCGTATATTCGTCCGGTGGCGATCGGTGAAGTCATGCGCGCCGGCGGCATCGGCATCGTGATCGCATCACGCTCGAGTAAATTTGTGGTCGGCGATACCCTTTCTGGTTTGCTCGGTGTGCAGTCTTACTGGATCGGTGCGGCCGATGACAGGATGGCCAGCTTTTATAAGGTTGATGGCAAGGCCATGCCTTTGCCAAAGTATCTGAACGCGCTCGGCATGCCGGGGATGACGGCCTACTTTGGTTTGCTCGAAGTGGGCATGCCAAAAGCTGGCGAAACCGTCGTGGTATCGGGCGCTGCTGGGGCGGTCGGCCAAACGGTCGGTCAGGTGGCGAAACAAAAGGGCTGCCGCGTGGTCGGCATCGCCGGTGGTCAGGAAAAATGTGATTTTGTGGTCAAAGAACTGGGCTTTGATGCCTGTATCGATTACAAGAACGGCTCAGTGCATGAGGGCTTGAAGACACATTGCCCGAATGGCGTCGACGTCTATTTTGATAATGTCGGCGGCGAGATTCTGGACGCTGTCCTTACCCGTATCAACATGAAGGCGCGCATCGTCATCTGCGGCGCTATTTCACAGTACAACAATACGACGCCAGTCAAAGGACCGGCGAATTACTTGTCACTGCTGGTCAATCGGGCACGCATGGAAGGGATCGTGGTGTTCGATTATGCAGATCGTTATCACAAGGCGGTCACTGAAATGGCTGGCTGGATGCGGGCCGGCAGCTTCCAATCGCGCGAGGATATTGTGCAAGGGCTGGAAAATTTTCCGGCGGCGCTACAGATGCTTTTTAGTGGAAAAAATTTCGGCAAGCTCGTTTTGCAGGTCGCGCAAGAATAAGCAATTGATGAATGCCGGTGACGGGAATTTGGGCGCATCAATATCGATCAGTGTCGGACCATCGATGCCACCGCATTGATGCCGCCAAATTGATGCCACCAAATTGATATAAGCGTATCGCCGCCTCATAAAAAAACGCTGCCTTGAACGGGCAGCGTTTTTTTATTGCGGTACAACGAAGCGCAGACTTGACGACTTAGTTACGAATCACCCGCTTGTACTCATTGGTGCGCGTATCGATTTCGATCATGTCGTCTTGACTGACGAACAGCGGTACCTGCACGTTATGGCAGTATGCTTCAACGGCGTTTTCAATCTTGGCGTCTTTTAGGACGTTACCCGAAGTATTGCCCTTGACTGCTGGCTCGGAGTAAATGATTTGACGAACGATGGTCGTTGGTAGCTCGACTGAAATCGCCTTGCCATCATAAAAAATGGCTTCACATTCCATGCCGTCTTTAAGGTAATGCAGCGCATCACCGAGGTTTTCTTCTTCGATTTCGAACTGATTATATTCCGCGTCCATGAAAACAAACAGCGGATCAGCGAAGTAAGAATAGGTGACCGGCTTTTTGTCGAGTACCACAACATCAAATTTATCGTCACCACGCATGACGTTTTCTTGCGGGCTGTTTGTCAGAAGATTTTTCATCTTCCATTTGTAGGTAAAGCCAGTACGGCTCGAACCATTGACATCGGAACGCAAGACGATCATCGGCTTGCTATCGACCATAATGATATTACCAACACGGATTTCTTTTGCAGGTTTCATAAAAAGGCGTCGTAAAAAGTGGGTTGCATGAAAATCAAAGTCGCATTCAGGCCAACAGCACCAGCAGCGCTCGCTTGATCGAATTCGGGTTAAATTAGCCGAGCATTATACCTGCTTCGCCCCTTGGGGAGTTAACCAGATGTGCTGTGACCTGGCGGGAGCGCATAAGCGGCCCGTGCGGAGCTCATTAAGCGCTTAGTAATCATTTAGAGATCATTTAGTACGATCCTAAGGCGAACGGCGAACCGCGGCGGCGAACTGCAGCAGATTGCCCCCCAAATCGCCGTGCGCTGCCATCTGCTGTTCCCAGTCGACGGCCCGACGGGACATACTTCCCCTCTCTGCTTGAAATGCCGCCCATTGCGCGGGCCAGTTCGTGACCGCCTCGGCAGATATGTTCGCCGCTGTATCAGGGCCCATCGTGGCGGCTTCATTCCAGTGCAGGGAGAATGATGTCAAACTAGCCAGATCGCTGGCGTAGCGCTGCAAAAAAGCGCGTAATTTTTTATGATGCAGATTCTCGTCCTGCGCATAAATATGCCAGATAAAGGGCCGGCCAGCCCACTGGGCGCGCACGAAGGAATCTTCGCCCCGTACAAAATTGACATCGCAGGCCCATAAAAGCTGGTCGTACGCCGGCTGCGCCAGAAAGGGCACTACCCGCACAGTGAGCGCACCCTGTGTTTTGACGGCGCCGGGAAGCGCCGGCGCAGCTAAAAATGCCTCGACGGCGGCCTGTGCTACGCCCTCCGGCACCAGACAAGTCACTGCGTGCGCGCTGCGCTGCCAGGCATCCAATAGCGCCGCCACAGGAGCCTGCGGATAACAAAATAGTGAGACCTTGGTCGTGGCCATCTCCGATGCTGTGACGCCCAAGGATGCCAAAAATGCGGCCATGGCTAAAGAATCCGATTGAAATTGCCGACGTTCTTGTGCTAAGCCTGCCTCACGCAGTAAGCCGCCGGTTTTGCTGGTGAAGCCCGGGTAGAAAAAATATTTAAGCAGCGACTGGCGTGGCGGTGACGACAGGGTATGGCAGCCTTCCACCCATTCTTCCGCACTCAAGCCTTCCAGATTGATCCACACCGGCTGCGGCGTTTTTTCTGTCATCGCCGTGATATAGCCTGGCGGCAGATCGCAGCCGAAGAATTCAATGACGATATCGGCTACCTCAGTAGCGGTAAATACGCCTTCTTGATCACGCCAGTGGCGCACCGTAACGCCAGCCATGAGCTGATGCACTGCATCGCTACGCAGTGGCGGACAAATACGCTGAAAGCTGCGCAGATCATCCACCCATAAGGTGACGTCAATGTCGTGCTCATCCACGAGCTGCCTGGCCAGACGCCAGCAGATGCCGATGTCGCCGAAGTTATCGACGACTTTACAAAACAGGGCCAGCTTGGGGGCTTGGATCAATGTGCTCATCTAAAATCTCATCGTGCACTTCCTATGAAAGAAGGCTTTAATATAATCGATCGTAATACAACGATCTTTAATAGGATTTAAAGTCAGGATTTAAAGTCAGGATTTAAAGTCAGGATTGTAAGTCATTCGTTCAAGCGCCTTGGTGTATCGCGCGCTTCACCGTCAAGTCGTACAATAGCGCAAACAAGGAGACCCGCAAGATGGACAGTAGTGACCTTTCCGTACTAAGAACTTGTGTGCAATGGCTCAAAGCCGGTCGACGCGTCGCCTTGGCCACCGTCGTGCAGACCTGGGGTTCTTCGCCGCGCCCGCCCGGTGCCTGGCTGGCGATCCGTGACGATGGCCAGGTCGTCGGCTCGGTTTCCGGTGGCTGTGTGGAAGATGATCTGATCACGCGCATTCGCGACGATCTTTTGCAGCGCGCATTGCCTGAAATCGTCACCTATGGCGTCACGCAAGAGGAAGCGGCACGCTTTGGGCTGCCTTGCGGGGGCACCTTGCGCCTGGTCGTGGAACCGCGACCTGATATCAGCGGGCTGGAGGATTTACTCGCTCGTATCGAACAAAAGCGCATGACCATCCGCGAACTCAATCTCGCCAGCGGCACATTTAACTTACTCGATGCCAGCCGGGGCGATACCTTCAGTTTTACCGCACAGACCATGCGCAGCTTTTATGGTCCGCGCTGGCGGATTATTCTGATCGGCGCCGGGCAGCTGTCGCAGTACGTAGCGCAAATCGCGCTGGCCACCGATTACGAAGTGCTGGTGATCGACCCGCGCGAAGAATTCGCTGAGGGCATCGGCATTGCTGGCGTCGATTTCCGCACCGGCATGCCGGACGATGTCATCATCGAAGCCGGCATTGATAACCACACCGCCGTGGTGGCCCTGACGCACGATCCTAAACTCGACGACATGGCCCTGCTGGAAGCGCTCAAATCTTCGGCGTTTTATATTGGCGCGCTGGGTAGCCGCGTCAACACAGCCAAACGCAAGGAACGTCTGGCTTTGTTTGATCTGGCGCCGGAAGAAATCGAACGCCTGCACGGCCCGGTCGGTCTTTACATCGGTGCGCGCACACCGCCGGAAATGGCGATCTCGATTCTGGCTGAAGTCACGGCGGCTAAATATGCCGTGCCGTTTTTGCAGAAACGTTCGCTCAGTTCAGACGAGCTGCAGGTGCGGGGGGAGCGGATGAATACGATGTCGACGATTTGATTAGGCGAATACTTCTTGCGCCCGAGCGAACTGCTGCTGCGTTAGCATGAGCTGCATGCGCGAGAAACGAATCGCTTCGCCAAGTTCTTGTGATGAGTGAATGGAGGTCATAGGCTATTGAGTTTCCCGATCGGAAAATATACATCCTGCGCGATGTCTATCTGATCAAGGGTGGTGCATATCAATTGGTCGGCATTCAGAATCAATATATCGGTGCGCGAATGGCCGTGTAATCAGCCTCGTAACGAAACATATTTTGTCTGCAGCGCACTAAGTAAATCCGCCGTAGTTTTTTGGCCGTCGACGTAGCCCTGAAGTCCAAGCATGAGGCTTTCACTTGGGCGCAATTTTTCAATGCGTAGCGTTGCAAGTATATTTGCAACATTTTTTTCGCGTGCTGACTGAATTTGCGCGGAATTTGACATGGCAACGGGATTTATGGCTTCTGTATGAAATGCCATTTTACGCGGTGAATCGGAGTAGAGGGCTCAACACCCAGCGGCCTATCTCGAATAAACGTCCAGCGGGAGCTCATGGAAAAGGTCGTAAATACCGCCGCTAAGCCTCGGTTGTTGGGAATTTGGCATGAGAAGTGGACTCTCAAGTATTGCGAGCGTGTCATTATATTTCGAAATGAAATGCGTACTTATACAAACTTATTTTTCTTTTTATAAGTTATATTTGACGAAGTAATTTTGGATAAGTGAGGTAATCATGTCTGCTGCTCTGTTTAGCTTTCGCCGCCCTAACCTCGCAGCGAACTATTGCGATGCATTAGTGGGAACCGGCATCATAGACGCACGCTCAGGGCTCTTTCTCGCTGCACCACGTCGCACGGGTAAAAGTACGTTCCTACGAGAAGATTTGCTGCCTGCGATGCTTGACCGAGGTTGGACGACGGTTTACGTGGACTTGTGGTCTAACCGCGCCGCCGATCCGGCGAACCTGATTGCAGCTGCAGTCAAAAGCGCCCTTTCCAAATTTAATGGCGTAATTACCAAGCTCGCCAAGGCGACTGGCCTCGAAAAGGTGAACGTTTTCGGCGCTCTCAGCTTAAATTTTCACTCTTTGGACTTACCCCCCAATGTGACCCTCCTCGACGCCTTATAGGCGCTGCAGACCGCCGCTGCCGCACCAGTAGTAGTGATTATTGATGAAGCGCAGCACGCCATTTCTACGCAGGCCGGCATGGACGCTATGTTCGCCCTGAAGGCCGCGCGCGACCACCTCAATCAAAGCCTGGATGGAAAGCAAAAATTGTATCTCGTCTTCACTGGTTCAAATCAGGACAAGCTATCGCGTCTGGTTCTCAAAAAGGCGCAGCCCTTTTACGGCTGCCAAGTAAGCAGATTTCCGTTGCTGGAAGATGGCTATTCAGACGCTTACACCGACTACATTAACAAGAAGCTATCGGAAAATAATCAGTTCAATAAACTAGTCGTTTGGTCAGCGTTTAAGTTAGTCGGGCAGCGTCCTGAAATGCTCCGCGGCATCATCGGTGACCTTGCACTTGACGGTGGCGCAGATGCGCTGCAAGACGCCCTAAACGCCGGTGCTCACGCTTTTCAGGAGCGCATATGGGGAGAGATGGAAAGCGAGTTCAACGCCCTCACGACAATCCAGCGTGCCGTGTTGATTCGCATTATTGAAGCGGGAAAGGATTACGAGCCGTTCAATGACGCGTCCTTAAGAGCCTACCAAGCTTATGTAGGTAAAAAAGTAAATACTTCGGAAGCCCAAGGGGCCCTAGCAGCACTGCGGGAGAAAAACTTGGTCTGGCAGGCTGCCTATGGAGATTACGCTCTGGAAGATGAAAGCATCGTTGCATGGTTCAACAGTCAAGTTAAATCCAAACTATCGACCATGCCGATCTCAACCCCACCTTGAAGGCGTCTATTTCCGCCCGTAGGACCTGTCATAGGACCTTTTTCAGACCAGTATCAAATAATTTGTGTAGTAAATTATTTGCACCGTGTGTGGTAGCTGAATCTCTTGAACCGTAGTCGATAAAAAAAATGCCGCGCTTTCGCGCGGCATTTTTTATTTGGCGTCCCCAAGGGGATTCGAACCCCTGTACTCACCGTGAAAGGGTGATGTCCTAGGCCTCTAGACGATGGGGACAGAAACCTGTCCGTAATGCGACCTATCTGCGCTAACAATCTCACGATACAGCTGTGATGTTTGCTGGTGGAGGTAAGCGGGATCGAACCGCTGACCTCTTGCATGCCATGCAAGCGCTCTCCCAGCTGAGCTATACCCCCTGCGCAGAAGCGAGATTATATTACAGTCTTTGCCTGCGTGTAAATTACTTTGTCAGAGATATTGTTGGATCCGCGCTGTCGTTACCGCCTGACCAAATAAAACGATCACACTATCGATCGATGGCGTCTGTAATTGACCCGTCAATACCAGCCGTAATGGCATGGCTAATTGCGGCATTTTTAACTGATGCGCGGCGAGGACTTCCTTGATCAACCCGGCGATCGCCGTCTTGTCCCATGCGATCGAGCCCAGCTGCGTCAGGAACTGCGCCAAGGCTGGCTTGATCGCTGGCGTTAAATGCTGCGCGAGCAGAGCCGCATCAGGCACAGGCTGACGGTAAAACAGCATGGCAGATTCGGCCAAGGCTTGAATCGTATCGGCGCGCTCCTTGAGCAGGCCAATGACGGCATCAAGCTGCGGTGCATCGTGAAAATCAGCACCCATCGTCACCAATACCGGCGATGTCAATTCAGCCAGCCGGACGTCGTCGCTCTGCTTGATGTAATGATTATTGACCCAGGCTAGTTTCTCGGGATTGAACTGGGCCGCTGATTTAGACAGGTGATCCAGATCAAACCAGGCGCAGAACTGCTCCATCGAAAAGATTTCATCATCACCGTGGCTCCAACCTAAACGGGCCAGATAATTGAGCATCGCTTCCGGTAAAAATCCTTCAGCGGGATACTCCATCACGCTGACCGCACCGTGGCGCTTGGAGAGCTTCTCGCCATCCGCCCCCAAAATCATCGGCAGATGACCATAAAACGGCAGCGGTGCTCCCAAGGCGGCCAGAATATTTATCTGCCGCGGGGTATTGTTGACGTGGTCATCGCCGCGAATCACGTGCGTGATCTGCATGTCCCAGTCGTCGACGGCGACGCAAAAATTATAGGTCGGTGTGCCATCCGGGCGGGCGATCACCAGATCATCGAGCTCACGGTTTGAGATCGTGATGCGACCCTTGACCACGTCGTCCCAGCTTACGTCACCGTCGAGCGGATTACGAAAACGTACCACCGGCTTACGCTCGGCAGGAACCGGCGGCAAGGTCTTGCCCGGCGCCGGACGCCAGGTACCGTCGTAGCGCGGTTTTTCGCCGGCTGCGCGCAAACGCTCACGCATGGCTTCGACTTCTTCGGACGATGAATAGCAATGATAGGCAGTACCGTCAGCCAGCATGCGCGCTAAGACTTCACGATAGCGATCCATGCGCTGCATCTGAAAGAAAGGGCCCTCGTCGTGCTGCAGGCCGAGCCACTGCATGCCGTCGATGATGGCTTGCACGGCTTCTGGCGTTGAGCGTTCGAGATCGGTATCTTCGATGCGCAGAACGAAGGTGCCGCCAAAATGGCGCGCATAGGCCCAGGAAAACAGCGCAGTACGGGCGCCACCTAAATGGAGGAAGCCGGTCGGGCTAGGGGCAAAGCGGGTGCGAACAGCAGTCATGGAAAATAAAAACGGCCTTGATGATCAAAGCCGTGAAAGGTCTAGGAAGCCGTATTTTAACTCGCGCGCCAGAAAAAACCGCATTCTGACGCGCTCTGAGGCTTAATCGTTTTTAATCACGATCGAGGGAAACTTGCTGCTCATGTCTTTGGCTTTGACCGCCACGGCGATGGCGACCTTGCGCGCGATTTGCTTATACATGGCGGCGACCGGCCCCTCTGGATCGGCCACGACCGTCGGCAGACCCGAATCGGTCTGCTCGCGAATCGACATCGTCAAGGGCAGCGCACCCAGGAAATCGACGCTGAAATCCTGACACATCTTTTGTCCGCCACCCTCGCCAAAGATGGCTTCTGCGTGACCGCAGTTCGAGCAGATATGGGTGCTCATGTTTTCAACGATGCCAAGGATGGGGATGCCGACTTTTTCAAACATCTTCAGGCCTTTGCGGGCATCCAATAATGCGATGTCCTGCGGCGTGGTGACGATGACGGCGCCGGTCACGGGGACTTTTTGCGACAAGGTCAGCTGAATATCGCCAGTACCGGGCGGCATATCGACGATCAGGTAATCGAGTTCGCGCCAGTTGGTTTGCTCGAGCAGCTGTTGCAAGGCTTGCGTCACCATCGGTCCGCGCCACACCATGGGCTGATCCGGATCAATCATGAAACCGATGGAAGCCACCTGCAGTCCGTGATTTTCCAGCGGCTCCATGGTCTTGCCGTCACTCGATTCAGGACGGCCGGTAATACCCATCATCATCGGCAGCGAAGGACCGTAAATATCGGCATCCAAAATTCCGACCCGCGCACCTTCGGCCGATAGTGCCAGCGCCAGATTGACCGCCGTGGTCGATTTACCCACACCGCCCTTGCCGGAAGCGACGGCGATAATATTTTTAACGTTATCGAGCAATTTCACGCCACGTTGCACTGCATGCGAAGCAATTTTGCTGGTGACGTTGATTTCGGCCGTGACGCCCGCGTCCAGTTCCTGCAACACGGCCAGGACCGCGGCGCGGATGCTGGCGAACTGGCTGTTGGCTGGGTAGCCGAGTTCAACATCCAGACGCAGTTTGCTGCCGTCGATGCGAATATTACGCGCCGAGCGGCTGGAAATCAGATCGATGCCGGTATTCGGATCGATGACCTTGGTCAGGGCAGCCTTGACTGTCTCCTGCGTAATTGTTTGCAAATTGCTCATACCTGCTCCTCCATTGAATGCCCGAAGTCTAAACCAATCCGGGCTTTTAAGTCCCTGCACTGTGCGATTCCTGGCAGAAGGTGGCCTTGCACTGCTAAAATTGCGTTTTCCCATTTGAACAATCTTTACTCAATGAGCCTGTCGAGCCTGCCTGCACCGCGCCAATTATTTGTCACCACCGCTTTGCCTTATGCAAATGCGGCTTTCCATGTCGGCCACATCATGGAATATATTCAGGCCGATATCTGGGTTCGCTTCCAGCGGATGCAAGGACACGAGGTGCATTTTGTGTGCGCCGATGACGCGCACGGCGCGCCGATCATGATCGCGGCGGAGAAGGCCGGTATCACGCCGCAGGAATTCGTTGCCCGCATCGCCGCAGGTCGGCAGCAGCACCTCGATGGCTTTCATATTGGCTTTGATAACTGGCATTCGACCGACGGCGAAGAAAATCACGCCCTGTCCAAAGATATTTATCGCCGCCTGCGCGATGATGCAAAATTAATCACGACTAAAACCATCGATCAGTATTTTGATCCGGTCAAAAATATGTTTTTGGCCGACCGCTACATCAAGGGCGAATGTCCGAAATGTGCGGCTAAGGACCAATACGGCGATTCCTGCGAAGTGTGCGGTGCGGTGTATGCGCCGACCGATCTCAAACAGCCTTACTCGGCGTTGTCGGGCGCGGTACCGGTGATGAAATCATCGGAGCATTACTTCTTTCGTCTCTCGGACGAAAAATGTCGCGACTATTTACGTGGCTGGGCACTGGATGGCAAGCTGCAGCCGGAAGTCGCTAACAAGGCGCGAGAATGGCTCGAAGGCGATACCGGTCTGGGCGACTGGGACATCAGCCGCGATGCGCCCTATTTCGGCATTGAGATCCCCGACGCACCGGGCAAATACTTTTATGTCTGGCTGGATGCGCCGATCGGCTACCTGGCTTCGCTGAAAAATTATTTCGCTAAAACCGGCCGCGATTTCGATGCCTTTATGGCCGATCCGACGACCGAGCAATATCATTTCATCGGTAAAGACATCACCTATTTCCACACCCTGTTCTGGCCGGCCATGCTGCATTTTTCTGGCCTCAAGGTGCCGAATAATATTTTCGTGCACGGCTTCATTACGGTGTCGGGTGAAAAAATGTCGAAGTCGCGCGGCACCGGCATCTCACCTCTGCGCTACCTTGAACTGGGCATGAATCCGGAATGGCTGCGCTACTACATCGCGGCCAAACTCAACGCCAAAGTGGAAGACCTCGACTTTAATCCGGACGATTTTGTCGCCCGCGTGAATTCTGATCTGATCGGTAAATACATCAATATCGCCAGCCGCGCGGCCGGTTTCATCAGCAAAAAATTCGCCGGCCGGCTGAGCACCGCATGGGCTGTTGAAGGCGATACCTTCCTCGACAATCTGCGCCACGCCGGACCGGAAGTTAGCGCTCTGTTAGAAGCCCGCGAATACGGCAAGGCCCTGCGTGCCGTGATCCATCAGGCCGATCTGGTGAATGCCTACGTCGATGCGAACAAACCCTGGGAACTGGCCAAGGATCCGGCCAATGAACAAAAGCTGCATGAAGTCTGCAGCCGCCTCATGGAAGCTTTCCGCATCCTAACCATTTATCTTAAACCAGTGATGCCCGCGCTGGCCGCGAATGTGGAAGCACTGCTCAATATCGCGCCGCTGCAATGGGCCGATATCAACACCCCGCTGCCCGATGGCCATGTGATCAATCCGTATAACCATCTGATGACGCGTGTGGAACCGAAGATGCTGGATGCCTTGTTTGATGCGCCGGCTGAAGTCGCTGCAGATTCCAGCACTACAGCTGCTGAGGCTAGCACCGCTGCTTCTAGCAACGACATCGAAGCACTGGCGCCGCAAATCGGCATCGATGATTTTGCCAAGATCGATTTGCGGATTGCCCTCATCGTTGACTGTGAAGCCGTCGAGGGTTCCGACAAACTGCTGCGTTTATCGCTCGATGTCGGCGAAGGTCGCCTGCGGAATGTTTTTTCAGGGATCAAGTCAGCTTACCAGCCGCAGGACCTGGTGGGCAAACTGACGGTCATGGTCGCGAATCTTGCGCCGCGCAAAATGAAGTTTGGCATTTCCGAAGGCATGGTGCTGGCCGCTTCCGCCGCCGATGAAAAATCCACGCCCGGTATCTACATTCTGCAGCCATGGCCGGGCGCCACGCCAGGTATGCGGATTCGCTAGACCGCCATGGACATTCAACTACGCGAGGCCGATTTGGACGATGCGCAGCTGATCGCCGATCTGACCCGCATGGCCTGGGCAGAACGTGTCGCCGTCAGCTCGTCCGGGCATCGCGAAACTGCGTCACGCGTACTGCAGGATTTGCAAACTGGTGGCGCTTTTATTCTCAGCGTCGATGGCGTCACCGGTGGTTCGGTTCGCTGGCTGCCGCTCGATGCAGCGCCTTCAGTCTGGGAAATCTCTCGTATGGGTGTGTTGCCTGATTTACGCGGCCGTCAGTTATCGCAGCATTTGCTAGAAGCGGTGCTGCATCACGCATTAGCCAGCGAGGTCGATGAATTGCGTCTGGCAGTACGCGCCGATCAGGAACGTTTGCTCGATCTGTATGCCGCATACGGCTTTGAACTGGCGCCCGAGTTGGAATACACCCATGCGAATCCTCTGGAACCAGCGCCGATGATGATGCGGCGCATTCTCTGATCTGCAGCAGTCCCCTTGACCCTCTGACGAAAGTCGCTGTGAACCTTCTGCATTTTTCCTTTCGTCCCAAACTGATAGAGGCACTGGCCGGCTATGACAGTACCCGTCTATGGCGCGATGTCAGTGCTGGCATTACGGTCGCCATCGTGGCTCTGCCAGTGGCCATGGCGTTTGCCATCGCCTCGGGCGTCAAACCCGAAGCCGGCATCATTACCGCGATTATTGCTGGCTTTTTGATTTCTGCCCTGGGCGGATCGCGAGTACAGATCGGTGGCCCGGCAGGCGCGTTCATCGTCATCATTTACGGCATCATTGAACACTATGGTCTGGCCAATCTGCTGATCTCGACCATCTTTGCCGGTGTGCTGCTGTTTCTTATGGGCGTGCTGCGACTAGGCACGCTGATCCGCTACATCCCGGTGCCGATCGTGATCGGTTTTACTAATGGCATTGCGGTGCTGGTGTTCTTATCGCAGATTAAAGATTTCTTCGGCCTGCGCGTGGCTAAAATGCCGGGTGACTTTTTTTCACAGATCCATGTATTAGCGATCAATGCCGACACGATGCGTTTTACCACCTTCGCGCTGGCCGCATCCGCATTGCTGATCCTGTTTGTCTGGCCGCGGCTATTTGCCATATTCAGCGCGGAGGCAGCGACGCCAGTTCGAACACACTTTACCCGCCTCTTGCCGCTATGTCGGCTATTGCGCGCAGTACCCCCCACCATCATTGTGCTGGTACTGGCCACCGCCGTGGTGAGCCTGTTTCATCTACCGGTCGAAACCATTGGCAGTCGCTTCGGTGGCATACCGCATACCCTGCCTGAGTTTATCGTGCCGGCGTTTAGCTGGGAGTTGGTCAAACAGCTGTTTGCCCCGACCTTCACGATTGCACTGCTTGGTGCGATCGAATCCCTGCTCTGCGCACGGATTGCTGATCATCTGGTGCATGACCGGCATGATCCGAATCAGGAGCTCATGGCGCAGGGCATTGCCAACATCGTCACGCCTTTTTTTGGCGGCCTGCCAGCCACCGGCACCATTGCACGAACGCTGACCAGTGTGCGCGCAGGTGCCAGTTCGCCGATCGCAGGCATGCTGCATGCCGTGGTACTGCTGCTTATCGTGCTGGTGGCGGCACCGCTGGCGGCCAACGTGCCACTGGCAGCGCTGGCAGCCATCTTGTTTTTTGTCGCTTACAACATGGGTGAGTGGCGCGAATTTTTGCATCTAAAGCATTTTTCAAATTATTACCGCATCCTGCTGCTATCGACCTTTGTGTTGACCGTGATCGTTGATCTGACGGTCGCGGTGGAAGTCGGTGTGGTGCTGGCCTGCCTGTTTTATATTTCGCGCGTATCGAGCCTCACGCGTGTTGAGACCATCTCGACTACACGCATGGGCGCGTCGCTGCCACAGGGCGTGGCTGCTTATAGCGTGTATGGCTCGCTGTTTTTTGCTACCGCCGACAAACTCGAAGCACTTATCGAACCGGATGCACCCCCCTTACATATGCTGATTCTTGAACTTCACCAGCTCATCAGCCTCGATACCAGCGGCATGGATGCGCTTGAACAGCTGCGCAAGGATTTACATAGCGTCGGCGCGCAGCTGCTTATTTGCGGCGCTAATCATCAGCCGCTCGATCTGATGCGCCGCACCGGCTTCATTCGTCGCCTGGGTGAGGCGCACTGCCTACCGGATCTGAAGGAGACGCTGGCAGCGATGCACCAGCATCTGGCAGCGAAATCGCTGGAACAGCAGTAAGACAAGGTAAAATAGATGCTACTCGTCTCTGATTGTATAAAAGCCATGATATTCAGTAAGCAAATTCCGCAGTACACCTCCGAAATCACGCAATTCATCGAGACGCTGAAGGCGCAAAATCCGCAGCTCGAACAAGCCCAGCGCGAAGGTCGTGCTCGGCTGTGGGATACCGGCCCCATCGATCTGGATGCACGTCGCCGGGCCCTCGCCTCACGCGTGGACCAGAAGCCTTACGTCTACCACAATAAATAAGCAGAGCTGGCCATGAGTAGCACGCTGGTCCTGGAAGCAAACGAGGCGTCTGACAGTACGCCCAAGGTGATCGATGGCGTGGCCTTCGCCAAGCTGTATGGCGAGCCGCTGTTTCGGATTCCGACCGATCTGTATATCCCACCGGATGCGCTGGAGGTATTCCTCGAAGCCTTTGAGGGACCGCTTGATTTACTGCTCTACCTGATCCGCCGGCAAAATTTCAATATTCTCGACATTCCCATGGCAGCCGTCACGCTGCAATATCTGGATTATGTCGATCAGATCCGCGAACATAATCTCGAACTGGCCGGCGAATATCTGCTGATGGCCGCCATGCTCATCGAGATCAAGTCGCGCATGCTGCTACCGGTCAAAAAAGCCGACACCGGCGAAGAGGCTGCCGACCCGCGCGCCGAACTGGTTCGCCGCCTGCTGGAATACGAGCAAATGAAACTGGCCGCGCGCCAAATCGATCAGCTGCCACAGCTCGGACGTGACTATGTTCGCACCCAGATCTACATCGAACAAAGCGTGGTCGTGCGCTGGCCAGATGTCAATGCGATCGATTTACAATCTGCCTGGGCCGATGTGATCAAGCGCGCCAAACTCACGGCACACCACATGATCAGTCGGGAAGAACTCTCGGTGCGTGAACACATGAGTAGTATTTTGCGGCGCCTGCAATCGACCCAGTTTGTCGAGTTTGCCGACCTGTTTGATCCAGCCCGTGGCGTACGGGTGTTGGTGGTGAATTTTGTGGCCCTGCTTGAACTGGCCAAAGAAACCCTGATCGAAATTACCCAGGCTGAGGCCTTTGCGCCCATCTACGTCCGGCTGGCATACTCTTCCGACTAAAGCTGCCCGACAGCTACAGCGCCCCACAACATACAAGGTCGGTGATACCGACACCAAGGTCAAGCATGAAAATAATTTCTTCCATCGACGAATTGCGTGACCATCTGCGCGGTCAGCTACGTACCGCCTTTGTGCCTACCATGGGTAATCTGCACGAAGGCCATTTGTCGCTTATGCGTCTGGCACGCCGGCATGGCGATCCGGTGGTGGCATCGATTTTTGTCAATCGTCTGCAGTTCGGACCGAACGATGATTTCGATACCTATCCCCGGACTTTTCAAGCCGATGCAGAGAAGCTGGAAAAGGAAGGCGTGTATATTTTATTTGCGCCCTCCGAAAAAGATTTGTATCCCGAACCGCAGGAATTTCGCGTCCAGCCACCGGACGATTTGGGCTCCACACTGGAAGGTGAATTTCGCCCCGGTTTTTTTAATGGCGTCACCACCGTGGTCCTCAAACTTTTTTCGTGCGTGCAGCCCGGCGTGGCGGTGTTTGGTAAGAAGGATTACCAGCAGCTGATGATCATCCGTAATATGGCCCGACAGTTTTCTCTGCCGACCGAAATCATTGCGGCCGAAACCTATCGTGCCGATGACGGCTTGGCGCTGTCATCACGCAATGGCTATCTTTCAGCCGCCGAACGGGCCGAAGCACCGCGCCTGTATCAAGAACTCACAGCGCTGGCCGAGAATGTGCGTTTGGGGCAAGCACCGATCGCCGAACTGGAGCGCCACGCCATGGCGCAGTTGAGCAGCCATTCCTGGAAGCCTGACTATATTTCCGTTCGTCGGCGCAGTAATTTAATGCCCCCCAGCGCGGACGATCTGGCGCAAAAGTCACCGCTGGTCGTGCTTGCTGCGGCCAGACTGGGCGCTACGCGTCTGATCGATAATCTGGAAATTTAAAGTTTTCATGTAAAGCGCGCATTTAAATCTCTGATTTAAAGCTCGCACACTTAAGCCATAACGACGCACCACCCCATGCTTAATCTTGTTCATCATCTGCTGCGGTATTTTTTTTGCGCGATCATCTTCGCCACATTATCGGCTCCTGCAACAGCCACCATCAGCATCCAAGACGACAGTGCCCGCATCGTCACACTGAGCACACCGGCGCGGCGTATCGTGAGCCTGGCGCCGCATGCCACTGAACTCTTGTTTGCCATTGGCGCGGGCGCCCAACTGGTCGGCGTCAGCGATTATTCCAATTATCCGCCGGCGGCGAACAGCGTTGCGCACATTGGCAGTGCCACGGCGCTCGACATGGAGCGCCTGCTGAGTCTGCGCCCCGATCTGATCGTTACATGGGGTGCCAGTAACGGGCAACTTACACCACAGATCAATCAGCTGCGCGCGCTCGGCATCGCGGTGTTCGACAGCGACCCAAAGGATTTTGCCACCATCGCCACGGCGCTTGAACGGCTGGGAAAGCTTACCGGACACGAAGACCAGGCCCACAACGCGGCCAGTCAATTTCGTACCCGCTGGCAGAGTCTGCAAACCCAGCATGCGAACCGACCTTCCGTTAGCGTGTTTTACCAGGTCTGGCATCAGCCACTGATGACCTTGAATGATGCGCATCTGGTATCAGCAGTCATTCGGCTGTGTGGCGGGCGGAATATTTTTGGCCATTTGTCAACCCTGGTACCGACGGTCAATCTGGAAGCGGTACTGGCAGCCGATCCGGAAGTGATTTTATCGGGCAGCAGCCGTGACGATACTCCCAGCGACTGGCTGCGCTTGAGCAGCCTCACCGCTGTTCGGCGCGGGAATCTTTACAAGGTCAATTCTGACTGGCTGGCACGACCCGGCCCGCGCATACTGGATGGTGCGCAGGCGGTCTGCGAACAACTCGACAAAGCGCGCACTAAGCGGGTCGCGCCCTGAAGTAGCACTTCAAACAGACCATCAAGTAGCGCGAACAAGGCTATGCTGCGGCGGCAAATCTGGGTATCATCCTTCCGAGAGAAATATTTCCCATTGGCAGCTTTATTGATGGGTGCTAAGCCATACTGAAATTAGTAAAAAGACACAATATGTGTTGTCCAAAATGATGATGGAGATGGTCCAAATGACAACTGACACAGACGATCTGGAGTCGCTGTTCGACGAAGTAGCCGCACAAAGAGAAGAAAGCATCAGCAAGGCCGACAGCCCGCCAGCCTTATCCGCTACTGCCTCGCCCTCAGCCGCGCCAGAAACGAACACCTTAAGTAGCCCTGAATCGGCTGTGCAAACTGCTCAGGAGCCCGACACTGATTCTGGCGCGCAGACACAGGAACAAATCGACGCCGCTGTCGAGGCCTTCCATAAGCAAGCCATGTATGACCGCCTGGGCGGCATTACGCGCACATTGCATGATTCCCTGCGCTCACTCGGACTCGACCGCACGCTCAGTGATGCGCAAGAAAAAATTCGCCATTCCGAAGACCGGCTTGAGTACATTGCCGATCTTACCGAACAAGCCGCCAATAAAACCCTGAATGCGATCGATGTCGGCATTCCGGAACAGGACGCACTGGCCAAAAGCGCGCGCATCATGGAAGCGCGCTGGACCGCCTTGTTTGATGGCCAGATGCCGATCGAGGAGTTCAAGCAACTGGCGACGGATTCAAAGCAATTTTCCAACGCTGTCGCCCTCGCTTGCGATGCTGAAAAAGCCCGCCTGCTCGACATCATGATGGCGCAGGATTTCCAGGATATTACTGGCCAGCTGATCAAGAAAATTGTCGTCATCACCAAACAGCTCGAAGGTGAATTGGCGCGACTGCTGCGCGATAACGCACCGCAAGATGTTAAAGCTGCCCAATCTTCTGCCACGGATGCACAGGCCGTTGATTTGTTATACGGACCGTCTACGCCGAATATCGCGATGGAACAAGACGACGTTGATAATCTGCTCGCTGATCTGGGGTTCTAATGGATGACATGCTCAAGGATTTTGTCGTTGAGGCGCGCGAGCTGGCGACAACAGTCGAGCAACAATTGCTTTCTCTGGAACGCAATCCCAACGATCCCAATACGCTCAATGCCGTCTTTAGGGCTTTCCACACGATCAAGGGTGGCGCCGGCTTTATGGGCTTGCCTGCCATGGTGTCGGCCTGCCATTTAACGGAAAATTTATTCGATGCCTTGCGCACCGGTGAAGCCCCCGTGACACCGGCAGCGATTGAGGCCGCCTTGCAAGCTAGCGGCTTCGTCGCCGACCAGCTAGATCAATTGGCTAATGGCCAAGCCCCCGAGTCTTTGCCAACGCTGCCCAAAAATCTGGAAGCGACTTTAAATGCTGCGATTGAAGGCAAAACACAGGCAGCAGCAGCTACCGAAGCCCCCGCTACGGCCACAGTCTTGCAGGAAAGCACCCCTGCTGAAACGGGTATCAACTGGCAGCAGTATTACAACGCCGTCGTCCCCGCTACTACTGCGTTGTCGGCATCGAACATCGCTGCAGCAGTCGCCGCGCCAGTACTAGCCGCATCGCCTGTTACTGCGCCCGAAGTCGTCAAAGTCAGCGCCGCGACTAAGGTTGTTGCCGATGCAGCCGTCGTGGTCGCGACCAGTGAAGTGGTCCAAAAGGCGATCGCCGCACCCGTTAAAGAAGACAGTATCCGGGTCGACGCCATCAAGCTCGATGCGTTATTAGAGGTCGCCGGCGAATCTGTGCAGGCCGCGAACCAGGCCAGCGTGCTGCTGGAAAAATTAGCCCAATTTAAATTTGATACCGATGCTGCGCCGCTCATGGCGAGCCTGGCTGAAACCCTTAACCGGGCATCGCGCTATGCCACGGAACTACAACGCGCCACGCTCTCGACACGCATGCAGCCGGTCGGCAAATTGTTTCAGAAATTTCCCCGTCTGGTGCGTGAACTGGCCAAAGAACTGGGCAAGGAAGTCGATCTGGTGATTGAAGGCGCCGAGACCGAAGTCGATCGTGTCGTCGTCGATAGTCTCTATGATCCGCTGGTGCATATGCTGCGCAATGCGCTCGACCATGGTATCGAAAGTACGCCGGAACGGCGCGCAGCAAACAAAAATGATAAGTCCATCATCATGCTCAAAGCCTGGCAGGAAGCCGGTAGTGTCATGATCTCGCTGGGTGATGACGGCAAGGGGATGGACGCCAAAGTTTTGCGTCATAAAGCCGTGAGCAAAGGCCTCATCAGCGAGTCGATTTCTCTGACCGATGAAGAAGCCTACCAATTAGTATTTTTGCCGGGATTTTCGACCAAGGAATTTGCTTCCAGTGTTTCCGGTCGTGGCGTGGGCATGGATGTGGTCAAGACTGCCGTGGTCAAGCACCGTGGCGCGATCCGTATCGATTCGGCACTCGGCAAAGGCACCAGCTTCACCATTACCTTACCGATTGAACTGTCGATCGTACCGACCATGCTGGTACGTACCTGTAACGCGGCGCTCGGTATGCCGATGGCCGTCGTTCAGCGGGTGGTATCGCTGCCAGACACCTACGCAGCAGTGGGTGGCTTGCCGGTGTTCCGTGACCAGGGCGTGACCATGCCGGTGCTGTCGATGGCCGACGTGCTGGGCTACGAAAAATCGGTTGAAAAAGTCGGCATCGTCGTCTCCGCTCCCAAGCCTTACATTCTGGCAGTTGAACTGGTCGAAGGCACCGCAGACTTGGTCATCAAACCGATGATGGCGCTGAATGTACCGGGTATCGCCGGTACGGCCCGCTCAGCGGAAGGCGAACTCGTACTGGTGATTGGTTTGTCCTTCTTGCTCGATGGATGCCGGGTGCGCGAACAGCAGGCTGCCTAAACATTGCCGGGCAATTGCTAACTGCTCAAGCAATTACAACTTAAACAGTTCCCACTACTTCATCCGACACCGCAGCATCCAAAAATTATCCGTTCGCACAATGCGAATCTCGCGCGTGGCGTCGGCGAATTTTTTGCGTAGGGCGCTGTCGGTGGGGTAGTTATGCAGGATTTCATGGCCTTCGTCGCCGATCAGACCCGGCTCGTGGCGGTGGATCTGGAAAATATTTCCCGCCAGGTCGGTGCGCGCGACCGGGATGCTGCGGCCTTCGACAAAATTTTGATCGATCAAAACCAGCAGCGCGTCTTTACCCAGCTGGGCGCGACAATGATCCAGATAAGCGCTCTGATCCTGACGCAGTACATGTGACCACCAGCCGGCAGCAAAACAGGCCGTCACGTTTGACGCGCTTTGCATGTGCAGCGCATCCATCTCGGCAAAGCTGACCTTCTCCTGCGGCAGTCCCTTGGCGCTGGCTTGTGCCAGCATGGCGGGGTTATTATCCGTCGCCAAAACGGATTCGGCCACGTCGGCGATCTGTTGGGTCCAGTAACCCGTGCCGCAGGCCAGCTCCAGCACATGATGACCGAGCAGGGCTTCCTGCACTAAAGGCTGCAGTTTTTGCAAATCTGCCTGCAGTGCCGGCGTGGCATACAGGTTTTCATAGCTTGCCGCACGCATGGCGTAATAGGCTTGCATGTCGGTGTTGACTGTCGAAATGGCCATTCAATAAACTCGATTCTGATGATTCTGCTAATTTTATAATTCGTAGACGTCTTTTTCACCATTCATGACTTGCTCGATGAGCTTGCGATTGAGCGCAGGCGCGAGCAGTTCAATGAAGGTAAAGACATAGCTGCGCAAATAGGCCCCTTGTTTCAAGGCCACGCGCGATACATTGCTGCCAAACAGATGACCGACCGACAGCGCGCGCAAGCCGCGGTCGCGCTCGGCATCATAGGCCATACCGGCGATAATCCCTACCCCGAGACCAAGCTCCACATAGGTCTTGATGACGTCGGCATCGATCGCTTCGAGCAAAATATCGGGCTCTAATCCACGCAGGGCAAAAGCCTGATCGATTTTCGCCCGGCCCGTGAAGGCTCCGTCGTAGGTAATCAGCGGATAGGAGGCAATCACTTCCAGGCTGAGTATTTTTGCCTTTAACAGCGGATGCTCGGGCGGCACCACCACCACATGCTCCCATTGGTAACAGGGGATCGATACCAGGCCATCGATGCCGGCGATATTTTCGGTCGCGATGGCGATGTCGGCCTGGTCGCGCAAGACCATCTCGGCCACCTGGCGCGGATTGCCTTGCAAAAGCGACAGCCGCACCTTGGGAAACTTTTGCGTAAACGCCTGCACCACCTTGGGTAAGGCATAGCGCGCCTGGGTGTGGGTGGTGGCGATGGTGAAGCTGCCGCTGTCGTGGGCGGCAAATTCCTTGCCGATGCGTTTTAAGCCCTCGATCTCCTGCATGATCAGTTCGACCGCCTTGAGCACCGCCCGTCCGGGCTCGGTGAGACCACGGATGCGCTTACCGTGGCGGGTGAAAATATCCACGCCCAGCTCTTCTTCGAGCTCAATGATCGCCTTTGAAACCCCAGGCTGTGAGGTAAACAGCGCTTTCGCCGCTTCGGTCAAATTGTAGTTTTGCCTGACCGCTTCGCGCACAAATCGGAGTTGATGCAGGTTCATGTGGTCCTTTTAACACGCAGCCGCAGCAAGCTGAACGGCCGGATTGCCAGAGTGGGCGGCTTACTTTTGCTGCTTTTGCTTCTTTCGTTTATATCAATTAAGCATATAAGCAAATGAATACTCTGTAGTTTGGAATAAGCCGCAAGTTTATTACGATTCACCCTTCTCTGCGCGAGGACTTATGTCTCTTTCTTATATCGTTTCCGGTTTTGCCGTTGGCATACTCGTTGGACTGACCGGCGTTGGCGGTGGCTCACTCATGACGCCCCTGCTCACGCTCCTGTTCGGCATTTCCCCCACGGTCGCCGTGGGCACCGACTTGGCCTTTGCATCGATTACCAAAAGCGCCGGCACCCTGGCCCACCGGGTTCGCGGTACTGTGCACTGGAATATTGTCAAATTGCTCTGCCTTGGCGCCTTACCAGCGGCGGTGGCCGGCACCCTCATCATTAATACGGTTGGACCGCTGAGTGCGCAAATGGGCCAGTTCATTCGTTATTCGATTGCCGTTTCCGTGATGCTGACGGTAGTCGCGATCTTATTTCGCGGGCGGATGCTGCAATGGGTGCATGCCCATCCAGAAAAACAATTGCAGGGCACCCGTCTGGCAGTGGCCACGGTCGTCGCCGGCGCGGTGCTGGGTTTGCTGGTGACGATTTCTTCGATCGGCGCCGGTGCGATTGGCGCGACGCTGTTAGTGATGCTGTATCCGCGCCTGACACCAGCCGAAGTCGCCGGTACTGACATCGCCTACGCCGTGCCGTTGACGGCAATCGCCGCATTCGGTCACTGGTGGCTCGGCTCGATCCACTGGGAGCTGCTGGGCATGCTGCTCATCGGCTCGGTGCCGGGCATTACCATCGGCTCGCTGGCCGCCAAAGCGGTGCCAGACCGGCTACTTCGTGGCATTCTCGCCACCACATTGACCGGCGTTGCCGCCAAACTGGTTTTTTAAAGGTTTACCATGTACCAATACGACCAATACGATCACCAACTTGTTCGCGAACGGGTCAGCCAGTACCGCGATCAGGTGCGCCGACGCCTCAGCGATGAACTCACTGAAGAAGAATTCCGCCCGCTGCGCCTGCAAAATGGCCTCTATTTGCAGCGCCATGCGTACATGCTGCGCGTCGCGGTGCCGTATGGTCTGCTGTCGTCCAAGCAGATGCGGATGTTTGGCCACATCGCGCGTAAATATGATCGCGGATATGGCCACTTCACGACCCGGCAAAATATTCAGTTCAACTGGATCACGCTCGAACAAACGCCCGATATTCTGGCCGAGCTAGCAAGCGTGGAGATGCACGCTATTCAAACCTCCGGTAACTGCATTCGTAACATCACCTCTGACGAATACGCCGGCGTGGCAGCAGACGAACTGATTGATCCGCGGCCATATGCAGAAATCCTCCGTCAGTGGAGTACTTTTCATCCGGAGTTTGCTTATCTGCCGCGCAAATTCAAGCTCGCGCTCAATGGCGCCGTCGAAGACCGCGCGGCGATCGGTATGCACGATATTGGCCTCAATGTGGTGCGCGATGCGGATGGTGAAATCGGCTTTCGGGTGATGGTCGGTGGCGGGCTGGGTCGCACACCGATCATTGGCAGTGTGATTCGTGAATTTTTACCCCGCCGGCATATCCTGTCGTTTATCGAAGCGATCATGCGGGTCTATAACCAGCATGGCCGACGCGACAATATTTACAAAGCGCGCATCAAGATTCTGGTCAAAGCACTGGGCATCGAAGAATTTTCACGCCAGGTCGATGCCGAATGGGCTGATCTCAAGGATGGCCCGAGCACACTCACAGACGCGGAAATCGCGCGCGTGACAGCTTTCTTTGCACCGCCCGCCTATGCAGACTTGCCAGCACAGGACAGTAGCTTTGAACTGCACAAGATCGACCATCCCGCTTTTGCCAAATGGGTCGGGCGCAACGTCAAGCCGCACAAGGTAGCCGGTTACGCGATCGTGCTGCTGTCGCTGAAAAAAACCGGTGTCCCGCCGGGGGACGCGACGGCCGATCAAATCGAGTCGATCGCTGATCTGGCGGATCAATATAGTCTGGGCGAATTACGCGTTACCCACGAACAGAATCTGGTGCTGGCCGATGTACAACAGGCGAATTTATTCGCGCTGTGGCAAGCCGCTAAAGCACTGGGTTTGGCGACGCCCAATATCGGCCTGCTGACCGACATGATCTGCTGTCCGGGCGGCGACTTTTGCTCGCTGGCGAATGCCAAATCGATCCCGATCGCCGAGGCCATTGCAGAAAAGTTTGATGACATCGACTTCCAGCATGATATTGGCGAGATTGAACTCAACATCTCCGGCTGCATCAACGCCTGCGGTCATCATCACATCGGCAATATCGGTGTGCTGGGCGTGGATAAAGATGGCGCAGAGTGGTATCAAGTATCGCTCGGCGGTGGACAGGGAAATCATATCGGCATCGGTAAGATTATCGGCCCCTCCTTTTCGGCGCATCAGATGCCGACGGTGATCGAACGCATTTTGCAAGTCTATATGCGCGAGCGGCAGGACGAAGAAAAATTCATCGCTACCGTACAACGCCTGGGCATCACCCCGTTCAAAGAACACGTGTACGCCACACCGATTAAAAGCGAACACCTCAAGGGAGAGGACGCGTATGCGTAACATCATCAAAGATCGCGCCATCCTTGCCAACGACTGGCCGCTGCTGCGTCTGAGCGAAGAACAGACCGCTGAATCGGTCGCCGTGCCATCGGGTCGAGTCATCGTGCCATTAGCAGTCTGGCTGGCCCAACGACCAGCACTGCGTGCGCGCACCGACGTGGGCGTCTGGATCGCCAGCAGTGAACGGGCCGAAGCCCTGCGCGATGACGTGGCGCTGCTGCCGCTGATCGCGGTCGACTTTCCCAAATTTTCTGACGGACGTGGCTATTCGATCGCTTACCAATTACGCGCACGCTTAGCTTATACCGGCGAACTGCGGGCCATTGGCGATGTCTTACGTGATCAGCTGTTCTACATGCAGCGGGTCGGCTTCAATGCCTTCGATGTGCGCGCTGATCGTGATGTCGAGGATGCACTCAAAGGCCTGACTGACTTTAGCGTGCCCTATCAAAATTCATGGGATCACAAGGCGCCACTGTTTGGCCGCGTACAACGCACAGGAGCGGCTGCATGAGCAGCAATCATTCAGCAGAATTTGCGGCCTTGATCGCTTCGACACAAGCCACCCTGGCGCGTTGCGCGAGCGATTATTCGCCTGCGGTGATGGCGTCCAGTCTGGCCGCCGAAGACATGGTCCTGACCGACATGATCTTGCGCGCGCAACTGCCGATCACGATTTTTACACTCGAAACAGGCCGACTGCATGCCGAAACCCTGGGTCTGCTTGATCGCATCCAGGAAAAATATGGCTATGCGGTGTCGCTTTATCGTCCGCAAGCCGATGCTGTTGCCGCCTATGTGGCCGAGAATAGCTTGAATGCCTTTTACGAGAGCGTCGAGATGCGCAAAAGCTGCTGCCAGATTCGTAAAGTTGAACCGCTCAATCGCGCACTGGCGGGCAAGCGGGCCTGGGTCACCGGTCAACGCCGAGCCCAGTCCAGTACTCGCGCTGCACTCGATATCGAAGAGCAGGACAGCGCGCATGGCATGACAAAATTTAATCCGCTGGCCGACTGGTCGGAGCAGGCTGTATGGGATTACATTCACGCCCGCGGCGTGCCGTACAACCCGCTGCACGATCAGGGTTTTCCCTCGATTGGCTGCGAACCCTGCACCCGTGCTGTCGCGCCAGGTGAAGATGTACGGGCTGGCCGCTGGTGGTGGGAACAGCCCGACACCAAGGAATGTGGCCTGCATGTGGTGGATGGCAAACTGATCCGGATCACGCCGGCTTTGAACACAACAAACTAAGTTTTAGACGAAAACATCATGACGACTGCAGTGGAAACAGATTTTATCGAACAGGCCCTGAACGCGAGTTCACGCCACCTCGACTGGCTCGAATCGGAAGCCATTCACATCATGCGCGAAGTGGCCGCCGAGTGCGCCAATCCTGCGCTGCTCTTTTCGGGCGGTAAAGATTCTGTCGTCTTGTTACGGATCGCCGAGAAGGCTTTTCGCCCTGGAAAATTTCCCTTCCCGCTGGTGCATGTCGATACCGGTCATAACTTCCCCGAAGTGATCACGTTTCGCGATCAGCGCGTGGCGGAACTGGGGGAGCGCCTGATCGTCGGCTCGGTAGAAGATTCTATTCGTCGCGGCACGGTGCGTCTGCGTAATCCACTGACCGACTCGCGCAATGCAGCGCAGGCGGTTACGCTGCTCGAAACGATCGCCACCCACCAGTTCGATGCCTGCATCGGCGGTGCGCGTCGCGACGAAGAAAAAGCGCGCGCCAAGGAACGTATTTTTTCCTTCCGCGACGAATTCGGTCAATGGAATCCTAAGGCCCAGCGCCCCGAACTGTGGGACCTCTATAACACCCGCGTTCATCCGGGTGAAAACATGCGCGTCTTCCCGATCTCGAACTGGACTGAACTCGACGTCTGGCAATACATCGGCCGTGAAAAACTGGCTCTGCCACCGATTTATTTTGCCCATCAACGCGACGTCATTCCACGCAATGGCATGCTCATTCCGCTCACCGATCTCACGCCTGCACTGGAAGGCGAAAAGGTCGAATCGCAGATGGTGCGCTTTCGTACCGTGGGCGATATTTCCTGTACCTGCCCGGTCGCCTCTGAGGCAAGCAATGTGGCAGCGATTATCGCCGAAACAGCGATCACGCAAATTACCGAACGTGGCGCCACCCGCACCGATGATCAGACCTCGGAAGCGTCGATGGAAAAACGTAAGAAAGCAGGTTACTTCTAATGAATGCCCCCATGACAGCCACAGCGCAGAATCCCTCACCCGCAGCACAGGGCCGCGAACGCGGACTGCTACGCTTTATTACCGCCGGCTCGGTCGACGATGGCAAGAGTACCCTGATCGGCCGTCTGCTGTTTGACAGCAAAGGCATTTTTGCCGATCAGCTGGCATCGATGTCGCGCGCCAAACATAAGCGCACGGTCGGTGACACGATCGACTTGTCGCTGCTCACCGATGGTCTCGAAGCAGAACGTGAACAAGGCATCACAATTGACGTAGCCTACCGTTATTTTGCCACCCCCAAGCGCAAGTTCATCATCGCCGACACACCAGGTCATGAGCAATACACGCGCAATATGGTGACGGGCGCATCGACTGCCGATGCGGTGATCATTCTGATCGATGTCGCGAAAGTGAAATTCGGCGCCGATGGCAGCGTAGAACTGCTCACACAAACCAAACGCCATTCGACCATTGCCCATCTGCTGCGCATTGAACATGTGATCGTCGCGGTCAACAAGATGGATCTGGTTAATTACGACCAGCAGGTCTATGAGCGCATCGTCGCTGCGTATCGGTCATTTGCCGCGCAGCTGGGCTTAACCGACATTCGGCCGATCCCGCTGTCGGCACTGGCGGGTGACAACGTCGTCGTCGCCGGCGACAAGATGCCCTGGCATACCGGTCCGACACTGATTGAACTGCTCGAATCGCTGTCCGTCTATGATGAGTCGCATGATCAGCCCTTCCGTTTTCCGGTGCAGTTAGTGGCGCGCCATAACGGTCACGAGGCGAATGACTTCCGTGGTTACATGGGGCGCATCGAAGCCGGCAAAGTCAGCAAGGGCGATACACTGGTGGTGCAACCCAACGGCCGCACGGCGACTGTCAAAGATATCCTGACGCTCGAAGGCTCACACGATACTGCCGTAGTTGGTCAGTCGGTCACGCTGCTGCTGGATGAATATGTCGATATTTCACGCGGTGACATGCTCGCTGAAGCGGCCCGTCCGGCAACGCTCATGACCAGCGTGCGCGCCGAGATGTGCTGGCTGTCCGAAGATGCGCTGGATGTGCGGCGCAAATACTGGCTCAAGCACACGACCCGTCAGGTCGCCGCGCGCGTTGAGCGGATCGAGACCCTGTTCGACATTAATACTCAGGAACGCCGATCAGCCGAGACCCTGCATCTGAACGATATTGCGACCGTGGTCGTCAAGGTCTCGCAGCCGCTGGCGGGCGATGCTTATGACGCCATTCGCGCCACCGGGGCCTTTATTTTGATCGACGAAGTGACGCACCAAACTGTTGCAGCCGGCATGATTTGTGCTTCGTAAAATAGTATCTCTTTTCGTCGAATACATGATCATGTCAACAACACATAGTACTTACGGTAAGGTCTGGCTGATCGGCGCTGGACCCGGGGCCGCCGATCTGATTACGGTGCGCGGTGCGCGTCTGCTGGCCCAGGCTGAAGTGGTCTTGCATGATGCTCTGGTCACCGATGACATGCTGGCGTTGTGTCCGCAGGCGATTAAAATCGCTGTCGGTAAGCGCTGCGGTCAGCTGTCGACGGCGCAAGCCTTCATCAATAAGCAGCTGATTGATCAGGCGGCCAAGTTCAGCCGTGTCGTGCGTCTCAAGGGGGGCGACCCGATGCTGTTCGGTCGCGCCGATGAAGAGTTACGTGCGCTCGAAGCGCATGGTATCTGTGTCGAAGTCGTGCCTGGTATTACCGCCGCGCTGGCCGCGGCAGCGTCGACCCAGCAGCCGCTCACCCAACGCGGTGTGGCGCGCAGCGTGGCATTTTTTACCTCCAGTACAGCGCCGGAGCTGCACGCGCAAGAAAGCATGCCTGACGCCGACACGCTGGTGCAGTACATGGGGGGCAAGGAAGCCGCTCGCACCGCCCAGCGTCTGCTCGCGCAGGGCAAGCCCACATCCACGCCGGTCATCATGGTGGAAAACTGCAGCCGCAGTAATGAGCGTGTGCACCGCCTCAACTTGGGGCAGCTGGCACAAGGCTGGGAAGCTGGTCAGGGACCGGTGCTGGTGATGATCGGTGAGGCGCTCGGACAGCGTAGCGTGCGACGGGATCTCGAGCCGGCATCCAAGGCAGATACTCAGGCAGAAGTCCAAGCAAACGCACAGGCAAACGTGAATAGGACGCAAGAAGCTGCCTGATGCAACGCTGCGCTAAACATGTGCAGCGGTCCTTGTTCGCTTAATGCGTCGCCCGAATCATCTGCGCGAATCATCTACTCAAATCACCGGCCCAGATCGCCCACACAATAATCGGCGATCGCATTCAACACATCAGCATCTTCACCAACGGCCTGGGCGACGCTTAATTGCAAGTCGGGATGAGCACTGCGTAGCTGCTCGAGCAGCAGCGGCAGATCGCGCAAGACATGGCCGCCCTGGCCGAGAAATACCGGCACGACGCGCACCTCGCGACTACCTTTGGCGACCGCCTCCTCCACCAAGCCCGGCAAGTCTGGCGTCATGAATTCAAGGAAGGCCAAACCGACATTCACCGCCGGCAGACGGGTTTGTAAAATCGCCTGCAGGCGTTGAAACGGCGCGGCCCAGCGGGGATCGCGCGCGCCGTGAGCGAATAAAATCAGTGTTTGCATTGAATTGTTGACCTTCATATTGTCAGCTTACGATGTGCTACCCACGCTTTTCAACCCACCGCATCGCCCCCATCGCGATCAGCAAAAATACCAGACTCGGTAACAGCGCCGTGACGAACGCCGGCCAGGTATTGAGCAAACCGATGTGCGAGAACAGACTATTGAGCAAATAAAAACTCACACCAATCATGATGCCAGTGAAAATCTTCAGACTCACACCACCGGCGCGAACCTGCAGGTAGGCAAAGGGTAAGGCCAAGGCCATCATGACCAGTACCGCAAAGGGATAGATCAGCTTCTTCCAGAACGCGATTTCATAGCGTTCGGTATGTTGTTTGTTTTCGGCCAGATGTCGGGTGTAGGCCTTCAGATCGTTGGCCGACATGCGATCCGGATCGGCGAACAGGACCGCCATGATTTCTGGCGTGATCTCGAGCGTGAGCGACATAGTAGGATAGCTATGCGTGACGATGGCCTGCTTGAGATCAACCAGCGAGGCATCCTGGCCGAGCACGATGTGTGGAAATCGCACCTCCGATACGCCGGCCAGTTCCCATTGATGATTGGGACGGTAGTTTGCGGTCTCGGCACTGATCAAGGCTTCCATGCGAAAACTGGTATCGAACTGGTAAATTTTTACCCCGCGCAGTTCGCCACCGGGTGCGACTTCACGCACATTCAAAAAACGTGAGCCAATAATCTTGCCACCATCCTCCGCATCCTTCACCATATCCTTGGCCCACAGGCCAGTACGGAATTCCTGCGTGAGCGCACTGCCGAGCAAACGAAGTTTCATGTGTTCGGCCATCTCGGAAAAAAACGGCGATAAGACTTCACCCAGAAAAAACGTCATCAACACAAACACCAGACCAATTTTTGCCAGCATCGCGCCGGCCATGGCAGTCGACATGCTTGATACGCGCATGATGGTAAATTCAGAGCGCGAAGCTAGCTGTGAAAGCGCCCAGATGGTGCCGATGAGCGTCGCCAAGGGCATCATTTCATAGGCAAATCCGGGCAGACCCATAAAAATATACAGAAAGGCGTGCTGTAGCTGATAGTCCCCTTTACCGACTGAGCGCAGCTCACCCATCAAGTCGAAAAACGACTGCATCGATAACAGAGCCGCCAGCACCAGCAGCACCGCACGGGAGATTTCACTGGCCAGATATTTTTGCAAGACCGTCACTGGGAGGTCTCCTTATGCGGCCGCAAAAAATACCGCACACGTGCCCAGAGGACCAGCGGATGCCAGCGGCTATTCATATTGACGCGCCAGGCTAACAAGCCGAGAACCGTCAGCAGCGTCAAGACATGCATGGGCCACCAGGCCAGCATCAAGGACATCTTCCCCTGCGCTACCGCGACTTGTAATACGCTGGTCAGATTACTGTACACAAGATAAAGCAGCAAGGCGATCAACAAATTGGCTGAGCGGCCGCCGCGTGGATTGACAAAGCCGAGCGGAATCGCCAGCAGCAAGAGTAGCAAAGACATCAGCGGCAAGGCAATCCGCCAAAGGAGCTCGCCCTGATGATCCTTGCTGAAATCAGCCAACAGGGCCAACGTCGGCAAGGCAGATGCCGACTTGTCACCGGTCAGGGCTTCTGAATGCCGCCCAACGACGACGCTGTATTTTTCAAATTCCATGACATCAAAATCGGACTGATTCGGGACGCCGTCATAACGCCGACCCTTTTGTAACACCAGTACTTTGTCACCGCGCGCGTTAAGTTCGATGGTACCTTCTTTGGCCACCACTACACTAGTCTGCCCATCGTGCTTGGTATTGACAAAAATATTTTGAACCTTGCTGGCATCACCAGAAACTTCTTCAACAAAAAAGATTCGGTCGGTCGAGGCGGATTCGAGAAATTTTCCCGGTGATACCTTGGAGATGTCTTCGCGCTTTTCAAAGCGCTCGGTATATTCAGCGCTTTGGCGGATCGCCCAGGGGGTGAGCACAAAACTTAACAGAGCAGTCAACAGCACCAGCGGCATGCCAAAGGCGAGCACTGGTTTGATCCAGCGCGTCAAGCTCAGTCCGGAGGCGAACCAGACTACCATTTCAGAATCTTGATAACTGCGCGTGACGACCAATAAAACGGATAAAAATCCAGTCAGCATCAGCAGTATTGGTAGGTAACGCAGCGCAGCAAAGCCGATCAGCACCACCACATCAGCCGATGCGACTTTACCTCCTGCGGCCTGGCCGAGGATGCGAATTAACATCACAGTGATGGTAATGGTGAAGAGTGTGGTGAACACCGCACCGGCAGTGTTGGCCAATTCCCGACGCAGGGCGCGCTGAAAAATCATTTGCAGACTATAATCTCAATTCAATTTTCGAAGGAGTGGCCGTGGACTTTAGCATAAAAACATTCGACGCAAAAAATACCATTGCTAACACCAAATCTGGTGTGATCGCTGTGGGCGTGTTTGAAGACAAAAAATTATCCTCCGCGGCCAAGGCCCTCGACCTGCACGGTGCCGTCACAGCCGCCGTCAAATCAGGCGACATTTCCGGCAAGCCGGGTAGCACACTGATGTTACGCAGTCTCGACGGTATTAGCGCCGAACGGGTTCTGTTAGTCGGCCTGGGCAAGCAAGGCGCCTTAAGCACCAAAGACTACGGCAGCGCCATGGCCGCCATCGCCCGTAGCTTTGCGCACTTGGGCGCTAGCGAAGGCATCATCGTCCTGCCGACCGACAGCGTCACCGAACGCGATACCGCCTGGGCGATCCAGCATGCCGTGCTGGCCTTGCGAGAAGGCCTGTATCGCTCAGATACCCTCAAGAGCAAAAAAGACCCGGCACCCGCCGGCGTGAAAAAAATCGCCTTCGCGGTCGACAAGGCACACATCACCGCCGCCAAGGCTGCCGTGGTGCAGGCTGTTGCACTGGCCAATGGTATTGATCTGACCAAGGAGCTCGGCAATCTCCCGGCCAATTTCTGCACCCCGACTCATCTTGCCAAAACAGCCAGAGAAATGGCGCGCGATTTCAAACTGGGCATCGAAATCCTCGATCGTAAGCAAATGCAGGCGCTCAAAATGGGCAGCTTTTTGTCGGTCAGTGCCGGTAGCGACGAGCCACCCAAGTTCATCGTTCTCAAGCATATGGGTGGCAAAGCCAAAGACGCACCGACTGTATTGGTCGGTAAGGGCATCACCTTCGACACCGGCGGTATTTCTCTTAAACCCGGTGCCGCGATGGATGAAATGAAGTACGACATGTGCGGCGCCGCCTCGGTGCTGGGCACCATGCGCGCCATCGCTGAAATGAAGCTCAAGCTCAACGTTATCGGGGTCGTCGCCACCTGCGAAAATATGCCGAGTGGCAAAGCCACCAAACCGGGTGATATCGTCACCTCCATGTCTGGGCAGACCATCGAAGTTCTTAACACCGATGCCGAAGGCCGGCTGATCCTGTGCGATGCACTGACTTACGTCGAACGCTTCAAGCCCGCCGTGGTGGTTGACATCGCGACCCTGACCGGCGCCTGCATCATCGCTCTGGGAAGTCATAACAGTGGCTTGTTCACCCGCTCCGATGCAGCGCATGACCAACTGGCAAATGAATTGCTGGCAGCTGGTAAGGCCAGTGGCGACACAGCATGGCGCATGCCGATCGAAGAAGCCTACAACGAACAGCTCAAATCCAACTTCGCCGACGTCGCCAATATTGGTACACCCGGCGCAGGCAGCGTGGTGGCAGCCTGCTTCCTTGAACGCTTCACGCGCAAATATACTTGGGCCCATCTGGATATCGCCGGTACGGCCTGGAAAGGTGGCGCCGCCAAGGGCGCAACCGGTCGGCCGGTGCCTTTACTGACGGACTTTTTGCTGGCGCGGGCCAAGCAGGCAGCATGATTAAAACCATGATGCGTCAGCTGCTCGATACCATCAGCAGCAATGTCAGCCCAGAACAGGTGACCCAGGTCGTCAATGCCTACCTCGACAGCTGGACCCAGGGCCAGGCCGAAGCACGGGCTGCCCTGTTCGCCGAAGATGTGATCGTTGAAGATCCGGTCGGCGCGCCCGCGCTGATCGGTAAGCCGGCACTGATCGCCTTCTGGCAGAAAGCCGCTGCCTACCCCACAAACACTACGACCCAACTCAAGCACCTGGTCGTCTGTGGCAATGAGGCCCTGGTAGAATTTTCAATGACCATCAAGGTCATGGGCATCACCCAGGGCACCATCCTGATCCGCGAGAATTTCAAGCTCGATGAGGCAGGTAAAATCATCAGCCTGCGCGCCTTTTGGGATCTGGATTCGGTGTCTTAAACCGCGTTATCCGCGTGCCTCGCGCGGCATACCTAATCCACGCTCGGCGATGATGTTGAGCTGGATTTCATTCGTGCCGGCGTAAATCGTGTCGGCACGGGTGTAGAGAAACAGACCTTGCAGGCGGGTCTTGCGCAGCTCATCGCTCACCACGTTGCCCTCGGCACCCAACACATCCATCGCCAGCTCACCCAGAGAACGGTGCCAGTTAGACCACTGGTACTTGTAGATCAGGGCTTCGCGGCCAGGCAGACCATCACCTCCGACAGAGAGCATACGCAGCGCGTTGTAGCGCATGCTGCGCAGTCCGACCCAGGCGCGCGCGATGCGCTGACGAATCGCGCTCTGCTGTACGCTGCCGTTCTCGCGCGCAGCGGCGATGACCATCTCGAGCTCGTGCTGGAAATGCATTTGTTGACCCAGGGTCGACATACCGCGCTCGAAGCCGAGCAAGGCCATGGCGATCTTCCAGCCCTCGCCCGGTGCGCCGATCACATCTGCGGCAGCCACGCGGGCCGCATCAAAAAATACTTCATTGAATTCGGCTGAGCCGCTGATCTGGCGAATCGGCCGAATCTCGACACCAGCCTGTTGAAGTGGCATCAATAAAAAGATCAGTCCGCGATTACCGCGTGAGCCGGGTTCACAGCGTGCCAGTACAAAAATCCAGTCAGATTCATGTGCCAGCGAGGTCCAAACCTTTTGTCCGGTGACGAGCCAATCACCCGTCACGGGATCACGCACCGCTTTGGTCTGCACATTAGCCAAATCGGAGCCGGCATTCGGCTCAGAATAGCCCTGGCACCAGAACACGCTGCCATTACGAATACCTGGTAAAAAACGCTGCTGCTGATCGGTCGTGCCGTAAGCGATCAGGGTCGGACCTATCAGGCCCTCGCCGATATGCCCCATACGGCCCGGACCGCCGGCGCGCGCATATTCTTCATGATAAATAACTTGCTGGGCCACCGTCAGCGCTTTGCCGCCGTGCGCTTGCGGCCAGCCGACGCAGGTCCAGCCGGCAGTGGCGAGCGTTTGTTCCCATTGCTTGCGCTGTGCGGGATAAGCCGACTCATCACCCGGGCCACCGCGATGATGCAGTGGGGCGAATTCGCCTGCCAGATTTTTTTTCATCCAATCTGCGAAAAGCTGGCGGAAATGCGCATCACCGCTTTCATCTGCGGCAGGATCGGTAGCAGGATCGGTAGCAATTCGTAGCTCATCAGCCGGCAGCACCGCATCGCACAGCGCGCTGGCAATCAGGGTCTGGCATCCCGCGTCGTCACCCAGCCAGTAACGTGCTGCCTGGGCCCGTTTAAAGTACAGGTGGGGATCGTATTCCCAGGTGAAGCCAACGCCCCCATGCAGCTGGATCGCTTCCTGCGCACAGAAAAAAAGCGCCTCGTTGGCGGCATGCTTAGCACAGGCGCTCTCGAGCATGAGCGTATCCAGCGCGAGTGTGTCGGTGGCTAATCGCGCCGCGCCATACACCATCGAACGCGCCGATTCCAGACGCACCATCATCTCCGCACAACGGTGCTTGATGGCCTGGAAGCTGCTGATGAGTCGACCAAACTGGCTGCGCTGGTTAATGTAGGTCAGCGTCAAATCCAGACATTGCTGAGCACTGCCGACCTGCTCTGCCGCCGAAGCCAGTGCGGCCAGTGCCGTCGTGCGTTGTAGGCCGCTGTCGAGTCGCTCTGGTGCATCGATGCGCGCGCTCGCATCGACCTGTACCTTGGTCAAGGTAAGGCGTGCAATACAGCGCGTCATGTCCAGTGTGGTCAGCGCTTCGATGACCAGGCCAGCGGTGTTCCCCGGCACGCAAAACAGTGCCATCGACGTCGGATGATTCGAAAGGCGGGCAACAATGAACAGCAGGTCGGCCTGCGCGCCACCCAACACCTGGGACACTACACCATCGAGAATATAAGTCGCTCCGGTCAGGCTTGCCTGCACGCTGCAGGCTTGGCTGTCCCAGCCAGTGAAGTCCCAGCTTTTATTGCTCGGTAAAGCCAGTGCCGCAGTCAGACTGCCATCGGCCAGTGAAGATAAATAGCGCTGCTGCGCTTCAGAGGTCGATGCGTAAAGCAGTGCATCTGTCGCCAGACAGGCGCTGGCCAGATACGGCACGGCAGTTAGTCGACGACCGAGTTGTTCCATCAGTAGGGCGCGTTCAAACTGCGTGAGCCCCATGCCACCGAGCTGTTCTGGAATCGTCAGGCCGCACCAGCCAAGCTCTTCACGCAGGGTGCGCCACAAGCCAACAGCGTAGCCGGCGTGGCTGGTCAGCGCCGCGCGCAACGCGGTCGAATCACTTTGCTCTGCGAGGAAATCCTGCGCGGCATCGCGAATCATTTCCTGATCCGAATTAAATGAAAAATCCATGGCTAGTCGAAGTCCAATCCGCCCCCACTACCCCGCTGCATGGCGCAGCGAGGCGGTGAAATGAAGACTGATTAGAATGACGTTTTTAAAGAAACACCAAAGGTACGCGGATCAGCATAATAAGCCTGACGTAAATTACCAAAGCCAGGGCCAAAATCAATATAGTTGGCTACCTTCTTATTGTCCATGGCATTACGCACCCACAATGCGGCTTCCAGACGCTGCTGGCCAATCGTCATGTTCGACATCAGCAGGCGCAGATTTAAATAGCCAGCGGCCTCCACCATCGAATTGCTGGCCACGGCGACTGTTGGGTCCGTCTTGGTCAGCTGATAAGCATACATGTACTGCGAAGAGAGGTAAGTATAGTCAGCCACTGCACGCAAAACACCAAAGCTGCTGCGGTTGAGTGTCGCGTCGACCAGCAAGTTCAGACTATTTTTTGGTGCATGCGGCATGGCGCGATTATTGGCAACGTTGACGCCACCGTCAATAAACTCATCGTACTTCGCGTTGAGGTAGCCATAGTTAGCCTGCAAACGAAGGTCTGCTGTTGGACGATAAGCCAGCTCTACTTCCACCCCGCTCGTAACAGCCTTGCCGGCGTTACGAATATTAGACGATGCCGCGCCTTTGGCAGTAAAAATAGACTCTTGCAAATCGTTGATCTGGTTCTGGAATACCGCAACGTTAACGGTTGCCTTACCGCCGTCCAGGCTTGACTTCAGACCGCCTTCAAAGGACTTTGTCGTCTCCGGCTTAAAGGGTGTCAAGGTCTCGGCCACATCATTGGCTTCGCCATTAAATCCACCACTCTTGAAGCCTTCGGTGTACTTGGCATAGAGGCTGACCTGGTCGCTCAACTTGTAGCTGGCGATCAGCAAAGGGGTATTGGCAGAGAACGACGCACTACCATTAGTCGTCGCTGGAATGACGACATAAGAACCCGCTGCCAAATAGCGATTAACTGTTTTTTCTTCTTTGGTATTTCGCAGACCACCCGTGAGCTTGAGTTGACTGGTCAACTGATACTCGATATTCCCGTAGAGTGATTTGGAAGAAGTCGTAAAGCCGTAGCGTGAATCATATTGCGCGCTACCAAAGAAAAAAGTTTGTGGATTTTTCGTGTTGCCTTCATCGGTGAATCCATAGGCGCCCAGGACATAATTCCAGCTACCTTGTGTTCCGACTAATTGCAATTCATTCGAGGTCTGGGTATAGACCGAATAGCGCTGCGTATGTGCCAGGGCGACAGGCGAGCCATCCAGATCAAGCGCATCATCCCAGTTCAACTTGCGCTGCGCCCAGGTATATTTGACGGTGTTGTTTGGATCCAGCTTCCATTCGGCACCCAGCGCATGGCCCTTCACATCCATTCTTTCAAACGAGGGACCATCGACACTGGCCGTTGTTTGCCGGTCCTTGTTGACAACGATGGTAGGAATGCCCAGATCGGATTGCACGACTTGAGAAAAACTGCCGTTCTGATTAACGCTGGTGGAATCATAGCGATAAGTCAGCTGCAGCTCTTTGCTGACATCGGCGTCCAGAGCAATGCGGCCAGACTGGTTATTCCGGTTATTGAGTTCGGTGACCGGGCTGCCGATCTTCGTCGTCACCCAGCCGTCCCGCTTTTCTGAACGCAGTCCAAGCGATGCTTTAAAAATACCTGACTGCGGCAAATCTAAGGATATTTTTCCCACCCGCGCATTATAGTTACCCAAGTCGAGCAAGATCGAACCACCCAACTCGCCAGAAGGTTTGCGGGTGATGAAATTGACCGCACCGGCCAGAGTATTACGACCGTACAAAGTACCTTGCGGACCGCGCAGTACTTCAATGCGCTCCAGGTCCAGCAGCTCCATGACTGAGCCCTGCGATTTGCCGGAGTAGACACCATCGACGTACATGCCGACGGTTGGCTCCCAGTACAGGCCAGGGTTATTGGTTACCGAACCGCGAATCGAAATCTGCGAAGCAGTCGAATCACCCGGCGTTTTGGAAATCGACAGATTCGGCGCAATCGCAGCCAGGTCGAGCAGGTTATTCACACCGCGCATTTCCATATCGCGTGCGCTGATAGCCGTTGCGGCGATCGGTACGTCTTGCAGCTTTTCCTTGCGCTTTTGCGCCGTCACTTCAACCACTTGAAGGCCATCGTCGGGCACCTTTTGTGCCTGCGCCGTGAGGGTAAATGAGGCGACCAGCGCGCTCACCAGCAAAGTTAATCTGAATGGCGGCTTGATAAATAATGTCATGCATATCTCCTGTCTATGGTGTGTCGTTCCCGGATGCGGCTCGATCTAAGCGAACTCCTGCATAGATAAGTATAAGGGTCAGAACGGATGCACCATCGTCCACGCAGACTAGGCCATATAGCTGGAAATACTGCAAAAATCTAATCCGGTTTCAGGTGTTTGTATCAATCAAGGGGAAGTCAACACCCTGTGGTACCCATTTGAGCACCGTGCTGAGGAGTTTTTCATGTTGAATCGGTTTCGCGACAAAATCATTCATCCCCGATGCAAGACAACGTTCCTGGTCTTCCTGCCTCGCGTTGGCTGTCATGGCGATGATGGGCAGCTTGGCGAAGCGGGGCTGGCTGCGAATGCGCAGCGTGGCCTGGAGTCCATCCATGACCGGCATTTGCATATCCATTAATACCAGGTCGTATTCGCCGGCCTCGAGCATGTCCAGAGCCATTTGGCCGTCATCCGCCACAGCTACCTGATAGCCGCCATAACTCAACATCTCACTGGCGACTTGCTGGTTAATGAAATTATCTTCGGCGAGCAAAATCCGTGCACCATAGAGCGATTTTTGTATTTCTATATCCGCCTGCACTTGCGCTGTCTGCTGTCCGCTATCTGGCAGACCAGCCGCTGGAGTCTGGGCGATGATTAGCCGGGCAGTGAACCAGAATGTGGAACCCTCACCTGGCGTACTCAGCACACCAACCTCACCGTGCATGAGTTCAGCCAGATTCTTGCTAATGACCAGTCCCAGTCCGCTGCCACCATACTTGCGCGAGGTGGAGGCATCGGCCTGCTGGAAATTCTGAAACAGACGACTGATCTGTTCTTCTGTCAGACCAATACCGGTATCGCTGATGGCAAAGTAAAGTAGCACATCCGTTGCACTGCGCTCCTGTACCCGGACGATGAGTTTGATTTCGCCGCGCTCGGTAAACTTCACCGCATTATTGCCAAAGTTAGTGAGAATTTGACTCAACCTGAGTGGATCACCACGCAGAACGTGCGGCACATCATCGTCAAGCTCCACCGTCAGCAACAAACCCTTTTTATTGGCATTCCCCGAGATCAGGTTGACCATATTATCGAGCACGGTCTCGATTCTGAATTCGGCTTCCTCAATGCTCAGCATGCCTGCCTCGACTTTGGACATATCGAGGATGTCGTCGATGATCCCCAATAAATGCTGACCGGAGAGTTGAATTTTACTCAGGTAATCCGACTGACGCGCCGTCATCTCAGTCTTTTGCATCAGATAGCTCATGCCGTGAATAGCGTTGAGCGGCGTACGGATCTCATGACTCATATTGGCCAGGAACTGCGTCTTGGCCAAGGTCGCCGAACGGGCTTCTTCCGAGGCGACAATGAGCGCCTGCTCAAATTGCTTATGATCGGTGATGTCGATGCGGATCGAAATGTACTTATCAATCCGTCCATCGTCGCCGACAAAAGGCGCAATGAAGGTATCGACCCAATACAGCTCGCCGGATTTTGCACGATTGCATACCTGACCACGCCAAGGAATGCCATTCGCGATGCACGCCCACATAGCCTGCCAAAATTCGGCCGCATGCTCACCCGAATTAATAATACGGTGATTTTTTCCCAGCAGTTCTTCACGCGTATAGCCACTGATACGACAAAATCCGTCGTTGACGAGCGTGATATTTCCCGCTGCATCCGCCACTGAAATAATGGCATGCAAGTCAAGCGCGCTGAGCAACGACGCGTTCTCGCGCACTGAACGGGCTAATTTGTTTTGCGTCTGTTCTACGCGAGCCGTCATGGCATCAAACGCATCCGCGAGTTCACCAATTTCATCTTCGCGGTGCAGCGCCAGGCGGTGCGTGTAATCGCCCTCAGCGATCTGTTGCGTACCTATGACGATCTGTTTGAATGGCCGCAAAATTTTAATGCGAATAAATCGGGCGAGAAAAACGATCATCATCACCAGCGCCACGATAATGAGTGCAATCACGATCCGCAGCCAGCGCAAGGCCAAGGCGGCCGAGTTACGATTACTTTGAATGAGCTGATTACCTGCGTCGAGAATTTCCTGCGTCACTACAAACAGCGAATTCATGGCGCGCGACTGATGCTCTCTGATAGCCTCAGACTTGCCTGATTTTTCTATTTCCTGACGGGTTAGCTCGCTTTGTGTATTACTGAGCCGCTGATAAATTTTTTCAGACAGATCAATGTTTTTGCTAATGCGCGACATATTGGCAAGTTCATCCTGATCGTCCACTGCCATGCGTCCTATTTGCTCGCGGATGGCGCGCATTTGCAGCTGCCACTGCTGGGCCGCGCGCGCCTCATGGAACATGGACGTCTCAACCGCAATCTGACGTAACTGACTGGCGCTCGCCATTAACTCTTCAGCCACGGCAATCTGCCGTACCTGGTCTTCGGCGTGACGAATGACATAAAACGTCGCCAACACTGCCAGCGGCACCAATACCAGTGCCGCGAAGACCAGCGCGTAAAGTTGTTTGCGTATGTTCAAGTCGAACTCACCTCTGATACAAGTCGCATCACCGTACAATCCTGACAGAAGAAGGACTGACGGCCTCCAGACTTTGATACTTCATGAGGTGCAGATAATTGGGCATCGGCCCTTCCTTGACGATCTGTTGCTTCATCGCCCAGCGCGTCTGATCATCGAGTGCCGTCAGCATTGCCTGGTCGAGCGAGATTTCATAATCGGCCGGTTCAAACAGTTTGCGCATGATGGCATCGTCGACCTTGACGACCTCGCCGACTTGCTTACGCGCTTTATCAGGATCGATGCGGATGGATTGGTTAGCAGCGATGAGCCCTTTTAAGACGCGGGCAATTTCTTCCGGGTGGCTATCGATATAAGCTGATTTTCCGACCAACATGAAACGGAAGGCATAGACATCTTCTGCATAAAATGTCTGCATGCGCGATCCCAGATCATTTTGCAGCTGCGCCAGATAGGGCTGAAAGACGACTGCGGCATCTACCGTGCCGGCCTTGAAAGCAGCAATACTTTCGTCGGTTTTTAAGTTGACCCGCTTCACGCTGGTGCTGTCGACACGATTCGACTCCAGCATGGCATCCAAAAAAAAGGGAAAGTTAGCACCCATGGTTAAACCGATCGATTTGCCGACCAGGTCTTGTGGTGTGCTGATGCCATGATCCTGATGCGCGACGACCGCCAAGGTACGTCGGCCCTGTGAAATACAGGCCAGAATTGCCACATCACTGCCACCAAACACGGCAAACATGAAGGGCGTATCGGCGACCACAGCCAGGTCAGCCTTGCCGTCCAAGACCGATTTCAAGGCGTCTTTACCTAATAAAAAAGACTGCGTCTGCACAGTAACCCCCGCCTCTGCAAACAAGCCCTGGGCGGTGGCGACAATCATCGGCGCACTATTAATTTGCGTGGGCACGGCGATCGTGACTTTGGTGACCGGCGAAAACCACAGCAACAGACGGGGCGACATCCACCAGGCGAGCACGCCAAGCCCAATCAATAAGACAAGTGCCAGACCCAGGCTGGTATGACGAAGGGTCGCTTTCTGCGCTGTCTGCTGCTGTGTCGGCTGTCGCGGCATTGGTGAAATCTCCTGTAGCGGGATGTTTTTCAAATAACAAGTATTAAAATTGCAATTTTATATGACATCCAATTTATGATCTTTAACATACCATAGACAAATATTTCAACATAGCAAATAAGTCAGCTTCCATGCAAATAAAGCACACATTTTGTAGGTCTCTTCAACACAGGGCGCTTTCACGGCGCTACTGTAAAATGCCGTTAGCAGTTCGCGCCCAATCCTGATCATTAGAGAACACCATGAAACTCGTCACCTGGAACGTCAATTCACTCAAGGTTCGCCTGCAACATGTCCTCGACTGGCTCAAGGAAAACCCGGTCGACGTCTTGTGCCTGCAAGAGACCAAGCTCAGCGATGATAAATTCCCGACCGCTGAAATCGAGGCCGCCGGTTATCAAGTGGTGTTCAGCGGACAAAAAACCTATAACGGGGTGGCGATTCTGTCGCGCCATCCGATCACCGATGTGGTGCGCAACAATCCCTTCTACGACGACCCGCAGCAACGTCTGCTGGCGGCCACCATCAATGGCGTACGCGTGATGTGCGCCTATATTCCCAATGGTCAGGCGCCCGACACTGAAAAATATGCTTACAAGATGGCCTGGCTAGACGGCCTGCATGCCTGGCTGGCGCAGGAACTCAAGACGCATCCACAGCTGGTGCTGCTGGGTGACTTTAATATCGCACCGGAAGACCGCGACGTGCACGACCCGGCCGCCTGGGTCGGACAAAATCTGGTCTCCGAACCCGAGCGCGAACACTTTAAAAAAATGCTGGCACATGGCTTGAAGGATGCCTTCCGCCTGTTTGAACAGCCAGAAAAACTATTTAGCTGGTGGGATTACCGCATGCTGGGTTTTCGGCGCAATGCGGGCATGCGCATCGACCATATTCTGCTCTCGCCACTACTGGCAGAACGCTGTACCGCCTGCGTGATCGACAAAACACCACGCAAATGGGAACAGCCTTCCGACCATACGCCAGTCATCGCCACATTGAGCGACTAAAGCAGTTCAAGTGACTTATTGGTCGAGCTGCTGTAACTGATACAGGCGTTGATAGATGCCATGCTCAATGGCCATCAATTCTTCGTGTGCGCCGGCTTCACTGATGCGACCGTGATTAAGCACCACGATGCGGTCGGCGTCACGAATGGTCGACAGCCGGTGAGCGATGGCGACAATCGTCACCTGACCACGTAATGCCGTCAGCGCAGACTGCACGATCTGCTCGGTCTCGCTATCGATATGCGAGGTCGCTTCGTCGAGAAATAAAATACGCGGCTTGCCGGCCAATGCGCGGGCGATCGCGATCAGCTGTTTTTGTCCGGTCGAAAGCCGCGCGCCGCCCTCCCCCAGTGGACTCGCGTAACCCTGATCGAGCGCCTCAATGAAGTCATGCGCATGCGCTGCGCGCGCGGCGGCATGCACTTCGGCGATCGACAAATCACGACCCATGGCGATATTCTCAAAGGCGCTGGCGGCGAGTAAAAATGGCTCTTGCGGCACCAGTCCTACCTGCGCGCGGAAAGCGGCATCGTTGATCTCGGCCAGCGGCACATCATCGATCGTTATCCGGCCATGCTGGGCGACATAAAAGCGCAACAGCAAGCTCATCAGCGTCGACTTTCCGCTGCCGGTATGTCCCACGATGCCGTAAAAAGCGCCGGCCGGAATCTGCAAATCGATATCCTGCAAAATCATCTGTTCGGGATGATAAGCGAACTGTAGCCCTTCAATACTGATCGCACCGGCGCCAATTTTTTGGGTACCCATGACCTGCGGCGCTGTCGCTTCATGTAATAAGGTATTGACGCGCGCAGTCGCCACAATGGATTGCTGCAGCTGTGAAAACTGCAGCGTGATCTGGATCATCGGATCCACCACCCGCGCCACATAACTGACGAAGGCATACAGAATACCGATCTCCATCCCACTGGCCTGACGCAGACTAAAACTGTAAATGGCGGCAATCAGCAGCACGATATTGAACATGTCGAGTGCCGGGCGCAAGAGCCAGGCATTGGCGCGCAACTCGACTACACGGGCATGAAAATGCTGCCTGTTGGTGGCGGCAAATTTATCCGCGAATCTACCCGTAGCATTACTTGACTGGAGTACGGTCATGCCACCGATGGATTCTGCAATGCGGGCATTGATGTCGCTGCGCAGTGCGCGGGCGCGGGCAACAGCCGGCGCACTCCAGCGCTGATAGCACCAGACGATGAGTACCACGGCCGGCACCAGGGCGAGTACGATGAGCATCAGGCGCCAGTCGAGCCAGGCCATCGCGACCAGGGTGCCGAGGATGACGATACTACTATCGAGGATCACGAACAGCACCTGAATATAGAGCGACTTTACGGCTTCGGTATCATTGGTCACGCGACTGACCAATTGGCCGGTGATGGCCTTGTCAAAATACATCATCGGTAAGCGCAGCACATGTTGATAGACCATCTCGCGCAAACGCCGCACCGAACGCATGGCCACCCCAGAAAGTCGCACCAGCTGCAAATAACGCAGCCAGCTGGCGGCCCAGCCGGTGGCCAGAAAACCGATCAAGAGTGCGGCCATCACCGGCCAATCCAGACGACGTGGCAAGAGATGATTATCGATCAAATATTTACCCAGCAGCGGACCGCTCATCTCCAGCCCGGCGGCTAGCAGCAGGCACACTACACCCAGCACAAGCTGGCTTTTTTCTGGCTGCGTGACGCGCCCAAGCAGGGCGACGGCAGCGCGTTTTTCAGAGCGCATCGAGACTGGCCTCCAACTGCTGATAACGCCACTGACTGGCATACCAGCCGCCCAGTGCAAGCAGCGTTTCGTGGCGACCAGATTCAATCACCCTACCCTGTTTGAGGACCACGATATGATCTGCATCCGCCACTGCCGACAGACGATGACTGGCGATGATCACGCACCGCTCAGGCCGTCCCGCGCGGTGTTCCTGTAGATGCTGCAAGATCTGCGATTCGGTACCGGTATCGACTGCGGACAAGGCATCGTCGAGCAGCAGCAGCTCACGATCGGCCAACAAAGCGCGCGCAATTGCCAGCCGTTGGCGCTGTCCGCCCGATAGCGTAATACCACGCTCGCCGACAGCCGTCTGGTACGCCGCAGGACAGCGCAGGATATCTTCATGCACTGCGGCTAATGCCGCCACGCGTTCAATATCGGCCTGGCTCGCATCGGCGCGCGCAAGCGCGATATTTTCGGCAATCGTGGCAGAAAATAAAAACGATTCCTGCGGCACCCAACTGATCGCATCGCGCAAGGTCGACAGCTGTAAGTCATGCAGATCGGTAGCACCCCAGGTGATTGTTCCGGCGTCCGGTGCAAACTGTCGCAAAAGCAGGCGCAGCAGCGTGGTCTTTCCCGATCCGGTCGGACCGACCAGCCCCAAGGTCTGCCCGGCTTGCAGTGAAAACGACACACCGTCGAGCGCCTGGCTGTCCTGCCCAGGATAAGAAAATTGCAGCGCTTCAAAACGCAGCTCACCGGGCGTGATCTGCGCCACGCTGCCATGATCGGCCATGCTCGGTGTGGCATGCAATACCGGTGCTAAACGACTCCAGGCCGCACGTCCACGTTCGATTAACGCCAATACCCAGCCGGCCGCAAACATGGGCCATATCAGCGTCCCCAGATACATGGAAAAACTGGTCAGCGCACCGATCGTCAATTCACCCTGCCAGACCAGATAACCACCCAAGCCAAGCGCCATACCGCCCGACGTCGTCAGGGCCAAACCGACGACCGGTTCATACCCGGCCTCCCAACGCTGCGCGTCATAACTGGCATCCGCAGCCTGGCCTGCGATCTCCGAAAATTGATCGATATTGCGCTGCTCAAGTCCGAGCGCGCGCACCATGCGCACACCGGCCAGACTTTCCAGCGCATGATCATTCAAATCAGAAAAGCGCGCCAAGGCATCTTGCGAGGCGCGATGAATTTGCGCAGAAATGCGCCAGAATGCATACGCCATCACCGGATACGGCAGCAAAGCACCCAAGGCCAGGCGCCAGTCGACGCCAAAGGTCATCATGCCGAGCACCATGAGCAGCGTCAAAGAACCATCGAAACCGGCCAACATGGCTTCGCCAGCAGTCATTTCGATCGCATCGATATCGTTTGTCGCCAGCGCCATCAGATCGCCAGTGCGCTGATGCTGATAAAACCCCGGGCCTTGCAGGCACAGCTGACGATAGAGACGGGTCCGCAGTAACAGACCGAATTCAAAGGCTGCCTTAAAAAGGAAGAGCCGCCAGCCTACACGCATGAAGTATATCGTCACACCGCAAGCCGCCAGCCAAGCCAATTCACGCAGCAGGCTTGGACCGGCCAGACGACCTGCGACCAAGCCATCAATCATAAAACCGACTTGACGCGGCACCCATACTGTCAGCACAGCGACCACGGCTAACATGGTGCCGGCTAGGACATAGGGCCGCCAGTGCTGGCGCACATATTGACCGATCAGGTGAAACAAGCTCATGGGAAGAATGCCAGAAAAAAGCGCCAGAAAAAAACGGCAGCGGCCAAGTAGGACGCGCGTGCAAGTGGCGATTCTACCTTATAAGACCACTACCCGGCTGCCAGCGTCGCCCAGGCCGGGCGACGGATCTGCCTTTACCTGCCTACTCTTCCCTGGCGCCGGAAATACCGAGTTCCTGAATTTTGCGCGTGATCGTATTGCGGCCAATACCGAGCCGCACCGCTGCATCATTTTTTCGACCAAGCGTGTGCTTTAAGGCCGTCTTAATCAGCGCCGATTCGAATACCTTGCCCAACGCGTCCATCACATCAGGCTGACCCGCTACCAGCATATTCGCCGCCTCGGTTTCGAGCAGACGCACCCAATTTGGACGGCCCTCTGCACCAGCCAATGACGACGTCGCACCATTTGAGGACATCGGCACTTCTGCCAACGCACCAGAAAACCCGGCAGAAGAAAATGGCAGCCCCTGCGGTGCCGACTGAGTCGTTGTCGTTGCAGCTGACTGCGAATCGGTCAAGGATACCTGCGCCGACATGAGCTCCTGTGGCAGGTCTTTGATTTCCACGACCTGACCGGGGGCCATGACGGTGATCCAGTTGCACAGGTTTTCCAGCTGCCGCACATTACCCGGCATATCAAGACTGGCCAGAAACTGCATCGCGCTCTCAGACATGCGTTTCACATCGCCGCCAAGCTGCTTGGCGCTTTGCGCGAGGAAGTGACGGATCAGGATCGGAATATCTTCGCGTCGCTCACGCAAGCTTGGCAGCCGCAGGCGAATCACATTCAGACGGTGAAATAAATCTTCCCGAAATAAACCTTCACGTACCCGCTGCTCAAGATTCTGATGGGTCGCAGCGATCACGCGCACATTGGCTTTCAGTGGCTGATGACCACCCACACGATAAAAATGTCCATCCGATAAAACGCGTAACAGGCGGGTCTGCAGATCAAAGGGCATGTCGCCGATTTCATCCAAAAACAACGTACCGTCCTCGGCCTGTTCAAAGCGTCCGCGCCGGGTCGCCTGGGCACCGGTAAAGGCGCCACGTTCATGGCCAAATAATTCTGATTCGAGTAAGTCTTTCGGAATCGCCGCGGTATTGAGCGCAATGAAAGGCTTGCTGGCGCGCGGACTGTGCTTATGCAGTGCCTGAGCGACGAGCTCCTTACCGGTCCCGGATTCGCCTGTGATCAGTACCGTCACATTCGACTGCGAAAGCCGGCCGATGGCGCGGAAGACATCCTGCATGGCTGGTGCCTGACCGAGGATTTCGGGTGCGGCCACGGCGGCGTGTTCAACATTGGCCTCGCGCAGGCTTTCGGCCAGCGCACGGCGGATCAGCTCAACCGCCTTATCCAGATCAAATGGCTTGGCCAGATACTCAAATGCGCCGCCCTGAAATGAGGCGACCGCTGAATCCAGATCAGAAAAAGCGGTAATAATAATCACCGGCAGACCAGGATGCATGGCCTTAACAGCCTGCAGCAATGCCAGGCCCGTTTCGCCCGGCATGCGAATATCCGACACGAGCACCTGCGGGGTGGAGGTTTTCAAGGCCTCCAGTACATCACGCGCATTGGAAAAACTGCGGGTCGCGAGATTCTCTCTCGCTAAGGCTTTCTCAAGCACCCAGCGAATCGATTCGTCGTCGTCGACAATCCAGATTGGTTTCATAGTTCCTTGCTCACGGCAGTGGTATCACGATTCTGAAATCCGTCAATCCCGGCCGACTCTCGCATTCAATCGTGCCCAGATGCTGCTGCACGAATGTCTGAGCTAATGTCAGCCCGAGGCCGCTTCCGCCATCCCGCCCGCTCACGAGCGGAAAGAAAATACGGTCCTGGATGTCGGCCGGAATACCCGGCCCATTGTCAGTGATATGCAAGTCTAATGCCAGCCTGTATCGTACCTTGGCTAAAGTGACTTGGCGCGCCACCCGCGTCTGCAAAGTGAGCACCGCCTCACCGGTAGCAATCTGCGCTACCAAGGCCTGCGCGGCATTGTGGGCGATGTTCAATACGGCCTGAATCAGCTGCTCCTGATCGCCGCGGAACTCGGGTAAAGACAGATCGTAGTCGCGCTGGATCGTCAAACCCTGGGGGAACTCGGCCATGATCAGGCTGCGTACGCGCTCACATACCTCGTGAATATTCACGTCGCCGACGATATGCGGCCGTTTATGCGGCGCCAGCAGGCGGTCTACCAGCGACTGCAGACGGTCGGCTTCCTTGATAATAACTTGGGTATATTCGCGCAGTTCCTTGAGTTGTCGCTCTGGCAGCTCGAGTTCGAGCAACTGCGCCGCACCGCGAATGCCGCCTAAGGGATTCTTGATTTCGTGGGCCAGATTGCGAATGAGCTCCTTATTAGCCTGGCTCTGGTCGAGCAGTCGTTCCTCGCGATCGAGCCGCAGCTGCTGTACATTCTCTCGCAATTCAATTAAGACCGGCGTCGCCGGAAGATCGAGCAGGGACACAATGGCATTGACTTGCAGTGCATCGCGCCCGCTACGTTCAAGGGTCAGGTCCAAACGCTTATCGTCGAACTTGCGACTCATGGCCTGCGAAAACAGCTCATCGAGTACTGCGCCGTTGGTAAAACAGCGCGTGAGTTTATAACCTTGCAAGGCCTTGAGCGAACTGTCGAGCATGGTCTCGGCGGCCAGATTAAGGTAATGGATACATCCGCGCTCATCGAGCACGATCACGGCTGATGCCAGCAAATCCAGGCCCAAAAAAGAGTGTGGTGTTTTATTCAAAGCGCTTCCATCGTTCGTGAGGCAAGTTCGACGAATATGCCTCACGTGCTCAATTGATACGCAGTGGTGATCTGTCTGCGCAGCTGCAATACTGGGTGGATCGTCTTACTTGACGCTGCTCATTTCGCGCTTGAGCGCTTCAATGTTTTTTTCTGAACGCGCCAGTTCGGCCTTCATTGCGGCGACCCGTTCTTGATATTTTGCATAATTACGTTCATCGCCGCTCCGCTCCGGTTCACCGTTATTGAACGCCTCTCGCAGTTCAGTTTGCCGGCGTTCTTCACGCTGTAATTCATCGAGCAAAATCTGCCGCCGCTCTGCGTCACGTGTTTTTTGCATAGCGCCGTCCACGCGAGAAAAGTCCCCTGCTGCGCTGCCTGCCTGCGCCGGTGCCGGTGCAGGTTTGTGTGCACTGGCCGGCGCCGGGACCGAAGTACCGGCAGGCAGAGGCACTTTTTTACAGTTTTTGGTGATATCGGTATTGCGGTATTCTTTCATCCCCTTGTCGTTGATACAGAGGTAAATATCATCCTGCGCCACCGCCCAAGCTGAGGACAGCACCATCACCAACGCCCACTTTGGAAAGTCCATCGATTCCCCGCCCCGACACGTGCGTCGAAAATAATCAGGCATCCAGTGTAGGACAAGAACTGATTACCGACAAATAGCACGCCAACTTCATTGCCCTTTACGCGCATGACGTGGCTTGATGAGTCGGCTCGATACAGAAGCTCGATACAGAAGCTCGATACAGCAGCTTGATCCGCGTGCCAAATCCAAATGCCCAATACATAAAAAAAACGGAGAAAGTTTTCACTCTCCCCGTTCTCTGATCACCATGAACAAACTGGGTTCGTCATCACAACAAACCCGGCGTGCTTACAGGGAGTAGTACATGTCGTATTCGACCGGATGGGCCGTCATGCGGAAGCGCGTCACTTCTTGCATCTTCAGCTCAACGTAGGCATCCAGCATGCTGTCGCTGAATACGCCACCACGCGTCAGGAACTCGCGATCCTTGTTCAAATGCTCCAGCGCTTCTTCCAGCGATGCGCAGACCGTTGGGATCTTTGCATCTTCCTCTGGCGGCAAATGGTACAGATCTTTGGTCGCTGCTTCACCCGGATGAATCTTGTTCTGCACGCCGTCCAGACCTGCCATCAGCAGGGCTGCAAAACACAGGTAGGGATTCGCGAGTGGATCAGGGAAACGCGTTTCGATACGACGACCCTTCGGGTTCGGCACATGCGGAATACGAATCGAAGCAGAACGGTTACGGGCTGAATAAGCCAGCTTGACCGGCGCTTCAAAGCCTGGCACCAGACGCTTGTACGAGTTAGTACCTGGATTGGTGATGGCATTGAGCGCACGTGCATGCTTGATGATACCGCCGATGTAGTACAGGGCGAAATCTGACAGACCGGCATAGCCGTCGCCAGCAAACAGGTTTTTGCCATCTTTCCAGACTGACTGGTGAACGTGCATACCGGAGCCGTTATCGCCAACGATTGGCTTAGGCATGAAGGTCGCTGTTTTGCCATAAGTGTGAGCAACGTTCTGCACCACGTATTTCAGATTCTGTGTCCAGTCAGCGCGCTCAACCAGCGTCGAGAAGCGGGTACCGATTTCATTCTGACCGGCGCCGGCGACTTCGTGGTGATGCACTTCGACCGGGATGCCCAGCGATTCAAGGATCAGACACATTTCCGAACGCATGTCCTGGAAGCTGTCGACTGGTGGCACAGGGAAGTAGCCGCCTTTGACGACCGGACGATGACCGGTGTTGCCGCCTTCAAGCTTGGCGCCACTGCTCCAGGATGCTTCTTCGGAGTCGATTTTAACAAAACAGCCATCCATGCCAATGTTCCAGCGGATGCCATCAAAGATGAAGAATTCTGGCTCCGGACCGAAGTAGGCGGTGTCGCCCAGACCGGAGGATTTCAAATAGGCTTCTGCACGTTTGGCGATCGAACGTGGGTCACGGTCGTAACCCTTACCGTCGGACGGCTCAATCACGTCGCACTGCATGAACAGGGTCGTCTCTTCGTAGAAAGGATCGATATTGGCAGTGCTAGGATCAGGCATGAGCAACATGTCCGATGCTTCAATACCCTTCCAGCCTGCGATGGAAGAACCATCAAACGCATGGCCAGATTCAAATTTGTCGATATCGAAATGCGAAACAGGCACGGTGACGTGCTGCTCCTTGCCCCGCGTGTCGGCAAAACGGAAATCGACGAACTTGACTTCATTGTCTTTCGCCATCTTCAATACTTCTGCAGCCGTCATTGCCATGCAAATCTCCTAAAAATGAAAAATAGTACTAAATTAAAATTAAATTATTGCGTGCTCAGCTTGGTGGGCTGATTTTTCAACCCAACACAATCAAGCTTCCCAACAACCGACGATAATAGCAGATTCCATGCCACCAATTTCTTCGTCGATTCAATTCTTCTTGGTGCAATAAATGCGAAGGACACGTCACATAGGCGAAATTTTGACGCATTTTGATGGAATGCACCACAATAAATCTTTTGCACTGATATGGTGCAATAAAATACATAATGCACTATTATGGCGCATTAAATATTGCTTTCAAATAGCTAGAGAATGATCGAACTTCAGATCGGGATGAAAGAAGCCTTCGGCAATCGCATGGCCGAAGGCTTGATCGGCAATCGGCCGATCCAGAAAGCAATGCGTAAATTAATGCGGAAAAATTACAAGGGCTGGCGGCGATCCCCCTTTATTTTTCAGCATGATCCGACAAACATTGCGCGGCAATCGGAAACCACTGTTCATTGGTCAACAGGCTGCTCACCAGCGGCATGAGCTCCTCTTCTTCCTTATCAAAGCGCCGGCGCAAATTGTCGCAGTAATCCACCACGACATGGTAAATCTCAGCGAGCTGATCAGCGCCCGCCTTCAAGGCCTGGCTCATATTTTCGCGCGCGGCCTGCAATTGATGCATACCCTGCTGACTAAAGGATTCCAGCTCGGCCAACAGGGCATCGACTTCATGCGTGACACCGCGAATGGCCGGGATGACATACAACTCCATTTTTCGTCGATGACAGTACTGATCGAATTGCGCCAATTTTTCCAGGACCGATTTGAACTGGCTTAGATCGTATTCGTGGACTTTTCTTAAAATATTGCGGATCGACTCCTGCAACTGCGACAGAATCGTACGCGAGGTTTTTTGTTCGACAGACAGAGTGATCAGTGTATAGGTGGTCGTCAGCATAGGATCTCCTTGAGACATTTTCCACGACACGTCGGAACAAGAACGACGAGAGCATGATGCCGAGATCATTGTAAGAATAAACACTGTCATGACGTTTGCGCAAACGCAAAGTCAGGTGCGGAAAAAGACGAAGGACAGCCGCTGCTGCCCTTCTCATTCCTGCTGCGCTGCTACTGCTGATCAGGCCAGCGTCACCGCATGCTCGCGCGTGGCGTGGAAAGTCAGCTGTGGCCAACGCTCCTGGGTCAGTTTCAGATTCACGCCGGACGTCGCCAGATAGGCCATATTGTTCGCCGCATCATAGGCCACATGATTACCTGCGGAGGATCTTTCAAAATCAGCCAATACCCGTTTATCGTCGCAAGAAACCCAGCGGGCGCTGCTAATGCTGGCCGTCTCGAACATGGCATCGACGCCGTACTCATTGAGCAGACGGCTGGCCACCACTTCGAACTGCAGCACACCGACCGCACCCAGAATCAGATCGCCCCCGGTGATAGGTTTAAATACCTGCACCGCGCCCTCCTCGCCCAGCTGCTGCAGACCCTTGTAGAGCTGCTTGATCTTGAGCGGATTACGAATCCGCACCACGCGGAAAAAATCCGGTGCAAAGTAAGGAATACCGGTGAACTGTAAAGGCTCGCCTTCTGAAAAACTGTCACCGATCTGCATGTTGCCGTGATTAGGCAGTCCGATGATATCGCCGGCATAGGCTTCTTCGACCTGCTCTCGTGCCGAGGCCATGAAGGTGACGACATTCGAGACCTTAATCTCCCGACCCAAACGTAGATGTTTGACCTTCATGCCGCGCTCGAAGTGTCCGGAACAAACGCGCAAAAAGGCAATCCGGTCGCGATGTGCCGGGTCCATATTGGCTTGAATTTTAAACACGAAGCCGGTAAATTTTGGCTCGGCCGGCTCGACCGATCGCACCGTTGCGTTGCGCGGACGCGGCGGCGGCGCCCAGTCCAGTAGCGCATCGAGAATTTCACGCACACCGAAATTATTGATCGCTGAGCCAAAAAATACCGGTGTCTGCGTACCGGCCAAAAAGGCCTCGAGGTCGAATGGATGGGATGCCCCGTGCACCAGTTCGACTTCCATTTTCAACTGTTCGATTTCGAGCGGGAACATCTCGGCCAAGCGCGGATGGTCAATGCCCTTGATGATTTCAAATTCCTGATCAGCCTTTTCCGAACCGGCCGAAAACAACATGATTTCGTCGCGCAGCAGGTGATAGACACCGCGAAAAGTTTTACCCATGCCGACCGGCCATGTCACGGGCGCACATTCAATCTTGAGCACCGATTCGACCTCATCGAGTAACTCCAGCGGATCGCGCGTCTCGCGGTCCATCTTGTTCATGAAGGTGACGATCGGCGTGGCGCGCATGCGGCAGACATTGAGTAATTTGATGGTCTGCTCTTCCACGCCTTTGGCGGCATCAATCACCATCAGTGCCGAATCGACGGCGGTCAAAACGCGATAGGTATCTTCGGAAAAATCCTGGTGACCTGGTGTATCGAGCAAATTGACGACGTGGTCGCGGTACTCAAACTGCATCACCGAACTGGCGACCGAAATGCCGCGCTGTTTTTCAATCTCCATCCAATCTGATGTCGCATGGCGGCCGCTCTTGCGCGCCTTGACGGTACCGGCCAGTTGAATCGCGCCCGAAAACAGCAGTAATTTTTCAGTCAATGTAGTTTTGCCGGCATCCGGGTGGGAGATGATGCCAAAGGTACGGCGGCGAGCGACTTCACGTGCGATCACCTCGGAAGGCACGGTGCGCGGAACTACTTCAATCTCAGAAGCAGTGGAATCAGTGGACATGGGAGCAGTCTATGCGAAAAGGGCTAAAGTCTAACGGCTCTCGCGCCCGAAGTCGACAGTCGATGACAAAGCATCCGGGATTTCTTTCTTCAATTGAGCGAGCACTATCGACTGACTCTTTCGCGCTGCCTTAAACATGTTTGATGAACATCAAAGTTATACACAAAAATTGTGACTAAGTCTGTTGATAAGTCCCTTGAAAAATCTGCAAGCCCTTGTTTTTATAATGTTTATCGCAATTGGCTCATAAGTGCGCATTTCTCACCAATGGATCGTGCATGAAAAAATTCTTAGCATATCTTGGCAAATTTTTGTACTCGCAATATTGCGGGTCACAAATTAAATTGCTTTTTTAATAATTTTAGGAATATTATTCACATCGAACCACGTGGTGATAAAGATAAGAAACAGCGCGTTAATTTGTGCTGCATCAAAATGCTCCGCCATCGATCGTTCAAAATGACTTGAATTCACGCAACATATAATGGAAGGCAATATGAATACCATCGACAAACTACAGTCACCTGTCTATGACCCCAACCATCTTTTAGGGGCGCTGATTGAAAAACTCAACCTGAAAAACGACGCCGCCTTATCGCGCGCGCTCGAGGTTGCACCGCCTGTGATCAGTAAAATCCGCCACCGTCGACTCCCGGTAGGCGCTTCGTTGTTAATCCGCATGCATGAAGTTTGTCATCTGAGTATCAAGGATTTGCGCGTACTCATGGGCGACCGACGCGGCAAATTTCGCATCAGCGATAAGCAGTTCAAACCCAAGGCACTCACGCAGGCGGCGCATTCATTAGCGTGAACCACATGTTGTATTCAGTTCGACGAGGTGCAAAGGCTATCGACGATCAGTCGAACTGCCTTGCACCTCCATCAAACATGCCGCATTGTCACCGTGCACCGATGCCGGAACCCAACGACGACCCGCTGCCAGAAAAAAACCCCTCCCCTGAGGAGGACGATTTACCGCCGCATCCTGATCCTGAGTGAATCCAGGAAAGGGCCGAATGTAGATGCGACAAAGCAAGTAATGGGGCGTTGCCAAAGGTCTTAGAGAAGTGCGGTATGAAGACCGCACGGAGGGCTTTAAAAGTCAGGCTTTCACGCTGCTTTTACAGATATTTAGCGCGACAGTGTTATCGCACCCGTCGATTAAATCGCTCAATTGACCGCTGAGGATGTAGCAATTTTGATACTCGCTGTGTAATTACTACGACAATGAGTGAAGAATATAAGCTTACGACAGCCGCAGTTTTACAACAGGGATCAGGAAGTCTGTTTTTCCAAGCGCGCCCAGATCACGGCTTTTTCCGCTTCATCCAACACAATCCAGTTAATTACCTCGAGAAAGGTCCGGCCGCAGCCCTTGCAGATATCGTCCCCGAAGGTCGTCGAGCAGCGACCAACGCAAGGCGATTCAGGTTTGAGATTAGAATTTGACATGCCGCAAGTGTATTCCAGCCGAGATTTATCTGCTTAAAGTGCGTCAAAACTACTTACAACCCGCCCAGGCATGCTGCACACACTCAGATATAGGGCTCGTGAATATCGACCATGTCATAAAAAATGCATACAAGCGCAAAAAGTTTCGTTATGATGAATTTGTCTCCTCCAATCTCCTCAAGAAATTGGATTTCCCCGCCGCTGAAAAGCTGGCGGGTTTTTTTTTGCCTCAAGCCGACACCTTGCTTGTATCTGCTCCAAATTCAGCAATGAGCCTATTGATTATACGGGGAGACATCACCAGGCAGAGCCATCGACAGCGCCGCCCTATGCCGCGACTTTTCTGCGCGTATCCTTGATTTGACCGCGCATGATTTTACTGTCAAGACGTCTTAATTTTGCCCCATGGCTGGGCTTGGTAGGCCGACGCATCACCGGGGCTACTCGAACACTGGCGACGAGTTCATGTAAGCGCTGAAGTGCCGCATTTTTATTCCTGTCCTGACTACGATGCGTTTGCGCCTTCAAGATCAGCACGCCCTCCTTCGTGATGCGCTTATCCTGTAACTGGACCAGCCGCTGCTTAATCTCCTCCGGCAAGGAGGATGCCACAATATCAAAGCGCAGATGTACCGCGCTCGATACCTTATTGACGTTCTGCCCGCCCGCACCCTGGGCCCGAACCGCCGTCAATTCGATCTCCGCTTCCGGAATTACAATGTCGTCTTGCCTATGCATGGAAAAGTATAGCGATGTAAAACACACATCATAGGTGAAAAAATAATAAAGTGGCTCAGACTCGATATAAATTAAGTAGGGTCAGAGTCGATATAAATTCACAGAAACAGTTTCCTCAAAAAATAATCCGGCTTCTCCGCTGCACCCCTCAGTTCGTCGGGGTCAAACAGAACACAGAATTAAGTAGGGTCAGAGTCGATATAACTTTAATGGAATAGTTTCTTCAAAAATTATCCTGAATTTGACCATTTTCCCTCAGTACTTTAAGGCCGACCAACTTGACGGCCGCGCAGGCTTTTTTCAATCCTGTTCGGAAAATTGGTACTATTTGAGCCGGTCGCAGCTTATCGTCGACCCAATTAAGGGATAGGCGTCGATTCTGACCCACCAGGACATGATGTCGAACCTATTCGCAAGATCCACATCTCTATAAGAGCAAACCATGCCAAAAACCTCGTCTTTCCCGGCCGTGAGTCCTTACATTCCGGCCTCGGTTCAGATGCCCGAATTTACCCTGCGTGCCCTGTTCATGGGCGTTGTTCTGGGGATGATTTTCGGTGCTTCGTCACTCTACCTTGTGCTCAAGGTCGGCCTGACCGTCAGTGCCTCGATTCCGGTGGCAGTCATCGCCATTACCCTGTTTCGCTTAACGCATAAATTGGGCGGCAAGGATTCGACCATCCTCGAAAATAACATCACCCAGACCGCAGGCTCGGCCGGTGAGTCGATCGCTTTCGGGCTTGGTGTGACGATGCCGGCGATCCTGATCCTTGGCTTCGATCTGGAAATTTCACGCGTCATGCTGGTCGGTGTCTTGGGTAGCCTGTTGGGTATTTTGCTGATGATCCCGATGCGGCGCACGATGATCGTTTTACAGCATAACGAACTCAAGTACCCGGAAGGGACTGCCTGTGCCGAAGTGCTCAAGGCAGCAGCCAATGCGGAATCACGCGCTGCAGCGGGTCTGAGCGCTGCTGACAGCAAAAACAGCGATGCCGATGCCAGCCAGCGCGCCAAAATCATCTTCGGCGGCTTTGGTATTGGCCTGCTTTATAAAGTCGCCAATATCGCCTTCAAGGGCTGGAAAGAAACGCCTGCCACCAGCTTTGGCGCACCGCTGCAAGGTGGCTCAATTGCCGCGGAAATTTCCCCTGAATTGCTTGGCGTGGGCTACATCATTGGACCACGCGTTGGCGCCATTATGGCCGCCGGCGGTGTGCTGTCATATTTACTGCTGATCCCGATGATTAAATTTTTTGGCGACCAGCTGACTAATCCCATCGCGCCTGGTGCCAAACTGATCAGCGCCATGAGCCCGGGTGAAGTACGGGCCTCGTATATCCTTTATATCGGCGCCGGTGCTGTGGCAGCTGGCGGTATCATCAGCCTCGCGCGCGCCATGCCGACCATCTGGAACAGTATGCAGGCTGGCCTGAAGGGTTTGCGTCAGAGCGGCGGCGCTAAAGCCGGTGTCGATCGTACGGATCAGGATATCCCCATGAAGTGGGTCATGATCGGCACCTTCGGTCTGCTGGCCATCATCACGCTGGCCACACCGCTACACATGAACCTGCTGGGCGCCATTCTTATACTGGCCTTCGGCTTTCTGTTTGCGACGGTCTCCTCGCGTCTGACTGGCGAGATCGGCTCATCTTCAAATCCGATTTCTGGCATGACCGTGGCGACACTGCTGTTGACGTGCATGGTATTTTTGCTGCTCGGCTGGACCGGCGGTCAGTATTACGTCACTGCCCTGTCAATCGGTGCCATCGTCTGTATCGCTTCCAGTAATGCGGGTGCGACGTCGCAAGATCTCAAGACCGGATTTCTGGTCGGCGCCACGCCGCGTCTGCAACAGTATGCGATCCTGGCCGGCGCATTGTGCTCGGCCCTGATCCTCGGACCAGTGCTGTTAAAACTTAATGAAGCCAGCACGGTCTATGTACCAGCCGCACAAGTAGCGCCGGGCCTGACGACGGATGCTACGATGTTGACCGATACCGCTGTACTCATTGGCCCACAAGCCGTGCAAGACGCAAACACTTACAAGGTCTGGCACAAGACGGATACCGTCGGTGGGCCTGCAGGAAAATACCTGGTCGATAATGCCGGTCAAGTGGCCTACCTGGTCGATCCGGGCATTAACGGCACCTATACAAAACGCCCCGATGGCACGGAAGTCAAAAAATACGAAGCACCGAAAGCAGTCCTGATGTCTTACATTATTAAAGGCATTCTCGATCAGAAGCTGCCGTGGACGCTGGTGTTGTTTGGTGTCGTGATCGCCATCGTGCTGGAAATGGCGGGCGTCAGTTCGCTCGCCTTTGCGGTCGGTGTTTATCTGCCGCTGTCCTCATCTGCCCCGCTGTTCATTGGCGGCATGCTGCGCTGGTGGGTGGATCGCCGCAATAGCAAAATGGCCCACAATGCGCATTTAACGCCGGCCGAATTACAGGCTGCGGGAGATGGCAGTTCGGGCGTTCTGCTGGCCTCCGGCTATATTGCTGGCGGCGCGTTGGCGGGCATCGTGATCGCGTTCACCGCAGGCGTAACCGCCGGCTTCGATCAGCGTTTGGGGGAGTGGGCGCAGGCCTTCAATCCTTTCTTCGCGGGCGCGAATGCCAATGCCTTATCACTGCTGCCCTATCTGGTGTTGATCGGTACGCTGTATTGGGTCGCACGAGAAAAAAAGGCCTGAGGATCGCATCAGACCATCCGCATCCATATTAGTGATGCGGATAAACCGGCACTGTGAAAACGGTGCCGGTTTTTTTATGCCGACGCGCGCCGCGCCGACACCAAAATACCGGCGATGATCAAAATGAATGCCGCAAAATGATAGGCATGCGGCTGCTCACCCAAAAATGCGGATGACATCAACGCAGCAAAAAGCGGCGTGAGATTATTGAAAAAGCCGGCGATGCCCGGCCCGACCCGCTGCACACCGAGACCCCAACAACGAAAAGCCACGATCGCCGGCCCCACACCGACATAGAGCAGCGCAGCTGCCAGCGTCCAGCCCCAGTCAATGTGTTGAGCGCTCAATGTCCATTCACCCGCCGCAAAGGCGCCTGACCAAAGCAGGCCAAAGCCGACCTGTGCCAGCAGAAGGCCGGCCCAGTCATGACGAATCTCTCCCAGGCCTTCACGGTCGTTGAGCAGCCAGCTGTAAAACGACCAGGCAATCGTCGCCAACACAATGAACAGATCACCCGGCACCAGCCGCAGCGCCATCACATGCGCCCATTCGCCACGACTTAGTACCAGCAATACGCCGGCAATGGAGAGCACGCTGCCGACGATATGCCGGGTGCTGATCGTCGCATTAAAAAACAGTGCACCGACCAACAGCATCCACACCGGTAAACTGGCGGCGACGAGCGTGACATTGATCGGCGTTGAGGTTTGTAATGCCAGATATTGCAACGCATTGTAGATACCAATTCCGAGCAGACCCAATAAGGTATAGCGCTTCTTATGGCGCCATAAATCACTGCGCGCGCCAAACACTGGTGCAGCAAACGGCAGCAGCAGCAAAAACGCAATCGCCCAACGCAAAAAATTAAGCGTAATCGGTGGCACCATACCCTGCAGCATACGGCCGACGATTGCATTACCGGCCCACATCAAGGGAGGGACAGTCAGCAGCAGCGCGGTGGCGGGAGTGAGTTTTTGATTCATAAGTCATCAGATTTTACATTGAACTTACAGGTGCCCCGGTGAAGCTTCTATACCTTGAGCAGTTATAATCAGCACTCACTAACGTACTGCCATCTGAAAGCGTCCATGTCGACCATCCCTGCTTGCCCCCAATGCACCCTCGAGAACACCTATCCCGACGGTGAAAATTACATCTGCGGTGACTGTGCTTACGAATGGCCGATCAACGCAGCGGTCGATGCCAGCGAAGCCGCGGATGCCATCGTTAAGGATTCCAATGGCAATGTGCTGTCTGACGGCGATGCGGTGGTTCTGATCAAAGACCTGAAAGTGAAGGGTTCCTCCACGACGCTCAAAATGGGCACCAAGGTCAAAAGTATTCGTCTCGTTGGTAGCGGCGATCATGAAGTCGATTGCAAGATGGATGGCGGTAGCTACATGCTCAAGGCCTGCTTTCTGAAGAAAGTCTGATCAGGACAAAACCCCCATGAGCACACTGCATCCAAAAAAATTAATGCTCTCAAAATGGACTGCCGTGCATCCGGTCGCCAAACAAAAACATTTTTTGGTCACCAAGGTCGCCCTACCCGATGCAGAAGGTCGAATTGAATGGGTTGAGCTGCAAGCCACTTACAGCGGCGCAGTACAACGCATGGCCTGGCGCGATCTGCGCGACGAAACGTGCTGGCGTCAGGGATGGGTTTAATGTTGAACTCTTTTCCTGAAGGGTTTCGCGCACTGGTGATCGGCTCAACGGGCGCCATCGGTGCTGCTTTCATGGATCTGTTGCAGGCTGATTCACGCTGCGCAAGCGTACACGGCCTGCACCGTCATTCGCAGCCTGCACTCGACTTTCATGCTGAAGCCAGCATCGCCGCGGCGGCAGGAGCGCTGGCACAAACGGCACCTTTTCACCTGATCATTAACGCTACCGGCCTGCTCCATAGCGAGCGCTTCATGCCGGAAAAACGTCTGGCCGATTTAAATTATGCGCAGATGCTAGAGACCTTTCAGATCAATACCTTTGGCCCGGCACTCTTGCTGCGCCACTTCACGCCCTTGCTCGACAAGGAACGCAGCGTGATGGCGATGTTGTCTGCCAAGGTCGGCAGTATTGGTGATAACCGGCTGGGCGGCTGGTACAGCTATCGCGCTTCGAAGGCAGCGCTCAATATGTTCATCAAAACGGCCGCCATCGAAACCCACCGCAGCAAACCTGGCGCCGTCGTCGTCGCGCTGCATCCTGGCACGGTCAGTTCACGACTCTCAGAGCCATTTCGCGGTGCAGAGATTGGCCGCGAGCCGCACATTGCAGCGACTGAATTATTACGCGTCATCGATGGATTGCATGCCAAAGATAGTGGCGAATTTTTTTCTTACAGCGGTGAACGACTACCATGGTAGTTGAAACGGACTGCATCACTTGATTCGGCATTTGTTCCGCCATACAGACCGATGGTCAGCATAGCAATCCAGTGCTAGACTAAGGAATGCGCTCATAAAGCCGCGCCATATTAGGAGACAAATAATGAAAATTCACTGCCAGTTTTTGCTATCGACGTTCTTGCTGACCTGTGCGAACATGGTCCATGCAGCCGACCCGAGCGGCTCGATTGAGCAGGGCAAACAGCTGTTCATGAAAAACAGCTGCTACACCTGCCACGGCACCCTTGGTCAAGGCGGGGAGCGCAATGCGGGACCAAAAATCGCGCCCAATCCGTTTCCTTTTGTCGCGTTTGAAATGCAGCTGCGCCAGCCACGCGGCGTGATGCCGCGCTATCCGGTGCAATTTGTCAGCGATCAGGATCTGGCTGATATTTACAGCTATGTCGCGTCGATTCCAGCCGGCCCCAACGCCAGCACGATTGCCTTGCTCAATCGCTTCTGACGTCCCCCGCTTTACATCGCTAGCGTACCTGACTGTGTACGTCGATCAGAGCCGGTGCGCCGCTCTTGACGACGGCCAGTGCGCGGCGTAATGCCGGGCCCAAAGCCGCCGGATTATTGATCGGCCCCTCGCCCCAGACGCCATGCGCCTGCGCCATCTTGGCAAAATCAATATTCGGATTTTCCAAGGAATTACCGATCCAAGCCTGATCGGTGCGACGATTATGCAGTGACGCCATGCGCTGCAAATGCATAGTTTCCTGATGATAGCCGCGGTTATTGTGCATCACGATCAAGAGCGGAATTTTGTGATGGGCAGCAGTCCATAAAGCCCCCGGCGAATACATCATGTCGCCATCCGGCTGGAAGGTCACTGACAACAAACCCTTGTCACGATTGGCCAGCGCTGCACCGACGGCGCCCGGCAAAGCATAACCAACACCCTGTCCGCCAGAGCCACCCAACATCTGATGATATTCCGTAGTCGGCCAAAGACGGCGCGCCCAATTAATACGATCACTCACCACCAGCGACCAAGGTTCATTCTTGATTACATCCCAGACTTCGGCGGCCATGCGTCCGGTACTGATCGGGCTAGCGTCCCAGCCAACTGCCGATGCCGTGCGCGCTTCGGCACGCATGGCCTCGTAATCAGCCCGCAGCTTAGGTGTGCGCAGCGCCAAGGCTTGCTTGCGCGGTCCGTCGGTGGCACGTCGAACCTGGTCAATAAATTCCGGCAAACTCGCCTGAACATCGCCGGTAATGGCCATGTTCACAGACAGAAAGCGTTGGAAGTCCTGATAATTCGATTTCAAATACACGTCGGAAAACGACAAAGTAATGGTCTTAACATCTTCCTTGGCCAGCCGACGATATTCTTTGAAAGGGTCCGTCACCGAATTGAGCTGCCCCCATGGATCGGCGACTTCCAGCATCAGGATCACATCGGCATCGCGTACCAATTCACGCCGTAGATCTGTCTGACACAAATAATGCGTGGTCGGGAAATTCATCCTTCCGCCCAAATCCACTACCGGCGTATTGAGCGCTTCGGCTAGTCGTACCAGCCTACGTACGCCTTCCTGATCACGCACGGCCCGGTCGACAATGATGAGCGGCTTTTTTGCCTCGACCAGCATTTTGGCCGCTTCCGCCAGCGCGCCGGTATCCCCCGTCGAGGGCACGCTCAGTGACAGCTTAGGAATCTTCAACGCCGACTCGTGTTCGATCTTGTCTTCCTGCAGATCGATCTCGGCCATGATCAGCACTGGCTCTTTGGGCGAAGTGTTGGCGATCTTGTAGGCGCGCACGGTCGACTCGGCAAAATGCTGCAACGACATCGGCTGATCATCCCATTTCACGTAATCCCTCACCATCGCCGCCGCGTCCTGTACGGAGTGATACCACTCCGTACCCGGCCGACGCTTGGTCGCATCCAGGCCATTTCCGGCAAACATCATGATCGGTACCCGGTCGCACCAGGCGTTATAAATCGCCATGGAACCATGCTGTAAGCCGACCGTCCCATGCATCATGACCGCCATCGGTTTGCCCGCCGCTTTGGCATAGCCATGCGCGATCGCGACGGAAGCCTCTTCATGCAGGCAGGTGATCAACTCGGGCATTTTATTACCGCCATAATTGACGACCGATTCATGCAGACTGCGAAAACTCGAACCCGGATTGGCTGCCACATACTTGATGTCGAGCGTCTTGATCACATCGACCATGAAATCAGAACCAGGGCGAGGTATCTGTTTGTCGGGCATCGTCTTGGGCGCAGACTTTGGCAGGTCTGCCTTGACCTCAGCAGCCTGTGCAGTGACGGCATTTCCAACTGCCATGGCACCGGCGGTAGCAGCACCGGCGGTCACAGCCGCCGTTTTCAAGAAATTACGTCGCTCTACAATGACTTGTTTGGGTTTGTTCGTATCGTCGTTCATCGTCTCACTCCTTTTAATGGGCGGCTCCGACATGGGCGCCCATATATTGAATTGCCGTCTCAATTGGCACGGCTTTTTATTTATGTTTGTATCTAAACACAAATTATGCAAAAATGAAAATTATTGAAACAACGTTCCTCATATAAGAACATTGCTAAGCGTTCCTGCACACACAAAAAGATCCATCAATGAATAGTCGGTTCGTCCTGGGCTTCACCTCAAATTTGCCGCACGCAGATAAACAAATGGTGAAGATGGCCGGACTGGCCCATACAGCGCTACTGGGAATAAACCGGCATCGCCTGTTTCATGCCATGCAGGCGTTCTTGAGTATGCCGGAACGTATTCCCTTTCAATCGTAAAAAGATCGCGGCGCCTGAAACCCTGGCACGGCATGCTGATATTTTTTTCTCATTACTATCGTAATAAAAAAATTATTTGCTGTTCTTGCCAAGGTCGGCAGCATTTCATCCTAAGCGTATGACAGGCTTCAATTTAATGCGCAATCTTGTGTAAGATGGACTGTCCGCACGATTTTTTTATTTTTTCTTCCTTTGAATCGATCCTATGAAATCCCCATTTAAAATCGCCGTCATCCCCGGCGACGGCATCGGCAAAGAAGTCATGCCCGAAGGTTTGCGCTCAGTTAAAGCGGCCGCGACGCTGTTTGGCATCGAACTTGAATTCACCCATATTGAATGGGCCAGCTGTGACTACTATCTGAAAACCGGGCAGATGATGCCGGATGACTGGAACGCGCAGCTGCAAAAAATGGATGCGATTTATTTCGGTGCCGCCGGCTGGCCAGCGACCGTGCCGGACCATATTTCGCTATGGGGTTCGCTGATCAAGTTTCGCCGTGATTTTGACCAGTACATTAATTTGCGTCCGGTACGCCTGTTCGAGGGTGTGCCTTGTCCGTTAGCGGGTCGTAAGCCGGGTGATATCGACTTTGTGGTGGTGCGTGAAAACACCGAAGGTGAATATTCCTCGGTCGGTGGCGTGATGTATCAGGGGACCGAGCGCGAAGTCGTCATGCAGCAGTCCATCTTCAGCCGCCATGGTACCGAACGGGTCTTGAAGTATGCCTTTGAACTGGCCCGCAAACGCGCGCGCAAAGACGTCACCGTGGCGACAAAAAGTAATGGTATTTCGATCAGCATGCCGTGGTGGGATGCGCGGGCGGCCGAAGTCGCACAAGCTTACCCGGACATCACCTGGGACAAACAGCACATTGATATTTTGTGCGCGCGCTTCGTACTCCAGCCGCAACGTTTTGATGTGGTGGTGGCGTCCAATCTGTTTGGCGACATCCTGTCCGATCTCGGACCAGCCTGTACCGGCACCATCGGTATCGCGCCTTCGTCAAATCTGAATCCGGAACGCAAATTCCCTTCGTTGTTTGAACCCGTCCATGGTTCGGCGCCTGACATTTACGGCAAAAATATCGCCAATCCGGTCGCTATGATCTGGTCAGGCGCCATGATGCTCGACTTCTTGTTTGAAGGTACCGGCGCCGGTCGTGCGGCACATGACGCGATCGTCAAAGCAATCGAAACCGTGCTGATTGAGGGACCCCGTACAGGTGATCTGGGCGGGACAGCATCGACGACGGAAATGGGGATCGCGATTGCGGAACGGATTACCCGCGGTTGATCTGGTAGCAGTTTGACTTGCCGGCTGGCGCAGCTAAGGCGAGTGGGCTTATGCAAGGTACCTTAACAACAGTTACACTCATGACATTATTTAAACTTGAGGAGACGCTGTATGTTGCCCACGCATTTGAAATCGCGCGCCAGCCTGTTACTGCTCGCCTGCCTGACGCCGGTTCTGGCCTTGGCGCAGTTGGCGACGCAGACACCGGCAGTTTCGCAGACTACCGCTCCTGCGAAGTCGTCCGATAACGATCAGGCGAATCCGCTCCCCTTATGGGAAATCGGCGCCTTTGGTATCGCCGTCTCTCAGCAAGCCTACCCGGGCTCATCAGAACGCGTCAATCGCGGGCTCGCGCTGCCGGTGTTTGTCTATCGTGGCGAATACCTGCGAGCCGATCGTGGCGGTGCGGGTCTGCGCGCGATCAAAACACCGACCTTCGAAGTCGATATTGGCTTTGCCGGTGCCTTTGGCTCCCGCTCGGATTCCAGTGAGGCGCGCCGTGGTATGCCTGAACTGGGCACGCTGGTGCAATTTGGACCGCGCCTGAAATGGCATCTCGGCAAGGGGCCCGGCAATGGCTTACTGCGTGCCGAGCTGCCTGTGCGTGGCGTATTTGACCTCAGCGATCACTTCGCCCAAAAAGGCGCCGCACTTGAACCAGAGCTGATCTTTGAACGTCAGGCCAAGGCTGGCTGGAACTACAGCACCAGCATCGGTGTCGTGCTGGGGGACCAAAAACTCAACCAAACTTTTTATGGCGTTGCGCCCCTCAACGCGACAGCGTTACGTCCAGCCTATACGGCTACGGGCGGATTAACGACTTGGCGTTTGGCCGCGTCCATGTCGCATGCGATGACGACCGATTTACGGGTATTTGCCTTTACACGGCTCGATAATGTCAGTGGCAGTGCCAATGCCAGCAGCCCTCTTATCAAAAGCAAAAGTGGCCTCTCCTTTGGCCTTGGCGTGATTTATTCGTGGAAGCAGTCGGAGCGCATGGCGGCGAATTGAGTCAAAAATAAATCCTGGTGAGCTAGCTTCGTACTTATTTTGCGTTCAGAAAGTTCGATGAGCGCCAGGTGCATCAGACGCGGGATCGTGCTGCGTTTGATGCGTCTGAACTTCTTTACATCATAGATAAAAACCGACTATGATTTTGTGTTCTCATCTGTCTGTTAATCGAGAAAGTTCCCGGCGATCACCTCAACCAGACACAGACTATGCCGCATATAAGTAAATATCAATCTGTCATTGAAAAAAAAATGCGTGAGCAAAACTGGCTTCTGCTTTTTTTGCTTTTTCTTGCCTTGGAAGCTTGTATTTTTTCTATCGACTTTTCAACAGGGCAGTTAATTTCATTTTCACCATTCTATTTTTTACCGATCTGCCTTAGTGCATGGTTTCTCCAGCCTAAGCACGCCTATTTTTTTGCACTCCTCTCAAGTGCTGCGCGGGTCTATGACTTTTCCACTATCATTCCGTCATCAAGTATTACCCTCCTGATTTTTGATTTTCTGCAAAGTGCCTTTTTATATTGCTTGATTGCCTTCCTAACCTTGAAAATTCGGCATCTGGTGTTGCGCTTGAATATGCATACACTAAAAATCGCCCGAAATTACAAGCACCAGCATCACTTACGCATGCTGGCAACGACCCTCCGTCGTGCACTGCCAAATGACGTGGATAGCATTATTGCGCTCACCGTGGCTGGTTCAAAAAGCGGTGCAATGGCAGAAGAGATCATGAATTTCACCCATCAACAGGCGCTGGCGCTTTCGTTTTCGCAGGGGATCAATGATGGCGCAGCAGTGCGTGACGTCTGGAATGCGGGTAAATCCACCGTGCCGATTGAATTCTGGGTATCTGAACTGAATGGTCAGATTGCGGGCTTCTTCATGGTCTTGGGTCTCGACGATAAAAAAGGAATGGAACGAGAGTTACATGCGATGGTCGTCAGCGAAGCCTATCGCGGCTTAGGCATTGGTGCAGCGATGACCAATTTTTTCTGTAACCACTTCAAATCCCGCCGCCTATTCGCCGCCTGCCGTCCAGACTCCACCATGATGAAGATGCTCAAACGCCGTAACTTCAAGCTGTACGCCACAACGAGCACCGGCTACGAAATCATCATGCGCGAAAGCTAACAATGCTGGGGTCAGGTCTTGACATGACAGTTTTTGCTTCGCCAACTGTCATGTCAAGACCTGACCCCACGGTTTAAACCCAATAAAAAAGCCCCTTTCGGGGCTTTTGTGTTCTGGCGGAGAAACGGGGATTCGAACCCCGGGTAGGCTATGAACCTACACACGCTTTCCAGGCGTGCGACTTAAACCACTCATCCATCTCTCCTGAATACTGCACTCGCGAAAAAACTCTTTCGCGAAGCGGCATATTATAGCAAACAATCGGCGCTTTCGGCACACCTGCTTGCTACATTGCCCTTCAAAATGACCTTACTGCGCCTCTTTGAGCTGCTCCAGAATCGCCGGGTTTTCCAAAGTAGAGACGTCCTGTGTGATCTCCTCGCCCTTGGCCAGTACCCGCAGCAAACGCCGCATGATCTTGCCGGAACGGGTTTTTGGGAGGTTATCGCCAAAACGGATTTCCTTCGGCTTGGCGATCGGGCCGATTTCCTTGGCGACCCAGTCACGCAGTTCCTTGGCGATTTGCTTGGCTTCGTCACCAGTCGGACGGCTACGCTTTAACACCACAAAGGCGCAGATCGATTCACCCGTGGTTTCATCGGGCTTACCGACGACGGCGGCTTCGGCCACGATCGGATTGGCGACCAGGGCGGATTCAATTTCCATCGTACCCATGCGGTGACCGGAAACGTTCAGCACATCGTCAATACGACCGGTGATGGTGAAGTAGCCAGTATCCTTGTTACGAATCGCGCCATCGCCCGCCAGATATAACTTGCCTTTGAATTCTTCCGGGAAGTAGCTGGTCTTGAAACGCTCCGGGTCGCCCCAGATATTCCGAATCATCGATGGCCACGGACGCTTGACGACCAAGATACCGCCGCTGCCATCCGGCAGATCGACGCCCGTCTCATCGACGATGGCGGCCATAATGCCTGGCAGCGGCAAGGTGCAGGAACCCGGCACCATCGGTGTGGCACCCGGCATCGGGCTGATCATGTGTCCGCCTGTTTCGGTCTGCCAGAAGGTATCGACGATCGGGCAGCGCTCACCACCGATGTTTTTGTAATACCACATCCAGGCTTCCGGATTAATCGGCTCGCCGACCGAACCCAGAATGCGCAGGCTGGTCAGATCATAGCTCGATGGATGGACCTCAATGTCGGCTTCGGCTGCCTTGATAAGCGAACGAATAGCGGTCGGTGCGGTGTAAAAAATGGATACTTTATGACGCTGGATCATGTCCCAGAAACGGCCGGCGTTGGGGAAAGTTGGAATGCCTTCGAAGACCACCTGGGTCGCGCCGACAGCCAAAGGACCATACGCAATGTAGGTATGGCCGGTGACCCAGCCGATATCGGCCGTACACCAGAATACGTCAGCTGGCTTGATGTCGAAGGTCCACTTCATCGTCAGCATCGCCCACAGCAAATAGCCGCCTGACGCGTGCTGCACGCCCTTTGGCTTGCCGGTCGAACCAGAAGTGTAGAGTACGAATAAAGGATGCTCTGCACCGACCCATTCCGGCTCGCAGGTCTCGGGCTGGCCGGCTGATACATCGCTCATCCAGTGATCACGTCCGGCTTGCACAGAGATCGCGCCACCGGTACGTTTGTAAATCACGACATTTTTTACCGCTTCGCAGCCACCTAAGGCGAGTGCTTCATCGACGATCGCTTTAAGAGGCAGATGCTTGCCCCCTCGGACCTGTTCATCAGCGGTGATCAACGCAACAGCGCCCACATCAATTACGCGCTCTTGTAATGACTTGGCCGAAAAGCCGCCGAACACTACCGAATGCGTCGCACCGATCCGTGCGCAGGATTGCATGGCGATGATGCCTTCGACCGACATCGGCATGTAAATGACGACGCGGTCACCTTTTTGGATGCCCATCTTGCGCAAGCCATTGGAAAACTGACAAACCCGGCGATGCAATTCGCGGTAAGTAATCGGTGTGACCTTACCGTCGTCGGACTCAAACAGCACGGCTGTTTTGTCGGCATTGCCATTTTGCAGATTACGGTCGAGGCAGTTATACGACACATTCAGCTGACCGTCGTCAAACCATTGATAAAACGGCGCATTACTCTCGTCCAGCGTGCGCGTAAATGGCTTATGCCAGCTGAGATTTTCGCGCGCTAAGCGGGCCCAGAAACCTTCATAGTCGCGCTCGGCTTCCGCGCATAAGGCCTGGTAAGCCGCCATGCCGGAAATGGCGGCATCCTTACTTAAAGCGGCGGGCGGTTGAAACAGGCGCGATTCTTGGGACAGGCTTTCCATTCCAGACATGTTATCTCCTCATTGACGATGGTGTTTTTTTACAAAGGTAAGCTTTTACGCTTACTTCACACTTACATTGGGTGCACCAGAAGCCTTTTTTATTGCGTCGCAACATACAGCCAACGCCCTGCTCAGGCCATCCCATGCAGGTCTGGGAGTCACGCAGTCACTGCTGGCACGTGTAAAATACGTTTGCCAGTATTTGTGCAAGCGATGAGCGCAACGTATCAAATGAATAAGACGATACTGTCACCGTGAATGAATAGCCAACGAACACATCATGCATCAGCTAATAAACACAGCCACCCTCTTCATCAACATTGAAATCACATCATGACCATTATCAAACAAGAAGATCTCATCGAATCCGTCGCTGCCGCGCTGCAATACATCAGCTACTACCATCCGGCTGATTATATCGCTCACTTGGCACGTGCCTATGCTGTGGAAGAAAGCCCGGCCGCCAAGGATGCTATCGCGCAGATTTTGACGAACTCGCGCATGTGCGCCGAGGGCAAACGTCCGCTGTGTCAGGATACCGGTATTGTGAATGTGTTTCTGCGCGTGGGCATGGAAGTGCGCTTCGAGGGCTTTAAGGGTTCGGTGACGGATGCCATCAATGAAGGCGTGAGACGGGGCTACGGCTTTGCTGATAACCTCCTGCGCGCTTCGATCGTGGCCGATCCGCAGTTCGAGCGCAAAAATACCAAAGACAATACGCCGGCCGTGGTGCACATGGAACTCGTGCCGGGCAATACCGTCGACGTTCGCGTAGCGGCCAAAGGCGGTGGTTCGGAAAACAAATCCAAATTCGTCATGCTCAACCCGTCCGATTCGCTGGTCGACTGGGTCATGAAGACCGTGCCGACGATGGGTGCTGGCTGGTGCCCGCCTGGCATGCTCGGCATCGGTATTGGCGGCACGGCGGAGAAAGCCATGTTGATGGCCAAGGAAGTGCTGATGGACGATATCGACATGTATGAACTCAAACAACGCGGCCCGCAAAACAAGACCGAAGAATTACGGATCGAACTGTGCGACAAAATCAATGCACTAGGTATCGGCGCGCAGGGCTTGGGCGGTCTGACGACGGTGCTGGATGTGAAGATCATGATGTATCCGACGCACGCCGCCTCCAAGCCTGTCGCGATGATTCCTAATTGCGCAGCGACCCGTCATGCCCATTTTGTATTGGATGGCAGCGGTCCGGCCTATATCGATCCACCGGCATTATCGAGCTGGCCGGATGTGCATTGGACGGCAGATACGAAGCGTTCAAAGAGTGTCGATCTCAATACGCTGACCAAAGCTGAAGTCGCGTCATGGAAGCCGGGCGAGACCTTACTTTTAAATGGCAAAATGTTGACCGGTCGCGACGCTGCGCATAAACGGATTCAGGACATGCTGGCCAAAGGCGAGCCGCTGCCGGTCGACTTTACGAATCGGGTGATTTACTACGTTGGTCCGGTCGATCCGGTGCGCGACGAAGTCGTTGGCCCGGCGGGTCCGACGACGGCCACACGGATGGATAAGTTTACCGAGATGATGCTGGCGCAAACTGGCCTGATCTCGATGATCGGTAAAGCGGAGCGCGGACCGGAAGCGATCGAAGCCATCAAAAAACACAAATCAGCCTATCTGATGGGCGTGGGTGGCGCTGCTTATCTGGTGTCGAAAGCGATCAAAGGTGCCAAGGTCGTCGGCTTTGCCGATCTGGGCATGGAAGCGATTTATGAATTTGATGTCAAGGATATGCCTGTCACCGTAGCCGTCGATTCGAACGGCGTCTCGGTGCACACGACCGGTCCGGCGGAATGGCAGAAAAAGATCAGCTCGGCGAATCTGGCCAAGATTGCTATCAAGGCAGTTTGACCTTTGAGTTTGACCATTGAGTGAGGCGTGTGCACGAAAGACTGTGCACACGCTGAGCTGCATTTATTTGCGCTTCATGGATGCGGCTTCTTTGTTGATGGCCTCGATCCACTCTACACCGATCCGCTTTTCCATCGATTTATGCACCGGCATCATAGCAGTGCGCCAGGCTGCGGACTCGGCCTTGGTCAAGGTGTAGATGTCAATCTTGCCTGAGGCCTTGATGAGGCTCACCATCTCGTCCTCTTCTTCCTTCGACAAATCGTTCTCGTACTTGCTGGCTTCCTGCATCGCTTTTTCCAGAATCGTCCGAATGTCTGCCGGCAGACCATCCCAGAATTTCTTATTGACGATGACCGCATAAGCACCATAGCCATGGTTCGAGATGGTCATGTGCTTTTGAACTTCATAAAACTTTTGCGTATAAAAATTCGGCAGCGAATTTTCTGTGCCATCGATCACGCCAGTCTGCAGGGCCTGATACACCTCCGAGAATGCCAACACCTGCGGCATGGCGCCGACCGAACGCATTTGCTCGTCCAACACCTTGGACGATTTGATGCGCATCTTTAAGCCCTTCATATCAGCGGGCATATGCAGCGGTTTGTTGGCGCTCATCTGCTTAAAACCATTATCCCAATAAGCCAAGCCACGGATATTCTTTGATTCGAGTAGCTTAAATAACTTAACGCCGACCGGCCCGTTGACGACATATTGCTGCACGTCGCGATCAGCAAAAATAAAGGGCAGATCAAAGACTTCAAACGCTGCCACGCCCATCGGACCAAATTTGGAAGTCGATGGCGCAAGCATTTGTACCGCGCCCATTTGCAGGGCTTCGATTTCTTCTTTGTCCTTATATAAAACGCTATTAGCAAAGACGTCGACCTTGACGCGTCCCTTAGTGCGTTCTTCTGCTAATTTTTTAAACAATTCAGCTGCCTTGCCTTTGGGCGTATCGGCAGCTACAACATGGCTGAACTTGATGACGATGGGCGCCGATGCCGGCTGCTGTGCATGCGCTACACTAACGAGTAACAGCAAGCTGCTGCATACAATACTGAACCTGGTTTTCATGTTGTCTCTCTCTTATAAATTGATGCGCGAAAATCATGCCTGCATTGCAGACGAGGTTTTTTTTACTAAAAATTGAACTTCACCAGCATAAAATTTCAGCCGATTTCATACCAGTCCCAAAGCACCTACCAAAGCGCCAGCGCCCAGCAGTATCAGCAGATGCACTTTGGTCCGCCATGCCAACATTGTGCTGACAGCGGTGAGCAGCCATAACATCCAGGGTGTGCCACCATGATGACCCGTCATCGCCATCACCCAGCCGGCGGCAAGAAACAAGCCAATCACGACCGGTGCCATACCCTGCTTAAATACTCTTACCACCAGACGATCGCGCCACGCGTGAATCCAGCGGCCTGCGTTATAAGTCAGCAAACCACAGGGCAGCAAAACACCGATCATGCTGATCAACGTACCCAGCAAGGCAGTCGGTATGCCGCCTGCATTCATGCCGACATTCCAGCCAATCAGTGCCACGTACAAGACATTCGGTCCGGGTGATGACTGGGCAATCGCGATGGAGGCAGTAAATTGTCCATCGCTTAACCAATGCTGCTGCTCGACCAGATAGCGATGTAAATCGGGGGCTACCGTCAGCGCGCCACCGAACATCATCAGCGAGAGCGATAAAAAATGCAGCAGTAAATTCAACCAGTCCTGCGCTTGCAGGACGATCTGATCAACGGCGTTCATGCGCGCATCCTCGCATAGGCTGCCGCACATGAAATACTGCCAACAGCAAGCAATGCCACTAACAAAGGCAGACGCAGGATGCCGACCAGAATAAAAGCTACAACACTAAAAAAAATACAGACCGAAAAACGCATCACATTTTTTTGCAGGGCTACTACCATCTTCAACGCAGCCGCAAATACTAGCCCGGCTGCCACCGCACCGAGGCCGCGTAATGCGCCTGCAACGCCCGGGTAAGCATTGAACTGGGAATAGCCCAGTGCCAGTAAAAGAATCAGCACAGTCGGCGCGGCCAAGAGCCCGCCCAGTGCCGCCAGCGCGCCGGAAACACCAAAATGGCGCCCGCCTAACATGATCGAAAAGTTGACCATATTGGGACCTGGGACGACCTGCGCGAGCGCCCACTCGTCAATAAATTCTTCGTTTGTCAGCCAGCGTTTTTGTTCGACGATCACATGCTGCGCGACCGATTGCACGCCACCAAATCCCTGCAGGGCGAGGATGGAAAAGGACAGGAATAAATCCGTCAGCGATGACGGTTTGATGGTCACTTGATTTACTTCACTCATATGCTTGCTGAATAAATATAACGCTGCAATTTAGCCGCCCAGATAAGTACCACCGTTGAGATGAATTACCTGCCCGGTCACAAAGCGTCCACCCGGGCCGGTCAGCCATAACACCGCTTCGCCGATTTCCTGCGGCTGACCGCGACGACCGACTAGCGTTGTATGTTTGGCGTGATGATTTGGCGCTGCTGCAGTCGGCGCGCGTGCTGTGTCCATCATGCCGGGCGAGATGCAATTCACCGTGACGCCCTGGGGCGACAATTCATGTGCCAAGGCGCGCGTCATGCCGACCAAACCGGCTTTGGCGGTCACCACATGCACCCGATGGCTCGCGCCGGTGTGGGCGGTTAAACCACCGATATTAATCACCGTTGCATTGCTGCTGGCCGTGAGCAGTGAGAGCGCCGCCTGTGTGCAGTGAAACGCACCATCCAGACATACGCCCAAGGCAAAACGCCAGTCGGCATAACTGAGTTCAGCAAAGACCGATTCATCGCGTACGGCGGCGTTATTAATCAGGATATCAAGCCGGCCATAGGTCTTGCTGATAGTGGCCAGCATGGCATCGACCTGGGTGCGGTCGGTCACATCGGCGGTGATCATCATGGCCTGGCCCCCGGCAGCGTGAATGTCGGCCACCACGGCCTGTGCTTCGGCCACGCTGGCGCGCACATTAACGACCACGGTCGCACCAGCTTGCGCTAATGACATTGCAATGGCACGGCCGATATTACGTCCGGCGCCGGTAACGAGCGCAACTTGTCCGCGCAGTGTTTGATTGATCATGAATGGTTTTTTTCTTTAAGCACAACGTAATAAGTGGAGATCAATTTTTTCAGATTGCAGCATGGTCTTGAGCGACTGCAGCAAGGCTTCCGACTGCACTGCTGCGATACCGCCGACGACACAATTTGCGGCAAATTTTTTAATCAGATCCTCAAACGGCAGCGGTGCATCCACCCCGCCACGGAAGTAGCCCTGACGCGCTTCGCGCACCTCGCCATTATGCAAAGTCACCCGCACATGGCCGGTGAACTGGCGTGGATAAGGATTGTCCGGATCGACCACGTACTGAATTTTATTCGCCAGCGCGCGGACCTGCGGATCCTGCACCACAGCCTCGGCGTATTCACCCAGCCCGGCATCGCCGCGCAGCAGGCCAACAGCAATTGCGTACGGCACGCTGAATTTGGCTGCATAGCCATTGGGCGGATTCTGTTTATTGGCCAGCGGTTCCCACAGGCGATTTACGATACCTTCTGCGGTCTCACATTCGATGTGCGCAATATCGGCGGGTTGCAAACCTTCGGCCACCAGCTTACGCGCGCAATCGATGTAGGGATGTGCCATGGTGCCGCAGGCGTAAGGTTTGAATGCGATATCGGCCGCCAGCCACCGGCTGCCGAAGCCGTCGAGCATGGCGACGAAGTCACCCTCATGGGTACGGGCAAAGGCATGAAAAAATCCGTGCTCGCCTTCGAACATGGTGCGCGGTCCGACAAAGCCGGCCTGCGCCAAACGCGCAGCCCGATAGCCGGCCTGCGCGGCCCAGCCAGGATGCATGCGCTTGGTCCAGGCGCCTTCGGCCAAATATTCGATGATCCCGGACGACATACTGGCGGCAATACCCATTGCATCGACTAACTGCCTGGCGTTCAGATTCAGGGCTGCACCCACACCAGCGGCGGCACCAATGGCACCGAACACGGCCGTCGGATGAAAGCCGGCCTTATGCACCAACTTGGGCGCCACCAGGCACATGCGACAAATCACTTCAGCGCCAACGGCAATCCCCAAACCGACATCGGCACCGGACAAGCCATGCTGTTCTGCTGCGGCCAGCACTGCCGGTACGACGACGGCGCCGGCATGCGCCGGACCGCCTTCGTAGGTATCGTCAAAATCGTCACCATGCGCAGCCGTGCCATTACAAATCGCCGCCATGCCCAGACTACGGCCAGCTGCCTGACCAATGACGGTGCAGGTTCCGGCTTCGTCGGTAGCGTTTAAGGTGGCCTGCATAAAGTCGCTATGACGCGCCGACATGCAGATCCCCGCCACATCGATCAACAGCGACTGACATACACCTTCTACTGCAGGCGGTGTCGCGCGCGGCAAGGCGGCAATGATGGCCGCCATTTTTTCGGAAATGGAGATCGACGGAAGTACACCACTCATGCTGCAGCCTCTGATTTATTTATGGATGTCGGTGCCGGAGAAAACTCACGCCACAAGGAATACGCCGTCAATACGACTGCCAGAATCAGCAAACCGAGCGCGACTTTGTCAGTCATGAAAATACTCAGGTCATCACCCGACAAGAGCAGACTGCGACGGTAATTGGACTCGATCATAAAGCCCAACACCACGCCCAGCACCATCGGCAGCAGAGGCACTTTGCAATAGCGCAGGATATAACCCAATACGCCTACGCCGAGCACCAGACCGACCTCAAACATACTTTCATGGACCGAGTACACACCGGATACCACCAGCGCCAGAATGAAGGCGATCAGCCATGGCTTGGGCCGGTTCACCAGCCAGATACATGGCGTGAGAATGACTAAGCCAATCAACAGCATGGCGATATTGGCGACGAATAAACCGCCATACAAACCGTAGACCACCTCAGGGGCTTTTTCAAATAACATCGGACCGGGCTGCAGGCCGTGCACCAGAAAGCCACCCAGCAGCACCGCCGCCGAATTGGAACCCGGGATACCGAGGCTTAACAGCGGTACCAAGGCCGTCGCCGTCACAACATTGTTGGCCGACTCCGGCGCTGCAATCGCTTCCGGCGAACCTTTGCCGAACTCTTCCGGATGTTTTGACCAGCGCTTAGCTTCCGAATACGCCATGAAGGCCGCAATGGTTCCGCCAGCACCAGGCGTGACGCCCTCAAAGGTACCAATCGCCGAGCCGATCGCGGTCGGCTTGAACAGCCGCTTCATCATCGCCCAGTTAGGTAGCTTCAGACGCGCTTCTTCGGCACTAGCTTTGGCCCAGGGTGGTTCACTGATTTGCACCAGCATCTCGGTCACCGCAAACAGACCGACCATCACCAGCAGCGGCTTGATGCCGCCCAGCAGATCCGCTTCACCGAAGGTAAAGCGCGGCACACCGGAGACCGGGTCTGAGCCGACCATGGAAAACATCAGTCCGATACCCGCCGCGATCAACCCCTTAATCAGCGAACCGCCTGATAATCCTGCAACGACCGAAATACCCAGTATGCCGAGCGCAAAATAAGCCGGCGGTGTAAATGCCAGCGCCACCATGGCCAGCGGCTTGGTCGCCAGCACCAGCACTACCAGACCAAACAGACCACCGACCAAACCGGCGATGAGTGAGATGCCGAGTGCTTCGCCTGCCTTGCCCTGACGCGCCATGGCGTAGCCGTCAATGACAGTCGCCGAGGCCGAGTTAGTACCCGGTGTGCGAATCAGAATCGCCGGAATCGAGCCGCCGTATTCAGCGCCGACATACACGCTGGCCAACAGCACGATGGCGGTCGTCGGGTCCATGCCATAAGTCAGGGGCAGCAGCAGCGCCATAGCGATCGAGGGCGAAATACCCGGTAACGCGCCACCGAGGATGCCCCATAAAACGCCGGCAAAGGCACCCGGGATTGCCCAGCTATGAAACAGGGCATGTGTAGCTTGTGAGAGCGCTTCCATTTAACGACCTTCCCAGATGGAACCCACCGGCATAGGAATGCTCAACAGGGGATCAAACAAAAGCCACAGGGTGAGACCGCCAACAATGGCAATAATAAAAAAATGACGATTCAAAACCGTACCACTAAAGCGCGCGACGGCACCAATGAGAAGCGCCGTGGAGATGATGTAACCAAGGTAAGGCGTGATGAACACATAGACCGATAAAATCAGCAGCAAGCCCAGCGCCAGCAGATGCGGACGAAGGCCGGTGGGCGCATCTTCCTGCGCATCGTCTTCCTCCTCCACAGGTACAACTTTAGCCACTGCGCTGCCGGAGCGAACGCTACGCAGACAAACCAGCGCCCCCAAACCCATCATGGCCCAGCCCAGCATGCGCGGTAATCCACCTGCGCCCACGGTATCGGATAACAGACTTTCCGGAATTTGCATGGCCATAAAAATATAACTGCCCGCGACGAGGATGACGACTAAGCCAAAGATGAAATCAAGACGATTGATTTTCATTTGATGACGCCCAGCTCACGCATCGACTGGGTCAGCTCGATTACAAAATCGTGGGTGAAATTGCCGGCATCCTGACGTCCCATCAAAGCCGGGATCAAATCGTTTTTGGTGTAGCTGGCTTTGTAGGCTGGATTTTCCATCGCCTTGGCCAGACCCGCTTCGAGCGCTTTGGTCAGCTCGGGTGGAATGCCCTTTGGACCCGCCAGACCGCGGAACTTACGCACCACCAGATCGACGCCCTGCTCTTTCACCGTGGGCAGTTCAGGCAGTAATTGCAAACGTTTATCCGACAGCGTTGCGAGTAGACGGATCTTGCCGGCCTGGAGCTGGCCTTGTAGTTCCTGCACTTCGCCCACACCGATATCGAGCGTGCCGTTGAGGACATTGATCATCATGTCGGCACCACCTTCATGGGGCACGATAGGAACTTTTACGCCTGCCTTGCGGGCCAAACGCTCGAGCGCAATCCGTTCGAGAGAGGCCGGATTGGCCGCACCCCAGCGTGATTTACCAGGATTCTTGCGCGCATACTCGAGCAATTCGGTGACCGATTTCCAGGGTGCTTCCATGCGTGTAAAAATCACTTCCGGATCCTGGAACACGATCGCTACCGGCTCAAGCGATTCATAGGTCGCTTCTGGCTTAGACAATAAAGACGTTTGAATATAAGTCGGTGTGGTGGCGTAGAACACGCTGCCATCCGGCTTGGCCTTGGCGACAAACGCCATCGCCTTGGCGCCACTGCCGCCAGTAATATTTTCGACGACAAAATTCACGCCCATGATCGGACCAAGATGGCGTGCCAGATCGCGTAAAAATACATCGCTGCCACCGCCCGGACTGGAATGCGTCACGAGCGTGACACGACTCAGCGGATAGGGCACGCTGGCCTTGGTTTGTGTTTGTGCTTGCGCTGCCTGTAGCGTAACGCATATAAAAAGCAGGCCTGTTACGAGCTTACTAATAAAGTGTTTGTTCATGTTTGTCTCCTGAAATTCGTAAGGATTTGGTACATTTTTTATTTTATTTTTTATTATCAGGTGAGCAGGGCTTCTGCCCTGTCCACCCTTTTATTCCACTGCTATTTCTCTGCTCTACAAGCTTGATTAGCTGCGTGTCGCCGCCGCCAGCAAGGCCTTCAAGTCTTTGCAGTCGACCAGATTGCGCGCCAGATTCCATGCCTGTTCGGCTTTTTCAGCACCGATCACGGGCGCGCTCTGATCGACAAATTTGGCTTTTAACTGCACGTCACTCATTGGCCGTTCCACACTGCCGATCGCATTTTTGATATGCACATGCAAGGTACGACCATCCGTAGTGAGGATGGTGATGTCAGACGACGCTTCGGCGATTGCATCATCGACGATTGCTTCGACCTTGGCGCGCAGGCTCAAGACTTCAGGACGATTTACCGCTTCGTCGGTGTACTCATGTTCGCCAGCCTGACCGTACAGCAGGCCCACCGCGCAGGAATGATAGACACTGAATTTACTTTCCAAGCCAGTGACCGGTGTCTTTTTACCGGTGAGTTCGAGCACCAGCGAATGCACCTTGATCGTCACTTTCTCAATATCTGCCGCAGTCAGTTTGTATTGATTACGCAGTTCGACGCAGCCATCAATACTTGGATGAATCACGATCCCGCAGGCAAAAGGCTTGTAGGTATTGAGCGCGATTTCCCAGGTCTGGCCGAGATTTTCGGTGACTTCTGACCAGTCAGTTTTATCTGAAAATACCTGCATCAATCCGCGTGGTGCTTCGAGTGCGCGTTTAGATGCGGTGTAACCATGCTTGGCCATCAATGCGGCCATCAGACCGGCCTTGGCTGCCGAACCCGGATGGAAGGGTTTGGTCATGGTGCCGAACTGTTCGCGCAGACCCGTTGGCGTCGACGCCGCAATGCCGAGGGCCATTTGGGTTTGCAAGACATTGAGCTTCATCAGGCGCGCACAGCCAGCGGCGCTGCCCAACATGCCAGTCGAACCGGTGATGTGCCAGCCGCGGTCATAATGATTTGGGTAGACGGCATTGCCGACGCGGCAGAACACTTCGATGCCGATCACCAGCGCATCGAGAATTTCGCGACCTGACGCGCCAATATGTTCGCCTAAAGCGAGGATGGCCGAGGCCACCGGACCAGCCGGATGAATGATGGTCTTGAGATGAGTATCGTCAAAATCAAAGGTATGCGAACTGATGCCATTTAAGAGCGCGGCATTGGCCATATCGACCTTCTCTTTGCGGCCCAGTAGCGAAGCCTGGGGAGCCGGTGCCAGTTCATTCACGGCGGCCAGAGCGGCATGCAAAGTTTCGTGTTCCGATGGACCGATCGCACAGCCGAGCCAATTGGCGAAGGTACGCTGGGCTTCATTATCAACGGCATCGCTCCAGCCTTTGGAGGGATGGTTGACGACAAATTTCGCCAGCATTTCGGTAATTGCCGGGGCGTTGTGGTCGGCTTTGACGGTGGTATTAAGTGCCATTTTTTTCGCTTTCTTGGATAAATATTAAATAATTCAGAAAAATTTTATGAAGCCAGTTTTGCTTCGGACACGAGCGGCGCCATATTCGCCAGCCGTACGCCGGCAGATTTGACATGGTTTTCCATCAGGTCTGCGCAGGCTTGCGGGTCTCCTGCAGCGATCGCTTCGACGATTGCGTGATGTTCGCGCAGGGATTCCAGCATACCGATGTCGGACGACAGACTTTTGAGTCGCACCAGATGCAGTTTTTGCACCAGTCCGCGGTAGACATCGCATATCTGCTGATTGGTAGAGGCGCTGATAATGTCCCAGTGAAAATTCAGATTGGCTTCGTAGTAGCGCGTTACATCCTTGCGCTCAGTCGCCTCTTCCATCACGATCAAACGCGTGCGCAGTCGGTCGGTCAAGGTCAGGTCACGGGCGATGGCGGCGGCACGACCAGCAAAGGCATCCAGCACAGCGCGTAATTGATACAGGTCAGCCGTCTCCTTGGCCGATAACTGGCGCACAAAGACGCCGGCATGTTTGCGGGACTCCACCAGGCCGGTACTTTCCAGATCGCGCAGCGCTTCACGCACCGGCACGCGCGACACGCCCAGGCGGGCGGCGATCACCGGCTCGGTAATGCGTTCGCCTGGCAGCAGATCACCGCGCAAAATCGACGCCAGGACGTCGTCACGAATCACGCGCGCCAAGGGCACATCACGAATCTGACTCAGGGTATCGGCGGCATCCTCAAGAGGAAACCAGGGCATTACTAAGGGCATAGGGGAGTTCCAGACGCGTTGGTATATCGTATACGATGTACGATAACTGGCGAATTAGTTGAAGTCAAGCAATATTCGGCAGGGTCAGGATAACGAGCTAGGTGACGTAGTGAGTGACAAATTGGATGCGGAAGTGGATGCGCCAAGCCAGACTTCCAGCAAAGCAGGGTCTGCCATGAGCGCAGAACTTGGCCCCTGATAGACCATGCGACCGCGTTCGAGCACCAATGCCTGGCGCGTCAGGGGCAAAATCTGCCGTGCATGCTGTTCGACCAAAATCACTGCCATGCCGCTTTCGCGCGTCAGTTTTTCGATGATACGCAGGAGCTCCTGCACGATCAGCGGCGCTAATCCTTCCAATGGTTCATCGAGTAAAAGTAACTGTGGATTCAGCATCAGCGCACGGCCGATGGCCAGCATTTGTTGCTCACCACCGGAGAGCTGATGACCCCAGTTTTTACGGCGCTCTTGAAGCTGGGGAAACAGCGCGTAGATGCGCGGTAAATGCCAATACCCGGGACGCGCGACGACGGTGAGGTTTTCTTCCACACGCAAGGACGGAAAGATATCTCGCTCCTGCGCGACCCAACCCATGCCAAGACGGGCACGCACATGCGAGGGTAATGTGTGCAAATCCTGTCCGGCAAACTGCATGCGGCCGGCGTGCAAACGGGTGGCGCCCATCAGTGTCGATAGCAGCGTGGTCTTGCCCATACCGTTACGACCCAGCAGTGCCAGCGTATCACCGGCATCCATGGAAAAAGAAATATCCTCCAGCACGATCGCATCGCCATATCCGGCCACCAGATGATGGACTGCCAGCAGCTCGCTCGCGCTACGCATTGACAGCCTCCCCCAGATACACTTCGCGCACCTGTGCATCGCTGGCGATCTGCTCCGGCGTGCCTTCCGCCAGCAATGCACCATTGACCAGCACCGAGATACGCTCAGCAAAACGAAACACCAGATCCATGTCATGCTCAATCAGCAGGATCGTGACTTCGCGCGGTAAATGGGCGATGATCTCGAACAGTTCGCGGCTCTCGCTAGTCGGCACACCGGCAGCCGGCTCATCGAGCAGCAATACGCGCGGCCGGGTCGCCAGCGCCAGCGCAATTTCAATCAGTCGCTGCTTACCGTAGGCGAGATTTTTTGTCTGCACCATCGCTACATCCAGTAAATGCAGTGTGCGCAGCAGCTCAGCGGTTTCATCCAGCGCGTCCTGATGCGCAGCCAGCGGTTTCCAGAATCGAGCACTCAAACCACGCCGTTCATTGACCGCCATAAGCACCGATTCGCCGACCGTCAGATCAGCAAACAGTCGGTTGATCTGAAACGTTCTTGCCAGGCCGCGCTTAACCCGCTGGTGCTGGGCTAAGTGCGTGATAGCTGCACCTTCGAGCAGCACCATGCCCGCACTGGGTTGCAGCAGGCCGGTGAGTACATTGATGAGCGTGGTTTTACCGGCACCATTGGGCCCTATCAGCGCATGTCGCGCGCCTTGCTGTAAATTGAGACTGACATCGTGGAGGGCGACAAAGCCACCAAAATTTTTATGTAAATGCTGCGTCTGTAGAGCGAAGTTCATGTCATTCACCTTGATCGGCCAGCGAACTTCGCCTGCAATCTGCGCAGGCCGCCCATCACACCATCGCGGGCAAACAGGACAATCAGCACCAGCAGCGCGCCGAGCCAGAATTGCCAGTACTGCGGATTGAGATCTGATAAAAGATGATGCGCCGACATGAACAAAATCGTTCCCACTAAAGCGCCATACAGGCTGCCGGCACCACCGAGCACCAGCATCAGCAGCAGCTCCGCCGAGCGATTAAAGGACAGCACATCAAGCGCGACAAATTGCGTCGTCTGCGCCAGCAAAGCGCCAGCCACACCAGCGATGGCAGCAGCGATGGTCGTGATGGCCGTCAGACGGGTGTTGACCGGCGCACCAATGGCCGGCATGCGACTCACATTCAGGCGGATGCCCTTGAGCCCAAGTCCAAAGGGACTGTGCACTAGTTTGCGCGCCAGAAAAAATAATAAAAACAGCACGCTCACCGCGTACCAGTAAGCGGTTTTACCGATCATATCGAATCGGAACAGTCCCAACAGCGGCTGCATCTCTATCCCCTGCAAGCCATCGACACCGCCGGTAATAGACGTCAGTTTATTCGCCAATTCATACAACATCATGGCCACGCCCAATGTCACCATCAGGCGCGTCAGATCGCTACCACGCAGCAGCAAAAAACTACTAACAAAGCCAAGCAGCGCAGCTATACTAGCCGCCGCCAGCAAACCCAGTAATGGATTACCCAGGCCATGACTGGCCAACAGTCCGGCCGCATACGCACCCGTGCCAAAGTAAGCGGCATGACCCAGGGAGATCATGCCGGCATAGCCGAGAATCAGATCAAGTGAAAGACAGAACAAGGCCGTGATCGCGATTTGCGTCAACAGCACCAGATGATCGGGAAAAACAAAATAGGCCACCACTGGCAGCAGCCAGAAAAAAACTTCCGCGCCACGCCAACGGTCGGCCGGCAAATTATTCATCGGTGACATTGACAGTGAGTGTGACAGGGAGCGTGACAGTGAGCGCGTCAGCATCAGTGCGCTACCTTGCGGCCAAACAAGCCATGCGGACGAAAAATCAGCGTCACGATCATCACACTATAGATAAAAAATGCGCCCATCTGCGGGACATAATATTTGCCCAGATTATCGACCACGCCGAGGATCAGCGAGGCCACCAGCGAGCCCATGATATTGCCACTTCCACCCACTGCGACCACGATCAAAAAGTAAACCATGTACTTCACCGGAAAGCTCGGATCGAGTCCCAGTATGTCAATCCCGAGCGCGCCGCCCAAGCCCGCCAGACCGGCGCCCAAGGCAAAGCTGAGCGTGAAGAGTCGATCGACATGAATACCCAGACCGCGAGCAGCCCGCGGATGGTCGACTGCCGCGCGCAATGCGGCGCCCAAGCGGGTATGACTGAGCAGACCTTGCAGGCCGAACGCGATCAGCAGACCCAGTACGATCAGGAACAAACGGTAAATTCCCATGTCGATGCCCCACCAGCTGATTTGCCCTTGCAAAAAGGCCGGCAGCGTCATGGGCTGCTGCTGGGCGCCGAAAAAATAGTGCGCACTGGCGATCGACATGGAGACCAGACCAATCGAAAACAATACCTGATCGAGCTGCGTTGCTGCATACAGCCGACGATAGAGCAGACGTTCGAAGCAAACGCCGAGTAGCGCGCTAAATACGCCAGCCAATGGCAAGGCCAGCAAAAAAGGCAGGCCAGTCCGATTGAGCAGACTGACGCACACATAGCCGCCAAACATGGCGAAAGCACCGTGCGCCAGGTTGACGAAGTTCATCAGACCGAGCGTGACCGACAGGCCGACACTCATCAGGAACAGCAACATCCCATAGGCGAGTCCATCGAAGACGACGGTCATGTTGCGTGATCGCTAAGCGTGTCAATCACACATTCGGTTTCGCGCTGCATAGAGCTTAGGGCTTGCCAGGATCGCGAAAGTTCGGCACCTGGTCGAACTCGACATTTTGCAGCTTGCCGGCGATTTTTTCGACCTTGCGAATATAAATTGTTTGCACCACGTCGCGCGTGAGCGGATCGATTCGCATCGTGCCACGCGGGCTGATCCATGAGAGACCTTTTGCCGCCGCCATGAATTGATCGCCGCTCGCATCACCCGCCGTTTTTTGCAGCGTCTTGGCGATGAGCTGCATACCGTCGTAGCCGCTCACTGCCATAAAATTAGGTCGGTCTTTCGGGTAAGCCTTGTGATAGGCCTGAACGAATAGTTTATTTTCCGGCGTCTTCAGTGCCTCGCCGTAGTGCATGGCATTGATGATACCCAGCGCGCCGTCACCGACGGCATCGAGGACATCTTCATCGGTCAGATCACCGGTGCCGATGATGCGGATACCCGCCTTGGCCATATCGCGCTCAACAAAGCCCTTCATGAAAGCCACGGTCTGCTCGCCGGGCGGCACGAACAGAAAGACCGCTTCCGGTCTGGCGTCCTTGATCTTTTGCAGGAAGGGTGCGAAATCCGGATTTTTAACCGGTGTGCGAATCTCACCCACAATTTGACCGCCGGCGGCGGTGAAGGTTTTCTTGAACTGCGTTTCGGCGTCATGGCCCGGGCCATAATCCGCTACTAATGTAAACACCGTCTTGATACCGTTTTTGGCCGCCCAGGTAGCGATCGGTGCCGAGACCTGCGGCAAGGTATGCGAGACGCGCAAAATGTAATCGGACTTCGTCGTGACCGATGAGGTGGCGGCATTCATGACGATCATCGGGATCTTGGCCTCGGTCGCGATCGGCGCTGAAGCGAAGGCCGACGGCGTCAAACCAAAGCCGGCCAGAATATCGACCTTGTCCTTGACCACCAGCTCTTGCGCGGCACGCTTGCTCAGTTCTGGCGCGACCCCGGTGTCATCTTTAATGATCAGCTGGACTTTACGACCGGAGAAGGTATCGCCATTGAGCGCCAGATAAAGCCGGACACCATGTTCGATTTGTTTGCCATAGCCGGCAAACGGACCGGACATGGGCAGCACCATGCCGACTTTGAGCGGCTCGGCAGAAAAGACAGGAACAGCAATGCCCCACGATGACAATGCGAGCAGCACGGCCAAACTCTTTTTAAGGATCGTCATTATTTGTCTCCACTAAATTTCGGCGTATGGCATTGTAAGCATAAGTTTGCCGCCATGTTCGGTCTGGCAGCAGTTTTTCTCAAGGCCTGGCCCTGAACGTCAAAAAGCCCCGGTTTTTAGCCGGGGCTTTTTGACTGAATGCGGTGGGGTGACTGATGGGGCTCGAACCCACGACAACGGGAATCACAATCCCGGACTCTACCAACTGAGCTACAGCCACCACTGAAACTGGATATTGCTGAATTAACGAAGCGAACGCGACATGCCAAGTTAAGCAAAGCGTGATTATACAAACATCCGGCGGCGCTGGCAAACAAATTGGCAAGACCAGCCCTGTTCTTCGCCGGGGATCAGGCAAACCCGGTAAATTTTTCAAAATAAGGTAGTAATGTGCCACTTTATTACGCCTCCTGCACACTGTGCTATAAGGCCTGGCGTGGCATATTTATTGCGAAGCGCTCCTGGTCCCCTACACATTTAAGGAGCTTTTCATGAATCCCAATTTGACCACGTCCATCACCGATAATGGCGCGGATGCCAGCGCACGCATTGGCCAGACCAATAAAATCGCCGAAGAAGGAAAAATCCAATTACGCACCGGCGAGTCGCTGCGCCAAGATCTGACCAAGCTCAAGACCGATCTCGATACCCTGTTGGCGCAGGCATCCAACTTATCGGAACGAGAATTAAGTGACGCGTATGCGCGCATGATGACCAAGTTTAGCTCCATGCGTTTTGCCGCCAAGGGAATCGCCGCCGAGGCGACGCGTCAGCTCAATCAGGGCGTCGACAAAACCAGTGATTACGTCAAAGCCAAACCGCTGCAGTCGGTAGCCATGGCGGCCGGACTCGGTCTGATGTTGGGCATTCTGCTCGCGCGTCGATAAGCTGGCTGCGCTCGAGCACCGAAATGACTCATGGGCGGCTTGCTGATCTGTGGCCAGCCGTCCTGAGATTTGTTTTGCCGCTTTCGTCAAACCAGCGACGCAGTTCGTGGGAAGCTGCGCGGATTGCTCGCTTGATGCGGGAATCATTTCGTCCATGACAGATATCCTGCCAGGGATCAGGCAGACCACAAATCGCCTTGGCAATGCGCTGTGCGACCAGAGTGCCTTGAACGAGTCCGGCTTGACCAAAACCACCCGCAAGATAAATCGGCAGCGCGCCGGGAAGATGCGCGAGCATCGGCATGCCATCTGCGCTCGGATAATAGGTGTTTGTCCATTTGAAACGCACAGCGTCGCTCAGGAAAGACGACTGCAGACGGGTTTCTAACATCGCATGACGCTGACTTCCCGTCGCATGGTTAGTCGTGTTGTGAATCAGGGGATGCTGCTCGCCCGTCATCAGTGCATAGCGCTGCTGACCAAACTGTAACAGGCGCGTCGTCGTAGCATGTTCGCCAACACTGCAAAGTATTGCTGGTTCCATTGCTGGTCCCATTGCTGGCGCCATGTGCGTCGATTCGATGGGCGCGGCAACGGCCAGTTCCTGCCAGGGACACAGCCGGATGAGCGACGCATTCCAGCGAGGCGCGCTGTGCGTCGTCATCACAATATGCTTTACCCGCACGGTATGAGCCGCCGTATGCAGAGTACGACGTGCTGCATTCAGGCGTATCACGGGTGAATGTTCGACGATCTGGCACTGGGGTGAGGCGAGTGCCTTCGCCAGCTGACGAACATAGCGGCGTGGATCACATTGCGCCTGCTGCGCTATCACCAGCGCCGCGCCGGTCATATAGGGCAGCGGCAGATCTCGCGCAAGCCACGCCAACAGCCCGCAGTCTTGCGCAATCCGCGCCTCGGTCTGAATGGTGCTTTGTTCGGCGTCGCTGGTAGTGGTTGAATAGAAAATCCGCGGTACACGCGCAAAATCACAGTGCAAAGCATGCTGCGTGATGTTGGCCTCGATCAGATCAATCGCGCCAGAACGTCCAGCCAGAATGGCCGCCGTTTTTCTCTGCCCCCAGCCGGCCGACAGGTGCTGCAATGACTGATCGGCAGTGACATCCAGAACGCCGCTGGCATGGGTGGCTGCAGCGCCGCCGACGGTTTCGGCCTCCAACACCACCACAGTAAAGCCCGCGCTCTTAAGCAGATGCGCCGTCGTGATGCCGCAAACGTCGGCGCCAATAATGGCAACGTCGATGTGCAGATCCTGCGTAAGGCGGGGAAATGCTTTCTCATCAGGCTGCGCGGTCCAGATCGGTGCTGCATGACAGACATCCATACCCGATGCACAACGCACAGCGGATTGCGACAAGCTTCGCTTCATCATCACGTTTAACTCGGCAAAACACATGTAACAGGCAAGGTATGTGCCTGCTGTATCTGCCTGCTGTATCTGCCTGCTGTATGTGTTGAATGGTGATGCGCAGCCATATCACGCATGGGTTCGGCATGTCATCGATTGTCAGGTAAAAATTACGAATAATTGTAAGAACAGCTTCGTCTTATGCACGACGATCAACCCACGAGCGGCGTCGCTTGAGCAGGCATGTTTAATGCATAAATGACAAAAGCAATCCCCCTATTCCATCCAGCATCAAGCAGCTGGCACTTCAAAGGAGAATTCAGCATGGCGACGATTGAAATTGAGCGTGGCAGTCCTACTGTCGATATGGCCGCATTAAGCAGCCTGAGCGTACGACGTATTTTAATTCCGGCGGTACGATGGGGTGCGGTGCTGGCCGGTGTCGCGGTCGGCATATCGGTTCAGCTGGTACTGAGCATGCTCGGACTAGCAGCCGGGCTGTCGAGCATCGACGTAACGCAAAGTATGAGCATCAATCCTATTGCCTCCATGGTCTGGGGCACCATCAGTTTGCTCATCGCAGCGCTGGTCGGCAGTTACGTCGCGGCACGGCTATCGGGCTTAAAGCGCAAGGTCGATGGGATTCTGCATGGCGCGGTCACATGGGCGGTGACGATTTTACTCATCGCGTCCTTCGCCACCTCGGTGACCAGCGCGCTCATGGGTGGCTTATTCACCAACACGGTAACGGGCATGGCGCAGGGTACTAGCAGCGAATTTGCGATCACCTCGCTGCTACGTACCCAGACTGGCGGCGGTCTAGACAGCCTGACAATGCAGCAGCTTTTGCGCGAGATCCAGGCTGGGCGGCGGCAAGAAGCGGTCAGCCTGTTAGCGAACTCGTCGGGTATCGATAACGAACACGCAAGCAGAATTATCGATCAGGCGATTAATCTGTCGGTCGCATCGGAAAAATCGGCGCAGGCGAACCGTACGGCGGTCAGTCGTGCCATCGATACGGCCAGCACGACTGCCTGGATGGTATTTTTTGCCACCGCTTTGTCGTTGGCGTGCAGCCTGGTAGGCGGCGCCTTGGGTTCAGCTGCTGCGCGACGTAAGCTGTGGACTAGTAGCGAGGCCTCATCGGCAGAAAGGGAAAGCTAGATCAGGCATTGTAATCTTTTGTAAAACTGGCGTTCCGATGCGAGCATACAGCTTATAGTGCACTTGTATTGTCTCCCTCCAAGCACTGACTTGGTTAACCCACGCTCTTGATGTGCGTGGGTTTTTTTTAAGCGCCATATTCTTCCAGGCGGTTATACAAAGTTTTGAGGCTAATGCCGAGTAAATGTGCTGCACGTTTTTTTAAGCCACCGCACATTTTTAGTGTGGCAAAAATCAGCTGCCGGTCGACTTCGGAAAGCGTTGTGCCGACCTGGACGCTGATGCTCAGAGATGAATCTGCTGACCCTGCGAGCGTCCTGTGCGGTGTGAGCATGGCTGCATCAATCCGATCATCCGAGAGTATGAATGCACGCTGCAAATTATTACGCAGCTCACGCACATTACCGGGCCAGTCGTAGCATTCAAGCACCTTCAGACAATCTTCACTGAATTGGCGCGGTCTGTCTTGTGCGCTGTTTAACTGGTCAAGAATCGACTCCGCCAGTAACGCAATATCGGCACCACGCTCACGCAATGGTGGCATCTGGATCGGAAAGACATTCAGCCGGTGGTAGAGATCTAATCGAAGACGCCCTTCTGCAATCACCCGTTCCGGCTCGCGGTTACTGGCCGCGATAATACGTACATTGGTCGCCAGTTCTTGCGTCGAACCGATCCGCATATAGGTTCCGCTCTCGAGCACGCGTAGTAATTTAACCTGCAGCTCAAGCGGCATCTCGGTGACTTCATCAAGAAATAAGGTTCCGCCATTGGCACGTTCAAAATATCCTTTGTGCTGTTTTTCAGCACCCGTAAAACTCCCCTTTTCGTGCCCAAAAATTTCGCTCTCAATCAGATGCGGCGATATCGCACCGCAATTGAGCGGTAAAAACGGCGCCTTGTTTCGTAGACTAACTTCATGGATGGTCTGCGCTGCCAGTTCTTTTCCGGTACCACTTTCACCGAGAAGAAATACCGTTGCATCGGTCGGTGCGACACGTTCGATGTGGCGATAAAGAGTTTGCATGACCGGCGAAGCACCAATCATACGGCCAAAATGTGCCTGCCCCTGGTCAGCCTTTAATATGGCTGATCGATCCTTCGCTGCATCGCCATTTGTATTTTGATGAGACCCCTGCATTGCATTTATACGCGCCAGCATGCGCGCGGCATCGATTGGCTTAACCAGATAGTCGAGCGCTCCCAGACGCAAGGCCTCCACTGCCGATTCAATACTAGCTTGGCAGGTGATGAAAATGACCGGCACGGGCTGGAAAGAAGTGCGCGCAGGTGATCCACGCGCCAAATGGATGATCTCCCTCCCGCCACCATCTGGCAGGACCATTTCGGCGATCACCAAGTCGGGTAGCTGGCGGTTCAAGCAGGCATGTGCTTCGGCTACCGAGGTCGCCAGGTTAGCAATGACACCAGCAGTAGCACAGACTTCAAACACGGCCTGACTGGCCTGCACATCATGATCGACGATCAATACATGCAGCATGCAGCAGACTCCAAAAATTCATCGAAGGTGGTCCTGCCAATACCTGACCGAGGTCAGCGCGGTGCAGTCGCAGAGGCAGGTACGCCAGCTGCGGCAGGCTCTGGTGCAGGTGATCCCACTGCAGCCGGTGGTGCCGCAACTGGTGTTGAAGGCGCTGGTGCCGATGGTGCCGATGATGCCGATGGTGCTGCCGGCGCCGCCGGCGCTGCAGGCACCGCCGGTGCAGTCGTTGTCGTAGACGCCTTCTCTTTGCCGTTGACTTTACCGGTACCCGGTTCTCCCGTTGGATTTTTATTACAGCCAGCGATGGCCAGTAGAACAAAGCTCAAGCCCAACATGAGCTTACTCAAACTTGATACTGCATTCATGGTGACTCCTTTTAAAAGGCATTAATCAATTCCACAAGCTTGAACGCGTACACCGCAATGATTTTTCGTCGTTTTCAGCCAGGAGGTAACACAATCGAGGCGCATCATGATCTTGCTTGATGCATTTCCAAGGTCGCGCTTGAACTAGGTAAAAATTACCGTGTCGATGCTAGGGTTACATTTTTACGCTTAGGCGACCGGAGTACGCGCAGTGCATGAGCGAGTCGCAATTGAGCCACCACAAAAGGAATGATGAAACAATGGCAAACACAGCAGTGAGAAGTCAATTCGTCATAAAAAACGACGGCTATCTGATCGGCCAATCCAACGCGATGATTAGGGTAAAGGCGACCATTTCGCGCGTGGCCGTTACCAATACCACCCTGCTACTGACTGGTGAAAGCGGCACCGGCAAAGAGCTCATTGCGCGCAGCATCCATGCACAAAGTACCCGCCGCAACGCTGCATTGGTCGCCGTGAACTGCGGTGCCATTGCCGCTGATTTGATTGAAGCGGCCTTGTTTGGTCATGAAAAAGGCAGCTTTACCGGCGCCGTGCGACAGCAAACCGGTTACTTCGAAGATGCCTCGGGCGGGAGTTTATTTCTTGATGAGCTCACCGAGATGCCGATCGATATGCAGGTAAAACTTTTGCGCGTTCTCGAATCGGGGCGCTTTGTGCGGGTTGGTGGGGATAAGGAAATCCAGGTCGATGTTCGACTAATCGCCGCGACCAATCAAGGTCTTGAGCAGGCTGTGCGTGAGGCGAATCTGCGAGCGGATCTGATGTACCGTCTGGCAGGGTTTCCGATTCAGGTACCGCCTTTACGTGATCGCGAAGGCGACATCGCGCTTCTGGCAGACCATTTTTTATCGCAGCTCAATCGTCAATATGGCACCCGCAAACGCTTTGCACGCAATGGCCATGCTGCGCTGCGCGCCTACCCCTGGCCGGGCAATGTGCGCGAACTTAAAAATGTCATCTTGCGTTCGTATGTGTTGTCAGGCGATCTGATCGCCATGGCTGATTTCATTCCAGACCATCAGGCACAGCGACCAATCATGCGCGAAGACGGTATGGATTTTCGCGTGGGTACACCGCTCGCGGCCGCGCAAAGTGAATTCATCCGGGCCACGCTGCGTCACTTTTCCGGCAATAAAAGAATGGCCGCACAGACGCTGGGCATCAGTTTAAAGACGCTGTATAACCGCCTCAAAACCGGTTAGCTGATACCCGCGCTGCGCTGCATGCGCCTGAAGGCTTCCATGAGCAGATCCGGATCGCCTGTTGCCAGCAGTTTGGTATCAGACAGGACTTGACGAAAACTGCGCGCACCAGGCAGACCGGTCATCAGACCGAGCATGTGACGCGTGATGCTATTGAGCCGCAGGCCACCCTTGTCACCCTGTTTGCCAAAGCGCGCCAATTGGTCGTGTATATACGGCAGCATGGCCTGCAATATCGCTTCGCGCGAGAGCACGGTGGCGCTGTCCTGGCCATAATACCGGGCATCAAATTCAGCCATCAAATACGGATTATGATAGGCCTCACGACCCAGCATCACGCCATCCACATGCATGAGATGCGCATCGATCTCGGCCATCGTTTTGATGCCGCCGTTGATGATGATTTCGCAGGCAGGAAAGTCGCGTTTGAGCTGGTAGGCGAAGTCGTACTTCAGCGGCGGGATTTCGCGATTTTCTTTCGGGCTCAGACCTTTGAGAATCGCGTTGCGCGCATGGACAATAAACGTCGTGCAACCAGCCTGCGCAACGGTGCCGACAAAATCGCGCACAAAATCATACGACGCACCATCATTGATACCGATGCGATGTTTGACGGTCACATCGATGTCGACGCTATCGCGCATGGCCTTGACGCAGTCGGCTACCAGCGCCGGCTCATCCATCAGGCAGGCACCGAAGGCACCCTTTTGCACCCGTTCCGACGGACAGCCGCAATTGAGGTTGACCTCGTCATAACCCCACTGCTGACCGAGGCGAGCACTTTTTGCCAGATCGGCGGGCTCACTGCCACCGAGCTGCAGCGCGACCGGATGCTCTTCTGCGCTAAAATCGAGATGCCGCGCTTGGTCGCCAAACAGCAGCGCACCAGTGGTCACCATCTCTGTATAAAGCCAGGTATGGCGACTGATCTTGCGATGGAATACGCGGCAATGGCGATCAGTCCAATCCATCATGGGGGCAACAGACAGACGACGCGGATTTGGTTTTGGTACAGTCATGGCGGATCAGTGTGGCGGACAAAATGGCCGCGGAATGGTTCTTCAATCGGAAGTATACGCAAGATCAGCCGCCATGGGGCATTTCACCAGCGTCTGGGTACTGGCCGAGATACCTTATTCGGATTACCATGAACCCTGAACCATCCCGCAAAGAGAAAGAACGCCATGGCCAGCCCGCTCAATACCGATCATTTCTGGATGCCGTTTACGGCCAATCGTCAATTCAAGTCTAAACCGCGGATGCTGGTTTCTGCGCAAGGCATGTACTACACCAGCGACGATGGTCGGCAAATTCTCGACGGTACGGCGGGTCTGTGGTGCTCCAACGCCGGCCACTGTCATCCCAAGATCGTCCAGGCCATCCAGCAGCAGGCTGCCAGCATGGATTTTGCGCCGGTGTTCCAGATGGGACACCCCAAGGCCTTTGAATCGGCCAGCGCGCTGGTCGCCATCGCACCAGAGGGCTTGAACCGGGTATTCTTTTGTAACGACGGCTCCGAAGGTGTCGACACAGCGCTCAAAATCGCCCTGGCCTACCACCGCATTCGTGGCGATGCGCTTCGCACGCGTCTGATTGGCCGCGAACGTGGCTATCACGGGGTCGGCTTCGGCGGTATTGCTGTTGGCGGGATCGCCGGTAACCGCAAACATTTCGGTCCCACGCTGGCAGGCGTAGATCATTTACGTCATCCACTGGATATCGGCAGAAATGCGTTTTCACGCGGACTGCCAGAACACGGCGCTGAATTAGCCGATGAATTCGAACAGCGCATCCTGGCCTTGCATGATCCGGCCACCATCGCCGCCCTCATCGTCGAACCACTGCAAGGTTCCACTGGCGTCATTGTGCCGCCCAAGGGATACCTGCAAAAGCTACGCATGATCTGTGACAAATACGGCATCCTGCTGATCTTCGATGAAGTCATCACCGGTTTTGGTCGCTTGGGTAGCGCATTCGCAGCCGACTATTTTGGCGTCGTGCCCGACATGATTATTTGCGCTAAAGGCCTGACCAATGCCAGCGTGCCGATGGGTGCAGTGATCGTGCGACAGGCTATTCACGATGCCTTCATGTCTGCTGCGCCAGAAAATGCCATCGAATTTTTTCATGGCTATACGTATTCTGCGCACCCTTTGGCTGCCGCCGCCATGCTCGCCACCATGGAGGTCTACAGGGAGGAACAATTGTTTGCGCGCGCCGCTGAACTCGCGCCCTATTTTGAAGACGCTGCGCACAGCTTGCGCGGCCTACCATATGTCAAAGACATCCGTAATCTGGGTCTGGTCTGTGGCATTGAACTCGAGTCGCAGCCAGGCAAGCCCGGTGTACGGGCCTTCGATGTGTTCCTCAAGGCCTTCTGGGACAAAGGTGTGCTGATCCGTACGACTGGCGACATCATCGCCCTCTCGCCGCCGCTGATCATCGACAAGGCGCAGATCGATCAGCTCTTTACCTCACTAGCGGAGATTTTGCAGTCGTAGGCAACAAAAAACCCGCTGAAGTGAGCGGGTTTTTTGTTCGTCGATAAAAAGCTTACGCAGCGTCGCGTCCGGCTTTTTTACGCTCGTGCTCTTTCAAGAAGCGCTTACGCAGACGAATACTCTTTGGTGTGATCTCAACCAGTTCGTCGTCGTCAATGAATTCAACCGCATATTCAAGCGACATCAGAATTGGTGGGACCAGGCGCACTGCTTCGTCGGTACCGGAAGAACGCACGTTGGTCAATTGCTTGCCCTTGATTGGATTGACGACCAGATCATTGTCACGTGAGTGAATACCGATGATCATGCCTTCATAGACCGGGTCATTGTGAACCACGAACATGCGGCCGCGATCCTGCAATTTCCAGATTGCGTAAGCAACGGCAGCGCCATCATCTTGCGAAATCAGTACGCCATTACGACGGCTGGCCATCTCGCCTTTGGAATTATCCACGGCAGCGTATTCGTCAAAAATGTGGCTCATCAAACCCGTGCCGCGTGTGAGGGTCATGAACTCGCCCTGGAAACCGATCAGGCCACGGGCCGGAATACGGTACTCAAGACGAACCCGGCCTTTGCCATCCGATTCCATGTTTTGCAAATCACCACGGCGACGACCCAGTTCTTCCATCACGCCACCCTGGTTGACTTCTTCCACGTCAACGGACAGCAATTCAAACGGCTCGTGGCGCACGCCATTGACCATTTTGAACACGACGCGTGGACGCGAAACCGCTAATTCAAAACCTTCACGACGCATGTTTTCGATCAGGATCGTCAGGTGTAATTCACCGCGACCAGAAACTTCGAAAATCGTGTCGTCATCCGTCGGTGCGACGCGCAAAGCCACGTTGGCTTTGAGTTCACGGTCCAGACGTTCACGTAACTGGCGGCTGGTAACAAACTTACCTTCACGACCAGCCAGTGGCGAATTGTTGACCATAAAGTTCATCGTCAGCGTTGGCTCATCGACTGTCAACATCGGCAGTGCATCAGCCTTCTCTGGCGAACAGACGGTGGTACCGATACCGATCTCGTCAATACCGTTGATGAGGACGATGTCACCGGCGACGGCTTCGTCGACCAGTACGCGCTCAAGACCTTTAAAATTGAGGACCTGATTAATACGCGCCTTGATCGGTGTGCCTTCCGGGCCGTCCATAATGATGACGTCCTGCAGCGCACGAACGCGACCGCGGGTGATACGACCAATGCCGATCTTACCCACATAGGACGAGTAATCAAGCGAAGAAATTTGTAATTGCAGTGGACCGTCTTGGTCATCGTCACGGGCAGGAACGTGTTTGAGAATCGCTTCAAACAGCGGCTTCATGTCGCCTTCGCGCACGGTCGAATCAAGACTGGCGTAGCCATTCAAGGCTGACGCAAATACCACTGGAAAGTCGAGCTGCTCTTCGGTCGCGCCGAGTTTGTCGAATAATTCGAAAGTCGCGTTGATGGCCCATTCAGGACGTGCACCCGGACGGTCAATTTTGTTGATCACGACGATTGGCTTTAAGCCCAGTGCCAGCGCCTTACGCGTCACGAAACGCGTCTGTGGCATCGGGCCTTCTTGTGCATCGACCAACAGCAAGACGCTATCGACCATCGACAAGACGCGCTCGACTTCACCACCGAAGTCGGCATGGCCTGGGGTGTCAACGATATTGATGTGTGTGCCTTCGTATTCGACGGCGCAATTTTTGGAGAGAATGGTAATGCCACGTTCTTTTTCAAGATCGTTCGAGTCCATCACGCGCGCTTCTACCTGCTGGTTATCACGGAATGTGCCGGATTGACGCAAGAGTTTATCGACCAGGGTAGTTTTACCGTGATCAACGTGAGCAATGATGGCAACATTTCGGATAGCGCGTTTTGAATTTGACATGATGAACTTCTAAGGGATTTCGACAAGGCCCGCATTGTACCATGGTGCGGCGCACGAAAACGCTTAAATATGCTGCTATTTCAAAGAGTTGCGTTAGCCATTCCGACAGGCGCCGAATTGCGCTTAGTCCCCCGTCGAAACCAGTCGTTCAGGCGCTAACACGCCATAATCGGCCAGCTGGGCTGTGCCTAATAATTGGGCATCGGATTGGCGATAGACGCGCACCCGTCCGCCTTGAGGCAACGTTACCCCAGACTCTTTGGCCAGCGCGAGTCGCTGACCATGTAAAAATCGTTTCGCCAGATCGTCATTGAGCGATACCTCGGCAAAGCTGCGCAAGAGCGCATCCACTGGTGCCAGGCTGGCCAAACGCTGTGGCATCTCCAGGGCGCTTAAAGCATCCAGCGTCATGGCGCCGTCGAGCAGTAAGTCGCCGACCTGAATGCGCCGCAGTGCGCGCAAATGGCCACCGCAGCCCAGGGCATTGCCGATTTCTTCGCCCAGCACGCGAATATAAGTGCCTTTGCTACAGCTGACCCGTAGACGTAAAAACGGCGCCTCATAACCCAGTAGCTCGAGCCGGTAGATTGTCACGGCGCGCGCTTCGCGCTCCAAGGTAATACCGGCACGGGCATATTCGTAGAGCGGTTTTCCATCACGCTTGAGGGCCGAATACATGGGGGGGATTTGCATGAGCGGTCCACGAAACCGACTCAGCACGTCCTCGATCTGGGCCAGGCTGACATCGACCGCAGACTCGCGAATGATCGCACCTTCGGTGTCGCCGGTATCACTGGTGAGACCGAGATGCACTTCGGTGTCATAGGTTTTATCGGCATCGAGCAGGTCGCCGGCAAATTTGGTCGCCTCGCCAAAACATAGTGGCAGCAAACCGGTGGCGAAGGGATCGAGGGTTCCGGTGTGCCCGGCCTTTTGCGCATTGAGTAGCCGTTTAGCCATGATGAGCGCATCGTTACTGGAATGACCGACCGATTTGTCCAGTAACAGTACGCCATGCACCGGCAGCCGCAGTTTTTTGGGCGAAGACGAAGCCACTTTATTCTTCCGCGTCCTTGGCCCGCGTGGCGTTGGCTTCATCGATCAGGCGCGACATCTGCATCCCGCGCGCAGTCGAGGTGTCGTGCACAAAATGGACTTCGGGGGTGGTGTGAATCGTCAGACGGCGACCCAGCTGACCGCGAACAAAACTCGAGGCGGCAGTCAGTCCGTTAAGCGTATTCTGAATGACCTCGCGATTATCCGACAGCATGGTGAAAAAAACTTTCGCATGTGCGTAATCGGGCGTGACCTGTACCTCGGTAATGGTGATCATACCTACCCGCGGATCTTTCAATTCGAAGGCAATGATCTCTGACAGATCGCGTTGAATCTGATCGGCCACGCGAATACCGCGTCCCGGGATGGATTTACTGTGCTTGGCCATACGTTTTTTTTCACCAAATAAGGAAGGCGGTGGCGAATCAAACAGATTCGCTCCACCGCCTTTGCTGTGCCTCTTTCGAGGAACAGTCGATTACAAAGTTCGCGCGATTTCCTGGACTTCGAAAATCTCCAGCTGATCGCCGACTTGAATGTCGTTGAAGTTTTTCAACTGCAGACCGCATTCCAGACCCGATCTGACTTCCTTGACGTCATCTTTGAAGCGTTTGAGCGATTCCAGTTCACCGGTCCACAGCACGACGTTATCGCGCAGCAGTCGAACCGAAGAACCGCGCTTGACCATGCCATCGACGACCAGACAGCCGGCAATTGCACCGACTTTGCTGACCTGGATAACCTGACGAATCTCGACCATACCCAAGGCTTGCTCGCGTTTTTCAGGCGCTAACATACCGGACAGGGCCGACTTGATCTCGTCAACTGCATCGTAAATGATGTTGTAGTAGCGGATATCGATGCCGTTATTTTCGGCCAGCTTACGTGCCGATGCATCGGCACGGGTATTAAAGCCAATGATGACGGCTTTCGATGCCAGCGCCAGATTGACGTCGGACTCGCTGATACCACCCACGGCAGCATGCACAATTTGTACCCGCACTTCGGAGGTCGACAGTTTGACCAAAGACTGCACCAAGGCTTCTTGCGAACCCTGCACGTCGGTCTTGACGATCAAAGGCAGATTCTTGACTTCGCCTTCGGCCATCTGGTCGAACATATTTTCCAGCTTGGCGGCCTGCTGTTTGGCCAGTTTCACGTCGCGGAATTTACCTTGACGGAACAGCGCGATTTCACGCGCCTTGCGCTCGTCCTGCATGACCATCAGTTCTTCGCCTGCGGCAGGCACATCCGTCAAGCCCTGAATTTCGACCGGGATCGACGGGCCGGCTTCGGTAATACTCTTGCCGTTCTCATCGAGCATGGCGCGTACACGGCCATAAGAAGAGCCGGCCAGCACCACATCGCCGCGCTTTAAGGTACCGGTTTGCACCAGGATTGTGGCCACCGGACCACGACCTTTGTCGAGTCGTGCTTCAATCACCAGACCACGGGCCATCGAGGCAACAGGCGCGGTCAGTTCCAGCACTTCGGCTTGCAGCAAGACTTGTTCGAGCAGCTGATCGATACCTTCACCGGTTTTGGCAGACACGGGCACGAAAGGCGATTCACCACCGTACTCTTCCGGCACGACTTGTTCAGCGACCAGTTCCTGCTTAACGCGATCCAGATTGGCACCGGGTTTATCGATCTTGTTGATCGCGACGACCAGCGGTACGCCAGCGGCTTTCGCATGCGCGATCGCTTCTTTTGTTTGCGGCATGACACCATCGTCGGCGGCTACGACCAGAATAACGATATCGGTCGCCTTGGCACCGCGTGCACGCATGGCAGTAAATGCCTCGTGACCCGGCGTATCGAGGAAGGTAATAATGCCGCGCGGCGTTTCGACGTGATAAGCACCAATGTGCTGCGTAATGCCGCCGGCTTCGCCGGACGCCACTTTGGCACGACGAATGTAATCGAGCAGCGACGTTTTACCATGGTCGACGTGACCCATGACAGTCACCACCGGCGCGCGATGCACCGATTCGACATTCGGCTGTTGCGCGCCATCTTCAAAGAAGGCTTCCGGATCATCGAGCTTGGCGGCAAAGGCGGTATGGCCCATTTCTTCGACCAGGATCATGGCAGTTTCCTGATCCAGTACCTGATTGATAGTGACCATCTGGCCCAATTTCATCAAATGCTTGATAACCTCGGAGGCCTTGACCGACATCTTGTGCGCCAATTCTGCGACGGTAATCGTTTCTGGCACATGCACGTCCTTGACCACGGCCTCGGTCGGCGCCTGGAAATTGGTTTCGCGCTCATCTTGCTGGGGCTGACGACGGCCCTTCGGACCACCACGCCATGCATCCCGACCACCGGCCGTAGGTCCGCGGGTCTTGATGCCAGCGCCGCGTTTTTTCGCGTCGTCTTGCCATGTGGAGGACACATTGGCTGATTTGATCGATTTTTTATCGACCGTCACCGCTACTTTTTTGTCGTCTTTTTTCTCGCCCGGCTTTTTATCCAAAGGACGGTGCAAAGTACCCTCAGGGGCTTTTGCAGCGGCTGGAGGAGCGACCGGTTCTGGCGCTTTGACCACGCGGCGCGGCGCGTTCATCATCGCCTTGATCTGCGCGACTTCATCGGCGACCACTTTACGCGCCTGTTCGGCGACGGCGGCCTTTTCGACCGCTACCCGGGCAACTTCCTTGGCGGCGGCAACCGTCGTTTTCTTGGCTTCATCGGCAGCGAGGCGTTTGGCCTCATCCTCAGCGCCGGCTTCTTTGACCTGCTCAACAGGTGGCTGGACAGCAGCTGCCTTTTGCGCTTCGCTTTCGGCTTTTAATACGACTTTTGCCTGTGCTTCTTTTTCTGCTTCCAGCTTGGCCAGATGTTCTTGTTTAGCGCGTAAATCCGCTTCCTGACGCGCGATCAGTTCAGCCTGGCGACGCGCTTCATCGGCGCGGCGGGCTAATTCGGCTTCATCGATCAGCGGCGCAGCGGCCACGACTGGCGCGGCGACTTCTTCGGCTGTCGGCTCATCGCGCTTGACGAAGGTACGCTTCTTACGCACCTCGACCTGGATGGTGCGTGACTTACCGCTGGCATCGGCCTGTTTGATTTCGGTGGTTTCTTTCCGCGTCAAGGTGATTTTTTTCTTTTCACCTTCCGCTGCAACGCCATGGGCGCGACGCAGGTGCTCAAGCAGCTTGTCCTTATCTTGCTTAGACAATTCATCGGACGACGACTCTTTGACAACGCCCGCAGCGGAAAGCTGCTGAAGCAGCAGATCCGCGGGCATTTTCAATTCAGTCGCAAATTGGGCTACGTTGTTACTCGCCATTCAGTCCTCTTTTCTATAGTGCACGATGATAATGACGCCTACTACTACGGCACTTACTTTGCCTCGACCAGACTCCAAGCCTTAGCTTTCAAGGCCTTGGCACGGTCATCGTATCGCGCATCGATCAGCTTCATTTCATCATCTGTAACATCTTCAAACGCATTTTTAATCAATTGACGGGCACGGTCGGTCGAGAAGGCCAGGATGGCGCCGAATTCGTCGTAGGCCAGGTCAGCAAACTGCACCAGGGTCTTGATACCCACTAAACCCAGCTTACCGGCCAGAGTACGATCGATCCCTTCCAGGTTGACCAGTTCCTGTTCCATATTCTCGAGGCCTTCTTCGGAAGCGATGGCTTCGCTAACCAAGGCGTCTCTGGCACGGGTACGTAATTCATTGACCGTGTTTTCGTCAAACGATTCGATTTCCAGCATTTCAGAAATCGGTACGTAGGCGATTTCTTCCAGACTGGCGAAACCTTCTTCAGCCAGGATGTCGGCGACTTCCTGATCCACATCGAGTTTTTCCATGAACAGCGCACGCACAGCTGCTATTTCAACCGCCGATTTGTCGGCCGACTCAGCCGCCGTCATGATGTTGATCTGCCACTTGGTCAGCTCGGAAGCAAGGCGTACGTTTTGTCCGCCGCGACCAATTGCGATCGCCAGGTTTTCTTCGTCCACCACAACGTCCATGGCATGTTTTTCTTCATCGACCATGATCGACGATACGTTCGCCGGTGCTAAGGCGCCGATCACAAACTGCGCCGGATCATCTGACCACAGCACGATATCGACCCGCTCACCACCGAGCTCACCAGTGACTGCCTGAACCCGCGAACCGCGCATACCGACACAGGTACCGATTGGATCGATACGTTTGTCTTCGGTATATACAGCGATCTTGGCGCGCACACCGGCATCACGTGCGGCTGATTTAATTTCCAGCAGGCCTTGTTCGATTTCCGGCACTTCCAGTTCAAACAGTTTCATGATGAATTCTGGCGCGGTGCGCGACAAAATCACCTGCGGTCCGCGCGCATTGCGCTCAATACGCTGAATGTAGGCGCGTACCCGGTCACCAATACGTAAATTTTCTTTCGGGATCATTTGATCACGCGGCAAACGTGCTTCGATCTTGCCTGACTCGACGATCGCATCGCCACGTTCCATCCGCTTGATGGTGCCGGTAACGAGTGCATCACCACGCTCAAGAAAGTCTTGCAGGATCTGTTCACGTTCAGCGTCACGAATCCGCTGCAGGACGACCTGCTTGGTATCCTGTGCAAAACGGCGGCCGAAATCAACTGATTCAATCGGCTCTTCGATATAGTCGTCGACCTCGATATCAGGAATCTGCTCGACGGCTTCGAAGTGGAGGATTTCCTGATCCGGCAGCTGGAGTCCGGCTTCATTGGGGACCACGCGCCAACGGCGGAAAGACTCGAATTCGCCGGTTTCGCGATCAATCGCGACGCGAATGTCGACTTCACCCTCAAAGCGCTTCTTGGCAGCTTGGGCAAGCGCGTGCTCAAGTGATCCGTAGACCACATCCTTGTCAACATTTTTTTCACGCGCTAGCGCATCGACCAATAACAAAACTTCGCGACTCATGCTTTGCGACTCCTAAAATCCACTTTCGGCACCAGGTGTGCCTTGTCCACATCGGCCAGCGTAAACTCCAACAGGGCCGGGCCATCTTTTGCTTCAATTTCTAATTTCAAATTCTCGCCTTCCGGCGCCACCAGGATCCCGGTAAAGGACTTGCGATTTGCTGCGATCGGCATCGGCAAGCGTAACTTGATGACCGCTTCCTGACCGACAAATCGCTGGTAATCAGTCAGCTTTTTCAAGGGCCGATCCAGCCCAGGTGAAGACACTTCCAGACGCTCATAAGCAGCGTTCTCGACTGTCAGCACATGCGATAGCTGGTGACTGACTACTTCACAATCCTCGACCTTGATATAGCCTTTTTCAGCCACGTCCTGGGCTTGAAAATCGATATACACACGCATGAGTCCGCGCGCCGCCATTTCCATGTCGACCAGCTCATAACCCAGACCCTGTACGGTCTTTTCTACCAGATCAAACAGCCGCAAAGTGATTCCCCGAACATCAGGCATCCGTCATACAGCCGGGACGGCACCCATAATATTAAGCAAAAAAAAAATGGGCAAAGCCCATCTTTTTAATATCCGCACTACGCGCCGGCGGGAAAACCCAATAGCGCAAGCCGATTTTTAACCTCGAGAGTATAAACGATTACTGCCTTGGCCGCAATGGTCAAGGCAATGCGCAATACATCCCGCCGCCAGTACGGCGTCTCATCGCGGACGTCGGCGCGGCATTCCCTGACCCGATGCCGGGCCGCTATTGCCATAGGAGGAAGCCCCAGGACGCGCCGGCCCTCTGCCGCTGCCGCCACCAGCACCGCCACGACGGCCTTGGCCGCTAGTAGGGAAACCCAGTGCCGTTTGCAGCGGATCGGGCTGCCGGCTACGCGACTGCCCTTGCCCTGAACCCTGTCCCTGACCGGCATTTTGCCCCTGACGGTGACCGTTACCGGAACGCGGTTCCTTGTCATAAATGCTATTTCCACGCGGCCCGGCTGGACGGTCGCCACGCTGTTTTTTGCCGCTTTCCTGCACGGCAGCTTTATTTTCCATGCCACTGGCGCTCATCAGATCACGTACGGCATGCTCATCCATCTCTTCCCAACGGCCGCGCTTTAGTCCGCGCGGCAGGGTCAGGGCGCCGTAACGGGTACGAATCAGTCGCGATACGGTCAGGCCAACGGCCTCGAACATGCGGCGAACCTCACGATTCCGGCCTTCACCAATAATCACCCGGTACCATTTATTGACACCCTCACCGCCACCATCCGCGATGCGGGAAAACTGCGCCAAGCCATCTTCGAGCTCAACGCCGGCCAGCAACTTTTGCCGCATGCCTTCTTCGAGCTCACCCAAAGTGCGCACAGCATATTCGCGATCAATTTGATAACGCGGATGCATGAGTCGGTTTGCCAGGTCACCAGAAGTGGTAAACAACAGCAGGCCTTCGGTATTGAAATCCAGACGACCGACTGCCAGCCACTTACCGGCCTTCATATTCGGCAGCCGTTCAAAGACCGACGGACGGCCTTCGGGATCATCCATACTGACAATTTCGCCTGCCGGCTTGTGATAAACCAAAACGCGCGGTGGCCGTTTGCTCACTTTACGGAAAATGATCTTGCCGTTGATGCGCACCGTATCGGTGGGCAGAATGCGTTGACCGATATGCGCTGGCTCGCCATTCACCGAGACGCGTCCGGCGATGATGAGATCCTCCATATCGCGTCGCGATCCCAGACCTGCTTCGGCCAGCACCTTGTGTAATTTCGGCGCATCGTCATCGGCGGTCAGGTCACGCCGCACATTTTTTTCCGGCTGCCGGCGTGCGGCAGACTGCGCATCTTCTTCGACATCAAAGGCGCTCGAGGTCACAAATGAAAATACTTCATCCGCATCGGCAGCCTTCGGCTGTCCGCGCTGTGGCTGCTTACCTCCAGGACGGGCCGATTTGTCACGGCCTTTTTGATCTGCTCTGGGTTGACCTGTGCGCGGCTGACCGGGCTTACCTGCGCCGGAACGCGGCTGAGCCTGCGCGCCTTCGGGACGAGGCTGTCTTTCGCGCCGGTCTTGAGATGCTGGTCGGGTCTGCCTGACATTAGCGGCTTCATTAGCGGCTTCATTACCGGCTTCATTAGCGGCTTTATTATCGGCTTGAATGCCCTCATCACTGCCTGCGGTACCCGCTTGACCAGTCGACACAGAAGAAGAAAGGTCTTGCGCGCCGCCTGTTACCGCGGCCGACTTGGCCGATTCGTTTGTTGCCTCACCATCCCGCGGTGCCGCGCGCGCGCGTCGCAGGGAACGCGGTCCGCGAACACCGCGCTTGACCGGTTTGGCAGCCGCCTCGACTGCGTCAGCGGATTCCGCCTGCACTGCCACAGGCTCAAACGCACTGACGGCGGCATCCGCAGGCACATCGGCCTTAGGCTTGGTTCGCTTGGCGGCGGCCCGGGGGGCGCGCTTAGGCTTGGGCTGCTTGCCCTCGGCTTCGGTAGCGGATGGAACGGACGCTTCGTTAGGAATTGGTTGGGTCATTATTCAGTTCTTGGTTAGGCTCATCAAGTATTGGTGCTGCGCCGTCGGCGACGATCGGGTCAGCCGCTGAGGGCGCAACATCCGCAGTAACGCTCAGTACATTGGCATCGACCGACTCGGCACCATCATTGGCTGTTTCTGTTATTTCTGTTGCTTCTGCTATTTGTGTTGACGCATCTATTTGTACTGAATCAGCTGGCGCTGTTACTTCTGCCAACTCTGCCGTCTCTGCTGACTCTGCTGGTTCTGCTACCTCTGCTGACGCTCCCTCTGCCACATCTGCCAAATCTGCCAGCAAAGGATTGCCTGAAAAATCCATCGTTCCCTGATCCAGATTCGCGTCCATGTCGGCCTGCAGGGCTGCCATTTCGGCCAAGGTGTCCTGCGCCATATTTTCTGTTGCCACCTGCTGCAAGGGCGGTAACTGGTCCAGCGCCGTCAAGCCAAGATCATCGAGAAACTGGCGCGTAGTCGCAAACAAGGAAGGCCGACCTGGCACATCGCGCTGGCCTATGCTTTCAATCCAGCCACGCTCCTCGAGCATTTTGATAGTTTGTGAATTGACCGTCACACCGCGAATTTCTTCAATATCGCCGCGCGTGACAGGCTGGCGATACGCAATAATCGCCAAAGTTTCCATGGTCGCGCGTGAATATCTGGGCGGCTTCTCGGGATTGAGTCGTTCGAGATAAATTTTCATCTCGGGCCGGCTCTGAAACCGCCAGCCAGTCGACAACGCCACAATCTCAATGCCTTTGTCCGCCCAATCGGTACGGAGTTCATCGAGCATCGCCAGGATCATGTCACCATCAACCTGGTGGTCATTACCGCCCTGGTCGATGTATAACTTTTTAAGATCGTTAACTGACAGAGGCTCATGCGCGCAGAGCAGTGCAGTTTCGAGGACTTTTTTCGCCTCAGGTGTATTCATGTGCGTTGTATGGTGCTAAAAAATAAAATTTTAGGCAGAAATAATGTTCAACGTTCAGCATCAGATAACAATGCTGTGCGGTTAAAGAAACTGTGAACCCGTTGATGCTGCGTTCCCGGAGCCCGTATTAGATGGTGACCGCTGATATGGGGCTGGGATGAAAATGCATGAAAATGCATCATGCTTAAAGCTTGTTCGACTTGGTTGCGGGGGCAGGATTTGAACCTACGACCTTCGGGTTATGAGCCCGACGAGCTGCCAGACTGCTCCACCCCGCGTCTGAATGCCGAAATATACAGGGTATCGCCCTAGAGTGCAAATGGGTTCGCAATATCGCCTGCGATGATACACTTCTCACCTACTCTTTTGGAACGGTTGAACAGACCACGCGCTCTCCATGAAATTTTGCTCCGACTGTGCCCACCCGATTACCCTTCTGATACCGCCGGACGACACACGCGAACGCTTTGTCTGCACCGAATGCGGCACCGTGCATTATCAGAATCCAAAAATGGTCGTTGGTTCCATTCCTATTTGGGAGGATCAGGGTCAAGTGCAAATTTTACTCTGTAAGCGGGCCATCGAGCCGCGTCGGGGATACTGGACACTGCCAGCCGGTTTTATGGAAAACAATGAAACCACCATGCAGGCCGCACGTCGTGAAACGGAAGAAGAAGCCGGCGCCAACATTGAACTGCATGATCTGTTCTCGCTCCTCAATGTGCCGCATGTGCATCAGGTCCATTTGTTTTACCGTGCCACACTGCTCGACCTGAACTACGCCGCCGGTGTTGAAAGTCTCGAAGTCGCGCTGTTTTCCGAAGCGGATATTCCGTGGAGCGAGATTGCTTTTCCTACCGTCAGTCATACCTTGCGTTATCTGTTCGCCGATCTCGCGCGCGTCAAACAAGGCGGCAGCTTTGATTTTCACAGCCACGATATTCTTAAACCCATGAGCGACGCTGCATAACGATGATTCCCTGGCTGGAAGCGAGTACACCGTTCCCCGATGTCGCCACCGCGCTCACTGAACAACAGGGCGCAGGAGGCTTGCTGGCCGCCGGCGCCGATTTGTCTGCCGAGCGTCTGCTGGACGCTTACCGGCATGGTATTTTTCCCTGGTATTCCATCGACCAGCCGATCCTCTGGTGGAGCCCGGATCCACGCATGGTATTAAAGACCGATGACTTCATCATCTCCGCCAGCCTGAAAAAAACCCTGCGAAAATTCAGCTGCAGCCAACAAGCCGGACAAGCCTGGGAACACCGCTTTGACAGCGACTTCCAGGCCGTCATGCAAGCCTGCGCAGCGCCCCGGTCGGACGATACAGGCACCTGGATATCGCCCGCCATCATCGACAGTTATACCGACTTATACCGACGCGGCTATGCCCATTCGAGTGAAGTTTGGTACGAGGGCCAGTTAGTCGGCGGCGCGTATGGGGTATCGATTGGACAAATGTTTTATGGTGAGTCGATGTTTGCGCGCGTCACTGACGCTTCCAAGATCGCGCTGGCCTATCTGGTGCATTTTTTACGCCAGCAAGGCGTGCGCATGATCGACTGTCAGCAGCAGACCCGTCATCTCGCATCACTGGGCGCCTTACCCATCCGCCGCACGACCTTTATGGATCACCTCAACGAGGCCATCAAGGCACCGCAAATTCTCCGCTGGGATAGCGCATCATTTTTTTAAATGTGCCAAAAAAATCGACGCCGAACGGGCACTTCCGGTGTAAATTAAAGGCATGTTCTTACTCTGATCCGGACATTGCATGACGCACTTAAAAGAACTGCCCATATCAGCCCTGCAGTTTTATGCCACTGCGCCCTACCCCTGCAGTTATCTCGATGCACGCCTGGCCCGTTCACAGGTCGCGACGCCCTCCCATCTGATCAATGTCGGGGTCTATTCCGAACTGGTCAAAAAAGGTTTTCGGCGCAGTGGTATCTTTACCTACCGCCCCTATTGTGACGGCTGCAATGCCTGTACACCGGTGCGTGTGCGCGCTGGCGAATTCACCCGTTCACGCAGTCAGCGCCGCGCCTGGCAACAGCACAACACGCTCATCACCGGCGTGACGACCCTGACTTATCTGCAGGAGCACTACGATCTTTATTTGCGCTACCAGACGGCACGCCATTCAGGCGGCGGAATGGATCAGGACAGCCGTGACCAGTACGCGCAATTTCTGCTGCAAAGTAAAGTCAACACACGCCTGATCGAATTTCGTGATCCCGATCAAACCTTACGCATGGTCAGCATCGTCGATATTCTCGAAGACGGCCTGTCGTCGGTCTACACCTTCTACGATCCCGATGTGGTGGGCGCCGCTTATGGTACCTACAACGTGCTGTGGCAAATAGAGCAGGCGCGTGAACTCGGTATGCCGTATGTGTATTTGGGCTACTGGATCGCGCAAAGCCGCAAGATGGCCTACAAGACTCGCTTTCGCCCCATCGAAGCCTACTATGACGGCGCATGGAAATTAATGGATGAATTTCCATCGGCATGAGAGCCTCGCGGTAAAATCACGGCTTCTTGTCCGATGAATTGCTCCCATGGCTGAAAATATTCTGTACGCGCTGGCCCGACCCCTGTTATTTTCCATGGATGCCGAAGCGGCACATGACCTCACGCTTGGCCTCTTAAAAAAACCTGCTGCCCAGAGCGTGCTGCGTCTATTTGGTCATCCGCAGCCTCATCCGGTCAAGGTGATGGGCATCGATTTCCCCCATCCGGTCGGATTGGCCGCCGGTCTCGATAAAGATGGCGCGGCGATCGACGGCCTGGCCGCGCTCGGTTTTGGCGCTGTGGAAATCGGCACTGTCACGCCGCGCGCGCAAGCCGGTAATCCAAAGCCACGCATGTTCCGGCTGCCCGAAGCGCGCGCCATCATTAATCGGATGGGCTTTAATAATGGCGGCGTAGAGGCCTTCATCAGCAACGTCCAGGCTTCGCGTTTTTATCAGGACCGCCAGGGTGTGCTGGGATTAAATATCGGTAAAAATGCTGATACACCGATCGAACGTGCGGCAGACGATTATCTCTACTGTCTGCAAAAGGTGTACCGCTTCGCCAGTTATGTGACGGTCAATATTTCCTCGCCCAACACGAAAAACCTGCGCCAGCTGCAAGGCGGATCAGAACTCGATAGTCTGTTAGCGCTACTCAAAAACAGCCAGCAACGCCTGGCCGATCAGCATAAACGCTACGTGCCGCTGGTGCTCAAAATTGCCCCGGATATGGACAGTGAGCAGATCAAACATATCGCCGCCGCTTTACTGCAGCACCGGATCGACGGCGTGATCGCGACCAACACCACCATCGCGCGCGAGGCCGTCGCCCACCTGCCGCATGGCGCAGAAACCGGCGGACTCTCAGGAGCGCCGGTGTTTGCGGCATCCAATCACGTCATCCGCGCCCTTAAATCTGAACTCGGCGATGCCATCCCCATCATTGGCGTGGGCGGCATTTTATCGGGCCTAGATGCGCAGGCAAAAATCGCCGCTGGCGCGCAGCTGGTGCAACTTTACAGCGGTCTGATCTACCGCGGCCCGGGACTCATCCGCGAGTGCGCGGCAGCGATCCGCCATTCACGCTATCCTGGCGTTCACCCTTAAATTCTCATCAAGACTATGAAAAAAATCCCGCTTGGAAGCAGCGACCTGCTGGTTACGCCGATCTGCCTTGGTACCATGACCTTCGGCGAACAAAATACCGAAGCCGACGCGCATAGTCAGCTCGACTATGCCCTCGAACGCGGCATCAATTTTATCGATACGGCGGAGATGTATCCGGTCATGCCGCGCGCAGCAACACAAGGCGCAACGGAACGACACATCGGCAGCTGGCTCAAAAAATCCGGCCAGCGCAGTAAGATCGTTCTGGCGACTAAAATGACTGGCCCTTCCGGCATGGCCTGGATTCGCGATGGCAAAGGCGATCTTGGCGCGGCCGATGTACGTACTGCTGTCGAAGGTAATCTGGCACGCCTGCAAACCGACTACATCGATTTGTATCAGCTGCACTGGCCGAGCCGCAACGTGCCCATCTTTGGTCAGACGGTGTTTGATCCGGCGCTTGATCGTGCCTGCATTCCGATCGAAGAAACCCTCAGTACGCTGGGTGAACTAGTCAAGGAAGGCAAAATTCGCCATATCGGCGTGTCCAATGAAAGTTCCTGGGGTGTGAGCGAATTTATTAAGCAGTCCGAAATGAAAGGACTGCCGCGCATCGTCTCGATTCAAAATGCCTACCATCTGGCGAATCGCAGTTTCGAGACCTCGCTCGATGAAGTCTGTTATCACGAACAAGTCAGCCTGCTGGCCTACAGCCCCTTAGCCTTTGGTCAGCTGACCGGCAAATATCTGCAGAATCCCCATGCCGATGGCCGCCTGAATCTGTTCCCGCCGACCTGGAGCCCGCGTTATCTGCGTCCAGCACTGGTCGAGGCAACCCGTCGTTACGTCGCCCTGGCAGCCGCGCATGGCCTCACACCGACCGAGCTGGCCCTGGCCTGGTGTTATTCGCGCTGGTTTGTAGGGTCCACCATCATTGGTGCAACGAGTCTTGCGCAGCTCAAGCAAAACATTGATGCCTATGCAGTACGGCTGTCCGATCAAGTCGTCAGCGAGATCAATCGGATTCATGCCGAGATGATGAATCCGGCGCAGTAATTTTCTGTCATCAGCGCATCTGCTGCTTTACCAGGCAGGCGAAAAAAAACCGAACCAGCAGGTTCGGTTTTTTTTCGCACTGACTTAAACGACTGGCTTAGTCGACTTCCACCGTTTCCTGCGGCGTGGCAGGCGGTGTGGCATCGCCCTCATTAAAGTCGAGCATGACCGCATCTTTCTCATCCAGATCCACCGTCACACGACCGCCGGTAACGAGTCTGCCGAACAGCAGCTCGTCAGCCAAGGCCTTGCGGATCATGTCTTGGATCAGGCGCGACATTGGCCGCGCACCCATCAATGGATCAAAGCCCTTACGCGCCAGGAATTTTCGCAGTCGATCCGAGAAGATCGCTTCGACTTTCTTTTCATGCAGCTGTTCTTCGAGTTGCATGAGGAATTTATCGACGACGCGCAAAATCACATCCTCGTTGAGCGCACCAAAGCTGATGATGGCATCCAGACGATTACGGAACTCTGGCGTAAACATCCGCTTGATATCGGCCATTTCATCGCCGGCTTCCTTCTTCTCGGTGAAGCCGATGGTACGCTTTTGCAGACTCTCTGCGCCGGCGTTGGTGGTCATGATGATGATCACGTTACGGAAGTCGGCCTTACGACCGTTATTATCGGTCAGCGTGCCATGGTCCATCACCTGCAGCAGAATATTGAAAATATCCGGATGGGCTTTTTCAATTTCATCGAGCAGCAGCACTGAATGCGGCTTCTTGGTGATCGCTTCCGTGAGCAAACCGCCCTGATCAAAGCCCACATAACCCGGTGGCGCACCGATCATACGGCTCACAGCATGACGCTCCATGTATTCCGACATATCAAAGCGGATCAGCTCGATACCCATGATGAAGGCCAGCTGTTTGGCGACTTCGGTTTTACCCACACCAGTCGGACCAGAGAACAGGAAGGAGCCGATCGGCTTGTCGGTTTTACCCAGACCAGCGCGGGCCATCTTGATGGCAGAAGCCAGCGCTTCAATCGCCGGATCCTGGCCAAACACGACGTTTTTCAAGTCACGATCAATCGTCTGCAGCTTACTGCGGTCATCTTGATTAACAGTTTGCGGCGGAATACGCGCGATCTTGGCAATGATGTCCTCGATCTCGGTTTTGCCGATGGTTTTCTTTTGCTTGGACTTGGGCAAGATGCGTTGCGCGGCACCGGCCTCGTCGATCACGTCGATCGCTTTGTCGGGCAGATGACGATCATTGATAAAGCGCGCAGACAGCTCCGCAGCTGTCGTCAGCGCGACAGCCGAATACTTGACGCCGTGATGTTCTTCAAAACGCGATTTTAAGCCGCGTAAAATTTGCACCGTCTGTTCAACCGTCGGTTCATTCACATCAATTTTTTGGAAACGACGCGCCAGCGCGTGGTCTTTTTCAAACACCCCACGATACTCGGTATAGGTGGTGGCACCGATGCATTTGAGCTGCCCGCTCGATAAAGCCGGCTTGAGCAGATTGGATGCGTCGAGCGTACCGCCGGAAGCCGAACCGGCGCCGATGATGGTGTGAATTTCGTCGATGAATAAAATCCCGTTTGGATTCTCTTTTAACTGCTTGAGCACCGCCTTCAGACGCTGCTCGAAATCGCCACGGTATTTGGTTCCGGCCAGCAGCGCGCCCATGTCGAGCGAGAAGACCACGGCATTTTGCAGAATTTCCGGCACATCTTTTTGCGTAATGCGCCATGCCAAACCCTCGGCAATGGCCGTCTTACCCACACCGGCTTCACCCACCAACAGCGGATTATTTTTACGCCGCCGGCACAACGTTTGAATCACGCGCTCAACTTCTGCTTCGCGACCGATCAGCGGGTCGATCTTGCCCTCATTGGCTGCCTTGTTCAGATTTTGTGTGTACTGATCCAGCGGACTTTCTTTTTGCTGGCCTTCGGCTTGTCCTTCTTCAGGGCCGTCGGCGGATTTATTGGTCTCGGCCTGCTGATCCTTACGCACTCCGTGGGAAATGAAGTTCACCACATCGAGCCGCGTCACGCCCTGCTGATGCAGGTAATACACCGCATGCGAATCTTTTTCACCAAAAATAGCGACCAGAACATTGGCGCCAGTGACTTCCTTTTTGCCATTCGATGCAGACTGTACATGCATGATGGCGCGCTGAATCACGCGCTGGAAGCCCAAGGTTGGCTGCGTATCGACCTCACTCGTGCCAGGCACGGTCGGGGTATTGTCGCTGACGAAATTGGTCAGGGTTTTGCGAATGTCATCAATATTGACTGCACAGGCGCGCAGCACCTCTGCCGCCGAAGGATTATCCAGCAATGCCAGCAACAGGTGCTCGACGGTGATGAACTCATGCCGCGCCTGTCGGGCCTCAACAAACGCCATGTGTAAACTTACTTCTAATTCCTGCGCAATCATACTTCCTCCATCACGCACTGGAGCGGGTGTCCCGCCTTGCCTGCGTGGGTTAAAACGAGCTCAACTTTGGTGGACGCAATATCCTTCGGATAAACGCCACATAAGCCTTTGCCATCGCGGTGGACCTTGAGCATGATCTGCGTCGCAGACTCACGGTCCTTGTTAAAGTACTCTTGAATGACGGCGACGACAAATTCCATCGGCGTGTAATCATCATTGAGTAGATATACCTGAAACATGGAAGGCGGCTTGAGTTTTTGCTCCTCGCGCACCGCCAACGTACCATTATCGTGCTTAGTTGCCATATGTCTATTCTAAAGCGTTCAACAGCTTGCGCAATGCGCGATTATCAGTGAGGTTTGTCATTGACCTTGATATTACGCCGATTCTTGACTGTGCGCAGATGACGTTGGAATCTGTAAAATCAAGACCACTGAATCACTGGCGGCGGATAAAAATGTTTCAAATTCCCCATATTTAATCTTGACTTTATTTTTTTTTGCAGGAACAATGAGCTTTATTGACAACTAAGCTATTAGTCTCGGTCAATAAGAATTGGGCAAGTTTTAGGAGGGGCAGCATTTCGCGAGCCTTCTTGCTTTTACGGCTCGTGTGATAGTCCTTCTTGGAAAGCGTTTTTAATATGGCAACAGGTACAGTCAAGTGGTTCAACGATTCGAAGGGTTTTGGCTTTATTACTCCCGATGATGGCGGTGAAGATTTGTTCGCTCACTTTTCCGCAATCCAAATGAACGGCTTCAAGACCCTCAAAGAAGGTCAAAAAGTGCAGTTCGAAGTCACGCAAGGCCCAAAAGGCAAGCAAGCTTCCAACATTCAGGCGCCCTGATTACCCACCATCAGGATGGCCTCAAAAAAACCTCGTTTCGGCGAGGTTTTTTTTCGCCTGCATTACCAAAAAATAGTCAGACAACAGCGCTCGTAATGAGCTTGTAGATATATCAGGAAAATCACGACAAAATTTGTCCGAAAAAAAAGCCGAAACGTTCCGGCTTTTTTTGTGAAACTTCTGCCAGCTGCTGCAGCTTACATATTACTGATCATCACGTCACCGAAGCCCGAGCAGGATACCTGCGTCGCACCTTCCATCAAGCGCGCAAAGTCATACGTGACTTTCTTTTGCGTGATGGATTTTTCGACAGAACCGATAATTAGATCGGCCGCTTCAAACCAGCCCATGTGGCGCAACATCATTTCAGCCGACAGGATCAGCGAACCCGGATTGACATAATCCTTGCCAGCGTATTTCGGTGCTGTGCCGTGGGTGGCTTCAAACATGGCGACGGAGTCCGACAGGTTTGCACCTGGCGCAATGCCGATACCACCGACTTGCGCAGCCAGAGCGTCGGAGATGTAATCGCCATTCAAGTTCAGGGTCGCGATGACGCTGTACTCGGCCGGACGTAAAAGAATCTGCTGCAAGAATGCATCAGCGATCACGTCCTTGACGATGATATCTTTGCCTGTTTTTGGATTCTTGAATTTGCACCATGGGCCGCCATCGATTGGCTGGGCACCGAATTCTTTCTCTGCCAAAGCATAAGCCCAGTCACGGAAGCCACCTTCGGTGAACTTCATGATGTTGCCCTTGTGGACGATTGTCAGGGAAGTCTTGTCATTATCGATGGCGTATTGCAGCGCCTTGCGTACCAGACGCTCGGTACCTTCGATGGACACTGGCTTGATACCGATGCCGGAGGTATTCGGGAAACGGATCTTCTTGACGCCCATTTCATTGATCAGGAAATTGATCAGTTTCTTGGCGCCTTCCGAACCTTCGCTCCATTCGATACCGGCGTAGATGTCCTCGGAATTCTCACGGAAAATCACCATGTCGGTCTTCTCTGGCTCACGCACTGGCGAAGGCACGCCCTTGAACCAACGCACCGGACGCAAGCAAACGTACAGATCGAGTTCCTGGCGCAAGGCCACGTTCAGCGAGCGAATACCGCCGCCCACAGGCGTCGTCAATGGACCCTTGATGGACACGACGTAGTCTTTCAATACTTTTAATGTTTCTTCTGGCAGCCAGACATCAGGACCATACACCTTGGTCGATTTTTCACCGGCGTAAATTTCCATCCACGAGATCTTGCGCTTGCCACCGTAGGCCTTGGCGACGGCGGCATCGACGACCTTGAGCATGACCGGGCTGATATCGACGCCCGTTCCGTCACCCTCGATGTAAGGAATGATCGGATTATCTGGCACAGTCAGCGAATAGTCGGCATTGACCGTGATTTTGCTACCAGCAGACGGGACTTTAATATGTTGATACATCGTTTTCTCCGGGATGAGGGCGGGAATTGTTGATCTTGGTGGATCTGGGTTGATCTTCATTGGTCTTATATAAGACACAAGAGCACGTTTCACATTATGCCTCAGTATTTTACTGGATGCCATGCCTTTACAACATTTTGTTCATTCGATGGCGTTATAGGTGTGCCCACAAAGTTTCATGCCGCCATTCTGTTTGCGCTTGTACAATTCCCTATTCTCCTGCGCGCAGCCGGCTTTTCGCCCTGCGCTTGACCTCTGCCATGTCACTCATTCTTTTTAATAAGCCATTTCAGGTCATGTGCCAGTTTTCTGGCAAGGACCAGCGCGCCAGTCTGGCGGACTATCTGACGATGCCGGGTATTTATCCCGCTGGTCGACTCGATTTTGATAGCGAGGGTTTGATGCTGCTCACCGATGAAGGCCCTCTCCAGCATCGCATCAGTCATCCCGATCGCAAACAGGCGAAGATTTATCTGGTGCAGGTGGAAGGGCTGGTTCAGCCAGAAGCGCTGGCAAGATTGCGCGCACCGCTCGATTTAGGTGATTTCGTCACGCTTGGCTGTGGCGTGCGGCAGGTGCAGGAACCCGACTGGCTGTGGGCGCGTCAGCCGCCGATCCGCCAACGTGCCGCCATCCCAACGAGCTGGCTGGAGATCACGCTTATGGAAGGAAAAAATCGCCAGGTCAGACGGATGAGCGCCGCAGTCGGCCTACCAACATTGCGCTTGATCCGCATTGCCATTGGCGGATTTTCCTGTGCTTCCCACCCACTCATGCCGGGCGAATTTTGCACTGTCTCGTCCGACGATTTGTGATCCACAGCCACTGCCCAGCGGGGCGTTAAAAGGTGATGAGTTTGAGGTTCAGCGCCCGCTCAGCAAGCCATATCGTGGCCAACACAATAATGACCATCGATCCCCCGTACAAAATACCGCGCCGGTAAAACGCCGTATGCCTGAACATGAAAGTCAGCGGCAAAAATACCGCCACGATGGCTAGCTGGCCCGCTTCAACGCCCACATTAAAGCCAAACAAAGCCAGTACCAGCGCATTCTGCGGCAAGCCCAAATCGGCCAGCACGCTCGCAAAACCAAAGCCATGGATCAAGCCGAATAAAAAGGCCATCAGCCAGCGCCGCTCGCGAAACAGGGGATAAATATTATTCAAAGCAGCCACGACCACCGAGGCGGCAATCGTCGATTCAACCCAGCGCGAAGGCAGACTGATATATCCCAAAGTAGCTAAGGTCAGCGTGATGGAATGGGCCAGCGTAAAGGCTGTGACAATTTTGAGTACCGACCAGAAGGCCGGCTTGAACGCCGACACAGCCTGCCAGGCACGGCCATCGCGCACCACCACGGCAGGCAATAACAGCGCAAGTAAAAACAGGATGTGATCGAAGCCGATCCAGATGTGCCAGACACCCTCGCGGGCATAGTTCACAAACTGTGCGGCCTTATCCGGCTCGGCAAGACTGAAGTTTTGCCGCGCAGTTTCTGGCGCAAAGATGGCGGCATTGGTATCGCCCTTGTATTCAAGCCGCAGCAATCCCTTATGCTGCGGGTCGACGTCATAGAACAGCGTGTAGTGCACGCCCAGTTCATGCACCGTCGAAGGACAATCTGCACTAAATCGCATGACAGCATAGGCGCCATCGGTATGATCATCGATCAGGTGTTCGTTCACTCGCGTCGGGCAGACAGCGCCATCGGCAAATAATTGCAGGCGCGAGAAGGCATAGGCGGCGATGTCGCTGTGTTTGGCCTTGACTTCACCCCAGGTAATTTCGCCGTCACCGTTGCTGTCGAGGCCGAGTGCGAAATCCAGATCACGCAGGGCGATATCCCACTGGCCTGTTACGACGCGCTCTTCAACTCGCAGGCTCAAATAGCTGTCACTCGGCTTGTGTGCCTGGGCACCCAGCGTCATCAGTAATCCCGTCAGTAGTAAAAATAGGCGCTTCATTGGGCAGTCTTCCTGAGTTCTTGGCTGAGGCTGATGAGGGTGGGGTCTTCGATCCGGCTCTCAGCTAACCACTGCAGGACGGGCTGGGCGGCGCTGATGTCTTTACTGGCGATCGCGGCTTCTAAAAAAATACGCGCATCACGCGGCTCACGCTGTACCTGCCAATTTTGCTGCGCCAGCCATAGCGCGCGTTGGGGATTGGCTTTGACATGCAGCATAAACCGCGCCTCTTCCTGCTGATGGACGGTGTCACCACGTAACTGGGCCGCGGCGTAACGTGCACCGAGGGCGGCTTCCAGTTCGGCAGCTGTTGGCAGGTTCAAACTGCGCTGCGCCAGAACGAGCCGCAATAATAAACCGTCTGAACGGGTTTTATCTTTCAACAGCAATACCACCTCTGCCGGACGGCGCAAGTCGAGTAACAGATCCGCATACGCCGCTAACAGGAAGGTATCGTTAATCCCGAGGGCGATGGCTTGCTTGAATCGTCGTTCTGCCACATCATTTTGACCGAGTCGCTGAGCCAGTTCCGTGAGGCGCAGAAGAAACCACATTTTTTCTTCATTGCCGGCTGGGGGCTGTACTGCATAGGCGGCATTCAAACGCGCGAACGCCGCAGCAGCCTTGCCAGTCAGACCGTCAATCATGGCAATACAACCCAAGCCAATCAGACTGGTCGGCGCAGACAATAATTCATTACAGTCGCTGCGTGCCAAGGAGTAACGTGCCTGCACCACGTAAATGATGGCACGCAGTGCCCTGGCGGAGGTATTGTTGGGCTCACGCGCGAGTAATTGCTCGAGGTCGGTCAGGGCACCCGGAAAGTCGTGCAAAAACTGGCGTAGGCGAGCGCGAATTAATTGCACATCGCCAGGTGGCTGAGCTTGCAGCCACCAAGGGGCCAATGCCGCTTCGGCGTAGCCCAGATAGCGCGGATCACCTTCCTCGCCGACCATGTCGTAATAGCGGTTTGCCAGCTGCACGGCGATCTGCCGATTAGCAGGGTCGCGCAGATGTGCGCTACGCAATTGGCCCAGTTCGCGGGCGAGCGGATCAGTGGGTTTGAAGGCTAATTTTTCCAGCACCTGGGCGTCGGATGTCGGCACGCGTGCCGCAGCCAAGCTTAAGCCTGCAGCACAGACAAAAAACAGCGATAGGACCAGCTTACAGGAACGCATTGGCATTATTTTTCCAAAAATGGTCGCACGATTAAACCAAGGGCCGGCAAATGCAGAAAATAGACGTCCATTTCAATTAGAATTATTATTTCCACAAGGATACTCAGATAGTATAATAAAAATCGGAATAGGTAGTTGCAGGGAGAGAGAGGCTTTTGTAAGGCCGCTGTCAACCTGCAAGGCAAAACACCGTTATTCGCACTGGTTCTATAGAATCACCCTTTTTTAACATGCACCTTTGAAGGACACACTCATGAAAAACCTGATCGCCGCTTTAGTCGCTGGACTGTTTGCCGTTTCTGCATTCGCATCCAGCCACACCAGCATGCCTGCTCCTTCCGCACAAGCAACCACTAGTGCCGATGCACCAGCACCAAAAGCCAAAAAAGCCAAAAAAGCAAAGAAATCCAAAAAAGCCAAAAAAGCGGCTGAAGCAGCTGCAGCCAAGTAATTCGCTGCAACGCAATATCGAAAGGCGGGGAACATCCTGCCTTTTTTTTCGCCTGCATTTTTTTCACAACGACCTTACCCTTCCCTTAAATAAACCAATCGCTCGCTGATTTTATTGCTGCGCTGCGATAATATTTATTCAACTTTTTTTAAAAATAGTGTCAACGGGCAATTCAGATCGACGTTATTCGACATGATTCATGTGAATCAATCGCGTTACAAACTATCATCTGGAGGAGTTGAAAATGAACAAGCTCATCGCCGTATTAGTTACTTCCCTGTTTGCCGTCAGCGCATTTGCCGGTAGCCACACAAAAGCACCAGCGGCCGATCCAAAAGCAGCCGCACCTGCTGCAGCTGCAGCGCCTGCAGCTGCTCCAGCTGCCCCAGCCAAGGCAGAAGCACCTGCAGCCCCAGCTGCAAAAAAAGAAAAAGCAGCCAAAAAAGACAAGGCTGACGCACCAGCTGCTGCACCGAAGTAATGTCGTCTGGCGCGTCACCAAATAACAAGGTACCGCGCTAGCTGAATGCATTCAATATTGCATTCGCTGTGTAAAAGGCAGGCTTGTCCTGCCTTTTTTTTATGGGAGTGCTGCTACACTGCGCACCTTATCTTTCAACTTTTGATCCTCACCATGAATCTGCGCCATCTTTTTCGTCTGACTACCGGCATCGCTGTACTCACCCTGAGCTGCGCGAGCCTGGCACAACAAATCTCCCGCTTTCCCACCACAGAGCTTGGTGCCGGCATGTATGTGATCAAGGCGGAAGTCGCCGCTACGGATGCACAACGTCAGCAGGGCTTGATGTTTCGTGAAAAGATGGCACAGAATGAGGGAATGATTTTTATCTTCCCCCAGCCAGCCGGTATTTGTATGTGGATGAAAAATACCCCGCTGGCGCTGTCGGTAGCCTTCCTCGACGACAAGGGCGTGATCATCAACATTGAAGATATGAAGCCGCAAACTCTGGATTCCCACTGCGCGGAAAAAAATGCCCGTTATGCGCTGGAAATGAATCTTGGCTGGTTTAAACAAAAAGGCTTTAAGGCCGGCAGCACGATCGATGGTATTCCAGGGCGAAAATAAGCTTTAAGCGGACTAACAAAAACCCGCATGATCGATACCATGCGGGTTTTTTTATACTGCTCACCTGCCATGCAATCGCATGGCAGAAGAATTGATTAGGCCAGGGCCTTGATCGCAGCTGACAAACGGCTTTTATGCCGTGCAGCTTTATTCTTGTGAATGATTTTTTTGTCGGCAATGCGGTCAATCGTCGAGACTGAGGTCGCGTACACTTGCGCCGCGGCGGCCTTGTCGCCGGCTTCAATCGCCTTGCGGACTGCCTTGATCGCTGTACGCAATGTCGAACGCTGCGACGAATTGTGCGCGTTTTGCTTGACTGCCTGACGAGCGCGTTTGCGAGCTTGTGCTGTATTTGCCATGAATAATTCCTAAAACTGGGTCGAAATGCGCTCGGTAAAGCGCAAAATAATGTTAAACGAGACTTCGCGAAGTCGGCAATTATAACCCGTTTTCTGCAAGCGAGCAATCCGGACGCTGAATCCTTGTAATACTGTCGTTGCACGCACGGTCCACACGGATGTTGAGGCAACTCTGCCGCTATAATCGCAGCCATGAATTTGCTCAGAGCACTGGCCACCATTTCCGGCATGACGATGTTATCGCGCGTAACCGGCCTGGTACGTGAAATCCTGATCGCGCGTTATTTTGGCGCGTCCGGCTTTACCGATGCCTACAATATTGCCTTCCGCATCCCCAATCTGCTGCGGCGCATCTTTGCCGAAGGGGCGTTTTCACAGGCCTTTGTGCCGATCCTGGCACAATATAAAGTGCAAAAAGGACAAGATGACACCAAGGCACTGGTCGATCATGTAGCGACCATCCTGACCTGGACCCTGGTTTTTACCTGCCTGCTCGGCATGACTGCCGCCCCCCTGATTACCTATTGCTTTGCGCCCGGCTGGCAGTCTACACCAGAGATTTTTGATGCGGCCGTCGTCATGACGCGCATCATGTTCCCTTATATTGGCTTTATGTCGCTCGTGGCCCTGTCCGGTGGCATCCTCAATACCTGGCGCGAATTCAAGATCCCTGCCTTTACGCCGGTACTGCTGAACGTCTCCTCCATCGTCGCCACGATCTTCCTCACGCCCTACCTTGAACACCCGATTTATGCGCTGGCGATTGCTGTCCTCGTCGGCGGCATTCTGCAGCTGGCGATTCAGATACCGGCCTTGATCAAGATCGGTATGCTGCCCGGTGTGTCATTTAATCTGCCAGAAGCATTCCGCGATCCGGGGGTACGTTCGGTCTTGCGTAAAATGGGTCCGGCGATTTTTGCCGTCTCAGCAGCCCAGATCAGCATTCTGATCAATTCGAATATCGCCTCCCGACTGCCACTGGGTAGCGTCACCTGGCTCGGTTATGCGGACCGACTGATGGAGTTTCCCACTGCCTTGCTGGGCGTGGCCTTGGGCACGATCCTGCTACCGAGTCTTTCGAAAGCCCACGCAGAAGAAAATACCGCTGAATATTCTGCTCTGCTGGACTGGGGACTCCGACTAACATTTCTGCTGGCGCTGCCCTGCGCGCTGGCCTTGGCGACACTGTCGATACCGCTGACAGCGACGCTTTTTCATACCGGGAAATTCACCAACATCGATGCCGGCATGACGGCCACTGCCCTCATTGCCTACGGCGTCGGCTTGATCGGTCTGATCGTCGTCAAAATTTTGGCGCCGGGTTTTTATGCCAAACAAAATATTCGTACGCCGGTCAAAATCGCTATCGGTGTGCTGATCGCATCGCAAATCATGAATTTATTTTTTGTGCCCGTACTCGCCCACGCCGGCCTGGCTTTGTCGGTCGGTTTGGGTGCCTGCCTGAACGCGCTTTTTCTTTATGTGGGCCTGCGCCGGCATGCGATTTTCACGCCGCAAGCGGGCTGGTTATGGTTCATGACCCGGCTGCTGATCGCCTTGTGTTTGATGGGCTTCATGGCGCGCTGGAACGCCGGTCACTTTGACTGGCTAGGCATGAAGGAACAGCCCTTCCTGCGCTTTGCCCTGCTCATGCAAGTCATCGCTGCCTGCGGCCTGACGTATTTTGGCGCCCTGTTCGCCATGGGCTTTCGGCCGCGCGATTTTCGCCGGGTGACGCTCTAGCGCAATCCATCGCCACAAAAAAGGCGCGCAGCCAAATGGGTGCGCACCTGAATCAAGGGCTGAATGAAAGTCTGAATGTTAGTCAATCATCAGGTCTTGGTGCGCGCCTCGATCGCTTCCCATTTTTCCATACTGTCCAAGAGCAGCACATCGATTGCAGCGAAGCGTTGATGGATGCGTTCCTGCTCGCCTGCAGGTTTGCTATAGAAGGCCGGATCGGCCAATTGGGCCGTGATAGCTGCCTGTTCCGCCTCCAATGACGCGATCAGTTCAGGTAAGGCATCGAGCTCACGCTGCTCTTTGTAACTGAGTTTTTTCTTGGCTGGCGCGGCTTCTTTGGGCTCGTTTTTTGGCTCCGCTTTGGCCGGTGTTTTGGTGACTGCAGCAGCAGACTGACGATAGGTTTCCCAGTCGGTATAGCCGCCTACATACTCTTGCCACTTTCCTTCGCCTTCGGAAGCGATCACCTGCGTGACGACGTTGTCGAGGAAGGTACGGTCATGGCTGACCAAAAATACGGTGCCTTTGTATTCTTCCAGCAGTTCTTCGAGCAGCTCGAGGGTATCGATATCGAGATCATTGGTCGGTTCATCGAGCACCAGCACGTTGGCCGGCTTGGCGAACAGCCGCGCTAACAGCAAACGATTACGTTCACCGCCGGAGAGTGACTTGACCGGCGAACGCGCACGTTCGGGCGCAAACAGGAAATCGTTCAGATACGTCATGACGTGCCGCCGTTGGCCATTGATCTCGACCCAGTCGCTGCCGGGCGCGATGGTGTCGGCCAGACTATCTTCTTCATTAAGCTGCGCGCGCATCTGATCAAAGTACGCTACCTGCAGCTTGGTGCCCAGACGGATGGTGCCGCTGTCGGCATTATCTTCGCCCAGGATCAGCTTGAGCAGCGTGGTCTTACCGGCGCCATTGGCACCAATAAGGCCGACCTTATCGCCGCGCAGAATCGTGGCGCTGAAGTCCTTGACGATCACCTTAGGACCAAAAGCCTTGCTCACATTTTCCATCTCAGCGACGATCTTGCCGGAGCGATCACCCGTGGCCACATCGAGCTTGACCTGACCTTGCTGGTCACGCCGCGCAGTACGGGTTAGACGTAATGCTTCTAAGCGCCGTACCCGTCCTTCATCACGGGTACGACGGGCCTGGACGCCTTTGCGGATCCAGATTTCTTCCTGCGCTAAAAATTTATCAAATTTGGCGTTTTCAACTTCTTCGTTTTCCAGCAGTTCGGCCTTGCGTGCCTGATAGGTCGTAAAGTTACCGGGGAAGGATAAAATTTTGCCGCGATCGAGTTCGACGATGCGCGTGGCGACGTTATCGAGAAAGCGCCGGTCATGGGTAATGAAAAGCACGCTGCCCTTGTAATCACGCAGCAGACCCTCGAGCCACAAAATTGACGAGAAATCCAGATGGTTGGTCGGCTCATCGAGTAGCAGTACATCGGGCGCACTCACCAGCGCACAGGCTAAGGCAACGCGTTTTTGCATACCACCGGAGAGCGTCCCCATGAGCATCGCCGGATCCAGATTGAGGCGGTCGAGCGTGGTCTCAACGCGGTTCTTGAGATTCCACGCATCGCCGGCATCAAGCTTGAGCTGGATCTCGTGCATGCGCTCCATGAGCGCCTCATCATCGTCGCCGCCAAACTGGCCGGTCAACGCTTCATATTCATTGAGCAGTGCCGGCATATCTCCCAGACCGGAGGCGACCGCATCAAATACGCTCATGTCACTTTCAAAATGCGGCTCCTGATCGACGTAGGCGATATTGAGCCCTTGCTGCATCACCAGCAGGCCATCGTCGAGCTTGGACAGGCCGGCAATAATTTTCAGCAGCGAGGACTTACCCGTCCCGTTACGGCCAATGAGTCCGACTCGCTCGGTCGTCTCGAGTGAGAATTCAGCATGATTAAGCAAAGCGACATGGCCGAAAGCCAGCTGCGCATTAGAGAGTGAGAGTACTGCCATAAAAAATAAGCCTGAAGTAGTTCGCAAGCACGAGGTACGCGCCGACTAAGTGAATAAAGTCCGCTATTGTACCGATTCGCAGGCCAAGCCTGCAGTGTGTTTGACGACAGGTCAGCTATAATCTCGCTCACGATCGCAGGATTACTACGTGATCGTGCGCGTCTCGCCGTAGTTCAATGGATAGAACAAGTGCCTCCTAAGCGCTAGATACAGGTCCGATTCCTGTCGGCGGGACCAAAGTTTCTGGGGTCAGGTCTTGACATGACACATTTGAAGAATTTTTTATGTCAGGACCTGTTATGTCAAGACCTGACCCCACACCCAGTGGAAGTCAGCGGCAAAGATCGCGTCGCGCATCTCAACACATTGCGCCAGCAAATGGGTATGTTTGCGACCGACGGCATGATGCCCGTGGACGGCGCAAAAAATGAATGGCAGGTGCTGGCCGACTTTAATTCACAGTATGGTAATGTGCTGCCCGAAAAAACTTATACCAATCACTTTGTCATTCAGGCAAACCGTCACTAGTCCCACCTTGCCTGCCTCATTTCAGACCAAATGTAATGCGCGTTTCAGGAGCATTAAGGGTAAGCGTTTAAGGTAAGATACGTTCCGGATTACACTGCCTTGATCTTAGGGGATGGGTTGGTCGATGTGCGCATAAAATTCCGCGATACATTCTTTTACATTCTCGGCGTCATCCAGGCAGATCATTTTCCGTTATCTTGTTACAACCGATCAATTCAGGAGCACGCAATGCAAAGTCTTATCAAATCCGGTCTACCTCTCATTTGCTTATGCGCAGCCTCATTTAGCCAGGCTGCCGATTTCGAAGATTATGCGCGTGTTATCAGCGTCACGCCGCGCGTCGAGCAAGTCAATCATCCGCGCCAGGAATGTCGCACAGAGTATGTCAATGTGCAGCGTCAGCAACGTTCTAGCGATGCGGGCGGCGGCATCATCGGCGGTATTGTCGGTGGCATTTTAGGTAACCAGGTCGGTGGCGGTAATGGCCGCACCGTCGCGACGGCGGCTGGTGCGATCACCGGCGCCCTGGTCGGCGACCGTATGCAAAATCAGGATAACGGCGTGACCACCAGTGAACAGCCAGTGCGTCAGTGCCGCACGATCGATAACTGGGAGCAGCGCACGGTCGGCTACCAGGTCACTTATGAATATCGTGGGCATACGCAGACTTCGATGATGTCTTACGATCCGGGCCAACAGCTGCGTTTGCAGGTGACACTGACCCCGCGCTAATTTTTTTCTTTTTAATACAATCCTGTCAGACACTGGTCTGACAGGATTTTTTTTATCCTCCGTTTTATCCTCTGTTCACTGATAAAATCAATTCAAACAGGCACTCAACAAGGAGACACAATGAAACTGGTTCGCTATGGCCGTCCCGGCAAAGAAAAACCTGGCTTGATCGATGCCGATCAAAAGCTGCGTGATTTATCCGCCATCATCCCTGACATCAACGCTGCGATTCTCTCCCCTGCCGGCTTGGCGCGGCTGGCCAAAATCAAGCCGGCCAAATTACCAGTGGTGCGCGGCAAGCCCCGCTTCGGTGTGCCGATTGCTCAGGTCAGTAAATTTATCGCCATTGGCCTGAACTACGCTGATCATGCAGCTGAATCGGGCATGCCGATCCCTAAGGAACCGGTCGTCTTCATGAAGGCGGTCAGCTGCCTGTCGGGTGCGAATGATGATGTGATGCTGCCTAAAGAGTCGACCAAGGTCGACTGGGAAGTCGAACTGGGTATCATCATCGGCAGTCGCGCAAGTTATGTGAGCGAAAAAAATGCGCTGGATTATGTGGCTGGCTATTGCATCGTCAACGACGTCTCTGAACGCGCGTTCCAGCTTGAGCGCGGTTCCCAGTGGGATAAAGGTAAGGGCTGCGATACCTTCGGGCCGGTCGGTCCCTGGCTGGTCACGCGCGACGAAGTACCCAACCCGCACAAACTGGCCATGTGGCTCGATATCGATGGTGAGCGCATGCAAAGCGGCTCCACCAGGACGATGATTTTTTCGGTCGCAAAAATCGTCAGTTACCTCAGCCGCTTCATGACCCTGATGCCAGGCGATATCATCACGACCGGTACACCACCCGGTGTAGGGATGGGCATGCAGCCGCAGCGTTTTCTGGTCAAGGGCGAAACGATGCGGCTGGGGATTGAGGGCTTGGGTGAACAGCAGCAGAAGGTGGTGGCTTACAAAAAATAGTTGGTCGCAGTTTGCATCATCTTTTTCTTCTTGCGGATCAGTCTTACTCCGCGTCAGGCTGATTTTCTGGCGCGGCGGCGATGAAGGCGGGGAGGGTCTGGCAGAGGGCTTCAATGCGCAGCAGAGTCGGCATGGCGGAGAGATCGCATGCCACGCGACGTGCATTGGCTAGCTGTGGAATCAGCAGACAGTCGGCCATGCCGGGGGACTCACCAAAACAGAATGCGCCCGTGCGTCGATCACGGGCCAGGGTGGTTTCGAGCGCGGCCAGACCTTGCTCGCACCAGTGGCGACTCCAGGCGTCTTTGTCAGCATCGGCGACGTGCAGATTGCGCACCAAATAACGCAATACGCGTAAATTATTCAGCGGATGAATGTCGCAGGCGATCTGCAGCGCGATACTGCGAACGAATGCGCGGTCAACGGGATCCGTTGGCAGCAGAGACGGCGTGGGGTGTGTTTCTTCCAGATACTCGATAATTGCCAGCGACTGCGTGAGCGTCGAATCGTGCGTTGCATCGACCAGCACAGGAACCAGCGCGTCGGGGTTGATGGCGCGGTAGTCAGCAGTCAATTGCTGACCGCCTTGTTTGAGCAGATGAACAGGCACGCTGTCGTAAGCCAGACCCTTGAGATTAAGCGCGATACGCACCCGGTAGGAGGCCGAACTACGGAAGTACCCATACAGTTTCATGACGCTCTCCACAGTGAATTACACCGCTTTACTCTCCTAAGTAAGCCGCCCTCACCTTAGGATCATCCAACATATCGCGCGCAATACCGCTCATCGTTACCAAGCCAGATTCCATCACGTAGCCACGATGCGCAGCTTGCAAAGCCAGCTTGGCATTTTGCTCGACCAGCAAAATTGTCACGCCCTGCGCCGAAACCGAACGTACCACTTCAAAAATTTTCTCAACCATGATCGGCGAGAGTCCCATCGATGGCTCATCGAGCAGCAGCAGCTTGGGGTGACTCATCAGCGCACGCGCCATCGCCAGCATCTGTTGCTCACCGCCCGACAAAGTGCCGGCCATCTGCGTTGCACGTTCTTTGAGGCGCGGAAAAACAGCAAACCATTTATCGATATCGACGGCGATCTCGGCCTTGTCGTTGCGAATGTAGGCACCCATTTGTAGATTTTCGAGAATCGACATGCGGGTAAATACACCACGGCCTTCAGGCACCATCGCCAGGCTATTTCTCACTAGCCCAAAGGAAGTACTGCCTTTGATGGCCTGACCCATGTAGTCGATGTGACCTTCGACCCTACAATCTGGCAGAGTACCCGTGATGGCCTTGAGGGTCGTCGTCTTGCCGGCGCCATTAGCACCAATGAGCGTGACGAGCTCGCCTTCACGTACCTCGAGATCGACGCCCTTGACGGCCTGAATGCCGCCATAAGCGACCTTTAAGCCGCTGACTTTTAATACGGTGGTCGACATCAGTGCCCTCCTCCCAAATAGGCTTCGATGACAGCCGGATTTTTTTGTACTTCAGCGGGCAGACCTTGGGCGATGGGTTTGCCATAATCGAGCACGGTCATGCGGTCGCACAGTCCCATCATCAGTTTGACATCGTGCTCAATGAGCAGAATGGTTTTGCCATCAGCTTTGATCTTGACTAGCAATTCGCGCAGACCCAGTTTTTCGGTGGCGTTCATGCCGGCGGCGGGTTCATCGAGGGCCAATAACTGCGGATCGGTCGCCAGGGCGCGGGCAATTTCCAGGCGCCGCTGATCGCCATATGACAGATGACGCGACGTACGATCCGCAAATTGCACAATACCGACAAAGTCGAGTAACTCGAGCGCACGGGCACGAATCTGCGCTTCTTCCAAACGCGCCGCCTTATTACGCAGGATGGCACCAAAAACGCCCTGATGGGTGCGCACATGACGGCCGACCATGACGTTTTCGAGCGCCGTCATTTCACCAAACAGTCGAATGTTTTGAAAGGTACGCGCAATGCCTGCCTTGGCAACTTCATGCGGCGCCGACGGCGAATAGGGGATACCGGCCAGTGCGAAGCTGCCAGTGTCGGGCTGATAGAGCCCGGTGATGACGTTAAACAGTGTGGTTTTGCCCGCACCATTAGGGCCGATCAGACCGTAAATCTGACCCCGATGAATTTCAAGCGCGACATCGGACAAGGCTTGCAGACCACCGAAGCGTTTTGAGACGCCGCTGATCTTGAGGATGGGTTCATGCATGGATTCGTGTCCTGTACTCATTATGCCGCCACAACGTCGGTCGAGCGCGCAGGTTGATCGACATCGCCATCCGGACGGTCTTCACTCTTTGGTGCCGGCCACAGACCCGCTGGACGCGTAAGCATAATGATGACCATCGCCAGGCCATACAAAAGCTGGCGCAAGACTTCGGCTTCAATCAGCACTTTGCCGAACAGGAGTCGCTGCAAGGGCTCCACGCCGTGGCGCAAGACTTCCGGCAATGCCGCCAGAATGACACCGCCCATGATCACACCGGGAATGTGACCTATGCCGCCCAACACCACCATGGCCAACACCACGATCGACTCGGTGAGTGAAAAGGACTCAGGCGATACAAAGCCCTGGAAGGAAGCAAACATCGCACCGGCTACACCGCCAAAGGAAGCACCCATGGCGAAGGCCAGCAATTTGACATTACGCGTATTGATGCCCATCGCCTTGGCAGCGATTTCGTCTTCACGAATGGCGACCCACGCGCGACCCAGGCGGGAATGCTGCAGACGACCGGTGATGAAAATAATCGCAATACAAAGTAACAGGAACAAATAATAATAAGCATTCACCGAAGGCATGGCATAGCTGCCCAAGTACAGGGTCGCATTCGATCCCGCTTCGCCGCCCAGCGAGACGCCGAAAATCCGGATCGGATCGATCAGATTAATCCCCTGCGGACCGTTGGTAATATTGACCGGCGAGTTAAGGTTATTCATAAAAATACGGATGATTTCACCAAACCCCAGCGTGACGATGGCCAAATAATCACCACGCAGCTTGAGGGTCGGCGCGCCCAGCAAGGCACCGAATACACCTGCCAGCAAAGCACCCAATGGAACGATCAGCCATACCGATAAGTGAATCCCGCTCTGGGCGATTTCCGGACCGAAGAAACTCACCATCGCCGCACCCAGCGCGGGGTAAGTATTGACGAAGGATTCGAGCACAGCGGCAAATTGGGGCGAGGCCAGCAAGGCTGTCATATACGCACCGAGCGCATAAAAAGCGATATACCCCAGATCGAGTAATCCGGCAAAGCCGACCACAATATTCAGCCCCAAAGCCAACATGATGTAGAGCAAGGCAAAGTCCATGATACGAACCCAGGAATTGCCGAAATTTGCAGCGATAAAAGGAAACGCCACCAGCACTACGGCGAGCACCAGAAAGTGGACCTTGGCCTGAGAAGGATTGCGCTTGAAATCGAAGTAATGTGCCATGTCTGTTCCTTATGCCCGGTCTGCCACGCGTTCGCCCATGATGCCGGAGGGACGCAGCGTCAATACGATGATCAGTACGACAAAGGCGAAAATATCCTGATATTGACTGCCGAGGAAATCACCGGTCAGATCACCAATGTAGCCGGCGCCCAGGCTTTCAATCAGGCCCAGCAAAATACCGCCCAACATGGCGCCATAAATATTACCGATGCCGCCCAATACTGCCGCCGAAAAGGCTTTTAAGCCGGGCAAAAAGCCCATCGCAAACTGCGCCGAAGAATAGGTCGCACCCCACATCACGCCGGCTACGGCGGCCAGCGTGGCACCGATGGCGAAGGTCAGCACAATGACTTGATTGGAGTCGACGCCCATTAAACCTGCGACGCGCGGATTTTCTGCGGTGGCGCGCATGGCGCGTCCCATTTTCGTTTTTTCGACCAGCAGCACCAGACCGATCATTGAGGCCAGCGCCAGCACCAGCAACATGATTTGCGTTGGTGTGATGAGGGCTCCCAGAAATTCAAGCGAGTCTTGCGGCATGACCTGCGGGAAGCCGACCGGACTACGGCCCCAGATCATCATGGCAAAGGTCTGCAGCAGCAAAGACACACCGATCGCCGTGATCAGCGGTGCTAGTCGTGGCGCATTACGTAATTTGCGATAAGCCACCCGTTCGATGAGTACATTCACGCCGATACAAACCGGTATCGCACCAAGAATAGCGATCGACAGCTGAACGATACCCGGCAGCTCAGGCGCCACATGTTGCAGCAATTTGAGGACTGTAATACCGACCATGGCACCGATCATGAGTACATCGCCGTGGGCGAAATTAATCAGGTTCAGGACACCGTAGACCATTGTGTAGCCCAGTGCGACCAGGGCATACATACTGCCTAACACCAGACCATTAATAATTTGCTGGATGAATATGTCCATTGATCTTTTCTCATTAATATTGAAGCGCCCGATAGCGCATTCCGTCCGCACCACTGCATTGGTATGCTACGAAGCTGTCAATCGACAGGGCAAGCGCGCGATTATACCGAAATTGCCACGCACAGCAGCAGGCTTGCTCTTCATGTCAAAATAACACCGCGCCAAACAGGGGTCTACATAAACTGCGCTGCCTGGCCGTGGCTAGGCTGGATTGGCAGATGCCGTCACCGAAGTGGTGGCAGTCGTGGCTGCCGATTCACGTTTGCCTGAAAGCCCCTTTGGCAAAGGAAAGGTCACATGTTCTTCGATACCATCGAGCGTGCGGACACTTTTTGCCCCCAGTTCCTTGAGCCTATCCAGCACAGCCTGCACCAGCACTTCGGGCGCCGAAGCGCCGGCTGTCACACCAAAACGATTTTTACCGACCAGCCAGGCTGGATCAATTTGTTCGGCATTATCGACCATATAGGCGGCCACGCCACGCTTATCGGCCACTTCGCGCAGACGATTCGAATTTGAACTATTTGGGCTGCCAACGACGAGCACGATATCGACTTGCGGGGCCATGAATTTGACGGCCTCCTGGCGATTGGTCGTGGCGTAGCAAATATCGCCTTTTTTAGGCTCGGCGATGGTCGGAAATTTTTTCTTCAGCGCGGCAATCACATCGGCCGTATCATCCACAGACAGGGTGGTTTGCGTAACGTAGGCCAGCAGCTCCGGATCGCGCACTGTCAGTTGAGCGACATCGTCACAGGTTTCAACCAGATACATGCCGCCTTCTGTCTGCCCCATAGTGCCTTCGACCTCGGGATGGCCATCGTGGCCGATCATGACGATCTCACGACCTTCGCGGCGCATCTTGCTTACTTCCATATGCACCTTGGTCACCAGGGGACAGGTCGCGTCAAAGATTTGCAAACCACGTTCACGCGCTTCCTGCTCAACCGCCTTGGACACGCCATGCGCTGAAAAGACGACGGTATGGCCTGCCGGGACATCGGCCAGTTCTTCGATAAAAATCGCGCCTTTATTACGCAGGTCATTGACGACGTAAGCGTTATGGACGATTTCATGACGCACATAAATCGGCGCACCGAACTGCGCCAAGGCCAGTTCGACAATATCGATCGCCCGATCGACGCCGGCACAAAATCCGCGCGGCTGGGCTAAAACAATTTCTTTGTCCATGATCTTTTTTAACTTACAGAATACCGATGATGCGGACTTCAAAGCGGATCTTTTTGCCGGCCAAGGGATGATTAAAATCAAACAGCGCATCCTCTGCATACATCTCGCGCAGCACACCGGCAAAGCGACCGCCGGAAGGCGCAGCAAATTCCACCAGATCGCCGATGGTGTAATTTTCATCCATCGATGAATTTTCTTCCAACATGGCGCGCGATACTTTTTGCACCAAATCTGGGTTACGCATACCGAAGGCCTTTTCAGGTTCGAGTTCGAAGGTCTGGTGACTGCCCTCGGGAAGACCCAGCAGAACCGCCTCGAGAAATGGCGCCAGCTGCCCGGTACCAAGCTGCAGGGTCGCCGGATTTTCATCAAATGTGCTCACTATATCGGCGCCGTCAAAGGCAGCGATGCGATAGTGCAGCGTGAGATACGACAAGCCGGTCACGACCGGGACTGGTGAAATTGACATTAAAAATCCTGAAAGGCAAACTGACCGCTATTTTAAGCTACCTTCACACTTAAGGCGTTGCGTGCATGGCAATTACCGACTGGCCGGCTGAACAGCGCCCCCGTGAACGCCTGATCCGGCATGGCGCCGGCAAACTCAGCGATGCCGAATTACTCGCCCTCGTCCTGCGGGTCGGCGTGACCGGTAAGAGCGCTGTCGACCTTGGACATGAAATGCTGACGCATTTCGGCTCGCTCAAGGCACTGTTTCATGCGCCGCTGGCGCAGTTCGCCTGCCTGCACGGTCTTGGGCCGGCCAAGTATGCCCTGTTTCAGGCCGTGTTTGAACTGGCGCGCCGCGCCCTGGCCGAGCAGCTTAAATTAGGCATTCATTTAGCATCACCGCAAAACGTCAAGGCGTATCTGCAGCTGATGATTGCCCAATCACCGCATGAAATCTTTAGCGTGCTCTACCTCGATGTACAGCACCGCCTGCTGGACTCTGAGGCGCTGTTTCGTGGCAGTCTGACGCAGACTTCGGTCTACCCGCGGGAAGTCGTCAAGGCGGCGCTGGCACGCAATGCAGCGGCGGTGATATTCGCCCATAATCATCCTTCGGGCTGTGCCACACCGAGCACAGCCGATCGCGAACTCACAGTCATCTTGCAACGCACGTTAGCGCTCGTCGACGTGAAGGTGCTGGATCATTTTGTGGTCACGCAGAACGAGGTGTATTCCTTTGCCGAGCACGGCTTGCTATGAGATGCAGGGGAAATTGGGCTTACTGGCGACATTGTTAATTCTTAAAAATATCGCGCGACACAATTGTTTTACTTAAGTCGTTGAAATAGATGAGAATTTTAGCTATACTCTCTTTTTTCCAATTTCTGGAATCTTTTAGGAGCAAGCTATGGCACGTGTATGCCAAGTCACTGGGAAGGGGCCGATGGTTGGCAACAATGTTTCCCATGCAAACAATAAAACGAAGCGTCGCTTTTTGCCGAACCTGCAAAATCGTCGTATTTTCGTCGAATCCGAAAACCGCTGGGTGTCATTGCGTCTTTCGAATGCCGGCCTGCGCGTGATCGATAAAATCGGTATCGACGCAGTGTTGACCGATATGCGCGCCCGTGGCGTTAAAGTCTAACTAGCAGAATTAAAGAGGAATCATCATGGCTAAATCAGGCCGCGACAAAATCAAGCTGGAATCGACTGCCGGCACAGGTCACTTCTACACGACCACCAAGAACAAGCGTACGACTCCTGAAAAATTATCGATCATGAAGTTCGATCCAAAGGTTCGTAAGCACGTCGAATACAAAGAAACCAAGATCAAGTAATTGATCCTGCGCCAAGATCAAGTAATTGATCCTGCGTTTCCAAAAAAGCCCTGCAAAAATTCATTTTTTGCAGGGCTTTTTTACGTCGGTATGTCAGCACACTCATCGACGCTACAGCAACTGTTAGACATAAAAAAACCCGGCGAACCGGGTTTTTTGTCTCTAGTCGATCCAGAGCTCAGGACCAACGCAAGGGTCTAAGCCCAAGGATTCAACTATCAATACTTAAGCGTAACTACGCAGCCGGAAAGAAAACTCTTGCAGCGACTTGATGCCCGACGCTTCGGCACGCGCACACCAGTCTTGTAATTGCTGCAGCAGCTGCTCGCGCGTGGCATGCGAACGCTCCCAGATCACGGCCAGCTCAGCACGCATCTCATGCATGGTTTGCAGCGCATTACTGTGGGCGAACAGTTCTTTGAGCTGCTGTAACTGCGGGGCTTCCAGCTTACCCGGCTCACTGTGCAAAAGTTTTTTGGACGACTTCAGAAAGCTCGATTCAAACTGCGTGTTACGCAATGTTGTGAGCTCTTCGCGCCAGGTCTTCTTGAGCGATAAGGCAAACTTGGACATCACGTCGTAGCGATTGGCGATGACCGACTGCAAAGTCTCGAAATCAGCCACCAGCTTTTGGCGATCAAACTTAGGCTGTGGCGCGATTTTCTTCACCTTGGCCAGACCGACGATTTCCATCATGCGGATATACATCCAGCCAATATCAAACTCGTACCATTTGGAGGACAGCTTGGCCGAGGTACCGAAGGTGTGGTGATTGTTATGCAGCTCTTCGCCACCAATCAAAATGCCCCATGGGAAAACATTCGTGGCCGCATCGGTGGTTTCGTAGTTACGGTAGCCCCAATAGTGACCAATGCCGTTGATGATGCCGGTGGCCATGATAGGGATCCACATCATCTGGATCGCCCAGACGGTTACGCCGATCACGCCAAACAGGGTCAGGTTGATGATCATCATCAGTACCACGCCGCTGGCGCTGTATTTGGTGTAAAGATTGTGTTCGATCCAGTCGTCCGGTGTGCCAGTGCCGTACTTTTCGATGGTTTCCAGATTCTTTGCTTCGGCACGATAGAGTTCCGAACCTTCGAGTAAGACTTTCTTGATGCCGCGCGTTACCGGGCTGTGCGGATCTTCTTCGGTCTCGCACTTAGCATGATGTTTGCGGTGAATCGCGGCGAATTCTTTGGTGACCATGCCGGTCGTGAGCCACAACCAGAAACGGAAAAAATGACTCGGTATGGCGTGCAGGTCGAGCGCGCGATGCGCCTGGCAACGGTGCAGGAAAATGGTGACAGCGGCGATCGTAATATGTGTCACGATCAATGTATAAATCACAACTTGCCATGCTGTAGCACCGGTAATGCCATTCGCCAAAAAGTTGAGCACAGTATCCAAAGCGGTATCTAAAATCATTACTACTCCTAAAAATACGACAATTCTGCGTTAAGTTCGCCGATCCTCGTTCTTTGTGATCGACCACTTTTGTAGCGCGTGTGAAATTTTTTCAAATTGTACGCTTTTTATGCGTAAAGGCATATTGCCAAACTAATTGTTTTGGGCGATTTTTTAGACCTTGAGGTCGCGCCCAGGCATGGCGATGTGGACGCCCTGTACTTGCAAGCGCAGCCAAACGGCCCGGTTTACGTCAGAAATCACATTGGCGCGGCCATTTTCAGGATCGGCAATCCAGAAACTCATTTCGATTTCCAGGCCATAGGGGCCAAAACGCAGCAGCATGGCGCTCGGCAAGGGCTCGGCGAGCACCCTGTCAACGCTGCCGATGGTTTGCTCCAGCAAGGGCAATAGGGCTTCAATATCGGTATCGTAGGTGACCACGAGTTCCGACACCAGGCGCAGGACCCGGTTAGTCAGGGAATAATTCTGCAATACCGACGAGATCAACATTTCGTTGGGCACGACCGACTCAATGCCATCGAGGCCCTGGAGTATCGTGTAGCGCGTGTTGATCTGCGTGACCTTGCCATAATATTTATCGACCCCGACCATGTCGCCAATGCTCAGGCTGCGTTCGATCAGGATGACGAAACCTGAGACATAACTGCCGACCAGCTTTTGCAAGCCAAGGCCAATACCCACGCCCAGGGCGCCACCAAATACTGATAGCACTGTCAGGTCAATACCAACGAGGGACAGACTGAGCAGGACCGCAATCAAAATCAATATCGCGCGACCGGTACGCGCCAGCACCACCCGCAAGGATGAATGCACGGAATCGAGCCGCATGAGTCGCTCTTCGAGCAGTGCCCCTCCCCACAAAGCCAGCAGCAAGGTCAGTGAGACCGAAATAAGCGCCTGCAGGATCGTCATCAAGGTAATTTTGTGATGGCCGACCGGCAGGACGATGTCTTCCAGCGATTGTACGAATTCGGGCCAAAGCCCGGTGACGTAGAGCGCGACGGCACACCAGACTAAGGTAGCGAATACTTTTTCCGCCAGCAGTAACACACTACTGGCTTTGCCTGAGCGGGCGAACAGCCGGTCGAGAATCGCGAACACCAACCGGATCAGTGCATACGAAGCACAAAGGGGCAGCGCAATGCGCAGCAGCTGAACTGGCTGCCAGTGGGCGAGCAGCACCTTGGCAATGAGCAGCAGAAAGAAGGCTAACAGCGGCGACAGGACGGAAGTCAAATGACCGCCACCCCAACGCAGAAAACGCGGCTCGATGTCCTGCCGACCCAAGCCTATGCGCAGCAGGCGCGCCAGCACCGCGCCACCGAGCAGACAAATGACCAAGGCGGCGATTTGCCATAGCAAACCAGGATCACGCAGATCGGAAAAAAAATTCTGCAAAAGATTAGTCAGAAGATCTGCGTTCATGGTCAACTCACTCGGCGGTCACGTCACTGACTTTTTTGCGTTCGAAGGCCGCGGCAAAAAAACCGTCGGTGTGATGAATGTGCGGCAGCAGTTTGAGGTAATCACTCATTTCCAGATCGACCTTTTGCTCGGCCAGGATGTCACGCATGGGCAGCAGACTAAAATCGGCGTGGGCAGCGAGGAATTGTTCAGCGATGGCGTCATTTTCTTCATCAAGCACACTGCAAGTGGCATAGACCAGACGTCCGCCCGGTTTGACCAGCCGTGCTGCGCCATTCAGAATGGCGATTTGCTTTACCTTGAGTTCGGCCAATCCTTCCGGCGACTGACGCCATTTCACGTCCGGGTTACGGCGTAGTGTTCCCAGCCCGCTGCAAGGGGAGTCAACCAGTACCCGGTCGATCTTGCCGGCCAGGCGTTTGACCTTGGCGTCGTTCTCGTGTGAGATGAGTACAGGATGGACATTCGACAGTCCACTGCGAGCTAATCTCGGCTTGAGTTTCGCCAACCGCTTGTCCGATACATCGAAGGCATACAAACGACCGGTGTTGCGCATCATCGCGCCCAGTGCGAGCGTCTTGCCACCGGCGCCGGCACAAAAATCTACCACCATCTCGCCGCGCTTGGCGCCCAGCACCTGCGCGAGTAACTGACTGCCCTCGTCTTGCACTTCAATCGAGCCGTCCTGAAACAAGGGCAAATTCTGGATTGATGGTTTTTTCTTGATGCGCAGGCCGAGTGGAGAATAAGGCGTCGGCTCGGCAATGATCGGTGCCAAGGCCAGTCCGGCGATCACTTCTTCGCGAGTCGCTTTCATGGCATTTACCCGTAAATCCAGCGGCGCCTGACAATTCATAGCCTCGGCCAGCTGCACAGCTTCGGCTTCACCAAAGCGCGCGACTAAGCGGTCGATGAGCCACATCGGCATATTGGCGCGTAAATTTAATGGCAGGTTCGTGCGATCAATTTGCATGACGCGCTCAAGCCAACCCAACTCTTCTTCACTTAAGCCACCCAGCGAATCAACGCCGGCTGCATCGGCCAGACCCAGCAGGGCCAGACGACGCATCGGTGAGCCGAAGCCGGATTCAGAAAAATTCATGTAGGTGGATTTATTGCGCAATAAACCATACACACCCTCGGCAATCGCGCCGCGTTCGCGCGCGCCGATGCGTGGATGATCGCGAAAATAGCGTGACAGGGTAACGTCCGCAGGACCGGTAAAGCGCAGAATTTCACGCAATACTTCTTCCGTATAGCCGGTTAGTGCGGGGGGCAATCTCATGAAAATCTTTCTTAATTCGACGTTGTCATCGATGATGAATGGGCTGCCGGCGCAATCTGCACCAGATTATTGACCAGCTTTAGGTGACCTTCGATGAACCAACGCACTGCGCGCGGATACATTTGATGTTCCTGCACCAAAATGCGTTCAGCCAGCGTGTCCGGCGTATCGTCGGCATGGACTGCCACTGCTGCCTGCGCGACGATCGGTCCGTGATCCAGTTCGGCTGTCACAAAGTGCACTGTCGCACCATGCAGCTTGACACCGGCTGCAAGGGCTTGCTCATGGGTTGCCAAGCCAGGAAAACTCGGTAACAAAGAGGGATGAATATTAAGCAGGCGACCCGCATAATGCGCCACAAACCCAGGCGTTAAGATGCGCATGAAGCCGGCTAAGACTAGCAAATCGGGCTGAAAGACATCGACCGCCTCTTGGAGCGCGGCATCGAACAAGGCGCGGCTAGGGTAATCTGCACTGGCAACCGTGAGCACGGGAATGCCATGCTGGGCAGCATACGCAAGCCCTTTGGCATCGGCCCGGTTACTGATGACGGCGGCAATCCTGGCCGGCCATCGCTCTTGCTTTGCTGCTTCCACGATCGCCTGCATATTACTGCCGCGACCGGATATTAAAATCACGATATTTCTCATCTGGCGCATTGTACCGCAGGTACAGTCTGCTTCACCGCCCTACTGGTATCGGGAGCAATTTACTGGAATGAATAGAAAACCCGGAAAGCGACTTTCCTGTCGGCCCAGAAATCGGCCGCATCGCGAAACACGTCGAGCAGAGTTTCGCGCGCTTCTTTGTCAAATTTGGCGGTATTGGGCAGCTGTTCAAGTACCACTAGGAAGCCCGACTGCGGACCGGCTTTGAGCACCAGCTGGGTCAGACTATGTTTGAGGATGTCAAAGTTTTTGCCGCATTGGCGTGGTAATCCGAAGGACTGGGCAATACACACCAGCACCTGCTGTCGGGTCAGGGCATTGGCACAGTGGGCGTACAAAAAGTGTTGCTGCAGGCGTGAAGCTTCATCGCGCAGGTCGGCCACACGGAAGGCGCGAATCGACTGGACCAGATTCTGCGGCACGGTTTTAAACAGACTCACGTCAGCCTCCCCTGCCGGCAAACCGGACAGATCCGGCCCCGCTGCGGATGATTTCATTGTGTAAAGTGACTCAATTCGCATTGGCTTAATCTTGTATTCGCCTGAAAGTTGCATAATGATCATCGGTATAAAAATAGTGCACTGTCTGCGGCGGCGTACCGCCCGCAATCAAGCGCCGCGCGGCTGGCGTGGCAGAAATCGATCCGACAGGTGCAGCTTGTGTAACTGATAAGGTCAGAGCGAGAAAAATTCCACCAAACACGACGATCGATTGGTGCAAACGCTGCACGGGGACCAACACGGCATTTTGAAAACGTGACATACCGTAGCGTAACGGTTTGTGCGTTGCGAATCAACCCATTGCTAAAAAAGTAACACGGATGCGCCGGAAAAAAATCCACTGCCCACGCTGTCAATCTGCAGGATTCTGATTCAGGCAGTTTCTGCCAGATGCATCTTGTTTGCCGGCGGTTTGCTGGTCTGGCCGAAGAAGGCAATCACCTCTTCGCGATGGGCCATGGCATCGCGCAAGCCCAAGGCGATCAGTTCGCGGGTATAGCTCGACTCGAACAATAAATAGGAGGCCAGCGCGGCACCACGCGCCTCGGTGGCACCCACACCACCCAGCAAGAGGCGAACGGGTGGAGGCAGACTTTGCACATGCTGGCTGGCGATATCGTCGAGGCGCTCACTCGGTGCAATGATCAGCATGTCGATCGGGCGCAAAGCGGTCCTGGCGCGCTGTTCGTCTGACAGAACCGACAGGGTTAGATTGATCCGGTTCATCCGTTCGATATCGACTGCCAAGCTATCAAGGAAAATGCTCGACATGGCGTGACCGGTAATCTGCGCCAGACTCGGATACTGCGCCTGCGGTCGGGCTTGGGCGGGCGGCTCGAACAGGCGTCCGGCACCGATCACCAGTACCCGGTCTGCACCCAAGTGAATGGCTGGCGAAATCGGTGCGAGCTGGCGCATGGAGCCATCGCCAAAATATTCCTCGCGCCCCTGACGCGCAAGCGACATGGCCGGAAAAATCAGCGGGATCGCTGACGAGGCGAGTAAATGGTCAATGCCAATTTGTGTGCGCAAGGCCAGTCGTTGGGTGCGCACCCAAGGTTCAATGCTGGCCATCGACTGAAAAAAAGTCACATGGTCACCGGCGGTGTAGGACGATGCGGTCACGGCCAACGCATGCAAGTTGCCATTACTAAGGGCAGATTCGAGGTGGCTGAAATTGAGCATGCGTGTGAGCAGTTCGGCGAGCGGCGAATTATCCAGCAGCGAATTCGGCGGATTGGCGCGCCAGCTGCGCAGTAACCAGCCAAACGAGAGTACCGAGAGCCATTTGGCGCCCGAGCGCAGCACGCCCAAGGAATCGGCACGGTAGACCTGTTCGACCGAAAAATTTTCCCAGACCTTTAGAAGCCCGGCTAAACCATCGCCAAAATGGTCGGCGCTGCAGGCTAAGGCGGTAGCGTTAATGGCACCAGCGGAGGTGCCGCAGATGATTTGATAGGGATTTTCTGCCGCCGGCATGCCGTTTTCGCGTAGCAGTTCAGACACGCCTTGCAATACGCCGACCTGATAAGCAGCGCGTGCACCGCCGCCACTGAGCACTAAACCAATTTTATTTTTTTGTCCCATATGGAAAGATTAACAGGGACGGCGTGTCTTGCGGTGCGTTTCACGACGCAACATTGAAAAAATCTCACACTATTTGGCCGCCATGCGAATCGCTCCGTCCAGGCGAATCGTTTCGCCATTGAGCATGACATTCTCAAGAATGCTTTTGACCAGACTGGCGTATTCCGAGGGCCGCCCAAGACGCGGCGGAAACGGCACCATCGCGCCCAGCGCTGTCTGCACCTCCTGCGGCATACCGAGCAACATGGGGGTCTCGAAAATGCCCGGCGCGATCGTCATGACGCGGATTGCATTGCGTGACAAATCACGCGCCATCGGCAAGGTCATGCCCGCCACGGCCGCCTTGGAAGCGCCATAGGCGACCTGCCCCATCTGTCCGTCGAAAGCCGCCACCGAGGCGGTATTAATAATTACCCCGCGCTCCATGTCGGCCGTTGGCGCATTATTGGCCATCGCCGCGGCCGCCAGACGCGCCATGTTAAAAGTGCCGATCAGATTAATGTTGATAGTGCGAATAAAGCTGTCGAGCGGGTGCGGGCCTTCCTTACCGAGGGTTTTGATTGCCGGCGCAACGCCGGCACAGTTAATCAGACCGCGCAGCGTGCCCAAGGCAGTGGCGGTCTGGATGACCGACTGGGCGTCGGCTTCCGAGCAGACATCGCATGTAACAAAGACCCCTTTGAGTTCGGCCGCCAGCGCTTGACCTGCAGCGACTTGCAGATCTGCCAGCACGACCGTGCCGCCATTCTCGGCGATCATGCGCGCTGTGGCTGCACCAAGTCCGGATGCGCCACCGGTGATAATGAAAACATTGTGGTGAATTTGCATGCCTGCTCCAAAAAAAATAAGATGGTTCGATAGCGTGATGTGCCCGCTGTCGAACACACACTGCCTGCGCCAGATTGTAGCGAACATCGCGCTGCTGAAAATAAAAAAGGCAGCCGAAGCTGCCTTTTTATCGAACGCACATTGCTAAGCCATTGATTACTTGGCCGCTGGTGCTGCTGCTGGTGCTGGAGCTGCCTCAGCCGGTGCAGTAGCTGGTGCCGCTGCAGCAGGTGCCTCGGCAGGTGCCGACTGTACCGCCGCCGGTGCCACGATCGCCGCTGGCGCCGGTGCATGTGCTGCACCGAGTTGCATACCCGTGACAGGCAATAAAGGCACCAGTAAGAGCGCGACAATATTGATGATCTTAATCAGCGGATTGACCGCCGGGCCCGCCGTATCCTTGTACGGATCGCCGACCGTATCACCGGTTACCGCAGCTTTATGCGCCTCAGAACCTTTACCGCCATGATAGCCGTCTTCAATATACTTTTTGGCGTTGTCCCATGCACCGCCGCCGGTGGTCATGGAGATCGCCACAAACAAGCCGGTAACGATCGCGCCCATCAGTAAGCCACCCAAGGCGGCAGGTCCGAGAATCAGGCCCACCAGGATCGGCACGATCACTGGTAACAGCGAAGGAATAATCATTTCCTTGATCGCGGCGGTGGTGAGCATGTCGACGGCTTTGTCATATTCTGGTTTTCCGGTACCGTCCATGATGCCCTTGATATCGCGGAACTGACGACGTACTTCCACCACGACCGCACCTGCAGCGCGACCAACGGCTTCCATCGCCATCGCACCAAACAGGTAAGGAATCAGGCCGCCAATAAAGAGACCGACGATGACCATCGGATTCGACAGATCAAAATCCGTATGCTTGCCCACGGCGTCCAGCGCATGGGTGTAGTCGGCAAACAGCACCAGCGCTGCCAGACCGGCAGAGCCGATGGCATAGCCTTTGGTAACCGCCTTGGTGGTATTGCCCACTGCGTCCAGCGGATCAGTAATGGCACGCACCGATTCTGGCATGTGCGACATTTCGGCGATACCGCCAGCGTTATCCGTGATCGGACCATAAGCATCGAGCGCGACAATAATGCCAGCCATCGACAACATGGACGTCGCGGCAATCGCGATACCATACAGACCGCCCAATGCATACGACACCAGAATCGCCACACAGACAGCGAGCACCGGATAAGCCGTCGATTTCATCGACACACCCAGACCGGCGATGATGTTGGTGCCGTGACCCGTCGTCGAAGCTTGCGCAATGTGTTGTACCGGTTTGAAATCGGTGCCGGTGTAATACTCGGTGATGTAGACCATCAGGCCGGTGAGGACGATACCGACGACGGTACAACCCATCATCGACATGCGCATGGCTTCTGGCATGAACTTCCAAGTCACGAGGGCAAAGCCGATCAGTGACAGACCCGCTGCCCACCACAGACCGGTGTAGAGCGCCGACATGATTTTTTTGCCTGGCTGGGCCTTGACCATCGAACAGCCGACGATCGAGCCGACGATCGATACCGCACCTAGCAATAGTGGATACAACACGGCCTGCGTTTCCATGCCAGTCAGTAGCAATGCGCCTAGCAGCATGGTGGCGATCAGCGTGACGACATAGGTCTCGAACAGATCGGCGGCCATACCGGCGCAGTCGCCCACATTGTCACCGACGTTATCGGCGATGACAGCTGGATTGCGTGGGTCATCTTCCGGAATACCGGCTTCGACTTTACCGACCAGATCAGCGCCGACGTCCGCACCCTTGGTGAAGATACCGCCGCCCAGACGCGCGAAGATGGAAATGAGCGAGGCACCAAAAGCCAGACCAATCAGCGGCTTGAGCAAATCATGCACCGATAAAGTCCCGCCAGCGCCGGTACTGGCAAGATACCAGTAGAACAGCGTGACGCCCAACAGGCCAAGTCCGACCACCAGCATGCCGGTAATCGCACCACCCTTGAAGGCGACGTCGAGTGCTTCGTTCATGCCTTTGGTGGCTGCCTGGGCAGTGCGCACATTGGCGCGCACCGAAACGTTCATGCCGATAAAACCGCAGGCACCAGATAACACAGCACCAAGCAGAAAACCGAGCGCCGTATTCATACCCAGCATGACCGCGATCGCGATAAAGAGCACGACACCAACGATGGCGATCGTACGATATTGTCGCGCCAGATAGGCTGCCGCGCCAGTCTGAATCGCTGCGGCGATTTCCTGCATGCGCGCATTACCGGCATCTTGTTTCAAGATCCAGCTGCGCGTCACCATGCCGTAAATAACGGCAATCAAGCCGCATGCTACGGCGAACCACAAGCCTACTGTTACCATCTTTGAATCCTCCACGTTATTTTTATTGCGACAATTTACAAAAACGACGAACTACGAAACACAGAAATAATCTGGATACACCAGCCATCCAGGCGATTGCATTGCTCGGGGTACAACGTACTGCAAAACTGATATGTCGCCCTATTAACGAAGGAGCATCGGGCAGACGCGGACAAAAAAAGTTTAAAAAAAAGCGGACACCGAAGTCCGCCTTTGATCAGGATGCCAGTGCCTTGAATGCACTGTCACGGATAGTATCGACAGGGCCGACACCAGCGATTTTCCGATACTTCGGCGCCCCCGGAATACCCGACTGCGCCCAGTTATTGTAATAACCTAACAGGACTTCGGTTTGATCGTGGTAAACAGTTAGGCGTTTTTTGACGGTGTCTTCTTTATCGTCATCACGCTGGATCAGTTCTTCTCCGGTCTGGTCGTCCTTGCCTGCCACTTTGGGCGGATTAAATTTGACGTGATAAGTCCGACCTGACGCCGGATGAGAACGCCGGCCGCTCATGCGTTCAACGATGGCCTCATCAGGCACATCGATTTCCAGTACATAGTCAATGCTAACGCCGGCTTCTTTCAAGGCATTCGCCTGTGGAATGGTGCGTGGGAAGCCATCAAACAAATAACCATTGGCGCAGTCCGACTGCTGCAGCCGGTCTTTGACCAAGCCGATGATCAGATCATCCGATACCAGACCGCCAGCATCCATCACCTGCTTGGCTGCTACGCCCAGCGGTGTGCCGGCCTTGACCGCAGCGCGCAGCATGTCGCCAGTAGAAATCTGCGGGATGTTGTACTTCTCTTTAATGAAGTTGGCTTGGGTGCCTTTGCCGGCACCGGGCGCTCCTAACAGGATGAGGCGCATCGTTATAATTCCTAATAAAGTTTTAAATTCCGTTGCTCACCGAGACTTCAGCGCTCAGGCGCTGGAAAGTCAATGTCGGCTGTGTATTCTGTGTTTTACCATAAAAACTTTGCATGAAACTTACCACAAAATCGCTGGAAAACCGCATTTTGCGACCGCGTTGACCCAAATCAGTGCGTAAAAAGCTGACGTACGCGGGCCAAATCCTCGGGCGTATCGACCCCGGCGGCCGGAACGGATGCACTTAAATGGACCGCGATCGGATAGCCATGCCACAAAACGCGCAGCTGTTCCAAGGCCTCGATCTCTTCTAAAGGCGAGACCGCCAGTCCGGGAATCGTTTGTAAAAATGCATGGGAATAAGCATAAATGCCGATATGCCGCAGCGGCTTGGGTCCCGGTGGCATGTGCGTACGCGATGCGGCGAAGCCGTCCCGATGCCAGGGAATGCTGGCGCGCGAAAAATACAGCGCCCTGCCGGCTTGATCAAGCACCACCTTGACCACATTCGGATTAAACAGATCATCAACGTTGTCGATGACATGGGCTGCCGTGGCCATCGGCATGGCGGTGCTGATCAATGCTGCCGTAGCGGCGATGAGGGCCGGATCAATCAGTGGTTCATCACCCTGCACATTCACGACCACCGCATCGGCAGGCAGTCCGAGGGCTTGAGCGACTTCGGCAATCCGGTCGGTACCGCAGACATGATCGGCGCGCGTCATTTGCACCGCTACACCATGTTCGCGACAGGCCTGGGCGATGTCTTCGTGGTCGGTCGCCACGATCACTTGCAGAGCGCCCGACGCGCGGGCGCGTTCGGCAACGCGTACCACCATTGGTTTGCCGCCAATATCGGCCAACGGTTTATTGGGCAGCCGGGTAGAAGCCAGGCGGGCGGGAATGATGACGGTAAAGCTCATGGACGTTATTGTGCGTTCGGGACGAGCGGCAGTTCACGCGCCTGATCGGCCCACATGATGGGCACGCCATCACGGATCGGAAAGGCTAGTTTGTCGGCGCGACAAATCAGTTCCTGGGATTTTTTGTCGTGCTCAAGTGGTCCCTTACAAAGGGGGCAGACGAGTATGTCAAGCAGTCGGGTATCCACGCAGTTTCTCCACTATTTGTTGGGCCAGGGCGGGCTCGATGCGCGCATCAACGGGCACGACCCACATACGCGGGTCGTTTTCAAGCGATCGGTTCTGCCGACATTTTACTGCATCCTTTTCGGTGATCAGAATCTTGTCAGCTGACATCGCGGCAAAGGGATGATCCTCAAACGCGTAGTGATCCGCCAGTGGCAGTTCGTCAAACTGCAGACCAGCGTTTTTAAGCAGCGTAAAAAAGCGCGCCGGATTACCGATACCGGCAGCCGCCAGCAGCCGCTGACCGCTCAGGCTGGCGAGCGGCAAACGCTGGCTGGGGTCATTGAGCCGTTCGGCAGTATCGCCCACCAGCGTCATGGCAAAATTGCCCGCGCCGACAGGAACGTCCGTCCCGAGCGAATTGAACACAGAAAAATCGCGGCGGCGTGACAGCGGCTCACGCAAGGGTCCGGCCGGCAGCAGCCAGCCATTACCTGCACCCCGGGCATCGGTCAGGATAATTTCGATATCCCGCGCGAGCGCCGTGTGCTGCAGGCCGTCGTCCGAAATAATTACATCCAGTTCGGGATGCTGATCCAAAAGCGCACGGGCGACTGCCGGCCTGTCACGTCCGACCATCATCGGCACGCCGGTGCGCTGTACGGTGAGCAAAGCTTCATCGCCGACTTCCGCGGCTAAAGAGGATGCCATCACCTGCCGCGGCGCCATGGCCGATGCGCCATAGCCACGGGCGATCACGCCGGGGCTAAAACCTGCCAGACGCAGCTGCGCGATCAGCCACAACACAAACGGCGTTTTACCTGTACCGCCGACGAACACATTGCCGACGACGATGACGGGCACAGCAACGCGGTGGATACGCAATACGCCCAGTCGATACAGTGTGCGGCGGCCGGCTGCGAGCAGGCCAAACAGCAGCGACAGTGGCCAGAGCAGACAGGCCAGTAGACCACGGCGGGTCCAAGCCTGTGTCAAATGCTGTGTGATATGCAGTGCCAGTCGGGATGCCAAGGTCTGTCCTTTCACCCGCAGGCGATGCAGGTGGAGTCGGTCGGCCAAACTGTCAGCCCGGGCCGCTTATTTTTTAGCACTGGTCTGCGCAGCAAACGTGACGCGATCAAAGCCGGACTGGCGTGCAGCTTCCAATACATTGATCACGCTTTGGTGAGCGGCCGATGCGTCGGCGTTGATGATCACGACCGGTTCTTTGGCGGGTCCGCCTTTGGGACGGGCGGCGATTCTTAATTCTTCTGCCAGCGCAAAGGCATCAGCGGCGGCGACTGGCTGATTATTGATGGCATAACGGCCCTGGGCATCGACGGCGACATTGATCTCGAACGGTCTGTCGAGCGCTTTTTCGGCATCAGCAGTAGGCAAGGTGATTTGCAGCGCCGTAAATTTGCTGTAGCTGGTCGTCACCATCAGAAAAATCAGGATCACCAGTAATACGTCGATGAAGGGAATCAAATTGATTTCCGGATCTTCCCGTCCCCTGCCTTTACGAAAATTCATCTGCTCGGCCCTATTTACGTGCGCTGTGCACGCTATCGACAAATTTCACTGCCTGCTGCTCCATGTCGATAATAAAGCCATCGACGAGAGCGCGGAAGTGGCGATAAAACACCAGCGCCGGCATGGCGATCGCCAAGCCAAAGCCGGTATTGTAGAGCGCGACCGAAATACCGTGCGCCAGCTCGGCCGGATTACTGCCCGACGCATTTTGCGCGCCAAAAATTTCAATCATGCCGACCACGGTACCAAACAGACCCATGAGCGGCGCGAGAGTAGCGATGGTGCCCAAAGTCGTCAAAAATCGCTCGAGCTGATGGGCTGCCCCGCGCCCGGCTTCTTCGATCGCCTCTTTCATGACCTCACGCGGCGCAGAAATATTACGCAGACCGGCCGCCAGCACTCGGCCCAGGGCTGAATTCTGTTCCAGTTCGGTGAGCACATCGGCGGTGATTTTTCCGCTGTGATAAACACGGATCACCTCATCGAGCAGCTTGGGCGGCAGTACTTGCGCGCGCCGCAGGCTGATCAGGCGCTCAATAATTAAACTTAATGCAACAGCTGAAGCGATCAGCAATAGCCAGATAGGCCAGCCTGCGGCCTGAATAATCGATAACAATGCCTGCTCCTGGTGTTGGTTCAATCGAATGGATGCGGAAATGTACCGTGTTGCGCCGCGATGAGCAAGGGCTACTGCTGTGGCGCAAAAAAAATGCGCCCTGCCTTATAACAAACTACGCGCGCGCATGTGTGTACCCGCTCAATAGTGTTTGTTTGATCTGGATCATTCTTTGAAAGCATTAAGGCCGCTAGTCTGCACTCTGCACACACTATTTCACCAAGGGAGAATCCTCATGTTCGACAATATTCTGGTACCGACTGATGGCTCAGACCTGTCCGAAAAAGCGGTCAAGGCGGCGATTCGTTTTGCCAGCATCAATGGCAGCAAACTCGTCGCTATTTCAGTCGTCGAGCCCTACCCGATCGCGGTGGTTTCTGAAGCCATCGTCCTGCCCGACCTGGACCAGTACGAACAACAGAAACGCGAACTGGCGGAACAGGTGCTCAAAGCCGTGGCAGACGATGCCAAAGAGCTGGGGGTCACCTGCGAAACCCGCGTCGCCGTTTCGTTTAGTCCCTACGAAGAAATCATCAAAGCCGCAAAATCCTGCAACTGCGACGCCATTTTCATGGCCTCGCACGGACGCAAGGGACTCAACAAACTCTTCCTCGGCAGTGAGACACAAAAAGTCCTGGCGCATACGACGATACCGGTAATGGTGTTCCGTTGATTTGATTAAATAGTGGAGATTACGCGCGCTTAGTGCAATGCTTAGTGCTGCGCCCAGTGCAGCGCTTACGCCGCTCTTAGTGCCTGGATGGGGTTCCGCTGTGTGTCACATCGGAACCCCATTGATTTAGTGGCGCGCACTCTGCATACCATCTTTAATGCAAGGCTTCTTCCTTCCAACTGCGCCTCTTTATTCCAGGGATATTCTCAAAAAATAGAAACCAGAGATAACTCATGCAGGAGAAAAAGAAGAGGATATAAAAAGAGACCTGATACGCCACTGTTAAATGATGCCCGCCTTGCTTAATTACCGCAATAATTAAACCTACGCCCCATTGGGCGACAAAAACACCTAAAAATAAAAGAAAATTGAAGAACGCGATGGCGCGTCCAGCCTGATGGGATTCAAAGTGTTGACCAACGAAAGGATGCGTTAGCGCCAGCACGCTCGATGCCACGCAGTATGCAGCGAAATACGGCCAGCTTGCCTCTTTTCCCATGATGGGAATACATAACAAACTCAGTAAGCTCAATGGCAAAACAATCTTTAATGCCCCTTCTGCACCACGCTTGGATTTAATAATTTTTGCAGAAAAAAATCCCAGTGCCATAAAGACAAAAAGCATAATCAGGTTCATCCAAAACAAACCCGTCGCAGCGTCATCAGCTGAAAGTAACACCACGTTGGTGAACCAGGGACCTGCCCAGAGCGTTTGCACTGCGACCAAAATGGCATAGTTAAAAAAACCCAGGGGACCAATTTTCCAGATATGTCTGCTTTTTATAATTTCACCATAAGACAAGAACCACTGAACACTGGACTTGGCCGATACGTTCGCTTGAGGAACCCAAATGACGATTGCAACAATGATGGCTATAAAAAGCAAAGCGACCAGAGAGAACATGATTCGCCAACCAACGATCGTAGCGGCACTTTGGGCCGGTAATGTTGCGACCAACAAGCCGAATGCGCCTGCCATGAGCATCCACAAATTGATCTGCTGTTGCTGCGCTGGATTCAACCACAGTCGTGCGGCCGTCAAGGGTGCGATCAAGCATGCACTGACCCCGGCACCGCAAAGAAAACGCGCCGCCAGCAGTTCGGACATTGACTGCGCAGCACTAAATAACTGACTACCGATTACGGCCATCACCAATGAGACTGCCATCACCCGCTTTGGACCAAAACGATCCAGCCATGCCCCCATCGGCAATTGCATAAAAGCGAAGCCAAAAAAATACGCCCCGCCCAACAGTCCGAGTTCGTTGGGCGTTAAGTTAAATTCTTGAACAAAGTAAGGGGATAATGCAGCAGTGATCCCCCGTAGGGAAGATGATAAAAGGTAGGCGCTACCGAAAAGTAAAAATAGGGACTTCAGGTTAGGTGGAGACATTGCAATCATTAAACTTCGCTCCCTAAACTGTGGTCATTTGCGAATTTTTATTGTGATGCAAAATTTTATATTTAGCGACTGCATTTGCGATCGTTTTTCCAATTGTCGTTTTTTTAAATTTTGCGTCAGCTATTTATTTCCACATAATTTCTGGCTACTCTCACTATTATTGTGATCTACAGAGAGGAAGCGTGTAATGCATACAGAAGAAAATTCCCCTGAAATAGTCGTCCAGCGACAGCTCGATGCTTTTAACGCGAGGAATATGGACGCCTGGCTTGCTACCTACGCACACGATGCGCGGCAGTTCGAACTGGCCGGTCACCTGCTTGCGGAGGGTCGCGATGCCATTCGCGCGCGTAGCGCCGAACGATTTACTGAACCGAATCTTTACGCACGCCTGATTAATCGCAAAGTAATGGGTCAGATCGTGATCGACCATGAAGTGGTCACGCGCACCTTTCCGGAAGGTCCGGGCAAAATTGAATTGGTATGTATTTATGTGCTGGAAAATGCACAGATTCAGTCTGCGACTTTTCACTTTGGGGAAAAAATTATTGATCCTCCTTCGACTTTTTCACCGAAACTTTCATCGCCATAGTAATGGGGCTTGACCGCTAAACTATGAGGCTTTGCAGGCTAGGCTTTAAGCTTGACAGACAATGCATAGAAAATAGGATTTAGTCCCCAGCAGCCGGCCGATGTAACTCCTCGCGCAGCAAGGCGATTTCGGCGCGTAGCAGTCGCATGTCGGCGTGCATTTCTTGTCGGAGGCGTTGTTCGTCTTCGCCGACCAGGAAGGCGGAGATACTCGCCGTGAGTACTGAAAACAGGGCGTACCCCAGCAAGACCGTAAAGCCGGCAAAGATGCGCGCGCCGGGTGTGGAGGGGACCAGGTCGCCGTAGCCCACAGTGGCGCCGGTGATGAAGGCGAGCCAGACACCGTCGGCGTAGCTGGTGACGCCGGGCTCCAGCCACCAGAAACCTGCCCCGCCAAGAGCCAGCAGTAGTACCGCCATGACCATGATGGTCAGCAGCCGATTCGGCGTAATGACTTTGACCATCGATGTCGATAGCCGCGCAAATACCAGCAAAGAGAAACCGATTCTGAGCCACCATTCATTGGTCGACCAGGGAATCGCCGTTGGCCAGGCGCTGGCGATCATCCCGACCAAGAGCAGACGATCCAGCTGATTCACATCGAAGCGTCCTGAATGCGCCTGGGGCGGTAGCAGCATCAGTTTTGCAGCTAGCAGTAGCGCACCGAGCGCGTACAGAATATGGCCTACCAGGCGAAATTGCGCCGCGCTTTCACTCAGAATCAAATAGAAGGCGGGGATCGCAAGGAGTAGCGCAGTGGACAGGATGACTTGTTCGCGATGGGCACGCCGGTGATTTTTCATAGGATTGAGCGCTCTGTTAGTGGGCCTGGGGGTGACTATTTTTTTGTGTGTTGATTGTGTATTCGTTGCATCATCATCGCATCATCACGCGCCATGTTGGCGAATTTGATTGACCATCAAACCTTATCTTCACATGCAATCCAGTGATGCAATCCTTTGATCGATGCGACCGGCATCGCCAAGGTCAATGTGGTCGGTGCGAAGTGCGCTACTATCCGTGTAAAAATACAGGACTAAAAATACAGCTGACCATGCAAAAGCACAACCGTTTTGTGCCTGCACGACTGGCATTGCTGATGCACTCGGATTGATTGATCTTTCGCTCAATATTTTGCATTGAGGTGTTTTAAGCTGGTTTTGGCAGAGAGTTCAAGGCTTTTGCTGACAACTCCTCTCGCAAGTTCGCTGTGGATAAGTTTGTGGACAAAGTGAGCCTGAAGGCGAGATGCCCTGTATTGACTCGTATTTTTCTGCATGGGATTGAAATGAATGATTAAAAAGTTTATTTAAATCAATGACATGACGAACGTTTTGGTCGACTAAAGTTGCCCGACAAGTCATGGAAAGCTGCGCAACAATCTGTGGATATTTTTAAATATGAACCAAGAATTCAGGTCGACTTTTCGTAGCGAGCCGGAGATGGCAACGAGCGGCGTATTGAGTGTTTCGGCACTGAATCAGGCTGTTGCACGCATGCTCGAGCGCAGCTTTCCGCTGAGCTGGATCAGCGGCGAAATTTCGAATTTTACCCGCGCCAGTTCAGGGCACTGGTACTTTACGCTCAAGGATGATGCCGCCCAGGTGCGGGCCGTGATGTTTCGCGGACGTGCGCAATATGCTGACTTTGCGCCGCGTGAAGGCGACAAGGTAGAAGTGCGCGCCTTGGTCACCTTGTATGCGCCGCGCGGCGATTATCAGCTCAACGTAGAGGCGATTCGTCGTGCCGGCGTGGGGAATCTGTATGAGGCCTTCGTGCGACTCAAAGAGAAACTTCATGCCGAAGGCCTGTTCGATCCGGCGCACAAGCGGCCGCTGCCGGTCTTTGTGCGCACCATCGGGATCGTCACCAGCTTACAGGCCGCCGCCTTGCGCGATGTATTGACGACTCTGGCGCGGCGTGCGCCGCATGTGCGGGTGATTTTGTATCCTACCCCGGTGCAGGGTGACGGTGCCGGCCTGAAGATTGCGCAGGCGGTTGCCACGGCTTCGGCGCGCGCGGAATGCGATGTGCTGCTGGTGTGTCGGGGTGGTGGCAGCATGGAAGATTTGTGGGCCTTTAACGATGAGACCTTGGCGCGCACGATCGCCGGCTGCGCCATGCCGGTGGTCTGTGGCGTTGGTCACGAAACCGATTTTACGATTGCCGATTTTGCTGCCGACCTGCGCGCACCGACGCCGACCGCCGCCGCCGAGCTGGCAGCCACGCCGCGCGCCGACTGGCTCGCCACGCTTGAAATTCAGGGGCAACAATTGCGCAGCGCTTTGCAGCGTCGCCTGGGCAACGCCGGGCAGACGCTGGACTGGCTGGCGCATCGATTACTGAGTCCGGCAGCGGTGATTCGCCACGAACGACTCAAGTTACAAGGTCTGCAGAGCGGTCTGGCGCATGCGGTTCGTACACCGATCGATCAGGCGCAGCATGCTGTTGATCGACTACGTCATCGACTATTGGCGCAACGGCCTGAGAGCCAAAGCCGGCGCCTGCGTTTAGCCGATGCGGCGCGTCGTTTGCAGATCGGCAGTAGCGCCCAACGCAGCACACAAAAGCAGCTGCTGGCGAGTATGTCGGCCCAGCTGGAATTACTGAATCCGCAACGTACGCTCGAGCGCGGTTATGCCATCGTGACTGACCTGCACGGCAGCGTCATCCGCTCACCGGCCGCCTTGCAGCCGCAGTCACATATACGGCTGCGACTGGCACAGGGCAGCGCGGAGCTTGGCATCGCCAGCGTGCAGACCGGGATCGCCGACAGCGCCTGAAAAGTCCGGTGAAAGCAGCCATTTCGCTTACGGCATACAATACGTGCACAAAATTATTCACTTTTAATCAACATTAAGGACCCACGATGGAACATACCCTGCCAGCACTGCCGTATGCAAAAGACGCATTACAGCCACATATTTCAGCCGAGACGCTGGAATATCATTACGGCAAACACCACCAGACTTATGTCACGAATTTGAATAATCTGATCAAAGGCACGGAATTCGAAAACGCCACCCTTGAAGAGATCATCAAGAAATCGACTGGCGGTGTGTTCAATAATGCAGCCCAGGTCTGGAACCACAGCTTTTACTGGAACTGCTTAACGCCTAATGGCGGCGGCGCACCGACTGGCGCGTTGGCGCAGGCGATTGATGCGAAGTGGGGTTCGTTTGATAAATTCAAGGAAGAATTCAGCAAATCCTGCGTCGGTAATTTTGGTTCCGGCTGGACCTGGCTGGTAAAAAAAGCCGATGGCACGCTGGATCTGGCCAACACCTCCAACGCCGGCTGCCCATTGACTGGCACCGACACACCGTTGATGACCTGTGACGTGTGGGAGCATGCCTACTACATCGACTACCGTAACGCACGGCCGAAGTATGTCGAGGCTTTCTGGAATCTGGTTAACTGGGACTTCGTGGCGAAAAATCTGGCCTAAATTCTGGGCTGAAGACAGCGGTGTTCTGCGCTGTTGCTAGATGATCCGGTGCTACCCAAGGTAGTGCCGGATTTTTTTCGTGCTTTTGCACCCGCATCGCTTACTGCCGTCGTTCGTACGGTTCCGGATAATTTTGATCTGAGTCAAGGCTACCCGTCAGGGAATGCCGAAAAATAGCCTGCAGCGTGTTCTGCGCAATCAGGAAAATCAATCTCATGAGTATCAGAAATCTGGACCATCTATTTGCCCCGCGTTCGGTCGCACTCATTGGCGCCTCGGACAAGCCGCATAGTTTGGGCGCGACGGTGCTGAAAAACTTGATGCAAGGTGGCTTTCAGGGCGCGATCTATCCCGTCAATCCAAAACATGAAACGCTGGCGGGACTCAAGGTTTATGCAAGCGTTAGCGATCTGCCCGTAGCGCCTGATCTGGCCGTTCTGTGTACGCCGCCCGCTACGCTGCCAGGCTTGATTGCAGAACTCGGCAAGATTGGCACACGCGCAGCGATCATCCTGAGCGCCGGTCTCAATGCCACACAACGTCAGGCAATTCTGGATGCGGCGCGCCCCAGCCTGCTGCGTATTCTGGGGCCTAATTGTGTGGGGTTGTTGGTGCCACCAATAGGCCTCAATGCCAGCTTCGCGCATTTGAATGCCCTGCCGGGACGACTGAGTTTTGTATCGCAGTCGGGCGCCTTGGTCACCGGTGTACTGGACTGGGCACGGACCCGCAAAATCGGCTTTTCGAAATTTATCTCACTCGGTGACAGCCTCGATATTGACGTCGGTGATGTGCTCGATTATCTGGCAGCTGATGGCGCGACCGATGCCATCCTGCTGTACGTGGAAGATATCCGCCATGCACGTAAATTCATGTCAGCTGCACGCGCCGCTGCGCGCAGTAAACCTGTGCTGGTGGTCAAGAGCGGTCGCTTTGCCGAGGGCGCCAAGGCTGCGGCTTCGCATACCGGCGCCCTGGCGGGATCGGATGCTGTGTATGATGCGGCGATCCGCCGTGCCGGCATGTTGCGGGTACTGACGACCGAAGAATTATTCGATGCCGTTGAAACCCTGGCCCATGTCCGTCCCCTGTATGGTGAACGACTGACCATCATGACCAACGGCGGCGGGCCTGGCGTGATGGCGACCGATGCGCTCATCGGCAGCGGCGGCAAACTGGCCGACTTGTCGGCAGGGACGCTGGAAAAACTCAATGCCATCTTGCCGCCGACCTGGTCGAAGGCGAATCCGGTCGATATCATCGGTGACGCCCCGGCTGAGCGCTATCGGCAAACTTTGCAAATTCTGCTGCAAGATCCGCAAACTGACGCGGTCTTGTTTATTCATGCGCCGACCGCCATCGTGCCCGCCGTTGACATCGCTACCGCGCTGGTGCCGCTGGCAAAGGAACATGCGCGCAATATTATGAGCTGCTGGTTAGGTGGCGAAAACCTCAACCCGGCGCGGGCAATTTTTTCACAGGCTGGTGTGCCTGGCTTTGATACCCCCGAGGATGCGGTACGCGGCTTTATGCAGATCGTCGAATACCGGCGTAATCAACAGCTGCTCATGGAGGTACCGCCGGCGCTACCGGCCACATTGCATACTGACCGGCAGCAGGTCAGGCGCATCATCGACCAGGCTTTGCGCGAGGGGCGCAATATGTTGTCGGAACCGGAGGCTAAAAATATCCTGGCTGCCTATGGCATTCCGGTCGTGCAGACCCGTGTGGCACTGACGATTGAAGACGGTCTGCATGCCGCGCTGGCGATCGGTTATCCGGTCGCGCTGAAGATTCTTTCGCCCGACATCAGCCACAAAACCGACGTCGGTGGCGTGGTGCTCGATCTTGAAACACCAGAGGCGTTGCAGGCCGCAGCGCACGCCATGCAGCAGCGCCTGCAGACGCTCATGCCGCATGCGCGTCTGCAGGGCTTCACGGTGCAGCAAATGGCCCGCCGACCGCAGGCACAGGAACTGATCGTCGGACTATCGACCGATCCAACCTTCGGCCCGACCATTCTGTTCGGTCAGGGTGGCATCGCCGTTGAGGTCAATCCTGATCATGCGATCGGCCTGCCACCGCTTAATCCGGTACTAGCGCAGGATATGATTTCGCGCACCCGGGTAGCCCGACTCCTGGCCGGTTATCGCGACCGGCCAGCGGCAGATCTGGCGGCGATTTGCCGCACTTTAATCAGCGTGGCACAGATGGCCGCTGACATCGGCGAAATCAGCGAACTCGATATCAATCCGCTGCTGGCTGATGCCGACGGCGTGATCGCTTTGGATGCGCGCATTCGCATCAACGCTTTAGTACCGGGTACCAGCGCGATGGACCGCTTTGCCATCCGCCCCTACCCGCAAGATCTTGAAGAATCGCTGCTCTGGCAAGGCCAGAAAATTGTATTGCGCCCGATTCGACCAGAGGATGGCGCCGCGCATGTGGCTTTTTTTCAGTCACTGGATGCGGATGATGTGCGCTACCGGATGTTCATTCGCATGCGCGAGTTGCAGCCAGCCCAGTTAGCACGCTTAACGCAAATCGACTATGACCGCGAAATGGCTTTCATCGCGACACGCCAGCGTGCAGATGGCCAATGGGAGACACTGGGTGTAGCGCGGGCGGTGGCAGATCCGGATAACGTCAACGCTGATTTTGCCATCATCGTGCGATCTGATCTCAAGCATCTGGGTCTGGGACGCATACTGATGCATAAGCTGATCGAGTATTGGCGTAGTCGCGGCACACTGAATCTGGTCGGCGAATGCATGCGTGAAAATCATACGCTACTCAAGCTGGTACGGTGCCTCGGTATGTCGGCGCAAGCCTCTGCGTCTGCCGACACGGTTTTGCTGCGCCTCCCGCTACAATTACCACCCCTCCCGCTGCAGGATACTTCGACGACGGACAGTTTTCCACCCCGGCCAACGGTATGTGCTATCTGAGCGAGCATCTGTTTTGTGTCGCTCTATTATCTGTGCGCGGCAAAAGGTTCCCGCGTGAGTAAGCCAGATACGGCGCAAAGACTGACGGGCCTGTCTGCTGATGCGGTAGCACTACGGCTCGCGCAGGATGGATTTAACGAACTACCGGCCGCCACCACGCGCACCGTGCTGACGATCCTGTTGGATGTCTTGCGCGAACCGATGTTCCTGCTCCTGCTTTTTGCAGGAGTGATTTATCTGCTGCTGGGCGATCCGATGGACGCCTTGATGTTGCTCGGCTTTGTTTTACTCAGTATGTCGATCACGATTTTTCAACAACGTCGTTCTGAACGGGTACTCGCGACCTTACACGAACTGGCTAGTCCGCGCGCGCTGGTCATTCGCGACGGACAACAAGTTCGCATTCCCGGGCGCGAAGTGGTGTCGGGTGATTTACTCTTGCTCGAAGAAGGCGACCGGATTGCTGCCGATGCCATCCTGCTGGAATCGCATGATCTGCTGATCGATGAATCCATGCTCAGCGGCGAATCGATGGCGGTCGCCAAACGTCCGGCATTCGACATGAATGTACCCAGCGAAGAAGGCCTAGAGCGGGTCTACGCCGGGACCATGATTACCAGCGGTGGCGGGATGGCGCGTGTGCTGGCCACCGGCGCGCAGACCGAACTGGGCAAGATCGGCAAACGTCTGCAAAGCATCGTGCCCGAAGACAGTCCGCTGCAACGCGAACTGGCGCGCCTGCTCAAAATTGTCGCCTGGCTGGCCTGCTGCATTGCCCTGCTCGTCTTGCTGATTACCGGCTGGATGCGGGGCGATTGGCTGAATGGTCTGTTGTCCGGCATTACGGTGGCCATGTCGCTGCTGCCGGAAGAATTTACCTTGATCATGACGGTATTCATGGCACTAGGCGCCTGGCGCATCGCCGGTGACCATGTGCTCACGCGGCATATGCCGGTGATCGAAGCGCTGGGCTCGGCGACTGTTTTGTGTGTCGATAAAACCGGCACGCTCACGCAAAACCGCATGGCAGTCAAAGCACTGGCGCTCGATGGTGTACTGCTCACGGTCGAGGAATTTACCACGCAAGCTGCGGCGCGTCGGCTGCTGCATATCGCCGCGCTGGCCAGCGAAATTATTCCCTTTGATCGTATGGAGCAGGCTATTCTGCATTGCCAAGCGACGTTGTTTGCCGCAGATCGTACAGCCGCTGCGCAATGGACGCTGGTGCACGATTACCCTCTCACGCATGGGCTACCCGTGATGACCCATGTATGGTCTTCGCCTGAGCAGACCAACTATCTGATCGCGCTCAAGGGTGCGCCGGAAACCGTGCTGGAGTTATGCGGCATCGGCGGCGAACGGCGTATCAGTCTGTTGCAGCAGGTGGATACCCTGGCAGCGCGCGGCATGCGAGTTCTGGCAGTGGCCGAAGCGTGTCAGGAGCACAGTGAATGGCCCGGCACCCCAGCCGGCTTTGGCTTTACCTGGCTGGGTCTGTTGGCACTGGCTGATCCGGTGCGCCCCGAGGTTCCAGCGGCAGTCGCACAGTGTCGTCGCGCCGGCATTCGTGTGGTGATGATTACCGGTGACTACGCCGTCACCGCACATACCATCGCCAGGGAGGCGGGTCTGCAGGAAGGTCCTGTCATCAGTGGTAGTGACATCGCCCGCATGGATGCACAAGCCCTGCGTCAAGCGGTACAACATACCAACGTATTTGCGCGCATTCGGCCCGAACAAAAACTTGACCTGGTCAACGCGCTCAAGGCCAATGGCGAGGTGGTGGCCATGACCGGCGATGGTGTCAATGATGCGCCGGCATTGCGGGCGGCGCATATCGGCATCAGCATGGGACAACGCGGCACCGATGTCGCGCGCGAAGCCTCGTCACTGGTATTGCTGACCGATGATTTCCAGTCCATTGTCAAGACGATCCAGATGGGACGACGCATCTTCGATAATTTGCGTAAGGCCTTGACCTACGTGGTAGCAGTCCATATGCCGATCGCCGGCATGGCCTTGCTGCCACTGCTGTTGGGTTATCCGGTGGCTTTCATGCCGATTCATATCGTGTTTTTTGAAATGATCATCAACCCGGCTTGTTCCATCGTCTTTGAAACCGAAGCGGCCGATCCCGACATTATGCTGCGCGCACCACGCCGGATCGATGAAGCTTTGTTCGGTCGCTATAACGTCGGCATCGCGCTGCTACAAGGCGCAGGACTGCTGACAGCCATTGCCCTGGTATTTTTTATCAGCCTGCACTCAGGGCGGTTACCAGCGGCGGCACGCACACTGGCCTTCACCACGTTTGTGATGGGAAATCTGCTGCTCATTATTGGTAACCGCTCAATAAAGCAGTCACTGTTTGTCTTATTGCGCCGACCGAATCAGGCTCAATGGTGGGTGATCGGTATCACGCTGGCGGGTTGGCTGGCGGCGCTCAAGGTGCCGGTAGTGCAGCGCGCTTTTCATTTCATGCCTGTCGCTACGGTCGATCTTCTCTTGGCCTTCGCCGCCGGGCTGGTGGCCACAGTCTGGTTCGAATGCGTGAAAATTATTTTTCGTCAGAAGGCATCCACATGAAAATCGTGAATAAAAATACCTCGCAGTCGGACAAGAATACACCCGTCACAGATCGTGTTTCACGTGTCCCGCTGCCGGGCTGGGAAGATATCGAACCGCCGACCAATGTCGATCGTCTGCTGCACGCCTTGATTGCCCGCGTCACGCATGGCATTTCACCGGCTAGTCTGGCACTGGCTTACTTTGACTGGTATGTTCATCTAGGTACCTCGCCGGGCAAATGGAGCCAGCTGCTGCTCAAGGCGATTCGTAAACAGAATCGTCTGCTGACTTACTGCGTGCAGGCCAGTCTTGATACGTCAACCCCGCCGTGTATTGAACCGCTGCCGCAAGACCGGCGCTTTCGTGATCTGGCCTGGCAGAACTGGCCCTTCAACATGATCCAGCAAAATTTTCTCCTGCATCAGCAATGGTGGCATAACGCGACCACCGGTATTGGCGGCGCGTCGCCACATCACTTACAGCTGACTTCCTTCATGGCGCGCCAGCTGCTCGATATGGTATCGCCGGTGAATTTTCCAATGACGAATCCGCAGGTATTACAGGCCTGCTATCAGGAAGGGGGCGTAAATTTTTTACGTGGTGGGCTCAATTTTTATGACGACTGGAAAAACGGTTTCCGAGACCGTTGTGAAGCGGACGACTGTCAATTCCGTCTAGGGATCGAAGTCGCCTGCAGTCCGGGTCGGGTGGTCTTGCGTAATCGTCTGATCGAACTGATTCAGTATCTGCCCAAAACGCCAGAGGTGTTTGCTGAACCGATCCTGATCGTGCCCGCCTGGATCATGAAGTATTACATTCTTGATTTATCGGCGCATAACTCGCTGGTCAATTATTTGCTCGAGCGCGGCCATACGGTATTCATGATTTCCTGGCACAATCCGGACGCCGATGATCGTGATCTGGGGATGGATGACTATCTGCAGCTGGGTATATTAGACGCCGTCAAGGCGGTGCAGACCATTGTCCCGCAGCGAAAAATTGATGCGGTCGGCTATTGTCTGGGTGGCACCCTGCTTTCGATTGCCGCGGCCTTCCTGGCGCATAATCAGTCGAGTCCGTTTAGCTCACTGAGCCTGCTGGCAGCCCAGACAGATTTTTCTGATGCGGGCGAACTCAAACTCTTCATCGATGACAGTCAGCTCGATCTGCTGGAAGACATGATGTGGTTTCAGGGCTATCTTGACGCGACGCAGATGGCTGGTGCATTTCGCTTATTGCGCTCGAATGATCTGCTCTGGTCACGCATGGTGAACGATTATTTACTCGGCCAACGTGCGCCGATGACCGACCTGATGGCCTGGAATGCCGATACCACTCGCATGCCTTACCGTATGCATAGCGAATATTTGCGTCGCCTGTTTCAGGATAATGATCTGTTTGAAGGGCGTTATAAGGTCAATGGCACATTGATTGCCTTGCGCGATATCCGGGTGCCGGTGTTTGCCGTGGCGACCGAAACGGATCACGTCTCGCCCTGGCATTCGGTGTATAAAATCAAGCTCGAAACTGAACAGGACATGCACTTCGTGCTCACCAGCGGCGGCCACAATGCCGGCATTGTCAGTGAACCGGGACACCGGAACCGGCACTATCGCAGCGCCCACTGGCCGGCTGGCGCGGGCACGGTCGATCCGGACGAATGGTACCTCAACACACCTGCAGAGAAAGGCTCCTGGTGGCCGCTATGGGCCCGCTGGCTGGGGCAGGATGCGCATCGCTGCGCACCACCGGCCTTGGGCGCGGCCGATCAGGGTTACCCTATTTTGGATGAGGCACCAGGGCAGTATGTCCGGCAAGCCTGATGCGGCTGCCGGACATCGTTATCATCAAAACCGCTCACATCAAGGTAATATCAAGGTCGAATGGTGATGCGGTCTTCCACCTTACGCACGCCGGGTGCTGCCCATGCTGCCCGCTCTGCCTCCGTGCGTTCATGCCAGGAATGCACCACACCTTTAAGTATCACCGAACTGTCGTGTGCTTCAACTTCAATTTTTCCGGCATCGACTTCGGCGCTGCGACGTAACGCCTCTTCAATTTTTTTCTTGATCGCTTCCGGATTGAGTTTTGGATGCACCTCAACCATATTGATCACGCCTTTCGCACCGCGCACAGAGCGCACCGCCGATTCGGCGCGTTCTTTCTGATAATTCCACTCAACCTTACCTTCCAGGGTGATCCAGCCGTCGGATGTCATGACCTTAAAATTATCTGCTGATAATGGCAGCTGGGTACGCAAGGCCATCACTGCGTCGTGGGCAATTTCCGGGTCGGGGCGCTGATCGATTGCAGCAATGCGTACCTCCAGATCATTGGCGACACCGACCACGCCGACGACGCGTTTGACATCTCGCTCGGCTTCATATTTTTGCGCATAGCTGGTGACGTAGCCAGCCAGCGAGACTACGCCGTCATGGACTGACACAGAAATATTACCCGCATTAAGGTCGGGGTCCCAGCACAATTCATCTTCCACATCCTTGCGAATGACCGGATCGAGTTTTCTTTCGGCGTTCATAGATGACTCCTTTAGTTTGAAAAAATGGTCAACAGTGTGTTCTCACATCTGCGCATGCGGAGCAGGTAACATCAGGGGATCGCGCAGCTTGATAATATGATGCATGTCTTGCGCATCCACTACCTCCATGCTGTGCAATTCAAGCGCAGTCTGGTCGATAAAAATTTCTTTTGGATGGTGGATCATGTGATCCAGACCTTCGAGCGCGACTTCGACAATGTCGCTGCGTGGATCATAGACAATGCCAAACAAAGGCAGCCACTCAGCGGCGATCTGCGCACCGATGTCGAGCGCATCGACTTCGATCTCGACCCGCTTACCATCGAGGATGCGCGACATATTATCGAGGTAAGGCTGCCATTGAAATTTTTCAAGTTGCGATAGACTCATGAGCGGGCTCCGGTGTGTGTGCAGGATGATGTGAAGAATGCACAGATTGGAGCAAATCACATGCCAGCAGCGCGCGAGGAGGAGTCATACGCGCAGCTAGTGTCTACAGCGTTTATTTTTCTGCGTCAGAAGCGCTGCTGAGTTTGTAAAAATGACCGATTCGTGTCATTTTTACTGATCTTGATAAGGCGTGTTCAGGAAAAATTTGCGCCGATGATATCGAGCTGATCTGTGCAAAATCCATCCACGCCCCAGCTGAGAATTTCCCGAGCGCGGGCGCTGTCGTTGACGGTATAACAAAATAGTCCAAAGCCGGCTTGCTTGATGGCGCGCGCCATCGAGGGGGACAAGTGTTCGTGATTGGTATGCAGCGTTACAGCGTCGAGAAAATCTAGCTGTGCTTGCCAGTCGGCGGGAATACGATCGACTAACAATCCACGGGCAATTTCAGGCACAGTTTGTTTGGCAGCCTCCAGCGCAGCAAATGAGAAGGAAGAAAACAGCGGCGCTAGCTGATTGGCGGATGCTGCCAGCGCATGCGTCTTGAGGCAGGCCTGCAGTGTGGAGGCCACCGAGCGACCGGTCGCGATGTCAGAACCAGGCGTCGGCTTGATTTCAATATTCATCCATAGTTGATGTGCGGTGCAAAAATCGATCGCCTGCGAAAATAAAGGCACCGCCTCGCCAGCGAATTGCGGCGCCAGCCATTTTCCGGCATCCATTTGCTGGAGTTCGTGGGCAGGGTAGTCACTGATCAAAGCACTACGCATGCCGACAGCCGCGACGGTGCGACCCAGCTGCGCATCATGCATCAGCACCGGCACCCCATCGGCCGCGCACATGACGTCAAACTCCACCGCGGAAAATCCATACTGCAGAGCGCAACGTAGGGCTGCCAGGGTATTCTCAGGAGCGAGTGTGCCGCCGCCACGATGGGCGACAATACGCGGATAGGGCCAGGGATATGCCGGCTGCATGGGCTGCATGGGCTGCATGGGCTGCATGGGCTGCATGGGCTGCATGGCCTATATGAGCGATGAAATGTCGGTCAAGTGGTGCCAATGAAGGACCACCTCTGGCATCACAATACCGATTCGGAAATGATCTTCCATTGCTGACCTTCGCGGGCCCAGTACTGACGCCGACGGCTGGTATTTTTTGACTTGCCGAGCTTGGCTTCTTCGGTGAAGGTGCCGACAATTAAGTCGTCCCGGCCAGGGTAAAGAAACAAGGTCAGATCGCTTAATTTAACGCTGACATTTTTGTTACTGTTGAGGACGGGACCTTGTCTGGCAAACCAGGTAGTCCGATTTTCACCGCGCTCACTTTTGAAGTCGTTCGAATAATGGGCGAGAACACGCTGTGCATCGAGACTTTCCACATCACGTCGCCAGACTTCCACCAGCTTTTGCGCGCCAGCGCGGTCACTGGTGGCTTTGGCCTGATTCACAAACTCCAGCTGTTCGGCGATGATCACCGGCGTTTTACCGATCTCGACATTGGCTGTCAATTTATTCAGATCCTGATTGGTCAGCACGACACAGCCATCTGACGAAAGCGGCGGACGGCTATAGGTTTCTGAAGGAGTGCCATGCAGCCAGATACCCGAGCCGCTGCGACCATTAAGTCGATCCCAGTCATTCGGATAATTGATTGGCAGCGCGCCAGAGCCATAAAAATCCGGCAGTCGTGCGCCGGCCAGGCGGCTGGTAATGTAATACACGCCGACTGGTGTTTTTTGATCGCCCGCCTTGAGCTTATTGACGCCGAGTTTGCCCTGACTAATGTAGTAATCCGTCATCAGCTTGAGGCGTCCGTCAAGGTTTTCATACACGTACAAGCGCGAATGACGAGCATCCACGACCAGGACATTTTTCTGATCCGGCCGTAATTGAAGAATGGCGCGCGGTACCAGATCAGGGTCAGGGCGATTACGCAGCGACTTCAGGCGCACGGTCGCTTCATCGCGTAAATTCTTGAGCTTGTCTTGCGGCGCACTGACTGGTCCGAGCGAATTGACCTGGCGTGTTTGCATGAGCAAAAGATCGCCACGGAGTAAATGCCCAAGCCGAAAGGTTGGATACGCGGCTACCAGTGCATCGGCGCGCTCGAGGGCGGCGCGCAGATGGTCGGAGGCGAGCTGTTTGTAAACCTCGATGAGCATCACTTCAGCATCAGGCTTGTTGACCGCCGCTGCAGTGGCAGGTTTATCGACGATGTTACGCGAACCGGCAGGCGAGGCCAGACCACATATAAGCACCAGCAGCAGCAGACCGATAACACGCTCCGCACCACAGACGACGCCCAGATTCTTCAGAGGCTTGATTCGAAAAAAAGACATCAGCTACCCGATCGCTCCTGTTTGATCAGCCATTGTTTTCCCTGTCGGACCAGCACCAGCGTCTTGCGGCTATTCGCTTTCAGACGATCCGATGAATACACCTGACGGAAATTAACGGTCGCGGTCGTGCCATCAATGGCGACCTGCGGCGTTTCTATCTGGACGCTGATATGGCCCTTGCCTTGAATCCGCGCCCTGCGATCTTCGGCCCAAGCTTTGCGTGTCATCCCGCTCGGTGTTTGGAAATCTTGGCTGTAGTGATCAAGATAGGCCTTCACGTCGCGCGCGCTCCAGGATTTAGCCCAGGCGTTGACGGTTTTCATGACGTCTTCTTGTTCGACTTCATTTGACTTGGCTGGTTTGACCGGCTTGACAGGCGCGCTAGGCTTGACCTGCGCTGCTGCGATCACAGGAGATTGACTGACCTGAACTGGTTTATTAGGCGCGGCGGCGCTGCTGGCTGCTGGCGCAGTCACGGTCGGCGCGGCGGCGACCGGCTTGGCCACAGCCACTGCCACCGGTGCCGGGACAGGCGGTGCAGGAACAGCCTTGTTATTGGCCGTGCCAATATTGAGCAACATGGTGAGCTTGGCTTTGGCGATGCTGTTTTTTGCATCAAGTTGCAAAGCCTTGTCATAAGCCTGACTCGCTAAGCGCGCATGAATATCGCCCAAATTTTCATAGGCGGTGGCGTAAGATGGATTGGTACGAATGGCATTATCAAGGGCAGCGCGCGCCTTGTCGTACTGGCCATTGGCGGCGTACAGCACGGCCAGATTATTATAGGGCTCGGGCAGTTCAGGAAAATCTTCTGTCAGTTTAGTGAAGATGAGGATAGCTTCCGGCACCTTGTTCATTTCAGTGAGCAGGACACCTTTGATGAAACGCATTTGCGGATCGCGCGGCTTTTGAGCGATCAGATTTTCTACCTTCGTCATCGCCTCTGCGTTCTGACCCAGCTTCATGAGTTTTGATACGTCGGCTAAATCGTCGGCCAACACTGAACCTGCTGACAACAGACCTAACAAACCCAGCACCAGACTCAGGTTCTTCAATGCTGATCGCAGCAGGTTTGGTAATTTTTTTTGCAGCATGCAGAGAGTCGTATTCATCAAAATCGTTATGGTGATAAGAAGTAGAAATAATCGTGTGAATCGTTTATGCGTACTGCAAGGCATTGCGGATTCTAACCGCAGTCCGGTAATTGCGCCATTGGGCAAAAAACAAAGATAAAATTCAGGGCATCTTCCCAGTCACAACGGTCTTTTTTCCTGCAGGCTCAGCAGGTACAGGCTGCAGGTCATAACTAAAACGTAAAGGTGCATTGCCATTATCAGACGACGAACGCACGCTGGGTGCGGGGCTGGTCGCAATTTTGTCCGTTTTCGGTGCAGAAAACGGACTCAGCAAGGTCTCCCCGTCGTAGTGAGCAATCAGGCCGATACCAGCGGCCACCACCAGTATCCCTGCGGCTAACCCACCAAGTAAGCGCGGATGACGCAAGCCCCCACTGCGTGGCGGCGTTACTTGAACTTCTGCCAGCAGCGCCAGAGCACGAACACGCCAGCCGGCAAAGGCCGAAGTGCGCTGAGAAAATTTTTCGATAACCGCCTCGGCAGCCGCACGCGCATCGGCTTCTTCCCGCTCATATCGAACCCTTAGTCGCTCGGCGTGCTCGCTCGCTTCCAACGCGGCGGCTGCCTTTTGGCGGGCCACCTCGACGGCCTGCACTTCGGCAGTCAGCCGCTCATTTTCGGCTTGACGTAACAAAGTCTCGGCGATGGCGCGCTGGGCTGCTGCATCGGCATTTTTGCGTTCCAGATGCTGGCGCACCAGGGCTTGTTCCTCGGCGGTCTGTTCGGCCAGGGTGGCTGCCTGTATCGCTTGTAGCGTCTGCAATTCTGCTTCGACGCGCGCCGCTTCCATGAGCGCCTTGCGCTCGGATTCCTGCGCTGCCTGCTGAGCCAGGCTGGCTGCCTGACGTTCTGCCTGCGCTGTTTCTTGCGTTGTTTGGAGTAGTCTGTGTTCAGCCGCTGCCCTTTCCTCGCTGGCGACACGGGCTTCGCGCTGGGCTAACAAATGGGCCTGCATCAGACGGGCATATTCTTGCTCGGAGGCGGCCCGCTGTTGCATCTCGAGGGCGGCTTGTTCTTCGGCCTGGCGTTTTATCGTGAGCGCTTCGAGTTCCAAACGTTCAGCCTGCTGACGCTCCGCTTCGTAGGCCAGCTGCTGTTGCAGTGTGCTGGCAGCTTGCAGCTCTATGTCGGCCCGTTCGCGCTGGACCTGCTCGAGCTGCGCCGCATCACGCGCCTGCCGCTGGGCTGCCATGGCAGCTTCTTGTTCGGCGGTGGCCTGGCTAGCTACTTTATTGAGAATTTCCTGTTCGGCTGTATTGCGGGCTTCGACAGCGAGTCGATGGGTCAGATCAGCGGCTTCTCGCTGACGCAATAATTCGGCTTGTTCGGCATCGGCCTGTGCACGCTTCTGGGCTTGTTCTGCGGCGTCTTCTTGCGCACTGCGTTTTTGCAAAACTAACTCCAGAGCATGCTGTTCTGCCTGCTGTCTTTCCTGCTCTGTCCGTGCCAGTAACGCCACTTCCTGGGCGTGACGTTCAGCCAATGCGGCACGTTGTGTGGCCGCTTCGGTCCGCTCTGCTTCGGCCTTTAAAGCGCGCTGCTCATCGACTGCGCATGCTTCCAGTGCAGCCCGTTCACGCTGCTGTTCCTGCATGCGCGCGCGGTGCAATTCTGCCTGCTGCTCTTCTGCCCGGACACGCTCCTGGGCGGCAAATAACAGCGCTTCTTCGGAACGGTTTTTGTCTTGGATGCTTTCGAGAACACGCAATTCAGTTTGCGCGTTTTCACGTTCCAAGCGCGTCTGTTCGACTTTTTCGCGTGCCAATTCCAAGGCGGTATGTGCGGTCTGTCTTTGGATTTCCAGCTGCGCGCGATTTTGTTCGAGTACGGTGCGCGCGGCGAGCGCCTCGACCTTCACGGCCCGCTGTTGATCTTGAATGGCTTGTTCCTGCAAACGCAGTAGTTCGGCCTGCTGACGCTCAGCGACTAACAAGGCTTCCTGCTCAGCCTGTACGCGCTGCTCGATCAGATATTTTTGCTCGCTTGCCTCGAGTGCTGCCTGCACCGCCGCAGCGCGCTGCTGCTCTGCCTGCAAGAGTTTTTCTTGCTGCTCGAGTGCTAGCTGCTCTTTGGAGGCGCGATGACGCTCGACCTTGGCTTGCGCCACAGCGAGTTTGGCTTTCTGCATTGCCGCCTGCGCAGCCTTGATCTGCATGTCTGCCTGATCAGCGGCCTGCTCGACTTCAAGCGCTCTTGCCTCGCTCAGTGCTTCTTCGGCCATGCGGATGCTGATATCGGCCTGTTCACGCAAACGCAGAACATTCGCCTGGGCTAATTCAAGCTCGGCGCGCTCGGCAGCGGCTTCTGCTGCAGCCTCTTCGGCACGCACTTTTTCTTTTAATGCTTCGAGTACGCGTTGTTCATTTTCGGCGCGCGCATTTTCTGCTTGGGCCTGCTCGAGCGCGATACGCGCCGCTTCGCTTGCTTCATCGGCCTTTTGACGCGCTGTATCGGTCAGATTCACCGCCAACTTGAGCGCTTCCTGTTCTGCGGCGACGCTCACGGCCGCCATGCGCGCAGCCTCGCGCTCCTCTTCGAGACGCTCAAGGGCAATTTCACGGGCGCGGTTTTCTTGCTGCAGGCGCTCAAGCGCCAAGGCAGCGGCTTCTTTTTCGATCTCGAGGCGCAGCTTGGCCTCTTCCTCGGCTCGCTGTTCGGATGCAACGCGGGCCGCGGATTGGGCATCCGCCATTTGTTCGGCTTCGACACGGGCAATCGCGACGGTCTGCAGCTGACGTTCCGTCACCAGTCGCGCTTCGGTCGCGATACGAATACGCTCTTCGGCATCGCGACGCGCAATGGCGGCGACGGCGGTCATTTTTTCGGCATGCTCACGCCGTTTGGCTGATTCCTTGAGCTCCATATCCGCCTGCAGACGCAAACGGATGGCGTCCAGGGCACGCCGTTCGGATTCTGCGCGCGCATTGGCGCTGGCTTCCTGTTCCTGTTCGGCGCGGGCGCGCGCACGGGCACCTTCGCGTGCATGCACCTCTGCCGGAACGCGTGCAAGTTCTGACTCCAACGCCAGTGCTTCTGCATGCTCACGCTGCATGGCTAATTCGAGCGCCTCACTGCGGGCTATCGCCAGTGCTTCGGAAGTCTGGCGTGCTTCCTTGTCGGTGCGTTCGCTCTCGCGTGCTAGGTCATTGATACGTTCTTCGGCGCGCGCGCGGGCTTCGGCTTCACGTTTCGCCGCTTCGGCAGAGGCGATGCGTTCGGCAGCCTGACGGCGCGTGACTTCGGTTTCGCGCGCTAGCAGCTCGGCGGCTTGCGACATTCTTTCGGTGAGCAAGGTATCGGCGGCGATTTGTTCTGCCACACGCTTGCGCGTATCGTGTTCGGCCTTGGCGCGTTCGATGGCGAGCAGACCGATTTGATTATCGGCTTCGGCGCGGGCGCGCAATTCGGCGATTTCCTGATTGACGGCTTCGGTTCTGGCTTCACTGGCAACGCGAGCCAAACGCTCTGCCTCAAGACGTTCCTGACTACTGGCGATCGCGACTTCGGCTGCCTGAGCATTCCTGAGTGCTTCTGCAGTCGCGGCAGAATCGATGCGGGCACGGTCTTCGGCCAATGCGCGCGCGCGGGTTTCTGCCAGCGCGCGGTTCTCGGCGGCGACAGTGGCTTTTGCTTCCGATTCAACGCGCGCAATGGCATTACGAATAGATTTGATATCCACAGCACCGCCGGCCGAAGTCGATGTCGGCGGCGCTTCCTTGGGCGCAGGGGAATAAGGGTTCAATCCCGGCCCGGCGTCCTCGTCGTCGAGGTCAATTCGGAGCGACGTATCGTGCAGCGAATCGTTAATGGGGTCCATGGAAAAAACTCCGGCTTTGTGATCGTTTAGACAAGCTGGCGCCGTCGAAATGAATAAAAGCCTTATTCTAAAGCTATGGCGGGCTTAATTGTCATTATTTACCAGGGTAAAAATGGCTTAGTTCCGGGTCTTGGATCGCGGCCTGCGATTCTTGTTCTGCGGCCCGCCATCAGATCCGACTTCAATTACCGGGATGGTAAATGCGCTCGCCTGCGCGCAGCACATCTTCGCGATAGAACAATACATCCCTGAATTCACCTCTGGCATACAGCTCGGCCTGGTCACTGAAATGGCGCGATGCCGGATCGCCGCTCTGACCACCGGCCATAATCGCCTTAGAATGAATACGCGGCCCGAACTCCACCGCCGCCACAAAGCTGTTACCTCGGGTGCCATAAATTTTGCGCGTTTTCAGCGGTGCCGTGACGCCAAACGCCGCCAGCGAACCCCAGTTTGCGGAGGCAAAGGCGACCGGCAGGCTCGGTTTGCTGTCATCAAAGCTGGCGACGATGTCGTCATTGAGGCGCTGGAAACGGTTAATCTCGCCCCACGCTGTCTTCCAGCTGCCGAATTGACGCGTCAGCTTATTTGTGGCTGCAACCAGTGCCGTTAATTTTTGCTTTCCCGAAGTCGATTGGGCGATGTGCGAGACTAGGGCCAGCGCATTGTCATCTTCCTGTTTTTTGACCACTGCCTGTAATTCCTGCGCCCAGTAAATCGCCAGTGAGGTCGCGACAGAGCTGGTGGAATAGCGCAGATCCCAGCCACGCAGGGTCTCAATCTGCTCCATCAGGGCCGACCATAGCGGGTCGCTCAGCGGCAGTGCCGCATAAGCTTCCATGAGCGGCGGCAGGAGTTCCTCAAAGCCGGTCAGATGATTATCGTAGGCGGCAGCGATCAGACTATCGAGACTGAAACTTTTTTGTTTTTCCAGTACCCGCAGCGCATGAATGCCGCGTGAGTTCTCCGGCAGGGTCCACATGTAATCCGGATAGTGTTCGCGTTTCGGGCTATTGATGCCGGCTGCTGAAAATGGCCAGTTATTGGTATTCTGGATCCAGCCGTTGGGGGGATTGAGCAGATGAATGCTCTCCTCGACCGTATGCAAGCCCTTCCATTCGGTGGCTGGATTACTACCATCGACCGGCTTTTTCCAGTTAAACCGGGTATCACGCACAGGGATGAAATTGCCGTGAAAGTAGGCGATGTTACCCGCGTTGTCGGCATACACCGTATTGTTGGAGGAATTGGTACGCAGTTTCATAACCTCGACAAATGAACGATAGCCCGTGGTCTTGGTGCGCAGATAAGATTGACGCAATGCGCGCAGGGGTTCGTTCATCAGCTTGACGCTCATCCATTTGCCGCCCTCGCTGCGCACGATCGGTCCGTGATGACTGAAATAGGCGGTCACTTCCTTCGTCCGCATCCCCTCTGCGCTGTAGTAAGGCAGACTGATTTTGCGCGACTTGAAGGGCTTCATGCCATGACCGTATTTGTAAAACAGCGCGCCATTTTTTTCGATCACGGTTTCTGCATACTCATCGATCACATCGCCGCCGCCGGAGGTATGCATCCAGCCATTTTTTTCATTGAAACCCTGATAGATAAAAAACTGACCCCAAGTGACGGCGCCATAGGCATTCAAACCTTCTTCGCTCACCATCTGCGCCTCACCACGGAAATAAAAGGAGGTATGCGGATTAATCATCAGCAAAGCGTTTCCGGAAGCGCTTTTGGCCGGTGCAATCGCAAAGCCATTGGAACCCTGCGGCTCCAGCGCGCGCGAAGGACGATCAACTTGCGCGATGTCTTCTTTGCCTGCGCCGTAAAAGGCCTGCAGCTGTTTGAGCGAGACATCTTCAATATCGCCACCGATACTGCCCTCGGTAAAGGACAAGGCCATCCACGGTTCAAAATGGCGAATCAATTTGGGCTGCACCTGCGGATGTTTAGCCAGGTAAAAGTTCAGGCCATCGGCAAAGGCCGTCATTAACTTTTGCAGCCAGGCCGGACTGGCACGATATTGCGCCTGCAGATTTGCCGGATCAATAAATAATTTCATGCGCAGATCACGATAAATCTCCGCCTCGCCATTGACCTCTGCCAGACGACCCATGGCGTTGATATAGTTCATTTCAATGCGGTTGAAATCATCCTCGGCATGCGCATACAGTAAACCAAATACCGCATCGGCATCGGTCTTGCCGTAGACGTGAGGAATACCCCACTGATCACGAATAATCGTCACCCTGCTGGCCTGCTGCTCCCAGCGCGCCAAATCATTACTGGGATTAGCGGCGGATGCCAAGGCGCTGCATCCGAGCGCAAACAAAAAAAGAAGTGGTTTCATGGGGTTCGAGGGATGAAAACAAACAGGATTGGAAATATTGCATGGCATTTGCCCATGCATGAGCTCATGCATGCTGACACGAATAATAATGATGAGCAATATCAAAAGCGGCAATTTCCGCTACCATTCATTGAATCAACCCTCTGAAAGTAGATGAACATGAAAACATTTTGGTGCACCGTGCTCCGGCTTGGTGCTTTACTGAGCACGCTGATGCTCAACAGCGCCTGGGCTGCAGCACCGTCTGCCATCCTTTTGACGGCCGATCGTGTCTGGACAGGCGACGGCCAGATACACAGAGGCTGGGGCGTACTGATCTCGCAGGGCAAAATTGCGGCGGTCGGACCGATCGCACAGCTTTCTCCGCCGGCCGATACGGAACAGATCGCTTTGCCTGGCAAGACCCTGCTGCCGGGGCTGATTGACCTGCATTCCCATGTGCTGCTGCATCCCTATAACGAAACCAGCTGGGACGACCAGGTGATGAAGGAAGCGGTCGAATACCGCACCATTCTGGCCACCCGCCACGCCGCCGATACTCTGCAGGCCGGATTTACCTCGCTGCGCGATCTGGGCAGCGAAGGCGCCTTGTATGCCGATGTGGCGATCCGTAAGGCGATCGACGCCGGGGTGATTCCGGGGCCGCGACTGTCGGTCGCGACTTTGGCGCTGGTCGCCTCGCATACCTATGGTCCGGCAGCGCGTAATTTTCGTCCTGACATGGACGTGCCGCATGGTGCACAGGAAGTCAGCGGTGTCGATGCCGCCGTCAAAGCAGTGCGCGAGCAGTCTTCCCACGGTGCGGACTGGATCAAGCTCTATGCCGACTATCGTACCGGCCCGGACGGCTCTTCTCGTGCCACGTTTTCGCAGGAAGAACTCAACGCCATCGTCCGCACGGCACATGATTCGGGCCGGCGGGTGGCCGCCCATGCGGGTACCGATGAAGGCATGCGCCGCTCTGTGCTGGCAGGGGTGGATACGATCGAGCATGGGTATGGCGGAACGGCGGCGACCTTCCGTCTGATGGCTGAACGTAAAGTTGTTTATGTGCCGACCTTGACGGCCTCCGAAGCGGTCAGCGAATATTTTCAGCAGCATGTGCGCGGCACGGCACCCACGCCCTCTATGCAGGCAGCCGCCAGCGCTTTCAAACTGGCACGTCAGCTGGGCGTGATCATCGGCTGTGGCAGTGATGTAGGGGTCTTCAAGCACGGCACCAATGTGCGCGAACTGGCGTGGATGGTCAAGCTGGGTATGCGTCCGAACGAAGCGCTGCTGTCGGCGACTTCCGTGGCTGCCGAGGTGCTCGGCAAGGGGAATGAATTAGGTCAGATCAAGGCCGGCTGGCTGGCCGACCTGATCGCCGTGGAAGGCGATCCAAGCGTGAACATTGGGGCGCTGGAGCAGGTCGCACTGGTGATGAAAGGGGGCGTACTTTACCGCCGACCAGCATTAAAATAATGAGGCCGCCCGTTATGCAGTCTACATGTGACGACATCACGGGCCAGGCAAAAAAACTTTATGCGCGACCCACGATGGATGCGGTCGCCATCAATTCTTCCAACAAGGCCAGTGACACCCCGCCCGAAACGGCATACGGATCGAGCGCCGGAAGTTCGGAGTACTTGAGTACAGTGGAGGCGTTGACCTTGGCTACATTCACCTGACCCATGGTCCAGCCACCAAAACGACGCTCGGTGATTTCTTCGTAGTGCAGGATCACGACGTCTTTGTGACGCTTGTCTGCGAGGATCAGACTAAACAACGCATTAACGGCATTGCGTCCGCCCTCAATGGCTTGCAAATATTGTCCACCGCCGTAGCACAGAATGCCGGTGATGCCATTGCCGAGATTTTTTTTGCGCGAGGAAGCGAGAATCCCCTCGATATCATCAGGCGATTCGTTATGCGCCCGGCTTACATAAAGCAAACGTACCAGCATGAGCCTTAGCCCTTTCTAGGAATGAGTGACAGAAATTCGCGACGCAAATTCGGATCTTTGAGGAAGGCGCCGCGCATGACCGAATTGATCATACGATTATCCATGTCTTTGACACCGCGCCAAGCCATGCAATAGTGATTCGCTTCCATGACGACGGCCAGACCATCCGGCTGTGTGCGTTCTTGGATCAGGTCGGCTAGTTGAACCACCGCCTCTTCCTGAATTTGCGGCCGGCCCATGACCCATTCCGCGAGCCGGGCATACTTAGACAGACCGATCACATTGGTATGCTCGTTTGGCAGCACGCCGATCCAGACCTTGCCGATCACCGGACAAAAATGGTGGCTGCATGCGCTGCGTACCGTGATCGGACCGACGATCATTAATTCATTTAAATGACCGACGTTGGGAAATTCGGTGATCGCAGGCTGCTTGACATAGCGGCCACGGAACACTTCATTGACGTACATCTTGGCCACGCGACGCGCCGTGTCCTGCGTATTGTGATCGCTGACAGTATCGATCACGAGACTGTCGAGCACGCCCTTCATTTTGTCAGCGACTTCGTCGAGCAGCAGGTCGATTTCACCCGGCTCAATGAAGTCGGCAATATTGTCGTTGGCATGAAAACGCTTGCGCGCTTGAGCGAGCCGCGTACGAATTTGGCTTGAAATGGTCGGGGTCATTTCCGATTCGAATTTTGTCATAGGGCTTGATTAATAAGTTGCATTCGTGCGATGGTAACAGAAATTCACGAATCGACTTTGCGGTCGAAACTTTGAGGATAAATCTGTAAGCGCGAGGCTTTGGTGAGGCCATTCAGGTAAGGCCATCAGTACCCGCATTGGCTAGCGACTGGGCTAAATGTACGAGGTTATCGATTGCCTTGGCAGTCTCGTTGGCCTCGACTGGCAGACCATCCTTGATCATATTGCGCTGCACAATCCGTCCTTGCTGGTCGATCTTTTGCGACAGCAGGCGCGGCATGTGTAAGGCATGGGCATCCAGATCAGCATATAAGGCCGCCATCTGTAAGGCATTCCAGCCTTTCGCCCAAGCCTGGATGACCACGACTTCATCTACCCGATGTGCGCTAGCCAACTCACTGACCATCAGCGGACCGCAGCGATTAACGACCTCATTGGCCAGCACGGTCGCCAAAATGGCATTTGCCAGCGGATGATCGAGCGCATTCCGCGCAGCGACCAGCGGTGGCGGAAAATACGGCGTGAGCAAGGCGCGCGCCCAGGGCTGCGCTGTCAGCGGCTGTTCGGCCAACAGACGCTTGAAGCGGTTCTTAACGTAGGCGCTCACGACCGCCAGTTCGGGCGCGCTCAGACCTCGGCCTTCGGCTTTGCGACGCTGGAGCTGCGCCTCGCTAGGCAGATATTCCTGCTCGCGAACGAGTACGCCTTCGGCTTCCAGGTCGGCGATCAGTGCGGCATAGGCATCGACCTGAGCGGACAAAACCTGCCCCTGTTCTTCGCGCGCCAGCAGATGCGTTTGCAGGCGGTTATCGCGCAGCACCAACGTCTCGATATCGGGCGCAATATGATTGAGCAGCGGCGTGCGTTGATCCGGCGCCAGACTGCCGGCATTGACTTCTGCGTCGAGCCAGATCTTGACATTGACTTCATGATCCGAGCAATCCACGCCGGCAGAATTATCGATGGCATCGGTAAAAATACGGCCGCCCTTGAGGGCAAATTCAATCCGACCAGCCTGAGTCGCGCCAAGATTGCCACCTTCTGCGACCACTCTGCAACGTAAGGACGCACCGTCGACACGCACGGCATCATTGGCGCGATCCTTGACCTGCAGATGCGTCTCGCTGCTGGCCTTGATGTAGGTACCGATTCCGCCGTTATAAAACAGATCGACCGGGGCGCGCAGAATGGCATGCAGCAGTTCATCCGGCGTATAGCTGAGCGCATCCGTATCAAGCAGCGCACGTACCTGCGGCGACAGCGGGATACTGCGGGCACTGCGCGCCCAGACGCCACCGCCGGCAGAAATCAGCAGCTTATCGTAGTCATCCCAGGAGGAGCGCGGCAAGGCAAACAGACGGGCACGTTCGGCATAAGCGAGCGCCAGATCCGGATGTGGGTCGATGAACACATGCCGGTGATCGAAGGCGGCTACCAGCCGGATCTGGCGCGACAGTAATACGCCATTACCGAATACGTCACCCGACATGTCGCCCACGCCGACCACACTGATCGGCGTGGTGTCGAGATCATGATCGAGTTCGTAAAAATGACGCTTGACGGCTTCCCAAGCGCCCTTGGCCGTGATACCGAGTTTTTTATGATCATAGCCATTCGAGCCGCCAGACGCGAAGGCATCGCCGAGCCAGAAACCACGCTGCATGGCGATGCCATTGGCGATGTCGGAAAAGGTCGCCGTGCCTTTGTCGGCCGCGACGACCAGGTAGGGATCGTCGTCGTCGTAACAGACCGTCTCGGTCGGCCTGATGACGCTGCCATCGACACGGTTATCAGTCAGATCCAACAGGCCGGCGATGAACAGACGGTAAACCGCTTCGCCTTCGGCGGCGATCAGTTCACGCGCTGCATCGGCAGGCAGCATCTTGCACACGAAGCCGCCTTTGGCGCCGGCAGGAACGATGACGGCGTTTTTGACCATCTGCGCTTTCACCAGGCCGAGTACCTCGGTGCGGTAATCTTCCATGCGATCTGACCAGCGCAGACCGCCGCGCGCGACCGGTCCTCCGCGTAAATGCACGCCTTCAAAGCGACGCGAAAAGACGAACATTTCCCGATAAGGTCTTGGCTGTGGCAAGAGTGCACATGCGCTGCTGTCAAACTTGAACAGGATGGTGTCGCCTGATTGCGCGCGCTGAAAGTAAGAGGTGCGCAAAGTTGCCAGCATCAGATCCGCCAGACTGCGCAGAATATCTTCGGTATCGGCGTGATTAATGTCGGCCAGAGATAATTTGATATTTTGCAGCGCCGTCGTCCCTACGCTGCGCTGCGCTGAATCGAATGCCGGATTAAAGCGCAGTAGAAATCCATCGACCAAGGCGCGCACCGCAGCGGGCTGTTTGCGCAAACAGTCGGCGATATAACGCAGCGAAAAACGGCAGCCGGCCTGGCGCCAATAGCTGGCGTAAGCACGAATCATCTGCACCTGCTGCAAACGCAGACCGGCTTCGATGAGCAAGCCATTCATGCGACCGTCCTCGGCCTCCTTATTCAAGAGCGCCGAAAAAAATTCTTCTGCCACTTCCGCAACGCCAGGCTGCATCAGCTTGGCAGCGCTATGGCCATCTACCTTGAGCACCGTGACGAAATAGTTTGCATTCTGCAGGCCGCAGATAGCATAGGTCTGTTCACGTTCGACTGCCACACCGGCGTTATGCAGCAGCGGCAGAATGTTCGACAGCGCAGGCGCCGCACCCTGCGCCAATAAACGAATATTGACAGTGCCCTGGGCACTGCCCTCGATGTGTACCTGCAGGCGACCGGACTGCGGATGAATCAGCAAAGCGGATAAATCAGCGAAGGCTACCGCGGGCGCATTGTGGGCCTGATAATCGCCCGGCAGTTCGGGCAATAGCGTGCGCAATGCAGAGCGCCGCGCAGGCTCTGCAGCGCCGTCGATGAGCTGAGAAAATGTGCTGTGCCATCCATCGACGGCTGCCAGCAGTGGCTGGGCGATATCGGTATCGAGTTGCAGATCGCGCCGCGCCGCAGTGGCATTCAGATGGGCATTCAGATTGGCATTCAGATTGGCGATCAGATGCAGGCGTGCCAGTGGCCCGTCGGACAAAAGTGTCTGGCTGCGCACATCCGTCGCTGCGGACAACGTGCGCAAGTTGTTCGAAAGTCGTTCAGCCAGCTGCGCGCTATAGCGATCGCGCGGCATGTAAATGAAGACGTTGAGGTGTCGGCCATATTTATCCGGCCGGACAAAGACGATCGAGCGCGGCTGCTTGTAGAGGGCGACGACGGTACTACAGACCGTAGCCAGCCAGTCAATCGAGGCTTCGAGCACCTCGGTACGCGGTAGTGATTCGAGCACTTCAAGAAATTTTTCACGCCGAAATCCTGCATGACGAATATCGGCTAATTGCAATACCTGCGCCACCCGTCCGCGGGCAAAGGGCGTTTGGCTCAATGGGGTCGACATCGCCGCACGCGAAAATAAGCCGATGAAGCAATGCTCGCCGAGCACCTGCCCATTGGCATCCATCTGCCGCACACCAAAATAATCGAGCTGCAGATCACGATGGAGAGTCGACAGCACATCAGCCTTGACGATGGCCAGACTGGCTTGCCGATCGATGAGGCTGCGGCGGTCTTCCGGAATACCGGCCAGGGAGGTTTCATACAAAGGATGGGCTGCGTCGCGCAGTACACCTAGCCGGCTGCCTGTATCGAGCTGCAATGGATCGGCGTCGGCCTGCAATCGATAGTAGGCATAACCAAAGGCTTCAAAACCTTCTGCATGGGCCCACTGGAGGAAGGCTGCTGTTTCCTGCGCATCGTTCGCGCGCGGATCCGCAGAGTTGAGCTGCTGCGCGAGTTCGCGCATGATCTGGCGCATGGCAGCAGTGTCACGCTGAACGGCTGCGGCGTCGGCGGCGATCTCGAGCAAGGACTGAGTCAGTGCTTGCTGGGCCGGCGCAGTGAGGGCATCTTTGAGCAGGATCAAGACATGGGATTCGTTATGGTCGTCGTCTGCTGCGGCAGACGTGGCTTGCAGTAAGCGACCGTTGGCATCGCGCTCGACTGCCAGCACAGCGTTGAGCACCGCACGGGTCTCGATCCGCATACGGCGCAAGGCCATGACGATGGAATCCACCAGAAAAGGCATATCCCGATTCACGATCAGCAAGGCCGTCGCCAGATCGCCACGCCCGTCCTGATAATCATGGACTGCCAGCTGACAGGCACTGCCACTGCGATGCGCTAGTTGGGCGAAGGCGACCCACAAGACGGACGCCAGACTGACCGCCGTCGTACCGGCGAGGTCTTCTTCGTCGAGCGAATCGAGCCAGAGGTCAATGACTTGGGTGATCTGATGCTGATCAGGATGGGTCAGATCGGCGGTAGCGGGGTACAGTGCGCGTGCGGTCGAACGGATGCTGCGGGTTGCAAAAATCGATTGTGACAATTGATTCATAGGTCCCTCCGGTAAGGGAACAGTCTGAGCCAAGTTTCACCTTCGCGCTTTCAGCAAGGCGACATCGATTTACAGCACTGCGGCACGCTTAGCGACCTTACTCACGACAGCCAGCGCCAGTCGTGAATGACGCATGCCGTAGAAGAAATAACAGACCAGCGCGATCGCCATCCAGATCAAAAATACGCGGTACGTCATGGCCGATAAATCTTTCATGATGTAGAGGCAGGCGATGATCGACAGGCCCGGTACGATATAGGGACCGAAGGGCACCCGAAAGCCGGTAACGTCCGCGCCAATACCCTTATGTCGCATCACCGGCACGGCCACCGAGACCACGATAAAGGCAAACAGCGTGCCCATGCTGACCATGTCCCACAAGAATCCGGCATCGACAAAACCCGCCACCAGAGCCACGGCCAGGCAAACGATCACCGTATTCGTCACCGGAACGCCGGATTTGATCGACACGCTCTGAAACAGTGCCGGCACCAGACCATCGCGGCTGATGGCGTACAAAATACGCGTCTGACCGTAGATAGTCACCAGCGTCACCGAAAAAACCGAAATCACTGCACCCGCTGACAGCACCAGTGCGGGCCAGGTTTTACCGGTGACGTTTTGCAGGATCACCGACAAGCCTGCTTCCTGCCCCTCAAACAGGGCCGCCGGCTGCGCACCCACGGCGATCACGGCGACTAACAAATAGAACACCGTCACAATGCCCAGCGCGAGCAGAATCCCGCGCGGCACATTGCGCTTGGGGTCGCGCACTTCTTCGCCGGCCGTGGCCACCGTATCGATACCGATAAAGGAAAAAAATACCGTACCAGCAGCCGAGGTCACGCCGGCCATACCAGCCATGCCCTTGGCGTTATCAGCGTTAAAAAAGGGGGTGAAATTTTCAATGTGAAAACCAGAGACCGCCACCACGCAAAAGAAGACCAGGATCGCCAGCTTAATGAGCACCATCACCGCATTCGCCGTCGACGATTCCTGGGCGCCACGCACCAGCAAGGCCCCGCACATGGCGATCAGGATAATCGGTGGCAGATTGAAATTGCCGGGATGGATTTCCATCCCATTTACCCCTGCGACGATCATCGGCGAGCGCAGCACTTCGGGGATGCTCCAGCCGAAGGCATTGGTGAGGAAATTATTCAGGTAGGCTGACCAGCCAATCGAGGTCGCGCTGGCTGCCAGTCCATATTCCAGCAGCAGACAGGCCGCCACCACAAACGCCAGAAACTCACCCACGGTGGCATAGGCATACGAATACGATGAACCGGCAGCAGGAATCCGAAACGACAGTTCGGCATAACACAGCGCCGTCAGGCCCGCCGTCACGGCCGCCATCAGAAAGGCCAGTATCACCGCCGGGCCGGCTTTAGGCACGGCTTCTGCGAGCGTAAAGAAAATCCCGGTGCCAATCGTCGCGCCGACGCCGATCATCGACAAAGAAAACAGTCCTAGTGTGCGCTGCAAACCGCCGCTGCTGTGTTCATGCTGCGCATCGCTGCCATCAGTCGGTTTGGTACGGATCAGGCGTTGAGCCAAAGTCAGCAGGCGCACATCGACTCCATTCGAGAAAAATTCGAGGAAAAAAATTCAGAAAAACAGCACACAGAGGGCCAGAGCATGCCCCCCCCCTTAAAGCAAACATCGCAAACATCGCAAACATCGCAAACATCGCCGACATCAGGAACATAGATAGTCCCGTGCGGCGACGAAGTGCGCAAATTATAGGGCAAGCCGGGAATGTGTTGCTGTAAATAAAAAAGGCCGCCTCACCGGACGGCACCAAGGGTGCGTTGACTTACTTTGAAGCGAGCATGGCCTCGACTGCCCGGCGCAGCAGGACATCAGCTTCCTCGATATCGGCATCGGTGAGCACCAGGGCGGGCAAAAAGCGCATCACGTTCATGCCGGCGATGAGTACCATCAGGCCCTGGCGTTCTGCATGCGTGCTCAGATCCTTGGCCCGACCCTGAAAACCTTCTGCCATGACCAGACCCAACATCAGACCGCTACCACGCACATGGTCAAAGACCTGCGGGTAATCCGCCACGATCTGCTGCAATTTGCCCAGCAACAGAGCGCCTGCTGTCTGCACACGGGCTAAAAAGGTGGGCGTATTAATAATCTCGAGAACCGTCAGCGCCACCCGTGATGCGAGCGGATTGCCGCCGTAAGTCGTACCGTGCGAGCCAGGCGCAAAAGTCGGTGCCACGGCATCGGTGGTAATCATGGCACCGATCGGATAGCCATTGCCGAGCGATTTGGCGGTCGTCAGAATATCCGGTGTCACACCATAGCCCATGTAGGCAAATAAATGCCCGGTGCGTCCCATGCCGCATTGGACTTCATCAAAAATCAGCAGCGCGCCACGCTCGTCGCACAGCTCACGCAGAGCCTGCAGATATTCACGGCGGGCGGGCATGACGCCCCCTTCGCCTTGCACCGGTTCGACCACGACGGCGCAGACATCGTCGGTGATGGCCGCGCGCGCCGCTTCAATGTCGTTAAAGCGCATATGGGTAATACCCGGCGGCAGTGGCGCAAAGCCTTCGGTGTACTTAGGCTGACCACCGACCGAGACCGTAAACAAGGTCCGTCCGTGAAAAGAATCCAGACACGACACGATGCGCGATTTATGCGGGCCGAATTTGTCATGCGCATATTTGCGCGCGAGTTTGAACGCCGCTTCATTCGCTTCGGCGCCAGAATTGCAAAAAAAGGCGCGGTCGGCGAAGGTGGCTTCGGTCAGTGCGCGACCCAGCTGCAGCACGGGTTCATTGGTATAGATATTACTGCAGTGCCAGAGCGTATTGGCCTGTTCGACCAAGGCCTCGACGACAGCAGGATGACAGTGCCCCAGTCCGGTCACAGCGATGCCAGCGGTGAAATCGAGATAGCGCTTACCTTCCTGATCCCAAAGCTCGAGTCCAAGGCCGCGCACCGGCACCATCGCGTTCGGGGCGAAGGTCGGGACCATGACTTCATCATAGGTCTGGCGGCTGACTGGCTTGTTGCTAGCGCTAATTTTGCTGCTAAGCTTATTGGCAACGGTACCGCGGATCATCTTGCTGATCTTACTGATCATCTTGCTCCTCGTCTTACTCATTAAATAACATTTTATGAAGCGCTTCATTTGCCGCAAACGCTATTATAAGAAAAGTTTGGCAACTTCACTTTTAAAAATGCATTTCGAGTTCAGGATCGGCGCAATTGCCGCTGTCTTTCTTCCCGCGGCGCGATACCAAAGTTGGTACCGTAGGCGGTGGAAAAATGCGAGCCGGAAGAAAATCCGCATTGCAAGCCAATCTGCACGATTGAGCGATTCGACTCTTGCAGGAGTTTTTTGGCGCGCTGTAATCGCAAATCGAGGTAATAGCGTGAAGGCACGCTGCCCAGGTATTGCTTGAACAGCCGTTCGAGCTGACGCCGCGACAGACCGATCAGTTTGGCGACATCATCGGTCGCCAGCGGCTCTTCCAGATTGGCCTCCATCAGCGCCACCGCTTCCGATAATTTGGGCTGCAGTTGCCCAAAGCGCGCCTGCAAAGCAATGTGCTGACGATCTGCCGGCCCGCGCACCTGATCAATCGTCAGTGCCTCTTTGATCGTAGCCTGCACCTGCACACCATATAAACGCTCAATCAGATACAGCGCGAAATCAATGCTGGCCGCACCGCCACAGCAGCTTAAACAACGACCGTCCAGCTCAAACAGGCGCGGCGTCAAAATAGCGCGCTCAGCCAGCGCATCGGCCTGGGAATAGAGCGCCCACGGAAAGGCAAGCCGTAGTCCATCACACAAACCGGCGCGCGCCAGATAAAGCACTGCGGCACCGACCCCGCCCCAATACGCGGCGTTTGACCAGCTCGCCGCGAGCGCCTGACATCGTGCCGGTGTGAGTTCGACAGCGCCTTCATCGGCTACCAACAGGCTGATGTGGGCGGGCGAGGCATCCGCTTCGTGCAAAGAGTGCAGACTGATCTGCAGGCGCGTTGCACCGACTATTTGTTCGGCCAGTCGCAGCGGCTGCAGCAGACCCGCCAGTGAGAGCGAGGCCGGCGCGCCGATATGGATGAGCCGAATGCGCAGCGGGTCGTGGCGCGGTAATTGGAGCAAAGCCTCAAAGGACATCAGGTACCCATTTATTGAACATCACAAAATTATGCCCGACAAGGCACAGCATCATTCACTTAATTCGCGATGCAAAGTTGCACACTGCGCTGGAATCAAGCTCACTCTACATGGAACTGCGGATTCCATGTTCGCCGTCACTTTTGCAGTGATCAGGATCATTAAAAGTGTCGTTTTGTGCACAATTGCGCTCCTACTTGAGCGCAGAGCGGTCGCGTTCATGGGTCGGCCGCTCGCATTGAGCACGTGCGGCAAAGCGCAACTTCGATTATCCTTTGTCCACGAATGCATCCGACAAAATGAAAGGAAAGCCCCCATGAACGACATCGCTGAAGCCAAAAAAAATCACGTCTGGCGTAAAACGGTCTGGCATACCGACCCCGGCCAATATCCGCTTGGACCACATCACTCGGCCGAGGTCTACTGTAGTCAAGAGGCCAATGGCTTTGCCGTCTGGTACGTGCGCAAGCTGGGCAAGGAAGCGACGCTCGGCATGCCCGGGGTCGAGAATGGCGATTATCTGTTGACCTATTATTCGGCCACAAAGCGGGACGAAGCGATTGAACATGCCGTCCTGATCGCCAACAGCGCAGAGAATCCCGGTGAGGCGATCAAGGCACTCGACAAACTTTGTGCAACAGCGCAAAAAATGTAATGTAATGGCATGAAACCTGCTTAGGCTTAAACCAAGCTCCCCCTCAGAACCTCCACCATCGGAACCCTGCCATGCAATGCAAGACACTTACCACCGCCCTGCTCTCCACCACCCTCTTGACAATGCTGCTGCCAGCGCAGGCGGCCTCGGTCGCACCGGTCGCAGCGAAAAATGGCATGGTCGTCACAGCCCAGCATTTGGCCACCGAGATCGGCGTCGACGTTCTTAAGCGCGGCGGCAACGCTGTGGATGCGGCGGTGGCCGTCGGCTATGCGCTGGCGGTGGTGTATCCGGCGGCCGGTAATCTGGGTGGTGGCGGTTTCATGACCCTGCAGCTGGCCGATGGTCGCAAAACCTTCATCGACTTCCGCGAAAAAGCGCCGCTCGCTGCGAGCGCCAACATGTACCTCGATGCCGAGGGCAAGGTCATCAAGGGCGCCAGCGTACAAGGCTATTTAGCTGCCGGTATTCCGGGCACCGTGGCCGGGCTGGAATTAGCGCGCAGCAAATACGGTAGCCAATCGCGCGCATCGCTGATTGCACCGTCCATCCAATTGGCTGAACGCGGCTTTGTGTTGGATGAAGGCGATACCGACATACTCGGCGAAGGCACTGAAAATTTTAAAAAAGATGCGCCCAGCGCCAGCATCTTTCTCAACGCCGGCCGTCCCTTCCGCATCGGTGAACGGCTGGTGCAAAAAGACTTGGGACGCTCACTGCGTCTGATCAGCCGTGACGGCAGCAAAGCCTTTTACGACGGCCCGATTGCCGACGCCATGGTCGCCGCCAGCAAGGCTGGTAAAGGCATTTTTAGCAAAGAAGATTTCCGCCAATATCAGGCCCGCGAAATGGCCCCGGTGGAATGTGATTACCGCGGCTATCACGTCGTATCTGCACCGCCACCGAGTTCAGGCGGCGTGGTGATCTGTCAGATGCTTAATATTTTAGAAGGCTATCCCCTCAAGGAGATGGGCTATCTTTCGGCGCAGGGTGTGCATGTGCAAATTGAAGCCATGCGGCATGCCTACATCGATCGCAATAACTATCTCGGCGATCCGGATTTCGTCAAGAATCCGCTCGCGCTCTTGCTCGACAAAACCTACGCCGCCAAGATTCGCGCTGCCATCGATCCCAATAAGGCCGGCGACTCGATGCGACTCAAGCCTGGCGTTGAACCCCATGAAGGATCCAACACGACCCACTATTCGATCGTCGATAAGGACGGCAATGCGGTCTCGGTCACTTACACCCTCAATAACTGGTTTGGCGCCTATGTTACGCCGCCCGGCACAGGCATCTTGCTCAATGATGAGATGGATGATTTCACGGTCAAAGTCGGTGTGCCGAATTTATTCGGGCTAGTACAAGGCGAAGCCAATGCCATCGCACCAGGCAAGCAGCCGTTAAGCTCCATGAGTCCGACCATCGTCAGTCGGGATGGCAAGCCGGTGATGGTCACCGGCACACCGGGCGGCAGCCGCATCATCACGGTCGTGCTGCATACGATCTTGAACGTGATCGACTACGGCATGAATGTGCAGGAAGCCGTCGATGCGCCGCGCTTCCACCATCAATGGCTGCCGGACCAGACCTTTTTTGAAACCAATACCTTTAGTCCGGATACGCGCAAAATTCTGCTCGGCATGGGGCATAAACTCACGCCTGTACCCCAAGCTAATCATGTAGAAGCGATCCTGATCGGTTCGCCCAGCCTGGGAGGCAAACCCAGGGGCGAGTTTCGCTATTTTGGTGCCAATGATCCGCGCCGCAATACAGGCTCCGCGCTGGGCTATTGAAACCACCCCAAGTCGTCTTGTCATTCGCACGATGGATCTGACCACTGCTTGTTATCGCACCGCGACCTGAGCATGCAGTGGTTCAGGCGTTGCTGAGCATTGTGCGCTTAGGCTTTGAAGTAGACCACTTGGTGACTGCTGGCGAGCAGAATGCCATGACTGCCCCATATCTGTGCCGCCTGATCAAAAAAGCTCAGTCCGAAATGAAGAGCCTGAGCCACGCCCAGCACTGACTTCTCACCTTGCAAGGCGAGTGCCGCCGCATCGGCATGAAAAACAATCATCATTGATACCGTTCCGGCGGGTACCTGCTTTGCTTGGCGCAGAAAAATGCGCGGATAAAACGCATCACAGAGCGCTGTCAGCGAAATAAAATCCAATGCCCGCGGAGGTTCATCACGCATCCAGAGCTGCGACAGCGAATTCGCCCTACCCTCGCCGGTTTGATCGCTGATCGCCGCAATTTCGGTCACAAAGCGCATGTCGTAACGATGCGTCCAAGCGGCCCAATCAACAGGTGAGGTTCGCTCGAGCTGGTCTGCGGCAGGAACTTGAGGGAAAACAGCCTCTGCTGACGACCAGCTTGGTCGGCGCACGGCGCAAATGGCCGTCGCAGAGACTGCCGTCTCCGCATCCTGCGTGAGCAGAATTAACCAGTGCTGGGTCGATCGATTGGTACGAATAATTTGCGTGGTGATGACATACGAACCGGTCTGAATGGGGCCAGCAAAGTTCAGGCTCAGTGACAGTGGCTCGCCCAGTCGATCAGGATGCTGCAACAATGCTTGCATGACGGCCGCTGCCGTCGCGCCACCGAAAGGCCCCACCATATTGCCGTATTCAGCACTGGTGTGGCCGTGGTAGACGCCCTTGCTTTTCGCAAACAGTTGAACTGCCTGGTCCAAAGGATGCGACGCACCAGTCGTAGAGGTCAAGATAATATTCCAAGTTCATTGAAGATAAATTATTGTCTCATGGATATTTTTAAATCCATTGCAGACACAAGAACTTATCCGGCAAGCGCACTCTCGTGGTGCTAGCACCACGCTTGAAACCAACAAAGCTGAGGACGTTCGGTTTTTCATGGCCAAAATATGTTAAATTTGCACTATTGCAGTGAGGAATTAAAACCAATAATAAATACCCCCTAGCGTGTCAGATAGCTACTTGCCATTATAGAAATTAAGCAGGTAGGACAAACGTCAGGTTCCCTCCATGACCCTCGGGTCTGTGCAGAGATTTGCTCCATTTGTAGATTGCCCACTTTTTGAGGACTCGTTATGCCCGGCTCAATGCTCGATCGTTTGTTACTTTGGCAAAAATTTGCCATCCTCAGTTTGATCGCATTACTTCTGGCCGGCATACCTACCTACTTATACATCGGTGAAACGAATAAAGTCATTGATGCAGCCAAGCTCGAAATCGACGGTTTGGCACCAGCCACAGCAATTTTAAAAACCATCCAGCTGACCCAGCAACATCGCGGATTATCGGGACTCGCTCTGTCTGATAGCGCCGGCTCCGCCGAAAAACGCGCGGCCAAACAAACTGAAGTCGATCAGGCCATGAGCGCCATGAGCGCCATCATCAAGGACATCAGCGACCCGGCCATTCAGGAAATCTGGCGCAAGGCGCAACAGGACTGGGCTAAAATTCGTGCTGATGTGTCCGGCCGCAGCATCACCGCCAGTCAGAGTTTTGCTAATCATAGCCAGCAAGTGATGGCCTTACTCAAGTTGAACGAACTGATGGCCGACTTTTATGGACTGAGTCTGGATCCGGACGCTGACACCTACCAACTGCTGCAGGCGATGTATTTCGAACTGCCGACAATGACTGAAGAAACCGGCAAATTGCGCGCTCGCGCAGCGGCAATGCTGACGAAAAAAGAGATTGCACTGGAAGATAAACTGACGATCTCGGGCATGATGGCCAAAGTCAGTGACCGTTTGGCGCAAACGCTCAATTCCTATGAAAAAGCGGCATTGGCCGATGCCGGATTAAAAACCAAAGTTGGCACTGATTTGCAGCAGGCTGCGCAGCTCACGAATGAGTTATTACAGCTCACCAAGGATAAAGTCATCAACGCTGAGTCACTCAGTTATGCATCGGCAGATTATTTCAGCATGGCCACCCGGGCGATCAATCAGCAATTTGCGGTCAACGAAATTGCCAGCAAGGTCATCGCCCAGCGTCTGGACGATAAAATTGGCGTCTTGCGCTTTAATATTTGGCGCACCATGGGTATTCTCCTGGCCTTCGCCGCACTAGCCGCTTTATTCGCGCGCAAGATTATTCTGTCGATCAGTATCCCACTTGCAAATGCGACGGCCCTGGCAAAAAATGTCGAAAAAGGCGATCTGACTTCTACCTTCGAGATCAACGGTACGAACGAAACAGCGCAGCTAATGATGGCCTTAAAAGGCATGAACGACAGCCTGGTGCGGATTGTATCAGCGGTGCGTCAGGGTACGGAAATCATTGACACGGCTTCGATGGAAATCGCCTCGGGAAATCAGGATCTTTCTTCGCGTACCGAAAGTCAGGCCAGCTCGCTCGAGGAGACCGCCGCCTCGATGGAAGAACTGACCACAACGTCGCGTCAAAACGGTGACAACGCGCGTCAGGCTAGTCAACTGGCTGCCGCCGCTGCCGATGTGGCGCACAAGGGTGGTGCCGTGGTGATGGAAGTCGTCGATACGATGAATGTGATTACTTCGTCATCGAAGAAAATTTCTGACATCATCAGTGTGATCGATAGCATTGCCTTCCAAACCAATATTCTGGCGCTGAATGCCGCCGTCGAAGCTGCTCGCGCTGGCGAACAAGGCCGCGGCTTTGCCGTGGTGGCCTCCGAGGTACGTAATTTGGCCCAACGCTCTGCGGCCGCAGCCAAAGAAATCAATGCCCTGATTTCTGATTCGGTCGAAAAGGTTGAGGCCGGTAGTCAGTTAGTCGTCGAAGCCGGCAGCACCATGCAGGAGATTGTTGCCAGCGTCAAAAAAGTGACTGACATGATCGGCGAAATCAGTGCCGCCTCCCAGGAACAGATGGCAGGAATTGAGCAAATCAACCATGCCATCAGCGATCTGGACGCGACCACGCAACACAACGCCGCCTTAGTTGAGCAAGCCGCCGCCGCAGCGGAATCGCTGCGCGATCAGGCGCGTAGTCAAAGTGAAGTTGTTAGCGTCTTTAAACTCGACGTCCCTGCGCCCGCACGCAGCAGACCGACCCCAGCCCGCGCCGTTCAACGGGCTCAGCCAGTCAAGCCACGCAGCATGAGTCCAACGACAAAACCCGCTGCCGCCGCTGCACCTGCCCTGTCTAAAGCGCGCGCTGCACCGAAGCTGGCGAGTGACGATGACTGGGAAACCTTTTAAATTTTGAACGGCATGCTATCCTTAACTTGATCATCTTTTGTCGAGGACAGCATGCTTGCATTTACTATTGATGACATGACCTGCGGCCACTGTGTCGGCAGTATCACCAAAGCCATCCAGGCTCTGGATCCGGCCGCCAAGGTGGCCGCCGAGCTCGCTACCCATTGCCTTTCCGTGCAGAGCCATTGCGATGCTAAGACGGTCGAAAACACCATTCGTGATGCAGGTTTTACGCCACGCCCCCAATGAAATCCGGCTGTCACGGCATGGTCATAATAAAATTTGCCTGAAAAAGCCAACTTGGGCCATACTATTCAGGCTGTTTAGTCGTTTAAAATCGTTTTATTTCGTTTCATTTTTTGCTCTCAGTTTTTAAGGGGAAAAATTTGCTTACTGCCTTTAACACCAATAACTACGCCAACACTGCACCATTGAAGGCGCTCACGACTACCCCGCCAATGACGGCGGCGCAACATTCCTCCCTAATGCGTAAGCGTACCGAACAACGACGCATGATTGAGGATGCAAAGGAACAAAAGGCTCGCTAAGCGTCAATCCATTTCACGTAAGCCCACGCAGCGTCGCAATTCGGACACCGTGAACTCTGTTGATGGATGACCTTTCTGACAAAATCTATTGCGGCGACCGCATCCGGTCTTCGCAATAGATTGGGCCAGAAAAGCAGCCCTGAAATAAAAAAACACATGCCAGCGCATGTGTTTTTTTTCGTCGATCGTCGGCCTTTCCAAGATCTGAATAAGCGGCATTTTTGCCTTCGCTGCGCCCTTTGCGTTAGACTGCAGCACGCTATGCATTCATTCCATTCATTCCGTTTTGTCCGCCTGCGCCGTCACGGCTGCCTGATGCTCGCCGCGCTGGGCTTATGTTCGACGCTGCAGGCAGCGGTCGTGCCGTCGACCTTTGGCACCGTCATCGGCCATGCCTTGCTATGCTTGAACCGGATGGACGCGGGCTATTTTTATACCTACCTGAACAATGCCTTTGGCCCGCCCTACAAGCATGATGGTGGCGCTTACTGGTTCAAGACCGGCACCACGCTATGGGAAACACCGATCGCCGAGATCATGGTCAGTGACGGCCTGTCGGGCCATACCTTCATCGGCGCCGTGGCCAATGTCACGGCCGAAAAACTTGAAAGCGCGATCGGCACCGCGATGGGCATTCGCCATAGCAGCATTGATGCCTCAAGCTATCCGATGCGCCAGTCACCGGCTGGCAGCACGATCGTCTATTTTAATAAACAGGCAAAAATTTACTGCGCTACTTCACAATACCTGCTGCCGCTGATTCCCTGACCGGTCAGCACAAGTTCGACTTCATGCAGTTCAACTTCAAGCCACCCACAGAGGCGGCGCTTCCATCAAGGCGATCTGTTCGCGCAGCTCCAGAATACGGTCTTGCCAGTAGCGCTGCGAATTAAACCAGGGGAAAGCGATCGGGAAGGCCGGATCATCCCAACGCCGCGCCAGCCAGGCCGCATAATGAATCAGACGTAAGGTGCGCAGGGCTTCGATGAGATGCAACTCACGCACATTAAATTCGGCAAAATCTTCGTAGCCGGCCAGCAGATCGGCAAACTGGCGCACCATCTCACTGCGCTCACCCGAGAGCAGCATCCAACAATCCTGAATCGCCGGTCCGCTGCGGCTGTCGTCAAAATCAACGAAATGCGGGCCGGCATCGGTCCACAGAATATTGCCGACATGGCAGTCACCGTGCAGCCGAATCAAGGCGACTTCACCGGCCCGCGCATAACAATGGCGCACACCGTCCAACGCCTGCTCGAGCACGCTGCGGTAGGCGGGCAGCAAATCTGCGGGAATGAAATCGTGCTGCAAAAGATAGTCGCGTGGTTCTTCACCAAAACTGGTCAGATTTAAAGCTGGCCGCGCGTGAAACGGCTGGCGCGCACCCACCGCATGAATCCGGCCGATGAAGCGACCCAGCCACTCCAGCTTGCCGGCTTGATCGAGCTCGGGGGCGCGGCCGCCATGACGGGCAAAGACGGCGAAACGGTGACCGCCGAAATGATGCAGAGTCTGCCCTTCAAAGGCAGTCGGCGGCACGACCGGGATTTCATTCTCAACCAGTTTGGCAACGAAGGCGTGTTCTTCCAGAATAGCGGCATCAGACCAGCGCTGCGGTCGATAAAATTTGGCAATCAGCGGCGCGCCCTGCTCCATGCCGATCTGATACACGCGGTTCTCATAACTGTTCAGGGCCAGCAGGCGACCATCGCTGAATTGACCAATGCTTTCGAGCGCATCGAGGACCGTTTCAGGCGAGAGGTCGGCAAAATTTGGGCTGGCAGATGGATTCATCTGTCCATTGTACGGGGCATTGGCGCAGCAAAGCGGTACACTAGTCGCTTACTTTTATTTAGCGGATCAATATCATGCATCTCGACGAACCTCTCTCCGATAAAGAATTTCAGGAACTCGACCAGTTTCTGCTGTCCGACCGTTGTGCCGAAGATGGCATGACCATGGACACCCTGCATGGCTACATGACCGCACTCGTCATCGGGCCGCAGGAAATCAGCATGGCCGAATGGCTGCCAGAGGTCTGGGGCGCCGATCCGGCCAAGGCGCCGGTATTTAAAAACGCCAAGGAAATGGAGCGCATCACCGGTCTGATGGCGCGCTTCATGAACGAAATTGCCATTATTTTCGAAGTCGCTCCCAAGGAATTTGAACCGCTGTACTGCACCCACGAGTGGGAAGGCAAAGAACTACTCGATGGTGAAGCCTGGGCCTGGGGCTTTTGTCTGGGAATGGATTTACGTCCTGACTTATGGCAAGCCATCCAGGATTCGCCACTAGCACCACTGATGCGCTCGATTTACTTATTAGGCGCTGAAGAAATCGAAGAAGAAGACATGGTGCTGGTGGATGATCCGGTCAAGCGCGACAAACTGGCGATCGAAATCGAAGCGGCGATGACGGATATTCATAAGTTCTGGGCCCCCCTGCGTAAGTCGGCAGTGACCCCGATTCAGCGCGAGGCACCCAAAGTGGGACGCAATGATGACTGCCCCTGCGGCAGTGGCAAAAAACATAAGAAATGTTGTGGTGCCGAAGCCGACTGAGTGACGTTAAATTCCCTGAGGCGGGATAATCTTCTTGTCTGATTGATCATTTTTAGTCGACTTACGCCACCTATTTAAAGTAGTTTGTGCAAATAAGTCCCGGTTTGATGGCATTTTTCGCCATCTGGGCTCAAGTAAGGGTTTACGCGACCGATAATGTTAGGAATAGAAGACCATTAATGGATCAAGGACACCCATGAATATCATTTCCAATGCACTGACAGCGAGCCAGACGCCGGGCAGCCCAGGCTTGCGCGGCCCACAAGGCAATGGCGGCGATGCGGATGGTGATGGCGATGGCAGCGGTGCCAGCCGCTTAGGTAAAGGTCGCGGCCAGGGTGGCCAGATTCAGCAGGCGATCGTGCAGGCATTTCAGAGTCTGGGCTTAAACATGCCTTCGCAAGTCAATAGCGCGTCAGCGTCGAACGCCAGCTCGGGTTCTACCAACAGCGATGGCAATACAGAAGGCTCGGCCGCCGATACGACCAGTCTGCAAAACGATATGCGGCAATTCATGCACACACTGTTTCAGGCGCTCAAGGGCGAATCCGGCACGGACAGCAGCGGCAATGCGAGCGCTGGTAACAGTCAATCGGGTGGTCAATCGGGCCCGCGCAAGGCGCATTTTGCTGCCGATCTGAGTAAATTGATTTCGCAGACCGGCAATGGCAATGCGCCCTCAGATTTACAAAGCGCCTTTGCCAAACTCATGCAAGACATGCAAGCGACCAACGCCGCAGGCAGCGGCACACCAGGCGGCAAAGCCGATGCAACGTCAACGACCTTGCAGGGATTTTTGAATCAGCTGCAGCAGAACCTCGGCTATGGCACGAGCAGCCTGCCTGCGACTGGCAATCTGATCAGTACACAAGTTTAAACCCCATCCAAGTTCGACAGCACCGCTTGTACAGCGCTGTCGAGCGCACTGCGGCTTAGAGTTTGATGAAATGCTCGCGGTAGTACTTGAGCTCTTCAATCGATTCCAGAATATCGGCCAAAGCGGTGTGCTTCTGGTGCTTCTTGAAACCGGACGCCAATTCAGGCTTCCAGCGTTTGCACAATTCTTTCAAGGTCGACACGTCGAGATTCCGGTAATGGAAAAACGACTCCAGCTTGGGCATCCCGCGCGCCATAAACCGGCGATCCTGACAAATCGTATTCCCGCACATGGGCGATTTACCCGCCGGGACAAAATGACGCAGAAAATCGATGGTAGCCTGTTCGGCATCCGCTTCTGTGACCGTTGAGGCCTTGACGCGCTCGATCAGACCGGAACGTCCGTGGGTACCCTTGTTCCAGTTATCCATCTTGTCGAGCACTTCGTCTGACTGATGAATCGCCAGTACCGGTCCCTCGGCAAGGATGTTTAAATGCAGATCGGTGACCACCACGGCGACCTCGATAATGAGGTCCTTGGCGGGGTCCAGACCGGTCATTTCCATGTCCACCCAGATCAGGTTGAATTCATTCGGACGCGTCGCTGCGCTGGCAATTGAGCTTTGTTCGGGTGCTTGTGACATAATTTGATTTTCCTCGGTAGTTCGCTATTTTCTCACAGGCTCAGCATGTCATCATTGTCGTTTTCGGTTCTGTTCGTCGGTTTCATCCTTGCGACCCTGTTATTGCGCTTCTGGCTTGGCTCGCGCCATATCCGCCATATCCTCGCTAACAGAGATGCCGTACCGGCCCAGTTCGCAGAAAAAATTACTCTCGCAGCGCATCAGAAGGCCGCTGATTATAGCGTCGCCAAAAGTAAATTCGGCTTGCTCATGACGCTCGTCGGCAGCGCCACCTTGATCGGTTTTACGCTACTGGGCGGCCTGCAATGGATCGCCGTGGCGGTGCTGGGTCAGACCGGGCCGGGCATGGGCTATCAGATGGGCCTGATGGTCGCCTTCACGCTCATCTCCAGCGCTATCGATCTGCCGTTTGATTACTACAAACAGTTTGTGCTCGAACAGCGCTTTGGCTTTAACAAAATGCGCCCCGGCCTGTTTTTTGTCGACATCATCAAAGGTACGCTCATCGGTGCGCTCATCGGTCTGCCGCTCTTGTGGGTCATCCTGAGTCTGATGGAAAAATCCGGCGATCTGTGGTGGGTCTACGCTTGGCTGGTCTTTTCGGGCTTTCAGCTGCTCATGCTGGTGCTCTATCCGTCCGTGATAGCACCGCTGTTTAATAAATTTACGCCGCTTGAAGATGCCAGTCTGCGTGAGCGGATTGAAAACCTCATGCACCGGGTCGGCTTTGCATCGAGCGGCTTGTTTGTGATGGATGGCTCCAAACGCAGTGCGCACGGCAATGCCTATTTTTCCGGCTTTGGCAGTCAAAAACGCATCGTCTTTTTTGACACCCTGTTAGCGCGTCTTTCTCCGACTGAAATCGAAGCCGTGCTCGCGCATGAGCTAGGGCACTTCAAACTTAAACATATCGTCAAGCGTATCGTGATGATGTTTATTCTCTCGCTCGGTTTTCTGGCGCTGCTGGGTTATCTGAAAACCAAACTCTGGTTCTACACCGGTCTGGGCGTCGACCCCATGATCGGTGCGGGTAATGATGCCATGGCGCTGCTGCTGTTCATGCTCGCGCTGCCGGTATTTACGTTTGTGTTTTCGCCGCTCACGTCGATTAGCTCGCGCAAACACGAGTTCGAAGCCGACGCCTTTGCCGCGCAACACACCAAGGCACAGGATCTGGTGGCTGCGCTGGTCAAGCTGTATGAAGACAATGCCTCCACCTTAACGCCAGATCCGCTGCATTCGGCTTTCTACGACTCCCATCCGCCGGCGACACTGCGGATTAATAAACTGCTAGCTTCGGCCGCCGCATGAAGCTGCCGACACCTCTGGAACTGCTGGGACAGAATTGTCGTCCGCTCAAAGATGCCCTGACACAGGCGCAGATCGATGCCATGCTGCCGGCCTTCATTGGCTGGACGCAGGGGCAAAATTCACTGCAGCAGCAGATCAGCAAGACCTATCGTTTCAAGGATTATTATGAAACGCTGGCCTTCATTAATGCCATCGCCTACACCATCCATGCACAGGATCATCATCCCGATCTGCACGTGGGCTACCAACAGTGCACGGTGTGTTTTCATACGCATTCGGTCAATGCCGGCAAGGGCGGTATTTCGACCAACGATTTTATCTGCGCGGCCAAGATCGATGCTATTTTTGAGCAGACCTTCTGCGCAGCGCGGGCCTGTTGAGCGCCGCCAAAGCGCTCTTTAGCGCCACCGTGATCGCGGCCCATGGCCGGCATTACCTGGCCCAGGCCGGCGATCAAAAACTGCAGTGCGTTACCCGCGGCAAAAAAACCGATGTCGCGGTCGGCGATCTGGTCAATCTCTTGTCCACGTCGGCCAATCAGGCCGTCATCGAATCGATCAGCGAACGGTCGACCCTGCTCTACCGCTCAGACCAATATAAATCCAAACTACTGGCCGCCAATCTGACCCAGCTGTTTATCGTGGTAGCCACCGAACCGGCCTTTTCTGACGATTTGATTTCACGCGCCTTGGTCGCTTCCGAAGCAGCCGGGATTCGCGCGCACATCGTTCTCAACAAGATCGACGTCACGGCATCACTGGCCAGAACGCGTGAACGGATTGCCGTCTATGCCAGGCTCGGTTATCCGGTGCATGAAGTCTCGGCCCAGGCCGCACCCGAGCATGCGGTGGCGACCCTGCTGCCGATCCTGCGCGGCGAATCGACCATCCTGATCGGTCAGTCGGGTATGGGCAAGTCCTCGCTGATTAACCTCATCATTCCGGATGCCGACATCGCGGTGCGCGAAATCTCCGCCGCGCTCGACACCGGCAAGCACACCACGACCTTCACGCGGCTGTATCAGATCGAAGGCGGTACTTCGATCATTGATTCACCGGGCTTTCAGGAATTCGGCCTCTATCATCTCTCCGAAGGCATGCTCGAGCGTGCCTTTCGCGAATTCGCACCCTGTCTAGGTCAATGCAAATTCTACAATTGTCACCACCTCAATGAACCCGCCTGCGCTGTCCTGGATGCCGTCCAATCCGGCACGATCGCCCCGCACCGGCATGCGCTCTACCGCCAGTTAGTCCATGAATCCTCGCAGGTTTTGTATTAAATCGCGCAAAAATTCAGCGCATCCGTAGGGTGTGCACAGCCCTTCGTGCACATGCCAACACCTCCGCCTCAAGTTAGCCTTAATTTTTATCATTAAATCCCTTATAATTGAACGGCTTATACACTTCGGCGGCAGGCATCCCTAGCCGCTGTTTTCATTTATGGCTATCAAACATTACCTGCAGATTTCCGACTTTACGCTCGACGAATACGCGTACGTCATCGAACGCGCGCGGCTGATTAAAGATCGCTTCAAGCGCTACGAGCCGTATCACCCGCTGATGGACCGCACGCTGGTGATGGTGTTTGAAAAAAATTCCACCCGTACCCGACTCTCGTTCGAAGCCGGCATGCACCAGCTTGGCGGCGCCGCCATCTACCTCAATACCCGCGACAGCCAACTCGGCCGCGGCGAGCCGGTAGAAGATGCGGGCCAGGTTATTTCACGCATGTGCGACGTCATCATGATCCGCACCTTCGGCCAGGACATCATCGAACGCTTCGCTGCCCATTCGCGTGTGCCGGTGATTAACGGCCTGACCAATGAGCATCATCCGTGTCAGATTCTGGCCGATATCTTCACCTATATCGAACATCGCGGCGCCATCGCCGGCAAGACCGTGGCCTGGATTGGCGATGCTAACAACATGCTCTATTCATGGCTGCAAGCCGCGCATATTTTCGGCTTCCACCTCAATGTGTCGACCCCCAAGGGCTACGACCTGGATCCGAGCTTGGTCGCCGCTGATAATCACCATTACACTTTGTTTAGTAATCCAGCCGATGCCTGTGTGGATGCCGATCTGGTCAATACCGACGTCTGGACCAGCATGGGTTACGAAGCCGAAAACGCAGCCCGTCTCAAGGCCTTCGATGGCTGGATCGTCGATGCGGCCAAGATGGCGCGCGCAAGACCCGACGCGCTGTTTATGCATTGTCTGCCGGCCCATCGCGGTGAAGAAGTCGCTGCCGAGGTGATCGACGGACCGCAATCTGTGGTCTGGGACGAAGCCGAAAATCGTCTGCACGTCCAAAAGGCACTGCTGGAATATCTGGTACTCGGTCGCCTGTAGGCGCACCTCAATAGCTGCCTCCCGAATTTTTGACATTTTTGATGGAAATTAAATCATGAGCGATACCAAAAAAGTCGTCCTCGCCTACTCCGGCGGCCTCGATACCTCCGTGATCCTGAAATGGTTACAAGATAATTATCAGTGCGAAATCGTCACCTATACCGCCGATCTGGGCCAGGGCGAAGAGCTCGAACCGGCACGCCAGAAGGCGCTCAAATTCGGCATCAAGCCGGAAAATATTTTCATCGATGATGTGCGCGAAGAATTCGTGCGGGATTTTGTGTTTCCCATGTTTCGCGCCAATACCGTCTACGAAGGCGAGTACCTTCTCGGCACCTCCATCGCCCGGCCGCTGATCGCCAAGCGCCTCATCGACATCGCTCGCCAGACCGGCGCCGATACCATCTCGCATGGCGCAACAGGTAAGGGTAACGATCAAGTCCGTTTTGAACTGGGTGCCTATGCGCTGATGCCGAACGTGAAAGTCATCGCCCCATGGCGCGAATGGGACCTGCTCTCGCGTGAAAAATTGCTGCAATACGCGCAAGATGCCGGCATTGAAATCGACATGAAGCACAAGAACGGTGGCGCGCCCTACTCGATGGATGCCAATCTGCTGCACATCAGCTTCGAAGGCCGGCATCTAGAAAATCCGAGTGCCGAAGCCGAAGAAACCATGTGGCGCTGGACCGTTAGTCCAGAAGCCGCGCCGGACCAAGCCGAATATCTCGACATCGAATACGAACACGGCGACATCGTTGCCCTCAACGGCAAGCGCATGATGGCTGCGGAAGTGCTTACCGAACTCAATCGTCTGGGCGGTAAACACGGCATCGGCCGACTTGATCTGGTAGAAAACCGCTACGTCGGCATGAAGTCGCGCGGCTGCTATGAAACACCGGGCGGCACCATCATGCTGCGCGCGCATCGGGCGATCGAATCGATCACCCTCGACCGTGAAGTCGCGCATCTCAAGGATGATCTGATGCCGCGTTATGCCTCACTGATTTATAACGGTTATTGGTGGTCGCCAGAACGTGTGGCCTTACAGACCCTGATCGACCATACCCAGCACGGCGTCAATGGCTGGGTCCGTCTCAAGCTCTACAAAGGCAACGTCATCACCGTGTCGCGCGATTCCAAAACCGACTCGCTGTTTGATATGAAGATCTCCACCTTCGACGAAGATGGCGGCGCTTATAACCAAGCCGATGCTGGCGGCTTCATCAAACTCAATGCCTTGCGTATGCGGATCGCCGCGATCGCCAAAGCCAAACGCGGAAATTAATTCTCCGTCCATGTTCATCCAAGCCGCGCCCTGCACTTTGGCGCGGTGATTTTTTATTCAGGAGTTATCCAGATGAGTACACAATTCGATGCCGTATCGGTAGTCAAAAAAGGCAATGTTTTTTTCGACGGCAAATGCGTTTCGCATTCCGTGCTGTTTGCTAATGGCACGCGCAAGACGGTTGGGGTGATCTTGCCATCGACCCTGACCTTTAACATCGGCGCACCAGAGACCATGGAAATTGTCGACGGCAGTTGTACCGTCAGTATCGCCGGCGGTGAGAAAGTCGCCTATGCCGGTGGCCAGCAATTTTCGGTCGCAGCCAATTCGTCGTTTGAGATTGAAGCGCACACGCCGGTGCACTACGTTTGCCACTTCGGCTAAATTGACACATGACTGATCGCGCTGCGCTGAATCATCAGCGCCGATCGATTAAATAAACACCGGTTCGGCTTCCAATGCGACGCCGAACCGCCCGCTGACATCCGCCGAAATCGCCTGCGCCAAGGCGACAATATCGGCACCATGCGCACCGCCACGATTGACCAACACCAGCGCCTGCTTTTCATACACGCCCGCCGCACCGAGGGACTTACCCTTCCAGCCACATTGATCGATCAGCCAGCCTGCTGCCAGCTTGTAGCGCCCATCCGGCTGCACGTAGCTCACCAGCTGCGGAAACTTGCCCAGTAAATCATCACGCTGGGCTGCATCCACCAGCGGATTCTTGAAAAAACTGCCCGCATTACCGATCACAGCCGGATCGGGTAATTTGCGTGAGCGAATAGCGATCACCGCATCGCTAATCTGCCGCGCTGATGGCTGCGTGATTGCGCGCGCCGCCAGTTCTTGCGCCACATCGGCATAGCGGGTATTGGCCAGCCATGCCTTGGGGAGCGAAAACGTCACATCAACGATCACGGCCTGATCGCGCAAGCGGTGTTTGAAGACGCTGTCGCGGTAGGCAAATTCACAGGCGACGTTATCGAGCGTAGTCATCTCGCCGGTAGAAAAATCAAACATCCGTACTTCGTTGATCAGCTCACGCACCTCGACACCGTAGGCGCCGATATTCTGAATCGGTGCAGCGCCCACACTACCCGGAATCAGCGACAGGTTCTCCAGCCCAGCATAGCCTTGCGCTAAGGTCCACAGTACCAGCCCATGCCAGCTTTCGCCAGCAGCAGCCCGCACATGGACGGCAGTGGCATCTTCACCAACGACCTCGATACCGCCATTCTGCATATGCAGCACTAACCCAGCGAAATCGCGCGTGAGTAGGATATTGCTTCCGCCTCCGAGCACCAGACGCGGCATGGCTGACCACAGCGGATCAAGCCGCACCGCCTGTAGCAGTGCGATATCGGTGACTTTCAGATAAGCCGCCGCATTGGCGACCACACCGAAGGTGTTCTTGTCATTGAGCGCGACCTGGTGCGCGATAGGGAGAATGGTATGCATAGCGGGTAAATTATAGACTACCGCTGACTATTGGCTGAGATTGATGCATGACTAGCCACCCTATTTTTTGTCCGTTAGAATGCACCTTTGTCAAAACAGCCATTCAGGGGAACACACCATGCCATCATTCGACGTCGTATCCGAAGCCAATATCGTAGAAGTGAAAAATGCCGTCGATCAGGCGGGCAAAGAAATTACGACGCGCTTTGACTTCAAAGGCAGTGACGCCCGGGTCGAACAAAAAGAACGCGATCTGACTGCTTACGCTGATTCCGAATTCCAGCTCAGTCAGGTGCGCGATGTCCTGACCAATAAAATGACCAAGCGGAATGTCGACGTGCGCTTCCTCGACGTCGGCAAAATTGAAAAAATCGGTGGCGACAAAGTCAAGCAAGTGATCAAGATCAAGAACGGCATTGAAACCGAAGCCGCGAAAAAAATCGTCAAGGTGCTCAAAGAAAGCAAAATGAAAGTACAAGCCAGCATTCAAGGCGAAGCCGTCCGCGTGACCGGCGCCAAGCGCGACGACTTACAAGCTGCGATGGCCTTATTGCGTAAAGATGTGGCAGATTTGCCGCTGGAATTTAATAACTTTCGTGACTGATTATCTGAGATACGCCGTGTGAATTTTTTTAAAACACGGCGGCGCATATCAACATTCTTGATCAATCAGAATACGTTTCGCCCGAAATTATGTCTGCCAAAAGTGACGCACAATTATGCTGACTTAGGAAAGATAGCGCTTGAAAAATAGGCGCGGTTTGAACGTGCATTTCTTAGATCAATGCCAAAACCATCATCGCCAACATCATCATCGTCGTCACCACCATCATCACCACCGGCAGGGTGCACCACCATTTGATCTCTCGGATATTTACAATATGCATAAATACACCTTATCAGTACCACCGCTGAAGCAATGAGCGCAGGGATAAGCCTGGGTCTGGACATGCCGTCGGTCGAATTGTCAGGCGAAGCTTGATGAAACAACGATCTATTTTCCGGATTATTTAAGGAGGGCTGCCCGCTGATGTTGACTGTCCTGTTGTGATGCAAGAAAGGTTTGGCCTCACTGTGCGTATGGAACACGATCAATACCAGACAGAGAATTTTTTTGAGAGTTTCAATGTTCATCAGTATGCCTCTCTGAAAATCAATGAAGGGGATCGTTCAACTTCAAATCTTTAAAACTTAGGAAATCAGGGCACCCACATTTTCTTAGCAAGTAGGGAAGAAAATTGCGGAGATCCATGATTTTTTTATCGATAAAATCGGAATCTGGAATAATCAATAGAATGCTCATTAGGGTTAAAAAACCGGTGGAATTGTGCAGTTGAAAAATCCCATCTACCTAACAAAGTCAAAAGACCAAAATCATCACAAAAATTAGCTCCAGCGAATGCGAATTCGTTGATGTTGACTACAATATCGTTAGGAAGCGATGCTAAGCTGCGCTGTGCCAAAATATACGTTTCCAACGCACGTTCATTATTCGGAAGACGTAAACGATTATTTGTTCGTAGAAAAGCATCGTTTATAAATCGCATTGATACTAAATTAACTCTTCGTTCATTTAGCGGAAAATAATGAAAACGCCTCATTACTCCATTAGTACCCCTGATGTAAATATCATAGGCATCTGTTCTGTGTCCCAAGGAAGGTCTTTCATCACTTGCAACAAACATGATAATTTCTCTGTAATTTGCATATTGTGAAAGTGCGTTAAAGCATAATGCAAAGTCACGCTCATCCGTATGCGCAGATGGCATCATGTCGCCCGCGAGATTAATAGGTAACTGTCTTAAGGCACGCAATTCATTTTGTAGAGCTTGCGGTAATTCAGCAAAACTTGTCGCCGCGAATATCCTTTCTGGGTGATCATGGGGAAGGGAATACAATCTTGGAATTCGCTCCCAAAATTGCGGAATATAAACAACTCCATCCCCTCCACCGCCGCCGTCATCCTCACCGCCATCATCGTTATCGTCCCTATCATCATCGAGTGGATGTACAACCATTTGATTTCTTCGATATTTACAATATGCATAAATACACACCCCCAATAACACCGCTGAAGCAATCAGTGTCGGGACAAACCAAGGCCTGGACGTCAGGCCGGCGGTATTGTCAAGCGACGTATTATTAAACTGCATGATATTTTCTGGATGACTTAAACCGTGCTGGCCGCCGACATTGACTGCCCTGTTGTAATACCGGACAGGTTTTGCCGCGCTGAGCGTATGGCACACTATTAATAGCAAACAGAGTATTTTCTTGCGGGATGCGATGTTCATCGGTATGGCGCTTTATCAATCAATGAAGGGGTTCGTTCAAATCAAGTCTTCGTTGATTATAGAAAGAGCGTCCTTGATGTCATAAGCATTTGAGCGTTTATTTCGATGGATACGACACGTAGACAATTTCTCTATTTCTGCAAACTACAGAAATCCACAGCACAGTAAAAATTTTCTGGATGTGCAATGCAATGCGGCGTAAAAAGATAGGGATATTTAATACTGGAAATGGATAAAACTGACAATCGATGCGCGATGCATCAAGGCTTGCATCTTCATCAGCATCAGCACCGCCAAAGGTGCTGATGCCGATTACTGATTTAATCAGGCGTCTGGGCGCAAACGGCGCTGTTTGACTGCCTCGGCCAAACCTTCTAACACCGTAATACTTTGTGCCCAGTCAATGCAGCCATCGGTGACCGACTGGCCGTAGGTGAGTTCTTTTCCTTTGACCAAATCTTGCCGTCCTGCGACCAAATGCGACTCAACCATTACGCCAACAATGCGGGTATCGCCAGCAGCGACTTGCGCGGCGATATCGGCGCACACCGGCACCTGATTTTGCGGATTTTTTGAACTGTTGGCGTGCGAGGCATCGATCATCACGCGCGCCGCCAATCCGGCATTGGCCACATCCTTGCAGGCCGCATCGACACTGGCGGCATCAAAATTCGGCGCTTTGCCACCGCGCAGAATGATGTGGCAGTCTTCATTGCCATTGGTCGAGACGATGGCGGAATGACCGCCCTTGGTCACGGACAGAAAATGATGCGGCTGTGAGGCGGCCTTGATCGCGTCCACGGCAATCTTGATATTGCCATCGGTGCCGTTCTTGAAGCCGACCGGACAAGATAAGCCGGACGCCAGCTCTCGGTGAATCTGCGATTCGGTCGTGCGCGCGCCGATCGCGCCCCAGCTGATCAGGTCAGCCACATACTGCGGACTGATCACATCCAAAAATTCGGTGCCGGCCGGTAGACCCAGCTCATTGATATTGACCAGCAGTTCGCGGGCAATCCGCAGGCCGTCGTTGATGCGGAAGCTGTCGTCCATGTAGGGATCATTGATCATGCCCTTCCAGCCGACGGTGGTACGGGGCTTTTCAAAATAGACCCGCATGATGATTTCGAGTTCACCGGCAAAACGGGCGCGCTCCTTGACCAATAGCTGCGCGTATTCCATCGCCGCTTTGGTGTCGTGGATCGAGCAAGGTCCGATCACGACCATCAGACGGTCGTCCTGACCGTGCAGGATGCGGTGCAGCGCCGTGCGGGCATTGGCGGCCACAGTGGCGGCATTTTCCGAACAGGCGAATTCACGAATTAAATGCGATGGTGGCGTAAGTTCTTTCATTTCCCTGATTCGTAGGTCGTCGGTACGTGGCATGGATTTTTCTCCGTTAAAAAATAAAAAAGGAATAAAAAAAACCGCCATTTCTGGCGGTTTTTTTAGGATTCGGTCTGGGTTCTTGTCGTTTTACTTCGTCATGAACTTACTGCCTTTCCACCGCCTTGGGGTTGGAATAGCTAAAGTAAAAGAAGAAGTAAAATCGGGAAGAACGCATTTGATATAGTCAGCTAAAGTAAAAATGTTGAGTGATGATAGTGCAATACTTTTAACGGCGTGGCAAGCAGTATATTAAGCAAAGTAACCTGGTTGCAACGTTTTCAGGACTATTTACGCAGTACCACCCACCGTGACGCCATCAATCCGTAATGTAGGCTGACCGACGCCGACCGGCACGCTTTGCCCCTCTTTACCGCACACGCCTACGCCGCTATCGAGGCGCATGTCGTTACCGATCATCGATACCCGGTGTAATACTTCCGGACCATTACCGATCAGGGTGGCGCCTTTGACGGGATACGTGACCTTGCCATCTTCGATCATATAGGCTTCGCTGGCCGAGAAGACGAATTTACCATTCGTGATATCGACCTGACCACCACCAAAATTGACTGCGTACAGACCATGTTTGACGGAAGCGAGAATTTCAGCCGGATCTTTGTCGCCGCCGAGCATGTAGGTATTGGTCATGCGCGGCATGGGCAAATGGGCGAAGGATTCACGCCGCGCGTTACCGGTCACCGGCATTTTCATCAGACGCGCATTGAGCGTGTCCTGGATATAGCCGCGCAAAATGCCGTCTTCGATCAGCGTCGTGCATTGGGTCGGATTGCCTTCGTCGTCCACGTTGAGCGAACCACGGCGGTCGGCGATCGTGCCGTCATCGACGACGGTTACGCCCTTGGCGGCGACCCGTTCGCCGATACGGCCGGAGAAGGTGCTCGATCCCTTGCGGTTAAAGTCGCCTTCGAGTCCGTGTCCGATGGCTTCATGCAGCAGAATGCCAGGCCAGCCTGGTCCGAGCACGACCGTCATGGGTCCTGCGGGCGCTGGACGCGCGTCCAGATTCACCAGTGCCGAATTGACCGCTTCCGTGGCATACGTCTCCAGCAGGGCATCGCTGAAGTAAGCGTAACTGTAACGACCGCCGCCACCGGATGAACCCATCTCACGCCGACCGTCCTGCTCGACGATGACGGTGATCGACACCCGCACCAGTGGCCGCACATCGGCTGCCAGCACGCCATCGCTGCGCACCACCAGAACGACATCATATTCACCGGCCAGACCGGCCATCACCTGCACGACGCGAGGATCCTTGGCGCGCGCAATGCGTTCAATTTTTTCCAGCAGTTTGACTTTTTCTGTCGCCTCAAGCGAGGTCAGCGGATCATGCGGCAAATACAGATCGCGGCCGCCGACGGGCTGCACCTTGGCAGCAATCTTGACCTTACCGGCGCCGCGACTGGCAATGGTACGGGTCGCCGCTGCCGCTTCGAGCAGGGCACGTTGAGAAATTTCGTCGGAATAGGAAAACGCGGTTTTATCGCCCGACACGGCGCGCACTCCCACACCCTGATCGATCGAAAAACTGCCGGTCTTAACGATGCCTTCTTCCAGGCTCCAGCCTTCACTCTTGGTGAACTGAAAATACAAATCGGCGTAATCAACCTTGTGGGTAAACATGCTACCCAGCGCGGTGAGCAGCTTGCCCTCATCGAGCCCAAAAGGCGTTAGCAGAACATCGCGGGCAATACTCAGCGAGGACAGATTAGGTTCGAATAATTTCATGGAAGCGGCGCGTTAAAAATTAATTGGATGCCCCATTGTAGAGCATTCGCCGATCCCCTGCCCCTGTACTGCGTGTCAGGCAATGCGATCAAGCTCAGGGAATGGATCTTTTTGACGTGTCGGAGGAAGATGGTGAAGGTGATGCAGCCGCTGATGTGGCCGAGGCCGCCGCGTCTGCCTTGCGTTCGATTTTGGTCACGACCGGGTCTTGCCAGGGGCCGGTAATTTTATATTCGTAGGTGAAGGCCTTGCTGAGTGGTTCACGTAAAAATAACTGCGCTAGGAAGGTACCCACACCAATAACCGGATTGACTGCCAGTGCGTACACCACCGAGGCCGTACCGGCGTTAATTTCCGGGATCACCACGGCATGTAAATTTTGTGATTCCTGATTGATGTCGGCCGTTCCATCGAGTAAAACTGTGGCCGACACACTGCGCATCTTAAAATTATCCGTCGTCGCCACGCCCTTGACGACACTGGCATCGCCGGTGATGCCGTCAAAGGCAAAGCCTTCTGAAAACACATCGCGAAAGTCCAGTGTCAGGCGGCGCGGCAGCGACTGCAGATTTAATACGCTGATCAACTTGGCCGTACCCGAATCGACTTTAAGAAACTGGCCGTTTTCCAGATTGAGTTTGATCTGTCCGGACATACTCGGTATGTCCAGCGCAAAGGGCAGACCGCTCCAGCTCAACTCACCGCTCATGCTGCCTTTACCGCCGCGCACAGCATTGGCAAAACCCAAACGCGTGAGCATATTGCCGGCGTTGGCTAGTTCGAGCGTGTAGTTAAGATTGGTGATGCTCTCGCCGTCGCGCACACTCCATTTTCCGCTGGCGCGCAGATCGGCATCGGGATTACTCAGGGCGAGCTTACTGATGCGCCACTCACGGGTGGCGGAGGCCAGAACATTATTGGCCACCAGTTCCAGACGGCCGAATTTTTTACCAAAGAGTTCAAAATTATCGGCCACAATATCCAGGCCGGGCATCTGCGTTGCACTGTTTTTACCTGCCAATAGATCAGTCACATCCGTGGCTGCTGATTTAGGAATAATCAGCGAAGATAAACGGGCCGTCGCGCGACCGATGCCCTGACCCGAGGCACCGGCATTCCACGACACATAACCCGAGGCCTGATCAGCATCGATATTCGCCTGCCACAACGCTTTATCCTTTTGATAGGAAGCGCCGATCACGACGTTATTGAGTTTTTTACCGAGCACCTGCAATTCGGTGATCCGTCCTGCCAGTACGTCGGGTTCAATGTACTGTGCCATGTTGAGCGCATCGGCCGTGTTGGCTGCGATTGCCGCGCGCGGCTTGTCATTGCCGGCGATGATGCCGGCGAACTCACTCCAGGCATCAATCGAGAGCGCCTGCATATTCACACTGGCCACTAGTCCGCTATCAGGCTGCGGCGCCGGGACGTTGACGCCAATGCCGCCACGTTGCACGCGCCAGACGGCGTTTTTGTCCGGCCCTTTTTGGCGCAGATAGCGCACACTGATGGCAGGTCCGATGGCGAGTTTGATTTCGTCGCGCAGTATGGGGCCTGCGTCGCCAGACAGTAGCGCCATATCCAGTTTGAGCGGCAGATTTTCTGTTGCCGATTTTTTGAGCGGAGCAGGAAAGTCCAGCGCCAGTCCCTGCAAGTTCGATTCGATCAATACTTCCGGACGTTGTTTTTTGACGCTGAAGGTGGCACTAAAGCGGGTACTGCCATTAAACCGATCCGCTAGTCTTTGCATGGCTGGCTGTGTGTAAGCACGCCGAAATCCGGCGGAACTCACGCTGCCTTCGGCCTTGATGAGGAGATTATCGTCGCGCTGGGTTCCGCCCGTGATGCTGATTGGCCCGCCGACGAAATTACCCTTTACGCCCGTCAGATTAACGCCGCGCTCATTGAAATCGAGTTTGCCGTTTATGTTTTGCAGCGCTGGCATGCCGCTCATCAGCGTCAATTCGTTATTGGAAAATTGCAGCGTCCCCACTACCTTACTGTCTTGCAGACGTGCCAGCGGCAGAGTAATTTTTAAACCCAAACGTGTTGTGCCGACGGCCCGCGATTCATCGGTGAAGTGGCCGATCATGTCAGTCACCGGACTGTCCACGGTGTAGCGCAACATGTCGTGTAAGGCACCGGCTGCACTGCCCTCCAGATTGAGCAACAGGTCACGCGCGCCCAGATCGGGAACGGTGGCTTTGATATTAGTCATTGGCACGCCATGCGTACTCGCGCTCTTGGCGAAAATTTCCATGCGTGTTCGGTCAAATAAAATCGTCGCGTTGATTTTTTCCAGCACCGGCCAAAGTGGCGACTTGCCGTCTCGGGCAAAGACACCCGGGACATACAGCAGTTCACCGTTATCGATCTTGCCGGCCACGCGAAATTCACCGTTCGACTTACCGCTCGCCTTATCGATCGCAAACGGAAAATTGGCCAGCTCACCTTTGATGCGGATCGACACATCGCGTGCTGTACCGCCGCGCAAGGCACCGGTGAGCCAGGTCCGCGTATCTCGGGGAGTTTTCAAGGGCAGAAATCGATCAATTTGTTTGAGATCAAACTCGGCGATGCTGCCCTCAAGATCGACTTCACCGATCCCGCTTCCGGGCGCCGCTGTCAGTGAAATGCGTGTTGAGCCTGTCATCGAGGCCAGCAAGCCATCCTGCATGAAGGCCATCTCGCCAACCTTGAGCAGCAGATGCTCTTTGTCGGGAAACGTCCAGCCGGCCTGCATTTGCAAACGTTGAAACGACATCACCGGATCAGCAAAATAGGCGCCCACATGCCAGTTGAGCTGACGCGAATCGAGCGTGAATTTACCACCGTTTTCGTTCGCGTCGACATGACCGCTAAGATTGTCAAAACCAGGAATGGCCGGCAGCGCCGCCTGCGCGGCCTGGGTAGCGCTCTTGGCCCGTGCAGGACGTGCGGCCTGGGCCTTCAGTGAGAGGCCGGTAAAGTCGCCCTGCATGCCATACGAAGCCACGTCAGGATAGGTGCCCTGCCACTGGGCTGTGAAGTCATTTAATTGTCCGCGTGGCTCGAAGGCTGTTAACATTTTCAACTGCGCCGCGGGCAATGGCAGACGCTCGATGAACTCTGCTAAGGAACGTAGGTCGAGTGACTTGGCTTTGATTTCGGTGCGTTCGAGCTGCGCTTTTTTCGCTGGTACGTAAGTTTCGCTGATGGTACTCGGTGGAAGCCGCAGGCCGTCGTTGGTCTGCAGTGAAAAATTAATCAGTGAAATCGTATGACCGTTCGCACCGAAGGTGGTGTTATCGGCCGTCTTTGTGATGGCGGATGGCGTGTCGGGCTGCGGGCTGAGTTCCTCGTGCACGGAAATACGACCACCGACCTGCGTGAGCAAAATGGGCGTCAGGTCAGCCCGAAGCTGCGTGAGGACATCCTTGAGCGCCAGGTCAGCGGTCAGATTGGCGACCCGTGTGCTGTCAAATTGCAGCCACGCGCGAACGCCGCCACGCCCAGTTTGGATCGCCAGCGGATAATCCAGATACGGTTTCCAGAGCGCCAAATCAGTATTTTTGAGGTCGGCATACAGTTCGCCTTTCCAGCGCTTGTAATCTGCCGGCTCGCTGGAAAAGCTCGGATGGGTAAATGCGGCACGCAGATCAATAGGTTCGGCAAATGTTGCCGGTGGCGTGGCCTTGAAGGCGATGCGATGCTGCAGCCAGTCGTTGCGTAATACGACGGTTACCGCTTCGAGCGTTAATTCCGGCGCTGCGCGCAGGGCATCGGTCCAGCGGATCCGGCCATCGCGCACGACGATTTCGCGCTGCGCTAACAGCCAGTCGGCACCCAGCCCGTCGCTCTTTTTGTGCAGATCGATAAACATGCCGCCGATGGTCAGGTTACCGTCGGCATCGCGCACAATGTCGACATCCGGCGCGCTGATTTCCAAGTTATGTAATCGCACATTGGCGACCAGCACAGACCACCAGGAAAACGTCGCCGTCACGCTGGGTAATTTCAGTACCTCGCCACCCAGACGATCATGCATGACCACATTCGTCAAAGACAGCGTCGGCAGCAAGCCGCTCCAGGAGGCACTTAAGGATGCAATGCTGACTTGCCGGCCAAGCGCATGGCTAGCCATTTGCTCAACCTGTGGTTTGTAATGGCCGATATTAGGCAGCACCGCATAGCGCAAGCTGAGAAACAGCAGACTGAAAATAAAATAGGCCGCGATACCCAGTTTGACGAGCGCACCCAGCACATGGTGGGTGGCGCGATTAGCATATCGATAACAATGATAGGCGATGCGCCACCAGACCGCGAGCTGATGGGCTGCCTTGGCTGGGGAAATTTCGTGGTTGGACATCAATTAGTCAAATAAATGGGCAGCCCGGCGTAAAATAAACTGGCACGCGGTACCTTGGTTGATCCGCGTCTGAATGTGATTTTTCGTGATTTTTCTTGCTACATCGTGATTGTTTTTCACCGGATGGTATTTGTGGACCTAGCCTTTTTGACACACCCGCTTGCTTCGCGTTTTTATCAACGCTGGTGCGACGCCGATCCTCGCCGTATCACGATGCTTGATGAGCTTAACGGATTATCGCTGAGCGAGACGGTTTTTGCAGAATTTTTACAAAAAAGTTTCATGGCTGGCTTACCTCTGCCGCGTGCCATGCGTTTATTACGTAATCTGGTGGTCTGCACGCTGATTCGGCGCGATTTGTCCGGTCAGGCCGATTTGGCCCAGGTGGTCGAGGTGATGAGCTGTTTTGCCGAATTTGCTGTCCGCACCCATGTGCTGGCGCTGCAGGAAGAAATGCAGCAGCAGCACGGTACACCTATCGGCGCAGAAAGCGGCCTGCCACAGCAGTTCATCGTCATCGGCATGGGCAAACTGGGCGGCAAAGAACTCAATGTCTCCTCCGATATTGATCTGATCTTCTGCTATGCCGAAGACGGCGAGACACACTGCACACAGGCCGAGCAGCGCAGCTTATCCAATCATGAATTCTTCGTCCGGCTCGGCAAACGGCTCATCGCCGCGCTCAACGATGTCACCGAAGATGGCTTCAGCTTTCGGGTCGACATGGCGCTGCGGCCCAACGGCGCCTCCGGACCGCTGGCGGCCAGCTTTGGCATGCTGGAGGAGTACCTCATTGTGCAGGGCCGTGAATGGGAGCGTTATGCCTGGGTCAAGGCGCGCGCACTGACGGGCAGCGCGCAAGATATCGCCGCCATGACGTCCATCGTGCAGGCCTTTGTCTATCGACGCTATCTCGATTTTGGCATGATCGATGCGATTCGCACCATGCACAGCCAGATCCGTGCTGAAGTCAAACGACAGGAACTGCGCCATCCGGAGCGCAGCAATAACGTTAAACTCGGCCGGGGTGGCATTCGAGAGATCGAATTTCTGACGCAGGTGTTCCAGCTTATCCGCGGCGGACGAGACGCCAGTCTGCGCGATCGCTCTACCCGCGACACACTGCGCATGCTGGCCGCCAAACAGCTGCTGTCGCAGTCGATCGTCGATCAGCTGCTGTATGCCTATACCTTCCTGCGTAATCTTGAACATCGGCTGCAATATCTCGACGATGCACAAACCCATGTTTGGCCAGCCAATGCGCAAGATGGCCTGATCATCAGCCACATGATGGCGTATGCCGAGCCGGCCGATCTGCTCGCAGAACTGGATCGTCAGCGCGATTTTGTCGCTGCCCAGTTTGATACCATGTTCAACGACCCCAGCGATCCGGGCCTGCCGGCGGTGGTCAGACTGAACGATGACGATCCGCTGGAAACGATCGAAGCGTTTTTAACGCAGCATCATTTTCAAGATCCGGCGGCTGGTGCCGAACGACTGGTCGCAACGTGGCAAAGCGCGCGCATGCAGACGCTGCCGGAAAACAGCCGCAGCAAAATGACCGCCCTAATTAACAGTGCCGTAAGCATCATCGTCACACTGGAAGACGGCCACGCAATTTGCTTGAATCGGCTGCTCGATTTCCTCCAGACGATCGCGCGCCGTGCTGCGTATCTGGCGCTGCTGACGGAATATCCCAGCGCGCTACGGCGCGTGATACGCATGATGCATGCCTCGGGTTGGGCGGCGACTTATCTTTGCCGTCATCCGCTCGTACTGGATGAATTACTGGACGAGCGCTCGCTCAATGCGGAACCCGACTGGCCGGCTTTCATCGCTGAATGCCAGCGTCAGCTCGCCGCTGAACCGGGCGATATGGAGCGCCAGATGGACATCCTGCGCGAGATGCATCATGCGCAGCAGTTCCGTCTGCTGGCACAAGATCTGGAAGGCAGTCTGAGCGTCGAGCGACTGGCCGATCATTTGTCGGCACTGGCCGATGCCTTGGTCAGCGTCACCCTGCAGGCAGTCTGGCAGACCATCACCCAACGCCATTGTGAGGTGCCCCATTTTGCCGTGATCGCCTACGGTAAATTAGGCGGCAAGGAACTCGGCTATGCCTCCGACCTGGACGTGATTTTTCTGTACGACGATGAAGATCAGGACGCGCCCCCGCTGTATGCCAAATTAGCCCAGCGCTTCATTACCTGGATGACCAGTCATACGGCAGCCGGCATCCTGTTTGATATCGACGTTGCATTGCGTCCGGATGGCGCCTCGGGTCTGTTGGTCTCGAGCGTCAAGGCGTTTGAAAAATATCAGCACGAATCGGCCTGGGTCTGGGAACATCAAGCCTTGACGCGCGCACGCTTTTGCGCCGGCGATGCGCGTATCGGCGCGCGTTTTGAAACGATTCGCGAACAGGTTCTGCGCTTGCCGCGCGACCCGCTGAACTTGCGTGAAGAAGTGCTGTCGATGCGCCAGAAAATGCATGATGCGCATCCTAATCGCAGCGCATTATTCGATCTTAAACAAGATGCCGGTGGCATGATCGATATTGAATTTATCGTGCAGTTTTTGGTCTTGCGTTATGCGTCTGAATACCCGCAGCTCACGGCAGATATCGGCAATATCGCGCTACTACTCTTGTGCGGCGAACTGGGCTTGATCGACGTAACATTAGCGCACAGCGTGGCCGACGCGTATCGCCGGTATCGTAAATTACAGCATCAGAGTCGTCTGCAGGGAGAGGAAAACGCACGCATCGCGCCGCAGCGGATTGTGCAGGAAATGACGGACGTCAAAGCACTTTGGGCAGCCATGCCTTAGTGCGCGTGACAAGTTGAGGAACTGCCTGAAAAAAAACAGGCGCGGCATTGAAGGCCGCGCCTGCATTGAACTAAGTAACGAACTTTCTTCGTGCTTTACTTCGCTGCCATGAGCGCCATCGTCGTGTCGAGCATGCGGTTGGAGAAACCCCACTCATTGTCATACCACGACGAGACTTTCACCAGACGCCCTGAAACCTTGGTAAGCGTCGCATCAAAATTGCTGGAAGCCGGATTGTGGTTGAAGTCGACCGATACCAATGGCTCAGTGTTGTAAGTCAGGATACCTTTGAGCACGCCCTCGGAAGCCTTGAGCATGACGGCATTGACTTCTTCGACCGTGGTATCGCGGGCGGCGATAAACGACAAATCGACCAGCGAAACGTTAATGGTCGGCACACGAATCGCATAACCATCCAGCTTGCCATTCAACTCAGGCAGCACCAGACCGACCGCGACCGCAGCACCGGTCTTGGTCGGGATCATGCTCTGGGTAGCCGAACGCGCGCGGCGCAAATCTTCGTGCATGACGTCGGTGAGGACCTGATCATTGGTATAGGAATGCACCGTCGTCATCAGGCCATTGACCAGACCGATCACGTCATTCAACGGCTTGGCCATCGGCGCTAAACAGTTCGTCGTGCAGGAGGCATTGGAGATCACTGTATCGGTCGCCTTGAGCACGCCGTGATTGACACCGAATACGATCGTCGCATCGACGTCCTTGCCGCCCGGTGCGGAGATGATGACTTTTTTGGCACCGCCAGCGATATGTGCCGAGGCTTTTTCTTTGGTGGTAAAAAAGCCGGTACATTCCAGCACCACGTCAACATTCAGGGAACCCCATGGAATATCGGCCGGGTTACGTTGCGCGAATACCTTGATCGGGTCGCCATTGACGATCATGACGTCGCCTTCGACCGTCACGGTGCCAGGGAACTTGCCATGCGCGGTATCGTAACGCGTCAAGTGGGCATTCGACTGTGCATCACCAAGATCATTGATGGCGACGATTTGAATATCGTTTTTTTTGCCGCCTTCGTAATGGGCACGAAGGATGTTGCGGCCGATGCGGCCGTAGCCATTAATTGCAACGCGGATGGTCATATTATTCTCCAATAAAATTGACGAGCTTTAAAATAATCACTTCAAGTCGGCCAAGCTGTGCAAGCTTTACTGTGCAAGCTTTACTGCGCAAGCTTAGCCGAGTGCCAGCGCTGACAAATCACGCCAGCCGTATCCCACTTCTTTCAAATCCAAATCGTCCCAGGTATAGCTCTGTTCGATCAACAGTTCGGCGCCCATTTTTTCATAAAACGTGCGGCCGATTTTATTTTCGGACAGCGTCCACACCAGCATGCCGTTAGCTTGTAAATCGAAGAAGGTTTGCGCGACCATTTGCAGCAGGCGCGTTCCCAGTCCCTGATCTTGCGCCGCGGGCAGCAGGTGAATCGCTGTCAGTTCGGCGGCCAGATCAAATTTTGGTTCCGGCAGCATATGGCCGGCGGCAAAGCCGACGATCTGCGCTTCGACCTCCACCACAAAAACAGCCGCCATCCGGTTTGCCGGCGCGCTCAGTACCCGCTCCCACATGTCGATGCTTTCATCGACCTGCATGGCGTCCAGATAATCATCCGGCATGATGCCGCGGTAGGTGGCGCGCCAGCTGTCAACGCGCACCTGGGCAATTGCCGGTGCGTCGGCTAAGGTAGCGCGGCGCAAGACAATATTACTCACGCCGTTCACGCCTGCTGTCCGAGGGTACGCTTGACGGCCGCGACGACCTTTTCAGTAGTGAAGCCGAAGTGCTTGAACAGCACGCCTGCCGGGGCCGATTCGCCAAAGCTGTCGATGCCAATGACGGCGCCTTCAAGACCCACATATTTGTACCAAAAATCTGTCACACCGGCTTCGATGGCTGTGCGTGGCAGACCCTTTGGCAGCACGCTGGCTTTGTAGACCGCATCCTGACGATCGAACACATCGGTGCTCGGCATGGATACCACGCGCACAGCGATGCCCTCGACCGCTAGTGCAACAGCGGCCTTGACGGCTAATTCGATTTCCGAGCCAGTCGCGATCAGTACTGCCTGTGGATTGGCGACGTCTTGCAGCACATAGCCACCCTTGGCAATATCAGCAATTTGCGCTGCGCTTCGTTCCTGATACGGCAAATTTTGACGCGAGAAAATCAGCGTGCTCGGACCGTTCTTACGTTGCACAGCGAACGACCATGCCACGGCGGATTCGACCGTATCGCAAGGACGCCAGTTATCCAGATTGGGGATCAGTCGCAAACTCGAAATATGTTCGACCGACTGATGGGTAGGGCCATCTTCGCCCAGACCGATCGAATCGTGCGTGAACACAAACAGCGAACGAATCTTCATCAAGGCCGCCATGCGCAAAGCATTGCGGCTGTAATCGGAAAAGGTCAGGAAGGTCGCGCCAAACGGAATATAGCCGCCGTGCAGGGCGATGCCGTTCATGATGGCGCTCATGCCGAATTCGCGCACGCCGTAATTGATGTGATTGCCTGGAATATTACGGCGCAAGTTGACCGATTCTTTCCAGTTCGTTAGGTTTGAGCCAGTCAAGTCAGCTGAGCCGCCGAGGAACTCCGGCAGCACCGGCGCGAGCGCCTGAATCGCATTTTGGCTAGCCTTGCGGGTGGCGATGTTTTCTTTTTTGTCGACACAGCTGGCGATGTAGGCGGCCACGGTAGCTTCAAAACTGGTCGGCAGATCACCCTTGACCCGGCGCAGCAATTCGGCGGCTTTTTGTGGAAAGGCGCTTTGGTAAGCCTGGAATGCCGTGTTCCATTGCGACTCCAACGCGGCGCCACTGGCTTTGGCATCCCATGCGGCATACACGTCGGCCGGGATTTCAAATGGCGCTGCTGTCCAGCCAATGGCTGCGCGCACGGCGGCGATTTCTTTGTCACCCAAGGCAGCGCCATGCACGTTGTGCGTGCCTTCCATGTTCGGCGAACCTTTGCCGATCACGGTGCGGCAGCAAATCAGGGTTGGCTTGTCAGACTGTTTGGCGCGCGTGATAGCGGCGTCCAGCGCGGCGACATCGTGTCCGTCAACGGCGGCGATGACGTTCCAGCCATAGGCCTCGAAACGCTTTGGGGTGTCGTCGGTGAACCAGCCTTCGACATGGCCGTCGATTGAAATGCCATTGTCGTCATACAGTGCGATGAGTTTGTTCAAGCCCAGCGTGCCGGCCAGCGAACAGGCTTCGTGCGAAATGCCCTCCATCAGACAGCCATCGCCCAAAAATGCGTAGGTGAAGTGATCGACAACTGCATGGCCAGGCTGATTGAATTCAGCCGCCAGCAGCTTTTCTGCCAGCGCCATGCCGACTGCGTTGGCGATGCCCTGACCGAGCGGACCCGTCGTGGTCTCGATGCCCGGTGTGACATCGACTTCCGGATGACCCGGCGTCTTGGAATGCATCTGACGGAAATTACGCAGCTCATCCATCGACAGATCGTAGCCGGTCAGATGCAGCAAGGCGTAGTGCAGCATCGATCCATGGCCATTCGAGAGCAAAAAGCGGTCACGGTTAAGCCATTTCGGATTGGCCGGATTGTGCGCATAGTGCTTGGACCACAGCGCGACGGCGATTTCCGCCATCCCCATCGGCATGCCGGGGTGGCCCGAATTGGCCTTTTGGACGGCATCCATTGCCAGTGCGCGGATCGCATTGGCCATTTTGTTACTGATAGCGGTGGAAGTCATGATGGGCTGTATGAGAAAAGTAAGTGATCGTGTTCAGGCGTGCAGCGGCAGCGGAGTCCGTTTATCTTGCTGCAAAGCGCCATATTTTACCAGAGTGGGACCCCGCCAGCCGTTTCCGGGATTAGAATCGACGCATCGCCACTGACTGCTACCCCATGCCCCGTTTTTATTGTCCCCTTCCCTTGAATCTCGCCAGCCTGATCACGCTGCCGCCTGAACTGGCTCACCATGTGCAGGTACTGCGGCTAGCTGTGGGCGATCAGATCACGCTCTTTAATGGGCAAGGCGGCGAAGTCACGGCCAGCTTGACGCAGATCGAAAAAAAACATGCCAGCGCAGAAATCCTAACTTTTTTGCCACGCGAAGCTGAACTCCCCTATGCGATTACGCTTGCGCAGGCCCTGCCCGAAGCATCCAAGATGGACTGGATCATCGAAAAGGCGGTCGAGCTCGGCGTAACTGCCATCCAGCCTTTGGCGGCACAGCGCTGCGTGGTGCGCCTGTCGGCCGAAAGAGCCGTTAAACGCCATGCGCATTGGCAGGGCGTGATCGTCGCAGCGTCGGAGCAATGCGGACGTAATCGCTTGGCGGCCCTGGCTGAGGTGGCCGATTTCCAGCAATGGATCAAGCAGCCAGGCGGGCCGCAGCGGGTTCTGCTTTCGCCACGCGCAACCGAATCGCTCTCCCAATGGGCGCAGCATCAGCCGCCGCAGCCCCTGAGCTTACTGATCGGACCCGAAGGCGGTCTGAGCGATCAGGAAGAAGCCAGCGCGCTGGCCCATGGCGCACTGGCCTTGTCCATGGGTAGCCGCATTTTACGTACTGAAACAGCAGGTCTGGCGGCGCTTGCAACACTCAATGCTATATGGGAATTACGCTGACAAAATTTTTGCATTGTTCAACCAAATGGTGTAGCTTAAATCTCCAATTGGAGGAAATATGAAACAGCCCAAAAAACCTTCTGCCGTTGCGCACGCTGTCGAACAAACTCCCGTGCACTATGCAAGCGCCCCCGTCGCACGTCGGGTCAGTTCACCGATCACCGATGCGCTCTTTGCCCGCTTGGTCAAACACGCGCCGGGAAGCGGCAACGAAGCCATCCTGGCCATCCGTAGCGGCTACCCCGCCTCAATCCTCAAGTCCGCCGGGTATTACTTTGGCATTCCTGATGCGCGCATCCAGCGCATCACCGCCGTACCGGCCACCACCGCCCAGCGGCTGGAAAAAAACGCCGCCAATATTGATCCTGCAGCCAGTGAACGTATTCACCGCATGGGCATCGTGACGCGGATAGCGATCGAAGTCTTCGATAACAAACAGACTGCACTAAGCTGGATGTGTCGCAGCAATCCGGCACTGGCCGACTCCGCGCCGCTCGACCTGCTCGACACCGAACCAGGCGCGATCGCGGTACGACAGATTTTGAACGCGATTGCTACAGGCGGCGTCGTTTGAAGCGCTGCAGGACTATGTAATGCGGCTCTGGCGCATCACCAGCCATCAATGGGCCTTGGACCGGCAATGCGAAGGCGCGCGTCAGTTCGGCGGTCGCTGGAACCCGCCCGGTACTGCCGCGCTGTATGCCGCCACCACGGTGGAGCTCTGCGCACTGGAAAAATTTGTCCATGTGGGCGCAATTGGGGGAGCCGTTCAGGGCATATTTCAAGGTCCGCGTCTGGTGCTGGTGGCAATCGATCTGCCTGACGATCCCGAGTTGATTCACTCCGCAGAAACAGCAAAGCTGCCATCGAACTGGGCTGCCTTGCCGGCCCCCGCCAACACGCAGAACTTTGGCCAACAATGGCTAGATGCGTCAAGCGGTTTGGCGCTCTTACTTCCTTCCGCCGTTGTACCAGAGTCGCATATCGCCCTCATTAATCCACGACACTTCGCCTTCCAACATATCACCATGCACATCGTCCGCCCGTTTATGTTTGATCGACGTATGTTTGGCTGAACGACACAATCCTTACTTTGTTTTTTTGCGACACACTCCAATTCGCAGGGCTCCCTTGTAAAAAAGGCGCGCATAATACTTATCAATTTATCTATTGATATTATTTTTCTTGTGTCATGCCCATATACAAGCCATGTTTGGTCCTATTGCTGCTGTGCCAGAGCTTACTTGCCCAAGCCAAGCCGACCCATTTTTCTGAAGCGATCAGCGTATTTCGCAAGGCCGGCGTGCAGAAAATTTTTTTCGGGGAAAAGCATAAAGATCCAGCGAACTTTCCCATCATAGCGAACCTGATCATGGGCGCGGCAGCCGAGACAAAAAATATCACGCAGGTATGGCTGGAATCCTATTACGGCACTGACGACAGAACACGCCAGAGTTATGCCATGTTCTGGCCCGATTTCAATCAAGCCAAGCCCGCGCTTCGCACAGAACTCATGTCCTCAAGTGGAGTATGGAACAGGCTATATGACGCTCAGCCGCAGGCTTACGAGTCAATGAAAGCTGCGTTCAACCGGCAGACGCCAGAATTTCGTCAAATCATGATTAACGCGCCTATCAAAATCGTTGACGCCGAATTTGCCGGTGCGCCGCCTTCCCGCGCACTCGGCCGTTTTTTAGCAGCGCGTGAATTCGGTATCATGAAGACAGGCTTAGGCCATGCACAGGCGTCATGGATTGACACAAACCTGCATAGTTTTCTCGGCATCGAGTCAAATATTCAGAAACTTTATTGGCATCCACCCATGCCGCTCGACGAACAGCGCGACATGATGGATGGGTTTTCCCGCGCACTGGCAAATGGTCCGGCCCTGCTGGTAGTCCGATCATCGGATTGGCTGCAAAATATGAATGCGAACATCAAACTGACCGGTCAGGCCATCCTGCCATGGACAATACAGCGATTGTTTCTGCCCCAAGGTATGGGACTACTGGCCTTCGACTTCAAGGAATTCGAAGCCACGATGATTGGACCGTGCAGCTTATTACCAATTATGAAAAACATTCAAAAAAAGGCACCAAAAGGGACGGTACGTCTGGAATTCAATGCCAGCTACCTATGCCCCAATAGCGCCCCACCCGCTCGCGACGAACTCTAAGCTGGGCGTAGCTCCAGCTGACTGGTTCATCCTTGTCGTCGAGTTAGCCCCAAAAGCATTTATAATCGCGGGTTAAGTAACAATTACCCCTCCTATGACGCCATGAAGGTATTTCGCGGACTTCCCAACGCCGAATCGCGTGCGCCCTGCGCACTGACGATCGGCAATTTCGATGGCGTGCACCTCGGCCATCAAGCCCTGCTGGCGCGTGTGCGTCAGGCGGCGCAGGAGCGCGGGCTGGATGCGGCTGTCATGACGTTCGAACCGCACCCGCGGGAATACTTTGCCGCCTTGTCCGGCGACGCTTCCCATGTCCCAACCCGGATCGCCAATTTGCGCGATAAATTGCAGTCACTGGCCGATGCCGGTATTGCGCGCGTGATCGTCGAACATTTTAACGCCCACTTCGCCGCCCTCTCCCCGCGCGACTTCATCGAACAGTTTCTGGTCAAGGGGCTGCATGTCAAATGGCTCATGGTGGGCGAAGATTTTCGTTTTGGCGCCCGGCGCGAAGGTAATCTGGCTATGCTCATTGAAGCGGGCCGCGAATTCGGTTTTACGGTCGAATCGCTGCCAGCGGTGCTCAATGTGGGCCAGCGCATCTCGTCTTCGGCCGTTCGGGCAGCCCTGGCTGAAGGTGATTTTGTCCATGCCGAGCAATTACTCGGCCATCCCTACACCATGTCTGGCCATGTCGTGCATGGTCAAAAGCTCGGCCGCACGATCGGCTATCCGACCTTAAACCTGCGCGTGCCGCATCAGCGCTCAGCGCTGACCGGCATTTTTGTGGTGCAGGTACACGGCCTGGCCGATCGGCCATTGCCAGGCGTGGCCAGCATCGGCGTACGGCCCACGGTCGACGACAGCGGGCGCATCCTGCTTGAAACCTATTTGTTCGACTATGCCCAGCAATGCTATGGCAAACTGATTAAAGTGGAATTTTTAAAGAAGCTGCGCGATGAAGAAAAATTCATCGATCTGCCCACCCTCACCGCCGCCATTGACCGCGATGCCGGTCAGGCGCGCGACTGGTTTGCCCAGGTTGAACGTGATCTGACCTGAACGAATACATGCTGCATCCAATTTGGTCCACCGTTTTTTAGATTGAAGCCACCATGTCTGACAACAAAAATAAGTATCCCGTCAATCTGACCGAAACGCCTTTTCCCATGCGCGGCGATCTGGCCAAGCGCGAGCCCAAATGGCTCAAGGAATGGCAGGACAAAAAACTCTATCAGCGCATCCGCAAGGCCTCTGCAGGCCGGCCAAAATTTATTCTGCATGATGGCCCGCCGTATGCCAATGCCGACATTCACATCGGCCACGCGGTCAATAAAATCCTCAAAGACATGATCATCAAGACCCGTCAGCTCGATGGCTTCGATGCGCCCTACGTACCGGGCTGGGATTGCCACGGCATGCCGATCGAAATCCAGATTGAAAAGTTATACGGCAAAGGTCTGCCCACCAATGAAGTCCTGACCAAGGCGCGCGCTTATGCAGCCGAACAGATCGAGCGGCAGAAAAAAGATTTCGTTCGTCTCGGTGTGCTGGGCGAATGGGACAATCCCTACCAGACCATGGCCTTCGGCAATGAAGCCGATGAAATCCGCGCCCTCGGCACGATTCTGGAAAAAGGCTACGTCTATCGCGGCTTAAAACCGGTGAACTGGTGTTTCGACTGCGGCTCGGCATTGGCGGAAGCGGAAGTCGAATATCAAGACAAACGCGACCCGGCGATCGACGTCGGCTTTCCTTTTGTTGAGCCGGAAAAAATCGCCCGCGCCTTTGGTCTGGAACGCCTGCCCACCGACTTTGGCTATGCCGTCATCTGGACCACCACACCGTGGACGATTCCGGCTAATCAAGCACTCAATATGCATCCGGAATACATCTACGCGCTGGTGCAAACCGAACGCAATGGTGTGCCGATGCTGCTGATTCTGGCCCACGAACTGGTCGAATCCTCCATGCTGCGCTTTGGCCTGCAGGGCACGGTGATCGCTACCGCCCCGGGTGCGGCGCTGTCGCTGCTGAATTTTAAACATCCGCTGGCAGCCATGGATCCGGGCTATGACCGCATGTCGCCGGTCTATCTGGGCGAATACGTCGAACTGGGCACCGGTACCGGCATCGTACACTCCTCGCCAGCCTATGGCGTGGATGACTTTATTTCCTGCAAAGTACATGGCATGAAGGATGACGATATGCTCAATCCGGTCATGGGCGATGGTACCTATGCATCGTGGCTGCCGTTCTTTAGCGGCATGACGATCTGGGAAGCCTCCAAGCCGATCTGCGCCAAGCTCGAAGAAGCCGGCGCCCTGTTCAAGCTGGTCATGTTTGACCACAGCTACATGCATTGCTGGCGGCATAAAACACCGATTATTTATCGCGCGACGTCGCAATGGTTTGCCGGTATGGATATCAAGCCTAAAGACGGCGGCGCGAGCCTGCGGGAAACCGCGCTAGCCGGGATTGAGGCCACGACTTTCTTCCCTGACTGGGGCAAGGCCCGCCTGCATGGCATGATCGCCAATCGCCCCGACTGGACCTTGTCCCGTCAGCGTCAATGGGGTGTGCCGATGGCCTTCTTCCTGCACAAGGAAACCGGTCAACTACATCCACGCACGCCTGAGCTACTCGAGGCCATCGCCAAACTGGTCGAAAAAAGTGGCATAGAAGCTTGGCATACGCTCGACATTGCAACGCTGCTCGGCGCGGAAGCCGACATGTATGTCAAAAATCGCGACACGCTGGACGTCTGGTTTGATTCCGGCACCACGCACCAAACGGTGCTGCGCGGTTCACACAAAACCCAATCGGCTTTTCCGGCTGATCTGTATTTAGAAGGCTCGGACCAACATCGCGGCTGGTTCCATTCGTCGTTACTGACCTCGGCTATGATCAACGGCCAAGCGCCCTACAAGGCCTTGCTCACGCATGGCTTTGTGGTCGATGGCGAGGGCAAAAAAATGTCTAAGTCGGTCGGCAACGTGATCGCGCCGCAAAAAATCTTCGATACCTTAGGCGCTGACATGCTGCGTCTGTGGGTCGCCTCCACCGACTATTCGGGCGAGCTGTCGATCTCGGATGAAATCTTAAAGCGCGTCACCGAATCGTATCGGCGGATTCGCAATACGCTGCGCTTCCTGCTGGCCAATACCTCCGACTTTAATCCGCTGCAAGATGCGATACCGGTCGCGCAGATGCTGGAAATCGACCGCTATGCGCTGGCCCGTACGGCCGAGCTACAGGCAGAAATTCTGGCCCATTTTCAGAGCTACGAAATGCATCCGGTGGTCTCCAAACTGCAGATGTACTGTTCAGAAGACCTGGGCGGCTTTTATCTTGACATCATCAAGGATCGTCTTTATACCACCGCCCCCGGTTCGGCCGCACGCCGTTCGGCGCAAACGGCGATCTGGCACATCACGCAATCCTTGCTGCGTCTGATGGCGCCGATTTTGTCCTTCACCGTCGAAGAAGCCTGGGCCATTTTTGCCAGCGCCGAAGCCTATGCCGCCAGCGATGAAACCATCTTCACGCAAACTTACCATGTGCTGCCAGCGGTCGCCGATGGCAGCGCCCTGCTGGGCAAATATGCGCTCTTGCGTGCAGTGCGCAGCGACGTCACCAAGCAGCTCGAAGAAGTCCGCACCGCCGGTGGCATCGGTTCGTCTTTGCAGGCCGAACTGACAGTCAAGGCCAGCGGAGAAAAATTTGCAGTCTTGCACAGTCTGGGCGATGATCTGAAATTCGTGCTGATTACCTCCCAAGCCAGCGTCGAAGAAGTCGCCACCAGCGATCAGGAAAGCGTCACCGTCACGCCTTCTTGCGCGCCGAAATGCGAGCGCTGCTGGCATTACCGGGCGGATGTTGGGAGCCATGCTGAACATGCCGGCCTATGCAGTCGCTGTCACGGTAATTTATTTGGTGCGGGCGAAACACGTCGCTTCGCATAGCACGCTCTATTGACTAGGACACCATGGCCACGAAAAGCAGAATCTACTCCACCCCCAAGTCGAGCATCATGCCGTGGCTGGGGATTGCGACCATCGTGCTGCTGGCCGATCAGTTAAGCAAACTGACTATCCTGCGCATGATCGGCTACGCCGAAACAAAGGTCATCACGTCCTACTTTAATCTAGTACTGGTATTTAACAAGGGCGCCGCCTTCAGTTTTCTGGCCGCCGAATCTGGCTGGCAGCGGTATTTTTTTACCACCGTCGGCAGCCTGGCTGCCCTGTTCATTATCTGGAATTTGCAGCGCCATTCTGCCCAGCGTTTATTTTGCTGGGCGCTCGCGCTGATCCTTGGTGGCGCGGTGGGTAATGTGATTGATCGTGTGTTGTATGGCCACGTGGTCGATTTTCTTGACCTGCACGTCGCCGGCTGGCACTGGCCGGCCTTCAACCTGGCTGACAGCGCCATTTGCGTGGGCGCAGTCTTGTTTGTGATCGACGAACTACGACGCGTGAATCGTTAGGAGCCACATGGACCTCGCTGGCAAAAAAATTGTTCTTGGCCTCACCGGTGGCATTGCCTGTTATAAGGCGGCTGAACTCACGCGCGCCCTGATCAAAGCCGGCGCCTCGGTGCAAGTCGTCATGACCGATGCCGCGACCCATTTCATTACGCCAGTCACCATGCAGGCCTTGTCCGGACAGACAGTTTATACCGACCAATGGGACCCCCGTGTTGCCAATAATATGGCGCACATTGATCTCACCCGCGGCGCGGATGCGATCGTGATCGCGCCCTGTTCGGCAGACTTCATCGCCAAGCTTGCGCAGGGCCGCTGCGACGATTTGCTGTCCACCTTGTGCGTAGCGCGACCAATGCAGGTACCGCTGTTAGTGGCGCCCGCCATGAACGTCGAGATGTGGCAAAACCCCGCCACGCAGCGTAACGTCCAACAGATTGCCGCCGACGGCATCACGATCATGGGCCCCGGCGTGGGTGAGCAAGCCTGTGGTGAAACCGGTCTGGGCCGGATGCTCGAACCGGCGCAATTATTGGAACTAATCTGCGCCGCATTTCAAGCCAAATCACTGGCCGGAAAAAAGGTATTGATCACCGCCGGTCCGACCTTCGAGGCGATCGATCCGGTGCGTGGGATTACCAATCTTTCTTCCGGCAAGATGGGCTATGCGATTGCCCGCGCAGCCTATGCCGCTGGCGCGCAAGTTACGCTGGTATCGGGTCCGACTGCCTTGGTGGCTCCGTATGGCGTGCAGCGTATCGACGTCACCACGGCGCGGCAGATGCACGACAGCGTCCTTGCGCAGGTCGGTGGACAAGAAGTTTTTATCGCCGTAGCTGCAGTGGCCGACTGGCATGTGAGCAATGCCGCCGAACAGAAGATCAAGAAGGATGGCGCATCAGGTTTGCCGACTCTGCAGTTCGCACCGAATCCCGATATTCTGGCGGCTGTTGCAGCGCTGCCTGATCGCCCTTACTGTGTCGGCTTTGCCGCCGAATCAGAACAACTCTTGCAGCATGCTGAGGCCAAGCGGGTGAAAAAAAATATCCCGCTCTTGGTCGGCAATATTGGCCATGAAACCTTCGGCAAAGATGACAACGAACTGGTGCTCTTCGACGCCCAGGGTCATACCCATTTAGCGCGCGCCGATAAAAATTCTCTGGCACAGCAGCTCATTGCCGCCATCGCTGCGCGGCTTTAATTGACCTTCATTCACCAGTAAGCGTACTGCTCTCAATCACCCAGTCTGTTTTTGCCGAGGCCCCATGCACACTATCGACCTGAAAATTCTTGATCCGCGCATGCAAGACCAGCTGCCGGCCTATGCCACGCCCGGCAGTGCCGGCCTGGACCTGCGCGCCTGTATCGAAGCGCCGATGGTGATTGAACCCGGCCAGACAGTGCTGATCCCGACCGGTATCGCCATCCATGTCGCCGACACCGGCTACGCCGCCATGATCCTGCCACGCAGCGGCATGGGCCATAAACATGGCATCGTGCTGGGTAATCTGGTCGGTCTGATCGATTCTGATTATCAGGGTCAGCTCATGGTCTCGACCTGGAATCGCGGCCAGCAAGCCTTTACCCTCAATCCCATGGAGCGCTTGGCGCAGTTAGTTATTGTGCCGGTGCTGCAGGTGGCCTTTAATGTGGTGGAAGAATTCGGCAGCAGCGAGCGCGGTGTTGGCGGTTTTGGCAGCACCGGCAAACAATAACAAAACCGACGCCAACGCCGTCGTCCACCGACAATTTAATTTGCTTTCACAGGTCTTTTTTTGGACGGCTTATTAAAAAATAATATCGAAATGTTATTACTAGTTTGATCGCTTCCTAGGTCGCTCTGAAAACTGCCGCTGATTTACATTTTCGTGCCACAAAAGCACGCAAATCCTGCTAGAGTACTCGCCAGGCAATTTCCTTTAGCGATCAATCAGGGGACGACAATGGCGATCAGTTTTAACTTAAACGGCAAGAAAATTTCATCCACAGCAGAAGCCGATACACCGCTCCTGTGGGTCATCCGCGATGAGGCCGGTCTGACCGGTACCAAATTCGGCTGTGGCATGGCGCTGTGTGGAGCCTGTACCGTGCAGCTCGACGGCGCGCCGATCCGCTCCTGCCAGACACCGGTTTCCTCAGTCGCTGGTAAAAACATCACCACTGTCGAGAGTCTGTCCAAAGACAATTCTCACCCGCTGCAAAAAGCCTGGATCGCGCACGATGTACCGCAATGCGGCTACTGCCAGTCGGGTCAGCTCATGAGCGCCGAAGCACTCCTGCGCACCAATAAAAATCCGAGCGATGCCGATATCGAAAACGCCATGAGCGGCAATATCTGCCGTTGCGGTACCTATAACCGCATCAAGGCCGCGATCAAGACCGCCGCTGCCGAAATGCGTAAAACTGCTTAAGGAGGCCAACATGACTACTAGCCGTCGTGATTTCTTAAAGACCAGCGCCATCGTCAGCGGTGGTTTGCTCATGGAGTTGGGTTTGTCTGGCGTCTTGAACCAGGCGCAGGCGGCCGGCACGGTGCATACGCCGAACGCTTGGGTACACATCGCCGATAACAATACCATCACGCTGATTTCGGCTCGCTCCGAAATGGGCCAGGGTGTGTACACGTCGATGCCGATGCTGATCGCCGAAGAACTGCATGTCAAACTCAGCCAGATTAAGGTCGCCATTGCGCCGCCTGGTGAGGTGTATATTAATTCACTGCTGGGCGGCCAATTAACCGGCGGCTCAACCTCGGTACGCGAAGGCTGGGAAAAACTGCGCATCGGCGGCGCGCAAGTGCGCATGATGCTCATCAGTGCCGCAGCGGCACAATGGAAGCTCGATGCGGCCACCCTCAAGGCGGAAGACGGGGTCGTCATCGGCCCGGGCGGCCTCAAAGCCACCTATGGTTCACTGGCGGCTGCGGCAGCCAAACTACCAGTTCCCAAAGACGTGGTGCTGCGCGATCCCAAAGATTTCAAGATCGTCGGCAAAGCCACCAAGCGCCTCGACACTCCCGGCAAAGTCAATGGCACGACCGAGTTTGGCATCGACGTCAAACTGCCCGGCATGGTCTACGCATCGCTGGAACAATGTCCTGTCATCGGTGGCACCGTCAAAAGTTATGATGCGACCAAGGCGCGCGCCATGCCCGGCGTGATCGACGTGGTGCAAATTCCCGATGGCGTCGCGGTCGTGGCCAACAGCTATTGGCGCGCCAAGAAAGCGCGCGAAACGCTGAACGTTGTGTGGGACGAAGGTCCGGTCAGTGCGATCAGCACCGACTCGATGTTGGCTGGTATCCGGGTCGCCGCTACCAAGAACAAGGTCTTGCCAATCAAGGCCAGCGGCGATGTTTCTGCGGCCATGAAAGACGCCAAAAAAACGCTGACAGCGGAATACATCTCGCCCCTGCAAGCGCACGCTACGCTCGAGCCGATGAATTTTACTGCTGACTTCAAGGATGGCAAATGTCTGCTCATCGGTCCAACACAATTTCAGCAAGGCGCGCAAGGTGCTGTCGCTGGCGCGCTGGGTATCAAGCCGGAACAGATTGAACTACGCACTACCTTCCTCGGTGGCGGCTTCGGTCGTCGCCTGGAACTGGACGTCATCGTGCAAGCGGCGCAAATTTCCAAAGCCGTCGGCAAACCCGTCAAACTCCTCTGGACTCGCGAAGACGACACCCGACATGACTTCTATCGTCCGATGGCCTTGAATCAGCTGGCCGGCGGTCTGGATGCGAACGGCAAACCGGTGGCGCTCAGTTTTAAATTGACGGCCCAGTCCGTTACCCAGCGCGCCTTTGGTCTGCCCAAAGACACCATGGATCCGTTCATGATCGAAGCGGCTGTTGCGCCCTACGACATCGCTAATCAGCAGCACGATCTGGTAATCCACGACAGTGGCCTGCGGGTAGGTTACTGGCGCTCCGTCAGTCATGCGCTGAATGCCTTCGCCAATGAAAGCTTCATCGACGAAATGGCCACCGCCGCCGGCAAAGATCCCTATGCTTATCGTATGGATCTGCTGGCCAAACAGCCGCGCTTTGCCAATGTGCTCAAGATGGCAGCCGACAAAGCCGGCTGGGGCAAACCACTGGCGGCAGGTCGTACCCGTGGCATCGCGCTCATGGAGGGTTACGATACCTATATGGCGATGGTGGCCGAGATCTCGGTCAAAAATAATGTGGTGCGCGTGCATCGCGTTGTGGCCGCGGCCGACCTCGGAAGGATGGTCAATCCGGACACCGTCGAAGCCCAGATCCAGTCGTCCATCATGTTTGGCCTGACGGCGACATTGCACGGCAAAATCACGCTGGAAAAAGGCCGCGTACAGCAGGGTAATTTCAACGACTACCCGATGTTGCGCATGAATGAAGCGCCCAAGGTCGACGTACTGCTGGTGCAGAGCACAGAAAAACCCGGCGGCATCGGAGAGCCAGCGACCGCGCTGATCGGACCGGCGGTGGCCAATGCACTGTTTGCGGCGACCGGTAAGCGGGTGCGTCAGTTACCGCTTTCGGCGGGGAATATTGCGGCTGCATGAGGGCTGAAATAGGCGCATAACTGACACACTCCCCCTGCCTGGATGCCAATCCGGTCAGGGGATTTTTTTATTCAATCACCGGCGAATGTGAATCATCCCAACGCTTGCCTGCGGATTACTGTCATCAATCTCAATCTGGGTGCCGTATGCCTGGCTCATCATTTGCAGCCGGACTAAAATATTTTTCGCCTGCGCACCCTTGGCCAGCGCCGGCAATCCGCGCGTTTCGAAGTACACGTCATCAGCGCCATGTTCATTCAGAATTAGCGGGATTAATTTTATCGAAGTGATCTGGCGCAGAGCATTCTTATCGTTCAGCTGGGGATCGGCATATACCAGCTCGACCAGCACGGATTCCCAGACCTCCGACTGATAAAAATTCACTTTTCTAGTTTGAAAAACAAAATTACCAAGGCCATAAAATATCGGCTTGCCCTGATAGATTTCGATCCCCTGCAGACGCGGTTCGCCATGCGCAAAATAGACATCCGCACCACGATCAATGCAGCGGCGGGCAAAATCAATGCGCCATTGTTCTACGCCGCCGGCCTGATTGACTTTTTCCTGACTCCAGTGATGGTTATGATGGTAGGCGACGACGGATGATTGTTGATTATGGGCAGAAGCGATACTTTGCATGATGCGCTGTTCATCTTCACTTTTTATGCCTTTTTTTTCACCACTCATCATGGAAAGCACGTTCACACCGAGGGCATCCTTTTTCGCTTCCAGCTTGACCTTATCGGTAGCAAAGGCCACCAAGGCAAATTTCTGCACGTCTTGGCCCTGATGCTGTATTGTCAAAAAATGCGGCGCCGCTGCTTGATCTTGTAATCCGATACCAGCCAGTGGCACTTTTAATTCCTCGAATAGTGCGATAAGCCCCTCAATACCTGCGGCACCGTTATCGCTGACATGATTATTCGCTCCCGCAAACAAGACAGGATGGCGCGCAAGCCGCGATTTATTCTGCAGCAGATTGACGATGGCTGAGCGCTCGATTTCATGAAAAAAATCGCTATCCTTCTCCCGTCCGAGCGATGCGGAAGCCCCCTTAGCAGCATCGACCTTCAGTGCAGATTCCAACTCCAGGACGAGCACATCATTGCGCTTCATGACATCAAATACCTGCTCTGTATCACGTTTTATTTTCTGCAGTGTTTGATGTTGTGCATTCGCCGGCGAATCAAAAACCGCCAAATTATGTTGCAGCATCACCTGCCCCGCGAGCAAAAGCCGATTTTCCCCCGCAAGAACAAACCCCGAGGCCATGAGAAATCCGACAGTAATCGCGAAAGTGATGAAACGAAGACGCAATTGCATAAACACTCCCTTAATTTAAATAGGGTCAGAGTCGATATAACTTTTTGACAATATTCTATGTGGAGTTTTAATAGTTAATAGGGTCAGAGTCGATATAACTTTTTAACAACTTCCCATATAGATATATCGACTCTGACCCTATATATTTTTATGAACGTTTATATAAAATTAAGTAGGGTCAGAGTCGATATAACTTTTTGACAATATTCTATGTGGATATATCGACTCTGACCCTATTTAAAACCTGACCCTATTTAAAACTATTTAAAATTGCGGGATATCAGCGGCCATAGGATGACTGCCCAGGTGGCTAGTGCCAAGGCGAGGGACAGCATGACCGCGGCGCTGCCGAAATCTTTGGCGTTCTTTGATAGGGGATGTCGTTCAAGGGAAACGCGGTCGACGACTGCTTCGACCGCCGAGTTGAGCAGCTCTACCACCAATACCAGCACAAAGACGCCAATCAGTATGAGCTTTTCGAATGCCGTCACTGGCAACATCAGTGCCACGATCGTGCTTGGCACGACCAGCATGAGTTCCTGACGAAAGGCATGCTCTGTCCTCCAGGCTTGTTTGAAGCCATTCATCGAATAGCCCCAGGCTGCAAAGATGCGCTGACCGCCACTTGTGCTTTTGAATTCGCTTACGGCGATTTCACTCTCGGCTTGCTTTGCTTCGGTCATATGGAAATTTCTGCTCAGTTCATCAAAGGTTTTGCTGGATGGATGCTGGATCGCTCACGCTGCTTAGTATTATGGCGCATCCCTATTTCAACATGATTATAAGTGTTCACCTTTTTCATTTTTTCACAATATGGTATAAAGTAAATACTGCAATGCACAAACCATATGATGAAATCATCCCACGCACCTGACGAAAAGACCTCCATTCAGGTTATTGAGCGCATGACGTCCCTCCTTGACGCACTCGCCCGTTACCCTGACCCGGTCAGCCTCAAGGAGCTCGCTGCTGCGACCGGCCTGCATCCCTCTACCGCGCACCGTATCCTGAATGATCTGGTCCTCAAACGCTTTGTTGACCGAGCTGAAGGCAGCGCCTACCGGTTAGGCATGCGCTTGCTTGAATTGGGTAATGTGGTCCGCAGCCGCCTCGATGTGCGGGAAGCTGCGCTTGATTTCATGCGCGCGCTGCACCGCCGTACACAACAGACGGTCAATTTGTCAGTCCGTCAGGGCGATGAAATTGTTTATATCGATCGCGCTTTTTCAGAGCGTTCAGGCATGCAGGTCGTGCGTGCTATCGGCGGGCGGGCGCCTCTGCATCTGACCTCAACCGGCAAATTGTTTTTATCGATCGACGACGCAAAAGCTGTCCGTGCATACGCCACGCGCACCGGTCTGGCTGGCCATAATAAAAATTCCATCACTGATCTAACGAAACTTGAAAGTGAGCTCAGCCTGGTGCGCACGCGCGGTTATGCGCGCGACAATGAAGAGCTTGAATTGGGTGTGCGTTGTATGGCCGCCGGAATTTTCGATGACAGCCACAAACTCATCGCCGGCTTATCGATTTCTGCGCCAGCTGATCGGTTGCAGGAAGAATGGCTCAAGGACTTAATCGAGACAGCGCAGCAAATTTCGGCCGTACTGGGTTACGACCTCGGTGCGCCGGCTGCATAAAAAAAGGCCAGATTCACTGGCCTTTTTTACACGATGCAGATGTCAGACTCGCTGCGATCAAATCAGGTGCTCCTAGGCCCCACGCTCAGGCGGGCACTGGTATTTTCCAGCCATTTGCGAATACGACTCGCGTCCGCCGTGCGTGAGAGTTTACCCTTCGAATCGAGAAACACCATCACCAGCGGACGACCGTCGATCTTGGTCTGTATGACCATGCAACGGCCCGCTTCCGAGATGTAGCCGGTCTTTTGCAAGCCAATTTCCCAGTTCGGATTACTGATCAGATTATTCGAATTAGCATATTGCATCGGCCGTCCGCCCGCCTTGACGATGTATTTGCTGTCGGTGGTATACTGACGCAGCAGTGGCTGTTCGTAAGCGGCGATGACGAGGCGCGCTAAGTCACGGGCACTGGCAATATTTCGGCGCGATAATCCGGTCGAATCAACATAGAACGTATCGTGCATGGACAGCGCCTGCGCCTTGGCGTTCATCGCCATCACGAAGGCTTGTTTTCCGCCCGGGTAGTGACGACCTAATGCAGAAGCGGCGCGATTTTCCGAACTCATCAGGGCAATGTGCAGCATGTTTTCACGCGTCATTTTGGCGCCGACGCGCAGCCGTGACGAACTATACTTTTCACGGTCGACGTCTTCATCCGTGATTTCGAGCATTTCATTCAAATCCTGCTGCGCTTCGACGACGATCAAACCGGTCATCAATTTTGTGATCGAAGCGATCGGCAAAGCGATGTTGGCATTTTTTTCGAACAGTACCTGCGAATTGGATTGATCAAGCACCAAGGCCACATTCGACGCCAGCGCCAAAGGATCGTGGGTCAGATTCAAACCGGCCAGATCGCCCGCTGACAAAACTGCCGGTACTGCAGGCATGGTAGGGACATGCGCCACCCGTTGATAAATGACTTTGCGCTTACCGTGTTCGACGACGACTTTTTTAACCAGCCGTTCGCGTTTATCTAAAGAAGCATTGTGTGCCCGAGCGGGAGCGACTTTTTTAAGCTGGCTCTTTTGTGTCACGGGCGACTGCCCGTTGGCCTGCTCTGCCATTGCGCCAGGCGCAGTTGAAAGAAGGCAAAGAACCCCGGTCGTCAACGCAATCAGCTTCTTCAGCATAAGCAATCCCTTATTTCACTATTTGTGCATCTTGCATAGTAGCAAATTTGCGATATTTCGCAAGAGAATTAGAGGCTTAGCCGCGATAATGAAGCTTGTTTCACCGGAACGGCAAACCTCCTTTGGGCGAACTTTTCCCCTTTTTGGGGCTTATTCGAGGAACTTGGCAAAGTTCTCAACGGAATCGCGTTCGGTAATCAGGCTATTTTCAATCTTGTCCGGATCGGCAAAACCTAAGGACATGCCACACACCAGCATCTCATTAGCAGGCAGATCCAGCACCTCGGCAATGACCTTGTGATAGGGCGTGAAGGCTGCTTGCGGGCAGGTATCGAGACCACGGGCGCGGGCGGCCAACATGATGTTCTGCAAAAACGTACCGTAGTCGAGCCAGGAACCCTGCTCCAATACCCGGTCAATGGTGAAGATCAATCCCACTGGCGCATCAAAAAAATCATAATTACGGCCGTGCTGGCGTTGCATGCCGGCTTTGTCTTCGCGACCGAGGCCCAGTAATTTATACAAATCCAGGCCAACCTTGCGCCGCCGTTCCTGGAACGGTGACTTCCACTCTACCGGGTAGTAACGATACTCTTCCTGATGCAAAGCAGCCTGCCCGGGATCAAGGAAAGCGGCTTGAATCGCAGCCGATAAACGGGCCTTGGACGCACCAGTCAGGACGGTGACTTTCCACGGCTGGGTATTGGTTCCGGAAGGTGCGCGGGCAGACACTTCCAGAATCGCCCGGATGTCTTCCTGGCTTACTGGCTTGGGCAAATACGCCCGGATCGAGTGACGTCCTTTGATCGTGGCATCGACGATTTGTTGTTCTGTACTTGAAATCATATTACGGTCTCCATCCTGGTTAATTTTTTAGTGAATGAACTAATGCGAGTCGATCGCTCTTTATTATTTTCGCACGACAAAGGCCACACCGATCACCGCCAGTAGCATGCCGATCAAGCCAGCCACACTGAGTGCTTCACCGAACATCAGCCAGGCCATGATGGCAGTCGTCGGTGGCGTGAGGTAGAGCAAACTGGTGACCGAGGTCGCGGCATTTTTGCGAATCAGTATAAAGAGCAGCGAAATAGCGCCGATCGACAAGGCCAGTACCGACCACAATAAGGCACCGATAAACTGTGGCGTCCAGCTGACCGTCGACAGCGCTGGACTAAAGCCCTCAAACAGAATGGCCAGCGGCATGATGACGATTGCGCAGGCAGAAAACTGAATCACCGTGCCAGTCCGTAAATCAAAGCTGGGGCAGAAGCGCTTCTGGTATAGCGTACCAGCCGTGATCGAACACAGCGCCAAAACAGCCAGCTCGATCGTCGACCATGACAGACCGATCAAGGATATTTTATTCAACACTACGAGCGTGACACCGCCTAGGCCAAACACTAGCCCCAGCCATTGGCGCAGCGTGACGCGCTCACCAAGGAAAGGCGCGGCGAAGGCGGTCAATACCGGCTGCAAACCAACGATCAACGCGGCCAAGCCAGCCGGCATGCCTAATTTGATGGCGCACCATACACCGCCCAGATAGCCGGCATGCATCAATATGCCCGCCATCGCAATATGTGCGATTTTTCCATGCGGCCAAGGGGCGCGCATGATCCATATTGTGGGGAACAAAAACAGCATCACGCCGGCAAAGCGCAGCATCAGGAAGGTCAGCGGCGGTGCGTACGGTAAGCCATATTTGGCGACGATGAAGCCGGTACTCCAGATCAGCACAAACAGAAATGGCATGGCGGCGATCCAGACACTCTGTTTGGAAAGGGGTGAACTTGAAAGTGGGACAGAAGAAGCCATAGTTCCTTGATAGTCGATCGGCGCGGGATCTGGCGGATCTGCGAGAGGATTCCGGGCTCTATCCTAACCGTTCAGACCGTATTGTGCTTGCCTTATAGCGAGCTGTTCTGCGCTGCAGCAGGCGTATTTATTGTCTAAAAAATCATTAACAGCTCACTCTCAGGGCTTTTAGTTAACTTTAAAATAATTTATCGTCTTTTTTATGTTGCAGTGCAAAATTTATCTTGACATCATTTTTCAAACGCTTAAAATCGGGTTTGTTGCGGCGCACCATATTAGTTTTCTGGGGCTGCTAAAAAAATTTATCCGATTGTTTTCTGATTCAATTTTCACCTTACCAGGAGATCACCATGTTTTCAGTTCCAGAACAGTTTTCAAGCGTTACCAAATCAACTTTCGAAGCCCAGATCAAATTCATGAACGCTTTGTCGAGCAAAGCATTCGAGGGCATGGAAAAAGTCATCGACCTTAACCTGAATGTTGCTAAGGCATCGATGGAAGAGTCCAGCGCCGCTGCCAGCAAATTTTTTTCTGCTAAAGACCCACAAGAATTCTTCGCACTGAGCGCCGCCAATGCACAGCCTAATGCTGAAAAGGCCATGGCCTACGGTCGTCACCTGGCGAACATCACTTCCAGCGCAACGTCTGAGTTCACCAAAGCAGCTGAAAGCCAAATCGCTGAAACCCAGTCGAAAGTCGTGGCACTGATCGACGAACTGTCGAAGAACGCACCAGCTGGTTCAGAGAATGTTGTATCGATGGTGAAATCAGCCATGGGCAATGCCAGCGCTGGTTACGAACAGTTCACTAAAGGCAGCAAGCAAGTCGCCGAGACAATCGAAGCGAACGTGAATGCAGCCGTTGAGCAGATCACCCAGACAGCAACGAAGGCAACAAAAGCCGGCAAGAAGTAATCGCTGCGCTTGGTAAAAACCCCGCACATGCGGGGTTTTTTTTCGTCTATTTTTTACTTTGCAGTGCGCGTTCGACGATACAGGTCAGCCGTTCAAACTGCTGTTCGTCCGTACTCGCTGCCAGCGAACACAGGCGCGTTAATGCCGATTCGCCGGCCGTCGCGGCAGGTCCGTTTTTGAGCGTCGCCTGTAATACAGCGACCTGCTGCTGCAGACGTTCACGCGCCAAAGCAGGCGGGCTGTCGATACCGAACAAAATTTCACAACGCAGTAGTTCGCTAGCCAGCAAAGGCTGGTTCTTGCGCAGCGTGGCGGCGTACGATGCATCGGCCGCCAATGCCTGCTCAAACCGTTTTGACAGCACCGCTTCGATCGCCTTCGGCAAGGATGGCAAGGCAGCCCAGGTCGATGCCAATGCAGTATCGGCCTGCGCCTCACCCAAGACGACTGCTTCGGCCTGACGACACAAATTCAATTTATCCCGCACAGCATTGCGTTGCGCATCCTGACTGGCGCGGCGCGTAAGATCGAGACCCTTTTGCAAGGCCGTGATCGCTGCCTGATAACGCTGCTCGATTTGTTTTTCTGCCGCCCGCGGTACCTGACCGGTCTTGTTCCAGGCGTCACGCACATCACGTAAAATTTTTGCCAGACCGGCTTCGGACTGCCCGACGGCCGCTTCCAGACTGGCACACAATGTTTCTCTTGCCTGCAGATGCTGACGACGCTCAGCATCGGCACTGTGCGCGACTTCCTTGCGGGCGGCGAAGACGGCATCACAGGCCTGACGAAAACGCTGCCATAGACCCTGCTCTTCGCGATGTGCCAGCGGCAGTGCACGCGCAGAAGCTTGCCAACGCTCCTGCAAGCCGCGCAAAGCATCCAGCGTGCCGCGTAAATTCGGCTGCAATGCGCTCACTTCGGCAATCATGGCTTCACGCTGGGCGATTTCCACGATGCGTCGCTCGCGCAGCATCTGTTCTAAGGGTTCGATGGTCTTGGCAAATTCACTATCGAGACGCTTTTTTTCCTTGCGCTCCATCGGGCCGCCGCGCTGCCAGGCGTCCTTGGCGCTGGTGAGTAACTGGGTCAGCTTTTTCCAATCGATCGCCTCGTCAGTGGTCAGAGTGCTCACGCTGGCTTGCAATGCGTCGAGTTGTACCTGTGCCTTGGCCTGATTTTGCGTGCGCTCTTCGGCTAATTTTTTGTAGTGGGCGGCAGCCGGCGCGTAGGCGGTGGTGCAGGCGGTATCAAAGCGCGTCCAGAGTTCTTTATTAGCCGGCCCCGCTGATCCATCCAGCGCCTTCCATTGTTCGCGCAATGCGCCGACCTTTTTACTTAACTCGGCCAAGGGCGTAGTTTTGCCTGCCAGTGTTTCGGCCGCGATCAGTAATTCGTCGCGCGACACATTGCCACCCCAACGGGCCCAGCCCTGCAGACTGCTCATGGCAGTGCGCGCAGTACCGAGCTGGGTATTTTGTGCCGGGGTGAGTCGTAAAGCATGCAGGGCCGGCTCACGTAAGCGTCGGTCGAATTCGACCGCGTCATGCAAGACGCCGTCTTGAATGGATTTTTCCAGACCCGCCAGTGCAGCAGAAAATTGCGCCAGCAGGGCGGGATCTTGTGGTGCGGGCGACGGTTTTTTAGGTTTGCCCGGGCGCTCGGTCGTCGCGGATCCATTAGCATCAGCAGAGACGGTAGCAGATGCAGCATCAGACGCGGCGACAGCTAACGGCGCAGGTGCAGGCGCAAGGGAGCGCTCGAATAGGGCTTTCAAACTGCTCTGCCGGCGCTCAAAATCATTCAGTAAGGCAGACGGCAAACTGCTGGCTTCGGCATGCAGACGGCACTGTTCGAGCGCGCTGGCTGTGCGCGCAAGGGTTTGATTTGCCTGTTCCGCATCCAGTGTTTCGGCCTCTGCCAGCACGCGCAAGCTCGCGACCAGTTCCAGCACTTCGTGCTGCAAAGCGGCCTGTGATTCCAGACGTGCTCCCAGACGCTGACGCAGGTCCTGGAAATGTTCGGCCTGTTCCGCCGGCGGCTGTTGGACGATTTGCCAGGCATGATCCAGATCGACTACCTGGTTCGTCAGTAAGCGTGCATCTGACAGCAGTCGTTCAGCGGTCGCGATACATTGCAATGCCTGTTGTAAGGCTAACGCACTGCGTTTAAAGGTATCGAGTCGCTGTTGCATCAGCTTGGCGACCCGCCGATCGGCATTCCGCATGGCCTGCCAGACCTGCTCGACCAAGGCTTGCGAAACAACGTGTTCGGCTGCGATGCTGCGCGCATCCGAAAATGGGCAGGCAAGAATGAACGCCACACTGGCCTGTTCGTCGCCCTGCAGTGCGTGGGCAGCCGCCAGAGCCGCCTTTTTTTGCAGGTCGGCCTGCGCTGCTTCAGCGGCCTTGATTTGCGCCGGATCGATGACCGGTTCGCCGCGCTTATTGATGAATTCAAACATACTGGAGGAATGGGAAGGCCAAATGAACCCCCATCATAGCGCAAGGCAGACGATGTGTTGGCCAACATGGTGAAATGCCTGCAAATACATCACACCACTAATTGGTATTCCGCCCGCTGCGCCTCCAGTTCGGCCATTATGCGAGTAAAGGCGAACTCCACCTGCTGCGGATCGCCCTTGACGCCCAGCTCGATATGCCGACGGGTCTGCGCGTCACCCACGCTGGGCAGACTAAAAACCTTCACCAGCGGACAAGCGGCTTCAATCTCTTCCATCAGCGGCGTGAGTGTCGATTCCGCCACCTCAAATACCAGCAGCGATTTTTCTGTGCGGGCGATTTGATTAAATAAGTGCGCATACTGGGTATCGAGTACCCATTCGATCATCGGCCAGGCCATGACCGGAAATCCGGGCACAAAGTGGTGCGCCGCCCCACTGCTTCCGGTAACAGTAAAGCCTGGGATCTTGTTGTAAGGATTAGGAATAATGGACGCACCGATCGGGAATTCACCCATCTTCAGGCGATGCATATTATCGGGGGCATCGTAGACCGGTTTGATACCACTTTCGCGCGCCGTATCCTGCATGCGTTCGCGAATTTTTTCTTTTGCTTCGGGATGTAAAACCAACGCAACACCGAGCGCTGCCGCCGCACACTGGCGGGTATGATCATCCGGCGTGGCGCCAATGCCGCCGCAAGAAAAAACTGTATCACCGGAGGCTAATGTGCGTTGCAAAGTCGCAGTGATGCGTGCCGGATCATCGCCAAGAATTTCGGCCCATGCCAGCTGTAATCCGCGCGCTGAAAGTAATTGTACGACAGTAGAAAAATGCTTATCCGCCCGTTTGCCGGACAAAATTTCATCACCGATAATGATCAGTCCGAATGCCATAAAAAACACCTTTAGTCCTGTAAAGATGTCATCTTAACCTGAGATGGACTTACTGGTTATTTCATGCAAATCATCAAAACATAATCTTCAAAGCATAATCTTCAATACATAAACTTCAATGCATAATCTTCAATACGGATTCTGCCCTGATGCTTCATTCATGTGGGGATGTGTTTGCATCCGCAATGTAGAGCGCACGAAAGTCGTTGACATTGGTCAGGGTCGGACCGGTAATGAGCGCGTCACCCAAGGCCCCGAAGAAGCCGTGACCGTCGTTATTGTCTAACATCGCGCGCGCACTGAGGCCTTGCGCGCGGGCGCGGGCCAGACTATCCGGATACAGATAAGCACCGGCGATTTCTTCCTGACCATCGACCCCATCCGTGTCCGCAGCCAGGCCAACAATACGCGGGTGACCATTGAGCGTGATAGCTTGTGCGAGCAGGCATTCAACATTGCGGCCACCGCGGCCATGACCGCGTACGGTGACGCTGGTTTCCCCTCCCGAGAGCACAATGCAGGGCGCAGAAAATGGCTGATCATGCTGGGCGACTTGCAGCGCAATCCCGGCCAAGACCTTGCCTACTTCACGCGCTTCGCCTTCAAGGGCATCGCTTAAAATATGCGTTCGGATGCCGGCCTGGGTCGCCACTGCTGCTGCCGCCTCAAGCGCCATTTGTGGCGTAGCGATGATGCGCACTTCAGCGCGTGCCAGGCTTGGATCGGTGGGCTTGATGGACTCCCCCTGACCGCTACTCAAAATCGTCTGCACGACCGCTGGCAAAGTGATTTGATAGCGCTGCAAAATGGCCAGTGCGTCGGCGCAGGTCGTCGGATCGCCTACGGTCGGGCCGGAGGCAATATCGATCGGATCATCGCCAGGCACATCAGAAATAAGCAATGTGAGCACGCGTGCGGGATAACACGCCGCCGCCAGACGTCCACCCTTGATGGCCGACAGATGACGCCGTACGCAATTGATTTCGCTGATGGTCGCACCCGAGGCGAGCAGTGCGCGATTGATTTCCTGTTTATGTTCAAGCGTCAGACCGTCTATCGGCAGCGGCAAGAGCGCGGAGCCACCGCCTGAGATCAGGCACAACACTGTATCTTCAGTACACAGTCCCTGCACGAGTTTGAGCATGCGTTGCGCCGCCTGCAAACCAGCCTGATCCGGGACCGGATGTGCCGCCTCGACGATCTCGATGTGCTGGCATGGCACGGCATAGCCATAGCGCGTAACGACCAGTCCGGACAACGGTGAAGGCCAGTGAGCTTCCACCGCCCGCGCCATCGCCGCCGCTGCCTTGCCGGCCCCGATGACGATCAAGCGTCCCGGGCCCAGCGATGCAGGCGACGGCAGATGCGGCGGAATACACAGCGCCGGCTGAGCGCTGGCGACGGCGGCATCAAACATTTTCTTTAACAGCGCCTGCGGGTCGGGTAATGGGGTCGTCATCACTTCCTAATCAGTTACCAGTAAGTTCTTGGCGCCATGCCAAACCGGCCAGAGTCGTCGTAGCGGGATTGTATTCGCAGCCGATCCACCCGTCGTAATTGAGGCGATCCAGATGCGCAAATAAAAAGGGAAAGTTGATCTCACCCGACCCCGGTTCATTACGGCCAGGATTATCTGCTAGTTGAATATGGCCGATGCGCGGCAGGTTTTTTTGTAGGGTGGCGGCGAGATCGCCTTCCATGCGCTGGGCATGGTAAATATCGTACTGCACGAAAGCGTTATCGGCCCCGACTTGATCGAGAATGGCGATTGCCTGCGCAGTGCGATTAATGTAAAAACCGGGTATGTCGAAGGTATTGATCGGCTCAATCAGCAGCCGTTTTCCCACGGCCTTGAGCGCGCTGGCAGCATACTGAAGATTAGCGATCAGTGTCTGGTGCAGTAAATCCTGGTGGACGCCGGCTGGCGCTTTACCTGCCAAACAATTAAGCTGTGCAACGTCTAGCCTTTGCGCATAGCGGATTGCCTCGGCCACACCAGCACGAAATTCATCGACCCGATCCGGATGGCAGGCAATCCCGCGCTCGCCGGCATTCCCGTCACCGGCAGGCAAATTATGCAGGACCATTTGCAGTGAATGTTGTTGCAGCTGCTGGCTTATTGCCTCCACGCTGAACGCATACGGAAACTGACATTCCACCGCCGTGAAGCCCGCCTTGGCAGCCGCCTCAAAGCGCGCCAGAAAAGGCAACTCGGTAAACAGCATGGACAGGTTGGCAGCGAAACGGGGCATCAAGATCTCCGGAATGATTCGTGCAGGCTTAACCCAGCATGCGTTGCAAACCGCGCCACTGCTGGGCCCAGAATCCGCGCCCATAATCGCGTCCGATGCCGGCAGGCGGCGCTAACTGATCGCGAACTCCTGTAGCAGCAAACTCGGGACTGAACAAGGCGGTACCAAACAGGATGTCCCAAATCGGAAAGAGCACGGCAAAGTTATGACCGCCCAGGGTACCGGCGCCGGCGCTTTCATGACCCAAACCGATGGCATGATGCTGACGGTGATAGCGCGGTGATACCAGCAGCCGTTCGCCGAGTGCGCCAAAATGAATCCGCACATTCGCATGCTGCAGACTTTGCAAGATGCGAGAGCAGGCGATGAGCAGCACATACTGGCCGGGCTGGACGCCGATTGCCAGAGCAATGACTGCCATGACAATACTGCGGATGAAATCATCCAGCAGATGGTTACGGTTATCGCTCCACAGGTTCATGTTTTGCTGGCTGTGGTGCAGGCTATGCAGGGCCCAACTCCAGGAAAATTGATGCTCAAAGCGGTGGTACCAGTAATCGCAAAAATCGAGCACGATCAGATACAACATAAAACTCACCAAGGGAACATCTGTGACGCCCGGCCATAGATTTTCCAGATCAAAAGCCTTGATACCCTGCAGGTGCAGCAGTGAATTGATCTGGTCAAACATCGGGTCCAGCACAAAGAACACTACCAGCGACATGGCGCCCAGCCGGTAAATGACGGTGTAGAGGAAATCCATCCAGCGCGCCCGAGAGTCGGTGATCTTCTGCACCGGAATGAGCGCTTCGAGCGGACGCAGCACAATGAAGAGCAGGATCAGTTCGCACACGCCGATGAGCAACCATTCGGTCGCGTCATAAGCCTCTTCGGTGAAGGAACCCAGGCCGGCGTAATAGACAAAGGGATTGATGACTGCCTCGAACAGCCAAGCCTGCACCAATGAAAAAGTCGAAAGCACAATTTCCATCATCGTTCCGTTATTGGAGTGGAGGCCATTTTAGCCGGATGCGTACGCAGGGTGGCAAAACAAAATCCTTTTTTCTGCAGGCCCGCAATGAGAGGATCAAGGACGGCCGGCGCCCACGGATCTTTGCGTGACCAGATCCCCAGATGCGCCATGACGATGTCGCCATCTTTCAAGCCATTCAGCGTGCGCTGTAAAAGCTTTGCGTTAGAAATTTTTTCGCTCGCCAGTTCATCGCCGGAATAGCCCGCTGCCGACCAGCCAAAATGCGTATAGCCGCAGGTCTTGGCAGCTTGTAAAAGTTGAGGCGTCAGACGCCCGCCTGGCGCACGCCAAAAAGGATCTAGCGTTGCGCCCGTGAGCACATGAAAACGCTGTTCCACGCGCCTGAGTTCGTGGCATACCTGCTGCGCACTCCAGGCTGATTTTTTTCCGGCCTGCGGGCCAAATTGTGGCTTCATCTCGATCTTGCCATCGGCCAGATCACGCTGCGCATAAACATGGTCGAAGGTATGACTGCCGAAGGCGTGTCCCTCAGCCACGCGGGCCTTCCAGTACGGCGCCCAGGAAGGATCGAGCGAATAATCGCCGTTGACGGTTTTTTCATTGGCCAGAAAAAACGTCGCCTTGACCTGATATTTGTTCAGGGTCGCGGCGATGAAGTCTGCCTGCGACTGGCTGCCGGTATCAAAACTTAAATAAATTGTGCCGTGACAGGCCGATGCTGCCTGCACTGCAGGTGTGAAGGCAATCAGCGCAGTAAGAGCGACAATAAGCGCGACAGAGAGCGGACGCATGAGCGGCAATATCAGGACGGCGCGCGGTGATGGAAATAGACCCCGTGCGGCGAACGACCTACCGGAATCAGTTTGATCACCGTCTTGCTCGCCACATCGATCACGGCGACTTTTTTTGCCCAGCGCAGAGTGGCCCAGAGGGTTTTACCGTCGGCCGATAATTCCATGCAGTCCGGGCCGCCCGGCACCTTGATCGTGCCGACATTGGTCAACGTGTCCTGATCGATGATGTCGATGGTGCTCGATACGCGGCTGGAAACGAAGAGGTGTTTTTTGTCGCCCATGGAGCGGAAATTATGCGCCCCATCGCCGGCCTTGATTTTTTTGATACTTTTTTGTGCGCGCCAGTCGATGACTTCGACGTAGTCGCTGCCCATGATACCGACCAACAGATATTTACCGTTTTCAGTCATGGTGATCCCGGCCGGCAGCTTACCGACGGCCATGGTCCATTTCACGGTCTGGCTTGCCAGATCGATCGCACTGATTTTGTCGCTGCCCTGCTGCGTAATGAAGACGGTCGAACTATCGGCAGTAAAAGCCATGTGGCTGGGCAGCTTGGCCAGCGGGATGCGCTTGGCAAGCTTGAAATCTTTGCCATCGTAGCCGTAGATATCGACATGATCGAGGCGCAAGGCATTGGCGACAAACCATTTTTGATCGGGTGAGAAGCCGATTTGATAAGGGTCGATAATGTCTTTGACACGTCGTTGAAACTGGCCAGTCAGCGGATCGAGAAACACCAGTTCGTTGGCCGCCGAGCTGGCGACGATGAGCGATTTATTATCCGGCGTGGCCATCAGGTGGTGCGGCTCTTTACCGACCGGGATCACGCCCAGTTCCTTATAGGTGTCCTGGTCGAGCAGGGTGACACTGGCGTCGCGTGAATTGAGCACTACTACCACACTGGCCTGCGCGCCAGCAGAACACAGCAAAATGCCGGCTAGCAGAAAGGCGTGGCAGGTATAAGGCAGTCGGATAAAACGAGATAGAAAAGTCACAGCGCGGCCCACATGATTCAATACGTTCCATTCTACCGCGCCAGGTCAGTCGCCGCAGAACTAATTGCGCTCTTAAAATCCGGGGTAATTCAGGCCTTTTGTCCAGCCTGTTAGCGCTGCTCAATGAAAAGGATTCATCCCGCCTGCTACAATTCGGCTCTGGTTTTTTAACATGTCAACTCACTCAAAGGAATCGTATGCCTCTCACCATGACCTCTACTGGCCTGCAATATGAAGATACCGTCGTCGGCGAAGGCGCCGAAGCCACAGCGGGCGCGCATGTCAGCGTCCATTACACTGGCTGGCTGCAAAACGATGATGGCAGCGCAGGCGCCAAATTTGACTCCAGCAAAGACCGCGGCCAACCGTTCGATTTCCCGCTCGATGCCGGACACGTCATCAAGGGTTGGGATCAGGGCGTGCAGGGAATGAAAATCGGCGGCGTCCGCACGCTGGTGATTCCGGCTGCATTGGGCTACGGCGCGCGCGGTGCGGGCGGCGTTATCCCACCCAACGCGACGCTGATTTTTGAAGTGGAACTACTGGGCGTTTAATCGCTTCGCTGTGCACGCGGGAATGCGCAGCTCATTTCCGCGGCAGTACTTCCGGATTCAGTAAATTGGGCGGCATTTTGCCCTGCAAGCCGGCGATCAGATTATCGGCCGCGCAATAGGCCATCGCCCGTCGGGTCGGTGCGGATGCGCTGCCAATGTGCGGCGTGAGAACGACGTTCGATAAAGTCAAAAAATCGGCATGCAGCGCTGGCTCATTTTCAAACACATCCAGACCGGCGGCAGCCAGCTGCTGGGCGCGCAACGCGGCGATCAGGGCCACATCGTCGACAATGCCGCCGCGCGCAATGTTGATCAGGGTGGCGCTGGGCTTCATGCGCGCTAATTCCGCGGCACCAATCGCGTGATGCGTGGCAGCTGAGTAAGGCAAGACCAATACCAGATGATCGGCTTGCGCTAACAGCGCTTCTTTGCTGACCCATTGCGCATCATTGGCGCCCTGCTCTTCATGCGGCGCGAGCCGGGTACGGTTATGGTAAATCACCCGCATGGCAAAACCCTTGGCGCGGCGCGCAATCGCCTGACCGATGCGACCCATGCCGAGAATACCCAAGGTCGCGCCATGCACATCGGCGCCCAGAAAACCATCGTAAGTCCATTTTTCCCATTTGCCGGCGCGTAGCCAGTGCTCGGCCTCGGTGACGCGACGGGCAGTCGCCATCAGCAGCGCCCAGGCAAAGTCAGCGGTCGTCTCATTGAGCACATCCGGCGTATTGGTGACCGGAATACCGGCCCGCGTTGCGGCGGCCAGGTCGATATTGTTATAACCCACCGCCATGTTGGCGATCACCCGCATGCTCGGGCAGGCCGCAATAATATCGGCCGATACCCTCTGGCTGGTATTACAGTACAGACCCACTTTATCGTGCATACGCCGCACCAGCTCGGCGTCGTCAAAGATCCGGTCTTCCTGATTGGATTCGACCTCAAAATGCTCGGCAAGATAGGTAATCACGTCGGGAAAAACCGCGCGGGTCATGAGGATTTTAGGTTTCATGCAGGCGTCTCAAAAAAATCAACGGAAAAAGATCCAACTCAGCAAAATAAACAGCGGCAGTAACAGCGCGCACGACCAGACCATATAGCCAAAGAAGGACGGCATGCGAATGCCGCGTTCCTCGGCGATCGCCCTGACCATCATATTGGGCGCATTGCCAATATACGTGACGGCGCCCATGAATACCGCGCCGCAGGAAATCGCTGCCAGCGTGGTCGCCAGCGGTCCCATGAGGACGGATGGATCGCCGCCCGCCGCATTGAAAAATACCAGATAGGTCGGGGCATTATCCAGAAACGCTGACAGCAAGCCGGTGGTCCAAAAAAACATCCAGTTGATCGGCTGGCCCGTGCTGTCATTCACCGCATGATGGACGAAGGCGAAAGCGCCACCCTCCCCGGAACGCAGCATGGCAATTACGGGAGTAATGGTCAAGAAAATACCGGCAAACAGTTTGCCGACTTCCAGTATCGGCCCCCAGGAAAATTCATTCCCCAGACGCGCTGATGTCGGCGTGAGTTTGAGCGAAACAACGATCACGCCGATGAGTGAAATATCGCGCACCAAACCCGGCAGGCCGATCTCTCCACCCGCCAGGGAAAACCGCGTGAGGGGCTGCCAGAGACCGCTCATGAGCACCAGTCCAACGATACAGGCAAGTAAAATCAGATTGACCTTCCCTTCCAGCCATACAGGTGAATCGGGCGTCTGGTCCAGCGACGGCGAATAGGCCTCTTCCCGCTGGTGAAAGTAGTAATAATCGAGCGCAAAAAAAAGTAGTAATAAGCTACTGCACAGTATGAGCGTCGGCAGCAAAATATTTTTCAGTGGCCAGAAAAAATCGACCCCCTGCAAAAAACCCAGAAAGAGCGGCGGATCACCGATCGGTGTGAGCGCACCGCCCGCATTGGCGACTAAAAAAATAAAGAACACCACAATATGCACCGTATGCCGCCGATTATCATTGGCACGGATAAGCGGACGGATCATCAGCATGGCCGCGCCGGTGGTGCCCATCACACTGGCTAACAGCGTACCCAGCGCCAGCAGGCCGGTATTGCGCCAGGGTGTGCCGTGCAGATTACCGCGCACGCAAATGCCGCCGGCGACCACATACAGGGCGGTGATTAAAATAATAAAGGGCAGATATTCGCTCAGCCCCGCATGCAGTAGGGTGGTGCTCGCAGTGGGCAGGCCAAACCAGGCGATGCAGGGCAGCAGGAAGGCCAGCGACCAGGCGCATGTCAGCTTGCCAAAATGCCGGTGCCAAAACTGCGGCGCCAGCAGAGGCCAGAGCGCAATCGACAGCAGCAGTCCGGCAAATGGCAACGCCCAGGCAAACCCGAGCAAACGACCATCCAGGCCAGCTGCGCAAGCTGGCACCGGTATCAGTAAGGACCCCGCCAGGGCTGACCCGAGGATCAATTTTGTGCGCGCCAGGCTAGCGGTATGCATGCGGTCCCCTGAGGATGGATATCATCGTTGTAAGTTCGGCGTTGTAAGTTCGGCGTTGTTAGGCCAACGCTGAGCCGGAGTGTAGCCGAATCAGCATCCGGCGTCGTAAAAATGCGCCGTGCGCCGTGGATTATATGAAAATTGGCGCATTTGCTTATGCGGATAATATCTAAGCCAGGTTTGTGAGATGGGCGGATTTGTCATAAAATACATGGCTTTGCCGCTTTGAGCGCTCGCCACACCCCTCTTTACCGTTAGGACCAGCAATGACTCACGTTGTAACCGAATCCTGCATCAATTGCCGCTACACTGACTGCGTCGATGTATGCCCGGTAGACTGTTTTCGCGAAGGCCCAAACTTTCTTACCATCGACCCTGACGAGTGTATCGACTGTGCGGTCTGCGTGGCGGAATGCCCGGTCAATGCCATCTTTGCTGAAGAAGACGTGCCAGCCGATCAGCTCGCATTCATCAAGATTAACGTCGATCTGGCGCGCAAATGGCCATCGATTACCAAAACCAAGTTACCACTGCCTGATGCTGAGAGCTGGAAAGATGTCGCCGACAAGCTGCCACTTCTGCAGCGCTAAACCGGGCAATCAAGGCAGCAGATTAGTCGCTATTTAAGCTTAGGCACGCATTCAACAGGATCGCCACGTCGTATGAACACCAGCACTCTTTCCGTATCGCCCTCCGCGCAGGCTTCCCAGGCGCCGCTCGATGTTGACGCGGTGATCATTGGCGCCGGCCCGGTAGGCCTGTTTCAGGTTTTTGAACTTGGCCTGCTTGAAATCAAGGCGCACATCATCGATTCGCTGCAGTCTGTTGGCGGACAATGCGTCGAACTTTATCCCGACAAGCCGATTTACGACATCCCTGCCGTGCCAGTCTGCACCGGCCAGGAACTGACCGACAATTTATTAAAGCAGATCGCACCATTTGATCCGACCTTTCACCTCGGGCAAGAAGTCACCCTGGTCGAAAAACGCGAAGACGGACGCTTTAATCTTGAAACGTCCACCGGCACCCGCTTTATTACCAAGACGATTTTCATCGCCGCCGGCGTGGGCTCGTTTCAGCCGCGCACCTTAAAAGTCGATGGTATCGAGCAGTTCGAGGGTGGCCAGTTGGCCTACCGCGTCAAGGACCCTGCGCAGTACCACGGCAAAAATCTGGTGATCTGCGGCGGTGGCGATTCGGCGCTCGATTGGGCGCTCAACTTTGTCGGTAAAGCTGAATCAGTCATTCTTCTGCATCGGCGCGATGAATTCCGCGCCGCGCCAGCCTCGGTCGCCAAGATGCGCGACTTGTGCGAACAATTTGAGATGCAGCTCCTGATTGGTCAGGTCAGCGGCTTCGAAACCCAGTCCGATCGTCTGTCAGAAATCAAAGTGACTGGCCCGGATGGCGTTACCCGCCGCCTGCCACTGGATCAACTGCTGGTCTTTTTTGGTCTCTCACCCAAGCTGGGCCCGATCGCTGACTGGGGCCTCGACATTGAGCGCAAACAACTCAAGGTCGTGAGCACCGAAAAATTCGAGACCAATGTACCGGGCATTTTTGCCGTGGGCGATATCAACACCTACCCAGGCAAGAAAAAACTGATTTTGTCAGGCTTCCACGAGGCGGCCCTGGCGGCCTTTGGTGCAGCGGCCTACATTTTCCCGGACAAAAAAATCCATATGCAATACACAACAACTTCGCCCAAGCTGCATAAAATCCTCGGTGTCGACAGCCCCGTATTTGACTAATCGCCGCATCGTAGAGTGTTTCCTGCAACGCGCCTTGCTCTTCAGCCAGGCGCGTTTTGCATTTCTGGCATTCAATGCTGACAATCCACAGGCTTTTTTTACGCCCCGTACCCTTTCTTTCCCGTCTTTTACGCAAATCTGATCACAACTAAAATCAAAATGTCCCAAAAAGTGCTATTGTGCGGTGACTCAAATGGTTTTCGAAAAAGGTCATTTTGTGTATAAACAGGCAAAATAATCGATTTTAAGAGCGCAAAACGGCACTAATTCACTTTTTATAAAATACTGCATTGCAGCAAATTTGATTTGCGTCCACAATGCGCTATCAGGCAACATCACGAAGAGGTCGATATGCTTTATCAGCTGCACGAATTCAACCGCACTATGTTGAACCCACTTATTCAGTGGGCGGAAGCATCGTCCAAACTCTTTAGTAATCCCATATCGCCACTCACGCACACCCCGTTTGCCCAACGGATTGCAGCTGGCTACGAATTGATCTACCGCCTCGGCAAAGACTACATCAAGCCTGAGTTTGGGATTACCGAAGTCAAGGTCGGCACGAAGCAGGTGGGGATCATTGAAGAAGCGGCGCTGGTCAAAGATTTTTGTAAGCTGATCCACTTTCGCAAGGATTTGAGCGACAAAGCCCGCAAGGATTTAAAGCAGCCCACCATATTGCTGGTGGCACCCTTGTCTGGTCATCATTCCACGCTCTTGCGCGACACCGTACGCAGCCTGCTCGAAGAGCATGACGTCTACATCACCGATTGGATCGATGCGCGGATGGTGCCAATGACGGCCGGCAGTTTTCATCTGCATGACTACATCTATTATGTGCAGGACTTCATCCGATTTCTCGGCCCGAATGTGCATGTAGTGTCGGTGTGCCAGCCAACGGTGCCGGTGCTGGCAGCGATCTCGCTGATGGCGACCGCGAAAGATCCCATGCTGCCCAAGTCCATGACCATGATGGGTGGGCCAATCGATCCGCGCAAATCACCGACTCAGGTGAATGATCTGGCAACGACCAAGCCCTACTCATGGTTCGAAAATAAAGTGATCTACAGTGTGCCCGCTAACTACCCGGGCTCTGGTCGTCGGGTTTATCCTGGCTTCTTGCAGCATGCGGGCTTTGTGGCGATGAACCCTAGCCGCCACGCACAGAGTCACTGGGATTTTTACATGCACCTGCGTGAAGGCGATAACGAGTCCGCCGAAGAGCATCGCAAATTTTACGACGAATACAACGCGGTACTCGACATGCCCGCTGAGTATTACCTCGATACGATCAAGACGGTATTCCAGGATTTCGATTTACCGCGCGGTACCTGGATGGTCGAAGACAAACTGGTGCGTCCACAAGACATCAAAACCGTGGCTCTGCTGACGGTGGAAGGTGAGCTGGATGATATTTCCGGTTCCGGTCAGACCCGCGCTGCGCTGGATTTGTGTTCGTCGATTCCGGCCGCGCGCAAGGAACATTTTGAAGCCGAAAAATGCGGTCACTACGGTATTTTCGCTGGCCGACGCTGGCGCGAAGTGATCTCGCCAAAAATTGGCGCATTTATCAAGGCACATGCCTGATCCTGATCTGATGGTCCTGCATCGTAAAAAGCCGTTCGCATTGAACGGCTTTTTTTATTCCACCGCGCCTGGCCTTATAATCGGGGCTTGATTCCTGATTCTACCGATTTCGCCACCATGCCCCCCGTCGACACACACGCTGCAGATAAATCACTAGCCGACCGGCTGGAAGATTTGCTGCCGCAAACGCAATGCACCAAATGCGGCTATCCGGCCTGCCGGCCCTATGCCGAAGCGATGGCGCACGGCGCGGCTAGTTATAACCAGTGTCCACCCGGTGGCATCGAAGGCGTAGGGCGTCTGGCGCAGCTGCTGGGCAAACCGGTGATTCCGCTCAATCCTGTCAATGGCGTCGAAAGACCGCGCCCTGTTGCCGTGATCGACGAAGCGCTGTGCATTGGCTGCACACTCTGTATTCAAGCTTGTCCGGTCGATGCGATTCTGGGCGCGGCCAAACAAATGCATACCGTGATCGCCGATCTGTGCACCGGCTGCGATCTGTGTGTTGCGCCCTGCCCGGTCGATTGCATCACGATGGTCGAGGTCACGCCGGGTAAAACCGGCTGGGCAGCCTGGTCGCAAGAAGCCGCCGATGCAGCCCGTGCGCGGCATGCTGCGCGGACCCTGCGACTGCGCCGCGAACAGCAGGAAAACGATGCACGGCTGGCGGCCAAGGCGGCGGCCAAATTGCAGGAAGTCGACAATAGCCCTGCCTTGAGCGCAGACGAGATGGCCGAAAAAGCCCGCAAGCGCGCCATTATTCAAGCCGCGATCGAGCGCGCACGGCTTAAGCTCAATACTTAAGCTCACGACTTAAGCTCACTACTTAAAAAGGAAGGCGTATGAATCGCACCGAACGTCAGGCAATGTTTGAACGTCTGCGAGCAGCCAATCCGCATCCGACTACCGAGCTGGAATACACCACGCCCTTTGAACTGCTGATCGCCGTGATTCTGTCAGCCCAGGCGACCGACGTCTCGGTCAACAAGGCGACCCGCGTACTTTACCCGGTGGCCAATACGCCGGCCGCCATCTATGCGCTTGGCGTCGATGGTCTCATTCCGTATGTGCGGGGGATCGGCCTGTATCGTAACAAAGCTAAAAATATTATCGAAACCTGCCGCCTGCTGCTGACAGCGCATCAGAGCCAGGTACCACATTCGCGCGCGGCACTGGAGGCGTTGCCGGGCGTCGGACGCAAGACCGCCAACGTGGTCTTGAATACGGCGTTTGGCGAATCGGTGATGGCGGTCGATACGCATATCTTCCGAGTATCTAACCGCACCGGGCTGGCACCTGGTAAAAACGTCGACCAAGTGGAGCGCAAATTAATGCGCAATGTTCCAGGGGAATTCATGCATGATGCTCATCATTGGCTGATCCTGCATGGCCGCTATACCTGCCTGGCACGCACGCCCAAATGCTGGAACTGCATGCTGGCAGATTTATGCGATTACCGTCCAAAGACGCCCATGCCGGACAAGGGCGTCTGATCAATCGATACGGCAGGCCATTTCGAATAACAGACGTGGCAGACGGGGATGGAGTTTTTCTACTTCGCCATAACCCAGGCTGCAGATAAAATTGACGCGGTGCGCCGTACCGGCAAAAAATTCTGCATTCACCCGATCGGCATCAAAGCCAGACATCGGACCACAGTCGAGCCCTAGCAAACGCGCTGCCATGATCAGATAAGCGCCCTGCAGAGTGGCGTTACGCAAGGCTGTTTCGGCAATCTTTTCCGGCTGTCCGGCGAACCAGGAACGTGCATCGGCATGTGGAAAGAGCGTCGGCAGCTGTTCGTAGAATTCCATGTCCATGCCAATGATGACGGTCACGGGCGCCTTGGCGACCTTGGCTTGATTGCCTTCACTGACACAGGACACCAGCCGCGCTTTGGCGGGGGCGGATTTCACAAACACAAAACGCGCCGGACTGCAGTTAGCCGACGTCGGCCCCCATTTGAGCAAATCATATAACTCTTGCAGCAGCTGATCGGTAACGGGTTTGTCGGTCCAGTAGTTATGCGTACGGGCGTTGGCAAACAGACTATCTTGAATCAATTTATCAAACATAATACGAACCTTCCGGGTTGACGTTATCGGAAACTGCAAAGCCACGTACAATCATGGCCAATTCTCGTTTTAGTGTGCACCAGCGACCATGTTTACTCCGTCACAAGATGATGTCCGCCGATTCTTTTGTGAAGTTCAGCAAAAAATCATCACCAATGCCATTCTCACGCCGCTCGAAGCCATCGCCCGCGACTGGCTGCAGCAGCATCCAGAGTACCGCGAAATCCTGAGCGATGTCGATGCCGCTCTTGGCGCCGACTTCAGCGTTGAACGTGGCGACAGCAATCCGTTTCTCCATCTGTCGATGCATCTGTCGATCGCCGAACAGATTTCCATCGATCAGCCACCCGGCATACGGGCCGCTTATCTGGCGCTGGCTCGCCGCCTCGATTCCGAGCATGCAGCACACCACCAGATCATGGAATGCCTGGGACAAATGCTCTGGACTTCACAGCGCAATGGCACGCCACCTGACGGCGCAGCCTACATCGACTGTATTCGAAGAAGCGCTTCCTGATGACCGAATAACGCAAAAAAAAACCACGACGCGCGTGGTTTTTTTTCAGCGTGCAGCGTCTTAGCGACGAATCACGAGTGTGCCGGGCAAGCTGTGTAAATAAGCCGCCAAATCATTGACTTCCGTTTTGCTTAATGGCTTGGCCATACCACCCATGATGGCATTGCCGCGACCATTGGCTGGGCCTGCGCCACGTTGGTAGGCGGTCAAGGCATGTTGCAGATAGTCTTGATGCTGCCCAGCCAGCTTGGGATAGCTTGGATCGATCGGGCTTTTGAAATCTGCACCATGGCAGGAAGCACAATTATATTTCGCTGCTGCCGCTTTACCGGCCTCGATATTACCGCCTGCTAAAGCACTGCCGGAAATCAGCAGGGCAGCCAGTGTCAATGTTGTTTTGATCATCAGTTTCACCTTAGTTCTTAGCAGCGTAGTACGCAGCGACGTCCGCCATATCTTGTTCCGACAGGCTCTTGGCAATGCCGACCATGGTCGGATGATTACGCTCACCTTTTTGATACGCCTTGAGCGCATTTTCGATGTACTTGGCTGACTGGCCGCCAATCATCGGCACCGAATACACTTCGGGGAAGGTAGCCTTATAGCCAGGAATACTATGGCAGCCGATACAGGCGCTAACCTTGGCTTCGGCAGCCTTTGGATCGCCAACGATGTCCGCAGCAGGAGCAACGTTGAACAGACCCGCTAATGCGAGCAGTACGAATAATTTTTTCATGAGAGCGAATTAAAGTGGATGCAAAAGGGTTCAACACCGAGCCACATCAAAGGCCTGTACCGCATACAAGCCTGAATGACTGATTTACATGATTTTACCTCATTCCCCGCCACCAGTCCATGAGGATGCCATGCGCGCGGCATAATCCGGCATCGCCAGCATCGCCGCCAATGACGCGGGCGCAGCCGATTCGCTTATACTGGTGGGTGTTACAGTCGCGTGATCAAAAATACAAGTCACTTATTTGCCCTGCGCGCTGACCAATTTGCTTTCAACAAAATTCATTTAACCCTGACTCCCAAGCCCACCATGCGTCCAGATACACGATTTGAAGGTTCCAGTAATTATGTCGCCACCAATGATCTGAAATTGGCGGTGAATGCCGCCCTCACCCTTCAGCGTCCGCTGCTCATCAAGGGCGAGCCCGGCACCGGCAAAACCATGCTGGCCGAAGAAGTCGCCGCAGCGCTGGGCATGCCTTTGATGCAATGGCATATCAAGTCGACCACCAAGGCCCAGCAGGGCCTATATGAATACGATGCCGTGTCCCGTTTGCGCGATTCACAGCTGGGTGACGAACGGGTCAAGGATATCCAGAATTACATCGTCAAAGGCGTGCTGTGGCAAGCCTTCACCGCCGAGCAGCAGGTCGTATTGCTGATCGATGAAATTGACAAAGCCGATATCGAATTCCCGAACGATCTGCTGCGTGAGCTCGACCGGATGGAATTTTATGTCTACGAGACACGTGAGATGGTCAAGGCGGTACACCGGCCGCTGGTCATCATTACCTCAAATAATGAAAAAGAATTACCGGACGCCTTTTTGCGCCGCTGCTTTTTCCATTACATCCAATTTCCCGACAAAGACACGATGCAGCAAATCGTCGATGTACATTTCCCCACCCTCAAAAAAGAACTGCTGGCGCAGGCACTGCAAACCTTTTATGAGGTGCGCGACGTGGCCGGCCTGAAGAAAAAACCCTCGACTTCCGAATTACTTGACTGGCTCAAACTGCTGCTGGCCGAAGACATCGGTCCGGAAGCACTGCGCAGCAAAGATGCCAAGAGCGTGGTGCCACCGCTGCATGGCGCACTACTCAAGAATGAACAAGACGTGCACCTGTTCGAGCGACTGGTCTTTATGTCGCGCGCAAACCGCTAGGACATCGGCATGGCGTTTATTGAACCCCTCAGCCTGACAGGCCGGCATGTGGCGCTGGAGCCGCTCTCCCTAGAACATGAAGAGGCGCTCGCCGAAGCGGTGTGCGATGGCGAACTATGGAAACTCTGGTTCACGTTCATCGCCACGCCAGAAAAAATGCACGACTACATCCAAACTGCAATGCAGATGCGCGAACAAGGCGCCATGCCGTTCGTCGTGCGCGATCTGCGCACCGGGAAGATCGTCGGCACGACCCGTTTTTTCAATGTCGACGCCACGCACCGTCGCGTGGAAATCGGCTATACCTGGTATGCCGCCAGCGTCCAGCGCTCTGCCATCAATAGCGAATGCAAGAAGCTCTTGCTCACGCATGCGTTCGAAAGCTTGCAGTGCATTGCGGTGGAATTTCGTACCAGCTGGATGAATCATCTTTCACGTGCTGCCATCGCCCGCCTGGGCGCCAAACAGGATGGCGTACTGCGCAGTCACCAGCTGCATGTCGATGGCAGTCTGCGCGATACGGTGGTGTTTTCCATTACTGCTGCTGAATGGCCGACGGTAAAAAAACATCTCCAATTCAAGCTCGGAGAATAAGGCATGCTGATCGATTTTTTCTTTACCCTCAAAGATGCCAAAATTCCGGTATCGATCAAGGAATTTTTGATCCTGCTTGAGGCTTTGCAAAAAAATGTCATTACGCCCTCCTTAGACGACTTCTATTACCTGTCGCGCATGACGATGGTGAAAGACGAATCGCACTACGACAAATTCGATAAAGCCTTTGGCCATTATTTTCATGGCATCGATACCCTGTTCGATAAGAACCAGGAAATTCCGCTCGACTGGCTGCTGCAGCGGATGAAAAAAGAGCTCACGCCCGAACAAATCGCCGAACTGGAAAAATTCGGCTACGACAAACTGATGGACCGCCTCAACGCCCTGCTGGAAGAACAAAAAGAACGCCATGAGGGCGGCAGTAAATGGATCGGCACTGGTGGCACGTCGCCCTTTGGTAACGGCGGACAAAATCCGGAGGGTATCCGCATCGGTGGCAAGGGCGGTAATCGTACGGCTGTGAAGGTCTGGGAAACGCGCGCCTATCGTGATTACGACGGTGAACGCGAACTGGGTACGCGCAATATCAAGGTAGCGCTGCGCCGTCTGCGCAAATTTGCCCGCCAAGGCGCCGAAGAAGAACTCGCGCTCGACGCCACCATCCGCGCCACCGCCAATAATGCTGGCTACCTCGATATCAAGATGCGCGCGGAGCGTAAAAATAATATCAAGGTGCTCATGCTGTTTGATGTCGGTGGCAGTATGGACGACCACATCGCCCGCACCGAAGAATTATTTTCAGCCTCCAAAACCGAATTCAAAAACATGGAATTTTTTTATTTCCATAATTGTGTGTATGACTTCCTGTGGAAAAATAACCGCCGCCGTAATGCCGAACGTTTTCCTACCTGGGACATCCTGCGCAAATATCCGCCTGATACCAAACTGATTTTTGTTGGTGACGCCACCATGAGTCCCTATGAAATTCTGCAGGCCGGCGGCTCAGTCGAATATAACAATGAAGAAGCGGGCGCCGAATGGCTGCAGCGTTTTACCAGCACCTTCCCCAAATTTATCTGGCTCAATCCGGAACCGGAAGGCCTGTGGCAGTATCGTCAGTCGATTTCGGTGATTCGCCAGTTAATGCAGAACCGCATGTTCTCTCTAACGATGGATGGCCTTGAACGCGGCATGCGACTGCTCAGCAAATGACCCACCCCAGCATGAATTTTTTTATTAGAATGCTGCAGGCAATTTTAATAGCAGATTTTTTCTGCCCTCCTATTTTTTATATTTGACATTGCATGGCCACTAAAAAATCTGCTGTTCCCGATTACGACGAATCCTCCATCCGGGTCCTCAAAGGACTCGAACCCGTCAAGCAACGTCCTGGCATGTACACCCGCACCGAAAGTCCGCTGCATATCATCCAGGAAGTGATCGACAATGCTTCCGATGAAGCGCTCGGTGGCTATTGCAAGCATATTCAAGTCACTCTGAATGTCGACGGCAGCGTCACTGTTGAAGACGATGGCCGCGGCATTCCCGTTGGTCTGCATCCGGAAGAAAAAGTGCCGACCGTCGAAATCGTCTTCACCCGTCTGCACGCTGGCGGAAAATTCGATAAGGGTTCCGGTGGCGCTTACAATTTTTCCGGCGGTTTGCACGGTGTGGGTGTGTCGGTCACCAACGCGCTCTCCTCGCGCCTGGAAATTTCCGTCTGGCGTGAAGGCGGTTTGCATCATATGGTGTTTGCCAACGGCGATGTGATCGAAGCGCTGCGCTCGCGCCCCTTATCCCGCGATGAAAAAAAATCCGGCACCCGCGTGACTGCCTGGCCCAATCAACAATATTTTGATTCTGCCGTCATCCCGCAGGCCGAATTACAGCGTCTGTTACGCTCCAAAGCCGTGCTGCTGCCGGGCGTCAAAGTCACCCTGACCAATGCTAAAAATGGCGAAAGTCAGACCTGGCAATACGAACAGGGATTACGCGGCTATCTGCTCGAAACCCTGGCCCAGACATCGCATGCCGAACCGCTGATTCCGCTCTTTGAAGGCGAACAATATGCCGGCACCGATACCGACGGCTTTGCCGAAGGTGAAGGCGCAGCCTGGGTCGTGGCCTGGACAGAAGATGGCAACGTGGTGCGCGAATCCTACGTCAACCTGATCCCGACATCAAACGGCGGCACCCATGAATCGGGACTGCGTGAGGGCTTGTTCGGCGCCGTTAAAGGCTTCGTCGAATTGCATTCGCTGCTGCCCAAGGGTGTCAAGCTTTTGCCGGATGATGTATTTGCCCGCGTCTCGTTTGTCTTGTCGACCAAGGTGCTTGACCCGCAGTTTCAGGGACAAATCAAGGAGCGGCTCAATTCGCGCGATGCCGTGCGTCTGGTCGCCGGCTTTACCAAACCGGCGCTCGAACTGTGGCTCAACGAGCATGTCGACTATGGTAAAAAACTGGCCGACCTGGTGATCAAACAGGCGCAGTCGCGTCTGCGTTCAGCACAAAAAGTGGAGAAGAAAAAATCCTCCGGCGTGGCCGTGTTGCCCGGTAAGCTGACCGACTGCGAATCGAACGACATCTCACGCAATGAAATTTTTTTAGTCGAGGGTGACTCCGCCGGCGGCTCGGCCAAGATGGGCCGCGACAAAGAATTCCAGGCCATTCTGCCCTTGCGCGGCAAGGTACTCAATTCATGGGAAACCGAGCGTGACCGGCTGTTTGCCAATAATGAAATTCATGACATTGCGGTCGCCATCGGGGTTGACCCGCATGGCAAAAACGATTCGCCCGACCTGTCTGGTCTGCGTTATAGCCGCATCTGTATTTTGTCGGATGCGGACGTGGACGGCTCGCACATCCAGGTGCTGCTGCTGACTTTATTTTTCCGTCATTTCCCCAAGCTGATCGATGCGGGCCATATCTGCATCGCTCGGCCGCCGCTGTATCGGCTGGATGCGCCGGCGCGGGGGAAAAAACCGGCGCAAAAAATTTATGCGCTCGATGATGGCGAGCTCGATGCTGTGCAGGACAAGCTGCGCAAGGAAGGCGTCAAAGACAGCGCCTGGTCGATTTCCCGCTTTAAGGGCCTGGGTGAAATGAACGCCGAACAGCTGTGGGAAACCACCATGAATCCGGATACCCGCCGCCTGTTGCCAGTGGCCTTGAATGGCTTCGACCTCGATGCTTCGGAAGCCCGCTTCAATATGTTGATGGGAAAAGGCGAAGCCGCCGCCCGTCGTAACTGGATTGAAGAGCACGGCAATGAAGCCGAAGCCGACATCTGATCCATTTTCCATCCCACCTTACGTATCTGAGTACTGATTACCATGACCGACCAAGCCACCTTATTTGACGAACCCGAACCCGCACCGGCTGAGAGCGGCGATTCGCTCACGCTAGCCACTTTTGCTGAACGGGCTTACCTGGACTACGCCATTTCGGTCGTCAAGGGACGCGCCTTGCCAGACGTCTGCGATGGCCAGAAGCCGGTGCAGCGACGCATCCTGTACGCCATGCATCAGTTAGGTTTGAGCGCAGCGGCCAAGCCCCGTAAATCGGCACTGGTGGTCGGTGATGTGCTGGGTAAGCTGCATCCGCACGGCGATCAGTCGGTGTACGACGCACTGGTCAGGATGTCGCAGGATTTCGCGCTGCGCTATCCGCTGATCGACGGTCAGGGAAACTTTGGCTCACGCGACGGTGACGGTGCGGCGGCAATGCGTTACACCGAAGCGCGCTTAACGCCGATTTCGCGTTTGCTAGTCGATGAACTCGACATGGGAACGGTCGATTTTCAAGCTAATTATGACGGCTCGACGGAAGAACCCAAACTGCTTCCAGGTCGCCTGCCCTTTGTGCTGCTCAATGGCGCCTCGGGGATTGCCGTTGGACTCGCGACCGAGATTCCTTCGCATAATCTGACGGAAGTCGCAGCAGCAGCCGTGGCCATGATCCGTCAACCCAATTTATCGCATGCTGAATTGATGGCCATGATTCCCGGTCCGGATTTCCCTGGCGGTGGGCAGATCATTACTTCGACTGCGGCGATCCACGAAATGTATGAGTCCGGTCGTGGCAGCATGAAAGTGCGGGCGCGCTGGAAGATTGAAGAGCTGGCGCGCGGGCAGTGGCAGGCGGTGGTGACGGAGCTGCCACCCGGCGCTTCCTCGCAAAAGGTGCTGGAAGAAATTGAAGAGCTGACGAATCCAAAGATCAAGCTGGGCAAAAAGGCGCTCTCGCCCGATCAGCTCATGCAAAAGCAAATCCTGCTCGGCGCGCTCGATGCCGTGCGCGACGAATCCGGCCGTGAGGCAGCAGTGCGTTTGGTGTTCGAACCGAAGTCCAAGAATATCGATCAGACTGAATTCATGCATCTGCTCTTGTCGCACACCTCGCTTGAGAGCAGCGCCTCGATCAATCTGGTGATGATCGGCGGCGATGGCCGGCCGCGCCAGAAAGGTCTGCGCGCCATCATCGCGGAGTGGATTGGCTTTCGCTTTGCGACCGTCACCCGGCGTACGCAACATCGTCTGGCCAAGGTAGATGACCGCATCCATATCCTCGAAGGACGGGAACAGATCCTGCTCAATATTGATGCAGTGATCCGGATCATTCGCGAATCGGATGAACCCAAGCCGGCGCTCATTGATGCCTTCCGGCTGTCCGACCGGCAGGCCGAAGATATCCTCGAAATTCGCCTGCGCCAACTCGCGCGCCTGGAAGCCATCAAGATTCAACAGGAGCTGGCCGGACTACGTGGCGAGCGGAGTAATTTACAGGACCTGCTCGATAATCCCGCCTCCATGAAGCGTTTGATTATTAAAGAAATTGAAACCGACGCCAAACAATTTGGTGACCCACGACGGACCTTGATCGAAGCGGCAGAAAAAGCGAGCGTCGAAACCAAGATCATCGATGAAGTGGTAACGGTGGTGATCTCTGATAAGGGCTGGGTACGTGCACGCACTGGTCATGGCCACGATCCGGCGCAGTTCACCTTCAAGGCCGGTGACAGTCTGTACGCGACCTTCGAATGCCGCACCATCGATCATCTGCTGGCGTTTGGATCCAACGGCCGGGTCTATTCGGTGCCGGTGGCGCTGTTACCCGGGGCCCGTGGCGATGGCGTGCCGATCACCAGTCTGGTCGAACTCGAAAGCGGGACCCGACTGCTGCATTATTTCGCTGCGGCGGCTGATACGGCGCTGCTGATCGCATCGTCTGCCGGGTATGGTTTCACGACCAAGGCGGGTGACATGGTGAGTCGCACTCGTGGTGGCAAAGCCTTTATCACGCTCGATGAAGGGGACTTACCGCTTCCACCGAAGGTGATCGCGAACGCCAGTGCGATCGCCTGTCTGTCGGAAAAAGGGCGCCTGCTGGTGTTCGGTCTGGATGAACTCAAGTCCATGTCAGGCGGCGGACGGGGAATGATTCTGATGGCGCTGGAAGACAAGGAAACGCTGCTGGTAGCCCAGCCCATCAGCCAGCGCGGCGTTAAGGTTGAAGGGTTTGGCCGTGGCGGCAAGACACAGGAAGTACAGCTCTCGGCAGCGGGGCTGGCGCCGCACATCGGCAAACGCGCGCGCAAGGGTCGGGGGCTGGAATCGAAGTTGAAACCAGCAAGCCTGCAACCCGTGTAAAAATACAGCCCGGACGATCGTCAAGATTCCATTTTTTCTAGCAGGATTGTCTTCGCCTACCTTGGATTATCCTGGCTTCTTCTTTGTTTCTGAAGATGCTGACTTAGCTGCGCTCGGGATGTGAATGCGGACTACGTCAGCATTCTGAGGAGGCATGACTAGAGCGCCCCGTGGTGGCGGTGGTGCAGGTATGGGTAAAGGTAAGGCTGCTTCAAATAAAACGACGTGGATTGGGTCAGGTCCATCTTCTCCATGACGATAAAGCGTGTTTCGGAATGGGCTGTCTAAAGGCTGCTGCAAACCCCTGACGAAAACATCTGCAGTCGATTCTGTCCATCGGTGCGTCGTGAAGGCAGATACGGCATCGGCTGCCACATTCACCCAATCATCCGACCACGGATTGACTCCCTGTATTGTCCGTATTGTGCTGCGCGAAGCTAATCGCGCAGTATGCGCAAACATGCGCGCCGCAGGCGAGCTTGCCCAGCGTGAGCGCGAAATACCAAAGGTAATTAATTGCGACGTCAGCGTGCCACAAACCATCGTCGCGATCATCGGTCTCAGGATTTGGCCCAGATCATCTGCTGTCAGACGGGGAAAAGCCCCGGTCCCATTCCGTAATGTATAACCCAGGCCTTGTGACAGTATTAGTGCCGAAATGTCGAGGATATTACCGGTGATGAAATTCGATAACATTGCACCCGCCATGTGCCGATTCCCTGCATGGGGATGTGATCGCATTACACGCGTAGAGCCCCAGGCGCGATCAGCAGCATAGGGGATCAGCGAAGCACCTGAGCTCATAAAATTGAGTACGGGTGCGCCATTGCCACCCAAAGCTGTTTGATATACCGCCATCATGTACATGCTGAATATTCTGCCAAGTGTCCAGAGCAGATTGGATACGTCACCAAACGTATCATGCAACATGGCTGGAATCAATCTGCGCTGCGGCGGATCCACGTCCGGATTTCCTACATTCCCAGGATGAATCGTTAATCCTGCAATAATGAGAAGCGTACCAATTTGTGCCTGGGAACGATTGTGAATCATGTCGCCGTCGTCGATATAGTCAATCGTGGTTGACGCCACAAGGTAATCACCCACACCCAGGCTGATGGTAGACAGTGCCATTTGCAGATTCCTGGGCGTCATCACATCGCGTATTCGCACCAGCGTCACCCGGATTACTCTTAACATCTTGCGTCCCCCTGTTTGACAATGCGCAGGAAAAAACACCGTATTAAAAATAAATTATACGAATTAATTTCTGCACATTACACATTGGTGGCCATTAATTATTCATTACGGCATGCTTGTTGCACCAAAGATTCGGAGAGCCAAGGGCGAGAGCCCCATCAGATAACAATGCCAGATTCCGCCTGCCCAATCAGCCGCAATAGGCCGCCACCATCGGCGTTGATGCCGGATGTCAGAACGATCAAGTGCTCAGGTGTTAATTCTGTGTGGTGCAGATCCTGATAGCCCACCGCATACAGCGCCCAGTCGAGGCGGTTTTGAAAATAATCCTTGCCCTCGGTACCGTCGGGAACCTGCAGTGCAGCGGTGGTCATTTCGAGTACCAGCTGCCCGCGTGAACTGGTAGCGAGATAATGGATCCAGAAATTCAAGCCGTCTTTATCAGGTGCGCGATTAAAAACATTTTGATAAATCGTCGTAATGAATTCACTCGCGGCCATGCTGTCAGCGTAAATCGCCTTGACGATCGGCAGCGAAAAAATAATCTCTGCCACAGTCTTGATTCCCAGGCTGCTCTCCACGCCCAGCCAATACGCATAGCCAGCCGCTTCGGGTGCGCGACGAAAGGCTGCCACATAAATTTGTGTGAGCAGACTGTCGACCTGATCGTAGATCGGTAAGCTGGCGAGTTGCACGGTTTGATCGCTGTAGCGGATTTGTTCGACGTTGCGCGCCAAACTCAGATTGCCGGTATTGTCGCTAAAGACGAAGGCATTATTGCGCAGCTTGAATATCTGTCCCTTGGCTGCACTGAGCGTTAATTGCAAGGTGTCGCTGCCGTCGCCGCCACTGAGTATGTCTGATCCGCTCACGCCAATGAACACATCATCGCCGGCGGCACCGATCAGGGTATCGTTGCCGGCACCACCGGTGAGTTCATTGGCGCTGCTATTGCCGATCAAGGTGTCATTACCTGCGCCACCGATGGCGTTTTCAAATACGCTACCGATGTTGATGGTGATTTGTCCGGCCGAGGTAATCGTCGATGCCTTGCTGCCGATGTAATCCCAGTAGCCCGGTTCCAGATGCAGCGTCAGCGCATCGCGTAGCTTCGATCCATCGATCGTGTCGCGCCCACCACCGTCCCAGAGTATATTGGTCGTCGCTGCGTTGAGGACGAATATGTCGTTGGTAAGGACAGCATGACTTGGGCCATATAAATATTGCAGCGCTGCGATATCCAGCGGAGCGTAACGCAGGTAGTAATCACTACTGCGCGTGGTGTAACTCATGACCGTCCACTGCGTGCTGTCTTCGGCACCGGTCAGGAACGGGCCTTCGCCAAGATCGCCACTGGCATCGGCGTGGCTGAAGGGATGCTTGAGCCCCAAGGCATGGCCGATTTCGTGGATCATGGTGAGCGCCGAATAACTGCCCTGCGTTGGCGTGAGCGCGCGCGTGCTGGTGTAATCGATATGCACATCACTGCCGATCGAATCGGCATACGGATACAGTGCATAGCCGGCAGAATCGACCTGCAGATTGTCAGAGAACGAAATCGTATTCAGACCGGTAGAATTGTCCGTCTCGATAAATGTCAGATCTAATACGGTCGAGATATAGGCCAGAGCCTGTCTGGCAAAGGCCTGTTGTTGCGCAGTGAAGGGCTTGAAACCGGCCTTGTCATCGGCGTTGTAGCCAGGGGGCGCTACGCTGGGAAATGAAAAATAAAAGGTCTTGCTATCGTGCAGAAGCGGCGCATATCCCGGCGCAACATCCGGCAGCAAGGCATCGATCCAGTAAGGCAGTTTCAGGACGCCGGGAGCCCAGGTCCAGTTTTCGACTGCATTACTGGTCTTGTAAAAATTGACATTGATGATGCCGCTATCGGTTCCGCTACTATCGGCGATCTCGTCATTCAGGTTATCGATGATGTAGGTATCGTTGCCGGAACCACCCATCAGATAATTACTGCCCGCACCACCGCTGAGCGTATCGTTTCCTGAACCACCACTGAGCGTATCGTTTCCCGCCCCGCCTAGCAGAAGGTCATCTCCCGCCCCGCCAAAAAGTGCATCATCTCCTGCCAAGCCATAGAGGGTATCGTTGCCACCAAGACCGGAGATGACATCATTCCCAGACGTTCCGTCGAGTCGTTCATCAGCAGCAGTGCCATTGATGGGCATGGCAATTCTCTTTTTTTAAATTTTTGCGCGGATCAATTTTCCCAGTTTGGCTATACCGTCGCGAATTAGTTCCGGCGCTACCGTGACGAAGGATAAACGTAGTGTATTTCGTTGTGCGTCATTGGCGTAAAACGGCAGGCCGGGTACGAAGACAACATTATTGGCGATCGCCTCATCGAGCAAGGCTGTGCTATCGATGTGGGCTGGCAGCGTGACCCAGATGAACATGCCGCCCTCTGGCTTGGTCCAGCTAACGCCTTCTGGAAAAAACTCGCTTAGTGCCGACAGCATGGCCTGACACTGGACCGAATACAGTTCACGGATGGTCGGGATATGCGACTCGAGAAAACCATCCTTGACCGCTTCATAGACCACCATTTGCGTCAGCTGCGCGGTGTGCAGATCACTGGCCTGTTTGGCCTGCTCCAGCTTCGCCATCAAGGCCGTCGGACCGACCACGTATCCCAGACGAATACCAGGCGTGAGGACCTTGGAAAAAGATCCCATATACACCACGCCCTGCGGATTCATGTTGAGCATCTTGGGCAGCGGCGCAGCTTTGTAACTGAGCGCCCCATACGGATCATCTTCGATCAGCGGGATACCCATACTCGCGCAAATAGCCACTAATGCTTCCCGCCGTTCAAGCGACAGTGAACGACCGGTCGGATTCTGAAAATTCGGCAGTGCGTACAAGAGCCTCGCACCCTGCCCGACCTGCATCACTGCCTGCGGCAGCAAGCCATGGTCATCGGTCGGCAGCGAAACGAATTCCGGACCGTAGAGCGCGAAGGCCTGCAAGGCGCCCAGATAACTCGGCGTCTCGACCAACACCTTGCTGCCCTCATCGATCAAGACCTTGCCCAGCAAATCCAGACCCTGCTGTGAGCCCGACACCATCAGCACCTGATCGGCAGTGATGGTACACGAGGCCGTGGACAGCGAAGCTGCAATCCATTCGCGCAGTGGTGCATAGCCATCCGAAGGACCATACTGCAGCGCCACCTTGCCATTGGTCGACAAGACCTTGTCAAAGGCCGCTTGCATGTGCTCGACCGGGAAAGTCGCCGGCGACGGCAGCCCGCCGGCAAACGAGGTCACTGCCGGATTCATGGTGACTTTAAGGATCTCGCGAATGGCGGAGCTGTGCAGTCTTTGCGCGCGGGCGGCAGTTTGCCATTTGATTGGCGCAGGTGTTTCTCGGTTCATGCGGTGCTCACAGGTGAGGATTTTGGACGGCTTAGGCGATTTCTGCGATCAGTTCGATTTCAACACAGGCACCCATCGGGATCTGTGCCACGCCAAATGCCGATCGGGCATGCACGCCGATCGGGCCAAAGACTTCGCCTAATAATTCGGAAGCGCCATTCGTGACCAGATGCTGTTCGGTGAAGTCGCCGGTGGAATTGACCAGACTCATGAGCTTGACGATGCGTTTAACACGCGTCAGGTCGCCCCCACAGGCAGCTTGCAAGGTCGCCATCAGATCGACTGCCACGGCACGCGCGGCGAGTTTGCCTTCCTCCGTCGTGATATTTTTACCAAACTGGCCAACCCACGGCTTGCCGTCTTTTTTAGCGATATGGCCGGACAGGAAAACGGTGTTCCCGGTCTGGACAAACATGACGTAGGCTGCCGCCGGTGTAGCAACGACAGGTAATTCGATATTCAGGGCTTTGAGATTGGCGTAAATGGACAAAACAGACTCCGGCGATCAATGCGTCGCAATATGTACAACATGCGCGACAGGGGTTATATGAAACCGTGATTCTACTGTATGCCTGCGGAGTTCACCTCGCTGGCCTTCACTGAGGATGACAAATTTTTCATTGACGGGCTTGAAATACCCTTTTCCAGCCCCATTTCGCCTGCATAGCAAGGCTGCGAATAGTCATGCAAAAATGCTAATCCGCGCAGTCTTTAGCACAAAACGGTACCCGGCAAGCGGGACGTCAAATTCATTTTAATTTTTTTATTTTGGGGCATTTCATGGGCGCATCCGACAAACAAGTTATGGGCTTTCAGGCCGAAGTTAAACAACTGCTGCAATTGATGATCCACTCCCTGTATTCGAACAAGGAGATTTTTTTGCGCGAGCTGGTCTCGAATGCTTCCGACGCCTCAGACAAATTGCGCTTTGAAGGCATCCATAACGCGGCGCTGTACGAAAACGATCCCGAGCTGGCCATCAAGATCACCTTCGACAAAGATGCCAAAACCATCACCATCGCTGACAACGGCATCGGCATGACGCGCGATGAAGCCATTGAGCACCTTGGCACCATCGCCAAATCCGGCACCAAGGAATTTTTTGGCAAACTCTCCGGCGACCAGCAAAAGGATGCAGCGCTGATCGGTCAGTTTGGCGTCGGCTTTTATTCCGCGTTCATCGTCGCTGACAAAATCACTGTCGAATCGCGTCGTGCCGGCAGCGCCAGTACCGAGGGCGTACGTTGGGAATCCGCCGGCGAAGGCGATTTTACGGTCGAACAAATCGACAAACCCGCCCGCGGCACCGCGGTCACCCTGCACCTGCGCGAAGGCGAGGACGAATTTTTATCGAGCTGGAAGCTCAAATCCATCATTCGCAAATACTCCGACCATATTCAGCTGCCGATCATGATGCTGAAAGAAGAATGGGACGAAGAGAAAAAAGAAACCGTCGTCAAGGACGAATACGAAACCGTCAATCAGGCCAACGCACTGTGGGCGCGCAGTAAATCCGACATTTCGGCCGAACAGTACGATGAGTTTTACAAACACGTCGCGCACGACCATCAGTCACCGCTCACCCATACCCATAACCGGGTCGAGGGCCGCAGCGAATATACGCAGCTGCTCTATATTCCAGCCCATGCGCCCTTCGATCTGTGGGACCGCAATAAGCGCGGCGGCATCAAGCTGTATGTCAAACGGGTCTTCATTATGGATGACGCCGAACAGCTCATGCCGGTGTATCTGCGCTTTGTAAAAGGCGTGATTGATTCCAACGATTTACCACTGAATGTATCGCGTGAAATCCTCCAGGAATCGCGCGATGTCAAAGTTATCCGCGAGGGATCGACCAAGCGCGTACTGTCGATGCTGGAAGAACTGGCGAATTCGGATGAGCAGGAAAAGAAAGATAAATACGCCAGCTTCTGGACCGAGTTTGGTCAGGTACTCAAGGAAGGTATCGGTGAAGATGCCGGCAATAAGGAACGCATCGGCGGATTGCTACGCTTTGCCTCCACCCACAATGACACTGACGCGCAAAACGTCTCCTTTGCCGACTACATCGGGCGCATGAAGGAAGGTCAGGACAAGATTTTTTACGTCACCGCCGATTCCTACACCGCTGCCAAAAATAGTCCGCATCTGGAAATCTTCCGCAAGAAAGGCGTGGAAGTTCTGCTGCTGGTTGACCGCGTCGATGAATGGATGCTGTCCTTCCTGAATGAAGCTTCGGGCAAAGAGTTGGTCTCGGTCGCCAAGGGCGATCTGGATCTGGGACTACTGGAAGACGAAGCCGAGAAAAAGCAGCACGAAGAAACCGAAGCCGGCTACAAGGAACTGGTCGAGAAAATGAAAGTCGCGCTGGTCGATAAAGCCAAGGACGTGCGCGTGACTTTCCGTCTGACCGATTCGCCGGCTTGTCTGGTGGCGGATGAAAATGAGCTGTCGGGTAATCTGATGCGCATGCTCAAAGCGGCAGGACAAAATGCGCCGGAAGCCAAGCCGATTCTGGAAATTAATCCTGATCATCCGCTGGTGCAGCGCCTGAAGTATGAAGAGGCCAAGTTTGACGACTGGTCGAGTATTCTGTTCGATCAGGCCATGCTGGCCGAAGGCGGATCCCTGAGCGATCCGGCAGGCTTTGTGAAGCGGCTTAATGACATGCTGCTTGGACTGTCGACCCGCTAATAATCTGACGCGCTGATGCGCTGAGATTGACCTCCTGTGCTGACGCGTTGCTTGCGTCGCGTCGGTACAGGGGTCAGCTTAAAATTCAGCGCAAACTACTGCGCACAGCTGCCAGCCGCACTCTGCCCACGCTGCCAGCAAGGACTCATGGTCTGACTGGCTGGCTGTGGAATACCGTCCATACTGATCTGGGCGACGCGCGTCGAATAGGCGCTCACGCCGCTGCGGTCCAGTTCGAGTCGTAGCAGCCAGCCTCGCCGCTGGTTTGCGTTATCGGTTTCTTTCATCACAAAATTACCCACGCTGTAGATGATCGGCTTGCCACGATAGTGTTCGATTTCCTGCGTCACGTGAGGGTGGCCGCCAATAATCACATCCGCGCCGGCATCGATCATACTGTGCGCCAGTTCGCGCTGACGGGCATTTGACTGCAGCTCATTTTCCCAGCCCCAGTGCATGACCGGGATCACCAGGTCGGCGGCGTATTTTTTGCGCGCATTGATGATATCTGCCACGACCATTTCATCTTCGCTCCATGCTACACCGGGCGCATCGACATCGGCTTCAAAGCTACGCGGCATGAATTCGTTATAACTCAGCAAAGCGATGCGCAAACCCTTGCGTTCAATGATCAAGGGTGTGTGCGCCTGACGCAGATTCATACCGCCGCCAAATTGCGCCAGACCCTGCGCTTGAAGTAGTCCGAGCATTTCAGCAAAGGCCTCCCTGCCAAAATCACCTGAATGATTATTCGCCAGAGCCACTGCATCCAGGTGACGCTGCAACACAGGAATGCTGCGCGGATGGGCGCGAAAGGTATAATTTTTCCCGGCCGCTGAACCGGTCGTGGCGATTACACATTCAAGATTGGCGATACGAATATCGGCCGCCTTAAAGTCCGGCGCAAAGCCGGATAAGGGATCGCCACCAGCGCGCATCATCTCACCGGCTGCATCATCGAGCACCATATCGCCGGCGAATACCAGGCTCACCTTGTTACTCACCTCAGGCCTGACCTCAGCCGCCAACGCAAGGGCACCATAAGCTGATGCGCATAACAGCAAAATCAGTCGCCTCATGATGGCACCCCTTCGAGCCAGCAGCGCGTGATGAGTTCGCGCTCAACCGGGCCGGCATACAAATGCAGCTCGCCCGTGAATGGCATGGCGGCAGTCGAAGCTTTGAACGGCGGCAGGTATTTGCTTTCGTGGATCAGAATCGGCTGGCGGCTGGTTTCCAGATAACTGTAGAGCTTGATGTAAGCAATATGATCTGCCGTCCCGACCATCACCGCTTTGAAACGAAACCGCCCACCGATATCGACGGCTGTGACCAGATAAGGATCGGCGACAGGGCTTGCCTCAATCGCATGCGTCGTGCCGGCATAAGTGACCTGACAACGCAGCAACGGGGCCGCAGACAGCTTGCCGGCACTCATAAACAGCGCCAGCGCAGCCAAGCCGAGTGCTATTGGTCGGTAGCACGATGGGTTTAGCCGTCGGTCAAATGCAGGGGAATGGGTCATGAGCGCGCGCAGGGAAGGTTAATAATAAAGCCCCATCTTAGAGTATTTTTGCCAAGTTAGAACAGTTCAAATGCGCTTGAAGCGCCTCAAGCCTTCGCCCAATTATCAGGCATGAAAAGCATTATATTGGTGCAAAAAAAATCCCTTTATTATTTACTCACTATTTAAAGTGCATTAAATCAATACCTTATCATTTCACCAAAATGGCACATTTTTTGCTTAGGCTGGGTGCAAACAATTATTTACGCACTTTTTCAGGGAGACATTACAGTGAATGAAATGAAGCACGGCGTGGATGCGCTGTTTATATTACTCGGCGCGATCATGATTCTGGCCATGCATGCCGGGTTTGCCTTTCTTGAACTCGGTACGGTGCGCAAGAAAAATCAAGTTAATGCGCTGGTCAAAATTCTGGCCGATTTTGCGGTGTCGACGATCGCCTATTTTTTTATTGGCTACACCCTGTCATATGGCGTCGATTTTTTTGCCAGCGCGCAGGTGCTGGCGGATAAAAACGGCTATGAGCTGGTGAAGTTCTTTTTCCTGCTCACCTTCGCGGCGGCGATCCCGGCGATTATTTCCGGTGGCATTGCCGAGCGCGCCAAATTTGGACCGCAGCTCATTGCCACGGCCTTACTGGTGGGCTTTGTCTATCCACTCTTTGAAGGCATCGCCTGGAACCAGCGTTTCGGATTTCAGGAATGGCTCAAGACGCTGTATGGCTTTGAGTTTCATGACTTCGCCGGCTCGGTCGTGGTGCATGCTGTCGGTGGCTGGGTCGCCTTACCGGCTGTCCTACTGCTGGGCGCGCGACGCGGTCGTTATACCAAAGACGGTGCGGTGGCCGCCCATCCGCCATCGAATATTCCTTTCCTCGCGCTGGGTGCCTGGATCCTGACGGTCGGCTGGTTTGGCTTTAATGTCATGAGCGCGCAAAGTATCGACAAGATGAATGGCTTGGTCGCGATTAATTCACTCATGGCGATGGTCGGCGGTACGCTAGTCGCGCTGGTGATGGGCAAAAATGATCCGGGCTTTGTGTATAACGGCCCTCTGGCCGGTCTGGTCGCCGTATGTGCCGGATCGGATCTCATGCATCCGCTGGGCGCCCTGCTTACCGGTGGTATCGCCGGGGCGATTTTTGTCTGGATGTTTACACTGACGCAAAATAAATGGAAGGTCGACGATGTGCTGGGCGTTTGGCCTTTGCATGGTCTGTGCGGCGCGTGGGGTGGACTGGCAGCCGGCATCTTTGGCTTGCAAGCGCTGGGCGGCATCGGCGGCGTGTCCTTCATGGCGCAGCTCATTGGTACACTGCTGGGGATTGCTATCGCAGTCGTCGGCGGCTTACTGATTTATGGCACGCTCAAGCGGGTGATGGGTATTCGTCTGGATGCGGAAGAAGAGTTCGATGGCGCTGATCTGACGATCCACAAGATCAGTTCGACTGCCGAACGCGAGACGAGCTGGTAACGATTACCTGTGCGGCGGCGCTTGCAAAGAGTGCATAGAACGCGTCGTCATTTGTCATTGGCAAGTCGATAAACCAACTCGGTTTGTCGACTTGCATCGGCGCTCACCGCCGACTCAAAAGCTGCGCCATCCAGGTACCAGCCCAGACTATCGGCCATGCCCTGGCCAATCACTTCACGCACCTTGGTGTCCCGCGCAGCAAGCTGGATCGCAGCGCGTAAAGCTTGGGCGATGGGTTCCGGCGTACCGGCTGGCATAAACAGTCCGCTCCAGCTAAAGAATTCACCCGACAATCCTGCTTGCTTCATGCTCGGCAGCTCCGGCAGATAGCCCAGACGCGCATTTCCGGTATGGACCAGTGCCCGCAGCTTACCTGATTTCAAATAGGGCATCGCCGAGCTCGGATCGGTGAACATGGCGCTGACATGTCCGTTCAAAAGATCACTCAACGCAGGTGCCGTTCCTTTGTAAGGCACATGCGTTAATTTGAGGTTCAGCGCTTGCGACAAAACCCCCATCGCCAAATGGCTTGTGCCGTAATTACCGCTGGAAGCAAAAAGAATATTTTGCGGCAGTCGTCGCACATCCCCCAAAAAATTCTGCATATTTTGCCACGGAGACTCGGCCTTCACGAGCAGCACTGTGGGCTGATAATGAAGACGCGCAAGTGGACGCAGATCGGTCAGTTTGAATTTAGCCTGCGAACCACCGAGTGCCTCAACGGCCATCGCCTGCACCATCGCGGAGGTGGCCATCAGTAAGGTGTAGCCATCGGGCTTGGCACTGGCGACATTACTCGCACCGATCAGCGAACCGGCGCCTGCCGAATTAATGATGACGACCGGCTGGCCTAATTCGCGCGACATCACCGGCGAGATGGTTCTGGCAATGACGTCGGTCAAGCCGCCAGATGGAAATGGCACGACGATCGATATTGGCTGGCTTGGCCAGCCGTTCAATTTTCCGACAGGAGAAGGCATGCTTGCTGTACTCACTAGCGGTGGATTGAGATTCAATGCAGCTGGCGGCGCGACTCGGAGAGATGGCGTATTCGACGTTGTATTTGCTGTATTACTCGGCGTGATGTTCGGCTGTGCTGCCAAGGAGGCGCCCACCGCTGCGCTGGATGCACTCGGTGCACTCGGTACATTCACTAAGGCCCGCTGCGCAGCCTCCTCACGCAGCTTTTGCTGACGCATTTTTGCCAGCGCAGCGTAACGACCGTTAGCGTAAGCCTTGAAGTAGTCATCAAAGATCGCGAGACTACGACTATCCTTGATGCCGTCCCAATACGCGTCTTCGATTTCTTCGGCGGACCTGGCGCGTGTGGGCATCACTGCCTGCGTTGCGGGTGGTGCGACTTGCACCGTAGTCGGTCCGAAGAAATAAAAATTGCCGCGTAAATCGTTGACGATCGACGGCCGCTGCGCATGATTTTCGCGTTTGGCGATATCGTCGACGCGTTCTTTGACCTGCTCCATGGCGTTGCGTACTTCCAGTCCGGGTTGCTGCAAAACTTTTGCCAGCTCCCAGCTGAACAAGCCATTTTTAATCGTCCCGCCAGGCACACCGTCCAGCGCCTTTTGATTACGCCCGGCAGACATCACGATCACCTGGCCGGTAGCCGGCTCCGGCGGCAGCAGACCACGGGTAGCGCCAATGCTGCGTTCGCCCTGCTTGGGAAAGGGGTTATCGCGACAGGCATCGATCACCAGCATGGCAAAACGGGCGTCACGCAAAGCGTCCTGCACATCGACTAAGGCGATCGCATCGCGCTCGATCTGTTTATCGCTTTGATTGGTAATTTCAACAGGAAGCAGTAATTGATTTGCGCCGATCTGCACCCCATGGCCGGCAAAGAAAAAGACCACCTCATCGCCTTTATTGATGCGCCCTTTAAAGGTATCGACCGCATTCCAGAAACCACCACGATCAAGGTCGCTGACCAGGGTAACCTCGAAGTTCGCTTTCTTGAGTACAGCCGCGAGCAGGCGGGCATCGTTTTTAGCATTTTTTAACGGCTCCACATTGCGATAGGCATCGTTACCGATCAGCAGCGCGAGTCGTTTGGTGTTCTGCGCCTGACACGCCGATGTGAGTCCTGTCATCAGGGTCATGACAGCGGCGAGCGTGAGCAGGCAATTTCGCAAAGAAATTCGTACAGAAATTCTCAAGGAAGCCTCTTTGAAAAACATCATCAGAGTCCGTTTTTTAATGATGCGGATAATGTGTCGAGAACTTGTCGCGACTACTGCGGCTTATCCAGGGATTGCAGCTTTGCTCTGGCACTGAGGTTACCCAGCTCGGCCGCCATGCGATACCAGCGAATTGCTTCTGCCTGATTTTTTGGCACGCCAAAACCGAATTCGTAGCGAACGGCCATTTTTAGCTGCGCACTGGCTGAGCCATTTTCGGCGGCTTCCTGGAACTCACGTATTGCCTCAACAAAGTTACCGGCCTTTTCAAATTGCAGACCGCGTTGATAGGCTTCCGTGGCCAAGGCATTGGGGGGATTATTATTGGCGGTGTTGATCGAGGGTGCTGATGCTGGTGCTGGTGCTGATGCTGGTGCTGGTGCTGGTGCCGGTACTGTCTGAGCAAGGACGCTGGGAGGCTGCGCCACACTCCCAGCCATCGGCGGGAAAAAATAAAAATTACCCCGTGCTTCGTTGTAGAGCGCCGGCCGCTGTTCATGTTCGACCGAACGCGCCAGCGCCTCGACAGAGTCTTGCACCTCCCGCACCAGATCTTCAATCCGCAGACCGGGGCGCTTGATACGACTAATCACTTCACGCGTAAAAACACCATTCGGATTTTGATCTGCATCACCCAGACTATCGAGCGCCTCCTGTCCCCTGCTGGCCGAAAAAACCACCATTTGCCCCTTGGGCGGTTCAACAGAACTTAAGCCTTTTGAAATGCTCAAATTACGTTTATTTTTACCCGCCAGTATATTGACGCGGCAGGCATCGACCATCACCAGTGAGAACATTGCCTTGGCTTCGTTCAGGCGATCCATCATATCTTGCAGTGCGTAGGAGGTTTTCTCGATGATCGTGTCGGACTTGGGATCTTGATCAAAATCGACAGGGATGAGGTAATTACCGGACTTCGTTTGCACGCCATGACCTGCATAAAATACGACCACATGGTCACCGCCAGAAATTTTACCGGAGAAGTTTTCCACCGCCGTCACCATCCCGCGATAGTTCAAATCCTGATGCAGCGAGACTTCGAATCCAGCAGCCTTGAGCTCCCGGCTCATGGCACTGGCATCATTGACTGCGGCTTTGAGTTTAGTGAAATTTTGGTAGTCGTTATTACCGATCACGAGAGCCAGCCGTTTGCCGCCCTGCTCCTGCGCAGCAGCAGAAAATGTGCACAGACAAAGAATACAGGCAAAAAAAAGCGACCAAGAAAATTGTATTTTTTTATACGGACTCAAAAGCGCGCTCCAAATCTTGTAAGAAAATTCATGGTTCCCATTGCAAGATTGAGGGTATAGCAGGACGCGACAGTAGGCAATATCCTTCTGACACCTATTATTATTTTTAAAAGTGCGAGAAAATTAATCATTCGCCATCTTGCGATGCAAGCGCTGCATCGTCATCCAGACACCCAGCCCGATCAATGGTACCAAAAGACCGGTCGCCAGTTCAGGGTTCAAGGCCACACCAGCCGCCTTGATCGCTTTACAGGCATAGTTGACCAAACCCGCCAGATAGTAACTGATCGCGACGACCGACAGTCCTTCGACGGCCTGCTGTAGTCGCAGCTGCTGCGCTACCCGCGCATTCATGGATTGCAGAATTTTGCGATTTTGCTGCTCTTGTACGATACCGACCCGGGTGCGCAGCAGATCATTGGTATTGGCGATCCGTACCGCCAGTGCCTGCTGCCGACGCGCTGTGGCAGTGCAGGTATTCATGGCTGGCTGCAAACGCCGTTCCATGAATTCGCCGACCGTTGGTACGCCGCCAATTTGCACTTCACGTAATTCTTCGATGCGCGTATGCACAAGATTAAAGTAGGCTTGTGCGGCGGCAAAGCGGTAACTGTTATCGAGCGATAGTCGTTCAACTCGTGCGGCTAATTCCGTAATCTGGCGCAGCAGGGCCTGCTCTTCGTCGGCGTCGTGCGTGGCCAGATCGGCCCGTTCACGGTGCTGATCAACCATGGCGACGGTCAAGGTCGCCAGTTCTGCCTCAATACCATTCAGGATTGGCGTTGCCTGCTGCGCGTAGGGCAGGCCGAGCAAGGCCATCATGCGATAGGTTTCGATTTCCAGCAGGCGCTGCACCAACCGGCCGGATTGCTGATGATGCAAGGCGAGATCGCGCACCACAAAACGACTGAAGCCATCCGCATGGATGAGAAAATCGGTGCAGATTTCCGCACCTTGTAAAACCTGACTGCCGACTAACATATTGGCGCCAAAAACCCGCTGCATCGACGCCTCGAAAGGATCCGTGCTGCTGTCGGCCGGTTGCAGCACGACATGTGCGGCGACCATGATCTTACCTTCCAGTCCGCGTAGCCAATCCTGTGGCAGATCGCGCAGCGGGACCCGGTCGAACAGCTTGGCATCGACAGGTTTGACCTCATCACGAGCAGCGAAGGTAAACGTAGCGAATTCGGTATGACACTCCCATTTCAAACGAAAACGTCCAAAGTCATGATAAAAATACTTTGCCTCAGGCGCTGGCGCGGTCACCGCAAAATGCTGACAAAAAGCGACCAGCGTTGTGTGCTGAAAGCTCGGCGCATCGTTTTTGCCCTGCAGTTCAGGACGCGCATACACCGCCAGATGGGTCAGGCTTTGTGCCCCTTCAAGACGTAGAAAGGGGCGCGAATGCACTTCGGCGGCGAGCGGTACGCGCTGCGGGTGACTCAGATTTGCGGTGGCCATGGGCATATGATTTGAATAACTAGGGAGGTGTCAAATCATAGCATTGCCTGACTCCGCCCACGCCATATCCCTATAGCCGCCACAAAAGAGTAAACTAGCGGTCTTTCGCAGTCCGCGATCCCAACATTCCCCGAAATTCACCACATGTCCAATACGACCGAGCAGCCTATCGCGCTTTTTTCCGATCTTCACCTCAGTGAGCCGCTGCTGCGTGTGCTCAAGGAAGTCGGCTACGAGTCGCCCTCGCCGATTCAGGCCGCGACCATCCCCCTACTGCTGGCGAATCGCGACGTGCTGGGTCAGGCACAGACCGGTACCGGCAAGACTGCCGCCTTTGCCCTGCCCATCCTCTCGCGTCTGGATATTCGGCAGACTGCGCCGCAGGCATTGGTGCTGGCACCGACCCGCGAACTGGCGATTCAGGTCGCTGAGGCATTTCAGCGCTACGCGACCCACATAAACGGCTTTCATGTGCTGCCTATTTACGGCGGCCAGAGCTATGGTCCGCAGCTCTCAGCTCTGCGTCGTGGCGTGCATGTCGTGGTGGGCACACCGGGTCGGGTGATCGATCATCTCGAAAAAGGCTCGCTCGATCTTTCGCAGATCAAGACCTTAGTGCTGGATGAAGCCGATGAAATGCTGCGCATGGGCTTTATCGACGATGTCGAAATGATCCTGCAAAAAACGCCGGCCGACCGGCAGACCGCGCTGTTTTCCGCCACCATGCCGTCGGTGATCAAGCGGATTGCCCAGACCTATTTGCGCAAACCCGCTGAAGTCACCGTCGCCGCCAAAACCGGTACCGCAGATAACATCACCCAGCGTTACTGGCTGGTCAGCGGCATGCATAAGCTGGACGCCTTAACGCGTATTCTTGAAGCCGAAAATTTTGACGGCATGATCATTTTTTCGCGCACCAAAATGGGCACCGAAGAACTGGCCAGCAAACTGCAGGCACGCGGATTTTCTGCGGCGGCGATCAATGGCGACATCAATCAGCAGCAGCGCGAAAAAACCATCCAGCAGCTCAAAGACGGCCGCATCGATATTCTGGTCGCCACCGACGTTGCCGCGCGCGGACTCGACGTTGAACGCATCAGCCATGTGATTAATTACGATGTGCCGCATGATCCGGAATCCTATACCCACCGGATTGGCCGTACCGGTCGCGCCGGTCGCAGTGGTGAAGCGATCCTGTTCATCACACCGCGTGAAAAAAATCTGCTCAAGGCGATCGAACGCGCCACGCGCCAGCCGATCAGTCCGCTGACACTGCCGACGATTCAGGCGGTCAATGATGTCCGGATTGCCCGATTCAAGGATCAGATCACCGAAACGCTGGCTGCAGGCGGACTGGAAATTTTCCAGTCGCTGATCGAAGACGTCGAACGGGAACAGAACGTGCCGGCCATCGAGATCGCCGCTGCACTGGCAAAAATGGCCCGCGGCGATGTCCCGCTGCTGCTCGATAAATCCAAGCCTGAGCCGCGCAGTACAAGCTCATGGTCGGACGAACGGCCGGCGCGTAGTTTTGAGCGCAATGAACGCGCAGATCGTCCGGAGCGTAGTTTCGAGCGTAGTTTCGAGCGCAATGAACGTAGCTTCGACCGTAACGACCGCAGTTTTGAGCGCAATGAGCGTCCAGCCTTCCCTAAAAAGGAACGCATCATGCGTCCGGCCGATGCCGGCATGACCACCTATCGCATCGAGGTCGGCTACGCGCATGGCGTCAAACCAGGCAATATCGTCGGCGCGATTGCCAACGAAGCGCAGCTCGATTCCAAGTTCATCGGCCGGATTGAAATCTACGATGATTACAGCGTCCTTGATCTGCCCGACAGCCTGCCGCAAGACATGCTCGATCATTTGAAATCCGTGCGGGTCGCTGGTCAGAGTCTGGCCATCAGCCGCGATGCTGGTTCTGGTTCTGGTGCGGGTGCAGGTTCAGGTGCCCCCGCTGCGCAGTTCGCTTCCGGCGCGCCAGCTAAATTCGCCAAACCGGTCAGCGCCGCAAAAGCGGCACCGAGCGTCCAACCCGCACCGGCAGCAAAAGCCATACCCAAAGGCGAGACGCCTTCGCCGCTGGCAGTCGTTAAGGCCGCCATTGAAGCCAGCGTCATGGCAGAACACGCTGGTGAAAAATTGGTCGCCAAAGAACCGCTGGATAAATTTGAGCAAAAGCGCGCCGCGACCAAAGCTTTAGCCGAGCGCCCTGTCGCGCCGCCCAAGGAAGAAAAAGAACGCGCGGATCGCAAAGTCAAAGCGGGCGCCATCCCCATGCAGGCCTACCGGATTGAAGTCGGCAATACGCACGGCGTCAAACCGGCCAATATCGTCGGCGCCATCGCCAACGAAGCAAGTCTGGAAGCCAAGCATATCGGCCGCATTTCGATTTTTGATACCCACAGCCTGATCGATCTGCCGGACGGCATGCCGAATGAATTGCTCACGCACCTCAAATCAGTCTGGGTTGCCGGGCAGCAGCTCAACATTACCAAGAGCGATGAAAGCCCGATGCAGCCCGATCCCAAGGTGGTGCAAAAGACCGGCGGGAATCGGCGTGTGGAAGAAAAAAATACCGGTAACAAGCCGCCATTTAAACCCAAGGCTACTGGTAAATTTGCGGAGAAATCCGCGACCAAGCCCGGCGCAAAACCGTTTGTCAAAGCAAAGCCGAAAACAGTTTAAGCGGCCCGCAGGCAGTCGACGATCTTCATTCTGGCCGCACGCCAGGCCGGAATGAAGCCGCCGACAAAGCCCATGAAGAGCGAAAAAATCAGCGTCTTGAAAATAATCGCCGGCGTGAGTTTGAACTGAAATGCCAGCTCGCTGAAGGTCTGAAAATTGGTGGTGGAAATATCGACCACCTGCATCCACGATGCCGCAAACAGACCGATCAAACCACCGACAAACGCCAGCAGTAAAGACTCTAGCAGGAAAGCGATCAACACCGCACTGCTGCGAAATCCCAAGGCGCGCAAGGTACCGATTTCGCCCACCCGCTGGGCGACTGCGGCAAACATGGTGATCATCGCGCCGACGACGGCACCGATAGAAAAAATCACCGACAGACTTAGCCCCAGAATACGAATGAAGGTCGACAGCGCTTCGCTTTGTTCGGCATAAAAGGTGATCTCTGGCTTGGCATCGATTTGCAGTCGCGGATCGGCCGCGATGTCGGTCAACATTCTCGGCAAGGCATCCTGTCCGGCCAGACGAAATACCATGGTCGAGTACGCATTGCGCCGAAAGGCCGCCATCATCTGTTCGGCATCGCCCCAAATTTCCGAATCAAATCCGGTCTTGCCCGAATCGAAGACCCCCACCACCAGCCAGTCGCGCTGGGCAAAATGCAGCGTCTCACCCAAGCCGGTACCTCGAAAGCCTTTGGCAATGGCATGGCCGGCGATAATTTCCGAGGTGCCGGGTCGGAACATACGTCCTTCGGTGATCTGTACCTGCGGCCGCAGTTCGAGGCCGATCGCGGAAGTCCCGCGCACCGTCACATTGCTCGGTTTGCCGTTACTGCGTTTAGGCAGCGTATTGAGCACGACCGGCTCCTTGCTCACCAGGGGCTGACCGCGCAAATTAGTGGCAATACCGGAGAGGGATTCGATGATGGCTGCCTGATCGCGCGTGATGCCGCTATTGATTTCAGCACCGGCGCCTTTGCGCAGCACCAGCACATTATCGGGCTGACCGGTCGCGATCAAAGTGGCGCGAATCCCTTCGCTCATCATCAACACCGTGGCAAATACAAATACCACCAGTGCCATGCCGCCGGCGGTGAGCAGGGTCGTTACGCGCCGCACCCACAAATTCCGCGCGACATAAGAAAATGGAATCGCCTTCATGCGACGTGCCGCAATCCATTGACGATATGAATACGGCTCATTTTCCAGGCCGGCCAGGCCGCCGCCACCAGACCGACGATCACGCTGGCCAATAGCTGCAATATCATAGTGGTATGGGAGACCATGAAGACCGGGAACAGTGTGCCGACGGCGCGGGCAAAGTTGGCGGCGATCGGCAAGGTGATCAGCATCCCCAGCCCACCACCCAGCAAGGCGATCACCAGACTTTCACCGAACAGCAGTTTAACTACAAAGCCGGGAGAAAATCCCAGGGCTTTGAGGGTGGCATATTCCGCCAGCCGTTCGCGCGCCGTCATGCTCATGGTGTTGGCCATGACGGCCATAATGATGAGCACGATCACAAAACTGACCGCGTTAATAGCGACCAGAATCGCCTCACTCATGGAGACAAAACCCAGCTGAAAGGCTTTTTCTGTCTCGGTCATGGTCTCGGCCAGCGAATTTTTAAACTCGCCATCGATGCGTTCCGAAATCACCGGCGCATTATTCGGTTCATTAATCTGCACCACATAGACGCCCACATAATCGGCGGCACTGCCGCGCCGTTTGCGCGCCGACTCGGACAAATACTGCCAGTGAAACAAGAACTGCGACTCATCCGTCTTGGCGTCGACGCCGTCCCAAATACCGCGCAGGGTAAAGGTCCAGGTGCCGGGATAGATGGTGCCGCGAATCGGTATCCGGTCGCCGATCTTCCAGCCGAATTGATTGGCTAGCTTGCGGCCGACCAGACAGCCCTGACGATCCAGCAGAAACGCTTTGCGCTCTTCATCCTTCAAGAGGTACTCGGGATAGAGCGCAAGATAGCTGGCCGGTTCCACCGCAAACTGGGGAAAGAAATTACGCTCGGTGATATACACCCCGCCAAACCAGTTCGACCAGCTCACGCCGGTCACGCCCTGAACCGACTTGATGCGTTCGGCATAATTGAGCGGCAGCGGAAAAGTCAACGAGATCGAATTACGGGTAATGAGTCGGGTACTCGAGGTGCCTTCCACCCCGGCATACCAGGCATCGACAATGGTCCGTAACAGACCAAAAGCACAAATCGCTACCACCAGACCGACCATGGTCAGGATGGTGCGCAGCCGGTGGCGGAAGGCATTTTTGAGCAGGAGCCGAAGCAGGAACATAGGGTGCGATCCGCTTCTCAGTGCGCTGAATCAGGCGGCGACGTGTCGGGCACGAGCAGGCCTTTTTCGAGCTGAATCTGACGTTTGGCGCGCGCCGCCGCCTTGGGGTCGTGCGTGACCATGACGATGGTTTTGCCTAAATCGGTATGCAGCTCTTCGAGTAAATCGAGCACCTCACCGGCCGTGGTGCGATCCAAGTCCCCGGTCGGTTCATCGGCCACGATCAGTGCCGGATCGGTGACCAGCGCACGGGCAATAGCCACGCGTTGCTGCTGACCGCCGGATAATTCGTTAGGATAGTGATCCATACGATCCGTCAGACTAACCATGCCGAGCGCCGCTTCAACATGCGACTTACGTTCGGCGCGCGAGAGACGCGTGAGCAGCAGCGGCAATTCGACATTTTCGAAAGCTGTCAGCACTGGCATCAGATTATAAAACTGAAAAATAAAGCCAACATTCGCCGCTCGCCAGTCAGCCAGTTCGGCCTCACTCAACGTGGCAATATTGACGCCGCCAATTTCGATCACGCCGGAAGTCGGTTTGTCGATGCCGGCGATCAGATTGAGCAAGGTGCTTTTACCCGAGCCGCTGGGGCCCATCAGGGCGATGAACTCCGCACGTTTGACGTCCAGGTCGACGCCTTCGAGAACCGGAATGATTTGCTCGCCGCGTTGATACGATTTGGCCAGACCGCGAATGCGGATCAGCACGTCGTCGTCCTGCGCCATCATTTCGTGATCACCACGACCTTCGTCCCCGCAACAATTTTATCGGTCGGTGCGAGCACCAGTTTATCGCCCGAGGCCAACGCGCCGATGACTTCCACCGATGTGCCGATAGTGCGACCGCTGCGCACCATCACCGCTTCCACCCGATCGTCCTTGATGCGTAAAACCTGCTGCTTACCCTCGCGTTCAACGATGGCTTGCGGATTAACTGCCAACAAGGGCTTTTGGTCGGCATCGCTGACTGCCTGCGACAAGATGGTGACCTTGGCGCTCATCTCCGGCAGGATGCGCGGGTCGAGATTTTCAAAACGAATTTTGGTCATCACGGTCGCCTTGGCGCGATCGACCGTTGGCACGATGCCGACGATGCTGCCACGGAATCGGCTGTCAGGCAGTGCGTCGAGGGTTATTTCTACCGGCTGACCAATCTTGGCCTTGGCCAGATTACTTTCTGCGACATCGGCTTCAACTTCCAGCGTCCGCATATCGGCCATCGTCACCACCGCACCCTGGGTACCGGCAGCGCTGGAAAACGGCGTGATGATATCGCCCACATTGGCATTCTTGACCAGCACAACGCCATCAAAGGGCGCGCGAATTTGCGTGAAGTCCAGATTCACCAGCTGCACTTTCATCTGTGCCTGCGCAAACGCGACGCTGGCCTGGGCCGAGCTGACTGCTGCGCGCGCTGCATTAACGCGCGTACTGGCCGTATCGAGCGCCTGCTGCGACACAAAGCCCTGCGTACGCAAGGCCTGCAAACGTTTGAATTCGGACTCGGCATTGACCAGCTCCACATTCGCCTGCGCCACACCGGCTTCGGCCTGGCGGATACCGGCCTGGGACTGGGCAATCGCCGCCTGCACATCACTGGCATCCAGACGCGCCAGCACCTCACCCTGTTTGACCTGACTGCCTTCGCGTACATTCAACTCCACCAGCCGGCCGGTGGCCTTGCTGGCCACGGCCGCGCGGCGCTGAGCGACGACATAACCTGAAGCAGTAAGTTGGGCAAATTGCTGCGACGGGTAGGTGGTAATCACCGAGACCGCCTGCACTTCCTTTTTGCCTGGCCACAGCATCACGACCGCCAGCACCAGCAAGGCGGACAGTCCAGCTACCCAGCGACCCCAGCGTCGTCGCTTGACGGGACTGATGGCGCTGCGGTCGATTTTTAAATTTTTGAGAGCGGAAGGAAGCGTCATGGCGGCGTGAGGGAATAAACGTAATAGCGTAATTTACAACAATTTAGGCTATTACGTTCATTCGCTTCATGACGGCCTTTAACCCGACAGCGTCGTATTGTGCAGCACACCGCCCACGCTTACGTTCTTGAGCTGCAGCCCCTGAATGTTATAGAGGTAAAACGGCTGCGCCGCATTGGCTGGGGTGCCGAAATTGCAGTCACTGATCACGACATCGGTCACAGGCAGTACCCGCGGCGCTGGTTCGGCGCCGTTGTAGTCGGACGCCACCGGACCGAGCACGACGATCGCCTGATAACAGGAGAAGGCACCATTTTTTGTCGTCACATTCCCCACCGTGACGTTGGAGATATGTACATTCGAGACCACTGGCGGACGTGTGCGAACGTTGTCATTGCGCGGCGCATAATCACAGTCAAACGTGACGATGCCACCGCCCGAGGTCGCTACGCTGCGGTTTTTGATCGGCGAACCTGGCAGGGAAGCATAATAGGCCGGTGTAGTCTGCACACCATTAGGTATAGAAATATTACGTACATAAAAATGCCGCAGATAGCCGCCACGATTCATGTTGGTCTTGAGACGAATCGCAATATTGAGCGGATCGGTGCGCCAGTTAATATTTTCAAATACCAGATTCTGTGCGAAGACATTTTGAATCCCGCCCGCCATTTCGCTGCCAAGCGTGACGGCGCCATGACCGCTTTGCATGATGCAGTGTTGGATTACGATATTTTGTGAGGGGCCATACTGGGTATCAAAATTCTTGCCGGCCTTGATGGCGATGCAATCATCGCCGGTATCAAAAGTACAGCCCTCGACCAGCACATGGTCACAGGCTTCCGGATCGAAGCCATCGCTGTTCGGTCCCAGACTATTGGCATGCACCTTGCGGATCACGACATTACGACAGTGAACCGGATGGTGCTGCCAGAAAGGCGAATAATTAACTTGATAGCCCTGCATAAGCACATTGGTGCAGCCAACAAACTGAATCATCGGTGCGCGCAAATAATGACCAACGCCGAAGATACGTCTGGCCAGCGGCACACCGGCTTCGGATAAGGCCGGCAAAAATTGGCCATCCATACGCCAACGATCGCCTTCGCCTTGAATCAATTGACGCTGTGCTTCCGACAGACTAGGGGCAATTTGTGCGAGCGAGCTTGGGTTTGCTGGATTAGGCGTATTTTCTGACAACGCATTCAGCGGCGCCGTGCCATTGCCAGCCTGCAGACCATCCGGATGGAAGGCGGCATTCGCGCCTTTCCATCGCCACCAGCAATTGCCGGCTGCGTCAAACGGCACGCCACCCTGACCGTTCAAAATACTGCTCCAGTCTTCCCCCGTGATGGCGATATTGTCCTGGCCATAGGCATACACCATAGGCGAGTAATTAAGGCAGTCATTTGACTGCCAGCGCGATATCACCAGCTTGCCATTGGCGCCGCAGTCGATATCACCGTACTTGGCAAAGTCGGCCGGGTTACTGCTGAAGTAGATTTGTGCGCCGGCTTTTAAATGGACGTGCACATGCGAGCGCAAAACGATCGGTCCAGCACAATACCAATTCCCGGCCGGGATCACGACCCGTCCGCCACCGGCCTTGTGACAGGCGGCGATGGCCGCACTGATCGCCGGATAACAGTCTTTGGCATTCGGCGCCTGGGTATTGACCTCGCCCTGTTCGTGATGGGATATCCAGGCGCGCACTTTGATCAATTTACACGTCGCCGCACCATAGGCGGTGATGAGAAAATCCTGCGCGCGAAACGGCAGCGGCTTGGATAAGCGGTCAATGATGGCCTGCGCCTGCAGCCATGGATCGCCGGGCGGATTATCTGCCAGACTTGGCAGTGTGGCGCCCAGGCCTAATCCGGTGACGGAGGCGGCTTGCAGCAGTCGACGGCGCTGCAAGTCTGGCTGTGCTTGAGTATCTACTTTAGGCGGTTTTTTGTTATTCATGCTTTGTCATCTATCCGGTTGAAATTGGCGGGCAAAATCTCCCATGTAAGCCGTCGCATCTGCGCATGCTTACCGCACGCAAAGTTTAAGAAAATATCATCATTATCCCGACAAGGTTTCATTGAAGGTCTTGCTGCCGATCTTGACGTTTTTGAGCTTGAGACTCTTGACGTTAAAAAGATAAATTGGTTTATCTGCATTGACCGGCGTACCCAAATCGCAGTCACTAATATGGATATCGTTCACCGGAAGAATCGCCGGCACAGGCAGCGGCCCGTTGTAGTCGGTCACGACCGGACCCAGGATCACGACTGCCTGGTAGCAGGAATGTTTGCCACCGGGAGGCGTACCAACTTTGATGTTCGAAATATGCACGCCTGATACCGTCGGTGGACGGATGCGCACGTTATCAGAGCTTGGATCATAGCCGCAGTCGATCGTAATGATGCCACCGGCCGACGTCGCCACCGTTTTAGACGGAATCAGCGAACCAGGCAAGCTGGAGAAAGTCGCCGGTGTGGTACGAATCCCGTTCGGGATCTGCACATTGCGCACATGCAGATTATGCAGAAATCCACCCCGACTCATATTGGTCTTGAGACGAATGGCGATGTTGAGCGGATCCGTCTGCCAGTTACTGTTTTCAAACACCAGATTCTGCGCATAGATATTGCGAATACCACCCGACATGATGCTGCCCAGCGTAATGGCGCCATGGCCGCTCTGCATGCGACAACGCTGAATCACAATATCCTGCGCCGGTCCAAACTGGATATCCGGACCCTTGCCGGAATCGATGGCAATGCAATCGTCGCCGGTATTGAAATGACAGTCTTCGATCAGCACATTACTGCACGATTCGGGATCAAAGCCATCGCTGTTAGGGCCCATGCTATTAGCGAAGATTTTCTTCACATGCATGTTGTGGCAATTGACCGGATTGTGCTGCCAGAACGGCGCATGGTTAAGCTGATAGCCTTCAAACAGAACATTCGTGCAGCTGATAAATTGCACCATGTGCGGTCGCAAATAATGGCCAATGCCGAGAACGCGCTTTTCGATCGGTAATCGGGCTTCGGCCATGGCGCGCAAAAAGTTTGCGTCATTGCGCCAGCGATCGCCTTCGCCCTGAATAAATTTGGCTTCCTGCTCGCTCAGATGCGGTGCAATCTCGCGCAGGGATTGTGGATTATTGACGTTGACCGATACTTCGGTCTGACCTTTGTGATGCTTGATGTAGTCGCCGGAACCGGCAGCGATATCACCCGCCCAGTTTGGTTTGTCACGTCCCTTCCATGACCACCAGCAGTCGGTACTGTCGGCGAATGTTACGCCGGCCTGACCATCTAAAATGCTGGTCCAGTCTTCACCTGTGAGGGCAATATTAGTCTGCCCGTAGGCGTACACCATCGACGAATAATTCAGGCAGTCGTTACCTTCCCAGCGGGTGATCGAGAGTTTGCCGTTGATACCGCAGTCGAACTTGCCGTATTTGGCGTAGTCCGCCGGATTATTACTGAAGTAGACATGCGCGCCAGCAGCCAAGTGCACATGCACATTCGACAGCAGCACGATCGGTCCGCAGACATACCAGTTCCCGGCCGGGATCAGTACCCGTCCGCCGCCGGCTTTATTGCAGGCCGCGATCGCGGCGCTAATGGCTGGATAACAATCCGTTGATCCCGCAGCCGGCGTTTTCAAGCTGGCTTTTTCGACGAAGGAAATCCACGCCGTGGTCGGCACCAGCGCACAGGGGGCGGCACCAAAATTCGTAATCAGAAAATCTTCTTGGCGAAACACGATCGGCTTGGAGACGCGATCAATAATGACTTGCGCAGCCTTCCAGGGATCAGCGCCGGCACTGGCTACCGATTCGGCAGACGATTCGGCAGCCAATACTGCTGGCGCTGTTCCCAGCAAGCTCATACCAGCGGCAGACAAGGTCTGCATGAAATCTCTACGTTTCATGATGCGTCTTTTTTAAATAAGGGGATCAGTACCGATAAAAAAATCCCCCCAAACGTTAGTCTGGGGGGATGTGCTTGCTTAGTACGCGTACGTTACGCGGGTATTGAAAGAACGTCCGATCGGACTTGCTGCGCTGCTCAAATAGCCGTTGGAATACAGGCTGCTATTTGTCACTGGCGGATTGACGTTAAACAGATTGGTAATGCCCGCTGCGATCGTGACATGCTTGATGCCGCGATAGTTAGTGCTCAGATTCCAGACGTTATAGGACTCAATATCACGGAAGTATTGGGCCGCGACCAGGTTCTGATCGTGGTAGCCCGCATTATGATTTTGCGTCAGCTGGGCCGAAAACGGTCCATTCGCCCAGGAGAATGCTAGGGTATGTTTCCAACGATAGGTAATGATCGGGAAGCTGCTGGTCGTACCATTGCTAGCCAGTCCAAATTGACCAATGTTGGATGTGAACGGCGCATCTTTTTCAAGCTGGTTATCAAACTGGGTCAGGTAGGTACCATCGAGCTGAATCTTGAAATCACCGGCCCATGTTTTTGGCAGGTCATAGGTGACGCTCAAGTCAATACCAGCTGCTTTTTGACCACCCAGGTTCATCACGATATTTTTGATGTAGTTGAGTGAACCGTCTGCGTTACGCACAAACAGGCTGCTGTATTTTGCCGGATTCAGAAAGTAGGATTGCTCCGGCAAGTTCGCGATCATGTTATCCATCGTGATACGCCAGTAGTCTACCGATACCGTCAGATTCTTGTTCGGCTCGAAGACCAGACCCAGTGTTGCGCCTTGCGAGGTTTCTGGTGTCAGATCAGGATTCGCACCAGTCTGTTTTGGCATCGTGGCATTACATACTGTGGCCGAGACCTGCCCAGCGATCGCCTTACCTGTACCAGCAACGCCTGGTGTACCGCCTGGGCAAAGTACCGGATCATCCCATTTTGCCGAGGTCGTCGCATTGGCACCGGCAACCCGGTAGCCATACGCATCAAACAGGGTCGGTGCACGGAAGCCTGTGTTGGCCGAACCACGGAACATGACGAGTTTGGAAGGCTGATAGCGGAAGCTGGCCTTTGGATTGATCGTGTTACCGAAGTCACTGAAATTATCGTCACGCACAGCAAAGTTCAGATTGAGTTCTTTCGTGATCGGCGCATCCAGCTCGGCAAACAAGGCCGCCACATTGCGCTCGCCTTTGCCCTCAACAGACAGCGTGTAATTGTAGAGATAGCCTGCAGGGGTCTTGGTGTCGATGGTCGTGTCACGATGGTAATCGGCACCGATCGCGACGGCCAGCTGACCACCGCCCAAAGCCATTAGTTCGCGATTGATCGTGACATCCACACCGGCAAAGGTACTCTTTGATGTACGGATATTGTTACCATCAAACGAAATGCTCTTCAAATAAGCCAGACCAGCAGCATCTTGCAGACCAAATGGATTGAGTGCACCACTCGTTAAGCCGGCTTGAATTTTTGCTGCTTCGACGGTGCCGGCAGCGGTATCCGATTTACGATCACTAATCGCATAGGTCGCACCGAGTTTGTAGTCCCAGCCAGCCATACGTCCTTCGTCGACCAGGGTTGTGCGTTGCAAAACCTGGACATCTTTGGTGGTTTGCAAACCCAGATCAGCGATACTCCAGGTGACCAGTAATGGCTCGCCTTTCAGACCGGCGACAGCTGGCACACCACCGCTAGCACCCGGATACCATTTACTGGTCGATGGCAAAGAGCCAAGGACACTATTCAAACCCAGACTCGTTACCGGATTAGCGACCCGTTCAATAAATTCCTGACCGCGCGTGTAATCGAGGGTGATCGTATGATCATCACTAATTCGCTTGGTGCCTTTGGTGTAGAACGAAATTTGTTCATTACCGTATAAGGCGGTGTTGTAGTTGAGCGTATTTAAAATACAGGTGCCCTTTTGACCCAGGATCGAATACGGCGCAGAACAACTTGTTCCGTAAGGATTAGCGGCCGTTTTGTTAGTCGCGGTCGTGAAGTTGGCCGGCATGGCGTAGCCACCGGTGCCCAGCGACGGCGCGCGGCCAATGCTGGTGAGCAGTTCGGCGGAACTCAGTTCGGCCCGGTCGCTTGCTGCAAGACGGCTGCGATTATGCGCATCCATCGTGGCATACACGTTCCAGCCATCGACTGCCAGATCACCCTTACCGACCGTGAAGCCCAGACGCTTTTCAGCGCCGCCACCAGTCGCCTGTGGCCTGACCATTTGCGCTGTGGCAGTGGCACCTTCAAAAGATTTACGGGTAATGAAGTTGACCACGCCGCCAATCGCATCCGAGCCGTAAATCGACGATGCGCCATCGCGCAAAACTTCGACCTTGGAAATGGCGCTCATTGGAATGACGTCCAGATTGGCGTAACCGTCAGCGATCGCTTCATTGGTGCCGCGACGTCCGTTGATCAAGACCAGCGTACGGTTCACGCCCAAGCCACGCAAATTGATGTTGGTACCGGATCCGGCGTTGGATGGTGCCAGCGATGCGGACTGCGGCAAGGCCATCATCAAATCTGCCAGCGTGGTCATACCGCGGCTAACCATTTCTTCTGATGAAATGGTCGACACTGGCAAAGACGCTTCGGTAGCCAAACGCTTGATGCTCGAACCGGTCACTTCAATGCGCTGAACGCTTTCGTCTTGCTGTGCCCATGCCGGGTTTGCCAGGCTCATGACGGCCAAGGTAATGGACGATAAAACCAGTCCGCTGTGAATGTGCTTGATACGCTTACTCATTACTGTCTCCTCGAGATCTTCTAAAAATATTCCTGCGACGATCTGCCGCATTGAACGTTGTTTGAGCACCTCGCGTACTCTTTGCCACTGTGACGAGAACCAGGCATGCCTTAAGTCGAGGTCGCAGACGGTCATTTACTTCTTTATTTACTTCTTGATTAACTTCCTGTGCTGATTGACGAAAAGCGCTGGCGCTTTGTCGTTCTGAATCATTTTGAGGCTACTTGTTCTGGTCTGACCATTTTAAAGTGGCTAGACCACATTTGCAATCGGTCTAGCCAGAAAAGGTTTATTGTTGCAACTGTGCATCATGCTAAATAGGCATCAACACTCTCTGCCGCTGGCCCAAGCGACTACTTGTAAATTGGCCCGGAGAGCACAAAGGGTCCGCCTTGAAAAATTGTCGTCGGATCATCTTTTGCTGGTCGCTCGGCGGTCGGTGGAAATTTGTCGGCAAATTTTTCCGAGCTGTCTTTACCCTGGTAACCAAGGTGGCCCGCCTTGCTGTCGTCCCACCATTTTTTAGGATTATTGGAGACGCCAAAGGCAATCGTATGGCCCACACGCGGCGCAAATAAGGCACAACGCAGGGACTCCACCAGATCGTCATAACTGAAATACGTGACCATCATGCGCGGATTGAGCGGCTCCGGAAACGAGGAACCAATGCGCAGACAAACGGTTTCAATGCCAAAGCGGTCGTAGTAATAGCGTGACAAGACTTCACCAAAACATTTACTCACGCCGTACATGCTGTCGGCCCGAAACGGCATATCTGCATCGACCAGATCCGTGGTGCGATAAAACCCGACCGTATGATTTGAGCTGGCAAAAATCACCCGCTGCACATTACATTTATGGACCGCCTCGTAAAGATTGTAGGTGCCCTGAATATTGGCCAGCATGATGGGCTCAAACGCTGCTTCGACCGAAATGCCGCCGAAATGCAGCACCGCATCGACACCCTCCATCATGGCCATCACAGCGGATTTGTCGGCCAAATCACATTGCACAATTTCTTCACCCTCACGCGCGGGGCCAAGATCACTCAGATCACTCAGTCGCAGCACCTCCGTAAAAGGTTTGAGACGCTCGCGCAGAACGCGCCCGAGTCCGCCGGCGGCGCCAGTGAGAAGTAAGCGCTTGAATGGTTTGCTGTTGGTTTGCGTCGTCATAATGAAGTATAAAAAAGTCGAAAAAGGTCAATGCTGGCTTGCAGGCGATCAGGTCACTGGCGCCGGGTTAAAGAGCACCAGCGCGTTATGTAATTTCCAGTGCTCGGCCCAGGTTTTTTTACCGCTGGCGATCGATAACATGAGATGAAAAAGCTCCCAGCCAATGTCGGCAATACTCGCCTCGCCACTAGCGATGCGGCCGGCATTCAGATCCATCAGGTCGTGCCAGCGTTCTGCCAGTTCATTGCGCGTGGCGACTTTGATGACCGGCACCGCCGCCAGGCCGTAAGGCGTGCCGCGTCCGGTGGTAAAAATATGCAGGTTCATACCGGCAGCGACTTGCAGAGTGCCGCAGATGAAATCACTGGCTGGCGTCGCGGCATAGATTAAACCTTTTTGCTGCAGCTTTTCGCCCGGCGCGAGCACGCCAGAGATGGGGCTACTGCCTGATTTGACGATCGAGCCCATGGCCTTTTCAACGATGTTCGACAAACCACCGGCTTTATTACCCGGCGTTGTATTGGCGCTGCGGTCAACCCCGCCACGCTTGAGATAATTGTCGTACCAGGCCATCTCACGCACCATCGCCTCGGCGACTTCCGCGCTCACAGCGCGTGAGGTGAGCTGATCGATCCCGTCGCGCACTTCGGTAACCTCTGAAAACATCACTGCTGCACCAGCGCGCACCAGCAGATCGGTCGCAAAGCCGACCGCCGGATTCGCCGTCACGCCAGAAAAAGCATCACTGCCGCCACATTGCACGCCGACGACGAGGTCGGATGCCGGACAGGTTTCACGGCGCCGCAGATTGAGTTTTTCCAGCTGACCTTTGGCCGTTTGCATGATCGAATCGACCATCGATTGAAAGCCGATATGCTGCTGGTCTTGCAGACACACCGTCACCGGGTCGCCACCATTCTGGATCGGAATCGAGCCCTTGGGGAACAGGCGGGCGGGCTGTAATTTTTCACAGCCCAGACTAACCACCATCGCCTGGCCACCAAAATTGGGATTAAGACTGATATTGCGCACAGTGCGGATCGGGATCATGGCATCCGGCGCGTCGATGGCGACACCGCAGCCGTAGCTGTGTTCCAAGCCGATCACGTCATCCACATTCGGGTAGTGCGGCAGCAGTTCCGACTTGATTAATTTAACCGCATGCTCCACCACGCCGGCCACGCATTGAACGGTGGTCGTGATGGCCAGAATATTGCGCGTACCGACGCTGCCGTCGGCGTTACGAAAACCCTCAAAGGTGTGGCCTGCCAGCGCTGGCAGTGGCGCGGGCTTGTGGGTGGCCATCGGTAAATCGGTGAGGACTCTGGCGGGCGGCATCGTGATCAACGCCTCTTTGACCCAACTGCCTTTGGCAATCGCGCTCGCAGCGGTTCCGATCGTCACGTTATAACGAATGATGGGTGCGCCTTGCGCGAGGTCGCATAGCGTCACCTTATGACCCTGCGGCACCGCCTCAATCAGCGTCAAACCAGAGGGGAAAACTGCACCAGCGGGCAAGCCGCCATCATTGACGATGATCGCGACGTTGTCGTTTTCGTGCATGCTTATATACAATGGGATCTTGGCCGCGTCGCGCTTGTTCATGTTTTTCCTCAGCGCCGAGAAGCTATTCTGGGCGTGTTTTTGATTGCATTGTGTTCTAACCAGTATGCCATTAAAATGGTCATTTGGCTAGTCCACATCGCTAAATTGGTCTAACCACATTAAAATGGCCTGACCAAAATTTGCTTTTTCAACATTATTGGCTGGATACGGACTCATGAATAAAAAACACGCTGGCGCACCCGCAGCACCGCAACATGAACCGCGACTTTATCGCGTCGTCGCCGAACGGATTCTCGACCTCATCCGCGAGGATCATATTCAAGGCGGCGAACGATTACCTTCCGAACGCGACCTGGCGACCAAACTGAGCGTGAGCCGCGCTTCCCTGCGTGAAGCCCTGATCGCGCTCGAATTAGGCGGCGTGATCGAAGTGCGCGGCGGTTCAGGCGTGTATGTGAGCGAGAAACCCAACGTATCAGAAGAAATGACCGAAGTGGGCCCTGGCCCGTTTGAAGTCTTGTCTGCACGGCGTCTGATCGAATCAGAAATCGCCGCCATCGCCGCCCGCGTGGCGACCGATAGCGCCATCGATGCCATCCTCAAGGCCGTGGTGGAGATGGAACGTCATCATGCCAATACCGCCAGCAATGAACAGGATGATCGAAACTTTCATCTGGCGATTGCCCGTGCTACCGGCAATAGCGCCATGGTCGGCGTGATCGACTATTTGTGGGATCAACGCGGACATCTGTGGCATAAATTAAAAGAACATTTTCAAACCGAAGAACTGCGCCAGCAAACGCTCACCGACCATCGCAATATTCTGGAAGCGATCGCGGCCCACGACCCGGCCGAAGCACGGCGCGCAATGCGGGCGCATCTGGAACGCGTCACGCGGACTTTTTCACGTGGCTGATGGCGACATTGTTGCTGCATTTTTAAAGAAAAAATATGTTCACTCGATTGACTTTTTCATGCTGGATTTTTAGCGCCCTCTTGTCACTTAACGCTCGGGCTGTCGAGCTATCGCTTGCCAGTCCGGCGCCCGCTGCAGTGACTAAAACCATGCGCGTGATTTTGGTCGGCGACTCCACCATGGCGCCGCGCAATGGCTACGGCGATGCGCTCTGTGAGCGCTTTCAAGCGCATGTCGACTGTATCAATCTGGCCAAGAATGGCCGCAGCTCCGGCAGTTTTCGGGCCGAAGGCTTATGGGATAAGGTACAAACGCTGCTGCAAGCCCCGGCTGCCATCACGCCGACGTATGTCTTGATCCAGTTTGGGCATAACGACCAGCCGGGAAAGCCGGGACGTTCCACCGATCTGGTGACGGAGTTTCCAGTCAATATGGCGCGCTATGCAAAGGAAGTCAGTGCACTGGGCGGCATTCCAGTCCTGGTGACCCCACTGACGAGACGCACATTTCGCAATAATTTTTTACAAGACGATCTGCAGCCCTGGGCCCAGGCCACACGCGAAGTCGCCCGCGCACAGCACATCACTTTGCTGGAGTTGAATGCCGACAGTGCCGCTGTCGTGCAGGCGATGGGCGAAGCCGAAGCCGACACCTTGGCAGTCGAGCCACCGCCTGCGAAAGTCCCGACCAAGCCGGCAGCCGATTTAAATCAGCTGGAAAATACCAGCCCGGCACGCAGCGCCTTTGACCACACCCACGTCGGTATCAAAGGTGCACAATTATTTGCCGGAATCGTCGAGAAAGAATTGCTGCAGGCGCGACCAGAACTGCGCGCGCATTTTAAATCCACCGCTGGCCAGATTCAACGCCCACAGTTAACACCAGAACAGGCGAAGGCATTTTCGCTGCGCGAAGTACTCAAATTGACTGGCCAGGGTGGGCATGAAACCATCGATCCCTGGGATCCCTTGGCGCAGCCGATTCGTGCAGCGGCCGCGCTAAAGCCTGACTACATCGTCGACCCCAAGGCAATCGCCGATGGTCGCCGGGTGTTTCATCATGTGCAGACAGCGGTCAGCCGAGCGCTGAGTGATGCCCGTAGCGGTCACCGCAAAGCGCGTATTCACATCCTCATTAAACCAGGGGTCTATCAAGAACTGGTCTACGTTCCAGCCTCTGCGCCGATCACCTTGTATGGTATCGGCACGAATGCCGCCAGTACCAAAATCACGGCCAATCTCGATGCTGCGCTGAGTGGCGCCGATTACCAGGCCCAGTTTGCCGCCCAATTCGATGGTCTGGATGCAGACATCCGCGCTATGTTTGATTCACTAAAAGATCGCCCCACATTGGGCACCTTTGGTACCGCCGTCTTATGGATCAAAAATGCTGGTTTTCAGGCCAAAAATATCACCATCGAAAACGCCTATAACAAAGCACAAGGCAACGCGCGCGAAGAATGCCCGCAGGGTGTGTGCGGCGATCAGGGGATTTACGCGCAGACCTTACTGGTACATCACCAGGCACTGGCCGTGATGGTCGATGGCGCCGACAAGGTGCAATTCGAACAGGTTCGCCTGCTGGGCTTTCAAGACACCTTGTATTTGAAGTCACCCAAACCGGGGGACACCGTGCGCAGCTTTTTTTATCAGTCGTATATTGAAGGCGATGTCGATTTCATTTTTGGCGATGCGACCGCTTACTTCTATCAGTCTGAAATCAAGTCGCTGGGCGACCGTACTAACTCCTATGTCGGCGCACCCAGTACCAGTGTCAAAACGCGCTATGGCTTTGTCTTCGATCACTGCAAATTTACCCACGATGGCACGGCTAATGCATTGGCTGGCAAATTCAATCTGGCGCGTCAGTGGCCGCATAATCTGCGCTGCACACCCTACGGCGATGTGCCGGTCGCGGGCTATGCCTGCCAGTTAGGCAGCATCAATATTTATCAGGCGCCGCAGGGAACGATTACCCCAACAACGCTCGAAGCAGTCGGTAAAATGGTGGTACTGCATTCGCAGATCGGCGCGCATATTCAGCGCCAGGAACCATGGGCGAACTGGAATAAACCGGGCACGCTGGTCTATCGCCCAGCGCAATTCGGCACCGACGATTACCTGCGCAATCTTCAGCAGGCCAGGATCGATCCCCAGCGTTTAAACACTGTGCGGCAAACATCCCCCGCCGGTATCTTTCTGGCGGAGTTTGAGAATTCAATCGAGTGAGTCTGCATATCCTCGCATTTCCTCGCGTATCCTCTATACTCTTCGCCACATGTACTAAAACTTAAAAAATAATCCACCCGGAGACCACCGTCATGCATCCCAACTTCCTTGCTGCTCTGCGTCCCCTACTTTTATCCGCCACGCTCTGCATCGGCGTTTTTCATCTGACCCAAGCCAATGCCGCAACGCCTACCCAAGCACTGCATGCCTTGTTCAATCAAGCCTGGGAACGTGATCTGCAGGACAATCCACTCGCTGCGACCTATTACGGCGAAACCCGTTTGAATGCGCGCTGGCCGGAAGTCAGCCGCGCCAATGACGAACGCATCGAGCGCGACAATAAAAAAGTATTAGCAGATCTGGAAAAAATCGCCCGCAGCGCACTGCCGGCCAATGAACAATTAAATTACGACCTGTTTAAAAAACAGTATCAGGAACGCCTCGCCGTGGTGCCATTCCGCACACAGTCGTACGACATTTCGGCACGCGAAGGCATACAGACTGCCAATGAAGTCATCGAGCTCATGCCGTTTGCTAATGGCGCCGATTACGAAGTTTGGCTGCAGCGCATGCAGGCACTACCGCGCTATATCGATCAAACCATCCTCATGCTGCGTCAGGCGGCACTGGAAAAACGTACCCAACCGCGCGTACTCATGGAGCGCGTCGTGCCACAGCTGGCCATGCAGATCGTCAGTAGTGCCGAGCAGAGTCCCTTCTTTGAGCGTTTCAAACAATATCCCGCCACCATACCTGTGGCGGAACAAAAGCGTCTGACAGCCCGCGCGTCGGCGCTGATCATGGACAGCATCATTCCGGCTTACCAGCGTTTCGATACCTTCTTCCAAAAAGAATATCTACCAGCCTGCCGTACCTCGGTCGGTATCTGGGATACACCGGATGGCGACGCCTATTATCAAAACCGGGTCGCGGCCTTTACCACCACCAACCTCACGCCAGAGCAGATTCACGCGATCGGCTTGCAGGAAGTTGAACGCATTCGCGGTGAAATGCAAAGCGTGATGACGGAAGTGGGCTTTAGCGGCACACGGCAGGAATTTTTTGCCAAACTACGCAGCGATCCGCAATTTTATTTCACCAATCCCGACGATCTGTTTCGTGCCTATGTGGTGACGGCCAAGCTGATTGAGCCTGAACTGCCCAAGTTGTTCAATAAGCTCTACCGCACGCCCTTTGGTGTGCGCGCTATTCCCATGACCAGCGCGCCCAATACCACCACGGCCTACTACAGTGGCCCGTCAATCGACGGACAACGTGCGGGTTACTACTACGTGAATTTATACCGTCCGGAAGTCCGGCCAAAATATGAGATCGAAGTCCTGACCGTGCATGAAGCAGCACCGGGACATCACCTGCAGATCGCCTTGGCGCAGGAACAGGGTGAGCTGCCGACCTTTCGCCGCTTTGCGCACTACACGGCGTTTATCGAAGGCTGGGGGCTGTACTCGGAACGATTGGGCTTTGAACTCGGGCTGTACAAAGACCCGTATTCGCATTTTGGTCAGCTGACCTACGACATGTGGCGTGCTGTGCGACTCGTGGTTGACACCGGCATCCACGCCAAACACTGGACCCGCGAACAGGCGATCGACTATTTCAAAGATAACGCCCCCAAGACCGAAACCGACATCATCAACGAAGTCGATCGTTACATCGGCTGGCCGGGTCAGGCCTTGGCGTATAAGATCGGCCAACGAAAAATTCTCGCCTTGCGCTCTGAAGCAGAAAAAACGCTGGGGAAAAAATTCGATATCCGGGCTTTTCATGCAGCGGTGCTGGAAAATGGCGCCCTGCCGCTCGACGTCCTGGAACAAAAAATTCACCAGTGGGTCAAGCGCCAATAGTATCGTCAGCCGCCGACCAATCCAGCGGTGCCAGAAGACCCGCCAGATCGTCGGCGCTGAACTTGGGCGCAAAAGCGGCATCGCTGCCTAATACACCTTCGACTAAGGCCGCCTTGCGCGCCTGCAGTGCCAGCATGCGCTCCTCAATGCTGCCTTCAATGACGATTTTATAAACGAACACCGCCTGCTCCTGACCGATCCGGTGCGCACGCGCGGTGGCCTGTTCTTCCACCGCCGGGTTCCACCAGGGATCAAGGTGAATGACCGTGTCAGCCGCTGTCAGGTTCAGTCCCACACCGCCCGCCTTTAAACTGATCAGCATAATCGCTTCCTGCCGGTCCTGAAAACGCGCGACGACCTGCGCCCGCTTTGCCGGCGGCGTACGACCGGTCAGGGATAGCCAGGGTAATGCCAGCGTCGTCAACTTTGGACCAATCAGGCTGAGCATTTCGGTGAACTGAGAAAATACCAGAACACGTCTACCCTGCGCGACCAAAGCGGGCAGCATCTCGCATAAGAGTTCGAGTTTGGCGCGCTCCATATTGTTAGCCAGCGTCTTGCCTTTTAACAGAGACGGATCACAGCACACCTGACGCAGTTTGAGCAGGGCATCGAGAATACTGATTTGTGCGCCGGCAAAACCTTTGCGCTTTAATATTTTTCGTACTTCTTCATCGGCTGCCACGCGCACGCTCTCATACAGATCGCGCTGCTTACCTTGTAATTGCAGACGCTGGATCACATCGGTTCGTGGTGGCAGTTCGCGCAAGACATCGTCTTTGCGCCGTCGTAAAATAAAAGGCTGAACCCGTTGCGCGAGTAATTTGGCGCGCAAGGTTTGACCGTTGACCTCAATCGGTTTGCGCCACAGCCGCATGAAACTGCGCGCGTCACCCAGAAAGCCCGGCATGAGAAAATCGAACTGCGTCCACAGCTCGCCCAGATGATTTTCCATCGGTGTGCCGGTGATGCAAAGACGGTGCCGGGCCTGAATGCGCCGAATCGCATGGGCCGAGCGTGCGCTGGCATTTTTGACTGACTGCGCCTCGTCAAGAATCAGATAATGAAATAACTGCGCCTGCAACACCGCGGCGTCACGCCACAGCAGCGGATACGTCGTCAGCACGACATCATGCCGATGGATACTGACAAATCGGTCAGCCCGGTCAGCGCCCTGCAGCGTGAGTACGCTGAGCTGCGGCGCCATGCGCGCGAGTTCGCTTTGCCAGTTAAAAATGAGCGAGGTCGGTAAGACAATCAACGCCGGCACATCGAGTCGGCCAGCCTGTTTTTCCAGTAGCAGATGGGCCAGCACTTGGGCGGTTTTTCCCAGTCCCATATCGTCCGCCAGAATCCCGCCCAGATGCTGTGCGCGCAAATACTGTAACCACGCCAGACCATGCAGCTGATAAGCGCGCAGCGTGACGCCAAGACCTTTGGGCGCCTCGACCGGCAGTAATCCTGCACTGCTTTGTAAGCGCTCGGCCAGGCTGCGTAAGCCCGCTGCGCCCTGCAATTGCCACTGACCGTAAGCGCCGGCCCGCTGGGCCTGGGTGTCGTACAGACTGCGCTGCAGAGCTTGCAGTCGATAGGTGTCCCAGTGCGATAACAGCAGCGGACCTTCCTTGCGCCGTGCATCGGTCAGCAGGTCGAGCATCTGGCTGACGATCGCCTTGAGAGGCGCCGCCAAGGCATCGATGCGCTTGCCCCCGGGGGCGCGTAACTGGATCACCGATAAATCATCGATGGCGGCGACCTGCTGGGCATTCATCCAGCGCGCATCACGCTGCAAGAGATTAGCGATCATCGGCACCAGGTCGAGTACCTGACCATCGATCTCGATACCCAAAGAAAGCAGCCACGACCCTTCCTGCGCCGGCAGACTCAGGGCACCGGGAACTTGCGCGCGCCCCTGCATGGCTGCCGCGACTTCACGGCCGATTACTTCGCCAGTTTGCTGGCTCACGATCAGGTGCCAGGCCTGCACCGGCACGCTCTCATGGGCGAAGCCGGGACACACCACGATCATCCAGCCGCTGGCCTGAAACAGAGGCAGCTGCTCGGCCCAGAAATCCGCAAAAAAATCTTCCTGCAGCAGCGTCCAGCAGGCTGAAAATTCACTGCGCTGATCAATGAGCGGATCACTGCGCGGATCACTGCGCCATTGCAAACCCAGTTCAGGAATCGGCTGTAGGCCACTCTCCCACACCAGATCCAGCGCGTCCGCTTCAGCGCCTAAATCACGTAGTAGCGTCACGCTGCGACCTGTTGCGTCGAGCAGTACTTCGGTGGAGTCTGGTCGACGATTCAGCAAGCGCGTGGGTGCCGGCGTTTGCCATTGCAGACCGCTGTCGGTGGTATAGCGCCAGTCGATATGGGCCACGGTGACCATCCCACCGCGCGGACCAAAACTGCCCGAAGGCCGCATACCGAGTAAGCCATCGCCGCGGGTGAGGGTCTGCAATGTCAGGCAGGGGCGAAAATGGCCGATGTGTTCAGCACTGCGACTCATTGCTGCGTGCCTTGTATGCGACTTTTTACCGAAGGGGTAGCGCGATAAAATAGCCGCGGAAGTAGCAACGGCATTGTTATGACGACGTCGATGAGGACGACAATGAGAACGACACTGAGGACATCAATTCAGCAAGCAGTGCCTCGCCACTCAGTGCTGGCTGACGGCCAGCCTCGGCGTTGCGGATCAGCGCCACCATGCGCCGGTTCGCTGGCGCATCACGCCCCAAGGATTCGGCCAGATGAAGCACTGCGCCATTGAGGTAATCCACTTCGGTACGACGGCCGGCCTGCAGGTCTTCCCAGGTCGACGAACGGGCTTCCGGATCAATGCGCAGCGTGGCTGCAGCGAGTCGTTGAAACAGCCAGTCCGGCAAACGCAAAACCCAAGGTAACCAGCGCGGCCCTATCTTTGCCATCTTGACCGGTCGGATACCTGCGGCCTGCACAATACTAAAAGCCTCCTCGATCAGCAGCGCCAGACAGCGTCGGTAAGCGCGCTGTGCGAGTTCGGTTTTCAGTGGCACATCCGACAAGGCATTGACGCCATTGTTCAGATTCATCAGCAGCTTGCCCCACAAGACAGCGACAAAATCCGTACGCTCGATGAGCGGCAGACGAGCCTTTGCAAAGCAAGGCAAAAAGCGCTGGATGGCAGGCGAAGCTTCGACCATCAGTTCCCCTTCCGTACCGCGGTGCAGCCGACCGTCGGGTGTTTGCAAGACATTGAAGGGCACCATGCCGGCCAGGACTGTTCGCCCCGGCAGCGTTGCGCGTAACAGCTCAGCGTTACCGACACCATTTTGCAAACTCAGAATAACTGCCGAAGGATGGGCATGCGCCAGAATGCTGGCGGCGGCGACAGCCGTATCGGCGCTTTTTACGGCGACGATGATGAGCGCCGCATCGGCCATCAGCGCAGGATCTTCCGTGTAATTGACCTGCGCAGCCCCCAGGCTTGCACGCCATCCCTGCAGGTCAGAGAGACACAGACCAAAGCGCAAAATCCGTTCACGCATACGGGAACGGCCCAGCATGAGCACCTCTGCGCCGGCTAACTGCAAACTGCCGCCGACATAGGCGCCGACGGAACCGGCGCCAACGATGACAATCTTCGCCGTCATTTAGTAGCGGATATGAAAGCGACGAAACAGAAAACTCATCACGAAGACTGGACCGACCATCAAAAAACGCAGGTCATCAAAAAAGGACGGTTTCTTGCCTTCGATTTTATGACCGATGAACTGACCAATCCATGCCAACACAAAAACTAAAATAGAAACTTGGCCGATCAGCTGCTGCGGCATGAGCGCCAGGATCAGTAACATGGCCGCCATCATGATGGCCGAGCCAATCGCCATCGGCACCGACAGCGGTACGTAATAAAGCATGGAGGCGAGCGCCATGCCGAGCGCGCCTAAAGGATGGAGTGTCCAGATCAAACCCAAGACGGTGAAGACGATGGTCGGCACACAGATGAAATGAATGATTTCGTTAACCGGATGCTGATGGCTCTCGCCGTAGGTCGTGATCAGCTGGTCGATTGGCCGGGTCGTGCGATCTTCCATGGGTTCTCCTTTACAATGCGTTTGTTGATTTGCTTATTTGGCTATCTTACGTTGGGCCTAGCCGTTTGCCAATCGACTTCTTTGGGCCCTGTAAGCTATTGGGCTATTGTTTCTCATTCACCGCCACCATGCTCATAAAACGAAAATCGATTGAAGCCGAAGCCAATCACCGAGACGGCCCCGTCAAGGCGCGCAAGATCCGCTACGCACCGGTGACTTTGAGCGAGCTCGATGGGGTGCGCTATCTGCATTTCGGTACCGAATGGGTACAAGGCGCCATGCGTCTGCGCAAACCAGATTGGCTCGAGCTCGAATACGCGCAACAGATGATGGCCTGGATGCTCTTCATTCAACAGCCGCAGCACATCGTCCAACTCGGCCTGGGAACGGCTTCGCTGACCAAATTTTGCTATCGCCAGTTTCCGGCTGCACGCGTGACGGCGATTGAATTGAATCCTTCGGTAATCACGATCTGTCACAGCATGTTCAAGCTGCCCGAAGACGATGCGCGCCTGACAGTGCGCGAAATGGATGCGATGGACTATGTACTCGATCCGGCGCAGCACGACAGCATCGACGTTCTGCAAGTCGATTTATACGATGCCACCGCGCGCGGACCGGTACTCGACAGTGCCGAATTTTATCGCGCTTGCGCAAACTGCCTGCGCCCGAATGGCATCATGACAGTCAATCTGTTTGGCGATCATCCCAGCTATGCCAAAAATCTCAAGGCCATGAAATTTGCCTTTCATACCGTGCTGTGCCTGCCTGAGGTGCACGAAGGGAATGTGGTCGCGCTCGCTTTCAAGGCGGCCCCCTTGTTAGACAAGGCAAGCCTGCAGCAACGCGCTACCGAGATCAAAAATACGACAAAATTACCAACGAAAGCATGGATAACAGGTCTTAAACCCGACTAAATCCGTGCGCCGCTTATCAAAGTGCGCGCTTGCTGATAGGCTGATTTGCATGCCAATGTCGACCTGAATTCATCATGCAAAAAGTAGCGAGCTCGAGCATCGATCTGCATCAGCTGTTTTCCTGGCTGCTGGCCGACCAGATACTCACCAAAGCCGAACTCAAACAGCACTTCATCCAGGCCCAGGGTATTCTGCGCAACGCTCCTCTGGCCATGCATCCCCTGACCGCCATCGCGCAATGCAAACTGACATCGGCCCTCGCGCCTCATCGCCAGCTCACATTGGACTGGCTCACTGAATGGATGGCAGACAAAGTCGGTCTGCCGTTTTATCGTATCGATCCGCTCAAAATTGACTTCACCAAAGTCGCTGACGTGATGTCGGCACAGTACGCGATGCGCTTTCATATTCTGCCGCTCGAATTGAGCAGCCTTGAACTCACCGTCGCCACCTCTGATCCGCGCGCACTCGAATGGGAAGCCGAAATTGCCCGCATATCGCGCCGTAAGGTCAGACTCGTCATCGCCAATCCGCTTGACATTGCGCAGTATACGGCGCAGTTTTTTTCCCTCGCCAAATCGATCAAGGGCGCAGCCAAAAATGGCAGCCAGGATCTCGCGCTGCGTAATAATTTTGAGCAGTTGGTGGAAATGGGCGCCAGCAATCGCCAGGTTGACGCTAACGATCAGCACATTATTTATATCGTCGACTGGCTGTGGCAATTCGCCTTCGAGCAACGCGCTTCCGATATTCATCTTGAGCCTAAACGCGAACTGGGCACGATTCGCTTTCGCATCGACGGAATTTTGCATCAGGTCTACCAGGTACCGGTCGTGATCATGATCGCCATGACCGCGCGCATCAAACTGCTGGGCAGAATGGACGTGATCGAAAAACGCCGGCCGCTGGATGGGCGAATTAAAACCCGCACCCAGAGCGGGCAAGAAATTGAGCTACGCCTATCGACCATGCCGACGGCGTTTGGTGAAAAGCTGGTCATGCGTATATTCGATCCCGAGGTCGTGATCAAGACCCTGCCAGAGCTTGGCTTTCCGCCAGACGACGCGGCCCGTTGGGACAGCCTCACAGCGCGCCCCTACGGCATCATCCTCGTCACTGGCCCGACCGGCTCCGGCAAGACCACTACTCTCTACAGCACGCTCAAGGCGCTGGCGACCTCGGAGGTGAATGTCTGCACCGTGGAAGATCCGATTGAAATGGTCGAAGCTTCCTTCAATCAGATGCAAGTCCAACATGGCATTGATCTGTCATTCGCCGACGGCGTGCGGGCGCTGATGCGGCAGGACCCCGACATCATCATGGTCGGTGAGATCCGTGATCTGCAAACGGCCGAAGTCGCTATCCAGGCTGCGCTCACCGGGCATTTAGTGCTGTCGACGCTGCACACCAACGATGCGCCATCGGCCATCATGCGCTTACTCGAACTCGGGGTGCCGCATTATCTGCTTGAAAGCACGCTGATCGGCATCATGGCGCAGCGCTTGGTACGCACCTTGTGCCCGGACTGCAAATCGCCCGATGGTGAGCTCGATGACGAGGTCTGGGCTAGTCTGGTCGCCGGCACCACGCTGTCCAAGCCCGCTGCCCTGTACCGTCCGGTAGGCTGTCCAGAATGTCGCCAGACCGGATTTCGTGGGCGTGTTGGACTATACGAATTACTGACCGTCAGCCGGCCCTTTGCCAAACTGATTCAACCGAATGCCAGCATCCAGTCATTGACCGAGCAGAGTATGCGCGATGGCATGAAGCCGCTGCGACTTGCCGGCGCGCTGAAAATTGCTGAAGGCGTCACCAGTGCGGAAGAAGTACTCAAGGTATGCGCCACCAGTCAATAACTAGGCTTGGGTAGAAAAATGCAGCCGGGTCTGCTGTAAAAATTCCGCTGCCAGCCGGGTCGGCGCAGAGATGGAAGACGTCACGAAGGCATATTCATTCAAGAGCCGCGGACTAAAGCGGCAAATCACCATCCCTGGGCGCAAATACGACCTAGCCAGCAGTTCATTGACCAAAGCGATCCCCAGTCCGCGCGCAGCCAAGGCGCAAGCTGATCCCACCGTATGGGTCTCAAAGCGCACATCGGCGCGTACACCAGCGCGCGAAAATGCCGACTCAATCTCAATGCGCGCCATGCCACCCAGACCGAGCAGGATGAGCGGCACACCAGCGAGCAAGGTCGGCGTGAGTACCGGCGTGCTGCTCAGCGGATGGCTTTGCGTAAGAATGCAGACGGTTTCACTGGTCACGACTTTTTCGGCCCGCAAATCGGGACGGTCGAGCGGTAATTTGAGGAAGCCGCCATCAACGACGCGGGTCGCGATCATGGCTTTGGAAGTTTCTACACTGCGTGAATCAATCGTCAGGCGCAGCTTGGGAAAACGCGCCACAAAGGCAGCGGCTATATCAGGCAAAATACCTTCGGAAAAACTCGGTGGCGCGACCAGTTTGAGATGCCCCACGCGATATTCGGAAATATCGCGCACCAGACTATGGATCCGGTCGACACTGCCGATCGACAGATCGACTTCCTCAAACATCAGCAAGCCGTCCTGCGTGGGCACCAGGCGACCATGATCGCGATGAAACAGCGCAAAGCCAATTTGTTGTTCGAGTTGCGCTAACAGACGGCTGACTGCTGGCTGCGTCAAACCCATACGACGCGCGGCTTCGGTCACCGAACCGGTGCCGACGATTTCATGAAAGGCGCGCAGGGCGCGGAAATTAATATCCAGGCGAGCGTTATTCATTCGCACTGCCCGCTGGTGAGATTATTTTGTGTCTTGCGTCGGAGGCCGAACGACGACCGGCAAGAGCAGATGCGAAGGCCGGCGCTGATCAAGAAAGACCCTGTTGGTCGCCACCACTGGCGTACTGTCGGTGCCGGCCGGCGCGCCGGTATTGGGATTGATGTCGAAATGGGGGAAATTACTGCTGGAGATGTCGACACGAATCCGGTGTCCTGCGGCGAACAGATTACTGGTCGGGAAAGCCTGGATCTGGATCGGGTAGACGGCATCTGCTTCCATGAGTTCTGATTTTTCAAACGAATTCCGAAAACGCATCCGCAGTATGCCATGCACAAGATTGATGGAGCAAGCCTGCGGATAATCTTCGCTGGGCGGATAAACATCGATGAGCTTGATGGTGAAGTCGGTATCGCGTGCCGAGGAAGATACCCACAGGTGCGCGACGATCGGACCAGTCACCTCGATCGCGTTTTCCAGCGGCTCGGTCTGAAACACCAGCACATCGGCGCGCTCAGCCAGGGCCTGATACGGCGGCGTGGCACCAAAAATAGCCGCCGTCTCGCGCTGATCGAAGGCGCCGGCTACCATGATCGGCGCACCGGAGGCAATTGCGCCGCCGATGGTCGGCACCGGATCGGATGGATCAAATTGATACTGTAAAAATGCGTGATCGACCTGCGGTGCGGCAGTCGATAAAAGTCCGTTGGCATGCAGATGATACGGCGTTGGCTGCGCGTCGGGCAGCGGCCAGTCGGCTTCGTCGCGCCAGCGACCGCCATGCTCGAGGCGACCAGCGGCATTTTTTTTGCCACTGCCGCCACCCATAACGAATATTTTCACCGGCGTTGGAAAATAATCCGGTGCATCGCTCTGTCGCAGATATCGATCGAACCAGGCGCGACGTAAGGATAAATAATCCGGCGCGACATGATCGTCAAGCGTTGCCGCCGTTCCAAAGTCTACGTCGCCGGCATATGTCACCGAGCGCTGACCATGCGTCCAGGGGCCCATTAAAAGTTTTACCGGACCGCGCTTGCAAGCTGAGAGACCAATATAATTTTCGGTGGCTGTCATGGCATACGGATCAAACCAGCTACTCACATGCACCATTGGTACATCGGCAAATTCGGCATATCGGCCACGCGCATACAAGGCCGGCTGTTGCCAGAACGGGGTAAACAATTCGTTCTGCCATTGTTCGACGACCGCCTGCTCGTACTCTGGCGCTGCGCTCAGGGGTGAGTGGCCAATTTTCCATGGCATGACCCACATCCACTCACGCAGATTTTGTGCTGCCAGCGCGGCCTTGCGTGCGGGATTAGCCTTCGTTTCAGGCGCTAATTGCGCATGTTTGTAGGACCAGGTGAGCTGTTTGAGTTCGAATGCGCCACCCTGGCGGATACCGCTGTGATAGGCGCTGGAAAAGCCCCCCGAATCAAGGAACATCGCGCTTAAACCCGCCGGTGCAAATGCTGCCAGTGCTGTCTGCACATGCGCACCGTAAGACAGCCCCATGGTTCCGACGCGTCCATTACACCAAGACTGACGCATGATCCAGGCCAGCGTATCGACGCCGTCTTCACTTTCGTTCAGATATTTTGTAAACACGCCTTCCGAGCCATATCGGCCACGACAATCCTGTAGCACGAACACATACCCTGCGCGAGAAAACTGCGCCGCCACTTCCGGTTTGGATTTGGCGACCGGATCGTCGCGCGTGATATCGGCATGATTGGTGCCGCGTTTGCCATATGGCGTGCGTTCGAGCAGCACTGCAAACGGGCCTGGTCCATCGGCAGGAAAATAAATATCCGTTTCCAGACATACGCCATCGCGCATGGGGACCATCACGGATTCGAAGCGCAAACCGCTCATCTCAATAGCCGATGACGACGGCGATCATCGTCGCGGCGATGGATAGCACAGTAAAAATACCAAAGATCGGCAGCACGAAGCGAAACCAGGCGCCATAGGTAATATTAGCGGTAGCCAGATAGGCCAGCAGCATGCCGGAGGTCGGGGCAAACATATTGACTAGTCCGTTACCCAGTAAAAAAGCCAGCACCGTCGTTTGCCCGCTCACCCCCACCGTTTGGGCAATGGGCCCAAGAATAGGAATGCTCAGCGCAGCCTTGGCCGAAGTAGAGGGAATCAATAAGGTGAGGAACATTTCAAATACCATCACCAGCGGCGCGACCAGGATCGGTGACAGATGCGCGACCTGATCCGACGCGACTGCAATGATCGTGTCAAGAATGCGCCCTTCGCGCAATACCAATTCGACTGCACGCGCCATGCCGATCAGTAGCGCTGCCAGCATCATTGATTTCATGCCGTCGACAAAGGCATGCGCACCTTCGCGCGGCGACATCCCCGCTGCCAGCGCCATGATGACTGCTGTCAGCACAAACAGCGAAGCAAATTGCACATCCCGCCAGCCAAGCACCGCCGAGCCGTAGATCAGCATCACGACGGTCGCGCTGACCGTCAGCAAAACAGCAAAATGGCGTGCCGATAAACGACCACCATGCCAATCAACGACCTTTCGCGCGCCGTCCTTACCCAGTCTGAGCACTATCCAGATGGCGATCGCCAGATAGACCGCCCAGATCACAAACCGGAACAGTGCGCCGCTAAATACCGGTACACCCACAATAGGCTGTGCGATCAGCAAGGCGACCGGATTGGTTACCGAGGCCAGATAACCCACCTTGGCCGCCAGTGTGAGCATGGCAAAGCCGTATAGCTTGCTCAGCCCAAGACGTTCAGCCAGTGCGATGATGATAGGGATAATCAGCAGATATTCAGAAATCAGACCGAGAAACGTACTGCCAGCCGAGATGGCGATCATGACCACCGGCGTGACCACGCCCACCCGACCACCGGACAAAGCAAGTAAGCGCTCAATGCCGGCATCCAGCGCACCTGAAGTACGCAAGACGCCGAACATACCGCCCAACAGCAGGATCATAAAAATCAGCCCGGACGACTTGGCCAGTCCGGCAGGAATGGACGTCACCATGGCCGCCGGTGACACCGGACTCACTCGCTCACTCTTTGCCGACTGCGGTATCAAGGCGGCTGGCGATAATTCTTTTGCCAGCTCCTGGTAAGTTCCCGGCACGACAGCAGCAGTTTCAGAACTGCCGCGCCGCTGGTATTCGCCGGAAGGGATAGTCCAGGTCAGCGCAATGGCGATCGCCAGCGCTGTGAACATCATCATGACGGGATCAAGCGCCCAACGACGCTTAGTGGTATTGCCTTTACTGTCGATGTGGCTCATGCCATTCCCGTCTTGATATTTTTCTTACTTAGAACTTATTTAAAACTTATTTAAAACTTATTTAAAACTTACTCGCGACCTTGACGTAGAAATACCGGCCGCGAATATCGTAGGTGTACATATCAAAATTGATCGGATTATTAGCCGCAGACGCTGGTGGCTGTTTATCGAACACGTTATCAATACCGAAGGTGAAGTTGAACGCTGAACCAGGCAGCTTGAAGCCGGCCTGTAAATCATTGTAGTAGATGGCCGGCAGTGTACCGCCGTTGACGAGGTTATTCGGTAAATCGTCACTGCTGCCGATGTAGCGCATTTTCCAGCCAGCCGACATGTCGGTCGCCAGATAACGCACACCAGCCTGGCCCTTCAGACGCGGAAAGGTCGAACGCGGCTGATCGGATTTGCCGGCACGGTCATCAATCACGGTCGTGCCGTCAGGCTGTGGCAGGTAAGACTTGAAACTCTGCAGATACGACACATCCAAGGCCGTGTCAATTTTTGCGCCCGCTACCGGAAAGATGTAGCGCGCCGTCGCATCTACACCAGCGACTTCAATCCGGCTCAGATTCACCACTGCCTGCGTCAACATCGTGATTTCGCCAGTAGGACCGCGCTTAACCAGATCGCAGAAGTTCCCTGTCTTGGCGCAGGACTGCAAAATCTGCGTCGCACTTTGTGCAGCAATCGCGTCTTTGACTTTGATCAAAAATTTATCTGCTGTGAGCGTCAGACCCGGGATCGACTCAGGCGTCAATGCAATACCCAGACTATAGGTGTCGGCAGTCTCGGCCTTCAGATTGGTATTGCCAGCGGTGATGCCGCGCGCCAGACCGCCGTTGTATTGGCTCTGATTATAGTTCGATGGCACACCAGCGCAGCCGGGTTGGCCTGCTCCGCCACCGTTACACGGATCGACACCGGGGAAGTTCGTCTGCCGCTGCCCCTGGTACAGTTCGAGAATCGACGGTGCGCGGAAACCCTGTGAGTAAGTACCACGCAAGAGCATGGAACTGACAGGCCGGTACAGGATGCCCAGCTTGGCCGTAGCCTTAGCGCCGACAGTGGAATATTTCGAGTAACGCACCGCTGCATCGAGGTCGAGTTTTTTAATCCCCGACAAATTCGCCAGCACAGGCGCATTCAATTCTGCATAAGCTTCATGCAAATCGTAGGAGCCATTGGTGGCATCACGGCTTTGCGCAGACGTCGGCGACTGTGGCACACCGGCGAGCAGCGGCAGCACGGTCGAAGCGGTCGCAGCGAATGCATCCGGCAGATCATAGGCTGACTCACGGCGATATTCGTAACCCGTTGCCAGGCCTAATGGACCACCTTGTAACTGCATCAGACTGCGCGTGGCATTGATGCTCAAATCGCTCTGGCTGGTGCCGTTGAGATCATGTCCGTTATAGCGAATGTAGTTCGCCATTTCCGGCGTGATGGCGCCAAAGATATTGAGCGGAACACATCCTGGCGCAGCCGCACACACTGTCGGCGAAGCCAGCGCGCGATAGACATTATCCAGATTGACCTGATTGATGGCGTCGAAGGTCGCCTTGGTTTTCGAATACGTGTAAGTCGCATCCCACTGCCAGCTGCCTAAAAATTGTGCCGTGCCATCCAGCCCGAGCAAAATGCGCGAGGTATCGACGTTTTGAATATTCACCCGGTTACCGACTTCCACCGGCACCCGCTGAATACGGAATACCGAACCCGAAAATGCCAGCGCATTCGCCAGCGGCACACCATTGGCAGTACCGAAAGGATTGTAGGCCTGATTGTTTGGAATGCTAAAGCCATTACTGCCGCGCACATCCAGTGAGTACGGCGCATACAGCTGACTCGATTCGCGCGACGACGTTAATGCTTCGATGCGCGCGGTAATATCGTCATTGAGCGCGAACGTTCCGCGGGCAAAGAAGCCGGTGCGCTTGCTCGGTCCGGTCGAATAAATTCCCTGACCTTGGGTATTGTAGTAGTCGCCAGCCAGCGTCGCGCTGTGGAAGCTATTGTCAGCTGTATTGGCCGTGCCAATGGTGTTCACGCCGGCATTGCGGGCGACTGCCGTCGCAGCGCTCGAGGCAAAGCCGGTGGCAGTGCCAAAGTATGCGTTATTCGACAAACCCGGCAAAATATACAGACCTTGCGGGCTGGTCGGCGCAGCCGTTAATGGTGTCAAGGCAGTCGTGGTCAGCGCGCGGTCTGAGGTTAGGATCGGCTTTGAATCGTTATAACTGGCCGACAGAAAAACCGAACCCTTGGCAAAGCGCTTACCCCAGTTCAGGTAACCGCTGACGTTATCATTGTCGCCTTGCGATGTTCTGCCCAGTCGCAGATCACTCTCGAATCCGTCCAGCTTGGCGCGGGTATGAATATTGACGACGCCGGCAATCGCATCGGCACCATAGATCGCCGAAGCGCCGTCCTTGAGGACTTCAATATGGTCGATGATACCGAGCGGGATAGTATTGAGATCGACAAAATCGCGAAATCCGCGGCCACCTGCGGCGTTCACCCAACGGTGCCCGTCGACCAGCACCAGCGTACGGTTACCACTGCCCTCGGCGCTACCGAGATAGCGCAGGTTAATCGAACTCACGCCAAAGGCAGTACCTTGGGTACCATTCGAATTCAGACTCACGCCAACATTCGGCAGGCTCTGCAGCAAATCACCGACCGAAGTCGGCGCGGTGAAATTCATATCTGCGCGGGTCAGGGTCACCATAGGTCCGACGGTATCGGCATCGCGGCGTGCAATCCGTGAACCGGTCACGACCAGCTGTTCAGGTGCAGCAGAGACGGCAGATGCGGCGGCAGATGCCTCACCGGCGACCTGCGCGTGACCAACCTGGGCCGTCAGGGCACCCATCGAAAAGAGCGTCGCCGCCCTAACATACTTACCCAATTTTGCAGTCATTGATTTCTCCACACGATGAATTGTCCGACGCGTCAGATCGCCACGGTTATTACAGTTTGGGAGAATAGTTGCGGTGGAGAATGAAATCAATCTTATAGCAAAAATAGCGCACTCCATAAGAAATTGGTATAGGGTGGCGCTCTGTCCCTCTCGTTCTCTGTGCCTCTACATTATCGACACTACACAGCGGATTTTTCTACCGAAGCCGGCGCCGGCGCCAGTGCCAGGGCCGCCGCCACCGTCGCATAACGCAGGCGCATTCCCAGCTCGGTCTTCATGCGCCGATTGATGATGCGCCGCGATTCGGACATGAATGACAGCAGCATGGGCGAGACAATTTTCTGTAATTCTGCCCTTGCCAGGCGCGGCGGATGCGGCAGCTGGTAAGCATCGGCAACGGCGTCAAAGTAAGCCGCCATTTTCATGTCACTGTCGTCGACGGCATTCACCACCCGTCCCGGCAAGGCACGAAAGATCGCCAGCGCCAGCAGATGGGCCAGATCGTCGGCATGGATATGATTGGTGTAGACATCATCCTGCTCGGCCAAGGCCGGCGTGCCTTTTTGCAAACGTTCCAGGGGCAGACGATCGGCGGCATAAATACCGGGCACCCGAATAATGCTCAGCCGGCTGTGTGAGCGCCTGGCCCAGCCGCGCAAGACCTGTTCTGCATCCACCCGGCGCACCGCGCGGGCATTGTGCGGCATCACAGGACGCGTCTCGTCAATGATGGCACCATCACAGTCACCGTACACGCCGGTGGTGCTGACATAAACGAGTATGGCGCGCTCAGGTAAAATAGCGCACAGATTGCGGGTTCGGCGATCCTGCGTTCCGCTCGACTGGGGCGGCGCCAGATGGACGACGATGTTGGCCAGTCGTGCCAGACGTGCCAGCGTGGACGGTACATCGAGGTCGGCGACGATGGGAATAGCGCCCGCATCACGCAATTGCTGGCAACGTGCGGGCTGGCTGGTAACGGCAAATAAACGGAAGCGCCCACGCAACAAAGGCAGCAGCCGCATACCGACATCGCCGCAGCCGAGTATCATGAGGCGTGGCAGACCCAAAGTCGTTTTTTTAATAGCAGTTTTTTTCATCTTCAGGATTGTATGACTTTTCAAGTAACAGTTGAGCCAAGCGGTAGGCAATTTCCCTGCGAGGCAGACGAAACCATTCTTGCCGCCGCCTTACGCGCCGGTGTAGGTCTCCCTTATGGCTGTAAAAATGGCGCCTGTGGCAGCTGCAAGGGCAAATGTATTTCTGGTCAGGTTGTGCACGGCACGCATCAGGAAAAAACCTTATCAGCGGCGGAAGAAGTGGCCGGTGGCGCACTGTTTTGCTGTGCCACGCCGCAGTCCGACGTGGTGATTGAAGCGCGCGAAGTGCAGGGACTGGATGACTACCCGATCCGCAAGATGCCCTCACGCGTAGCCAAGTTGGAAAAACTGTCGGACGATGTGATGCTGGTCGCGCTGCAGCTGCCGGCTAACGAACGCCTGCAATATCGCGCCGGTCAGTACATCGAGTTCCTCTTGCGTGATAATAAACGGCGCAGCTATAGCATGGCCAATGCACCGCATCTGGATGAGCAGATCACCCTGCATGTGCGTCACATGCCGGGCGGCTTATTTACCGATCAGGTTTTTTCCACGCTGAAAGAGCGCGACATCCTGCGTTTTGAAGGCCCCCTGGGCACCTTCTTTTTGCGCGAAGAATCTGATAAACCCATCGTCCTGCTGGCCTCGGGTACCGGCTTTGCGCCGATCAAGGCAATTATCGAGCAAGCCATCCACATCGACAGCAACCGACCAATGACCCTGTACTGGGGCGGTCGTCGTCCGGCGGATTTATATATGCATGCACTGTGCGAAGAATGGGCCAGCAAGCTGCCGCATTTTAAGTATGTGCCAGTGGTATCGAATGCCACCGCCGAAGATCAGTGGCAGGGACGCGACGGCTTCGTGCATCAGGCAGTCATCAAAGATCTGCCGGATCTGTCGGGCTATCAGGTCTATGCCTGCGGTGCGCCGATCGTAGTGGATTCAGCAAAGAGGGATTTTGTTGAAAAGTGCCGGCTGCCCGAAGATGAATTTTACGCCGACTCATTTACTACTGAAGCCGATCTGGCGAAAGCCTGATCAAGCTTCACGCCATGTGCCCCGCTCAGGGCACATGGTTTTAAAACGTGATCGCTCAGTCGATCTTGTCTTCCAGGCGCAGTGCGGCCTGTTTGTCTGCTTCGAGCACATCGCGCGCAGTGCGTCCGGCCTGAACATTATTCCACCAGCCTCCACCCAATACACCGACTGTCAGCAGCAGCGGTAAGTAGGGTGTGCCATGAAAAATCGCTGGCAGATAGGCTTGAATCGCCTGATCCGAATCGATCATTTCACCCGCCGTCCAGGCGATCAGACCCGCACCGATATAGACCACGATCGGAAATTTATCCATGATTTTCATGATCACCGTGCTACCCACGATGATCAGCGGAATCGACAAGGCCAATCCGACGATCAAGAGCGTCCAGTCACCTTTTGCCACGCCGGCGATGGCCAGCGTGTTATCCAGACTCATGACGACGTCGGCGATCAGGATTGTTTTAACGGCCGCCGAAAGACTGCTATGCGAATGATGGGCGCCAGCTTCTTCGTCCTGTTCCAGCAAAAGCTTCAGTGCAATCCATACCAGCAGTAGGCCGCCAAGACACTGCAAGAACGGGATCTTCAGTAACTCCACAGCGACGACAGTGAGCACGATACGCAGCACGATCGCACCACCGCTACCCCATATAATCGCCCTTCTCTGATGTTGCGCCGGCAGATTGCGCGCCGCCAGCGCGATGACCACCGCGTTATCACCGGAGAGAACAATATTGACCAGCATGATTTGCAAAAGCTGTGTCAGAAAGGCGGTAGTAAAAATGTCCATTGATCCCGTTTATGATGATTCATCCAAAAAATTTGCCTAGCTGAGACAGCCTTAGCCGGCCTTCGCTTCCAGTTCTGCCAGCCGTTTGCGCAACAGACGGTCTTCGGCAAAGCGCGCCGATTCATCACGGATGATGGCGACGATGGCGCTGACTTTTTTCTCCGGCGTGTGCAGCATGGCCACGGTAAACGCAATCGACAGCGAATGGCCGTCTTTATGTAGAGCGGGTACGCGCAAAACATCATTACCGTAGCGTGTTTCGCCGGTCTCCATGGTCTTGTGATAGCCATCCCAATGCCGCTGACGCTGGCGCTCGGGGATGATCAGATCCAGTGACTGACCCAACGCATCGGCTTCGGTGAAACCAAACATGCGCGTGGCCGCCGGGTTCCACAGCGTGATCGCACCACTGCCGTCACAGACCACGATGGCATCGCCCACAACGTTGACGAGCTGGGCTAAGTCGAGTGTGCTTGTCATACTCATTCCTTCATATTGAACTCAAAAAAAAACGACGTCCTTGCAGACGTCGTTCTTGTCACGGACAAAAATAAGAGTCTATTTTTTTAGACCGCATTCGCCGTATGCAAGGCAGCAATTTGCGCTGCGCTGTAACCAAGACCAGTCAATACTTCATCAGTATGCTCGCCTAACAATGGCGAACCGGTGATCTCGACGGTCGTGTCCGAGAACTTGATCGGGCTACCAACAGTAAGGTACATACCGCGTTCCTTGTGCTGCACTTCCGTAATGGTACCACTCGCACGCAGGGACGGATCAGCCGCGATTTCTTTCATCGACAGCACAGGCGAACATGGGATGTCGAATTTACGCAGGATGTCGACCGCTTCAAACTTGGTCTTATCTTTGAGCCATTCTTCGATGATGGCGAAGATGTCAAAGATCTTGTCCTGACGTGCCGACGCGGTGTTGTAGGCAGGATCGTTGATCCACTCTTCACGACCCAATGCCTTACAGATTGGCGCCCAGGCATGACCCTGGATGGTGAAATAAATGTAGGCGTTCGGATCAGTTTCCCAGCCCTTACACTTCAAGACCCAGCCTGGCTGACCGCCACCACCGGCGTTACCACCGCGCGGCACGACATCGGTAAATTTACCGTGCGGGTACTGTGGATACTCTTCCAGATAACCGACACGATCCAGACGCTGCTGGTCGCGCAGTTTGACGCGGCACAGGTTCAAGACACTATCCTGCATCGAAACGGCGACTTTCTGGCCTTTGCCAGTTTTATCGCGCCCGATCAGCGCTGTCAGAATACCGATGGCTAAGTGCATACCCGTATTGGTGTCACCCAAAGCCGCTGCGCTGACAGTCGGTGGGCCGTCCCAGAAACCGGTCGTCGAGGCAGCACCGCCGGCGCACTGCGCGACGTTTTCGTAAACTTTCAAGTCTTCGTAGTGGTGACCATCGCTAAAGCCCTTGACGGACGCAACGATCATCTTCGGATTCAATTCGTTGATGTGTTCCCATGTGAAGCCCATACGATCCAATGCGCCCGGACCGAAGTTCTCGACCATGACGTCGCAATCCTTGATCAGCTTCTCCAGCACTTCCTTGCCTTCAGGCGTTTTGGTGTCGAGGGTCAGTGAACGCTTATTACTGTTCAACATGGTGAAATACAGCGCATCAACACCGGGGATGTCGCGCAGCTGACTACGTGTCACGTCACCTGAACCTGGGCGCTCGACCTTGATCACGTCGGCACCAAACCATGCCAGCATCTGCGTACAGGCTGGTCCGGCTTGTACGTGGGTGAAATCGATAATCTTGATACCTTCTAGTGGCTTACTCATGAGTCCAGGTCTCCATTGCAATGGTTAAACTTGATACCTGGTCCAGCAACAGCGCTGCTGTCCAAGTGATAAATGCTCCACAATTTTGTGGAAATTCTTTGCTACTTTTCTTGTTAATGACAATCCTGCCTGCTGCCGTACTTACTTTTTACTGGCAGCGCTTTGCGGATTCAGATTCGTCAAACGACCACTCTCGGTGCCCGCTGTTTCATCAATCACCGCATTGATCAGGGCAGGCTTACCTGCCGCGATCGCCTCCAGCAAGGCCTTGGTCATTTCTTCTGGTGTCGTGACGTGATAACCGATGCCGCCGAAGGCTTCGATCATCTTGTCGTAACGGGCATTTTTGACGAACACCGTTGGCGCTACATCTTTGCCACCAGTCGGGTTCACGTCGGTACCGCGATAGACGCCGTTGTTATTAAATACAATCGTCGTCACCGGTAGGTTATAGCGGCAGATGGTCTCGAGTTCCATGCCGCTAAAGCCAAATGCGCTGTCGCCTTCGATCGCCACGACTGGCAAACCGCTGGTCACCGCAGCACCGATCGCGTAGCCCATGCCGATGCCCATGATGCCCCAGGTACCGGAATCGAAACGCTTACGTGGCTCGTACATGTCGATGATGCTACGTGCGTAATCGAGCGTATTGGCGCCTTCATTGACGACATTAATGTCCGGCCGTGTTTTGAGTACATCACGAATCGCCCGCAGCGCGCTGTGGAAGTTCATCGGCGAAGGATTGAGCGCGAGCGTCGCGGCCATCTTGCTCAGATTTTTTTCCTTGCGTTCGTTAATCGCGCCAGTCCAGTCTGCGCTCGGCTTGGTAAAGCCGGCTTCGATACCGGTTAAGAGAGCGGCCACGCAGGAACCGATATCACCGATCACCGGTGCGGCGATCGCCACGTTGCTGTCGATTTCTGTCGGCGAAATATCGATCTGGATAAATTGTTTTGGTGCGCCCCAGGTTTTGCCCTTGCCGTGCGAGAGCAGCCAATTCAAGCGTGCACCGATGAGCAGCACCACGTCGGCTTCTGCCAGAACGTAAGAGCGTGCAGCAGAGGCGGACTGTGGATGCGTATCCGGCAGCAGGCCTTTGGCCATCGACATCGGCAGATAAGGAATACCGGATTTTTCGACCAATGCGCGAATGGCGGCATCGGCTTGGGCGTAGGCGGCGCCTTTACCCAACAAGATCAGCGGACGCTTGGCGCCCTTGAGCAGGTCGAGCGCGCGCTGCACAGAGTCTGGCGCAGGAATTTGACGCGGCACCGGATCGACGACCCGCACCAGCGATTTTCTGCCGTGCTCAGCATCGAGCGACTGACCCAGCAATTGGGCCGGCAGATCCAGATACACACCGCCCGGACGACCCGACACCGCCGCCCGAATCGCGCGCGCAATGCCGATGCCGATGTCTTCGGCTTTGTTAATCCGATAAGACGCTTTGGCATACGGCTTGGCCGCATTGAGCTGATCCATCTCTTCGTAATCGCCCTGCTGCAGATCGACGATTTCACGCTCACTGGAGCCGCTGATCAGAATCATCGGGAAGCAATTGGTCGTGGCATTGGCCAAGGCGGTCAGTCCATTCAAAAAGCCAGGGGCTGACACAGTGAGGCAAATACCTGGCTTTTGCGTCATGTAGCCAGCGATCGCGGCAGCATTACCCGCGTGCTGCTCATGGCGAAAACCGATAAAGCGCATGCCTTCAGCCTGTGCCAGACGGGCCAGATCGGTGATTGGAATACCGACCAGACCAAAAATGGTGTCAATGTCATTATGTTTCAGTGCATCGATTACCAGATGAAATCCGTCTGTTAATGCAGGCGATTGTGTGTCGTTTGTCATAATAGGCGCTTCTCGTAGTTTGAATTCGGTGATTGCGGGACTTTTAGCTTCGCACTTGGCCTCACTATCAGGAGGGCCTGTTACGGTGCGAAGGACGGCATTTTATTGCAGAGTCGCCTTGACGAATATCTCATCAAGTTAAACATGATACGCATCTGATCATGCAACTATCATTGACCACGGTCAATTTTCCCATCATCATGATTGCCATCTTTGATTTTGCCGTTTTGCCCCCCGGCCTTCCTTCCCATGTCGTCAGTCGATCAACATTCCGAACGCAACGTGATCCGCGTTCAGCTCAAGCAAAATTTAGTCTTGAAGGGCATGAGCGACGCGGAGATCCTGGCGCTCGAACCGCTCCTGACCGTGGTGGACTGCCATAAGGGCGATTACCTGCTGCACCAGGGCGTGCATGAGATGGAGCAGTACTTTATTCTCGACGGCATTCTTAAACGGGTGGTGACGAGTCTGCAGGCCAAGGAAATGATTCTGCGCTTTACCCATAATCGTGACATGGAAACCAGCTACGCCGCCTGGCGCCTGAAAACCCCCACGCCGTACAGCATTGTCTGCGTGACCAAGGCGCGGGTCGTGAAATTGCCACTTTCACAATGGGTGGCGTTTATTGAAGAACATCCGCATTTGAAGGAAAGCTTCGAATTTGAAGTGATGCGTCACATGAGCGAAATCATGGCCCATTCCATCACCCTGCATTTACTTGATGCGCCGGGGCGGGTGCACCGCTTCTTGCGCAAACATGCCGATCTGTTTGACCTGATTCCCAAAAAGGAACTGGCGTCGTATCTCAACATGTCGCCAGAAACCCTGTCCCGCTTAAAGCATCAGGGCAAAATCTAGTCGACATTTTTAGCCGTAGTGCATACCTACCTGGACGAGCAAGATGATCGACATGCCCCATAATAATTGCCGCAGTAGCGCCACATAACGCTGCGGATCAATCCGGCTGCGAAGTCGGATTCCATACATAAGCGCCGCCACTGAGATGAATGTCAGGGGGACCGATTGCAGTAAGGTCTTCAGACTGATTTCTCCGATCAGACTCAAGCTCACTGCCTGCGTCATTTTGCCGACCAGGAAGCACAGATTCAGCATCTGCGTCATCGGCAGCGCCTCTAATCCCAGTGCCATAAAATAAATGACTAAGGGCGGCAAGGCGACGTTGACCGAACCCGACAAAAATCCCGCCAGCAGGCCAAAAACAAGCGCCGAACTATGTGGATGGCGCTTGAGCAGGGTCCAGTCAAGCTTTCGAAGGTAGGCCTGCTGCAAATACACGACGATCATCAGCGCAAGTAAGATTTTCAGCGGCTCGGGGTCGGCGATGAGCAAAAATCGCGAGCCGAGTACCGTTCCAATGACAACGTAGACCGATACCGGCCAATAGCGCCCAATACTCAGCCGCCAGTTCCCACCTGACACGATACTGATGATGTTGATCACGATATTCGGAAACAAGGTCAAAAAAATGGCCGTCTTCATATCCGAAAACATCGCCACGATCGGTGTCGAAATGAGTGGAAAGCCAAAACCCAGAGCGCCATGCGCCAGGGCCGCCACAATTAACAGGGCGACTAGGGCCAGCAACATGAACCAATCATGGGTAGGGAATAAATAGAACATCATGCTCATCATGTGATGCGGCCATCCTGAGGGGATGGAGCGCATTGTTATTCATATTTTTTATATCTGGTATGACATCTCTCAATTGGACAAGTCACTTTCCGACTAAGATACTTCGCACAATTACAGAATTTTAATTGCTTAGGAGTTTTACCATGTCGACATCAACATACGCGTTCCAAAATACCAATCAGGCGACCACAGCCACTAAGTTTTCATTTTTGTCCTTCTTGTTCGCGCTGGAATTACGCGAAGCAAACAGCGCAGAAGGCTCGGATGGCGCTTTCACTTGGGGCATGTAATCGGTCAGCTGTAAAAATAAAATGCGCCGTGTCTCCACGGCGCATTTTTTTTGACCGCTTACTTAGCAGCCGGTCAGTCGATTGATACGATGACGGATCAGGCTTTTACCTCATCCATGAATTTTTCTCGCATCGGTTTTAACACATACCAGGCCAGGATGGCAGCGACTGCATTCAAACCGCAGCCGACGAAAAACACCGCTTCCCAACTACCGGAAACCGCCGCGATATAGCTCGAGATCGGTACAAAGATAGATGCCGTTCCTTTTGCGGTGTACAGCAGACCTGCGTTGCCGGCAGCATTTTTAGTACCGAATGTATCGGCACATGTCGCCGGAAACAGGCTGTAAATTTCACCCCAGGCAAAGAACACCACACCTGTCAGGATCACAAACATGATCGGATCACGACCCCAATAGTACAGCGCCAGGATACCGACCGATTCCAGTGCGAAGGCAATGAACATCGTCTTCTCGCGACCGATCTGATCCGATACCCAGCCAAAGAAAGGCCGTGTCAAACCATTCAGCACGCGGTCAATCGCCAGTGCAAATGTCAGTGCTGGCAAAATCATGCCCATGATATTGAAGGTCACGCCATCAATTTTAAAATCCTTGGCGATCGGGCCCATTTGCGCCGTTGCCATCAAACCACCTGCGGCGACCAGCACAAACATGATGTACATCACCCAAAATACGGGCTTACGGACAATTTGTGTCGGCGTGAAATCAACCTTCGACTGGCGGAGTTTAGACACCTTGGCCACCACACCACCGACATGCGCAGGTGGGCGAACCATGAACAACGCCAGCAAGATCACGATCAAACCTTGTACGACACCAAAAAACAAGAAGGTATATTCATAACCGCTCTTGCTGATCATGGTGGAAATCGGAATGATCGTCGCTGCAGAACCCGCGCCAAATCCGGCGGCGGTCAAACCCGCTGCTAAACCACGACGGTCCGGGAACCACTTCAGCGCAGATCCGACACAGGTACCGTAGACCGCACCAGCGCCAATACCGCTAATAGCGGCTGCGATGTAGAGGTACATCAGTGAATCAGCGTGGGAATTCATGACCCAGCCAATACCACACAACAGACCGCCAAACAGAACGACTGGACGCGGACCGAATTTATCGACCGCCCAGCCTTCAATCGGCACCAACCATGTCTCTGTCAAAATGAAAATGGTGAACGCGACTTGAATCGCCGTTTTCGACCAGCCATATTTGTCAGCGATCGGATTGACGAATAGGGTCCAACCGTATTGCAAATTAGCGATCATCGCCATACAGATGATGCCCATGATGAGCTGCATCCAACGGTAATATGGCGGCCGAACTACCGCCGCGCCTGTATTTTCTTGTGTCATTGCACCATCTCCATAATGTTATTTTTTATATCGTAGTGATTACGCGTTTTGTCAGTATTTTGTCGCAAAGACGAAACCCGAAAAACAAAACCGGAACGGATTCCGATTCTGCCAACTCAAGCCAGGACGTGCGAAACGCCTCTTAAATTTTCATCTGAAGTAACAACATAAACCCGGCAATGTCGCCGGTTGAGACACGGATTTGCACCACGGGGCAAAAACGCTTGATTGAGTGGAACAGAACTGATGTGCGTTTTCCTTGACGCAGGTTAAGATTTTATAGATTGCAAGCAAGCATTTATCCCGCATTGCAATAATTTTGTACGAAAATAATGGAGCGATTTATCGCATCTAAAAGGCAATATCGGGCAAAATTTACCCACAAGGCAGGCGCCTGTTAAAGCAGGTGAAATAATAGGTCAGCCAAAAATGCAGGTGCGCCTGCAGCATTCAAAACAGTTATTCAAAAAGGAAAGTAATCATGAGCGATGCCGTCACCGTCACCATCACACAGCAAAAAAATTATCAGTTCCTCGTCGACTTCGGCGACGCCATACCGACCCTGATCGCCGATGAGTCGGTACCACTTGGCGAGGGCGAAGGGCCGACGCCGACGCATTTTTTACTGGCAGGGGTCGCCAATTGTTTGTCGGCGAGTCTGTTATTTGCGCTGCAAAAGTTCAAGCAGGACGCCGGCGGCTTAACCAGCAAGGCGACCTGCACCATGGGGCGCAATGAACAAAACAGGATACGGATTCAAGCCATCGAGATCAGCATGCAATTCAAAAAGCCGGGCAGCGAGCTCGATAATATTGCCCGCATCCTCGAGCAGTTCGAAGCCTTTTGTACTGTCTCGCAAAGCGTGCAGGCAGGGATTCCGATCAAGGTGAGCGTGGTAGACGGTGATGGGACGCGCTTGAAGTAGCGCGCCTGTATTAGACCCTTGTTGAGCACGACAGCTACGTCGTCGGCAATCCCATCAAGGCCCGCAGGTGGGCTGCGGTACCGCCTGCCAAACCTTCGAGGCTATAGCCGCCTTCGAGGATGGAGACGATGCGTCCCTCGCTCGAGGTCGCGGCAATTTTTTTCAGCTCGGCGGTAATCCAGTAGAAGTCATCATCTTCCAGATTGAGTCCGGCCAAGGGGTCAAGCCGGTGCGCGTCGAAGCCGGCCGAAATGATCAGCAGCTGCGGATTGAACCGCCGCAGTGCCGGCAATACAGTCGCTTGCATGCGCTCGCGGAAGGTGGCGGAGTCACAGCCGCGCGGCAGGGGTTCGTTGACAATATTATGCTCGACGCCGGTTTCCGACTGCGCGCCGGTATAAGGATAAAACGGCGACTGATGACTCGAAGCGTAGAACAGTTCCGGCCGGTGATAAAACGCTTCCTGGGTGCCGTTACCATGATGCACATCAAAGTCCACCACCGCTACCCGTTCCAGATAATGCGTCGCGACCGCATAAGCGGCGGCGATGGCGGCCTGATTGAAAATACAAAACCCCATTGCCTTGGCCGGTTCGGCATGATGACCGCAAGGTCGCGTGGCACAAAAGACTTGTCGTACATCATTGACGCTTTGCGCATCCATCACGCGATCCACGCCGGCACAGGCGGCGCCCACACAACGCATCACGGCTTCCCATGAACCGGGCGACATGACCGTATCACCGCCATCAAGCGTGACCTGACCGCGCTGCGGTGCGAGATCGGCCACGTCGTCGATGAAGGCCGGATCATGAATCAGTTCGAGCTGCTCGCGCGTACCCAGCGGTGCATCCTGCCATTCAAGGGCAGCAAACTCGGGTGTGCGTAAAGCGCGCAGCACAGCCACCAGCCGGGCGGGTGATTCGGGATGGCCCGAGCCAGGCAGGTGCTCCAGACAGGCGGCGTGGGAGTAGACCAAGGTAGTCATAAATAAACTCTCATAAACAAACGTATTCAAACGACTTATTTAACCGACCTTCAAGGACGATTTTTAAATCACCTTCTCATCCCGCATGGCATGGATTTCCTCTGCGCCATAGCCGAGAAACGCCATCACCTCGTCGGTATGCTCACCCAGTAAAGGCGAACGCGTCACTTCGGTGCTACTGTCCGACATCTTGATCGGATTGCCGACGGTCAGATACTTGCCGCGCGTCGGATGATCGACTTCGACGATGGTGCCGCTTTCACGCAGCGAGGGTTCTTCGGCGATTTCCTTCATCGACAGGATCGGCCCGCAGGGAATATCGTAGGCATTGAGGATGTCCATGACTTCGAACTTATCTTTGGTCATGGTCCATTGTTCGATGCGCGCGAAGATCGGCTTGAGATGCAGCAGGCGCGCCGCCGGGGTGGCGTAGGCTTCATCGGTAATCCAGCCAGGCTCACCAATTACCTTGCACACCGCCGGCCACACTGCACCCTGGGTAATGAAGTAAATGTAGGCATTCGGATCGGTTTCCCATCCCTTGCATTTTAAAATCGATCCTGGCTGACCACCGCCTGAGGCATTGCCAGCGCGCGGGACCGCGTCACCAAAATGCTGATCCGGGTATTGCGGATATTCCTTCATCACGCCGGTACGTTCGAGGCGCTGCTGATCGCGCAATTTGACGCGGCATAAATTGAGCACGCTATCCTGCATCGCTGCCAAAACTTTCTGCCCGCGTCCCGTCGTATTACGCTGATACAGCGCTGCCACAATACCGAGCGCCAGATGCAGGCCAGTGCCGCTGTCGCCAATCTGCGCACCCGTGACCATCGGCGGACCGTCATCGAAGCCGGTGGTCGACGCCGAACCGCCGGCACACTGGGCGACGTTTTCATACACCTTGCAATCGACATATGGACCCGGGCCAAAACCCTTGACCGAGGCGACCACCATGCGCGGGTTGAGTTCCTGAATACGCTCCCAGGTAAAACCCATACGGTCTAAGGCGCCGGGGGCAAAATTTTCGACCATCACATCGCAGTTCTTGATCAACTTGTCGAGCACCGCTTTACCCTTGGGGTTCTTGGCGTCGAGCGTGATGGAGCGCTTATTATGGTTAAGCATAGTGAAATACAAACTGTCGACATCGGGAATATCGCGCAATTGACCGCGCGTGGCATCGCCCTCACCGGCTCTTTCCACCTTAATGACGTCTGCCCCAAACCAGGCCAACAGCTGGGTGCATGTCGGGCCTGACTGCACATGGGTAAAGTCAAGAATCCGAACTCCGTCGAGCGCTTTGCTCATTGTTATCCCCTGAAAATATCGAAACGATCTGAAATGTGGATGAATGCATGTCTTTTGCAAGCTGTATTCCACGAAGCAATGCACAATGCCTTCATCGCTAGCTTTACTATGCTGCAGGCCAATTTTGGCGCTCATCTTAGCGAACGAGCTTCCACATTAGCAATGACTGTAATCAATTTTAACCAATCAAGTTCCCATTTTAAGGCACCAGACGCGAATTAGTTGCTGCAGCACTCTTCGTGATACATTCGGCAAGAAAATGCAATCTTGAATTTCGCTCATTGATAAGGTCCCGATCGCCATGCCGTTTTCCATTCTGCGCAGTCTGCTGCCTCGTCCAGGCACGATCGACCGCTTTGAAAAAATGCGCGCCTGTGCCGGCGCCCTGTTCGGCATCGTCTTAACCGGACTGTGCAGCGTTCAATTACTGGGCAATACGCCGGAGGCGATTTTTCTTTTAGCACCCATCGGCGCCTCTGCCGTCCTGCTATTTGCCATTCCTTCGAGTCCGCTGGCGCAGCCCTGGGCCATCTTGGGCGGCAATATCGTCGCCGGGCTGATCGGCGTGAGCTGCGCCAAGCTGATCGGCACACCGATTCTGGCGGCGGCCTTGGCCGTCTCGCTGACAATTGCCGCCATGTTCGCCTTGCGCTGTCTGCATCCACCCAGCGGTGCGATAGCCCTGACGGCGGTGATCGGCGGACCGGTCATCCACGCCATGGGCTATCACTATGTTTTGCTGCCGGTGGCGGTCAATACCGTGCTGCTGTTGGCGACTGCCTTGTTCTTTAATAATTCAACCGGCCGACGCTACCCGCATCAACTTTCTGCGCCCGCCGTGGTGACGCAGAAAAATGAAGAACACACGCTTGTGACGAGCAGCGGTATCACGGCCGAGGATCTGGATAAGGTATTGGCCAGCTATAACCAGGTGATCGATATCAGCCGCGATGATCTGCAGGCGATCCTGCAAGCCACCGAGCAAGCCGCAACAGTGCGCAGGCTTGGCACACTGCGTTGCGCGCAGGTGATGTCGGGCGATGTCCACAGCGTAGAATTCAGCACCAGCTTACAAAGCGCCTGGGACCTGTTACGCCTGCACCGGCTACCAGCCGTGCCGGTGATTGACCGTGCCCGGCATGTGATCGGCATGCTCAGCACCGAACACTTTATCGAACAGGCCGAGCCCGGTGATGTCAGCGGACTGGCAGAAAAACTGCGGCACCTTTTACGAGCTTCAGGCCACAGCCATTCTGAAAAACCCGACGTGGTAGGACAGATCATGCAAAAAAATGTGCCGCGCGCGCAAGCCGATCAGCCGGTCGTTGAACTGGTGGCCAGCATGGCGGCATCCGGTACACGGGTGATGCCAGTGGTCGATGATGGCGGGCGATTAGTCGGTATGCTGACGCAGGCGGATATGATTGCGGCTTTGTATCGGAGATGCTTTCATGCTGCAGCGGATACGGCAGTCATCAAAGCGGATTAGTCCGGCCCCGACTGACGCTCTCGCCGTCTTCAGGGCGTAAAGTCCAGAAGGCCGCCGATGTCACAGCGGTCAAGATCCCCAGGCTCAAGAAAGTATGATGCAAGGCCACCGTCACCGCTGCGCTGTCGGTCTGCGGTAAAGTCCCCAAATACCAACCCGTCACCAGCGAACCGATCGCCAGGCCAAAACTAAGCGACATCTGCTGCAGCGAACTGGCCATCGAACTGGCCATGCTGGTGTCGGCCGACTCAATGTCGGAATAGGCCATGGAATTCATGGCAGAAAACTGCAAGGCATTCAAAAATCCCTGCGCCAGTCCGAGAAGAACGATCAGAATCGCCGGCGTTTGCACGCTCACCAGAGCAAACAGACTAATGTTCACACCGATAAAAAGCGTATTCACGATCAGGATCTGCCGGTAGCCGTAACGTCTTAGCAAAGGCACGACGAACATTTTCATACCCATCGCCGCCGCTGCCGCGGGCATCATCAACAGACCCGACTGCCAGGCCGGCAAGCCTAATCCAACCTGATACAGCAGTGGCAAAAGAAACGGCATACCGCCCATGCCAAGACGCGTGACAAAGCCGCCGGCCACAGACACCCGAAAGGTCCGAATCCGAAACAGACTCAGTCTGAGCAAGGGATGTTGTGCCAGTCGCGCATGCCAGACATACGCCGCCAACAAACTCAGGGATAGCACCAGCAGCACAGCAGCCGAGGTCGTATCGATCTGGTGTTCGCCAAATACTTCCAGCAGCCACGACAGCAGCGCTGCGCCACTGCCGAACAAGACCAGCCCGATCACATCCAGCGGACGCTGTTCTTCGCTGCGGTAATCCGGCATGTGACGGTGAATCAAAAATTGCGCCGCCAGACCAACAGGGACATTAATAAAAAAGATCACCCGCCACGATGTCCAGTGCACGATCATCCCGCCCACCACCGGACCCAGCAAGGGGCCGATCAAGGCGGGAATAATCACAAAATTCATCGCGCCGAGCAGCTCGGATTTGGGAAAGGTGCGAATGATGGCCAGACGTCCGACCGGCATCATCATCGCCGCGGCCACGCCCTGCAAAATACGCGAGGCGACTAACATCGGTAAATTCTGTGCCAGTCCGCTAAGGACGGAGGCCAGGGTAAACAGCGCGATCGCGCTGCTGAAAATACGTCGCGTACCAAAGCGATCTGCCATCCAGCCACTGACCGGAATGCAGACCGCCAGGCTCAGAATATAACTGGTGACGGCGGCCTTGAGACTGAGTGGCGTGACGTGCAAGTTCAGCGCCATCGACGGCACCGCCGTGTTGAGAATAGTCGCGTCAAGCTGCTCCATAAACAAAGCAGAAGCCACGACCCACGGCAAGTAGCGTTTTACATCGACATTGTTCATGCAGCGCTTAAAGAGTAAAAATCAGACGATTCTATTTCTTTTTCATCGGCGGCAAATCGGTACAGACGCCCTTGAATACTTCTGCCGCCATACCGATCGATTCACCCAGCGTTGGATGCGGATGAATCGTCTTGCCGATATCCACAGCATCGGCGCCCATCTCGATAGCCAGGGCAATTTCGCCGATCATGTCGCCCGCATGGGTGCCAACGATGCCACCGCCAATGACGCGCTGCGTTTCAGCGTCGAACAGCAGTTTGGTAAAGCCTTCATCGCGTCCGTTAGCGACCGCACGACCACTCGCGGCCCACGGAAAGTGACCTTTTTCGATGCGGATGCCTTTGGCCTTGGCTTCGTCTTCGGTGATACCGACCCACGCCACTTCCGGATCGGTGTAGGCCACCGACGGAATCACGCGCGCATCAAAATGCACCTTCTCACCGTGTGCTGCTTCGGCCGCCACATGCGCCTCGTGCACCGCTTTGTGGGCCAACATGGGTTGACCGACCAGATCGCCAATGGCAAAGATATGCGGCACGTTGGTGCGCATTTGCGAATCGACAGGAATGAATCCGCGCTCGGTGACGGTAACGCCGGCTTTGTCGGCGGCGATCTTGTTTCCGTTCGGGCTACGGCCGACTGCCACTAACACCATATCGTAGAGCTGCGGCTCAGGCGCGGCCACACCCTCTTCGGCACTGGCAAAAGTAACCTTGATACCTTCTTTTAAAGCTTCCACCGCGACCGTTTTGGTCTTGGTCATGATCTTGTCGAAACGTTTTTCGTTAAACTTTTGCCAGACCTTGACCATGTCGCGATCAGCGCCTTGCATCAGGCCGTCCAACATTTCGACCACATCGATGCGCGCACCCAGAGTGGAATACACGGTCGCCATTTCCAGACCAATAATGCCGCCACCGATGACCAGCATGCGCTTGGGCACGCTGCGCAGTTCCAGCGCGCCGGTTGAGTCGACGATCCGCGGATCTTGCGGCACAAACGGCAGCTTCACCACGGCCGAACCGGCGGCGATGATCGCCTGCTTGAACTGCACGACTTTCTGGCTGCCGTCAGCAGCCGTGACTTGCAGATGGTGCGGGCTGACGAACTGACCTACGCCTTGCAGCACGCTGACTTTACGCGCCTTGGCCATGCCAGCCAAGCCAGCCGTCATTTTGCCGATGACTTTTTCCTTGTAGCCGCGCAGCTGATCGATATCGATCTGTGGTTTGCCGAAGGTGACACCGTGCGCCGACATGGACGCCGCCTCATCGATCACAGCGGCCACATGCAAAAGTGCCTTGGAAGGGATACAGCCCACATTGAGGCACACACCACCCAGCGTGGCATAGCGTTCTACCAGCACGGTCGACATACCCAAATCCGCAGCGCGAAAAGCACCAGAGTAACCGCCGGGACCGGCACCCAATACCAGCATGTCGCATTCCTGATCGACCTGGCCGGCGTACTGGCTGGCTGCGGGGGCTGCTACTGATGCAGGTGCTACCGACGCAGATACTGGAGCAGATACTGGAGCAGATGCGGCCGGCGCTGCTGCCGGTGCTGCTGCCGGTGCTACCGCCGCCGCCCCTACCGCATCAAGAATCAATACCAGCGATCCTTCAGCGACCTTATCGCCAATCTTCACGCGCAGTTCCTTGACGACGCCGGCGTGGCTGGAAGGAATTTCCATGCTGGCCTTGTCGGACTCGACCGTCATCAAGGACTGATCAACTTTAATCGTATCGCCCGGCTTGACCAGCAATTCAATCACTTCGACTTCCTTGAAGTCGCCAATATCGGGAATCTTTACTTCGATCGTGCTCATCAATGTGCTCCGTTATCTGGAATGGGGGACCTCAAGGTATTACAGCAGCGTCTTGCGTAAGTCGCCCAAGACCTCGGCCAGATACACGGCAAAGCGCGCGCCCGAAGCCCCATCGATGACGCGATGATCGTACGACAGCGAGAGCGGCAATATCAGACGTGGCTGAAACGCCTTACCATCCCAAACCGGCTTCATATCAGAACGGGCCAGACCCAAAATCGCCACTTCCGGCGCATTGATGATCGGCGTGAAGGCCGTGCCACCGATGCCGCCCAGCGATGAAATCGTAAAGGTGGCACCCTGCATATCGGCCGGCTTGAGCTTGCCGTCGCGCGCCTGGGCTGACAGCTCACCCATTTCGGTGGCAATTTGCGACAGGGTTTTCTGATCGGCGTTTTTAATCACCGGCACCACCAAACCATTCGGCGTATCGGCCGCAAAGCCGATGTTGTAAAACTTTTTCAGGATCAGATTTTCACCCGCCGCATCCAGCGAAGAATTAAACGCTGGATATTTTTTCAAGGCGCTCACCGAAGCCTTGATGACGAAGGCCAGCATGGTCAGCTTGACGCCCGATTTGGCCAAAGCGTCATTCGACGATTTGCGGAAAGCTTCCAATTCAGTGATGTCGGCATCTTCGTATTGCGTCACATGCGGAATCATGACCCAGTTACGATGCAAATTCGGACCGCTGATTTTCTTGATCCGCGAGAGCGGTAATAATTCGGTCGCGCCAAATTTGCTGAAGTCCAGCGATGGCCATGGCAATAAATCCAGACCCACACCGCTACCTTTGCCCGACGTACCGGCCGACTTGCTCACGCCACCTCCGGCCATCACGCCCTTGATGAAGTCTTGCACGTCGCTTTGCAGAATGCGCCCCTTGGGACCTGTGCCCGTGACGCGCTGTAATTCCACCCCGAGTTCGCGGGCAAATTTACGAATCGATGGCGAGGCGTGCGATAGCAGATCGGTGCTGGCAGGCGCGGTGGCGACTGCGGTGATCACTGGTGTAGCAGCTGCGGTGGCAACGACGGCTGGTGCAGCAGCAGGTGCTGGTGCAGGTGCTGGCGCTGGTGCCGCTGCTGGTGCAGCCGCCACCGGTGCAGCCGCAGCCGTTTCAGCGCCCGCAGTCTCCAGCAAAATCATCAGCGAACCTTCAGCGATCTTGTCGCCGATCTTGACCTTGATTTCCTTGACCACACCGGCATGGCTGGAGGGAATCTCCATGCTGGCCTTGTCAGATTCCACCGTGATCAGTGACTGATCAAGCTTGACGGTATCGCCCGGCTTGACCATCAATTCAATCACTTCCACTTCTTTAAAATCGCCGATATCCGGGACATTGACTTCCACGATACTCATTTTGTTGGCTCCGCGTTATGTGCTGGTTTTTTGTTCGTTTTATTGCGTCACCGGATTTGGCTTGTCCGGATTGATGCCATATTTCGCAATCGCCTGCGCCACCACCGACGGTGAAATGACGCCATCATCAGCCAATGTTTTCAGTGCAGCCAGTGTCACATAGTGACGATTGACTTCAAAGAATTCACGCAGTTTTTGCCGGCTGTCAGAACGACCAAAACCGTCCGTGCCCAGCACTTTATAGCTGCGACCTTTCGGAATGAAAGCCCGTATCTGTTCAGCGAAGGTACGCATGTAATCACTCGCCACCACGACTGGACCAGTGCTACCAGCCAGACATTGCGCAACGTGGGCTACCCGCGGTGTCTCTGTCGGATGCAGCATGTTCCAGCGCTCGACATCCTGACCGTCACGAGCCAGCAAGGTAAATGAGGGCGCCGACCAGACATCGGCATCGATACCCCAGTCGTTTTGCAGCAAATCAGCGGCGGCAATCACCTCGCGCAGAATGGTGCCTGAACCCATTAACTGCACCCGATGCTTGTTCTTTTTCGGGCCTTCCTGCAGCAGGTATAAGCCTTTCAAAATATCGGTTTCCGAACCTGGCTTGAGACCAGGATGGGCGTAGTTTTCGTTCATCAGGGTGATGTAATAAAACACGTCTTCCTGATTTTCGATCATCCGCTTTAAGCCATCATGCATGATGACTGCCACTTCGTGGGCAAAGGTCGGATCGTAAGGAATACAGTTCGGAATGGTCGACGCCAGCACATGGCTATGGCCATCTTCGTGCTGCAGGCCTTCGCCGTTGAGGGTGGTCCGACCAGCGGTACCACCGAGCAGGAAGCCGCGCGCGCGCATGTCGCCCGCCGCCCAGGCCAGATCACCAATACGCTGCAATCCAAACATCGAATAGAAGGTATAGAAAGGCACCATGATGCGATTATTGGTGGAGTAGGACGTCGCCGCCGCAATCCATGAACTCATGGCGCCGGCTTCGTTGATGCCTTCCTGCAGAATCTGTCCGGCCTTGTCTTCGCGGTAGTAGCTGACCTGGTCTTTATCAACCGGCTCATAAAGCTGTCCCTGCTGATTGAAAATACCGATCTGACGGAACAGGCCTTCCATACCAAAGGTACGCGCTTCATCGACTAAAATCGGCACCACGCGCGGCCCCAGATTTGCGTCGCGCAGCAGGATCGAAATGATCCGCACATACGCCTGGGTGGTGGAAATTTCACGCCCCTCCGCCGTCGCATCCAGCACGGCTTTAAAAGCGGCCAATTCAGGCACCGGCATTTTTTCGTCGGCTTGCATACGGCGTTGTGGCAGATAGCCACCCAAAGCCTGCCGGCGCTCGTGCAGATACTTCATTTCCGGCGCGTCGTCGGACGGCTTGAAGAACGGCACGTCGGCTAATTGATCATCCGGAATCGGGATCGCGAAACGGTCGCGCATTTCACGGATCGCTTCGTCGTCGAGTTTTTTGGTCTGATGCGCGGTATTACGCGCCTCACCCGATTTACCCATGCCGAAACCCTTGACGGTTTTTACCAGCAGCACGGTCGGCTGACCTTTGTGTTCTTGCGCGACTTTGAACCCGGCATAAATCTTGTGCGGATCGTGACCGCCGCGGGTCAAACGCCAGATATCATCGTCGCTCATGTTAGCGACCATCGCCAATAGTTTTGGATGCTTGCCGAAGAAATGTTCGCGCACATAGGCGCCATTTTTGGCTTTGTAATTCTGGTATTCGCCGTCGACGGTTTCCATCATCACGCGTTGCAAAATGCCTTCCTTGTCTTTGGCCAGCAGCTCATCCCAGCCTGGTCCCCAGATCACCTTGACGACATTCCAGCCAGCGCCACGGAAATCGGCTTCCAGTTCCTGAATGATCTTGCCGTTGCCGCGCACCGGACCATCCAGACGTTGCAGATTACAGTTCACCACCATCACCAGATTGTCCAGCTGCTCACGACCAGCCATACCAATCGCGCCCATTGATTCCGGCTCGTCCATTTCGCCGTCGCCGCAGAATACCCAGACCTTGCGGTTATCGGTCTTGGCAATTGCGCGGGCATGCAAATACTTAAGGAAGCGCGCCTGATAAATCGCCATCAGCGGTCCCAGTCCCATCGACACGGTCGGGAACTGCCAGAACGACGGCATCAGTTTTGGATGCGGATACGATGACAAACCTTTGCCATCGACTTCACGACGGAAGTTCAGCAGCTGGTCTTCGGAAAGCCGGCCTTCCAGATACGCGCGGGCATAAATGCCGGGCGAGGAATGACCCTGTATATATAAGAGATCGCCACCATGATCTTCGGTCGGCGCATGCCAGAAATGGTTAAAGCCGATGCCGAGCATATTGGCCAGCGAAGCAAAGCTGGAAATATGCCCGCCCAAATCACCATCAGCGCGATTGGCCTTGACCACCATCGCCATGGCATTCCAGCGCATCCATGAGCGCAGACGTTCTTCGATTTCGAGATTGCCCGGGCAGTGTGCGCCGAGGTGCGCCGGAATCGTATTGACGTAGGCGGTGTTACTAGAGAAGGGAATATGGGCACCGCGTCGGCGCGCCAGATCGACCATGCGCTCCATGAGGTAGTGGGCGCGTTCAGGGCCCTCTTTTTCGATCACCGCTTCGAGGGCGTCGAGCCACTCCTGGGTTTCCATGACATCGGGATCGGTCGCGGCTTGTGACAAAACTTGATCGAGCTGGGCTGACATGAAGCGTCTCCTTGAGTGTGGCTTGGTTTTACCTGATATTTCTTCAATTACTTGGCGTCGCCGCAGCGCAGTTTTGTCGCGCTTCATGGCGAGCGCTATGACATGACCGTCTTGGCATTGTGCATCAGCCAGCATGGTGTGTGCTGGTAAAACGCGGATTGTACCTAGCTTTTTTGCATTTATCAAATGGTGATACGTGATTTCATAATGTGACATTTACATTGCACAGCAACATAAACAGGGCCTTGCCGGCCATGGCTACCAGTACGATCGCGCGTAAAACAGCGCAATAACCCGTGGGTAAAGCCACGTAATAGATGCAGCATAAGGTGGTGCTCAAGCCGCAAAGCATGGCACCATACTGCACTGACGCCATCCCGGCCACGCCTTTGATCAATTTACCCCCCCCATGTCTAAATACACACCTCCTGTCTTACAAATGACCAGTGCCAGCATTGATGAACAGGATGAGGCCATGACCGCGCAAATGTGCGAACTCGCACAGGTCCATTCAAAATCCTCCCTGAAGGAAGCCGACCCGCAGCTGCGCAATCTGATCAAAAAGTGTCTGCAGCTCAGAAATGACGACGTGCTATACGACGCGCTTGAGCGGGCGCGCGAAACCGAGCATGCCGCCTGGCTCACGCTCAAGGAGCAGATTGAAGAAGCGGCCGCCACGGTCTACCTCAAGCGTGATGGCGGGATTACCCTGGAAGTGAACGCCTTCGTCATTCCGCTGTTTATTCGCACCCAGGGTGGCCTCGATGCCGCCCAGACGTTTGCCGACCAGCCAGCGTTTGAGCTACTGGGAGCAAGCCTGCAACAAGCCGGACTGGAAAGCCCCAAAGCCAAGGTCGTCTTAATTAGCCATGCTTATCATCTTGATGAGATCGACGGCATCACCTTTAGTCAGTTAAATGAAATGGTGCGCGACGCCGCGACCGCCATGACCGACAAAAAAATCAGCGCCACGCCAGCCATTGAGCGCAGTATCAGCGGCTGGCCGGCAGCCAGTTTCGCCGCGGACGATGCCGCGCTCGAACTCCGTTTTTTACTCGGCTTTGCCCTCAAAGATACGCGCGACAGCTTCTATCAGGTGCCGCGTAAGGAAGCCGATGCCGATGCCTGGTTTGACGCCCGCGCACAGCGCTTCGAACAATGGGCGGCGATGGCCCAGCCGCTGGTGCAACGTTGCCTGATGCCGGCAGAACGGACGTCGCGCATCGATTTTCTGTATCAAGACCTTTTTCATGGCGGGAAAGAAGCCGGTATGGCAGAGCTGGCCATGCTGGAACTGATGGCCAGCCTGCATCAAGCCTGCCAGACGCAGCAGACCGCGCCGGAACACACCAGCGCCACCATCGCTCTGACCGATTTGGGCGAAGAAGTCGTCTTACGCATCAGCCTTGTTCGGTCAACCGATCAGCATCTCTTGTGCGAACTCGATAAAAGCCTCGACCCCAGCCGTGTATTGGCAGCAGAAATCGACGATGTCCTGGACGCCTTGCAGTCGATCGGCATCCAGGGTCAGCAGGTGTCGGCAAAAAAGACCAACACCGGCGGCAAGCCTTAGCAAGTAGAAGCAAGAACGTCGAAGTCAAGCCGGTGCGAGCGCTTTATAATGGTGTTTTAATCTGCACGAGACACTTTGCACACCATGTCAGCCCAACTCATCAGCGGTACCGCCCTCTCACAACAATTACGCGCCGAAATCACCCAGCGCGCTGCCGCGCTCACGGCCGGCGGCCATCAGCCCGGCCTGGCAGTGATTCTGGTCGGCGAAGATCCGGCCAGCCAGACCTATGTCAAAAACAAGATCAAGGCCTGCGAAGACACCGGCATCCGCTCGATCCTAGAAAAATATCCGGCCGATTTTGCCGAGTCCGCCTTATTACAACGCATCGCCGCACTGAATGCCGATCCGGCCATTCACGGCATCCTGGTGCAAATGCCGCTGCCAAAACAGATTGATCCCAATAAGGTCATCGAAGCCATTGCCACTTCAAAGGACGTGGATGGCTACTCGGTGCTGTCAGCCGGCGAACTCCTCACCGGCCTACCTGGTTTTCGTCCTTGCACGCCGTATGGCTGCATGAAACTGATTGAAAGTACCGGGGTCTCATTACGTGGCAAACATGCAGTCGTGATTGGCCGCAGCAATACGGTCGGCAAACCAATGGCGCTACTGCTCTTGCAAGCCAATGCCACTGTCACCATCTGTCATAGCGCAACGCCGGATATCGGCCACTTCACGCGCGATGCCGATGTGGTGGTGGTCGCTGTCGGCCGGCGCAATACGCTCACGGCCGACATGGTCAAGCCGGGCGCGATCGTGATCGATGTCGGTATGAACCGCGACGACCAAGGCAAACTGTGCGGTGACGTTGATTTTGCCAAACTTCGCGAAGTCGCCGGATTCATCACCCCGGTACCGGGCGGCGTTGGCCCGATGACGATCACCATGCTTCTCATGAACACGATTGAATCTGCTGAAAGACGCTGACACCATGAACACCAATCCACTTTGCGATTTTTCCGGCCTGCCGCGCTTTGAAGCCATTCAGCCAGAGCACGTCGGCCCGGCCATTGACGCCCTGCTCGTGCAAGCCCGCGCTGTCGTCGAACAGCTGGCGTCGCCCGCTACGCCTGTCACCTGGGACCAATTTGTGGTGCCACTCGAAGACGTGACCGAAAAACTCGCGCGCGCCTGGGGCATCGTCGGTCACTTAAACGCCGTCGTCGATACACCTGAACTGCGCGCGGCCTACAATGAGAATCAACCCAAGGTCACCGAATTCTGGACAGCGCTGTCGCAAAATCTGGCGCTGTTTGACAAATACAAGGCGCTCGCCAAGTGCCCAGACTATGCCGAATTTTCCGCCGCGCGCAAAAAGATTTTGCAGAATGCTTTGCGTGATTTTCGTTTGGGTGGCGCTGAATTGGCAGCCGATAAAAAAATCCGCTTCGCTGAAATTCAGGAACAGCATGCTGCGCTGTCGACCAAGTTTTCCGAGAACGTGCTCGACGCCACCAATGACTACACTCTGCTCGTCGCTACCGAAGCCGAATTACGCGGTCTGCCCGACGACGCCATAGAGGCCGCGCGCGCAGCCGCGCAAGCGGCGGGCAAATCCGGCTACCAATTTACGCTGCACTTCCCGTCTTACTTTCCCCTGCTGCAGTTCGCCGATGATCGCGCCTTGCGTGAAAAAATCTATCGCGCCAATGCGACCAAGGCCTCTGAACTCGGTGTCAAAGCCGAGTGGGACAATAGCCAGAACATCGTCAACCTGCTCAAGCTGCGCAGCGAAGAAGCCCTGCTGCTGGACTTTAAAAACTTTGCCGAAGTATCGCTGGTGGCCAAGATGGCCGAAACACCGGACCAGGTCATCGACTTCCTGCAAGACTTGGCCGTTCGTGCCCGGCCGTATGCCGAAAAAGATCTGGCCGAGCTGCGCACTTTCGCCGCCGAACAGCTCGGCATAACCCAGCTCGAAGCATGGGATACCACCTACGCTTCCGAAAAACTACGCGAACAACGGTATGCGTTTTCTGAGCAGGAAGTGAAACAATATTTTCCCGAACCGCAGGTCGTCGCCGGCCTGTTCCGTCAGGTCCAAAACCTATTTGGCGTCGAAATTAAAACGGAGTCGGCAGCGGTGTGGCACCCGGATGTGAAGTTTTACCGCATCGAACGTGCAGGCCAGCTGATCGGTCAGTTCTATCTCGATCTGTATGCCCGCAGTGGCAAACGTGGCGGCGCCTGGATGGACGATGCGCGCGGCCGGCGTCGCACAGCCCACGGCATGCAAACCCCGGTGGCCTATCTCACCTGTAACTTCACCGCCCCGTCGGTGCAAGACGGCGTGGTCAAACCGGCCTTGTTCACGCACGATGAAGTCATCACTCTGTTCCATGAATTTGGCCACGGCCTGCATCACATGCTCACGCAAGTTGACGAGCTGGGCGTCTCCGGCATTTCCGGCGTAGAGTGGGATGCGGTCGAACTGCCCTCGCAATTCATGGAAAATTTCTGTTGGGAGTGGGATGTCTTGCAAGGCATGACTGCCCACGTCGAAACCGGCGAGCCACTGCCACGTTCCCTGTTCGACAAAATGACGGCCGCGAAAAATTTTCAGTCCGGCCTGCAGACCCTGCGTCAGGTCGAATTTTCGCTATTCGATATGCACATCCATTTCGACCATGATCCGCATGGCGACAAGAGCGTGCAGGATGTCCTGCAAAGCGTGCGCGATCAGGTTGCGGTACTCATGCCGCCTGCTTTCAATCGTTTCCAGCATTCCTTCGGCCATATTTTTTCTGGCGGCTATGCGGCGGGTTACTATAGTTATAAATGGGCCGAAGTTTTATCGGCCGATGCCTACGCCGCTTTTGAAGAAGCACCGGACGCGGCAACGCTGGCCGCGACCGGCAAAAAATTTCAGACTGAGATTTTAGCCATGGGTGGTGCACGTCCGGCACTGGCATCGTTTACGGCCTTCCGCGGCCGTGCGCCGAAGATAGATGCCTTGCTGCGTCATAGCGGTATGGCGGCATAAGTTCCAAGGAGCCATGATGATATGCGCCTACAGGATCAGCGATAGCACGTTCGAGGTCAAAATACCGACTTTCATGCGCTGCTTCATCATGCTCGCCGCACTCGTCCCGCTCCTCTGGTGTGCGCCGGCGCAGGCACAGTTATACAAATGGGTCGGACCGGATGGCAAGCTCAATTACACCGACACACCGCCACCGCCCTCGGCCAAGTCGAGTGAAAAAAAATCACTTAATGGAGCTAATACTGTCGAAGCGAATCTGCCTTACGCGCTGGCGCAAAGCGTCAAAAAAAATCCGGTCACGCTGTACACCATGAGCGATTGCGCACCCTGCACTCAGGCACGCAATCTGCTGACGACGCGCGGTATTCCCTTCAGCGAAAAAACGATACAAACGCCAGACGATTTGGCGCAGCTCAAAAAACTGGGGGGCTCGCAGCTGCCTTTTCTGCTCATCGGCGGCAGCAGCGAGGAAGGCTTTGAAGCCAGTCAATGGCATCGTCGGCTCAGCGACGCCGCTTATCCGGAAGTCAGTCAGCTACCCAATACCTACCGCTATCTGCCGGCCGAACCGGCCGCACCATCGGCACCATCTGCCACATCGGCCACATCTGCAGCCAAAGATCCGGCACAGCAGACCAAGGACAAAAAACCGTCCGCCTCACCCATCGATACGCTGCCGCCGCCGAACCGCCCCAAGGGCGCGCCGGACTTTCGTTTTTAATGGAACAGACCATGACCCGCATCGATTTTTATACCAATGTGGCAGACCGCATCCAGTATGCCTGCCGTCTGGCGCGCAAGGCACGCGCTGCCCGCTGCCGTATCGTCATGCTGACCACGCCAGAAGATATCGATGCGCTTGATCTGGCACTCTGGTCGGTCGCCGACGATGCCTTTTTGCCGCACGTCAGAGCCACCGACAGTCTGGCCGCGCAAACGCCCATCATCCTCTCCGATAAGCACACCGACGAACTGCCGCATCATGATGTGCTGATCAATCTGACCGATAGCACGCCATCGCATTTCGCCCGTTTTGAGCGGCTGCTGGAAGTCGTTCCGGGAAGCGAAAGCGAAAAAAATGCCGGCCGTGCGCGTTATGCTTATTACAAAGAGCGAGGCTATCCACTGTCCCACTTTATTGCAGAATCCACATGAGCGAACCACTCACAGACAATATTCCTGTGCTAACTGAAATCGTCAGCCGCGGTGAAAAGCATGTGGCGGATTCTTTTCCTCCCCTCGATCTCGACACAGAAGATGCCCCAAACCCAAGTACCGAATCTACACGCATTCCGTCACCCCTTACACCTCAGGCGAAATCGACTTTAGAGCTCGAAAATGCCGTCGTTGATCGTGTTCTGCAAGAGATGCTGGGTACGGTCGATACGGAACTTAGCGCGACGCTCGCTCAAAGCGTGAATCTGGTGGTTCAGGCGGCCAGTGAGCAACTGATGGAGGATATTCGTGCCAGTTTACACAGCACCATTTCCCATGCTGTCACCGTCGCCGTGCGCAAAGAACTCGAAAAACTTATTTTTGAAAAAGAAAATAATTTGTAAATTATTTGTTTTTTCAAATGCTATCGAACTCGAAATAATTTTTTTTAAAATTAATACCGCTTATCTTGACTGCCCTAACAAGTCAGAACTTTCTACAATAGAGCCATGATTTTCTGGAGCTCAAAATGAAAGTAATCGTCTTAGGTGCGGGTATTATCGGTACATCATCGGCCTGGTTTTTAAACAAGGCGGGGCATGAAGTCACGGTCATCGATCGTCAGCCGGGCGCTGCGCAAGAAACCAGCTTTGCCAATGGCTGCCAGATTTCGGTCTCCCACGCCGAACCTTGGGCCAATCCCGCAGCACCCATGAAAGTTCTCAAATGGTTGGGCAAGGAAGACGCGCCTTTACTGTTTCGCTTGCGCCCCGAATGGCTGCAATGGAAATGGGGCATGTCATTTTTACGTGAATGTACACCGGCCCGCACAGCACATAATATTCGGCAAATCGTTTCGATCTCTGAATACAGCCGTCAAACCCTGCAAGCGGTACGCGCAGAAACCGGCATCAAGTACGACTGCCTGACCGCTGGCATCCTGCACTTTTATACCGAACAAAAAGAATTTGACGAGTCGCTCTCGGCCGCGCGTCTGATGCGCGAACTCGGCTGTCAGCGTGATTCGATCTCGGCAGATGAAGTCGTTAAAATCGAACCGGCCTTAGCCGGCATACGTGACAAAATTGTCGGCGGTGATTTCACTGCCACCGACGAATCTGGCGACATCTATCAGTTCACCACCGGCCTGGCCGAGAAATGTGTCGAAAAGGGCGTTGAATTTCAGTACAACACCACGGTCACGCGTCTGCTCACGGAAGGCACGGGTGCTGCCGCCCGCATCACCGGCGTGGAAGTGATCGACGCCTTGGGTCGCCACACGACGCTGCGGGCTGATGCCTTCGTCATGGCCATGGGCAGTTTCTCCCAGCCGCTGTGCAAACCCTTGGGAATTGACCTGATGATTTATCCTGGCAAAGGCTATTCCGCGACGTACCAAATTACCGATGCGCAGAAAGCACCGACCGTCTCGCTCACCGATGATGGCTACAAACTGGTGGTATCGCGTTTGGGCGATCGCCTGCGTGTGGCAGGTACCTGTGAATTGAACGGTTATGGTCGGGATCTGAACACGGCCCGCTGTGAAGCCATTACGCGCCGTGCACGTGAATTGTTCCCCAATGCCTGCGACTTTGACAATCCCACCTATTGGACCGGTCTGCGGCCATTGACGCCATCAAATGTGCCCTACATCGGCAAAACAAAATTCGCCAATCTTTTTCTCAATACCGGCCACGGCACGCTGGGCTGGACCATGGGCGCCGGTTCCGGACGGGCGATCGCCGAGATCGTGTCGGGTCGCGTGCCAGAGCTTGATTTTACCTTCACCGGTATGCCACGCTCCGCCGTAGCCGGTAGCCGTATCGGTGCTGCTGTGCGGGCTTAAGTCATATTTCAAGGTTTATTTCGGTCCGCGCACCTGCACAGTGGCGGCCTTTTCGTCGAAGCCGATGCGCGTATTGAACTTTACGCGCTTCATCGGAAAACGCGACTGAAAGTGCCGCACATTGCCGGAGCCGGAAATCACCTTGCGCACAAACTGGTAATAGGCCTGCATGTCGATCACATGCACCACCAGAAAATAATCGTAATCGCCTGAGACAAAATAGCACTGCATGACTTCCGGCTCTTTGTTCATGCGCGCTTCAAACGCCTGCATGTGCTCGTCGGACTGATTCGTCAGTGATACCTCCAGAAACGCCAACATCCCATAACCCAATACAAACGGATCGACCAGCGCCACATCGGCGCTGATGATGCCGGCATCGCGTAAATCGCGCAGACGGCGCAGACAGGTCGGCTGCGAAATGTGGGTCTTTTCCGCCAGCAGGCGGGTCGGCATCTGGTTATCTTTTTGCAAAAGATTCAGCAATTTTCGATCGACCTTATCTAGCGCGTGAATTTTAGTCATGGAGTGTCTGCTACAAAAAAGTCAAAAAAATCAAAAAAGGCGCACAAAGGACTTTGCGAAGCCGACCTATTATTGTATTGTCAAGCACGGACAATTTCCGAGAGTTGAGTGTTACAGGTAGCTTGGCATTTTTCAATCCTTAGGAGCAAAAAATATGCAAATTAAACATAAATTTATTCCCCTGGCTGGTGCTGTCGCCTTCGCGCTGACTGGCCTGGCTCACGCGCAAGTACAAATCATTAAAATCGGTCACGTAGCGCCGATCTCCGGCAATCAGGCCCATCTGGGTAAAGACAATGAAAACGGCGCCAAGATGGCGATCGAAGAGTTAAACGCCAAAGGCGTGACGATCGGCGGCAAGAAAGTTAAATTTGAACTGCTGGCTGAAGACGATGGTGCCGATCCAAAACAGGGTACCGCCGCAGCGCAAAAGCTAGTCGATGCCAAGGTCAACGGTGTCATTGGTCACCTCAATTCCGGCACCACCATTCCGGCCTCGAAGATTTATCACGATGCAGGCATTCCGCAAATTTCCCCTTCCGCGACCAATCCCACCTACACCAAGCAAGGCTACAAAACAGCCTTCCGTGTGGTCGCCAATGACGGTCAGTTAGGCGGCACGCTGGGCCGTTATGCAGTCAATACACTCAAGGCACAAAGAATTGCCGTCATCGATGACCGCTCCGCATATGGTCAAGGCGTAGCAGAAGAATTCGTCAAGGGTGCCAAAAAAAGTGGCGGCGCACAAATCGTGGCACAGGAATTTACTAATCCAAATGCGACGGACTTCAACGCCATCCTGACCAAAATCAAATCCAAAAAGCCGGACGTTGTTTTCTTCGGTGGTATGGATGCGGTAGCCGGTCCGATGCTGCGTCAAATGAAACAGCTGGGTCTGAACGCCAAGTTCATGGGCGGTGACGGTATGTGTACCGAGGCCTTGAACACCTTGTCTGGTGGCGCCATGGCCGATGGTCAGGTGATCTGCGCTGAAGCCGGTGGTGTAGAAGAATCACAAAAGAAAGTGATGGATGATTTCCGCGCGAACTACAAGAAAAAATTCGGCGTCGAAGTACAGATCTACGCACCGTATGTCTACGATGCCGTCATGACAATGGCCGACGCCATGGTCAAGGCCGGTTCCGCCGAACCAGCCAAGTATCTGCCGGTGCTTGCCAAGACCAATCGTAAAGGCGTCACAGGCAATATCGTGTTTGATGAAAAAGGCGATATCAAGGATGCGACGCTGACCTTGTACACCTACAAGGCGGGTAAGCGCGATCTGTTAGCGGTCGTTAAATAAACGCTCGCTGTTGCAGATGAAAAAAAACGCCCGTGAGGGCGTTTTTTAATTTTTACAGCAGGCGTTCTTCTGTTCTGCTCAGCCAAGTTCAATTAAATACTACGTAAATTCAGCGAATTTTTCATGCATTTTTTTAAGCATTTTTCACCGTATTATTTAACACTCATTTCAGCGCCAAGACCCACTTCACCAGCGTCGTCGCTTCCTCTTTATTCACCTGTGCATTGGCAGGCATCGGCACCGCACCCCAAACACCGCTACCGCCTTCCATGACCTTCTTGACCAACTTAGCTTCCATGTCTTTTTTGCCGGCATATTTGGCCGCGACTTCTTTGAAAGCCGGACCCAACACTTTATTCTCCACCTGATGACAGGCCATGCAATTTTTGGCTTTCGCCAGATCTGCATTGGCCAGCGCGGTGTGAGAAAATAACAGACCCAAACACAGACTCATCAGCACAGAAATTTTCATCGTCTTCTCCATTTGATTGAATAGCCGCACAAACAATTATTTCCGCTTGAGCTGGGACAAATCACGTACCGCGCCGCGATCAGCCGAGGTCGCCAGCGCCGCATAGGCCTGCAAGGCTTGCGAGACAACCCGCTCACGCCCCACAGGCATCCAGGCGTTATCACCCAGCGCTTCCATGGCCGCACGTCGCGCCGCCAGATCTGCCTCGCTCACTTTTAAATGCATGCGCCGCGCCGGGATATCGATCTCGATGATATCGCCTTCCTGGACTAAGCCGATGGTGCCGCCCTCTGCCGCTTCTGGCGATGCATGGCCGATCACCAGTCCTGAAGAGCCGCCTGAAAAACGACCGTCGGTAAACAGGGCACAGGCTTTGCCCAAACCCTTGGACTTGATGTAGGAAGTCGGATAAAGCATCTCCTGCATACCAGGGCCGCCTTTCGGGCCTTCGTAGCGGATCACCACGACGTCGCCTTCTTTAATCTGGTCGCCGAGAATCGCATCGACGGCCGTGTCCTGGCTTTCGAATACACGCGCAACACCGGTAAATTGGAGAATACTTTCATCCACCCCAGCGGTCTTGACGATGCAGCCCTTCTCGGCCAGATTGCCATACAAAACAGCCAGACCACCGTCTTTCGAATACGCATGGGCCAGATCGCGAATACAGCCCGTCGCGCGGTCGGTATCGTGTTCATCCCAACGCTTATCTTGCGAGAAAGCGACTTGGGTCGGCACGCCACCCGGCGCAGCCAGAAACATCTGCCGTACCGCAGGATCGCTGGTAACCATGATGTCGTTATGAGCGATAGCGTCGGCCAGCGTCTTGCTGTGCACCGTCGGCAGAGTAGTGTCGAGCAGACCGGCGCGCGCGAGCTCACCGAGGATGGCGATGATACCGCCGGCGCGGTGTACATCTTCGATATGGTATTCCTGCGATGCGGGTGCTAACTTACACAGGCAAGGCACCTTGCGCGAAATACGGTCGATGTCGGCCATGGTGAAATCCACATTGCCTTCCTGCGCTGCGGCCAGCATGTGCAATACCGTATTGGTCGAACCGCCCATGGACACGTCGAGCGTCATGGCGTTTTCGAAGGCGGCACGGTTCGCGATACTGCGCGGCAGGAGCGACATATCGTCTTGCTCATAATGGCGCTTGGCCAGGTCCACGATCAGACGACCAGCGCGCAAAAACAGCGCTTTCCGATCCGCATGCGTGGCCAGAATGGTCCCGTTGCCCGGCAGTGCCAGACCCAGGGCCTCGGTCAGACAGTTCATGGAATTGGCGGTAAACATACCGGAGCAGGAACCGCAGGTAGGACAAGCCGAGCGCTCAACAGCCGCGACTTGCTCATCCGAGACCGACGGATCGCCGGCCATGATCATGGCGTCGATCAAATCCAGCTTTTGCGGTTTTTTCTTCAAACCCGACAGGCTGATGGTGCTGGTATCCGATTTGGGATGCAGGGCCTCGATGACTTTGCCGGCTTCCATCGGACCGCCAGACACAAACACCACCGGAATGTTCAGACGCATGGCGGCCATGAGCATACCGGGCGTGATCTTGTCGCAATTAGAAATACACACCATCGCATCAGCGCAGTGCGCATTCACCATGTACTCCACCGAATCGGCGATCAGTTCACGCGAAGGCAGCGAGTACAACATGCCGCCGTGTCCCATGGCGATACCATCGTCAACGGCGATGGTGTTAAATTCTTTGGCAACGCCGCCAGCGGCTTCGATTTCCCGCGCGACCAGTTGACCCAGATCTTTTAAATGCACATGGCCCGGCACGAACTGGGTAAATGAATTGACCACGGCGATGATCGGCTTATCAAAATCACCATCTTTCATACCAGTGGCACGCCACAGGGCGCGGGCGCCGGCCATATTGCGGCCGTGGGTGGTAGTGCGGGAACGATAAACAGGCATGAAATCAAACTCCAAATGGGGGGTACATCTTCAAGAGCCTGCTAGATTGCCTTGCGCAGGTCGGCATGTCAAATATATGATGCGCCGTGATGGGACAAAACGCGACCAATACACCAACGTCAAATTGTGAAAAAATAAATGTTAATCCATCCAATGCCGGATCCCATCGCGCTGCACATCGGCCCACTGGCAATTCGCTGGTATGGCCTGATGTACATGGCCGCCTTCGTGCAATTCATTGTGCTAGGCCAGGTGCGCCTGCGTCAAAGCCACATTGCCGCGGCCAACTGGACCCGCGAAAACATCGACGACATGCTATTTTACGGCGTTCTCGGCGTGATCGTTGGCGGACGTCTGGGTGAGGTGCTGTTTTACCATCCGCTCTATTATTTCCAGCATCCGCTCGAGATCGTCGCTGTCTGGCAGGGCGGTATGTCCTTCCATGGCGGCTTCCTGGGTGTGCTGATCGCGATGCTGCTATGGAGCCGCAAAAACGGCCGCACCTGGATGGCGACGATGGACTTCATCGCACCCCTGGTACCGCTGGGTTACGCCGCCGGACGCATCGGTAATTTCATCAATGCCGAACTACCCGGCCGAGTCGCCGATGCCAGTCTGCCGTGGGCCATGATCTGGCCAAATGTCGACCAGCTGCCACGTCATCCTTCACCGATTTATCAGGCACTGATAGATGGCGTACTGTTATTCATTATTTTATGGCTGTTCGCCCGCAAGGCACGACCGCTGATGGCGGTGTCAGGCATGTTCTCACTGCTGTATGGCTGCGCACGCTTCTTTACCGAATACTTTCGCACGCCCGATTATGAAGTCAGCTTTGCCGGCCTCACGATCTCTGCCGGCCAGATGCTGTCAATGCCGATGATCGCGCTCGGCGCAGTTCTTTTGTTAATCGCTTACCGACACACCAAATCATAATGAATGCCAATCTCTACGCCCTGTTCGCCGCCCACTTTCCTGCTGACCGCAGCCGTATTTTTCTCGAAACGCCGGAAGGTCTGTATTACAGCTGGAATGACCTCGAACGCGCTAGCGCAAAAATAGCCAATTTACTGCGCAGCCTTGATTTGCCAGCGGGCGCGCGCATCGCCGTGCAGGTTGAAAAATCTGCCGAGGCGGTGCTGCTGTACTTAGCCACGTTGCGTGCCGGTTATGTCTACCTGCCTTTGAATACCGCCTACCGCGCAGCCGAGATCGACTACTTTGTCGGTGACGCCGAACCTTCGGTCGTGGTCTGTGCGCCGGAAAATTTCGGCTGGGTGTCGAAGATCGCTTTTCAGGCCGGCTGCGCGCATGTTTTTACGCTTGACGATCAGCGTCATGGTTCCTTGCTTGAACGCGCCGCGCACCACAGCGACCAGTTTGTCACGGTAGAAAAAAAGCCTGACGACTTAGCCGCCATTCTGTACACCTCGGGTACCACAGGCCGCAGCAAGGGTGCCATGCTCAGTCACCAAAACCTGTCCTCCAACGCGCTGGTGTTGAAGGATTACTGGCACTGGCAAGAGAACGACGTTCTGCTGCATGCACTGCCTTTATTCCATGTGCACGGCCTGTTTGTGGCCCTGCATGGCGCGCTGCTCAATGGTAGCCGCATGATCTTCCTCAATAAATTTGATGGTGCCGAAGTCCTGCGCCAGCTACCCCGCGCGACTGTGTTTATGGGCGTGCCGACTTTCTATGTGCGCCTTCTGAGCGACGCCGATTTCGGTGCCGCGCACTGCAAGGGCATGCGTCTGTTTATTTCCGGATCAGCGCCCCTGCTGACCGAAACTTTCAAAGATTTTATCCAGCGCACAGGCCACACAATTTTAGAGCGCTACGGCATGAGCGAAACCGCCATGCTGACCTCTAACCCTTACCACGGCCAACGTAAAGGCGGTACCGTCGGTCTGCCGCTGCCGGGCGTCAAAGTACGCCTGACGAATCAAAGTGAAGGCGTGGGTGATATTGAAGTCTTGGGTCCCAACGTGTTCCGCGAATACTGGCGCATGCCGGAAAAAACCGCCGAAGAATTTACCAGCGACGGTTTCTTCCGCACCGGCGATGTGGGTAGCTTTGACGACGAGGGTTATCTGGCCATCGTCGGTCGCAGCAAAGACCTGATCATCTCGGGTGGCTTTAACGTCTACCCGAAAGAGATCGAATCGCTGATCGACGAAGTCACTGGCGTCATGGAATCGGCAGTCATCGGCGTACCACATCCCGATTTTGGTGAAGCCGTGACCGCCGTGGTCGTATTGAAGTCTAATGTGACGCTGGAAGAAGCGGCGCTCCTGCGCGATCTAAAAGCAAAAATCGCTAATTTCAAAGTGCCCAAGCGGATCCACTTCGTCAAGGAGTTACCGCGCAATGCGATGGGCAAGGTACAGAAAAATCTTCTGCGTAAAGAATTCGCTTAAATAAAAAACGCCAGTGCGTGAGCTTCTGGCGTTTTTTCAAGTGCTTAATTCAGGCAATTTCGCCCAAGCGCCCTGCGCGAAAATCTTCAATCGCCTGACGAATTTCTGCCTGCGTATTCATCACAAACGGACCGTACTGCGCGATCGGTTCCTTGAGCGGCTTGCCGGCAATGAGCAAAAATTTTGCGTCGGCCGTTGCATCGATTACCAGTCCATCGGCCTGCGCATCATTGTTGAGGATGGCCATGCGCTGCGTCGGTACCGCCACGCCAGCAATGCTGAGCGCACCCCGATAGACGTACACAAAAACATTGTGATCCGCCGGCAGTGACTGCGCAAAACGTGCACCGGCCGGCATATGCACATCGAGATACAAAGCTTGTGTGGCATCACGCGTCACCGCACCGCTCACGCCATGGCTGCTACCGGCAATGATGGTCACGTCCACGCCTTGATCGGTGACTAATTTTGGTAAGTCCTGATTCTTGAAATCGCGATACCAGGGCGGATTCATCTTGTCGCGCCCGGGCAAGTTAAGCCACAGCTGAAAGCCTTCCATCACGCCGTCTTCCTGCTGCGGGATTTCCGAGTGAATCACGCCTTTACCAGCCGTCATCCATTGCACGCCACCGTTTTCCAGCAAACCTTCATGTCCCGCGCTATCCCGATGCAGCATGCGTCCGGCGATCATATAGGTGACAGTCTCAAAGCCCCGATGCGGGTGATCCGGAAAACCGGCAATGTAGTCATTCGGATTATCGCTGCCAAACGCATCGAGCATCAAAAAAGGATCGAGCCGCTGCTGCAGGTCGTTGGTGAGCACCCGCGTGAGTTTGACGCCGGCACCATCCGACGTCGCCTGGCCGGCGACCAGCCGTTCAATCGTACGCGACAGTTTGACTGTAGGCGCATTGGCATTCGTATTCATGGCAATCTCTCTCGTAAAGCGAAGCATCCCACTATGCTATTTCCCTAAGCTATCCCACTAAGCTATCCAATTAAGCTGGATGCGCAAAAACCCCGTACAGCATATGTGCGGCCAAGCCGAATAACATCAAGGCAAATACTTTTTTCAAGCGTTTGACCGGCATTTTGTGTGCCGTATGCGCGCCCAGATGCGCTGTCAAAACACTGCCGATCGATATCACCAACAGCGCCGGCAAATAAATAAATCCCAAAGAACCCGCCGGCAGATTGGGCGTGCCCAGTCCGTAATAAATATTCGACAGCGTACCGGCCAAGGCAATCGGAAAGCCCAAAGCAGAACTGGTCGCTACTGCGCGCTGCATATTCACGTTACACCAGGTCATGAAGGGTACGGAAATAAACGCTCCACCCGCGCCCACCAGGCCGGCCAGAATACCGATGAAACCGCCCACGGCCACCAGACCCGCTTCCTTGGGTAGTTCGCGCTTGGGTGATGGCTTGATATCCATCAGCATTTGAATCGCTGAAAAAGTCACGAACAGGGTAAAAAAACTCGCTAGTACGACGGTATTCATTTTCGTGCCGATCCACGGGCCGATCCAGGCACCGAGCAAAATACCGGGGGTGAATTTTTTGACGATATCCCATGCAACAGCACCCCGCAGATGATGGGCGCGCACGGCAGAAATCGAGGTGAACATGATGGTCGCCAGCGACGTTGCAATCGCCATATGCACCACCAGCTCATGCGGAAAACCGCGCGCCATCAGGAGCATAGAAATGAAGGGGATAAATAACATACCGCCACCGAGGCCAAGCATGCCGGCGATAAATCCGACGACTGCACCCAGCGTCAGAAATGCCAGTATCAGAGTGATGTCCATGCAGGCCTTCTATTTTTATTGGAGTAAGGCCCGAATGATACGCCATTCCGCCGCCGAGACTGGCGTGATCGATAAGCGGCTGCCGCGCTGCAGGAGCAGCATCTGCGACAGATCGGGATGGGCACGCAGCTCGGCCAGACTGAGTAGCCGCGTTTTGTGCAGCGCGCGGACATCAACCAGCATCCAGCGCGGCTGTTCCTGCGTCGCTTTAGAGTCGTAATAGGGGCTCTGTGGTTCGAACTGACTGGCGTCTGGGTAAGCCGAACTGGCCACTTCGGCTAAGCCGGCAATGCCTGGCTGCGGACAGCTTGAATGATAAAACAGCACACCGTCGCCGACCGCCATCTGGTCACGCATGAAATTACGCGCCTGATAATTACGTACTCCAATCCAGGGCAAGACGGCGCCGGGTGCGGCCAGAGCATCATCGATACTGGCCTCGCTGGGCTCAGACTTCATCAGCCAGTACTGCATGAGCCATCCTTCCATCAAAAAAAACGGCGCTAAAAAAAACGGCCGCCTTTTTGGGCAGCCGCTTACAAATCAAGTCCCGCCATTGCCGCTTTGCCGGCATCCTGAACCATAGGTTCAAGGTGGTCACAGAAAGTTCAACATCGGGTTCATCGGACTAGCGACGCGCACACCCGTCAAACTATTTTCCGCGACCGATGCGCATAAATGGTTCAAGGAATTATGGCAATCGCGAACACGGCAGGAGTGTTTAGTGTAAGCCCAGCTTGATTCTTTTTCAAAGGATTAAATGGGCCAAACTTAAAAAAGATTTTCTTGTGGCGTGAGTGCGGCATCGAGTACCTGATGCATGGCCGTCATTTTTTGCTTCGATTCAGCCAGGGTCATGCCAGCTAGTGGTCCATCACCAGATTGCATGGCCAGTAATTCGGCAGCGATGCCGAGTGCTGCGGTGACAGCGATCCGGTCATTGCCCCGAATTTTGCCGGCATCGCGAATCGCCAGCATTTTACTGTCGAGGTAACGCACGGCTTCTTGCAAGGATGCTTCTTCACCCTCCTTGCATGAGAGCTTGTAGGCAGTACCCATGATGGTCACGTCGAGGATCATGCTGCGGCCTCGTCATCAAGCTGTGCATCGGCGTTCGGCTCAGCATCCGACTCCGGATCCATCTCCGCATCCATCTCATCTGGCATCTGTGCCAGCAGCGCAGTCACCCGCTCGTGCGCGCTGTCCATGCGTTGTGATAAATCGGCATTCTCAGCTGCCACGGCCGCTACGGAGCGCCGCAGATCGGCGTTTTCACGCCGCAGGGTCTGCGCCATCTCGGCCAGCTGGCTGATTTTTTCGGCTAATAAATTAAATTCGACGGTCATGCCACTACTATAGAGGCGCAAGCGAAGCCCCGTCAATACATTCAGCACATTGACATGCATCGGCCAAGGCAAAAGCGGCGCCCAATGCTTCGTTAGTCAAGCGACAATAAAGGCATTCTCTGTGCCATTCCCATCCTTTTCGTCAGCTGGCAATGCATCGACAGTGCGCCGGCAGTACGCAGATTAATTAACCCGCTTCGTCAGCCGGGAGCGCCCAGGCTGAGCGCATCCAATTCCACCAGTTCACCCTCTACCGTAATCAGGGCCGCGCGAATCTTCAGTGACGGATACACCGCCTGCGCTGCGGCCAGATACCCACTTAACTGTGCATGGTAGTCAGCGCGCTCACTGGCCAATAGACGTCGTTTGTAGTCGAGCACCCAGGCTTCCTGTTCAAACATCACGAAGCGGTCAAAGCGCAGCATGCCTAGATCGGCACCGATGACCAGTTCGTTATAAGCCACACGATAATGATGCGGATTGAAAAACCGTTCCAAGGCCGGCGTGGCCAGAATGGTCGCCGCCTGTTCGCGCACTACCGCTGCCAGACGCACATCACATTGCAGCCAGCGGGCCAGCGCAGCGGCGGGCGGAATCACGACTGGCCAGTCAGGCGACGAGGTGATTCGCTCAAGCAGCGCATGCAGGGCAATGCCTTCGTCGATGGCTGCGCTGGAGACTGGCGGTGTTATGGGCGTCAGCAGGGTCGGTAGCGTGAGCAATGGTGGCGCAAAAACGCTTTGTTCAAACTGCTCTGGTGCAGCGTCTGACGCCGGCGCAGACTGCGGTACCAGTGCGTCGCTCAGATCCAGCAGGGGCGCAGACAGCAGGCGGGCATACCAATTATGTGCCACCAGGCCATCTTCATCCGCACCACGCGTGGCTGCAACGCCGCTAATGATGAGCAGTTCCTTGGCCCGTGTGGCAGCGACATATAATAAATTCCAGTCTTCCTGCTGCTTGAGACTTTCTTCTTGCGCAAACAAGGCGTCCCGCATCACACCGCGTTCTGCCTTGCGTCCAAAGGCAGAAAAATGCAGCGGTGCTCTGCTTTCTTGCGGCCAGTCACACAGGATGCCGAGATCTTCGCGCGCCGCTTCACTGCCATTGGCATCCATCAGCACCACGATCCGTGCTTCGAGTCCCTTGGCACTGTGAATCGTCAAAATTCTGACGGCGTCCAACGCAGGATCAATATTGGCCTCATCAGGCGCATCATTTTGCGCACCATTTTTCAGCGTCGCCAAGGCATCGATAAATTTAGGCAAACTCGGATAGCGTCCAGCATCCAGATTCAGTGCGAGCTCGATGAAGGCTTCCAGATTACCGATCACCTGACTGCGTAAGAGCGGCCCGACCGATTGCGCATAGCGGGTGACCAAATCACCTTCATGTAATATCCGGTCGAGCAGGTCGTGTACCGGCACATGCAGTGCCGCGTCCAGCCACACGGATAACAGGCGCGCCGCGCGCTGCAAGGCGGGTGACAGTGAGCCTGAGCCTGACATTGAGGCTGAGCTAGAGCCTGACAAAGCGGCAGCTGACGCATTTTGCAATCGCTGCCACCAGGTTTTTCCACCGTTCGGCGCCACATATTGGGCCAGATAAATCAGGTCATCGTCAGTGCCACCAAACACCGGTGATTTGAGCGCATGCGCTAACGCTGTGTTATCGGCCGGCGTCATCAGAAAACGTAAAAGTGCTGTCAGGTCAGCGACTTCCAGCGCGGTCAGCAGACCACCGCGCTTATCCGAAACAAAGGGAATACCGGCGCTGCGTAAGGCACCTTCGTAGGCCGCCAGATGCGCGCGTTTTTTTACCAGCACCATCACATCCTTCCAGGCCGGCATGTTTCCTTCGGCATCGGTAAGGGCTGTGCGGGCGCGCAAAATGGCTTGCGCTACCATCTGCCCTTCGTCTTGACGGCGAGCGTCTTCCTGCTCGGTGCGCGCAGTTTGCAACGGATCGCGTAGCTGCACGCCCTGAGCAAGTTCTGCCGTCGACTCGGCCCGCTGCGCTATCAATGGCAGACGCCAGACTTGTCCGGCATGGCTCGACAGCGTCGTCTGCGGCGCATACAGGGCATTGCCTGCCATCGCCTGATCCAGCACGGCGACGATGGCCGCGCCATTGCGACGCGTCTGGCTGGTGCGTAACAGATGCGCACCACGACTTTTTAACAGCGCACTGGCGGCGCTAAAGACGCGCGGCTCAGCACGTCGGAAGCGATAAATTGACTGCTTGGGATCGCCAACAATAAACACGCTGGGCTGACTGGCGTCGTCGCCATAGGCTTCCAGCCAGGCGCGCACGATACTCCATTGCAGGGGATTGGTGTCTTGAAATTCATCCAGCAAAATATGCCGGTAACGCGCATCGAGCCGGCTATGCAGGTAAGCCGCATGCTCTTCGCTGTTGAGCAAATGCCAGGCATGCCATTCAAGATCACCGAAGTCAAACACCCGCTGCTCAGCCTTGACGGCTTGATACATCTCGAGATAGGCCTGACCGACGATGAACAAATCGTGATTCGATTGCACGACCTGCGGCTCACAGCTGCGTTTGCGCAGATATAAAAGCTGTTCGGCGATCAGATTGAATTCGTCATTGAATTCGGCCAGTCCCTGTAAATCTGGGTCACGCGCCAGGGCTGCCAGCAAGGCATTGGTATTGCCATTCCTGCGCGCGACATCATGCTCATCAAAGAACTGCTTATATAAGGCATCAAATTGTTCTACTGCCGGGCCTTGGGTGAGCGCAGCTTCGATCGCCGTGGCGCGCTTCTGATTGGGCACGCTTCCTTGACCAAGCAGCCGGGCAATCGTCCACACCCGCGTTAATAAAGCCTGATCCTGCCAAAGCCGCAGACGAAAATCAACCGCATCATCGATCGCACAATGACTGCGCAATAATGCCAGCGCGGCGCCGTTCTGATTCACCGCCCACCATTCGGCACGCTTATCGACGAAGGCATTCAACAGTTTCATGGTCGTCGACGTGCCCGAGTGTTCATACAGACGAATCAGGGCCGCGCGCACTTCTGGCAGCGCATTGACTTCCTGCATAAAGCGGCGCGTTGCCTCCTGCCGTAACTCGCCGGTCGCATCCGTCAACCCATAGCCGTGCGGTACACCAGAGGACAGCGGTGCGAGTTTGAGCAGTCGCGCAAACCAGCTATGGAAAGTATCGATCGATAATGCCTGCGGACTCGACAAAACACGCTGATACAAGCTACGCGCGGTCGGTATCAAACGCTGCGCTTCAGAGGCGCTCACGCCGCGTTCTTGCAGACGCTCTAACAGCACCTCTTCCGACGCACTAGCCAGCTCCGCCAATAGCGCCATAAGCCGCTCGCGCATTTCCTGCGCCGCCTTGCGGGTAAAGGTGATCGCCAGTAAAGCCGAAGGCTCGCAGCCGCTCAGTAGCAGGCGCAACATGCGCGCGACCAGCAGCCAGGTCTTGCCGCTCCCGGCGCAGGCTTCCACCACCACCGAATGTGCCGGATCGCAGGCCAGGGCAATAAATTGCGTCGCGCTGACAGCTTGTTCATCGATTTCATATGCGCGTGCCGGATGCATCACCAAACTCCTTTGCGGCACAGTCCGCGCATATCGCAAAAGCGGCAGACTGTATTGATGCCATTAGCCGGCAAAGCAGCGCCTCGACCGATCGCCGACAGGGTCGCGATCACCTGCAAGCGCAAGGCGCTTTGCCACTCTGTGTAATTGGGCGCCGGCAGATCGCCGGTCTTGCCGTTTTTAATTTCCAGGGCCACGTAATGCCCATACTGAATCGGCGCATGCTGCACAGGTTTGACAGCCTCCGAGGCCGCAGACAAGATGCCGTAAAACGCCAGCTGCTGGTCTTCTCGATCTTTCATGCGTTTGCGTAGCACATCCAGATCGGTGGTCTTATAGTCCAACACCGCACGTTCACCGTCGATATGTTCATCCACCCGATCAATCCGGCCATGCAGAGTCAAGGTGCCACCATCGGGTAAATCAAGATTGGCTTCGAGCGCGTATTCGCCGGCGGCATACGTCCATCCTTGCACCTGACGGCTATTGGCCCACGTCAGATAGGCCGGCGCGGCCTGCTGCCAACGAATCGCAAAGCCCAAGGCGCCAGCATTTTTTTCCAGTTCAGGATCAAACACGGCGGCGGAAATTTGCTGCAGTAATTCAGCCCGCTGGTCTTCCGGTCGGGGATTTTCGCGCAGTGCTTCGTGATACTGATGCAGTATCTTGTGCAGCCAGTCGCCGTAATCGCGTTTTTCCGGCAGATCAGATAAGTCATCAATCACCGACAAACCCAACATGCGAGTCGCAAAAAACTGATACGGGCAGGCCACCAGACTATTAAAGCCGCTGGCCGATAAACGCTGCGGCCGCAGGGCCGCCGCGGATGGCATCGGGCAGGTCGCCGGCTGCGCCGTCACGCTGCGCTGGGTGTGCGCCACAACATGGCGTTTCATTGGCGGCGCACCGGCATTCTGCAGACAATGTTCCAGGCGCGCGATCCACTGGCTCACCGGATTTGGCTCACCGTCCTTGTGCGACTGCCAGCACAGCACAACCTGCGGGTTGGCTTGCAAGAGCTCCACCAGATCGCGCAGCTGTTGACGCTGCCGACTCTCACGCGTGGCCAGCCCGAGTTCGCGCCGCACTGCATTGGCAAAAAAAAGTGTCTCTTGTGGCTGCGACGGCAAATGTGCAGCATCTGCGCCGACCACTAACACGGCATCGAAATGCCGCAGACGTGCGCCGTTCAATGGCAGCATCACCACCCGTTGATCGTTCGACGCTTGAACGAAAGGCAGACTCTCGAGCTGCAAATTAATCAGCGCTCGCCATTCGGCAAAGGAGTAAGTCTGTTCGAGGGCCGCGCAATCCTGCGCCAGATCCGCCAACATGGCGAGCACCTGCTCACCGGCCGTGTCAGCGCTCAGCGCGGTGCGCATGTGCATGGCGTCCAGCAGTTCTCCGGTTTCATTGACCCACTCGTGTAATCGACGCCGACCGCGAAAGCGCCCTGCTTCGCGCGCACACTGCGCTACCAGGTTCTGTGCTGATGACACATTCGCCAGCGCCGCCTGTACGGCCGGCCAGCCACCGCTGACATTGGCGCGGCGTAGCGCTAATTCGATTTCTAACACCCGGTCACTTTTGTCGGCCAGTTCTGCCAGCACAAAAGGGGATTTTAAAAAGTCCAGCAGCGCCACCGTGTCGGCCTTGGTGGTTATCACATCGAACCATGCCGCCAATGCGGCCGCGGCGCGGGTGGTCGAGAGCTTCCAGCCGGTTTCATCCTCCACATGCACAGCCGCCCTCTCCAGCAGCGCGCGCAAACGTCGGGCAACGACACGATCCTGAGCAATGATCGCCACACTGGATTTGCCGGCCAAAAGCCAGTCGATGATCGTTTGCGCGCCCTGCGTGGCTTGTTCTTCCAGACTGCCGGACTCGCACAGCGCATGGTCGGCGATCGGTTCACGCGCTGTGTCACGGGCTGTGTCACGGGCTATGTCACCCTTTGTGCCATCCACCACCCTGGCCAGCGCGGTCTCGGCGGGCTGATCCAACAGCTCAGGCCAGGTGGCGGCATACATCGGTGCTACCTGCCCGACTCGCCAGTCCAGCGAAATAATGTGCACCGACTGCTGTAGCGCATAGCGGGTTAAAAAGGCCTGATCGAAGGGCGCCGCTTCGATCGGCGTGACCCAGATCAGCGGACCGTCCGCGCGCGACGCCAGTGCCATCATCTGCGCAAACCGAACCGCCTGCGGGTCGCGTCCATCGAGCTGGGTCTGCCAGACCGACCAGACTAACTGCGCTTCATTCGATAACAGACTACGGGCCGCCGGAGATAATTGCGCCAGCGCTGCTTCCCAGCGGGCCGCCACATCTTCCCCCTGGCGCGCCATGTCCGGCAGCATTGCCAGGCTAAGTTCATCGCACAGTGTCAGTAAGGTCTGCGCCAGCGGCAGCAGATCGGTATTACTCCGCGCGGTGAATAATTTTTTGAGCCAGGCATGCTGGCGTAATTCTGCATACAAGGCCATGAGCCGCTCGCTGTCGGCCGCCGCCGACGTCGGCGCCTGCATGGCCAGCCAGCCACTCAAGGTGCAAATACGCGGAGGAATGAAGGGCCGGCCGATGCGTCTGACCAGCGCATCTTGCAGTGCATGGATGTGGTCCATGGTGGGCACCACCACCCGCAGATCAGCATAATCGATACGACCGGCTTGCACGACCACATCGGTCACGGCATCCCAAAAGCTGCGGCCCGAGGGGAAGTACAGCAGTGGCTGCAGCATCCAGCTTTCCTTCTCTTGAATGATCTAGCGCATATTTTATGCGAGAGAACCGACAAAATTGCACGCGACGACGACACTTTGCAGAAAAATGGGTTATGATTTGAAAAATTTCCACATAAGCTACCCTGACAAGTCTGCTTCGCTGTAAGCTCCTAGTCATGCTCAGCGCCCTTAAAGCAGCATTAAATCAACCCCCTACCTGTCCTCCAAACGAGGAAACATCATGAGCGAAAACATCAAACACATCTCCGACGCCTCTTTTGACATCGACGTTCTCAAATCCGACAAACCCGTTCTGGTCGATTTTTGGGCTGAATGGTGCGGCCCTTGCAAGATGATCGGCCCGATCCTCGAAGAAATCGCCCGCGAATACGATGGCAAAATTACCGTCGCCAAGATGGATGTGGACACGAATCAGGCAGTACCGGCCAAATTTGGTATCCGTGGTATCCCAACCCTGATCCTGTTTAAAAATGGTGTTCCGGCCGCGCAGAAAGTCGGCGCAATGGCCAAAGGTCAGCTGACCTCATTCATCGACAGTAATATCTAATTCATGCAGCGGCGATGCGCCCGCATCGCCGCACATTCAATAAGACCACCACGTAGTTCCCTCCCCCACCCTGACAAAAGCCCATCCCGGGTCCTCTACCACTATGCATTTATCTGAATTAAAAGCCATGCACGTTTCGGCACTACTCGAAATGGCAATCGGCCTCGAAATTGACAACGCAGCCCGTCTGCGCAAACAAGAACTGATGTTCGCGATCCTGAAAAAACGCGCGAAGACCGGTGAACAAATTTTTGGCGATGGCGCCCTTGAAGTCTTACCAGATGGCTTTGGCTTCCTGCGCTCGCCCGACGCCAGCTACATGGCGTCGACCGACGACATTTATATTTCTCCTTCGCAGATCCGCCGCTTTAACCTGCACACCGGTGATTCAATCGAAGGCGAAGTTCGCACCCCTAAAGACGGCGAGCGCTATTTTGCGCTAGTCAAGGTCGACAAGGTCAACGGCGAGGCACCAGAAGCCTCAAAGCACAAGATCCTGTTCGAAAACCTGACCCCGCTGCACCCTAACAAACCGCTGCTGCTTGAACGCGAAATGCGCGGCGAAGAAAACATCACCGGCCGGATCATCGACATGATCGCGCCGATCGGCAAAGGCCAGCGCGGTCTGCTGGTAGCGTCACCCAAATCCGGCAAATCGGTCATCCTGCAGCATATCGCCCATGCGATCACGGCCAATCATCCGGACATCGTGCTCATCGTGCTGCTGATCGACGAACGTCCGGAAGAAGTCACCGAAATGCAGCGCTCGGTACGCGGCGAAGTCGTGGCATCGACCTTCGATGAACCGGCAACGCGCCACGTGCAAGTCGCCGAAATGGTGCTCGAAAAAGCCAAGCGTCTGGTCGAAATGAAAAAAGACGTGGTGATCCTGCTCGATTCGATCACCCGTTTGGCGCGCGCCTATAACACCGTGATCCCCGCCTCCGGCAAAGTCCTTACCGGCGGTGTCGATGCCAATGCATTACAACGACCAAAGCGCTTTTTTGGCGCGGCGCGTAATATTGAAGAAGGCGGCTCGCTGACGATTATCGCCACCGCCCTGATCGAAACCGGTAGCCGGATGGATGACGTGATCTTTGAAGAATTCAAAGGTACCGGCAATATGGAAGTCCACCTCGAGCGCCGTCTGGCCGAAAAGCGCGTCTACCCGGCGATCAACCTCAACAAATCGGGTACCCGCCGCGAAGAACTGCTGATCAAGCCAGACCAGCTGCAAAAAATCTGGATCCTGCGCAAACTACTCTATAGCATGGACGAAATCGAAGCGATGGAGTTCATCCTCGACAAGATGAAAGCGACCAAAAACAACGCCGAATTCTTTGAAATGATGCGTCGCGGTAGCTAAATGACATCAGGGATTGCGCTTAACTTCGCGCAATCCCTGAATTTTTCGGTATAATCTGCCCCTTTCCAAACCGGTAAGTGATTTTCAATCGGGTCAAGAAGCAAGTCGACCGCCGAAGTGAGAATTGGCTCCCAAACTATTTGAGGTAATCATGAAACCAGGTATCCATCCAGAATATCGTGACGTTGTATTTCAAGACATGTCGATCGATTTCAAATTCATCACCCGTTCGACGATCAATAGCCGTGAAAAGATCATGTTCGAAGGTAAAGAATATCCATTAGTGAAGATCGAGGTTTCTGCGGAATCGCACCCGTTCTACACTGGTAAGCACAAAATTGTCGATACCGCAGGTCGGGTCGAGAAGTTCCGTCAGAAATTTGGTAAAGTCGGTTCTAAGACCGCCATTGCAAATCAATAAGCAGAGTTCTGCGGTAAAGAGAAAGGGCAGCCCAGGCTGCCTTTTTTATTGACTGTTTTCTTCATCTGAATGCAATACTGCGCTATTTTTACGGCACAATAAGCAGCCATTCACCACCTCCTCGACCAAGCACCCAAGCAGATGAAGCCAGTCCGCCTCCCCGCCTCCGCCACCAACGCCCTGCCGCGCTGGGGTTTGCTCGCGCTGTGCCTACTCTATATCATCCCCGGTCTGATCGGCCGCGACCCGTGGAAAAATGAAGATGCCGCCGGCTTTGGCATCATGTGGACCATGGCGCATGGCGGCCTGCACGACTGGCTGTGGCCGCATATCGTTGGCCTCTCACGCGCAGAAGAAGGTCCACTGGCGTTCTGGATCGGCGCCCTGTTTATCAAGCTCCTTGGTCCACTCATGGGCGATACGCTGGCAGCACGCTGCGCAGCCGGTGCTTTTTTTCTGCTCGGCTCACAGGCCGTGTGGAACGCCACCTACCGACTCGGCCGGCGCACCGACGCGCAACCCCTTCAGCTGGCATTCGGCGGTCAACCTGCGGCCACTGACTATGGCCGTACCCTGGCCGATGGTGCCCTGCTGATTTATCTCGGCTGTCTGGGCCTGCTGGTGCATAGCCACGCCACCAGCGCGAATGCCTTGGAGGTGTCGCTGATCGCCTGTGCAATATATGGTGCAGTGCGTTTATACGAATCATTTTCATTCCGTAGCGCCATCCTGTTGGGACTGGTACTGGGAGCGCTCGTCCTCACGCGCGGCTGGGTCGTGCCGCTGGCGCTATTTATTGGCCTGCTGAGTCTGACGGCAGCCCGCGACAGAACGCAGGTCTGGCGTCTGTTTGCGCATACGCTGCCAGCCGCGCTGCTTTTGGGCCTGAGCTGGCCACTCGCCTGCGCGGTGCTCGACCCTTTTGGCGGTACCCCGATTCCGGCCTGGATGCAGGCTAACCTGGCGCATCTGCAACGGCCCTCGCTGGGTGCATTGCATTATCTGCTCAAGGATAGTATCTGGTTTGCCTGGCCGGCCTGGCCCTTTGCTGGCTGGGCGTTGGTTGCCTGGCGTCGCCAAGGCTGGCCTTTGCACATTGCCCTGCCGGCGATTGTCGCTGCCATGTTGATCGGTCTGGCGCTGCTTAATCCGCAATCTGAACAAGGCATCCTACTGCCGCTCCTGCCACCACTGGCGATCCTGGCCGCGTTCGGCCTGCCCACCATGAAGCGCGGTGCCATCAATGCTGTCGACTGGTTCTCGGTCATGACACTGACCTTCATTGCCACTTTTCTGTGGTTAGGTTGGATTGCCAAACAAACCGGCTGGCCGGCATGGCTGGCTAAAAATGTCTTCCGTCAGCTACCGGGATTTAAACCCGAAGTGCAGGTGATCCCTTTACTGGTGGCGCTGGCGGTATCGGCGGGCTGGATCGTTCTGGTTCACTGGCGCATTTCACGCCGGCCATCAGTCTTGTGGCGCGCTGTGGTTTTATCTTCCGGCGGCGTAGTGTTGATCTGGGTGTTGATGATGACGCTGTTTCTGCCGTCGATCAATTACAGTAAAAGCTATGCCGACGTGGCGCGACAAATTGCCCAGCAGCTACCGCCGGTCAAACAATGCGTGGACAGTAACGTTGGTCCCGCTCAGCGCGCCTCGTTTGCCTACTTCGGACAAATACCTTTTGCACAATTTCATTCTGTGCGCTGCGACTTTCTTTTATTGCAGGATAACCATCCGAAAAATAGTGACATACGCAGCATTACGCATGACGGCGCGCAATGGCAATTGATCTGGGAAGGCCGACGGCCAACGGACAGGGATGAACGGTTCCGGCTTTATCGGCGGGACTAAGCTACAACATGAAGCTACAACATTAAGCTAAGACGATAAGACAGGGTGTCGCTAAACCTTCATCGGCAAAATCACCATCTGCAAGCCATCCAGATGCAGTCTGCGCTGAATGGCCAGAGCGGCCTGATTATGCAGTAAGCGCGAGAACCAGTTATCGTGCTCAAAAATGAGCTTACTGGTGAAGAAAATCGCGTTCGGATAATCCTTGCTGATGACCGTACACAGATTGATCACTTCGTTTACCACGTCCGTACCAAAGCCCAGCGAAGACGAAGCCGCCATCCCGTGGCTATGACAAAAATCAACAAAGAACTTCAGGCTCGCATTGGCTTCGGCACGCATCTGTTCGACCGCGCCCTCACCGCCATACACATGCGAATCGACCGTGCGTGCATTCACAAAAATGAAATTTTTGAAATGCCCAGGGAACATGCGCTGCACCCATAGCAATGCGTGCAAACCACCACCGTGTGAAGTCCCCACGATGAACACAGCGGTCTGATCTTCGGTCTGCGGAAGCAATGCGCCGGCATGTGAACCGAAAGGTTGATTGGCAAAGACCTGATCGACCGAATGGATGGCAGCCTTGGTTTCCCGGTAATGATTACGAATATAGATACACAGCGCAGCAATCGCCGCGATGATCAGCGCGGTCGCCCAGCCACCCTCGGTAAATTTATCGACCAGCAGCACACCCAGAATACTAAAGCAGATCAGAAAGCCGACCAGCGACAAGGTAAAACGCCGCTTCCAGTGATCCAGTTCATGCCGGTGCTGCCACCAGTACAAGCACAGACCGAACAAGGAAATAGCAAAGGTGAGAAAGACCGAAATCGAATATAGCACCACGAGCAGCGTCACGCTGCCGCGAGTCCAGAACAGAATCGCCAGAGCTGCCACACCGAGTACGAGAATCCCGTTCTGCGTAACCAGCCGGGTAGAGAGATAACGAAATTTGTGTGGCACCCAGGAATCAGCTGCCATATTCGACAGCACCGACGGGCCGCCCAAAAATCCGGTATTGGCCGCGACAAACAGCAGTCCGGCCTCAAATGCGAGCACGATACTCAAGCCAATTTGATTGGCCAGCGGACTACCGAAATTGATATTGTTGATGATCGCCTTGAAGGTCGAGGCATTTAAGGTTTCGCCATGCACCGGCGTGACCTGCCACAGCAGGTATAAGAGAATAATCCCGGCGGCCGTAAAAGCCAGCGACAGGGCCATATAAAACATCGTCATCTTGCCGGTATGAACACGCGGTTCGGCGAGGATATTGACGTTATTGGAGACCGCCTCAAGGCCAGTATAAGTGCCGCCACCCTGCGAATACGCCAGCAGCAGCATGCCGGATACACCGATCCAGCCGATGTGATTGGCCAGTTCGACCGTATCAGACAAGGTATTGGGTATGAGCGTAGGGAGAATGTCGACATGCACATAAATACCGTAAACGATCAACAGAAAATGTGTCACCACAAAGCCCAGAAAAATCGGCAGCAGAATCTTGATCGCTTCCTTTAATCCACGCAAATTCAGGACGATCAGCACCGCGATAAAAAACACTTCCGCCCACAGCTTATATTCCTGAAACCCCAGGGGCAGCAGCGAGGCCAGCGCCTCAACGCCGGCAGCGATGGAAATAGCAATCGTCAGTACGTAGTCGAGCACCAGAGCACAGCCTGCGATCAGACCCATGTAAGGCCCGACCAGTTTGGTCGCGACACGATAGCCGCCACCGCCGGTAGGGAAAAGCTCGATCACCTGGTTATAAGCCAACGCAATAATAAACACCGTCAGCGCCGTGGCCAGCGCCATATAGAGACCAAGATGGGTATGTTCGCCTAGCGCACGAAAGGTTTCTTCCGGTCCGTAAGCCGAGGAAGATAATCCGTCAGCGCCCAAGCCAACCCAGGCCAAAAAAGCCACCAATGCAAGGGAATGCCGCGTCTCGCCCTTGAGGGGGTCAAGCGCCTTGCCGAGTACGATCTCACGAATTTTTTGCGGTTGCATGGGAAGACGGGTAAATGATTCATCGAATCCAGGTGGGCGATGATACTCGCTTGCGGGTGTCTGCGCTATCTTTGCACGGGGCTGGCGTAGTAGGGATGGTGCGGTGGCTAACAACGCCAAGGTTGCCGGCCAAGCCTACTTCGGGCATAATAGCTGGCTTGCGTTGCCGAGATGGCGGAATAGGTAGACGCACGGGACTCAAAATCCCGCGCCGCAAGGCGTGCCGGTTCGATTCCGGCTCTCGGCACCACTCTTTGTACCTGTAATACCAACATCAAACCCGCTCTGCGGGTTTTTTGTTATTTAGCGCTAATCACCTATAGGTAGGCTCAGAACTCTTCCCAGTCATCCGCATTCGTTTGCGACGTTTTGGCAGTAAGCTTTTTTGCCCCGGTGCGTCGGCTAGGTAAGTGCAGCGGCTTTCGCTCAACAAGGCCTGATTTTGCGACGGCTGTTCTGCCTGTCTGCACCACTGCGGTTTGGTTCACCCCATCAAGCTTAAAGATGCTGACAGCTGCTGACAAACTGACTGCCTGATCATTTAAGGAACTGGCGGCAGCAGCGGCCTCCTCAACCAGCGCGGCATTTTGCTGGGTGACCTGATCCATCTGACTGATGGCTTCGTTAATTTGTTGAATACCTGAGATCTGCTCATGACTGGCCGAGGTGATGTCGCCCATGATGTCCGTCACGCGACGGATGCTGTCAACGATTTCAATCATGGTCGAACCAGCCTGATCGACTAACTTGGTCCCCTGCTCAACCTTTTCAACCGAATCACCAATCAGCGTCTTGATTTCCTTGGCTGCACCGGCAGAACGCTGCGCCAGATTGCGCACCTCTGATGCAACGACCGCAAAGCCACGACCCTGTTCGCCAGCGCGTGCGGCTTCTACCGCTGCATTGAGCGCCAGAATATTCGTTTGGAAGGCAATCCCGTCAATCACGCCAATGATGTCGACGATTTTTCTTGAAGAGTCGTTGATGGAACTCATCGTGTCGACGACCTGCGCCACGACATCGCCACCTTTAATGGCGACCGCAGAGGCCGATACGGCCAGCTTGTTTGCATCATTCGCACGATCCGCATTCTGTTTGACTGTACCGATGAGTTCTTCCATCGACGACGCAGTCTCTTCCAGTGAACTGGCTTGCTCTTCGGTGCGCGATGACAGATCAAGATTGCCACTGGCAATTTGGGCCGAAGCCGTGGCAATCGTATCGGTACCTACCCGAACTTCACTAACAATATTGCCGATGTTGTCGCGCATGGATTTAATGGCGAACAGGATGCTGGATTGGTCACCGTCTCTGGTCGCGATCGACAGACTCAGATTGCCCGAAGCAATTTGGTTAGCGATGTCAACGGCATAGGCTGGCTCACCACCCAGTTGCTTCTTGATACTGCTGGTAATCAGTAATGCAATTACGATACCCATCGAGGTCGCGATAGCGCCCAGTACCAGCAGGAGCAGAACAGAATTGCGGGACGCCTGATTGATTTCTTCTGAATACTTCTCGATCGCTGCCGACTGATAAGTCAGAAGTTTTTTGATGCTGTCGACGTAATCCTCCAACGCAGGCTCCAGCTTGGACTGAATCAGTTTGCGCGCATTATCTTCATTACTTAATTTTTCCTTGAATACTTCTTCACGGGCTGCGATATAAGTTTTGCGTTTATTCGCGATGGTGGAAAAGAGCGCCTTCTCTTCTGCATTTTTATCAAAAGTATCCAGCGTCTTTTGAATGGCTGTAATTTTTTCGCTGGTTTCTTTAATTTTTGCCTGTACCTGACGCTGTCTCGCCGGATCATTGGATTCAGCGACGGCAATGGTGCGCGCACCGTTGATATTGGTATTGGCTGCCCATTCGGAAAAGAGCCGCTCCTTCTGCATAATGTCGCTCACCATCGTATGAACAACACCGCTGACATGTTGCAATCGCAGCACGCCGATTCCGGCAATCAGCATCAATAGGATAAGCACGATGGAAAAACCTATAGCTAAGCGAGTACCAACTTTTATTTCTGTAAAATTCATGAAACTTTGACGCCTGAAAAAAGGAGTAATTTGAAGGCGAGTTTGCCTGTCGCTTTGGACGAGATGGAAGTAGCAGGCCCCTGAAGGCCGGCTCACTCATACTATCATTCCTGGGAATACGGATCAGCTGATTGCCGGCATCTTGACTCAAAATTGAAACAAGAATGACGATAAATTAGACGAAATGGTCACTCGAATGAACGACCATTTTTTCAGTACGAATTAACGTTCCGAGTTGGCATCGACCACACACAGTGCCGTCATATTGACGATCCGGCGCACCGTAGCGGATGGCGTCAGAATATGCACTGGTTTGGCACAGCCCAGCAATACCGGTCCGATGGCGATGCCATGACCGGATGCTGTTTTGAGCAGGTTATAGGAAATGTTGGCAGCATCCAGCGTCGGCATGACCAGCAGATTCGCATCGCCTTTCAGCGATGAGTTCGGCATGGTTTTCTTCAGCAGGGCTGAATCGAGCGCTGTATCGCCGTGCATTTCGCCGTCCACTTCCAGCTCCGGCGCATCACGCTGAATGATCGCCAGTGCAGCGCGCATTTTTAGGGCGGAAGCGCTGTCGCTGGTACCGAAATTGGAATGCGACAGTAGTGCTGCGCGCGGATGAATACCAAAGCGGCGCATCTCTTCTGCTGCGAGAATCGTGAATTCTGCGATCTGCTCCGCAGTAGGATTTTCATTCACATGCGTATCGACCAAAACGACTTGCCGATCCGGCAGAATCAAACCGTTCATGGCCGCATAGACATTCACGCCTTCACGCTTGCCCAGCACCCGATCCACATAATCGAGGTGAATGGCCGTCGTGCCGAAGGTACCGCAGATCATACCGTCGGCATGACCTTTATGGATCGCCATGGCGCCGATGAGCGTATGACGCCGACGCATTTCGAGTTTGGCATATTGTTCCGTGACGCCTTTACGCGCCATCATCTGCAGATAGGTTTGCCAGTAGTCGCGATAGCGGGCATCCTGCTCGGGATTGATCACATCAAAATCGGTACCTGTCGTGAGACGCAGACCGAATTTTTTAATCCGCTGTTCCAGTACGTTCGGGCGACCAATGAGGACAGGCCGGGCAAGCTTTTCATCCACCACAATTTGCACGGCGCGTAATACACGTTCTTCTTCGCCCTCGGCAAAGACGATGCGCTTACTGCTGGCCGGTGCCCGTTTTGCCGCCTGAAAGATCGGCTTCATGAAGGTGCCGGAATGGTAGACGAACTGCTGCAGTCGATCGACATAGGCTTGCATGTCGGCGATCGGACGCAGGGCGACGCCGGACTCCTGCGCCGCCTTGGCGACAGCTGGCGCGATCTTGATCATCAAGCGCGGATCAAAAGGCTTCGGAATGATGTACTCCGAACCAAAGGCCATATTACTGATGCCATAGGTGGAGGCGACAATATCGGATTGCTCGGCCTGCGCGAGCTCGGCGATCGCATACACCGTTGCCACTTCCATGTGGCGGGTAATTGTCGTGGCGCCGGAATCGAGCGCGCCACGGAAGATATAAGGAAAGCACAAAACGTTATTTACCTGATTCGGGAAGTCCGAGCGACCGGTAGCGATGATGGCATCGTCACGCACGGCCTTGACTTCTTCCGGCAGGATTTCCGGGGTCGGATTCGCCAGCGCCAGAATCAGCGGCTTGGCGGCCATCTTGGCGACCATCTCCGGCTTCAACACACCACCAGCCGACAGCCCAAGAAAAATATCGGCATCCGGAATCACATCGGCCAGAGTGCGCGCCGAAGTTTCTTGCGCAAAGCGCGCTTTATCGGGATCCATGAGCTCAACCCGACCTTGATAGACCACGCCTGCCAGATCAGTGACGAAAATATTTTTGAGCGGGAAACCCAGATCGACCAGCAAATCCAGACAAGCCAAGGCCGCAGCGCCGGCACCGGAGACGACCAACTTACATTCGGTGATCGGCTTACCCACCACCTTCAGACCATTCAGAATGGCCGCACCAACGATGATGGCCGTGCCATGCTGATCGTCGTGAAAGACGGGGATCTTCATCCGCTCGCGCAGCTTGCGCTCGATCGTGAAGCATTCCGGCGCTTTGATGTCTTCCAGGTTGATACCGCCAAAAGTTGGCTCGAGCGAGGCAATGATGTCGCACAGTTTGTCGGGATCGGATTCATTGATTTCAATATCAAACACATCAATGCCGGCAAACTTCTTAAATAAAACGGCCTTACCTTCCATGACCGGCTTGGAAGCCAGTGGTCCGATATTGCCCAGACCGAGTACTGCTGTGCCGTTGGTGATCACGGCCACCAGATTGCCGCGGGCAGTGTATTTGAAGGCGTTCGCAGGGTCGGCAACGATTTCTTCACACGCCGATGCCACGCCCGGCGAATACGCCAGGGCCAGGTCGCGTTGATTGGTTAATTGTTTGGTCGGGGTGACGCTGATTTTTCCGGGGGTCGGAAACTCGTGGTATTCGAGGGCTGCCAAGCGCAGCTGTTGACGAAGTTCTTCTTTTTTACTGATGATGGAATCCATGCTTTACGGCTTTCTGATTGGCTCACAGGCCTCTAGTGTAGCAGTTCGACCCGTTTGATTTTGCGCTTTTTGCGTCGCTATGGCGCAGCCTTATATTATAAAAACTATTGGACCAATTAAATCAATTGTATTTGCCAATTGATTGTTATTGACTATTATTCTTCCTGTGCTGATTTATTTAGGCAATAACTTAAACCCAGGAGCTAGTATGTCAACGACACCCAACCCATCTGTGACGATCACCAACCTTGAATCCGCTTTCGCCGGTGAATCCATGGCGCATATTAAGTATCGCTACTTTGCTAAGCTAGCCCGCGCTGCCGGTGCCGAGGATGTGGCGAAGATTTTTGAAGCCACCGCAGAGCAGGAAATCATGCATGCCTTCGGCCACCTTGATTTGTTGTATCCAAAACATTTGCTCACACCAGCGAAGTCACTTGAAATCGCCATCGAAGGTGAGACCTACGAATACACTGAAATGTACCCCAAGTTTCGTCACCTCGCTGTGAAGGAAGGCAATAGCGCTGCCGTGGCAGAATTCGACGAACAAATCGCCGAATCCAAGGAACACGCGGATGCCTTCCGTCGCACCCTCGAAATGGCCGCCAAACGTTTTGCTGCCTTAGCCAAGGTCGAAGAGCGGCATGCGAATCACTACCGCGCAGCCTTGGCTGCGGTGCAGGATGCAGTACGGGTATAACGGATTAATCTAAATAATAAATGAACAGGAAATAGAAATGAACACTTACCTATGTATTGTTTGCGGTTTTATCTACGAAGAAGCACTCGGCATGCCTGAGGACGGTATTCCGGCCGGCACTAAATGGAGCGACATTCCGGACGACTGGGAATGTCCTGAATGTGGTGTCGCCAAGGCCGACTTCGAGATGATCGCGCTGTAATTTCTCCGCGGGCGCGGGTCTTCGGTACAATCGCGGGATGCTTTCTGAATTCAACCTGATCGAGCGTTACTTTACCCGTGCGCCAAAACCTGCTGGTCCGGTAGCGCTGGGCGTGGGCGATGACTGTGCCCTGCTCCGGCCTTTTCCAGGCATGCAGCTGGCGATTTCGACCGATATGTTGGTCGAAGGACGGCATTTCCTGCCGGCTGCCGACCCTTACAAACTCGCACACAAATGTCTGGCGGTGAATCTGTCCGACCTGGCAGCGATGGGCGCCCGACCGCTGGCTTTCACGCTCGCCTTTGCTCTACCGGCGGCCGAGCCAACATGGTTGGCGGCGTTTTCTGCCGGTTTATTTCATCTCGCCGATCAATATGGCTGTGAGTTGATCGGTGGCGACACGACCAAAGGCCCGCTGAATATCTGCATCACCGTATTTGGTGAGCTGCCGCATGCACAGGCCTTGCGACGCGACGCGGCACAGATCGGCGACGATATCTGGATCTCCGGTTCGCTCGGTGATGCACGTCTGGCGCTGGCTGGCTATCGAGACGAACTAAAGCTGACAGACGCACAGTTTGCCGATGCCATGGTGCGCATGCATACCCCAACGCCGCGGATTAAACTTGGTCTTGCCTTGCGCGACATTGCCCATGCAGCGATTGATATTTCGGATGGTCTCGCTGGTGACTTGGGACATATCCTGCAACGCTCTGGCGTCGGCGCAACGCTGGAAATTGACAGCCTGCCAGCCGGCCCGGTATTGGCCACACAAAGTACGACATTGCAGCGCAATTTTACCCTCACCGGCGGCGACGATTACGAATTATGTTTTACCGCAGCACCGGCGCAACGGGCGGCGGTACTGGTCGCTGGCCGCTTGGCCGCCACGCCAGTAACGCGCGTCGGGCGTATCGAAGCGGATACCGGATTGCGTTTGATCGATGCGCAAGGCCATCCGGTATCCATTGCATTAACTTCCTTCGACCACTTCCGCACACCATGACGCCGCCCACACCCTACCAGCTCACCCGCATTGACAAACCCGGGGCAAGCTTCATGCGCGCCCATCCGGCCCACCTGATCGCGCAGGGATTCGGCAGTGGCTTATCGCCCATCATGCCGGGTACTTCGGGTACGCTGCTGGCCTGGCTGAGCTATGCGGTTTTGTCGCTGCGCTGGCCGCAGCTGTTTAGTCCCCTGCACTGGGGCGTGCTGATTGTTCTGGGATTTGCCCTGGGCGTCTGGGCTTGCGCACGCACCGGACGTGATCTCGGTATCGCCGATCACGGCAGTATGGTGTGGGATGAAATCATCGCCTTCTGGCTGGTCTTGCTGGTGCTGGGACCCTCCAGCTGGCAGACCCAACTGTGGGCGTTTTTCTGGTTCCGTTTTTTCGATATGCTTAAGCCGCCACCGATCGCGTATTTTGATCGTAAAATGAAGGGCGGCTTTGGCGTCATGTTTGACGACATTCTGGCGGCTTTTTATACGCTGTTGGGCTTTGCCTTGTGGCGCGTTATTTGAGTAAGGAGACGGCATGCAAAACATCCAGGATCTCGCAATACAGCTTGGTGCTACGCTGCGCGCCAAAGGCCTGCTACTGGCAACCGCCGAATCGTGTACCGGCGGCGGGGTGGCTTATGCCATCACCGAAATCGCCGGTAGTTCTGACTGGTTCGACTGTGGCTTCGTGACCTATTCGAATGCCTCCAAGTCTGAACTGCTCAACGTGTCTGCCGCCGAGATTGCTCAACATGGCGCCGTCAGTCAGGAAGTCGCCGCCGCCATGGCCGAGGGTGCGTTGGCAAATAGTCAGGCGCATATCGCACTGTCGACGACCGGCATTGCCGGACCGGGCGGTGCGGTGCCGGGCAAGCCTGTTGGCACTGTCTGTTTTGGCTGGGCCATGCAAAATCGTCCGACAGTCACCGAACGACTGGTGTTCAGCGGCGACCGGCATGCCGTACGCCAGCAGTGTATTGTGCATGCGCTGCAAGGCGTTTTAAAGCTGCTTACCTGATTTTTGATAACGGATTTTTTTAGTGGCCGCGATGCAGATTGATCGCATCGCGCGTTTCCTGTGCCACGCGTCTGGCGGCATCGGCGTAGGACTCTTCACCACGTGCTGCGGCGTACAAAATAGCCCGCGATGAATTGATCATCATGCCGTCGCCATTGGCGCTGCATCCAGCCTGCACTGTTGCAGCGACATCACCGCCTTGTGCACCGATACCGGGTACGAGTAGTGGCATGTCACCCACGATCTCACGCACTGCCGCCAATTCAGCCGGGAAGGTCGCACCAACCACCAGCGCAAACTGACCATTGGTATTCCACTTCTGTGACACCATGCGCGCCACATGCTGATACAGAGGTTGGCCATCGACTTGCAGGAACTGTAAATCGGAGCCGCCCGGATTGGATGTGCGGCACAAAACAATGACACCGCGATCACGCCATTCGGCATACGGCTGCACAGAATCTGCACCCATGTAAGGATTGACCGTCACAGCATCGGCGCCATATCGCTCAAAGGCTTCGCGCGCATATTGTTCGGCTGTTGCGCCGATATCTCCGCGTTTGGCGTCCAGTACAATGGGCAGATGCGGATAGGTTTGGCGACAGTACGTGCAAATATCTTCCAGCTGATCTTCTGCGCGCAAGGCAGCAAAATAGGCAATTTGGGGTTTGAAAGCGCAGGCAGTATCTGCGGTCGCATCAATGATGGCTTTGCAGAATTGGGTAATCGCATCTGGCGCATGACGCAGATGCGGAGGAAATTTCGCCAGATCCGGATCCAGACCCACACACAGTAATGAATTGTTTTTGGTCCAGGCGCTGGATAATTTTTCGATGAACGTCATGTCGACCCCGATGCAGAAGTGCCGACATTGTAACTGTTCACGCTACCGGTGTGCCCTGCTTAGGCATCAACGCAGCAAGATTTTCTGCCTTGTCTGTCGGCGAGAGATGTAATATGCGACCGGCATATCCGCTGGTAGCCAGGCGCTGGCTGATGATGATGCGGGTGATGCGCAGGCTGGCGATGGCCGCGACGATTTTATTTTCCATGGCCGCGTCCAAGCAGCTGGTCGCCTCATCGAGCAAGAGAATCTCGGGCTCGTGATACAAGGCACGCGCAATCAGGAGGCGTTGTATCTGGCCACCAGAAAAGGGGGCGCCGACCGCGTCAATGTGCGTCGCGTAGCCTGCAGGAAGTCGCATGATTTCTTCATGAATTTGTGCCAATCGTGCGCAGTACTCAATCGCGGATGGGCGGGGCAGATCCTCAAGCCAGGCAATATTTTCGCTGATGCTACCGGCAGATAATTGATCGCCCTGCAAAACGGCGGCCCAGCGGACGGATGTATTCTTCCCTACCCTGGTAGAAACCGGCTTGCCTCGTAGGTAAAGTGTTCCTTCCTGCGGCGCTATTTCACCGAGCAATAATTTAAACAAGGTACTCTTACCAGATCCAGATCGGCCGGCAAGTATCAGCGCCTCGCCTTCATCAAGGCTAACATTCAAATCGTTCAGCACCCATGGCGCGTGATCGGCATAACGAAAGCTTATTTGACGCAGCGCGATGCTGGGCGGCGCTGTATTGTCGCCGCTCTGCTGTGTGAGTCTGTCCGTCTGCTGTGGTCTGTTCATGGCTGAGCTTGGAGAGTGCGCTGCTGGTGCCAGTATTTTTTCTTTCACTGACACGATCTCAGTCATGCGTTCATCGTATTTTTTAAAGCGCTGCGTATTGTTTGGCGCATGGGTCAGTTCAATGAGCCTATAAACACTTTGCATGTAATGCGCGAAGTATAAAATTGCCGCGCTAAACATGCCCAGAGTGAGACTACCCGTCTGCACAGAAACGCAGCCCATCCACAAAACCAGCGTTGTTTGCAGCGCCAACACCAGTGTTTTAAAGGCCCGCTGTATTGTCTGATGTCGCAGTATTTCGAGGCCGATACTGGCTAAGGAAAGCTCTTGCTGGTGATGGTGAAGTTTCCATCTGCTTAGCCGATTAAAAATATGCACGCTGCGTAGTCGCCTCAAGGTAGCCAAAACATTGAGCTGCTGATGATCATAATGGTCATCGTACAAGCACCGCATGTTTTTTTGCTTCGGGCTGGCGATCTGACACAACAGACCCAGGAGTGCGCTGCCACTGAACGTCAGAAGCGCGAGGCGCAGGTCATACAGCATGAGCATGCCGAGCGCTGCCAGACCAAACCATGCACGCAGCATGGACATCATTGTGTCGATCGTCGCTACCGGATCGCGGCTAGCCGTAACGTGGTGAAGTGACATCAGTTCATCCGTATGTGCTGCAACAGTCTCTGCCTCTGAAAATTGCAGGAAGGAACGGATTTTTTTCAGACGCCATCGTAACTGCAATCTTGTTTCGAGTTCATTGAGCTTGGCAGAACAAATGCACATCGCACCGGCGTACAGAATGCCCAGACAAAGCACGGCAATAACCATGTTAGGCAATAAACCGAAGTTTCCATCAATGAGTACCTGGTCAAATAACACCTGCAGCAGGTAGGGCCCGGTAAGAATGATCGCTTCGGTCAATAGCATCAATATCAGGACAAGGTAAAACTGGCGACGACCGACCGGATGGCGAGCCAGCAAGCTGCGGAGAGAAAATTTGCCAGATGCATTAACAGCATCGACCGGTAAGTTTTCGCTATATCGGTCCGTGCGGGATCGCTCAACTTTTTGTGTCATAGGCGCTATTTCCAGTGCCACACCCGAGTACACCAGCGCCACCTGCTGCCGGCTCAGGACGACGGATCCATGCGCCGGATCATGCAGGTAAAGTTGGTCTCTGACGCATTGCTTAAGCACCACATAGTGCTTGTGTTTTAATACCAAAATTATGGGTCGCGTTACGTGAAAAAGCGCCTGCAAATCGATACGTAACGGGCGACAGCTTAGCTGCATCTGACAGGCCAGCCCAATCAATTTGACCAAGTTCGTGCTACCGGTATCGGTTCTACGCAAACCTGGCTGCAGGGCTGTTTTAAAGAGTGCCGATTTCCCATAGTAATGCGCCACCATCTGCAAGCAGGTCAAGCCACTCTCTGCAGGCGTCGCTTGCAACAGAACGGGTAATCGGCAAAAGTAGTTTCCCCACCGCTTCAGGTTCAGGGAACGTGAAAATGGATGAAATGCGCTTAACAAGGTGTTATATGTCGACATTATCGGCATAAACTATCTCAAAATAGGGTGCTAATAGGCGAAGGACGATCCTCGGATCACTTCGTGCTGAAGGTGCACTATGGCCCACATTTTTATAATTAGTAAGCTGTTAACTTTGACAGTTTTGCACTTGCCTGAAATGTGCTAATACGATTGGGCGTCATGGGCCATGCATACTGATGCGACTTGCTGACGGTGACAATTTCGCCACAGTGGCCCGAGAAAGTGGCTTATATTACTATTGAGAAACTAAGTATGAGTGTGCTAGTATCTTCTTCATTGATTGCCTTAGGAAGTGTCAAGAAAATACAATGACTGCCACGCTCACCAACGTACTAATTATTGACGACAACGACATGATTCGGTCGATGTTACGACTTAGCCTGGCAAGTGAGGGCTATAAGGTTGTGGCTGAAGCCGCGACCGGCGCTTCAGGTGTCCAGATGGCAAAGACACATCAGCCACAGATCGTTTTCCTCGACATCGTCTTACCGGATCGCAATGGTATTGAAATGTTGAGTGAGATAAAGGCCGTTGCACCGGACGCAATTATTCTGATGATCACCAGCAAAAACGATGGCGATAGTGTGCGTCATTCACTGGAGGCCGGAGCAAAAGGCTATATCATCAAGCCTTTTACTGTCAGCACGGTGAGCAAGACGCTCAGCAATGCCATCGCTCGGGCTGTTGAAATGCGTTAATTTAAAACGCATCAGTCAATCTTAAAGCGCATTTTTATGCGCTTTTTTTGTGCTTTTTCTAGTTCCAAAGCAAGATTTTGCATTGGCTTTGTCGTGTCCGGCATGCCATAGCTGACTATGCCGCCAGATATTTCATCGCCATTTGCACTAAACTGTTCTAGCCCACTCGAGATAATTTCGCAGTTCGGGCACCTTATCCTGAAGGACTTGCACTGCAACCGGCCCACCAAGTAGCGCTGGCTCGAGATCAATCTCCAAAGCGCGCGCACGTGCGCCCAACTCTTGGAAACCAAAGGTGCCCGCAGTACCTGCGACAGAATGTAGGTAACGGTGCAAGATGGCGACCACTGTTGCTTCGCCAGGCTGCGCAACGCAGGCATCGACCGCATCACTAATTTCCTGCATGCGTTCTGGTAGTCCTTTAACAAACAAGTCCTCCAACGCTTTCATCTTGGCCATAAAAATGGCTTTTTTGTCCTCGTTTTGCGGCATGATTCAGTTCTCCTCTGCCTGCCAGATATCCTGCACCTGACTGGCTAACATCATGGGATCGAAGGGCTTGGCGATCACACCAATAGCACCCAAAGATTTGTAATATTCCACTTCACTAGCCTGCACTTTGGCGGTCATAAATATCACCGGCGTTGTAGCAGTGCCAGGCATCTGACGCAAATTATGCAGCGTCGTAGGACCATCCATCTCTGGCAGCATCACGTCAAATAGAAGAAGATCAGCAGGAAAGCCCGATTTTGCGGCCTCAATAGCCTCACTTCCCAAACTGCAAGCTTGCAAGGTAAAACCTCCAACAGCCTCGAGTGCAATCTGGGCGACGGTTTGAATATCAATATCATCCTCTAAATACAAGATGTTTTGTAGCGCTGGTCGAGTCATGGAAAAACTTTCGAGAGAGGATCAATGCGAAGGTAATGGATCCGATGTTTTACAAATACACGCACAAAATTGCAGGGAAAGCTTATGCACGCTTTACACTTTACCATTTAAGAGTGCAGATCGTATCTTACCCGGCGGCAATTTAAAAGCCCGCACTGCTTTAGGCTGCTTAGCTTAAATATTGCAACAATTATGCAGTATGTGTCCACTGCTGAGAAGGCAGAAAATGTTGCTCAAGGATCTGATCACACCCGCTCAACGCACGAGGATCCATAATCTTGTTGTAAAAATATATCGACTCTGACCCTACTTAATTTTGTTGTAAAAATATATCGACTCTGACCCTACTTAATTTCTGGGTCGGGGAGCAGGCAGGCATCGACGACTTGCAGGTCGTTGTCTTTGGCGAATTCGAGGATGAAGTGGTACGCGAGGGGCTCGATGCGGCGGAGTTCTTCATTCACCGCTACCGACTTGATGCCGGCCAGATTGACCATCCTGACGTAGGGAGAATGCTGCAGCCGGGCGTTGCGGATTGAACTGCCCTCGGGCTGAAAACAGGCCATCACACCACAGAGACGCTCAGCCCAATCGCTTGGACGAAACGCCTTGCCATCGCTCGTAATACCTTGAATTAAGAATTCTCGATCGGGCTGCTTGCTGACTGGGGGAGGAGCGGGATCGGCCATGTGCTCAGCGGACACTTTCGCAGCTATAACTATCTGCTGAAGCATATCTGCCGGTAAGCAATATGCGCCAACAAGGGGGTTTGGGGGTCTTGAAAGTAGCCATTTCACTAGTCGAAATGGCTACCCTCACCTAAGACTTATTATATCTTATAGAAGACTGTGACTTAAATAAGATTGTCAATTAACAAGTAAAATCGCACTCAACCTACCCATACGGCTAAGGACAAAAGCAGTAAAAGCAGCATCCACAATAACAAAGCGCGCCATACCAGGCCGACCGTACTTTGCAAGGCCCGCGCGGTGGTTTCATCACCTGGCGGACTGTCTGATTCTGTCGATCCAGCGTCCGGCATGCTGATATCAGCTTCGCGAATGGCTGCAGCGGTCTGCCCAGGCGCACCAAGACGGACACCCATTGCACCGCCACCCGTCGATAAAATAATCCCCATCGATTCATCTTGCCAACGTTGTGCAAAATTTCGCCAGGCGAATACCGCATCCTCAAAATTACCGACGATGGCAAAGGCAATCGCTGTCAGGCGCACGGGTATCCAGTCAATCCAATAAAAGGCCCTTGCCGCAAATTGTCCGAAGGCTTCATTTTGCATATTCTCAGGTACATTCCAGGCGCGTGCCAGATATTCTGCTACCCGGTACATCACCGCCAACGCTGGACCCACCGGCATCAAGAACCAGAAAAATACCCCAAACACATTACGATGCGTGCTGATTAATGCCCGCTCTACTGCGATGCGGGAAATTTCATTCGATTCCATGTCGACGGTCGCTAGACCAGTCCATTCGGATAGCAAGGTTCGTGCCGTCGCATCATCGCCTGCATTCAGTGCTAATTGAATTGCAGTAAAGTAATGACTGTAATGCCGAAAACCCAAAGTGAGGTAGACGATGAGGACGTTCCAGGCCAGCGCCAAAAAGGGACTGACGGAGGCGCATAATTTATATCCTAAGGCGGTAGGTATGGTCAGTGCCAGCACCATCACGAACCAGGCCAAGCGACCGTTCTGCTGCTGACCTGCGTTGAACCAGGCTTCCATGCGCACCGCCAGCGATCGGATCAGGTCGTACATAGGATTATCAGCACGCAGGGGCTTTAACTGTTCGAACAGCAGCGCAAACAAAATGGACAGGAAACTCATCGATCGCTTTCAAAAATGTGTTATCACGATAACGCAGCCTTACCTAAGTATCAAATACCGGATCAAGCCTGTTGGATGCCACTCGTTCAAGTACGCATAAAATGATACAGGTTACGCAGCATGCCCGCTGTTGCGCCCCAGATAAAGTGCCGCTCGTAGGGCATGGCATAAAAGGTCCGGAAACCACCGCCATTGGGTAGCGCAATGGTGCGTCTTTGGTGATGCATGCCATTCATCAAAAAAGATAAAGGTACTTCGAATACCTCGGCGACTTCATTGACGTCAGCCTGCAATTCAAACGGCGGCAAGACCAGGCCGACGACCGGAGAAACAACATAGCCTGTGCCGGTAAAGTACTCTGGCAACGCGCCCAGCACTTCCACATGACGGCGCTGTAAGCCGACCTCTTCCTCAGTTTCACGCAAGGCTGTATCGATGGGTGAGGCGTCATGCGTTTCAGTTCGCCCGCCTGGAAAACTAATCTGTCCGGCATGGTCAGTGAGATGCGCCGTGCGCCTGGTGAGTAACAAACTCAAGCCGGCTTCGCGCATGACCAGCGGAATCAACACCGCCGCCGGTGTTGGTTCGGCCGTAAAATTACGCAGCAGGTGCTCGCGCATGGCCTCAGGCTGCCAATCTGGCGGACTTCGAAAGCGCGCTCGCAGCCAATCCGATTGCAGGCGCTCAGCGGGTAGCATCGCCTCACCGGCCACGGACTCAATGGGCATGGATTGTGGATCAAACTGCAGTTTTGCCACGACGACTTCCTTAATGCAAAAAGGGTACCCTGAGGTACCCCTTTGTGGTTCAACGCTGCTACAACATTACGCTGCGGCTTTGTTGGCCCGACGATTCGGCAATTTTTCTTTGATACGTGCCGATTTACCGGAACGCTCACGCAAGTAGTAAAGCTTGGCGCGACGTACATCACCACGACGTTTGACTTCAATCGAAGCGATCAGCGGTGAGTAAAGTTGAAACGTCCGCTCGACGCCTTCACCTGACGAAATTTTACGCACGATGAAGTTGGAATTCAGACCACGGTTACGACGTGAGATCACGACGCCTTCGTAAGCCTGGGCGCGCTTACGCGTACCTTCAACCACATTCACGCTCACAATGACGGTATCGCCTGGCGCAAAGTCAGGGATATTTTTGCCCAAGCGGGCGATTTCTTCTTGCTCTAGTGTTTGGATCAAGTCCATTTTTAGCTCCGTTAACCATCGTGCCAGCGCGCTTACTTCTGCCCGGTAGAGGATGGGGTGATCAATGCAGGAAAAACCTGCGCGTTACTGCTACATTACTGCTGCTTCAACGTTACGACTGTGCTGCTACTTTGCTGCTAAATCCATACTGCTTAAAAACTTTTCATCGTCCTTCGTCAGCAGTCCTGCCGCGCGAACTTTGCGAATAAGATCTGGCCGTTTTTTTGCCGTCGCTTCAAGTGCCTGCACCCGCCGCCATTTGGCGATTTCAAGGTGATGTCCACCCATGAGAACCGGCGGCACAGCCACACCTTCGACGACTTCCGGACGGCTGTAATGCGGACAATCCAGCAGGCCGTTCACAAAACTATCTTCCACTGCCGAGGCATCATCATGTAAGGCGCCCGGCAGCTGCCGTATCAAGGCATCCATGAGCGCCATGGCGGGTAATTCTCCGCCAGACAAGACAAAATCACCCAGACTAATTTCTTCATCCACATGGCGGTCGAGCAGACGTTGATCGACTGCCTCATACCTGCCACACAATAAAACCAGACCCGGCGCTTGAACCATGCCCATCACACGTTCGTGCGTCAAAGGCCGGCCTTGCGGCGAGAGGTAAATCACCCTCGGCACCGGCAATGCTAAATCAGCCTGTCGATGCTTAGCGGCCTCAATTGCCGCTGCCAGCGGTTTGGCCAACATCACCATACCGGGTCCGCCACCGTAAGGGCGATCATCAACAGTGCGGTGATTATCGGTCGTGAAATCACGCGGATTCCACAACGTTAAAGCACATTTTTCTTGTTCAAAGGCGCGTCGTGTAATGCCCGACTGCGTCAATGCCACGAACATCTCGGGGAAGAGCGTGATGACATCAAATTGCATCGCGACTCCTAACGCGCACAGCGCTAATAATCACGCGCCCAGTCAACTGTCAGTTTCTTGCCCTGCTGATCGACCGACTTGACGAAATGCGCAACGAAGGGGATCAGGGTTTCCTGCAATTTTTCTTCACCATCAACAGCAAACGCCACCCGCAAAATCGGATGCGCGCCATTGTCGATGATTTCTGCCACCTTGCCGAGGGTTTCGCCCTGCAGGTTTTCAACTGCCAGGCCGATCAGATCGACCCAATAAAATTCATCGTCCGCCAGTACCGGAAAGCGGCTGCGCGGAATACGTACCGTCGTGCCCTTGAGCGCTTCGGCCGCATTACGATCACTCACGCCCATCAGGCTGGCGACCACTTCACCGCTATGCATCTTTACCTGTAACAGGTCGACGTCGTGCAGCGCTGGTTTATCCAGCCACCAGGTCTTGGCATGCAGTAAAGCGCCGGCATCCGCCGAAAAAGGCCTGACCTTGACCCAGCCGTTTAATCCGTAGGCGCCGGAAATAAACCCGACTTCCTGCAGATCATCCGGCACAGCTGCGTGCTTGGAAAGACCAGCGCCATCGGCGAGGCCATCAGACTTACTACCAGATCGTGCAGGCGTCATTTTTTGCAGACAAAAAAAGCCGCCTTACAATCAGGCAGCAGGATGACTAGCGACCAGACGCGCAACAGTCGGTGACAATTGTGCACCAACGCCTTGCCAGTAAGTCAGACGATCCTGCGCAACGCGGAAAGCTTCTTCGGCGCCCGATGCGACTGGATTGTAAAAACCGATACGCTCAATAAAACGACCATCACGACGATTGCGTGAGTCAGTAGCGACGATGTTGAAGAACGGGCGCTTTTTTGCACCACCACGAGCCAAACGAATAACGACCATAGGAATTCCAATAAGTGTGCGAACACGGAAAGAGCCGAAGAGTATAGCCCACTTTGCATGCAAACTGCAAGGTTGAACCCTACGGCAACGAAGAAATCTGTTTCACTGCTAAAATGTTGGTCAGATAGCCCACCCCATAAAGCCCAATGACCCCGACTTTCAAGAACAAAACCTTGGCCACTCTGCTCGCCAGCCTCTTTGGTGGCTTAGGCCTGCACCGTTTTTATCTATTTAACAAGACTGATTTCTGGGCCTGGGCGCATTTTATTACGCTGCCGATTTCAATGCTCGCCATGTGGCGCGGCGGCACGCAGAACTGGCTGTTTCTGTCCTGCCTGTTGGTTTTATCGGTCTTAAGCGGCTTTATCGAAGCTTTGGTTATCGGCCTCACCCCCGACGAGCGCTGGGATGCGCGCTTTAATGCTGCCAGTGACCGTCAGACGGATTCGGGCTGGGGCGTCGTGCTGCTGCTGATTTTTACGCTCGGCGGCGGCGGCATAGGCCTGATCTGGGTCATGGCGCGCAGCTTTGATCTTTTATTTACCGGCGGTGCTTACGGCTAAGCTGTCGGTGATCTATTCACCGGCGACCGGAAGTTATCACTGCGATTAAATCTGCATTAAATCTGCGCTTAAAACTGTTCCTCAGTCAGTGCCATCACGCCCGCGCTGCCATCGATAATCGCGCTACGGTATGCACTAGCACTACTCAATATGTGGTCAGCAAAAAAGCGTGCTGTACCGATCTTGGCCTGATAAAAATCAGCCTCCCCTAAATTGTCGCTGAGTCTTTGCTGGGCAATCAAAGCTGCCCGCCCCATCTGCCAGCCTGCCAGAACGATGCCGGCCATCTTCAGGTACAGCACACTGCCGGCAAATACACCCTTGATATCCGTTTTGATGTTGGCCACCACATAATCGACCACGGACTCCAAGGCGCTTGAAGCAGTCGACAATTGGCGTGCGATCGCAGCCAGATCGGCCGATCCATGCGCTGCCAGTTCGGCCTCACTTAATCGGACCTGCTGCAACAGCGCTTTGATGACGGTACCGCCATCGCGCGCGGTCTTGCGTCCCACCAGGTCGTTCGCCTGAATCGCGGTCGTACCTTCGTAGATCGTTAAAATACGCGCATCGCGATAATGTTGTGCCGCGCCGGTTTCTTCGATAAATCCCATACCGCCATGAATCTGCACGCCGGTAGAAGCAACGTCAATCGCCATCTCGGTCGACCAACCTTTTACCAATGGCACCATGTATTCATAAAAAGCGTGATTGGTTTTGCGTACCGCAGCATCCGGATGATGATGCGCCGCGTCGAATGCTGCTGCCGTCACGTAGGCCATCGCCCGTGCGCCTTCGGTCTGGGCGCGCATCGACATGAGCATGCGCCGAACATCCGGCTGATGGATGATCGCCACAGGTCCAGGGGAGCCTGCTAAGTCACGCGATTGCACGCGGTCTTTGGCGTAGGCGACAGCTTTCTGGTATGCCCGGTCAGCGATCGCCACGCCCTGCATGCCGACGGCAAAACGGGCAGCATTCATCATGATGAACATATATTCCAGACCGCGATTTTCTTCGCCGATCAAGCTGCCGATTGCCCCACCGTGGTCACCAAATTGCAGCACTGCCGTTGGGCTGGCCTTGATACCCAGCTTGTGTTCGAGTGAAAGACAATGCACATCGTTACGCGCGCCAGGTGTTCCGTCGGCATTGAGCAAAAATTTCGGTACCAGAAATAAGGAAATGCCCTTGACGCCTTCCGGCGCATCCGGCGTACGGGCGAGCACAAAATGGATGATGTTGTCAGCCATGTCGTGCTCACCATAGGTGATGTAGATTTTGGTGCCGAACAAACGAAATTGACCATCGTCGGATGGCACAGCGCGCGTGCGCACTAGCGCCAAATCGGAGCCGGCCTGCGGCTCGGTCAGATTCATCGTGCCGGTCCACTCACCAGAAATAAGTTTGGGTAAGTAGGTTTGTTTTTGTTCGTCTGAGCCGGCAGTCAGCAAGGCCTCGATCGCGCCATCGGTCAGCATGGGGCACAGGGCAAACGACAGACTGGCTGCATGCAGCATTTCCATGCAAGGTGTGGCTAGTAACTTGGGCAGTCCCTGGCCGCCGAATTCCTGCGGATGCGGCACGCCTTGCCAGCCCGCCTGGCCGAACGCCTTGAAGGCTTGCTTGAAGCCCTTGGTCGTCGTCACCTGTCCGTCGTGCCAGAAGCTGGGGGCGGTATCGCCAGCCCGATTGAGCGGCGCGATGACTTCGCTGCAGAACTTGGCGTTCTCTTCGAGTACCGCCTGCACTGTTTCAGTCGTCGCATCTTCGCAGCCTGGCATGGCTGATACCTGCTCAAGACCTGCCAGTGCTTCCATTACAAACAGCATGTCTTTCAACGGTGCGGCGTACGTCATGGCAGTCTCCGGTAAATAACCTTATCCAAGCTCGTTGACGAGCTGCGGCACGGCTTCAAACAGGTCCCCCACCAGACCGTAGTCGGCGACTGAGAAAATTGGCGCTTCCGGATCCTTGTTGATGGCGACGATGACTTTAGAATCCTTCATGCCGGCCAGATGCTGGATGGCACCCGAAATACCCACGGCAATATAAAGCTGCGGTGCGACGATCTTGCCGGTCTGACCGACCTGCCAGTCGTTCGGCACAAAGCCGGCATCCACAGCAGCGCGCGATGCGCCCATGCCGGCGCCGAGTTTGTCGGCCAGTGGTTCAAGAATTTTAAAATTGTCGCCCGAACCCATACCACGACCACCCGAGACGATGATCTTGGCGGCCGTGAGTTCCGGACGATCCGACTTGGCCAGCTCGCGCGCGATGAAGGACGAAATACCGCAGTCAGCCACCGCTGTAAGCGTCTCAATCGCGGCCGATCCGCCACCTGCGGCAGCATCAAAGCCGGTGGTACGCACTGTAATGACCTTGATCGGGTCACTTGACTGCACCGTCGCGATGGCGTTGCCAGCATAAATAGGCCGCTCGAATGTATCGGGCGCATCGACTTTGGTGATTTCAGAAATTTGTCCGACATTCAGTCGCGCTGCAACGCGCGGCAAAATATTTTTGCCATAGGCTGTCGCTGGGGCGAGGATGTGCGAGTACTGCGCTGCGATTGCCAATGCCTGTTCGGCGATATTTTCGGCCAGCCCATCGGCAAATTGTGCACCGTCTGCGACCAAAACTTTGGTCACACCAGCTGCGCTGGCAGCGGCCTGAATTGCCGCACCTGCATTGTGTCCGGCGACCAGAACATGCACTTCGCTAGCGCATTGTGCTGCGGCGGTGATGGTATTAAGCGTACTGCCCTTGAGGCTACTATTGTCGTGCTCAGCGATGACCAATGCGACCATGATGTTATCCCGTATTGTTGTGCGCGCAGTGCGCGATATTCATGTTGTTCAAAGTCTGGGTCGGCTATCGCGCCACAGCCCAGCATTAATGACTTTATCAGCCAAGCACCTTGGCTTCATTGCGCAGCTTCGACACCAGGGTCGCCACATCGGGCACCTTGATCCCGGCAGAGCGCTTGGCTGGCTCGACGACTTTCAAGGTCTTCAAACCCGGCGTGACATCGACGCCCAGATCGGCCGGCGCAAATATATCAAGCTGCTTTTTCTTGGCCTTCATGATGTTGGGCAGCGTCACGTAACGCGGCTCATTTAAACGCAGGTCGGTGGTGATGATGGCTGGCAGTGTCAGCGATAATGTTTCGAGTCCGCCATCAACTTCGCGCGTGACCTTGACTTTGCCGTCTTCCACCACGACTTTGGACGCAAAAGTCGCCTGCGGCCAGCCCAATAATGCTGCCAGCATCTGGCCGGTCTGATTACAGTCATCGTCAATGGCCTGCTTGCCTAAAATGATCAGCTGCGGCTGCTCTTTGTCGGCGATCGCCTTGAGTAATTTAGCGACGGCCAGCGGCTGCAATTCAACATTGGTTTCCGCCAGAATAGCGCGATCGGCACCGATCGCCATAGCAGTACGCAGGGTTTCCTGGCATTGCGTCACACCGCAAGAAACGGCGATCACTTCCGTGACCTTGCCGGCTTCCTTGAGCCGCATCGCCTCTTCTACAGCGATCTCGTCAAACGGATTCATCGACATTTTGACATTGGCGATATCCACACCCGTGCCATCGGATTTGACGCGCACCTTGACGTTGTAATCAACGACGCGTTTGACTGGGACCAGTACTTTCATAGTGCACCCTTTGAGAAGATGGGATTGACGTTTACGTTAATGAACAAAGATTATAGGGGAGAATGACGCTCTGCGCAAAAAATTAAGCACGATCGTGCGATTTATCGAAAAATGCAGACTCATCGTGACTATAAACCACTGCTTAACGATCGACATCGTCCGTTTTTACAAGTTTGAAAAAGGACTCTGGGCAGGCACTGAATCTGCCATGATTGACTGTCGTTTTACTGCTGCTGCAGGTTCATGACGATGCTTCAGCCAACGAGACCCAGGGCATGCGCCTGCGTAACGAAGGCCGCCATTATTTACGCTGCATGAAAAACACAAATTCTCGATGTTGTTCTGTATGCTCAAGCAGGGCATTGCCAGTCTGTTTGGCGAAGGCCTGAAAATCTCTGAGGGCCCCAGGATCGGTGGCAATGACTTTTAATACTTCACCACTGACCATATCGGCCAGGGCTTTCTTGGTCTTGAGAATAGGCAGCGGACAATTCAGGCCGCGCGCATCCAGTTCTTTTTGAAATTCCATGAATCGCTCTTCACATTACCGACGGATCAAACAAAGATTAAGCTGACAAAAATAAGCTAACTGAATTCTACCGCAATAAGCCTCGGATGACGCAATGCACAATTTGTCATGCAAAGCAGACGCTTTCAAGCCCTCTGTTTTAGGTCGCCACGCGAACTGGCATTCAGGCGCGCTGACTCACCCAGGCCGGCACGCCCTGCAGCGCTGCCGCCAGACCGCTTGGGTCTGAACCACCTGCCTGCGCCATATCGGCCCGTCCGCCGCCTTTGCCGCCCACCTGCTGCGCGACAAAATTGACCAACTCGCCTGCCTTAACCCGCGCCGTCGCATCCGCTGTCACGCCAGCGATCAGACTAACCTTGCCGTCTTCAACCGAAGCCAGCACGATAACGGCGGATTTCAATTTAGCCTTGAGTTTGTCCATCGTGTCGCGCAGACTTGCCACATCGGCGCCTTCAAGCGTCGCAGCCAGGACCTTGAGGCCATTGATATCGACTGCCTGGCCCAGCAAATCATCCCCCTGGCTAGCCGCCATCTTGGACTTGAGCCCGGCGAGTTCTTTTTCGAGGTGCTTGACGTGTTCTTGTACCTGACCGATGCGCTGGGTCAGTTCTTCCGGCGGCGCCTTCAGGGCCGCCGCCGCCGCGTCAATGCGATCCGACAGATTTTGCACCAACTGTAGCGCATTGGCGCCGGTCACCGCTTCCACGCGCCGGATACCGGCCGCAACGCCGCCTTCGGCGACGATCTTGAACAGGCCGATATCGCCAGTACGGGCAACATGCGTACCACCACACAGCTCACGCGAAGTCCCGATGCCCAGTACGCGCACCTGATCACCGTACTTTTCACCAAACAAGGCCATGGCACCATATTTAATGGCATCGTCGTAGGCCATGAGTTTGGCGGCGGTGGCATCGTTGTGCAAAATTTCCGCATTCACGATGCTCTCGACTCGACGTATTTCATCTGCGCTTAAGGGCGCGTTATGGCTGAAGTCAAAACGGGTTTTTTCGGCGTCGACCTGCGAGCCTTTTTGCGCCACATGCGCACCCAGCACTTCGCGCAAGGCTTTGTGCATGAGGTGGGTAGCAGAGTGATTACGCTCGGTGTGACGACGCAGCTCGCCATCGACCCGGGCCAGAACCGCGTCGCCGACTTTGATCTGACCCGCACTGAGAATGCCATGATGACCAAATACGTCGGGCTGAATTTTTTGTGTATCAGCGACCTCGAAATTGCCTTGCGGTGTGACGATCAGGCCAGCATCACCGGCCTGCCCGCCCGACTCCGCATAAAAAGGCGTTTTGTCGAGCACCACGATGGCGCTTTGACCGGCAGAAATTGCGTCGACCGCACTGCCCTCAAGGTACAGAGCGACGACTTTAGCTTCCTGATTGAGTGCGTCGTAGCCGACAAATTGATTTTTATCGCCGCTGTATTCCACCGCCGCAGCCATTTTAAATTTGCCAGCAGCGCGGGCCTGTTTTTTTTGCCGGTCCATCGCCGCATCGAAACCCGCCGCGTCAAGTTCGACCCCGCGTTCACGGCAAATATCGGCCGTCAGATCGAGCGGGAAACCATAGGTATCGTAAAGCGTAAAAGCGGTATCGCCATCCAGACTTTTAGCGTTTTTCGCCAGCGCAGCTTCGAGAATTTTCATGCCGTGCTCGAGCGTTTCGACGAAGCGCTCCTCTTCCTGGCGCAATACTTGCGCCACCCGCTGCCCTGCTTCGACCAGCTCGGGATAGGCCTCACCCATTTCCTTCACCAGATCCGCCACCAGCTTATAAAAGAACGGCTGCGGCTGGCCCAATTTATGTCCGTGACGCAGAGCGCGGCGCACGATACGGCGTAAAACATAGCTGCGACCTTCGTTGCCCGGGATGATGCCGTCGACGATCAGGAAGGAGCAGGCGCGAATATGGTCGGCGATCACGCGCAGCGAATTATTTGCCAGATCAGTACAGCCGGTTTCACGCGCAGCGGCTTGAATCAGATTTTGGAAAATATCAATTTCATAGTTGGAATGCACATGCTGCAAGACCGCGGCAATGCGCTCAAGCCCCATACCGGTATCAACGCAGGGACTCGGCAGCGGATGCATGACACCCTGCTCATCCCGATTAAACTGCATGAAGACCAGGTTCCAGATTTCGATATAACGGTCGCCGTTTTCATCCGGGCTACCTGGTGGGCCGCCCCAGACATCTGCGCCATGGTCGAAGAAAATTTCGGAACACGGACCGCAAGGGCCGGTATCGGCCATCTGCCAGAAATTATCGGAGGCATAGCGCGCGCCTTTATTGTCGCCAATTCGAACGATGCGCTCCGGCGGGACGCCGATTTCGTTTTGCCAGATGCTGTAAGCCTCGTCATCTTCCTGATAGACCGTCACCCACAGCTTTTCCTTTGGCAGGCCATACACCGACGTCAGTAACTCCCATGCGTAGTGGATCGCATCGCGTTTAAAATAATCACCGAAGGAGAAATTTCCCAGCATTTCAAAAAATGTATGGTGGCGCGCTGTGTAGCCGACATTTTCCAGATCATTGTGTTTGCCACCGGCGCGCAGGCTGCGCTGAGACGATGTGGCGCGGGAATAAGCGCGCTTATCCTGCCCAAGAAAGACGTCCTTGAACTGCACCATGCCTGAGTTAGTAAATAACAAAGTCGGGTCATTTCCCGGCACCAGGCTCGATGAGCGCACGATGGTGTGGCCTTTGGATTCAAAAAACGTGAGGAATTTATTACGAATGTCGGACGAGTTCATGGGTAGCCGCTCAAAGCGATGGAGATCATTGGAGCGCACGATTATACGTGATTAGCACGCCCTTTTCTGCCCCTAGGCATGGCCGTCAAAATCCATCTGAATCCGGTATTCAGCGCGCTTGAACTTACATTTACTGCACAAGAAGTTGATCCATTTGCTGACTTCATGCTGGCTTCGTGCTTGCGGCAGGCCTTGTTAAGGCCATTTTGAAGGCATTTTGAAGGCATTTTGAAGACGGACCAGGCCAGCCCTACGGTAGAATAGACTCACCTTTAACATGCCTGCCAAAGATTGCCTTCATGAGTACCGTCCCCGTCAGTAATTTTTTACGTAATATCATCGATGCCGACCTCGCCTCCGGTGCCTATGCCGGGCGCAGCGATGCTGCCGGTTTGCCGCTACCCACCGTGATCACACGCTTTCCGCCTGAACCGAACGGCTACCTGCATATCGGCCATGCCAAATCGATCTGCCTTAATTTTGGTCTGGCACGCGATTACGGCGGTCGCTGCAATATGCGCTTTGACGATACCAATCCGACCAAGGAAGAGCAGGAATACGTCGATACCATCCTCGACAGTGTGCGCTGGCTCGGATTTGACTGGGAACAGGATGGTCAGAGCCATCTGCATTACGCCAGTGATTACTTTGATCAGCTGTACCTGATGGCTGAATATCTGATCACGAATGGTCATGCCTATGTCGATAGCCAGTCAGCCGAGGACATGGCGGCCAATCGTGGCAGCTTTTCCGAACCCGGCAAGGATTCACCGTTTCGCAGCCGTCCTGCGGCCGAATCGCTAGACCTGTTCCGGCGCATGAAGGCCGGCGAATTCGCCGATGGCCAGCACATCGTGCGTGCCCGCATCGACATGGCCTCCCCCAATATGAATCTGCGTGATCCGGCTATTTACCGTATCCGTCATGCGCATCATCACCGTACCGGCGATACCTGGTGCATCTATCCGATGTATGACTTCACGCATCCGATCTCCGACGCGCTGGAAAACATCAGCCACTCCATTTGCACGCTGGAGTTTCAAGATCACCGGCCGTTTTACGACTGGCTGCTCGGTCATCTGGCCGAGGGCGGTTTTTTTACCCAGGCCCTGCCGCACCAGTATGAATTCGCCCGCCTCAATGTTACTTACGTCATCACCAGCAAGCGCAAACTCAAGCAGCTCGTTGATGAAGGTATCGTCGATGGCTGGGATGATCCTCGTATGCCGACCATCGTTGGTATGCGCCGGCGCGGTTTTACACCGGCAGCAATTCAGCAGTTTTGCGAACGCACCGGCGTGACCAAATCGGATGGCTGGATCGACATGAGCGTCTTCGAAGGCTGTCAGCGCGAAGACCTCGATCCGAAAGCGCCGCGCGCCATCGCCGTCTTGCGTCCGCTCAAACTCATCATCGATAATTTTTCCGTAGATGATGTGATCGATTGCACCTCACCAGTTCACCCCCATTTTCCGGAACGCGGCCTGCGCAACTTTCCCATCACGCGTGAATTGTGGATTGAAGCCGACGACTTTATGGAAGTACCAAGCAAGGGCTACTTCCGTCTGTTCCCAGGTAATAAAGTGCGCCTGCGGTATGGCTATGTGGTCGAATGTACTGGCTGCGACAAGGACGAACAAGGCAATGTGATCGCCGTCCATTGCACCTATTTTGCCGACAGCAAATCGGGGACGGAAGGGTCGGCTAATTACAAGGTCAAAGGCAATATTCATTGGGTCAGTACCGCCCATGCGCTGCAAGCCGAAGTGCGTTTGTTTGACCGTCTGTTTGCCGATCCCCATCCGGATGCCGGGGGCAAGGATTACAAACTAGCGCTCAATCCAAACGCCAAAGAAGTCGTGCAGGCCTACCTCGAACCGGGTATGGTGGCCGCGCAGGCGGATGAAAAATTTCAATTCGAACGTCATGGTTATTTTGTCGCCGATTGCATCGATTCGCAGGCCGGAAAACCCATCTTCAATCGTATCGTGACTTTAAAGGATAACTGGGAAAAGTAAGCTTCCTGGATACCATGCTCCCTCAACGTCTGCCCCGTCACCTCAGCCACCGACCTCGCCTGGCGATCTCGCTCGGGCTGGGCATCGTTTGTGGCATCTTCTTGCCGCGCCACTGGGAACTGATTACCCGCATACTGGCCGCCTGGAATGTCGGTGTATGGACCTATTTACTGTCGATCTCGTGGCTGGTCAGCCGCAGTAATCATGAGCGGGTTCGCAATCTCGCCGAACAGGAAGACAATAGCGCCATCGCGGTGCTTGCTACCCTAACGGGTGCGGCCATTTTGAGTACGGCGGCGATTGTGCTCGAACTCGCCGGTACGCAAACGGCGCCAATGGATGTGCGACTCCTGCATTACGCTTTTACGGTCACGACATTGACTGGTTCATGGCTGCTGGTCGGTGTCATTTTTGCGATCCATTATGCGCATCTTTTTTATCGCACCAAGGGTAGCCGGCAGGCATTGGCATTTCCGGAGCATGAGCAAAATCCGGACTATTGGGATTTTCTGTATTTTTCCTTTACGATTGCCGTCGCCGCGCAGACTTCCGACGTGACCATCATGTCGCGCACAGCACGCAAGGTCGTCCTGGCACAATCCATCTTAAGTTTTTTGTTTAATATGGCCATCCTTGGCCTGTCGATCAATATTGCTGCTGGTGTGGTCAGTGGCTAAAGCCAAGCCGCCAACAATGCAGTCCTGTTCTAGCCTGTAACGCTTGACCGTGAATACGAGCATGTACACACAATATTTTCATTTGCAGCAGGCGCCATTTTCGATCGCACCTGATCCGCGCTTTCTTTTTATGAGCGAACGCCATCGCGAGGCGCTCGCGCATCTGGTGTATGGCATTCGCAGCGGTGGTGGTTTTGTCTTGCTGACGGGTGAAATTGGCGCAGGTAAAACCACCATCTGTCGCTGTCTTCTGGAGCAGGTACCGGATAACTGCCAGATCGCCTACATCTTCAACCCCAAACTAAGCGTGGCGGAATTACTGCGATCAATTTGTGATGAATTTCATCTCGATACTTCCCGCTCGGACAGCGCCAAGAACGATATTGATGCCCTCAATACCTTTTTACTCGCGGCCCATGCGCAAGGCCGCAATAGCGTACTGATCATCGATGAAGCACAAAATTTGTCTGCCGATGTATTGGAACAATTACGCCTGTTGACCAATCTTGAAACCAATGCCTGCAAACTGCTACAGATTATTCTGATTGGCCAGCCTGAATTACGCGACATGGTCGCGCAGCCGCAGCTGGAACAATTAGCCCAGCGAGTGATCGCCCGCTACCATCTTGGCGCCCTGTCAGCCAACGAAACCCATTCCTATATTCAGCACCGCCTTATGAGCGCTGGCGCTAACGATCACGCGTTGTTTAGCAGTGCCGCTGTCAAACGTATTTTTCAATTCAGCCGGGGACTGCCGCGGCGGATTAATCTTTTATGTGACCGCGCCCTGCTGGGGGCCTACGCATCCGGTCGGCAGCAAGTCGATCGTGCGATCGTGAATCTGGCAGCGAAAGAAATTTATGCCACAACCGGCGCCGTCAAGTTTTCTGACGCGCACAAACGCTTCGCCATTTTGGCATTGCTATTCCTGATAAGTTTTTTGATGGTGACGCTGTCGATCAATGGCACAGCCGGCAAAATTTTCTTCCATGCTGCGCCACAAAAATCCGATGTCCCGCCCGTCCCGAGTGCGTCTTCGGCCGCGCATGAAACGAACCCGCCGATCGAAGAACCCGCCAGCCTGATCGATCGTTTGCCGGTCGATGAAACGCTGGCCCTGCGCGCGCTGGCTCAGCGATGGGGCAGCATGATCGAGGGTGACCCTTGCAGCGCTAAAACGGCAGGTGGTCTGCAGTGCCATCGCAGCACCGGTGGGCTGGCTGATCTGCGCGCTCTGAACCGGCCGGCAGTATTGCGGCTGCAAGACAGCGCAGGCCGCGCACACTTTGCTCTCGTTACCGGTCTGGGTAATCATACGATTGCGCTGGATCTGGACGGGGTTAAGCACGTCGTTGACAGCTTTGCTTTGGCCGCTATTTTTCAGGGACAATTTGTGACGCTTTGGCGGGCACCCGTTGGCTTTGCCGGCGCGATCAATCCGGGTGACCAGGGACCCGCGGCGACCTGGCTGGCGGCACGCTTCGGACTGGCCGCTGGCAGTGCGGATCTGAGCCAGGCAGTGCGCGCATTTCAGCTCACACAAGGACTTCGGGCCGACGGTATTGGCGGCCCCATGACGATCATGATGCTCAATCGCGCCACCGGTGTGGATGAGCCGCGTTTGCAATCCCTGCCCGATAATAAGGGGAGCTAGGCCCATGTCCTTTATTCTTGAAGCGCTTAAAAAAGCCGAAAGCGAGCGTTTGCGCGGCGCCGTGCCGGATTTACATCACATGCCAGTCACGGCACTACCAAGTAGCCAACAACGCAGCATCTTTTTTAGCCCACTGTTCTGGATCGTTATCACGCTTGGGCTGGGTGTTTTACTGGCGATTGTTTATTTCACTTCCAGGGCCGCAGCCAATGTCGCACCGGCGGTCCAGACACAAATACCCCGCGCGCCGTCGATTCCGTCAATGGCATCGACGCAGCGCACACCAGTGCGACGTGCGCCCCCTACTTCTGCCCCGCCCAGCACGATACCCAACCCCGAAGTTGCAATGCCTACATCCACTTCTTTACCATTACGCAACGAATTACCTGCTCACATTCAACAAAGCATTCCGCAATTCATCGTTGGCGGTTATATTTATGCTGACAAGGCGGAAGACCGAAGCGTGATTTTGAACCAAAAATTGCGTCACGAAGGGGAGCTGGTCGCCCCCGATCTCGTGCTGGAAAAAATGACCCGCTCCGGCATGGTATTCCGTTTCCGTGGTCAGCATTTTGTTCAGTCTTACTAACCAGGTGTTTTTTCCTCGATGACATAGGGGATGCACTTCGAAAGGTCACTGCATGGCGTCGAATTCTGTACAAATACGCATCGCTCAGGCTGAACCAGGTATGGTGCTATCCGAAGATCTTCTCGATCATCAGGGGCAGGTTCTGCTACCAAAGGCGAGTGTCCTCAGCGAGTCGCTGATCAAGGGCTTGCATCGTCACGACATTACCGCGATTTGCATCCTCGGTGCCCAATCAAGCCCGGAGGAACAGGCGCGCACGACGGCCAAGCATGCACAGCGGATTGCTGTCTTGTTTCGCCAGGTGGCCCCGGACGCCGTCGGCGTGAGTAATGCATTGCGTAGCTATGTGCGCAGCTTCCGACTGGGAGATGGCGCATGATGAACGCCGACAAAAAAGTACCGACGCTCAAAGAAAAAATTGAAGAACTGATTCGTGTGGTCGACGATTTGCCCACCCTACCTGAAGTGGTCACCGATATTCTCAATAATCTTGATAACGAAGAAATCGACTTCAGCATCCTAGCCAAAAAAGTGGCACTGGACCCGGCACTGTCAGCCAAAACACTGCGGCTAGCGAATTCTCCTTTTTATGCCATGCAATCGAAGGTCAAGACGATACCGCAAGCGATTTCGCTGCTGGGAGTCAAAACAGTCCGTCAAATCGTGACAGCCGCCGCACTGACCAATAGTTTTCCCGAGCCGCTGTGCCAAGGATTTGACTTCAAGGCCTTCTGGCGTCTTTCGATGGGTACCGCCATCTGCAGTAAAGCGATCGCCCGCCATCTGCATCTGAATCGTGACATCGCCTTCATTGCCGGCATGATGCACAATATTGGCCGTCTGGTATTAGCCACCCGCTTTACGGCGGATTACGAGGCAGTGCTGGCTTATCGCAAAGCGCACGACTGTCAATTATTGTTCGCTGAACGACACATCCTTGGCTACGAGCACACGGTCGCCGGGCGCGCACTGGCAGAGCATTGGCAGTTTTCACACGTATTAAAAGAGGCCATTGCCGAACATCTCCATCCCGATCCCGATCATGGCTCTCACCTGGCCCAGATCGTCCACGTCGCCAACGCCGTCGTGCACGCGCTGGACCTGGCCGGGGTCGAAGACGATCTTGTACCGGACCTACTCGAATCGGCCTGGGACGCCATCGGTATCAGCCGAGCAGACTGGCTGCATATATTCCGCGAAGTCGAACTGGAATTCGGCGAAGTCATCATGGCGGTCTAAGTTGTACGCGCAAGTCTAAGCATGCGAATGTTTTAGTATGGATTGATTTCGCCTTACCAAGGATGTGTGGTGCTTTTTTTTGTGTCATCATTGGCAGTAAAATTTTGGTCGTTTTTTGTGCGCCATTTTTTTGCTGTCTTTATTTCACCACTCACTCTGATTGCTAAGCATGTCAGCTCACACTTTTCTTTGGCACGATTACGAAACTTTTGGCGCGCAGGCCCGACGCGATCGGCCGGCCCAATTCGCCGCCATCCGCACCGATGCCGAACTCAATGAGATCGGTGCACCACTGATGCTGTACTGCCAGCCAGCGAACGATTTTCTGCCCGACCCCCAATCCTGTCTGATTACCGGTATCACGCCACAAGATTGTCTGGAGCGCGGCGTGCCGGAGCATCAATTCGCCGCCACGATTGAAGAAGCCATGTCAGCCACCGGCACTATCGGCGTTGGCTACAATACGATCCGCTTCGATGATGAAATCACGCGTTTCATGTTCTGGCGTAATCTGATCGACCCCTATGCCCGTGAATGGCAAAATAGCTGCGGTCGCTGGGATTTGCTCGACGTGGTGCGTACCGCCTATGCACTTCGACCGGATGGCATTGTCTGGCCCACGCACCCTGATGGTCGCGTCAGTTTTCGGCTGGAAGATCTGGCCAAGGCGAATGGACTATTACACGAAGCGGCCCACGATGCGCTGTCTGATGTACGCGCCACCATCGCCTTAGCCCGCCTGCTGCGTCAACAAAATCCAAAGTTATTTGATTTTTGTCTGGCCTTGCACAAGAAGGACCGCGCCGCGGAAGAAATCGGTTTATCGAGTATCCACTCACCAGAACGTCGACCATTTCTGCATGTGAGCGGCATGGTCCCGGCTGAGCGGGGATGCATTGCGCTCGTCTGGCCATTGGCTGTGCATCCAACCAATAAAAATGAAGTTATTGTCTGGGACCTGGCCTTCGATCCCTCTGAACTGGCCACACTGGATGCCGACACCATGCGCCAGCGACTATTCAGCAAAGCTGCCGATCTGCCCGAGGGCGTGACGCGCTTACCGATCAAGACCATTCATTTAAATAAATCACCGATGGTGATCCGCAATCTCAAAACCCTGTCTGCCGAGCAGGCGCAGCGCTGGGGCTTTGATATGCCCCGCGCGAATGCCTATGCTGCCCTGGCCGCTGACCCTGCGTTGGATAAAAAAATTGCCGCGCTCTGGCCTGCCGTCTTTGCCCGACCGGCAGAAGCTGCCGCCGATGTCGATGAAGATTTATACGGTGGCTTCATCGGCAACGGCGACCGTCGCACCTTAAACGATCTACGCCAGCTACCAGCAGAAAAACTCGCCAGTGCACAGCCTACTTTTCAGGACAGCCGTCTGGAAGAACTGCTGTTTCGCTATCGGGCGCGCAATTTTTCATCCAGTCTGACTGCAGAAGAACAAGCGCGTTGGGAAGCCCATCGTGCCGGTCGTCTATTCCAGGGCACGGGCGGCGCGCGCACGTTTGATCAATTATTTGGCGAAATCGACGCCTTGTCCGAGCATGCTGACGAGCGTGGAGAAACAATTCTCGGAGCGCTGTATGATTATGCTGAACTGATCGCCCCTGAACGTTCCGATGCGATGTAATTACCCTGATTAATACGGATGACGCAGATCAGCGAACGAAGTACGCCCATTGCTGCGCAGTTATTGCATCACGGTGACGCCGGCTGTGCCGACTTTTTTTACCAAGAATGATTATGCAAAAAATTGATTTCACGCTGGACCATGCCTATGTCGAATTGAACCAGTTACTCAAACTGGTCGGACTATGCGACAGCGGTGGCGCTGGCAAAATGATCGTCGCCGATGGTCAGGTGCGCGTTGATGGACAAACCGAACTGCGCAAGACCTGCAAGATTCACGCCGGCCAAGTTGTCGCTCTGGGCGATGTCCGCATCACTGTTCTCGCAGCCGACGAGCCAAGCTGATATGCCGCAGCATCACAGCACGACTTTATTCGATCACGATATGGGCCTCGAAATCCTGCCACTACGCGATGCCGATCTACGCTTTCAACCCACGTTTTACGCTGCCGATGAAGCCCATGTGCTCATGCAAAAACTACAGCATGAAACCGCCTGGAAGCATGAAAAAATTCGCCTCTGGGGTCAGGAACATTTCCAACCGCGCCTGACAGCCTGGTACGCCGATCCCGGTATCGAATACACCTATTCTGGTCTCACCATGCGCGCACAGCCATGGTTGAACACGATTCAAAAAATTCGTCAGGATGTCGAAGCTGCGTGCGCACAGCGCTTTAACAGCGTCCTTCTGAACCTGTACCGTGATGGCCAGGACAGCATGGGCTGGCATAGCGACGATGAAGCCGTCCTGGGACAAAATCCGGTAATTGCCTCTGTCAGCTTGGGCGCTACACGACGTTTTAAATTACGCCACAAAACAGCGACCGACCAAGCACCGCTCGTGATTGATTTAAATAACGGCAGCCTCTTGCTCATGGCGGGGGCGACGCAACATCACTGGCAGCATGCGATAACACGCACTGCGCGCGAAAGTCAGCCGCGGATTAACCTGACGTTTCGTACCGTTTTATCGGGCGAACATCAGCATATCGAGAATGCACACAGCCAGCCAAAGGATGCAGCATGAAATGGGAAGGTCATCGTGAAAGCGATCAGGTCGAAGATCGTCGCGGCGAAGACGGCGGTGGTGGATTCATGCCGGGTGGCGGCTCCTTGGGTATTGGCTCGATCGTCATTGCCTTAGTCGCGTCCTATTTTTTGGGTGTCAATCCGCTCACGGTCCTGAATATGCTCGGCGGCGGTGGCAGCAGTGCACCAGTTCAGCAAGCATCCCCGCGGCCTGCCGCCGATGATCGCACGACGCATATGGTGCGCACCGTATTGGCCGACACAGAAGACAGCTGGAGCGCGATATTCCGCGAGCGTGGCGCCACTTACAAAGCCCCACGTCTGGTTATTTTCTCTGGCCGAACCCAGACTGCCTGTGGCACCGGACAATCTGCCACCGGTCCCTTTTATTGTCCGCTCGATAGCAAAATTTATATTGATCTGAGTTTCTACCGTCTCATGCAGCAGCGCTTCAAGGTTACAGGCGAATTTGCCCAAGCCTACGTAATTGCACACGAGGTCGGTCATCATGTGCAAAACTTATTAGGCATTTCGACCAAGGTCCATCAGGCGCAGGGCAGCTTGAGTACGACCAAGGCCAACGCCTTATCGGTCCGTCTCGAATTACAGGCTGACTGCTTTGCCGGTGTCTGGGCTTACCATGCAAATCAGGCACGCGCTATTCTCGAACAAGGCGATGTCGAGGCTGCGCTGGCTGCTGCGACGGCGATCGGTGACGATGCGCTGCAACGTCAAGCCAAAGGTGAGGTCGTTCCCGACGCTTTCACCCATGGCAGTTCTGCACAACGCGTGCGTTGGTTTAAACGCGGACTGTCGACCGGCGCGATGACGTCCTGTAAAACCTTTGAAGCGCGGGAGCTCTAAGACATCTCGCACGTTCGGCAGCGCTGTATAGCCTGCTGAATTTTTTTATCATGCCCATGATCTGCCACAAAAAAGTCCATGATGATTTGTCGTCATGGGATTTTTAGCTGCACAAACCAGTCTGATCCTGAACTTCAGGAAAAGCATCCCATGGAAAGTGCGCAAAAAATTAGCAGCGAATACGATGACACCAGCGAAAAAATGCGTCGCGATGTCATGCGTAATCTTGAATCCTATGGCAAGGCCTCGATCTCGGATTTAGCGGGCATGTCCGATACCGAACGGACCAAGTGGCTATTCTGGAATCTGCATGAAAATCTCGCTGTCTTGCGCAAGCACGAGCCTGCCTTGATCGGTCAGATTATTCGTAGTCAGATGACCGTATGCGACGGTCAGTCGATGTGGACGGAACAGTTCGGCCTCGAGAAGCGCATTGAGCTCAGCTGTAAATGGCAACTTCTATTAAAAGATCAAACCTACCAAAATGAAGATGCCTTTTCGATTAGTGAGGGCTGGATTGATCTGTTCGTCGGCACCAAGCCGCCGCCCCATCCGGCACTGCAAGCCACACAAAAAGGTTATCTCGATTCAGACAGTCCGCTCTATCCGAATCAGCTCTTTCTCTACGGTTGGATTACCAACGGCGTGTGGGAAGAAATCAAAGCGCAGCTCTACAACGCCAGCGCAAACTGTCATACCGATATTTTCTTGCGCGATAATTTTCTTTTTCCGGTCAAGCCCTGTCACGCCTTTGTCTCCGGCCCCGCTGGTTCGATCGGCATTACCAACATGGAGTTTCGCGTCTCCTCGCATCCTCGGCTCAATACATGGGTCAAGTCCTGACGCGAACAGCAAGGGCTGAAGCTGGCGCGAAAAAAAACCTGACATCGTGTGAACGATGTCAGGTTTTTTTTGATGCATGCATTGCTAAACGCGCTTCTGCACGCATCCGGCTGCCGCAGCTTATTGCCGCAGCTTATTGCCGCAGTTTATTGCATATGTTGCCCGCCATTGATGGCAATATTAGCACCCGTCAGAAAAGCCGCCTCTTCCGAAGAAAGATAAGCCACCAGACCAGCGACTTCTTCCGGCTTGCCCAGTCGCGCCATCGGAATTTGCGGAATGATCTTGGTATCAAGGACAGTCTTATCAATCGCCATTACCATCTTGGTGCCGATATAACCTGGCGAAATCGTATTGACTGTCACGCCTTTGCGCGCCACTTCCAGTGCCAGTGCCTTGGTAAAACCATGCATGCCCGCCTTGGCCGCAGAATAGTTCGTTTGTCCAAACGCACCCTTCTGCCCATTGACCGAAGAAATATTAATGATGCGACCCCAGCCACGATCGGTCATGCCATCACATACAGGCTTGGTCATGTTGAACACAGAATCGAGATTGGTATGAATGACGGCATCCCAATTAACCTTGTCCATTTTTTTGAACGTCATGTCACGGGTAATGCCAGCATTATTGACCAGCACGTCGATCGGGCCGACTTCTTTTTCGATGATGGCCACACATTGTTTGGCCGATTCATAATCTGCGACGTCGCACGGATAAGCACGGAAATTAAAGCCCTGTGCCTTCATCCCGGCCAGCCATTCGTCGGCCTTGGTATTGCCTGGGGAATAAGTCGTAACGACATGATAATTTAAGGCGGCCAATTTAATGCAGACCGCTTCACCCAAACCGCCCATACCACCCGTTACCAGTGCTACTCGTGCCATTGTCATCTCCTTTGTTTTATTATTGGAACCGTTCAACACACACATCAAACAAACCGCTTGGCGCTAATCGCGCTCAATCGCCAACGCCACGCCCATACCACCACCGATACACAGACTGGCCAAACCACGCTTGGCATCACGCCGCAGCATTTCATGGATCAGGCTCACCAGAATACGGCAGCCAGAGGCGCCAATCGGATGGCCAATCGCAATCGCGCCACCGTTGACGTTAATTTTACTGGTGTCCCAACCCATCTGACGATTGACGGCAATCGCCTGTGCCGCAAAAGCCTCGTTAATTTCCATCAAATCCAAATCCTGATGCGTCCAGCCGGCTTTCTTGAGGCATAACTGCGCGGCTGGCACTGGACCCATGCCCATGATAGCCGGATCAACACCTGCTGAAGAATAGGCCTTGATGCGCACTAACGGTGTGAGTCCCAGCTCACGCGCCAAACTGGCAGACATCATCATGACTGCGGCCGCGCCATCATTGAGACCCGATGCATTACCCGCCGTGACTGTGCCGTCTTTCGAAAATGCCGGTCGTAGCGCCGCGAGTGACTCGATGGTTGTACCAGGCTTGATGTATTCATCCTGATCGAAGGTCACGCTGCCCTTTTTATTGGCAATCTCGAGCGCGAGGATTTCTTTTTTAAAGTAGCCGGCATTTTGTGCAGCCTCTGCCTTGTTTTGTGAAGCTGCCGCAAAGGCATCTTGCTCCGCGCGTGATATGTCGTATTTCTTGGCGATGTTTTCTGCCGTAACGCCCATATGATATTGATTCGTGACGTCCCATAAGCCATCAACAATCATGGTGTCGACTAATTTTGCATCGCCCATGCGGAATCCGTCACGCGAATTATTTAGCACATGCGGCGATGCGCTCATGTTTTCCTGACCACCGGCGATGATGATTTGCGCATCACCGCAGTGAATCGCCTGTGCCGCCAGATGCGTCGCTTTCAAGCCGCTACCGCAGACTTTGTTAATGGTAAAGCCAGGCACCATATCGGGCAGACCTGCGCGCAGCACGGCTTGGCGTGCCGGGTTTTGTCCGACCCCTGCAGTGAGCACCTGTCCCAAAATAACTTCGCTGATTTTCGATCCATCCAAGCCAGTATTCGCCAGTAGACCCTTAATGACATGGGCACCCAGATCGGCGGCCGATATCTTGGCGAGTGCGCCACCAAATTTTCCTACTGCGGTGCGTCCCGCAGCGACGATGACGACATCATTCATGCATGCTCTCCATTATAGTTATGCAGCCGGCGTGGTAAAACTCTCCATGAATGGCTGAATTTAAAGTCATGGTGGAATGAGCATACTAAGAAATGGGTGTCATGCGCAACGGGTAGATGGCGTTTAATCCGCTTTTCGCGCGTGAAATCCTGCACGTGCATCACTTTCTTGCTACGTGCGGCATCAAGCTTTCTTGAAACTTACAAAATGGGCGGCAATCTCAGCGCAATGGGGAAAAGCGCGGTGTCGACGTTGCAAGTACCGAACTACCCTGATCGGATGACCAAGGCGCATTAAAATCGGCCAGGAAGTCTTTTTATGGGTAACTGTATCCAGCTTGTGCGGAGGTTGACTTCAAGAAGCGCATGTCTTGCACGAGCTTTTTCAAGTAGTCCAACTCTTCCTGCTGATTGGCGATGATTGTGAGTAATTGCGCCTCGGTCGTTACTTTCGGCGGTCCCGCTTTACTTGATTTTGCTGCAGAAGCGGAGGAGGAAGGCATACCGCCCTGGATGATTTTTCTTTGACCCAGCGCATAACTTCTGGCGCGTTCAAACTCGCGAATACGTGCCGCTTCTTTGACAGGATCTACTTTGACGTAAGGTGTTTTTTCCTTCACCGGCTCGACCTCCTTGACGTTATCCTTGCCACCATTTTTAGCAGTTTCTGCGTCCTTTTTTACGCCTGTCGTTTTCGCGGATTTACCTGCCTCACCTGCCTTGGAAGTATCCTTTGCATTATCCTTGGTTGCGTCCTTCTCCGAATCCTTCAAGCTATCCTTGGTAGACTCTTTGCCTTTGGCGACTTCCTTAGTAGTTGCTTTTGCGCTGTCTTTTGAATTTTCTTTTGCGCTGTCTTTCGCGCCAGCTTTTGTCGGCTCTTTGGCGATGTCTTTTGAGCTTACCTTTGAGCTATCTTTTGGCGTCTCTTTGTCGCCCTCTTTAGCAGCGTCTGGCTTGGCTTCTTTGGCCGCTTCGGGCGCGGTGATTTTCGGCGCACTGGCGGCGACTTTGACGACCGGAGCAGGTTTTGACTCCTTTGTCGTTTCCTTATCTTGCGCCAATGCGCACGTGGCGAAAGCAAAGCTGCCAATCGCTAGCGCATTCAGAAGCGATGATGTATTCATGACCTTATCCTCAGTGGCTAAGCACCGGCACACTGGCCAGTGTTATTGCATACTTATGCATTGTTATCGCCCTCTTACTACCTGGCTTTGAAGTGCTATTTTCTTGGTCTTGCTTTTTTTTGCTTGATCATCGCGGCGCTTCAAATCGAACTAGATCGCCAATGCGCACCTTATTGTTTTTTAGTTCTGTTTGTAGCTCACCCGTGGCAAACAAGGGCTGTACCTGCGTAATTAATACTGTGGTGATGGGCGTTTCTGGCACCCCGATATCCGCGCCATTTTGCAAGGCACTAATGCCCCAACCTGGCTGCAATTGATAGACCACTAATTTGTCGCCCACACCGATCGATGAGGTTGATCCGGCATCAAGAAATATCTTGTTTCCGTTGACGCGTACCACTTTGGCCGAGAAAGGTAAGCGGGACAAATCCGCCAATACGACATTCACCATATCGTTGATCACATCATTAATGACTTTGCCGTAATCAGTCATATAAAAGGCAGCGCTACCAAACGGCTTACCTGGCTCGACCTGTGATTTGGCAATGCCCCATTTATCCAGACGATGATGACTGACCATGGCACCGGTCATTCCGTCATGGATGAACAGCTCCACTTCAAAGCGGCGTTTGACATCTTGCAGGTAGCCAAAATAGCCGCCCTCCGCAGCGCTGCCCATATCCACGATCATGCCGGAGATAATGAACTGCGCATCACTTTGTTCTGCCACCTGCTGCATGGATTTGCGCAGCGGTTCGGTATTTATTTGCAGGACATCCGTGAGCACCGGACGCTGAATCAATCGTGGTAATACCTGCCCCGAGTTTTCCAGGCGGCGCATGAGTTCTCGCGGCACGCCATTCCACAAATCCTCAAAATCCGGCGCCTGCAATGGTTTGCTCAGAATAAACTGGCCAGCGACGACTTTTTTTCGATAGGCGCGGCCGACGCCCACTTGATCGCGCAAGGATTTTTCATCCGCGCGGATCAGGACATGGAACATATCGCCTTCAACCCATTCACGCAGGACAGTAATTTCGCCAAAATTTTGTTTCGCGCGCAAACGACTGCTTTGCAAAGGCGTGCCTGTCTTGGCGGTAGTTTCTGCCACTTCCAGTTGGGAACCCGCCTGCAGTTCCGCTTGCTGCGTTGCATCCCGGATGGCGGCTAATCGGGCAAGTTCTAGCCCGCCTGATTCAATCGGGGCAATCCCACGCGCCTCAATCGATGCCGCAGCGGCCTGCGGGATGGTCATGAACATTGCCATCACGCCCGCACCACAAATAAGTCGTCTTGCCAATGCCAGCATGTTCATCATTACTCTGCGCCTGTCTTTATTTTGCATTCGAAAAATGCATTATACGGACGGCGTGTCACTTTTATTCTGAGTAATAAAAGGAGGAACTGTAGCCACAATCTTGACTGCCCGCACCTTTGGCACTGCAATTACCATTATTTAAAGCTGTCGCTGAGGGTGATGAGCTGTTTGCTGGCGGGGCAACAAATGAGCGCATGGTGGATTCTTCAAAAGCTAATTCCATGATTGTTTCGTAGTTTCCATCAGCCATTGGCGTGATACTCACGACCCTGGCACCGCGCAGATACGCATCCACGAAAACGCGAAAACTATCATTTTGCGCCATCATCGCTGCGACCGTGCTATTACCTGAGACCCTGACACCGTACACTTGTTCTGCAAGGGAACGATAGGCATCCAATTTCGAGGCACGCATGGCCATCAAGCGCCGTTGTCCAACGGTATAACCATCATAGGAGCTAGTGGCACCGTAGCCCACTGCAGTCAGCTTGGCAATACGTTGTTGGCCAGATCGTGTGGCACTATCGGGCTGTTTTGCTTGTGGCTCTATGCTCATTGCCATACCAGCCATGTCCTTTGCTTCGGCAGCTTTGCTCGCCGTAGCAATGCGGGTAGGCGCTGGATTTTCAGTGCTTTCCTTTAGCACATCGACGACTTTGCCCATGGTCGTACAACCGCTAAGCAAGATGCAGTGGGCTGCAAGGAGCAAGGTGAGTAACTTGTTCATTCTGTATTCTCCAGATAATAGATGGCATGCCCAAATGCAGAGGCGCTTATGTCCTTTACGACACAATTAAAATGTTCTTGAGGTTTTTATTATCTGTGTACAGACGAAAAAAAACGACCAGCAAGAATGTGGTCGTTTTGTAATGTGGTGCCGTTGGCCGGAATCGAACTGGCGACCTATTCGTTACGAGTGAATTGCTCTACCAACTGAGCTACAACGGCATGTGTTTCTTAATTTTAACAAATTGCATGGACTAAAACACAAAAACCCCCACCCGATGACGGATGGGGGTTTTGCTTAATAAAAGCCTGACGATGACCTACTTTCACACTGGTTGCAGCACTATCATCGGCGCAAATTCGTTTCACGGTCCTGTTCGGGATGGGAAGGGGTGGTACCGAATC
>CANCDR010000002.1 GCA_947374865.1 Oxalobacteraceae bacterium
AAAATTGCCCCGAACGTGCGCGAGCAGGAATTACGCAATTTCCTCGGTAGTTTTAATTTTCCGGGTGAGATGGTGTCGAGTAAAATCGCGCCCTTCTCCGGCGGAGAAAAAGCCCGTCTGGCGCTGGCGCTCATCGTCTGGCAGCGGCCTAATCTGTTACTGCTGGATGAACCGACCAACCATCTGGATCTGGAAACCCGCGAAGCACTGACCGAAGCGCTGGCGCAATTTGAAGGCACGCTGGTGCTGGTGTCCCATGATCGGCATCTGTTACGCGCGACGACTGACCAGTTCATCATCGTCGCCGACGGCAAACTGCAGCCCTTTGACGGTGATCTGGACGATTACAAAGACTGGCTTTTCAAAACCAAACTCAACGCCAAGAACGCGGCGGCACTGCCATCGCCGAGCCCCACCAAAGTCGTCACTTCACCGGTTGCACCAGCCGCGTCAGCCGCAGCGCAGGAAAAACCTCGCGATAAGCGCGCCGAAGCAGAAGACCGCCAGCGCTTAACCAATCTAAAAAAACCGATTGAGGCGCGGATCAAAAAATTGGAAGAGCAAATCGCCAAACGGCAGGCCCAAAAAGCCGCCATCGACGAAAAACTCGCCGATCCGGAAGTCTATGATCAGAGTAAAAAGAAAGAATTAAAGCAGCTGCTGACCGACCAGACCTATTATAAAAAAGAAGTCGAACAGCTCGAAGCCGACTGGCTCATCGAGCAGGACGCCCTGGAACAAGTCGGATCACTAGCGACCACATGAGTACCGAAGACGCGCCCATCGATCAGCCGCTGCGCGGCATCAAGGTCATCGATCTCACGCGTCTTTTGCCTGGGCCGCTGGCGACCATGCAGCTGGCCGCCATGGGTGCCGAAGTAGTCAAAGTCGAGGATCGTCAAGAAGGTGATCCGGCGCGCTTCATGGGTCAGGTGCGCAATGCGGTGTCGCAGTTTTTTGTGGCGGTCAATCATGATAAACGCTTCTTACGCCTCGATCTGAAAAATAAAGTTGACCGCGAAACCTTCCTCGCCATGATCGAATCGACCGATGTGCTGGTCGACAGTTTTCGGCCGGGCGTGATGGACAAACTGGATCTGAGCTGGGCTTTCCTCAAGCAACGCAATCCAAAATTGATCATGTGCTCGATGACTGGCTATGGTCAGGATGGTCCCTTAGCGCATATGGCGGGGCACGATATTAACTACATCGGCTATGCCGGCATGCTGGAGCAATCCGCCAGGTCAGATGGTGTGCCAACGCTGTCGAATTTGCCGGTCGCTGATCTGCTCGGTGGCACCCAGGCGGCGGTGCAGGCGATTCTGGCGGCGATCATCGGCGTGAAGCTCGATGGACGCGGACGCTATCTCGATATATCGATGACAGACAACGTCTTCGCACACAACATCCTACCTATGGTGGCGGTCAATAATTTCGGCGAAACCACCGCGCCCGGCTATGATTTATTGACTGGCGGCGTACCCTGTTACAACGTCTACCAGACCCGTGACGGACGCTTCATGGCCGTCGGCGCGCTGGAAATCAAATTCTGGGAGCTGCTGTGTGAAACGCTTGAACGACCCGATTTAAAACCCAAACACTGGGGCTACGGCCAAGAGCCTGGCGGTGTCGAAGCACAAACGATCAAGGCAGAATTGGATGGTATTTTTGCCCAACGCACGATGGCCGAGTGGACCGCCATGTTCGCCGACGTGGATTGCTGCGTCACGCCGATCCTGCGCACCGATGAGGCACTGAGCCATCCTTTGTTCGTCCAGCGCAAAATGGCGCGCCAGGAAACTCATCCCACCGAAGGGCTCTACTGGCGGATCGCGTCAGGCATCAAGATGTGTGAATAAATCATGCACCCTTCCACACTTCCCACGCTCACTATTATTGGCGCCGGCCATGTAGGTCAGGTGCTTGGCAAATGCCTGAGCGAGGCCGGCGTGGTGCAGATGCAGCAAATTGTTAATCGCTCCACCGCCAGCACGAATGCGGCGATCGCTTTCATCGGCGCCGGACAAGCTGCCAGCGTCATCGACGAATTGGCCAGCGCTGACATCTACCTCATTAGCACCCCCGACGACCAGATCGCTGCCTGCTGCCAAGCTTTAGTGCGCAGCAGCGGTTTCCAAACCAACAGCGTGGTGTTCCACTGCAGCGGCGCCCTCACCTCTGAAGCTCTGCAGCCCGCGCACGAAGCGGGGGCAGTCGTGGCCAGCGTCCATCCGATCCGTAGTTTCGCCCAGCCGGCGCAGGTGGCAGCCCATTTTTCCGGCACCTGGTGCGGTGTGGAAGGCGATGCCAAAGCCTTGGCATCGATCGGACCACTGTTCGACGCCATCGGCGCGCAGTTCGTCGCCATTCAGGCCGAGCATAAAACGCTATATCACGCTGCCGCTGTATTTGCCTGTAATTATTTCGTGACGTTGCAGGATGTAGCACTGGCCGCCTATGAAAAAGCCGGCATCGCGCCCGAGATTGGCCTTCAACTACTGGCGCCGCTGGTGCGCGAGACGCTCGATAATGTGCTGCAGCGCGGCCCGGCAGCAGCGCTGAGCGGACCAATCGCGCGCGGCGATGTCCGTACCGTCGCACGTCAGCAGCAGGCACTGACGGCATGGCGGGCCGATTATGGTCAGCTGTATGCCCAGCTCGCTGAAGTTACTGCCGGGCTGGCTGCGCGGGGAAAACCCAAGGCGTAAATACGGGGCAGCTTAGTACCTCTCGTATTGGCTCTCGTATTGGCTCTCGTATTGGCTCTAGTATTGCCTTTAATACAGCTTACCTCCAGTACAGATTACTTCAAACACAGATTGCTTTTCTGCTACAGTATTATCCGCGTCCCATGGTGGGGCATGCTAGGCCAGGATGATGGCCGTGGAGATACTGTGAAGAGCCAATTCTGTCAAAATAGTCGCCAGCGCTTTCTGCATGCGCCGCTGAACTTATTCATCACCGCCATGGTCGCCTCTGTGATTACTGCGGCGACTGCCTTCATCAGTCCTGCCAATGCGCAGAGCCCCCCATCCTCGCCGCTGATCCTGATCTCGATCGACGGCTTCCGGCCCGACTACCTGAACCGTCAGGCCACCCCCAATCTGAATGCCCTGGCAGCAAAAGGCGTGCGCGCCGAAGCCATGCACCCCTCATTTCCGTCCAAGACCTTCCCGAATCACTACACGATCGTCACCGGTCTGCGGCCCGACCGACACGGCATCGTCGACAATACGATGGAAGACAGCGCCATTCCAGACGTACGTTTTTATCTGGGTAATCAAGCCGCCGTAACAGACCGCCGCTGGTGGGATCAGGCCGAGCCGATCTGGGTCAGCGCGGAGAAAAAAGGGATTCGCACAGCGACCATGTTCTGGCCTGGATCAGAAGCCGCGATCCAAGGCGTACGACCAAGTCAGTGGAGCGTCTTCGATGGCAAATTAGCGGCCAATGATCGGGTGGATACCTTACTCAGCTGGCTGGATCGCCCTGCTGATCAGCGGGCCGACTTTTTAACACTGTACTTTGACGACGTTGACCATGCCGGCCACACCTTCGGTCCGGATGCGCCGCAAACGACCCAGTCGACTCAGGTCGTTGATGCCGCCATTGGTCGCTTGCTGCAGGGTCTGGAAAAATTACACATCGATGCCAACCTCGTCATCGTGGCCGATCATGGCATGGTCGCGACATCTTCAAGCCGGGCGATCCGTTTTGATATGCTGGCCCCAGCGAAAAGCTATCGTATGGTGACGAATGGCCCGTATGCCGGTATCGAAGCCACACCGGGTCAGGAAGAAAATCTGGCGCAAGCGATTCTCAGACCGCATGAGCATATGCAATGCTGGCGTAAGGAGAATATGCCAGCCCGTCTGCATTACGGACAAAATGCCCGCGTACCGGCGTTCTTTTGTCTGGCCGAGTTAGGCTGGGTGATCGTCCCGAATGCCAAAGCCGTCGAACGCGCCAATGGCGGCACACACGGCTATGATAATCTGGCGCCGGAAATGGCCGCCCTCTTTATTGCTTCCGGCCCGGCCTTTGCAAAGCAGATCGTCTTGCCGCCATTTGAAAACGTCGACGTCTATCCGCTAATGATGCAGCTGCTCGGCTTACAGGCACGGCCCTCTGATGGCAGCCTGGCGACGTTTAAGCGGGCCCTCAAGTAAAGCACTTAGTCAAGGCACTAAGCCAACGCACTAAGCCAAGATATTAAGCAGAGGACTAAGCCAAAGATCGCAGCCGACTTTGGCTAGCTCGGCACGACAGCGTCGGCCAGCGCGATGCGCTTCATCAGCCGCCGCTGCGAACCGTCAAAGTCCATCCGGGCGTGGGTAGAGCAGCGGTTATCCCACATCAGAATATCGCCGACCTGCCATTTGTGCTCATAAATTAAATGCGGCTGTTCGCAGTGATCACTGATCAAATTTAACAATGCGCGGCTTTCATCCTCCGGCATACCGATGATCTTGTCGGTCATCAGGCGTGACACAAACAGCGCCTTACGACCGGTTTCCGGAATCGTGCGAACGATGGGATGAATGGCTGCCTGCGCATCCTCATCGATCACTTTTTTGCTGGCTGAGGTAGCGCCATAGTCGTAAGTATTCAAGGCCATGCGACCGGCAATTTTCTCCTTGATCACGTCAGGCAGTGTTTCGTAGGCCTGATACATATTGGCAAAGCAGGTCTCGCCACCCTTGTCGGGAATTTCAACTGCATGCAGCACCGATGCGCGGGTCGGTTTTTTCTGGTGCACGCGATCAAAATGAAAAGACAGTTCACCGTCCGGCAAAGCCCCGACCGTTTCACCGTTTTGACGAATATTCGAAATGATCATCACTTCTTCACGGGTCGACAGCGGGCTCAGATTGCGCGCATTTTCAATTTGCCCCATGCGCGACATGAAGTCGACGAATTCATCGTCGGACAAAACCGGTGTGCGAATCAGCATGACCAGATTATCCAGCCAGGCTTGCTTTAATGCGTCACGATCGGCATCGGTAAAATGTCGTGGATCAAAACCTACTGCCTCAGCACCAATGGCTGGGCTGAGCGGACGAAGCGTGAACGGCATGATGACTCCTTACTTAAAAATGGCGATAGCGATGATATGGCCAGCTTAGCGGCTGATACCCTTGATAATAATTTTTTCAAACAGATTACTTGACGCGTTATATTCGTTAAGCAGCACGGCCGGATCGAGTACCTTGAATTTTTTATTGAAGTTCAAGGGGATCTTCTTTTGCGAGGTGACGTAGCCGATTTTTGCCAATACCTGCTGCGCTTCTTCGCTCAACATATAGTCGTAAAACAGGATCGCTGCATGCGGATGCGGCGCGTTGCGTGATGCGCCCACGCCATTCGGAATCGCTATGGCCGGCTCAATTGCAAACCAGTCAATCGGCGAGCCTTTTTTCTTGAGCGTATCCGGGTCGCTGTTATACACCGTCAAAGCCAGCGGCACTTCACCTGCGCCGACCAGGTTATTGAGTAAAGAATGGCCGGTGCGCAGCTGCAGTCCGTTCGTGGCGACCAAGTCACGCCAGAATTTTTGTCCCTTCTCGTCGCCCATTTGCTTGATCACTTCAGCGAACCACTCATTGTCGGACGCTTCCATCGATAGCTTGCCTTTCCACTTCGGATCCAGCAGATCCTGGTAGGTTTTTGGCAGATCTTCTTTTTTAACTTTGTCGGTGTTATAGGACTGCACAAACATATACAGCTGGGTCGCGGCCCATTCACGATGCGCTGGCAAGGCCCAAGGCTGCAGTTCATCGTGCGCAGGCGTGACCACGCGCTGCAATATGCCTTCTCTGTGCATGGCTTCCATTGGCGTGGTGATGCATTCGACGACGTCAAACGAGGCAACGGTGGTGCGGGATTCGGTCAAGATGCGCTGCAATACGTTTTCCGAGCGGGCGCGCCACAGGTTGACTTTCACGCCGTATTTTTTTTCAAAGCCACCGATGATGACGCGCAGATATTCAATCGGCGTGGTCGCATACAAGGTCAGTGAACCTTCTTTTTTAGCGCCCTCGATTAATTTTGCCTGCCGGTCGGCGCCTTCATACAGCGCGAGTGAATTCATCGTCTGCGCCCAGGCTGACGCAGAAAAAAAGAACAGTAGTAAAATAAATCCACGCAAAAGTTTGAACATGTTGCTATCTCCCTGAATTATTATTTAATTAACGAACAGGCCAGGCTACAAAGTTTAGCTGATACGGAAATGAATACTTTTTAATTCCGTATAACTGAGCAGCTCATCGATACCCTCTTCCCGACCTAATCCACTGTTCTTCATACCGCCGAAAGAGGTGCCGTAAAAATGTCCCGATGCACCGTTGACCCAGACATAGCCTGAACGAACCGCCTTGGCCACACGTAGGGCAGTCTTGATGTCATTGGTCCAGATGGAGGCTGTCAAACCATAATCGGTTGAGTTGGCCAGGTCAATCGCTTCTTGTTCATCGCGCCACTTGAAGACCGAGAGTACCGGGCCAAAAATTTCTTCCTGGGCGATGCGCATGTGCCGGTGAACGTCGGCAAACACGGTCGGTAAGAGCCAATAACCTTTCTCAAACTGTGTGCCGGCAGGCCGCGCACCACCGATCATCAGGCGTGCCTTTTCTGTAATCCCCGACTGCACGAGGCCACAGACGCGGTCGTAATGCGGCTTGGAGTTCAGCGGCCCCATTTGCGACTGTGGATCCAGCGGGTCCCCCAGACGCAGGGCGGCTACCCGCTCGACCACCCGCTTGAGGACAGCGTCATACAAGGATTCATGCAACAGCAGGCGACTCGTCGAGCCACAGGATTGCCCCTGCCAGGCAAAATTCATGGCCGACACAGCGACTTCGGCAATCTTATCCGGATCCATATCGGGGAAGGCAATCAGCGGATTTTTACCGCCTAATTCAAGCGAGATATGCTTGACGCTGGTTTCGGCAGCAGCGCGCTGGATCGCCATGCCGGTCGCCACCGAGCCGGTGAAGGCAATGCGTTTGATGCCGGGATGACGCACAATGGCATCGCCGACCGGCATGCCGTTACCGGTCAGGATATTGACTACGCCGGGCGGTAAAATATCGCGGCAAATCTCGGCCAATATCCCCGCCGAAAGCGGGCTCTGTTCCGGCGGTTTGACGAGTACGGTATTGCCCGCCATGAGTGGCGCGGCAATCGCATTCGACGCAAACTTGATCGGATGATTAAACGGCACGATGCGCCCGACCACGCCGTAGGGATCACGAATACTGACGTGCAGATTATCGGCACTCACCGGCACCGACTCGCCCTTGATTTCGCTGCCCAGGCCGCTGAAAAATTCCATCGCCTTGGCCGCTGACTCGATATCACCGCGCATCTTGCTGATCGTATTGCCGGTATCGATCACTTCCAGATGGAGTATTTCTTCACCACGCTCACGCATGGCCTGTGCGACCTTACGCAGCAAGCCACCGCGTGCTAGTGGCGTCATGGCCGCCCAGGCAGGTTGCGCAGCTTCGGCCGCCAGATAAGCACGCTGTACATCCGCAGCACTAGCCGCCGGAATCCTGCCAATGATTTCTTCGTTGGCCGGATTCAGTGAGCTCAGCCAGTTACCTGATTCACTTTCCACCAGCTCGCCGTTGATCAGCATGCGGCCTTGGTGTAATGCGGAGCGGGTAGTCAAATCATCACCTGCCCGCCGTCGATAATCAGATTTTGTCCGCTGATGAAGGCGCTGTCCTGGCTGCATAAAAATACGGCAGCGCCGGCCAGATCATCCGGATATTGAATCCGCTGAATCGCGCGGTCTGCGACTCGGCGTTTGCGGTAGTCCTTGGTTTCTTCGCTGGGATTTTCTTCGCTGAGAGTGCTGCCGGGACTGATGCAATTGACCGTGATATTACTGATACCAATCTCGCGCGCCAGGGTACGGGTAAAGCCGATCACAGCGGCCTTGGAACTGATGTAATGAATCCGCGTACCGGGGCTCTGAAAAACCGTCGAGGAAGAGACATTGACGATGCGTCCGTGCTGGCGCGCTTCCATGAACGGCACCACAGAGCGGCAGGTGTACCAGATGCCCTTCACATTGACCTCGAACATGCGGTCCCATTCTTCTTCCGGAATCGCATCAAAGCGCGCGCGCGTCATCGGGATACGGGAAAATAAGGCAGCGTTATTGACCAGCGCATCGATCTGACCAAAATGCTCCATCGCCGTTTGCGCCATCTGCTGGCATAAGGCGAGTTTGGAAATATCCACCATCAAGCCAATCGCCTGCCCACCTGCGGCACGAATTTCCTGCGCCACCTGTTCGGCGCCTTCGCCATCGATATCGGCGATGACGACCTTGGCACCTTCGGCGACAAAACGATGCGCATAGGCTTTGCCGATACCATGCGCACCACCGGTAATGATGGCGACCCGATCCTTGAGCCGTTGCGCAGGTAATGGACTGATTTCAAATTGCATACGGTGAACTCCCTTATTCGCTTGAATGCTCGTACCAGAGCGAAGAATGCACCTTAAATGTTGCCATTAGTTATGTAAAGTGATATTTTGCGCATCAATCTATAACTAAAAGTGATACCAAGTATGCTCAGCGAGCGGATTAAATTTCGTCATCTTCAATGCTTTCTGGCGGTGGCGCAGCAGAGCAGTCTGCAAAAAGCGGCGCGCAGTTTGTCGATCTCTCAGCCGGCTGTTTCCAAGACCATCAAGGAGCTCGAAGAACTGCTGCAGCTACGTCTGTTTGATCGCGGCCGCAATGGCGCGCTGATGACCCAGCAGGCGGAAGTATTTTTTGCTTACGCTGAAGCGAGCGTCAATGCCTTGCATCAGGCGGCCAACTTTTTAGAACAAAGCAAGGCTGCGACGCAGCCGGTTATCCGGATTGGTGCCGCGCCGGCGATCGCCACCGCATTTCTGCCGCATGCCTTACAGCTGTTTCGTCAGCGCTCAACGGACATTCAGGTCAGCGTGTTGACTGGCACTACAGGCCATCTGATGGCGCAATTAAGAGAGCGTGAATTTGATTTTGTCCTGTGCCGGCATTGCGACCCGGAGCAAATGGCCGGACTCTCATTTGAATTCTTATATGCCGATCCGCTGGTGGTCGTGGTGCGTCCCGGCCATCCGCTGCTGCAATCTGCGCATAACAAATCCGACACCAGTGCCGATACCAAAGCGCCATTTACCGCGATCCTGCCGCCCAAGACCTCGATTAACCGGCTGGCTGTCGATGCTTTCGCTCTGACCCTGGGGCTCGGGCCCGTGACTGATTTTGTAGAAAGTCTGTCGATCTCGTTTGGCCGCACCTATACCACCAGCAGCGATGCGATCTGGTTCGTGCCGTGGAGTGCCGTCAAACAGGATATTGAAACTGGCGTCCTGGTGAATTTTTCTGCGCCGATGAAAAGCCGATCTGAATCGACCGGTCTGATGGCCCGCTCAACAGGCCTCATGATGCGCTCCAACAGCACACCGAGCGCGACGATGCAGATCGCCATCACGGCCATACGTGAATGCGCCGTCGCCCAGCGCTCCGAAGTTTTTTAAGCACTTTCGCTGCAAGGATTCTGCGCATGGTCTACCATACGCCGCGCCTGATGCGTTGATGTGGCCCGACCTCCGGGCTCTGCGTTTAGACTATATCACCCTCCCAATGACGCCATTTCAATCAGTTCCTGCCGCCAGCCCCCTGCTGGATAACCCGCCCTCGATCAACCTGCGCGCCCTGTTGGCCATCCTGATCGGCGTTGCGCTCGGCGCGCTCGATACCGCGATTGCCAATACCGCCTTGCCGGCGATCGCCGCTGATCTGCATGCGCCGGCGGCGACCTCGATCTGGGTCATCAACGCCTACCAGCTGTCGATCGTCGCCAGCCTGCTGCCCTTTGCCGCGCTGAGCGATTTGATCGGACCACGGCGCATCTTCATCGGTGGTTTGGTCCTCTTTACGCTCGCTTCCCTGGCCTGCATGATGGCCGACACATTACCCATGCTGGCCTTGGCACGCGTCATTCAGGGCATTGGCGCTGGCGCCACCATGTGCGTCAATATCGCATTGATTCAACTGGTTTATCCCAAAGCCAAAATAGGACGCGGCCTTGGTTTAAATGCGCTGGTAGTGGGTCTGGGCTTTACCCTCGGGCCCGCGCTGGCATCGCTGATGTTATCCGTCGTTACCTGGCCCTGGCTGTTTGGTATCAACGTGCCGCTGGGCCTGATCGCGATTGCCCTCGCGCTGCCGGCATTGCCGCGGACAGCGCCGAAAGGCCATGGCTTTGATCCGCTCACAGCCGTACTGACGGCGCTGTGCTTTGCGACGCTGATTTTGGCGCTAGGTGCCGCAGCCCAGCGCGAAGATCTGCCGCTGGTGCTCACGCCGCTGGCTGTGGCATTGATCAGTGGTGCCCTGTTATTGCGTCGCCAGGCCGGCCATCCGGCGCCCATGCTGCCGGTCGATTTGTTACGCCGGCCGATGTTTGCCCTCTCGGCTTTTACCGGTGTGGCATCCTTCGCCACCCAAGGTCTGGCGTTCGTCTCACTGCCTTTTTATTTTGAAGAAGTCTTGCACCGTAATCAGATCGATACCGGATTTTTACTCATGACCTGGCCGATCGTGGTGACGCTCGGCGCACCGATCGCCGGCCGGCTGTCGGACCGCTATCCGCCGGGACTCTTGGGCGGTATTGGTCTGGTGATCCTGAGTATTGGCATGGCCTTGCTGGCGTTGCTGCCGAGCGCCCCGCACACAGTCGACATAGTGCTGCGCATGATCGTATGCGGCATCGGTTTCTCTTTGTTTCAGGCACCCAATCTCAAGGCCATCATGTCGAGCGCGCCAGCCGAGCGCAGTGGCGGGGCGAGCGGCATGGTCGGCGTTGTCCGGCTGATCGGACAAGCCATCGGCGCAGCCCTGGTCGCACTGTGTTTTAGTATCGCAGGCACGCATGCGGCAAGCTGGGCGCTGGCGATGGGCGCCGTTGCAGCGGGCCTTGGCGCGGCGGCGAGTATTGCGCGACTTTGGGCGCGCTGATTTGCTACATTGAGTTACTACATTGAGTTACTACATTGAGTTCTGCATTGAGTTGATCTACTAAATTAATCGCTGACTTTACGTGCTCAACTACGCAATAAATCCAGCGTCGAAAACCGTCCGCCAAGTATCGCCGTCGAATCCAGGCCCCAGGCTTTTTCCAGCAGGCTGGCATAGACACTGCGAAAATCCAGCGCATACGGCAAATTACCCGAGCCATCCAGCCGACTCAAATCCGGCGTCGCACCGAACAGCCCGCCCTTGACCTTGCCGCCCAAAATAAAATGCGCCGCCACGGTGCCATGATCGGTTCCAACGGAGAGATTTTCTTTTGGCCGCCGGCCAAACTCGGCGTACGTCATGACCGTCGTGCGATCCCAGCGCTGCATTTCTTCCATCGCAGATTTCAGCGCCGCCAGGCCTTCGGCTAATTGCGTCAATAATCCGGCATGCGTACCCGCCTGATTTTGATGCGTATCGAAGCTGCCCAGTGACAGCCGCAATACAGCTACCGGACGTCCGCTCTGCTCGCCGCTCGCGACGATATGGGCAGCGGTTTTAATCGCATCGCCAAATGCGCCACGGGGAAATTCGGTCTTGAATTGCATCCGCTCGCCGCGCGGCCGAAAGCCATCGGCGGCAGTGACGATATCGGATTCCACTTTTAATAAATGCGCCAGCACGGCATTGTTACGCGTGGAAGCGGGTGCCGCCAGGCGGGCATTACTGAGAAACTGTTCGGTATTGGCCAGGGCGACTGCCCGCGCGCCACCGGCCAGAGGCCCCAGCTCCTGACTACCAATATTGACGCCATCGGCGCTGAATGTGGCCGGCGTTGGCCGGGCTGCAAAGGCGCGCGTGAGCCAGCCGTCCGGCAGATATTGTTCGGCGCGCGAGGCGGTATCCCAGATTTCAATCGAGCGGAAATGTGACAGGTTCGGCTGCGGATAACCCAGCCCCTGGACCACGGCCAGTTCCTGCTTCTGCCACAAAGGCATCAGCGCTTGCAGTGCGGGATGCAGACCGACTTTGTCATCGAGCTGCAGCACCTGATCGCGCGCGATCCCCAGACGCGGACGCAAGACGCGGTAGGCGCTGTCAGCAAACGGCACCACGGTATTGAGGCCGTCATTGCCGCCCTTGAGTTCGACCAGAATCAACAGATTTTCATATCCGGGCCGCGACCCGATTGGGCTTTGCGCCCAGCTGATGGCCGGCGCAAGACTGGCAGCGCCAAGGCTGGCGGAGGAAAGGCAAAATTGTCGACGATGCATACGCGTCCCTGAAATGAAGCGAGATTATTTCAACTGATAGACCGGATCCATGAGCAAGGTGCGCAAATACGCCGCGCCGCTCAGATCAGCACGAATGGCGCTCGAAGGCGCCATTGCCAGCACCGTATGTTGAATCGCCAGCCGCGCCCGCACATCGGGCGGCGCATCGGCTTGCACACCAAACTGCGCTAGCCAGGCATCCGGATCAAAGCTGATTTTGGCAGCGGCGTTGGCAAAGCGGATCTGCCCTTCGCGGCCCAATGCAGCCTGTCCTTTGACGCGCGCCATCTTCGCTGCCATGCCGTCAGCCATTCCCTCACGCATTCCACCTGCCGACGGATCGACCGGCTTGCCCATTTCGATCGCTCTGAACAGGCGCTCCAGAACACTTTTACGCGCCAGTAAAGTCGTGCTGTTGATCCAGGCATCGCCTCCCGGCCAACCCTTCACGTTCGGAGGATTAAAAAGGTTTTGACCCAGCTGCGCTACGGCATAGCTAAACGGTAGCGGATCAGCATAGTTGAAATTGAATTGCTTGAGCGTGCCAATGACTAACTCGACCGGCGACTTGACGAGCTGCGCACGATTTTCTGCAGCCCAGAATGCGGGGGAACTGAATAGCTCACGCAGGGCGACCTGAATGTCATAGCGACTGGCACGAAAAGCTTGCGCGATCCTTTGAACTTCTGCCGGATCGGCCACGGGAGAAATAAATTCACCCCATAATTTACGCACAATAAATTCGCCACAGGCGGGCTGGGCGAGCAAAATATCGAGCACCGCATCGCCATCAAAACGACCGCTTTGACCGAGCACGGTTTTGCTCTCGTCATCGTGCAGCATCGCGCGTCTGACAAAGGCCCCGGTCTCGCGTTCGATGCTCCAGCCGGTAAATGCCCGCGCCGCTTCTTTAATATCCTGTTCACTGTAATGGCCTTCGCCCAGGGCAAACAGCTCCATCACCTCGCGCGCGAAATTTTCATTCGGCGCGCCCTTGCGGTTATTGGCATTATCGAGATAAATCAGCATCGCCGGATCTTTGGAAGCGGCATGCAGCAAGACGCCAAAATTACCTAAAGCATGCTGGCGCAATAGCTGATTTTGCTGGTACATCAGTTCGGCAAACTGCACCTTCTGCTGACTCGATACAAAGTGGTTATGCCAGAACAGCGTCATCCGCTCGGTGAGTGGATTAGCCGTCGTCAGCATCTGTCCCAGCCACCAGCTGCGCAGGGAAAAAATATGCTGGTTTTCCAATTCACGCCGGGCCTTGCGCTCGTCGACCGACATATCCTGATAGCGTGGACGCGGCGCCATCGGTGCGCTAGTCCATTCTGGACCAGCGACCGGTGCACTCATACTGGCATTGCGCAACAGCTGATTAACCGCCTCTGCGCGGCTCAGGCCAGTGTAGGCGGCCAGCTCGGTGGGATTGGGCGCAAAGCCGGTACGGGTTAAAAAGAAACGTGCCTGATCTTCGTCCAAACGGGTGGCGGATGGGGCAGAAGAGGATGTGGAGAGGATGGATTCGGGAGGTGATGAAGCCGATGATGCTGTGGTCAATGCTGCGGGTGAGGCTGCAAATGCACCTTGCAGACAAAACAGCAGGCCGCTGATCGCTGCGAAGTTAGTCGTGCGTAAAAAGAAGGTCTGCGCGCGTGTACTCATGGGCCTCGGTTACCTTTCGCTGGCGGTGCATACAGCTCTCGTCCTGCTTCGTGAATCTGGCGCCGCAGCGTGCGTCGTTCATCCTGGCTTAACCGTGCCGCATTCTGTGGCTCTTCCGGAGGGACTGGCACGGAGCGATTAAGCAGTGTGCCGGGCGCGCCCCGATCAGCGGCATATTGCGGCTGCGGGATCTGCCGCTCCGCGCGTTCAATTGCTTGGCGCAGGCGACGATCTTTGGGCTCATCGTTGGCCCATGCCACGCCTGCTGCAGCTTGCGCGAGCAGGAGGGGAATCAGCAGAAAATTTTGCCAGCCTGTTTTCATAAAATCTTAGCGCTTACAATATCGAACTTCTCACTTCATTGTGGCATATTATTGCTTGATTAAAGTGTACTTGGCGCCGACTTTACATGCCTTCACAAAATAGGCCAAGTTTGTAACGGGATGTAAGCTTATCCGCGTAAATGCTGCATGATCCTGTACTGACGTTATCATAAGACCATGAATACACCCCATAGCGATGCCCCGCAAACGCCTGAACGCCAGCCTGTCAAGATCCTGGTCGTCGATGACGACATCCGCCTGCGCGACCTGCTGCGCCGCTTCCTCACCGAGCAGGGCTTTCACGTCACCGCCGCCGACAGTGCGCCGGCCATGAACAAACTCTGGCTGCGCGAACGTTACGATTTACTGGTGCTCGACCTGATGCTGCCAGGCGAAGACGGCCTGTCGATTTGCCGCCGCCTGCGCGAGGCCGGCGACAAAACACCGATCATCATGCTCACTGCCAAAGGCGAAGATGTCGACCGTATCATCGGCTTAGAATCCGGCGCCGATGACTATCTCCCCAAACCTTTTAATCCCCGCGAACTGGTCGCGCGGATTAACGCCGTGCTACGGCGCGCCGTGCCGGACGAAATTCCTGGCGCACCGTCCGAAACGCCGGAAATGTTCAGCTTTGGCAGCTTCGTTCTGGACCTGGGTAACCGTACCCTCAAAAAAGAGGGTCAGCCGATTGCACTCACGAGCGGCGAATTCTCGGTCATGAAAGTCTTTGCCCGTCACGCCCGCATGCCGCTGTCGCGCGAAAAACTCATGGAGCTCGCGCGTGGCCGCGAATACGAAGTCTTCGACCGCAGCCTCGACGTACAGATTTCCCGCCTGCGTAAAATGATCGAACCCGATCCTTCCACGCCGCTGTATATTCAAACCGTCTGGGGACTTGGTTACGTCTTCATTCCTGACGGTCAGCCGCGCTGATTACCGGCGCCATGCTGCAGCCAAAATCCGGTCCCTTAAGCTGGCTCAAGAGCGGCCTTTTGTGGCGCACTTTTTTTCTGCTCGCCTTAGTTATTACGATTAGCCAGGTGATCTGGGTCGCCAGTTTTTCGGTCATCGAACGTGCCCCGCGCGCCAATCAGGTGGCCGCCAAAGTCGTCTCCATCCTCACCATTACGCGCGCCGCGCTGACCCACTCAGCGCCAGAACTGCGGCGCGAACTTCTGTTTGACCTGGCCAGTAACGAAGGCGTGCGCATCTATCCGCTCGAACCCACCGACAAGATTGATCCCCTGCCCGACAATGAACTGATGCCCGAAATTACCGCCAAGGTGCGCAGCCTGCTCGGTGCCGAGACCCGGTTTGCTGGCGAGGTCAATGACGTACCAGGTTTTTGGGTGAGCTTTCGCATCGACGGCGATGATGATTATTGGCTGGTGATCGACCGCGACCGGATCGAGAACAACGCCGGCATGCAGGTTCTGGGATGGGCCGGCGTGACCTTGTTTGTATCGCTCCTGGGCTCGGTGTTTATCTCGCGCCTGATCAATCAGCCGATCGCCCGACTGGCGGCTGCCGCGCGCGCCATCGGCAGCGGCACCTGGCCTGCGCCCCTGCCTGAAAAAGGTCCGCGGGAAATCCGTCAGGCTAATCGCAGTTTCAATACCATGATGACCGATTTGTCGCGCATCGAATCCGATCGGGCCTTGATCTTGGCCGGGATTTCACATGACTTACGCACACCGATCACGCGCATGCTGCTGGAAGTGGAAATGGCCGCACTATCCGATGAAGCACGCGCCGGTATGCTGAGCGATCTGGCGCAAATGGATGCCATCATCGGCCAGTTTCTTGACTATGCCCGCCCGTCTGATGAATCGAACATGGATGTACTCGATTTGCATGCGCTGCTGAACGAATTTGCGCAGGACGTGGCGCGCTATCCAGATGTGCATATCCACACCGCGCTGGATGCGCAGCTGCGCATCCGCGGCCACAGAACAGAGTTCAAGCGTGTATTGGCTAATCTGGTGGAAAACGCCCGGCGCTACGGTAAAACGCCCGGGCAGGAGGTGGTCGAACTAGATTTGCAATGCCACGCTCAGGCGGACAAAATAATCCTGACATTCGCCGATTGCGGCACCGGTGTGCCAGAGGCGGACATGCAGCGTTTGCTACACCCCTTTGCGCGGCTTGAATCAGCGCGTAGTCAGGCCGATGGTGCCGGTTTAGGGCTGGCGATCGTCGAGCGCATCATCGTGCGCCATGGCGGCCAGATCAGTCTGGGACAGCGCAGCGGCGGCGGCCTGACGATTTCCATCGTCCTGCCGCGCGCCCCGGCTTAAGCTTAATTCAAGTCTGAGAGCAGAGACGCCAGGGTTTCTGGCGCCAGCTCTTCCAGATGCACCGGATAATTCGGGTGATCGCAGCCGATCATCAATTGCGCGCCGCCTTTCAGCGCCTTTTTCATTTCCGGTGTTAATTCAAAGCGTACGAAATGCACGGCCGAGGTCTTCTCGGCATTTTCACGCTCCAGATCTTCGTCGGCGATGGCGTAGACGCGTGGGCGACCTTCGACTTCGATGAACATGCGATCTTCAATGCCGATCAACTTGGCCAACGCTGCCTTGCGTTCGACTTCATTGGTGTATTCAATGAGCATTGTGGCCTTCAGATTACTGCCATCCGGGACCAATGGGTTATAGGCGCCGAGCTCGGACTCAATCCCCTCCTCATCAAAGATCTTTTCGATGCGCAGCATCTCCTGCACCTGATAGCGCAGCGTGAACTCGTTCTCAAACAGCAGCGAGACGTGATTGCCCAGATGGACATTACGGATTTTTTTGAGCGCGATAATTTCGGTGCGCATGGTTGGCCGGGCCTTGGTGTAGGCTTCCAGGGTCATTAAGCTTTCGCGGGTAATCTGCATGGTTTTCTTTAGCTTCAATCGTTAAATAAATGGGGTGTTTGGCGAACGGCTTAAATACCGTAGGCTTTGCGCATGAGCGCCAGCGGGTGCGCCATCTCGGCTTTTTTCAGACCCGCCTCTTCCATACCTTGGGCAATATGATGACCCGCCAGCTGGCAGTCGGAAGATATATAGTTTGGCTCATCTTCGGCCATGGCCTTGAATACCGGTTTGCCGATCTTCATCGAGGTCGCATGAAACTCCTTCTTCACGCCAAACGTGCCCGCGTGACCAGAGCAACGCTCCACCACATTGAGCGTCGTCTCGGGAATCAGCATCAGGGTTTCGGCGGTTTTCTTGCCGACGTTTTGTACCCGCGAATGACATGGCACGTGATACGAGACTTGGCCCAATGACTGTTTAAAATCGGTCTTGAGCAAGCCATCGCGATTACGCGAAATGAAGTATTCAAACGGATCCCACATGGCTTCCTTCACCAGCTGGGTATCAGCACAGTCCGGGAACATCAACGGCAGCTCCTGTTTGTACATCAGCGTGCAGGAAGGGATCGGGGTCAGAATGGCATACCCTTCGCGCGCCAGTTTGGCTAACTGCGGAATGTTGATCGCCTTCTTTTCGGCCACGCCTTGCAAGTCACCCTGCTCCAGCTTCGGCATACCGCAGCAGGCTTCTTTTTCTACCAGCACATAAGGAATCTCGTTATGCGCCAGAATCGCCAGTAAATCGTGGCCGACGCCTGGCTCATTAAAGTTAATGTAGCAGGTCGCATAAACGGCTACCTTGCCCGGCGTGAGCTTGCCATCTTGTACTGCGAACGATGCGGAAGGTGCTGCGCCGCTGCGGAACTTCTGGGTGGCGAATTCCGGCAGCCAGGCATTTTTATCCACGCCTAAGGTGCTCTCGAGGAGACTGCGCGCAAGCTTAGTTTTGTTGACGGCATTGACGGCCTGCGTGACGATCGGAATGCCGGCAAACATGCCTAGTCCATCGGTATTGGAGAGGAATTTATCGCGCGTGCTGACTTCACCATTTTTAAATTTGACGGCCTTGGCGCGTAACATCAAATGCGGAAAGTCGAGGTTCCACGGATGCGGTGGCGTATAAGGACATTTGGTCAGGTAACACACGTCGCACAGGTAGCACTGATCGACCACCTTCCAGTAATCCTGCTTATCGACGCCATCGACTTCCATGGTGCTTGATTCATCGACCAGATCAAACAGCGTCGGAAACGAACCGCACAAGGAGACACAACGACGGCAGCCATGGCAGATATCGAACACGCGCTCCATCTCGTGATTGAGCGAATCGAGATTATAAAAATCTTCGCTCAGCCAATCGAGTGGATGGCGGGTCGGCGCTTCGAGATTGCCTTCGGTTTTGGACATGATGAACCTCTGATGATCGATACAGGAAAATTGCGCTGGCAAAAAATTGAGGTCAGCCCAACAGCGGGGGCCGGGCTCACCTCAATCCTCTCCGCCTTGCAGCAGAGAGGCGACTTACATTTAGTCTACCAACGCGTCGAGCGCCTTTTGATAGCGGTTTGCGTGTGAACGCTCAGCCTTGGCCAAGGTTTCAAACCAGTCAGCGATCTCGTCGAAACCTTCTTCGCGAGCAGCTTTGGCCATGCCTGGGTACATATCGGTGTACTCATGCGTTTCGCCAGCTACAGCGGCCATCAGGTTTTGACGGGAGGAGCCAATTGGCAAGCCAGTCGCCGGATCGCCGACTTTCTCAAGGTACTCGAGATGGCCGTGCGCGTGACCGGTCTCGCCTTCAGCCGTCGAACGGAACAGCATCGCAACGTCGTTCTGACCTTCGATGTCGGCCTTGTTTGCGAAATACAAATAGCGACGATTCGCCTGTGATTCACCGGCGAACGCTGCTTTCAGGTTTTCTTCAGTCCTGGAGCCTTTGAGATTTGCCATTAACTTCTCCTAAATAATAAGTTGTCCGTTATGCCATTTCTGGCGCGCGGTCTGGAAACGTGTGCAAGCATAATCATACCCGCCCCACTTTCAACACGTATTGTGTTCGCTCACCGCGCAAAGCTCAAATTGGCAATTTCAATTTCGGTTATTGGTAAATGCAATTGGCTTCATCGCAAGGCAATATTTCACCTATCGATGCAGGCGAAAATTTGCCCGAGCACCCTTGATTAAGCTCCGGTGGTCCGTTGAACAAATCCAGATGGAGAATGTTTAAAGATGTGAAAATTTATTGACGATTTGATCAGAGCTTCATGCACAACACCACCGCCTGCGCTTCAATCCCTTCTTCCCGCCCCAGATACCCCAGCTTCTCATTGGTCTTGGCCTTGATGTTGACCTGGCTGATGTCGCACGCCAGATCGGCGGCGATGTTGGCGACCATCTGTGCGATGTGCGGGGCCATTTTGGGTTGTTGGGCGATGATGGTCGCGTCGAGGTTACCGAGCGTGTAGCCGGCGGCGGTGACCCGGCGCATGGCTTCGCGTAGCAGGGAACGGGAATCGGCGCCGGCAAATTGGGCGTCGGTGTCCGGGAAATGACGGCCAATGTCGCCCAGCGCAGCTGCGCCAAACAAAGCATCGGTGATCGCATGCAGCAATACGTCGGCATCGGAATGACCGAGCAGGCCTGTGGCATGGGGAATCAGCACGCCGCCAATAATCAACGGCCGGCCGGCGACCAATGCATGAACGTCATAGCCCTGACCAATGCGAAAACCTGCTGCGCTCATACGCTTCCTTTCAAATACAGTTCGGCCAGCGCGATATCGTGCGGCAGGGTGACTTTAACATTGCGCGGGTTTCCTTCGACCAGCCTGGGCTGCAGGCCGAGCGCTTCGACGGCGCTGGCATCATCGGTGATGGCATGGCCATGCTCAAGGGCGAACTCGAGCGCCTGGCGCAATAAACCGTAGCGAAACATCTGCGGCGTCTGAGCGGCCCAGATGGCCGCGCGCGGCACGGTTTCCTCTACCCGCGTAACGCTGCTCGGCTGGCTCTGATCCGCCGCACTGCTGACGGCCCGCTTCAAGGTATCAGCGACCGGCAGCGCCAGCAGGCCGCCGACCGGATCGTCGCGCAACGCGCTGATCAGGCGCTCGATCAAGTCAATCGTCAAACCGGGACGCGCCGCGTCATGCACCAATACCCAATCAGTGTCGCGAATGAATTCACGCGCCGCGTGCAGACCCTGCAGTACGGAGGCCTGACGGCTATCCCCACCGCAGCGCAGAATCTGGCAGCCCATCGCATCGCCCACGACCGCATCAATCAAGGTATCGCCGGCACTGACCACGACAAAGGTATGGCTGATCGCGGGACAGCCGGCAAAGGTGTCGAGCACATGGCGTAACATCGGTTTGCCCGCCAGCGGCAGATACTGCTTGGGGCAATCCGCACCCGCGCGCAGGCCAACGCCCGCCGCAGGAATCAGGGCAAAGAAGCGGGGAGCGGGAACGGCAGCTGTCATTTGTTTAATAGTATGGTGATTAAGCTTAAGCGGCTATTTAAAGGGGACTCATGAAAGTCTGCTCAATGAAGCCTCCTCAATGAAGTCCCCTAAATGCGGTCCATGAGGTCCACTAAGTCCATTACGCCAGCACAGGCTGTCATGATACCCCAGCGAGGCATCGTTTATAATTCGGCCTGACCTTCATTCCTGCCGCCACCGGTTATTCCACCTTGCGGCGCAGGTCGCGCAGCTGGCTTTACTGAATCCATGAATTAATGTCCTTCGACCCAAAAATTTCTCTTCCCAAGCCCGGTGTCCGCTTTGTTGTGCCCGCCGCGCATGGATCGGCCGATGCCTATGTGCTGGCACAAGCCGCCCAGGCGCTCAAAGCACAGCAAAAAATGCTGACCGTGGTGGTCGCCAATGCCACCGATGCCCAGCGCCTGTTAGCGGAAATTCCCTGGTTGTGTGAAACCGGCGACGTCAAGGAAATTGACGCTGATGACGCGCAAACAAATAAGTCTGCCACAGCGCTGCGCTGCCACCTGCTGCCCGACTGGGAAACCCTGCCCTACGACGCTTTCTCGCCGCATCAGGATCTGGTTTCCGAACGACTGGCAACGCTGTACGAAGTCCAAAACGGTCAATGCGATGTGCTGATCGTGCCCGCCACCACGGCGCTGGTGCGCATGGCGCCGCCGGCCTTTTTGGCGGCCTATACCTTTTTCTTCAAGCAGGGCGAAGTCTTGAATGAGACGCGTCTGCGAACCCAGCTCACCCTGGCCGGTTACAGTCACGTATCGCAAGTCATGTCACCCGGCGAATATTCGGTGCGCGGCGGCCTAATCGATCTGTTCCCCATGGGCTCGCCGTTACCTTACCGGATCGATCTGTTTGGTGACAATATCGAATCGATTCGTACCTTTGATGCCGACACCCAGCGCTCGCTCTATCCGGTGCGCGAAGTACGCATGCTGCCAGGGCGCGAGTTTCCGATGGACGAAGCGGCCCGCACAGCGTTTCGCGGTCGCTGGCGCGAACAGTTTGAAGGCGACCCGTCGCGCTCAATGATTTACAAAGACATCGGCAGCGGCATTGCCTCCGCGGGTATTGAATATTATCTGCCGCTGTTTTTTGACAGCACCGCGACCCTGTTCGATTATCTGCCTGCCGATACCACCTTTGCCCTGATCGGCGATATCGAACAAAGCATTCAGCGCTTCTGGAACGATACCCAGACGCGCTACCGCTTTTTAAAGTCCGATCGTGAACGGCCTTTACTCGCCCCCGAAACCCTGTTCCTGCGCGACGAAGATTTTTTCACGCTCGCCAAGCCCTATGGCCGCTGGGTCTTGCAGCGCGAAGAACTGGCTTCAGCGCTTTCAGCGCCTCTCCCCAATGTGGCCGTCAATCGGCGCATGGATGATCCGCTGGCGAATCTGCGCAGCTTTTTACTGCAGACCAATCAGCGGGTAATGATCTGCGCCGAATCGGCCGGTCGGCGCGAAACCTTGCAGCAGTATTTCAGTGAATTTGATCTGGCCTTCACGCCGATTGAAGGATTGACCGATTTCGTCACCGGCTCTGCCCGACTGACCCTCGGTGTCGCGCCATTACAGGCCGGGTTTATCCTCAACACGCAAGAAGGCGCGCTCGCCTTCGTCACCGAAACTGAACTGTATGCCGGCAGCGGACGCCGCGTCGGCCAGAAAAAACAGGAAGGCGCCACGCAGGTCGAATCGATGGTGCGCGATCTGTCCGAACTCAAGATCGGCGATCCGGTGGTCCACATTAATCACGGTATCGGCCGCTACATGGGCCTGATTAATATGGATCTGGGCGAAGGTGAAACCGAGTTCCTGCAGCTTGACTACGCCAAGGAAGCCAAACTGTATGTGCCGGTCTCGCAGCTGCATGTGATTTCACGCTACTCGGGCGCTTCGCCCGACGACGCGCCGCTGCATGCGCTCGGCTCAGGTCACTGGGAAAAAGCCAAACGTAAAGCGGCCCAACAAGTGCGCGATACCGCGGCCGAACTGCTCAATCTGTATGCCCGTCGCGCTGTGCGGGAAGGCTATGCCTTCCAATATTCGGCGCACGATTACGCCACCTTTGCCGACAGCTTCGGCTTTGAAGAAACGGTCGATCAGGCCGCCGCGATTGAAGCGGTGATCAAGGATATGACGAGCGGCAAACCGATGGATCGCCTGATCTGCGGCGACGTCGGCTTTGGTAAAACAGAAGTCGCCTTGCGCGCAGCCTTTGTGGCCGTGTTAGGCGGCAAACAGGTAGCGATTCTGGCGCCGACCACGCTGCTCGCTGAACAGCATGCGCAAACCTTTGCTGACCGCTTTGCCGACTGGCCGGTGAAAATCGCCGAATTGTCGCGCTTTCGTTCGGGTAAAGAAATCTCCCAGGCCATCAAGGGCATGGGCGATGGCACGCTCGATATCGTCATCGGTACCCACAAGCTGCTCTCGCCGGATGTTAAATTTTCTCGTCTGGGTCTGATCATCATCGACGAAGAACACCGTTTTGGTGTGCGTCAAAAGGAAGCCTTAAAAGCTCTGCGCGCTGAAGTCGATGTATTGACCTTAACCGCCACACCGATTCCCCGCACGCTGGGCATGGCGCTGGAAGGCTTGCGCGACTTTTCCATCATCGCCACTGCGCCGCAAAAACGCCTGGCCATCAAGACCTTTGTGCGCAGCGAAAATGATTCCGTTATTCGCGAAGCCTGTCTGCGCGAATTAAAACGCGGCGGACAAATCTATTTTCTGCATAACGAAGTCGACACCATCGAGAACCGCCGCGCCATGCTGGCCGCACTGCTGCCCGAGGCGCGTATCGCCGTCGCGCATGGCCAGATGCACGAACGCGAGCTAGAAAAAGTCATGCGTGACTTCGTCGCCCAGCGCTTTAACATTCTGCTCTGTACCACCATCATCGAGACCGGTATTGACGTGCCGAGCGCGAATACCATCATCATGCATCGCTCAGACAAATTTGGTTTAGCCCAGTTGCACCAGCTGCGCGGCCGGGTGGGTCGCTCGCATCATCAGGCCTACGCTTATTTGCTGGTGCACGATGTACAAACCCTCACCAAACAGGCGCAGCGCCGGCTGGATGCGATTCAGCAGATGGAAGAACTGGGCAGCGGCTTTTACCTCGCCATGCATGACCTGGAAATTCGCGGTGCCGGTGAAGTACTGGGTGATAATCAGTCAGGTGAAATGCTGGAGATCGGCTTTCAGCTCTATTCCGACATGTTGAATGAGGCGGTACGCGCCTTAAAAAATGGCCAGGAACCGGATCTGGCCTCGCCCTTATCATCGACCACGGAAATCAATTTGCACGTCCCTGCCCTGCTGCCGAGCGGCTATTGCGGTGATGTCCATGAACGCCTGTCGCTCTATAAACGGCTGGCCAATTGCGCCACCAATGACGCGGTCGATAATTTACAGGAAGAGCTGATCGACCGCTTCGGCAAGTTGCCAGAACCGGCGCGCGCACTGGTCGAAACCCATCGTTTGCGGGTCGCTGCCAAACAGGTCGGCATCATCAAGATCGATGCGCATACGGATTCGGCGCTACTGCAGTTTATGGCCAATCCGCCGATTGATGCCATGCGCATCATTGACCTGATTCAAAAAAACCGTCACATTCGCTTAAACGGCCAGGACAAACTGCGCATCACGGCCAATATGCCGGATTTACTGACCCGCGTAGCGCAGGTGCGTTCGACGATCCGATCACTGATCGCTTAAGCGGACTTAAGCGACCATCAGCACAGCGCATGAAAATCTTTTTACTATTTTTTATCACGACTCTTTGATGAACCTGATCCTGCAAAGCCTGCGCGCACCCCAAAGCAGCATTGAAGCTATCGCCGCTCTCGCCGGTGCAAACGATGTGCACGCTATCAGCCCCAAGGCCTGGCGCTGCACCGACGTTGCCAGCACCGCTGAGGTCAAGGCAGCCGTGGGCTCCGCCGCCCTGGATGCGGGCGTAGATGCCAGTTTTGTGCCACCAGCGCGCGCACTACGTGATTTTGGCCTGGTCGCTATGGACATGGACTCTACGCTCATCACCATCGAATGCATTGACGAGATCGCCGACATGCAGGGATTAAAGCCGCAAGTCGCGGCCATCACCGAAGCCGCCATGCGCGGTGAAATTGAATTTGCCGAAAGCCTCACCCGACGCGTGGCCCTGCTCAAGGGACTGGCGGCATCGGCGCTCCAGCGCGTCTATGATGAGCGCTTGGCGCTATCGCTCGGTGCCGAGTCGATGCTGGCTGCAGTACAAGCAGCCGGCCTGAAGACCTTGCTGGTGTCGGGTGGTTTCACCTTTTTTACTGAGCGGATGCAAAGCCGGCTGCAGCTCGACTATAGTCATGCCAATGTGCTGGAAATTCTCGATGGTAAATTGACCGGCAAAGTGGTCGGCGGGATCGTCGATGCGCAAGAAAAACGCCGTACCGTTGAACGGGTCTGTGGCGCGCTGGGCATCTCAACCCGGCAGGCGATCGTGATGGGCGATGGCGCGAATGATTTAGCCATGATGTCGGTGGCCGGATTATCGGTCGCCTTTCGCGCCAAACCGATAGTGCGTGCGCAGGCCGATGTGGCATTCAACTTCGTCGGGCTGGATGGCTTGTTGGCCCTGTTTGCAAAGACATAGACATTAACAGGCTGTGTGCGATGACCAATGTCCTTTTATTGCATGAACATTGATAGGAAATGCGTGATGACCGATATCCTTGTAGTCGACAGCCAGCTCGAAGCCGACAAAAACTTCGCCTGGTGGCTTTATCTGGGCCATGGCGCGAGCATGTTCTTTACCCTCGGATTGCTGTCCTTCGTCCCGCTCATTTTTAATTATCTCCAGCGTGACAAAACAGCCGGCACTTTTGTGCACAGCCATCATACGTGGATGATTCGTTCTTTTTGGTGGTACACGGTATGGGTCGTGCTGGGCGTATTTCTGGCCCTGACCCTGATCGGCATCCCTCTGGCCTGGCTGGTCTTTTCGATCGCCTGGCTATGGAAGGCTTATCGCCTCATCAAGGGCATTTCGGATTTGAATGCGAATCGGCCGGAGCTGGTGTAGTTCGAGCGGTTTGTTGGCTTCGTAGCGTGTGAACAGTTTTTTTGTGCGCGTCGCCATGCTAAATTATGTCGCACAACGTGTGCACATATATCCATGCACACCCTACGCTCTGAATTTACAATAAGAACACGTCCCCAATTCAGACACACAAAATAATCCGCTCCTTGAATATTCAGCCAAGTACGCCCTTACGAATTACCTCACAAATCATGCGTATCAGCGGCCGCTTTTCTTGCGCTCGTTACAGTCGTCGAAACTCTTGTTTGATCGTATTGATAGCGCCGACTAAAGGCGCAAAGTAAATGCGGGGCGTTTCTTTAGCTGCTTTCCAAAACTCTTCAATGAACTGTTTCATTTAATTATCTCCTTAATAAGACCTACGCCGGAATACGCTATCACCGTTAAATATAGTACTGTATCGACGACTAAAATAAGGTGTTCAACAAATAACAACATACGTATCGTGAGAACGGGCAGATGCGTTCCTTCGAGGTACTGTACTAATACGCCGAGCACAATACACCCTGCACCAAATAACACAAAGTTCTGAGTTGCTTTCACCAATGACGCCCAAAAACGTCCCTGCTTGATCGCGCAAGAACGCCGGATAAGCCCTGAAATTGAATACGGATCTACAGTCACGGAGCTTATCTGTGCTGATCTCAATACCTAACTGGAACTATAAAATAAGCGCGAATTTTTTGCTGAAAAATTGCGTCGTCAGAATCCTACATACTGTCATTTTTACGAGTAGTTATCTTTTCCAAAAAGGCGTCTAGTGGAGTCACTGGCTGATGTTGGTCAGCGTTGACTTTTTGAAAGGCGCCTATGCTTCCCACTCACTTTTTTTAAACCTTCATCAGGAGTTCACTATGTTCGCATCGAAAACCACCATGACGGAAATTTTTAAGACAGCTACCAAGACTATTGATGGCATCACGATGTATGTCGTGTGCAGCATTTTTATTGTGATATCAATTGTATTTGGTGTTGCCGATTTTTTTGATATCCATCTTCCATTTCATGGCGCCCCCGCTGGCTTTGGTTGGATTTTTTGTGTTCCCGTGTTGTTCATGTTTTATATCACGATAGTTCAATTTCAACTATTAAAGGGCAAATTGGCTGAGGTAGTGAACGCCTTGATTTTGAGTTTTATCTGTGCAGTTCTTTTAAACGGAGTTCTCAAAATGTAATCTGGAGGATGTATGTCAGGCTATACCTTCGCAGCAAAAAGTATCGAGCGATACGATCAGGCTTCAACAATAGTAAATCTCGTAATTGATTTGTCGCACGCACAGTCAACTGCGGAAATTGTCGAAATAGGTGGTCATATAGCAGCTGAGTTAGCTATCGGCGGCCTTTGCGCAACAACACTTCGAACGGCATTTTCCGGCGTTCGATTAGGCTTGGCTGTCTCAGGCAAGTTAGACCAATGGGAGGCTTTATCTTCATTGGCGGGCACAAGCTGCGGTATGACTGCTGGTAAATTGATTGACAATATCAACGGGCTTAATCTCGGTTCGCAAATTTATGATCTGACCCATTCAAGTCAAATCAGTACAATTGATCGCAGCACCGTGATCATTCCCACAGCATCTCCACAAAGCTTTAACGGCCCGCAAACCATCACTAAGTCCGCTGGCAACGGTGACTCGGTCAACATCAATTTGGATGCCCGAGGTAACATTGTTGGTGCCAATTACGTCTCCGCGCAAAATGTCAGTGGGTCCACCGCGTTTAACGCCGACCATACCGTCAAATCCATGGACGTGACCGCGACCCATTCTTTAGATAGTAGTGCCGGACACTATTTGATGAATTCCGATGGCAGTTTTCAATCGCAAATCATCAATGTCGAAAACGGTCATACCACGGCATCACTCGATGGAAGTCAGATCTTATCCACTATAGCTAATGCGACAGTGAATGTGGCTGACGGCTGCCGCGCAACAATTGTCGGTGCTGGGAATGACATCACGCTCAAGGGAAATAATTCGCTTGTCGATGTGATTGGCTCCAACACCACGATCCACTCGGGAGGCACCGCAAATACGATCGGCGTTGCCGGAAATAATGAAACAGTACAAAGTACCGCGAGTACCGTTTGGGTCAATGCCAATTCACATGCGACAATATTAGGCGATCAAAACAATGTGATCGCTAGTGGGCCTGGCGTATGGGCTAATGTCATCGGTAATCATGAAACCGTTACTTCTAATACCACTGACAATACCATCGGCGTTACCGGCGATTATGAGCATGTTACTGCGAATGGCAGCACGGTATGGTTCGGCCAAGGATCAGATGGCGCTGTTAATGGCAATAATAATATTCTGATCGCGAATGGGGCAAATATTCAGGCGTCTATGACGGGCGATAACGTAGAAGTTCGCTCAAGCTTTTCGGGTAACAGATTCGACATAGACGGAGAAAATGCAACAGTGAATGCAGTGCGCGATACCGTTCGGCTAAATCATAATGGGACTTCTGCCAGTGTGAATGGCAATCGCAACGACATCATTTTGAATGACACAAATATCCATGTTGAAGTTACAGGTGGAGATGAAATGGTCGATTCAAATTTTAGCGGCAATACGATCGGCATTTCTGGTGACAATGAGTTTGTTTACGCGTCTGGTAGTACCGTTTGGTTTAATAATAATGGCTCCGATGGCAAGGTGGTCGGTGATAACAATACCATCGTGGCGAATGGCACAGGTATCACTGTCAATACGCTGGGCAATAATGACAATTTGTTGGTTGATCGGACTGTCAATAAAGTAATCACTATCATTACCACGACATCCTCTCCATCTACCCCATCTACCCCATCTACCTACCCACATATCATTGATAATTTGCCGATTAATCCCAATGATATCAATCACCACATCGATAGTCCCGTGCCACACCAACCTGATTGGTATGATTATCCTTCGACGACGCCTGACATCATTCCCGCCAATAATCCCGGCTACACAGATTACGCGATGATCATTGGTTCAACGACGCTACATTCTTAACCTGTCTTCCAAAATTAAAAAGAGCCCCTCGGGACTCTTTTTAACTTCTCATCAATGCGTGCACACCCTACGCTCTGAATACGCCGCCAATTTAGTTACACTAAGTAATCCGACCCCGAGCTATTCATGCTCGCAAAGCTATTACGAATTACCCCACAAATCATGCGCATCAGCAGCCACGACTTCCACATCAACGAATTCGCCGACCAGTAATTTGCGGTGCGGCTCGTAGGGTGGTTTGACGTAGACCACGCCGTCGATCTCGGGCGCGTCGGCGGCGGATCGGCCGATGCCGGAACCGTCGCGTTTGACTTCATCGAGCAAAACGCGCACGGTCTTGCCGATTTTGGCTTGCAATAATTCTTTGGAAATTTGTTCTTGTAGCTGCATGACGCGACCACGACGCTCTTCACGGACTTCTTCCGGCACTGGGTCCGCCAGTAAATTGGCGGTAGCGCCGGCCACCGGCGAATAGGCAAAGCATCCCAAACGATCAATCCGCGCTTCCTTGAGAAAATCTAGCAGGTAGGCGAATTCACTCTCGGTCTCGCCGGGGAAGCCGGCAATAAAGGTCGAACGGATCGTGATATCGGGGCACATGGCGCGCCAGGCGGCGATGCGCTCAATGTTTTTCTCGCCACTGGCGGGACGCTTCATGCGCTTTAACACATCGGGATGCGCATGCTGCAGCGGCACGTCGAGGTAGGGCAGGATGGCGCCGTCAGCCATAAGAGGAATAATCTGATCCACATGCGGATAAGGATAGACATAATGCAGACGCACCCAAGCGCCATGCGCGCGCGCCAGTTCACCCAAGGCTTCGACGAGCTGCGTCATGTGGGTCTTGACCGGTTTGCCGTTCCAGAAACCCATACGGAATTTAACGTCCACGCCATAGGCACTGGTGTCTTGCGAAATCACCAGCAGTTCTCTGACGCCTGCTTTAAAGAGATTTTCTGCTTCCAGCATGATCTCGGCGATCGGCCGTGAAACCAGATCACCACGCATGGAAGGGATAATACAAAAACTGCAGCGATGATTACAGCCTTCGGAAATCTTCAGATAAGCAAAATGTTTGGGCGTGAGCTTGATGCCTTGCGGGGGCAGCAAATCCAAAAAGGGTTCGTGCGGCTTGGGCAGATGCTTATGCACCGCGCTCATCACATCGGCTAAGGCATGCGGGCCGGTGACTTCCAACACCTTGGGATGAATACTTTGGATCAGGTCGCGCCCTTCGGCATCCTTCTTTGCGCCCAAGCAGCCAGTGACGATCACCTTGCCATTCTCAGCCAGCGCTTCACCGATGGCATCCAAGGATTCTTGCACCGCGGCGTCAATAAACCCGCAGGTATTGACGATGACCAGATCCGCGCCGTCATACGACTTGGCGGTTTCATAGCCTTCAGCACGCAGCTGGGTGAGGATTTGTTCGGAATCGGTCAGGGCCTTGGGACATCCAAGACTGACGAAGCCAATTTTAGGGGCAGAAAGTGCAGTCGACATAGGCAAAAAAGAAAAGGGGGCTAAACAGCGAAGCCGCCATTTTACCCCCCCTCACCTGCCAGGCTGAAATTACTTCACCGGTTTGTCTGTGCCGGGAAATGGAAAACTGCCAAACATGCTCTTGGTCTGACTCTCCATCTGCTCCTGCATCTGGACAAAGAGGCTCTTGCTCTGGTCGATGTAATTATTCATCATCCCCTGCATCATCGGGCCCTGAACATTCATGAACTGCGCCCACATTTCAGGGCTGAAGGGCTTGCCTTCGTAGAGGCCCTGGGAATTCCCGGTCAGCTTGTTTTGCATATCAATGAAGGCCTGGATATTTTTTTCCAGATAATTACCCATCATGCCCTGCATGGCATGGCCATAGTAGCGAATGATCTGCGCTAAGGCACCACTGGAAAACATCGGCGAGCCGTTGGATTCTTCTTCCAGAATGATCTGCAGCAGGATGCTGCGCGTCAGATCTTCTTCGGTCTTGGCGTCAACCACCAGAAAAACTTCATTGTCGAGCACCAGCTGCTTGACATCAGCGAGGGTGATGTAGGAGCTGGTCTGGGTGTCATATAAGCGGCGATTCGGATACTTTTTAATCAAACGTTCTGCGGTTTTTTTGGAACTGGTCATCTGCGTATCCTTCGTGTGCGCCGGGGTAAATGCGCTGGTCTGATTGTCTCAAGAGGCCATCATTGGCAGGGGTGCGCCACTGTGGCCTTCGTTATTTACTGATTATAGTTCCAAATCCTGGTAGCGAATTGATCGGTGCGAGAATTGGGCAGATCTTTTCACTAACGGTCGTAATTTAACACTTACTCGGCCTTCTGTTTGACATAGCGTCCGGGTGCAGGCTCGATCACCGGATAGGTTTTATTGCCATAGCTGCGCGGTGCAGCGACCTGTTTGCCCGCATGCTCAGTCAGAAATGCGGACCATTCAGGCCACCAGCTGCCGGGCTGCTCTTTAGCCGTCTTGAGCCAGTCCGCCGCATCGCTGAGCACGATTTTTTTCTTGCCACGTGCAGCAGTACTCGGCTGCGACCAAAAATTGCGCTTCATTTTTGCCGGTGGATTCACCACGCCCGCAATATGGCCGGAAGCACCCAGCACGAAACGATTTTTTTGTCCTTGCCCTGGATTGAGGATCGCCATCGAGGCGTAGGCTGATTCCCACGGCACGATGTGGTCTTCACGGGAGGCATAGATGAAAGCCGGTGCATCGATCAGTCCAAAATCGAGCGCCTCGCCACACACCGTTAACTTGCCCGGCACCTTCAGATTATTTTCCAGATAGGTATTGCGCAGGTACCAGCAAAACATCGGCCCCGGCATATTGGTGCTGTCGGCATTCCAGTACAAAAGATCAAACGGCACCGGTTCTTCGCCCTTGAGATAATTTGCCCCGACATAATTCCAGATCAGGTCATTCGGCCGCAGGCTGGAAAACGCGGCAGCGAAGTCCTTGCCCTGCATGAGTCCACCTTTGCCGATAGCGAGTTCGCGTTGCGCTACGCGCTCCTCGTCGACGTAGACATCAATCGCGCCGGTATCGCTAAAATCAAGGAAGGTAGTGAGTAAGGTCAGACTGGCGACCGGATGTTCGCCGCGCGCTGCCAAAACTGCCAATGCGGTCGAGAGCAAGGTACCGCCCACGCAAAAGCCCAGCGCATTGATCTGCGGCTGATTTGAAATTGTCTGCACAAGGTCGATGGCCTTGATGACGGCTTCTTCAATGTACTCATCCCAGGTGGCATGGTCGATCGACTCGTCGGCATTACGCCACGAGACCAAAAACACCGTATGCCCCTCATCGACGGCGTAACGCACCAGGGAATTGGCTGGCTGCAGATCGAGGATATAAAATTTATTGATGCAGGGCGGGACGATCAGCAAGGGCCGTTGCGCGACGGTCTTGGTCAACGGCTTATATTGCAGCAGCTGGAAAAAGGCATTTTCAAAAACGACGGCGCCTTCGCTGGTCGCGACGTTGGTACCGACTTCAAAGGCATTTTCGTCGGTCTGCGAAATATGCCCCTTCTTCATGTCTGACAGCATATTGCTCATGCCGCGCACCAGGCTTTCGCCTTTGGTATCGAGAATTTTTTGCTGTGCTTCCGGATTGGTCGCCAAAAAATTGGCCGGCGACATGGCGTCGATCATTTGCTGCACCGAGAAACGCAGCTTTTGCTTGGCTTTGGCCGGCGCCTGCACGGCATCCGCCAAGGCGGTCAGAAAGCGCGCATTCAGCAAATACGAGGACGCTTGAAAGGCTGACAAAGGATTGGTATGCCAGACCGGCGCAGCAAAGCGTTTATCGGGCAAAGGCGGCAGCGTTGAGCTCAGCGTGCCCTGCCATAGCGCAGAGAGCTGCTCGATATAGTCACTTTGCAAACGCGCCATCACTTCGGGTTCAATCGCCACCCCCATCTCGCCCAATGCAGCAGGCATGGCTTCCAGACCGGGCTGGGCTTTTTGCAAAAGACTTTCCCATACCTTGTTGGGCTGTGCCATTTGTTCCAGCCATTGTGTCACGGCTGCAGCAGGGTCGGGAAGCGGTGTGCTGGTGGATTTTTTTGAATTGGATTGCGCCATGCTGACATCCCATATTTAGCGTATTGTCATGGTTTTAAAAAAACCAATCTTTTACCATGATGATCGTTGCCGTTGCCTGGATCTATGTGGTGCTGATGATGTCCATTACCGAACAATCGGTCATTGCAGGGCTCGGCACCTTTTTCTTCTACGGCGTATTGCCCGTTTCACTTATTTTATACTTAATGCGCGCGCCGCAACGCCGACGCAAACGTTTATCTGAAGAAAAAATTCGACGCGAAGCGCATCTGGCCAAGCTGGCGCACATGGCGCAATCTGCGCAGACTCAGCCTGACATGACAGAATAATAATGCGTCGCTCTGGGCGGCAAAGTGCAAAATATTCCCGGATAGACGAAAATGCTCCCTATGAAAAATTCCACGACTTCCCTCTCCATGCTTGATCTGGTCGCCGTTCGCGAAGGCGGCAGCGTCGCGGATGCGCTCAAGATCGCTCTGCGCACAGCCCAACACGTCGAGTCGCTCGGATTTACCCGTTACTGGGTCGCCGAGCATCACAATATGCACGGCATCGCCAGTTCAGCGACGGCCGTAATGGTGGGCTATCTGGCCGGCGGAACACAACGCATCCGCGTCGGCTCCGGTGGCATCATGCTGCCGAATCATGCACCATTGGTGGTGGCGGAAGCCTTTGGTACCCTGGCCGAACTCTATCCGGACCGGATTGATCTGGGTCTGGGCCGTGCCCCCGGTACGGATCAGGCGACCATGCGCGCGCTGCGTCGCGATCGTGTTGAGACTGAAGAGGATTTTCCTCGCGATGTGGCTGAACTGCAGCATCTGCTGGCGGCGCCGGAAGTCGGTCAACGCCTGATCGCCATGCCCGGCGCTGGCACAAATGTACCAATCTGGCTCCTGGGATCGAGTTTGTTTTCAGCCCAGCTGGCAGCCCAGCGCGGTCTGCCCTATGCCTTCGCTTCGCATTTTGCGCCACGTCAGCTGATGCAGGCGGTCAACCTGTACCGCAGTCGCTTTCAGCCTTCCGCATCGCTGGCAAAACCGCATGTCATGATCGGCGTTCCCATGATCGCCGCCCCCACGGACGAGGAAGCGCAGTATCTCGCTAGCAGTACCTACCAACGCGTATTGGGGATCTTGCGTGGCGACCGGCGACGTCTGCAGCCGCCGATTGAAAACTTCATGGCCCAATGTCATCCACAAGAACGCGCCGCGATTGACGAATTCCTTGGCGCCGGCGTGGTCGGCGGACCGGCCACAGTGCGCGAGGGACTGCGCGCCCTGACAGAAGCGACCGAGGCCGACGAGCTCATGCTGGTATGTGATATTTTTGATCCGGCATTACGTCTGCGATCTCTGGAGATTGCCGCTGCAGCTTGGGCGAATTAAACCGCCCAAGCCAACACGCTTACCATTCAGAAGTAATCGAAGCACGCTGCAATAACTCGGCAAAATCCGCTGGCACCGGCGCTGACCACTGAAGGTCTGCGCCAGTAGCCGGATGGACTAAGCCTAACTGCGCCGCATGCAGCGCCTGACGACGAAATACCGGCGCCAGATGGGCCTTGCCGTACAGGCTGTCACCGACCAGCGCAAAGCCGATGGACTGCATGTGGACCCGGATCTGATGTGTGCGCCCAGTTTCAAGCTGGCAGCGAATCAGGCTCACTGGCCGGCTGTCGAGGGTACTCGAGGCCAGCCGGTGAAAAAACGTCAGTGCCGGTTTGGCCGTGAGGTTTTCGGATACGGCCATCTTGATGCGGTCACGCGGATGACGGCCGATCGAGGTCTCGATCTTGCCATTTAAAAGCGGTGTTCCCCATACCAGCGCCAGATATTCGCGCTTGACGGTGCGCGCCTGCAGCTGGCGCACCAGGTCGGTTTGTGCGGCCAGCGTCTTGGCCACCACCATGAGCCCGCTGGTTTCCTTATCCAGCCGGTGCACAATGCCAGCGCGCGGCACGCCCGCCAAGGCGGGATAGCGATGCAGCAGCCCGTTGAGCAGGGTACCGGACCAGTTTCCCGCGCCCGGATGCACGACCAGGCCGGCCGGTTTATCGATGACGAGAATATCCTCATCCTCGTAGACGATCGGAAAATCGATCGGTTCGGCCTGATAAGCGTGCTCGTCGGGCGCCGGCTGAGGCCGGATTACGACCAGCTCGTCACCGAGAATCGTGGTTTTGGTGCGGGCGGGCAGACCGTCGACGGTGACGAACCCGCCTTCTATCCATTGCTGGATCCGGCTGCGCGAATAGTGCGGCACCAGGCGCGACAAAGCTTTGTCGAGCCGTTCACCACAGTCGGCGTCGTCAAGTCGCAGCTCGATCGGGGCGATTTCCTGGAACCCCCCATCCAGCTCGGGCGTTAATTCATCAGCATCGTCGATTTCTAGGTCGGGAAGGAAATTCTCATCTTTAGACTGCGCTTTAGCCTTCACGGCAAGTCCCATCGGCTATAATCATTCATTGTCTAAATGTCGTCCTGCAAATTCATGCGAAAAAATTTAATTACACTAGCCAGTTTGTTATTCGTTCTTCTGGCGTCCGGATGCGGATTACTCAACGATAAAGTCGATGAAACCAAATCATGGACCGCGGCCAAATTATACTCGGAGGCGCGGGATGAAATGGCTTCTGGTAGTTATGAGCGTGCAGTTCCGCTGTTTGAGCGCCTCGAATCGCGTTATCCGTTTGGTAACTATGCCCAGCAGGCGCAGCTTGAAGTGCCCTACGCCTGGTATAAAGCGGGTGATCAGGCGCAGGCTCTGGCTGCCGCCGAGCGCTTTATCAAGCTGCACCCTAATCATCCCAACGTCGACTATATTTACTATCTGCGTGGCCTGATCAACTTTAATGACCGTTCGGGCGTGTTCGATTTCATCTCCCAGCAAGACATGACGGAGCGTGATCCGAAAGCCACGCGTGAGGCCTTCGACTCCTTCAAGCTGCTGGTGGAAAAATTCCCGAATAGTACCTACACGCCGGATGCCGTAGCGCGCATGAAATATCTGGTGAATGCGATGGCGCAGTATGAAGTACATGTGGCGAATTATTACTTCCGCCGTGGTGCTTACGTTGCCGCCCTCACCCGCGCATCAACAGCGGTTAAAGAATACCGTGATGCGCCCGCCGTTGAGGAAGCCTTACACTTGATGGTGAAATCCTATGCCGCCTTGGGGATGACCGATCTGAGTGATGACGCCAAACGGGTATTCCTGAAAAACTACCCTGAAAGCGACTTCAGCAAAGGTGGCCGGGCCAAGAACGAAAGCTGGTGGAAGCTCTGGTAAGCCGCCTTGCTTGCTGCATCAAGCCCCGTTGACGACGGGGCTTTTTTTATGTCACACGCCGCCGGCGAAAGCGCCAGCTCACGTCGTCGGAGAGTGCCGGTTCAAATGCATAGCCCTCCAGATCAAAATGTTTGAGTTTGTCTGCTGATTTGAGTTTTTTGAGCGCTGCATAACGCGCCATCAGGCCGCGCGCACGTTTGGCGAAAAACGAAATGATCTTGTAGCGACCATCCTTCCATTCTTCAAACACCGGCGTGATGATCTGCCCTTCGAGCAGCTTGGGCCGCACGACTTTAAAATATTCTTCCGAAGCCAGATTCACCAGCACCTGCGTGGGCTGCTGCGCCAGTTCTGCATTGAGCGTCTGTGTCACGGTATCGCCCCAGAAAGCATATAAATCTTTGCCGCGCGCATTCGCCAGACGGGTACCCATTTCGAGCCGGTAGGGCTGCATCAAATCGAGCGGGCGCAAAACACCATACAGACCGGAGAGAATCCGCACATGATCTTGGGTGTAGGTGAGCTGGGCCGCCGTCATTGAAGGCGCATCCAGACCACCATAGACATCCCCATCAAAAGCCAGCGCTGCCTGTTTGGCGTTTTCAAGGTTAAACTCGGGTGACCAGCTGGCATAACGTTCGGCGTTGAGCTGGGCCAGATTGTCAGAGATCGACATCAGGCTGCCGATCTGTGCCGGCGAAAATGTCCGCATAAGATCAATCAATTCGCTGGCACGCGGCAGAAAATCCGGCATGGTATGGCGCGTGGATTTCGGCGGCGGGCGATGATCGAGACTTTTGGCAGGCGATAGTACGATTAACATTTCACATCCAGGAATAAAGTTTGCCCATCATACAGAATCTCGCTCAACGCGTTGTGATTGATACCAATGTGTGCCTCGACCTGTTCGTGTTCCATGATCCGCGCTGGGCCTTGCTGCTACAGGCCATCCAGGAAGGGCGCGTGGAAGTCATTACCCGCGATGACTGCCGGCGCGAATGGGAAATCGTCCTGCATTATCCGCAGCTGCCGCTCGACGATGACAAACGTCCCGTCGCGGCGGCGCAATTTGATGCGCTCTTTCGCTGCATCGCGCTGGCCGACTATGTTCCGCCCTTGTTTCATCTGCCGCTGTGCAAAGATATCGATGATCAGAAATTTGTCGAAACGGCGTATCAGTGCAAGGCCGCGGTCCTGATCACCAAGGACAAAGCGCTGCTCAGACTGGCGCGCCAGACAGCGCGACTCGGCGTATGCGCCATCCTCACGCCGCAAGCCTGGCTTAAAGAATATGGCACGACGCGGGATTTGCCGGCGGCCATGCGCTAAAATATTCCACGATCTGTCATTTTAAAAACTATGTCCAAGTCCCCCTTCCCACTTACGTCCAGATTACCGGCTGTCGGCACCACGGTGTTTTCCGTCATGTCGGCACTGGCCGCCGAAAAAAAAGCCGTCAATCTCGGTCAGGGCTTCCCTGATTTCAGCTGCGATCCGGCGCTCATCGACGAAGTCACGCGGGCCATGCAGCAAGGGCTCAATCAATATCCGCCCATGACGGGGGTGCCCGCTTTGCGGCATGCTATCGCCGCCAAGATCATGGCACTCTATGGCAGCCATTACGATGCCGATCAGGAGATCACCATCACTGCCGGCGCCACCCAGGCCATCATGACGGCGATCCTGTGCTGCGTGCATCCGGGTGATGAAGTGATCGTGATTGAACCGGCCTATGATTCGTATGTGCCGTCGATTACGCTCGCCGGTGGTGTACCGGTGCTGGTGCAAATGGCCGTCACGTCCGCCGGCTATGCTATCCCCTGGGATCGTGTCGCGTCCGCAGTGAGCAGCAAAACGCGGCTGATCATGATTAACTCACCGCATAATCCGACTGGCTCCATTTTGCGTGCCGCCGATCTGACGGCGTTGGCCGACATCGTGCGCGATACAAAGATCCTGGTCTTGTCAGATGAAGTCTATGAACACATGGTGTTTGACGGCCAGTCTCACGAATCGGTGTGCCGCCATGCCGAACTGGCGGCGCGCGCCTTTGTGGTGTCAAGCTTCGGTAAAACCTATCACGTGACGGGCTGGAAAGTCGGCTACGTGGCCGCGCCAAAGGCGATGAGCGCGGAATTTCGCAAGGTGCATCAGTTTAATGTCTTTACCGTGAATACACCGGTGCAGCACGGGCTGGCGCATTACATGGCGCGAACAGAAGCCTATCTGGGACTACCGACGTTTTATCAGCGTAAGCGTGATGCATTTCGCGCCGGGCTGGCTGGGTCGCGCTTTACGCTCTTGCCGGCCGACGGGACTTTTTTTCAATGCGTCGGTTACGCGCAAATTTCTTCGCTACCGGAAGCCGAATTCGCCATCTGGCTCACCAGCGAGATCGGCGTCGCGGCGATCCCGATTTCGGCGTTTTATCAGCAGCCGAAAGAATCCGGCATCGTGCGTTTTTGTTTTGCCAAGGAAGAGGCGACGCTGCAGGCTGCGGTGAGTAAGCTGGCCGGGGTTTAAATCACACGGAGTGACTTCGCTGACTTCAGTCGGCTCGCTTTCGTCAGTGTTGAGAGCCAGCGGTTGGCTGCTCAGGCCAACTTTACGGGGTGGACTAACAACGAGTCGACAACATTGTCGGCGACATTGCCGACGACGTAGGTAGCGACATTGCCGACTGACGAGCGGGGCTGAAAAAACCTTCCCCGACGCGCCATTGGACGCTCAATCCATCGTTCAAATACATGCGCCGCTGCCAGGCTAAGAAGCCAGATCGTCATCAGCGATACGACTGCCGCCAGCGGACCGTCCAAATCCAGATGAAAAAATACCGCATTGCCCAGCATGAGCACTACGAAATGCACCAAAAACAAGGCATACGATAATTGACTCATCGTCGTCAGCCATCGTTGACAGCGCAGCGGCAGCGAGGACAGCATCGACGCAGGGCCGCGCCACTGCACCAGCCCCAGCAGCAGCGCCACGACCAGGGCGAGTCCGATACGCTCGCGGAAATCCATCCATAAAGCCAGCAAACCACACAGTGCCAGAAAACCCAGATACCAGCCTGGTCGTCGTGCGCTACCGACCCAGTAAGCCGCAGCGCCCATGCCATAGGCACCAAAGAAATACAGCGCCCAGTTATCCCAGCCCGCGTCGCGATTAAAAATAAACAGGGAACCCAGCATCAGGGCCACTACCAAGCCCTGCGCCAGGCGGGCGACATCGGCACTGCCGGAATGCGGTCCCTTGCTTGAAGGCTTAAATTTATGCGTCAGTTTGTGGGTCAGCCATAACACCAGCGCCATCAAGGCAAACAGCTGAAAATCGATCGCCACATACCAGATGCCGGCCGACAGGGCATCCTGTCCTAACAAACCTTGTAGCAGCAGTGCATGCGCCAAAAATTGCGGCCAGCTTGGTGCTGCAGGGATAAATGCGTCATCCAACCAGATCCTGGCCAGCGCCGCACCGGCAACGGCCAGCAGCATCGCAATAAGAAAGGGTAAAACGCGTTTTTGATAATGCCGGCTAATCACCTGCATAAAGGATCCACGCCAGGCCTGCCCCAAGGGCGACAAACTACGCGCTGCCAGATAACCGCCCATGACCAGAAAAATCTGCACCGCCAATCTGCTCTGATGGAACAGCCAGCCGATCAGTTCCGGCGCGGCCTGACGCAGGATATCGGAAATCGGCCCATAGGCCAGAAGATGGTGTAAGACGATCAGGTGGGAGGCAATAAACTTTAAAGCGTCAATATGCAGATGTCGATTTGGCTGGCAGGTGGTCAAAATAAAGGCAATTTCAGGTCAATGGTTCCAGGACATGCACCGCGCACAGACTTCCGGAAGTGAGTACCGGGAGGTAATCAGCGGCGCATTGTACTTTATGCACCTACTTGTCCGGGAATAATTTATCCTGCACGGCTTGGCTGGAATGGCGGAATGACGCATACTACTTAAAAAAAGGAGCCCATCTTGCAACGACCATTTACTGTTTTAGGCATTCAACAAATCGCCATCGGCGGCCCGTCCAAAGAGCGTCTTAAATCCTTGTGGGTAGACATGTTTGGCCTGCAGGTGGTGGGCACGTTTCGCAGCGAAAAAGAAAACGTCGATGAAGATATCGCCGTGCTGGGTAGCGGCCCCTTCAAGGTCGAGGTCGATCTGATGGAGCCGATTGATCCGGCCAAAAAGCCGCGCGTCGATGAACCGCCACTCAATCACGTCGGTCTGTGGATCGATCATTTGCCGCTGGCTGTTGAATGGCTCACGCAGCAAGGTGTGCGTTTTGCGCCCGGTGGTATCCGCAAAGGCGCAGCCGGTCACGACATCTGCTTTTTACATCCGCGCTCCAACGATCAGTTTCCCATCGCCGGCGAAGGCGTGCTGATCGAACTGGTGCAGGCACCGCCAGAAGTTATTGCGGCCTATGCGGCCATGGCTTAGCTGACACGTTTGGGCGGCAAGCCGCTGCGCAGCATCTGCCCCATTGCATCAGCAGCGATCGGCGGGCTAAAAAAATAGCCCTGTCCTTCTTCACAGTGCTCATCCTTGAGGAACTGGTACTGCGCTTGGGTTTCAATCCCTTCGGCGATCACCCGCTGGTGCAGACCTGTGCCGATATGGATCACGCCGGCGACGATGATCGCGTCGCTCTTATCCCGCCCCAGTGCGCCAATGAATGACTGATCGATTTTGAGGCTCTTGGCCGGTAGCCGTTTGAGGTTCGCCAGACTACTTTTACCGGTACCGAAATCATCTACCGTCAAGCTCACTCCCAGCGACTGTAATTGCGCAATACGGGTACTGGCACCATCCTTCTCGTCCATCAGACAATCTTCACCGAGTTCGAGCTCCAGGTAATGCGCCGGTAATCTGGTCTCGGCGAGGATCACTTTTAAGCGCGCAGCCAAATCGGCCGCGTGAAATTCGGTGGCCGATAAATTGACTGCCATGCGACCAAATTCCCAGCCCGCATCAAGCCAGATACGCGCCTGGCGGCAGGCTTCCCGCAAGACCCACTCTCCCAGTGGCACGATCAACCCGCATTCTTCTGCAAGCGGAATAAAACGTGCCGGCAGCAGCATGCCCCATTCAGGATGCGGCCAGCGCGCGAGGGCCTCGACGCCGGTAATACGGCCGCTTTCGAGATTGACTTTTGGCTGATAGTACAAAAGGAAGCGATGATTTTCCAGGGTCTGGCGCAAGCTGGTTTCAATACGTTGGCGCTCAATTGCCCGTTGGTTCATCGCCTGTTTAAAAAACTGGTATTGATTACGGCCCTTTTGTTTGGCGTGGTACATCGCTGTATCGGCATGCTTGATCAGCTCGTCGGATTGCAGACCGTCGGTAGGATAAACGCTGATACCGATACTGGCCGAAATATGCAGCTGATGTTCGCCGATCTGGTAGGGCAGCGTGAGTGCTTGCAGAATTTTGGCAGCGATCCGCGCGGCGTCTTCGAGGTGCTCGATCTCCGCTAACAGAATCAAAAATTCATCCCCTCCCAGACGGCTCACGGTATCCGAGGTGCGCACGCAAGACAAAAGACGCTGCGCGACAGATTGCAAAAGCTGGTCCCCCACGGCGTGACCCAAGGTATCGTTAATGCCTTTGAATCGATCCAGGTCAACAAAGAGTAAAGCCAGCCGACGTTCATTGCGCGCTGCTAATGCAATGGCTTGGGTTAAGCGATCATTGAGCTGCACCCGGTTAGGTAAATTCGTTAGAAAATCATGCTGCGCCAAATGTGACATTTCTAATTTAGAGGCGAGCAAGTGCGCATTCGCCTCGCGCAAATGCAGCACCAGTTCTTCCAGCGCGGTTTTGTCGAGCGCCTCCTGCGGCGCAGCCGTGTTGGCAAGCTCGGTGGGCGCAGGCTCCGAAGCTGGTGATGACGGCGGTATTTCCTGAGTCATCGCATATCCAGTATGGCGTTCACTACTGACTGGCGCTCGCGATGTTTGGTCCCCTCAGGAGCGGGCCAATATCAAGCGCAGTCTGGCCAATCCTGATTCCCTGCGCGCCAATTTCAAACAAGCGTAAATCACGGCTGTGTGCGTGACCGCGCAGTTTCACCACGGTGATGATGGTATTCAACTGACCCGCCATTTCGACGTAACGCTGCAGCACGATGGCGTCCACGAGGAAGGCATTTCCATAAGGACTAAATTGCAGTTCATTGTAGCGATCCTCCATTTCCGTAGTCATCAGTACGGTGACGCCTGTGTCATTGAGTTCGGTGATGAGGCGATAAAGTGCTTCGCGAAAGTCTTCCCGAAACTCCGGTGCCAGCGCCAATTCAAAGCACGACAGCGAATCAAATACCAGTCGTTTAGCCTGACAGCTGATGATTGCCTTTGTCAGGCGCTGTAATTCCTGATCAAACAGCAAATCTAGTGAGCGCATGGTGAGCACGGTGAGCATTTTCTGCTCGATCAGTGCATCCAGATCGCCACCGCAGGTTTGACTCAGGCGCTTCTCAAACGTTGCAATCACGCCGTGCTCGCCGCACCGCGCGCCTTCGGCCAAAAATTCCATCGCCAGACGGGTCTTGCCGGAACCGGAGGGGCCGACCAGCAGCATCGAATAACCGGCCGGTAATCCACCGCCCAGCATCAGATCGAGCTCAGCGACGCCCATATGTAGCCGCTCTTTGCTGGCGGTATCGTCATGAATCTGTACCACCGGTGGCAGCGGTAAAGCGCGGGGATACACCGTCAAACCGGCAGTACTGATTTGAAAACTATGCAGTCCAGCTATCTGTTCGTGCCCGCGCAGTTTGATCACCTGCAGCTTACGTATCAGGGAATCACCATGTACATGGTGGCTCAGCCAGAGTATGCCGTCAGCGATGGTGAAGATAGGATTTTGGTGCTGCTCGCCGGGCTCATATTCACCGATTAAAAAACTGGTCACTTGCCAGCTGGTGAGTTGCAGACCAAGCTGGAGCGTGAAGTTTTGTAGTGAGAGCGGCCCTTCAGGATGCGCCGTTACCCCGCGTGTAATGGATCGAAACGAATCGATGAAGACGAACGCTGGCTGAAAGCTCTTCACTTCCCTCAGAATTTCTGCGAGCACCTTTTCGAAATCAGCGCTTTGTACGACATCACCAAGGTTATGGAAGCGGATCGTTTGCTCGACTTGCGCTTCATCAAAGAACGAGAAGATTTGCTGATAGCGCAGCATTTTGATCGGCGGCTCACCGAGGGCGCTAAAGTACAGGGCCCGTTTATGCGGACCGACCATGGAAAACATCATCTGATGCGCCAGCGTAGTTTTGCCGGTACCAGGTGCGCCGCCGATAATGTTAAATGAAAATTCGGGAATCCCGCCGCCGAGGATTTGATCCAGGCCTTGCACGCCGGTATTGAGCGTGTTCAAGCGCGCATTCTCACTCATTTCAACCCTCCTGAAATTGGCGTTTCAGACGTCTCGCCGCCATTGACAGAGAGGGCCGCGTGTAAAAATTTGGTCGTCAAGTGTTCACCGATAAGGGCATCCAGGATTTCGCCAAAGGTCGCCATCACGGCGCAGCTGGCCTCGATCACTTCATCGGCCGAACGACCGCTCAGGCTTTGCTGGAGTTCGATTAAACTGGTTTCAATATTATTGGTATAGGTACCAGGAATCAGCCAGGGATATGTGCTCCGGTGCAGTTCCAGGCTGCGCGAATAAATCAAACCCACGCTGAGTCGACCCAGCAATGGCGCAAACCTAGACACGACCCGCGCCCAGGTCGCTACCGCCAAAGCCGCACTCACATCCGCGCCAGACCCAGCATACCGCGCCAGAATCCGCCGAATCAGTCCGCGCCGCGTTTCAACACTGGTTGTCATGTGCGTGGCGTGGCGGCGTTAAAAATATCAGAGGAATGTTTGGCGCTTGCATAGTCATACTGACCGCAGGAGCAAGGCAGAGTTCGGCGTGGGAGTTTGATCAAATCGATCTTGGGGAGGACTTAGTGTGCGTGGGGTCAGGTCTTGACATGACAGTTTTCAAACATGATGTCAAAAAATAGTCCGCGATCAATTGTTTAAAAGTGTCATGTCAAGACCTGACCCCAGGGGGTTTTTATTCTCGGAACATGGCGTGGCTGGTGCCCCATTGGATGAACAGCGAGGGCCAGGCTTGAACTGTGGCGCCGGCTCGGCTGCCCAGGCCGAAACCATGGCCGCCTTTTTCGAAAATATAGAGGGCTGCATCGACTTTTACTTTTCGGATTGCGCTGAACATCATGATCGAATTGTCGACTGCGACGCTGGTGTCGTCAGCGGCATGGATCAAAAAAACTGGCGGCATGTCGGTGCGTACCAGTTCTTCATTCGAGTAGGCTTTCATCAGCTGCGCGGATGGGTTAGCACCCAACAGCCGGGTGCGTGAACCACCGTGGGCCAGCGTGCCCTGCATGGTGCCTACCGCATAATTAAGGCTGGCAAAATCTGGTCTGGCCGAGATGCTGTCGCTGGCATCGACGGGCGTATATATCGTGGCATCAAAACGCGTAATGAGTTGACCGGCAACGTGACCGCCAGCCGATGAACCCATTACCCCAAGACGCGCCGGATCCAGCTGCCAGCGGGCGGCATTGGCGCGCATCAGGCGCATGGCGCGTTGGGCGTCCTGCAGGGGTGTATCCGGACCGCCAGCCCAGCCGTCTTGCGCCAGACGATAAATCAATACGAAGGTCGTCGTACCACGACCGGCCAGCCAACGCGCGACACCGGGACCACCTGCCAGATGACGGTAACCACCACCGGGGATCAGTAAGACAGCCGAACCATCCGGCTTGGCCGCTCGATAAACGGCGATCACCGGGCGCGCAATGTCGGAAATACCTGGGTCCTGTCCCTCGCGCTTGGTCGCAATATGCGGCACACGAAAATCGAGCGTCGCTTTATCCGCGCCGGGTGGTAATGCCGGCCAGAGCTGGATGATTTCACTGGCACCCGGTGCAATGTCGGCGTCTGCTGGTACCGTCTTCAGCACGGATTGCGCATGACTTTCGTTGGCAGGCAAGATGACAAAACAAATGAGAAATGCTGCTAACAAATGCGCTGAATAACGCCGCAGAGGGAATACTGAAAACATAGACCGATCCGATCGAAGTGAAAAAATTTAATTTACTCAATGGGGCGTGGCCCAATACATCACGACTTCGGTAACGCACCCTTCCAGCCACTTTTCCACTGCACCATCAGGCGCTCCACCAAAGCTGCATTACCCGGCAGCTTGGCAATGTTAGTGTTCTCTTGCGGATCAAGCTGGTGGTCGTAGAGTTCAATCGCGTCGATTTTGCTGGCATCCTTGGTTTCATGCCAGACGGTGAAGCGGTAGCGTTCGGTGCGCATCGTGTAGCCCATCAGATCGGCTTTGTCATGGCCCATCTTGGGACGTGGATACTGGCTGAAGGCGGCTGACTTCCAGGCAATCGCAGGGTTTTCCAGAACGGGTTTAAAACTGCGGCCCTCGAGATGGGTTGGCAGCGGCAAACCAGCCAGCTCTGTGATGGTCGGGTACAGATCGACTAACTCAACCAGCGCATCCGTATGTTGATTAGCGTTTTTCATGCCGGGGTAAGCGATGATCAGCGGCGCGTTGGTATCGTTTTCAACGTTACCGTGTTTTGCCCAGCCATCGTGTTCGCCCAACTTCCAGCCGTGATCGCCCCACAATACGACGATGGTGTTCTTGCGTAGGTCGAGTCGGTCCAGCTCCGCCATGACCCGGCCAATCTGCGCATCCATGTAGCTGGTGGAAGCGTAATAGCCGTGCTTGAGTTGGCGCGCAAGATCATCCGGGAATGAACCTTCCGGCATGTCCTTGTAGAGCCGTACTTCTCCGCCGGAGAGGACATTCCGAATCGCATAAGAAGGCGCGTCCTTCGGTGTGAAGCGATTCGGTGCCATGGGTATTTTTGCCGGATCATACATGTCCCAGTATTTCTTCGGCGCGACGAACGGCAGATGCGGGCGGATAAAGCCGACCGCCAAAAAGAACGGCGTCTTTTTATCACGCAAGGTACTCAAGCTTGAAATCGCCAGGTCGGCTACTTTGCCGTCGGTGAAGGTATTGTCTGGCACATCGGCCATCTCCAGCACGGGTCCACGATATTTTGACTTGCCGTTAGCACCAGGCTTCTTTGCACCTTCAGGCAAATCGTCCGGATCGATTTCTGCCTTGACCTTCGCTGCCGGACTATTGAGCTCGGCCGCATACTTCGGCGCTGCCGGGGTTACCCAGGGCGTCGACCAGGTGGCTTCATCGTTATACCCACCATGATAAATTTTCCCCATGCCCTGCACAAAATAGCCGTTCTGTTTAAAGTGCTGGCCGAGCGTGACGACATCCGGCAGGGCCTGACGGAAATTGGTGACCAGGTCCCAGACCTTGGTGGTGTCCGGACGAGTACCTGTCATCACGCTTGAGCGGGAAGGCGAACAGACCGCTTGCTGCACATAAGCACGGTTAAACGTCATGCCGTTTTGCGCGATGCGATCCAGGTTTGGCGTGCGGATTTCCTTGACACCATAAGCACCCATTTCAGGTCGCATATCGTCCATGGCGATGAACAGGATATTGGGCCGATCCGCTGCATAGGCGACGCCGGCCAGACAGCTCAATACACAAAAATACAGCGGCTTAGTGTGTTTCATCAGTGTGCGCATTTTTTATCCAGGTCAGGGGCAATCGCGTTCGCCGTCACGCAAGTAATTATGTCGAAAGAAATCGATGCAGGGATCAGTCTTCTTTCGCCTTATTCGCTAATTTTTTATCTTTGTCTTTATTCTCGTGCCGGCCGGTGCCATCTCCTTGATCGAGAAAGCCTCCTGCGGGATTGAGCGACTCCAGGGCGCGCTGCAAACGAACTCTGGCGGCGACTGCGGCGGGGTCTTTGCTGTCCTTGTCGACCAAAGTTTGGCCAAAGGGCTCGTCGGCCATATTGAATAATTCACCGCTCTCATTTAACTTGAAGCCGGCTTCCTGCACCTGCCACTTACGCGCTAACTGGGTAAATATCCAGTCGCGTTTCTGGCCCGGCTGTCCACGCAGCTGCGGCGCAAAACTATGCCCGTCGATGATAGTTTTAGCGGGCAGTGCTGTGCCAGTAATCTCGGCAAAGGTCGGCAGGAAGTCACTCGAATCAATCGGATTATCGACCACCACACCCACCGGCGTAACGCCTTTCCAGTTTGCGATCAGGGGAACTCGGCTGCCGCCTTCGAGCATCATCCCTTTGCTGCCGTGAATCTGTCGACCGCCGATGGTGGCCATCCTCGCCTGAGCGGCCGCTGTGCCATTGTCACCAAAGAAAACGATCAGGGTATTTTCACGTAAGTGCAGACGTTCGAGTTCGTCCATCAGCTTACCGACGAGTTTATCCATGTAATGGACATTGTCCGCGTAGAGGGTCTTGCTGCCGGGGACGCTGTCTGGCGTCGGCAAAATTTCATTATGCACTTCGGACAAAGAATAGTAAGCATAAAACGGTTTGCTGCGATTTTTCTCAAGAAAATTTACCAAATGTTTGTGCATCACATCCGGCATGTATTCCTTGTCCCGTAGTTTCACCGTATTGCCATTCACTTCGTAAGTACCGCCCTTGAGTTGGGTATTCCAGTAGATGCCACTACCTTTGAATTGCAGATAATCGTCGAAGCCATAATCGGCTGCGCGCAGCGGTAGCTGCCCCCATTTACCAATCATCGTTGTCACGTAGCCAGCCGGCTTTAAAATGCGCGGCATGAAAATTTCCCGATCTGGCATTGGGATGACACCGGTGGCGTCCTGATTGGTCGCGCCGGTTCGGAAGGGATAACGTCCACTGAGGATTTGTGCTCTGGAAGGCCCACACAGCGGCACAGTATAGGCATGACTAAAGCGTATTCCGGTTTTGGCCAGCGCATCGATATTCGGCGTTTTATAGGCATCACCGCCATAGGCACCAACTTCGCCGATGCCGTAGTCGTCAGCCAGAATAAAAATAATATTGGGTTTATCAATCGACTTAGTTGCCGCATGCACAGTCGTCGCAAAACCGCATAGCAGTACCAAAAGGGAAAGGCCGCGCATCATGTTGATCATCCTGATTTAATTAAGCGAGTAATAAAAAAACACCGCCAGACTTTGTCGTCCGGCGGCGCTAAAGGGGATTACATTTTTTAAAACTTAACGTCCAGCTTCACACTAAAGTAACGGAACGAATCACGCGCCGGCACCCAGCTATTGACCGCGATCAACTGCGATGACGTTGTCGGGCCATTCCGGTAAGACGGACCACCCAAGTTAAAGTTAGGAACATAGAAACGGTCAAACAGGTTATTAATACGGAAGCTTATTACGTACTTATCGCTGTTATCACGAACACCAAAACCCAGATCCGTAATGGTATAGCCCTTATTCACTAAATTCGGGTCATTGTTAATGTTGGTGTTGTACTCACTCTGGTAGCGCATATTCGCATTCACGAAAGCAGCGAACGGCATCGAAGGAATACCGAAGTCATAATTTCCACCAATGTTCACCTTGATTTTTGGTGTATTAGGGAAGATGCCGCCAGAAAGATCCTGAAAGCCGGTCGTGGCACCAGGCAGCGCTGGGAAACATTTATTATTAAAGCCTGCGAGCGAACCATTGCTGGCCAGTTTAGTCGTACCAACGGCGACATTGGTTAAGTCGGTGTAACAAATGCCACTCTTCCAGTCTTCGATGGTCGGTAGCGTGTAAGCCAGGGACGCATTAAGGGTCAGTCCGGCTGCAACCAACATATTCGCATCCACTTCTGCACCGCGGGTGCCGATCATCGGGATCGATGTCAGCTGATTATAAAAGATTGGATCATTGGGCAAAGTGAAGGTCGCTTGCTGCTGATAATGGGCAAATTTCGAATTAAAAGCCGCGACTGCGAGCGTCATTTTGTTATCAAACAAATTGGCTTTCAAACCGATTTCAAATGACTTGCTCGTTTCTGGCGCGACAGGGAAAGCCGATGATGTCTTTAAGCCCGACGTCAGGTCATAAGCGATACCCTTGTAACCCGTGGCGGCCATGGCGTAGACCATTACCTCTTTATTGATTTGCTTTTGCAGACTCAGCTTACCGGTAATCGCCTTGTCGACATTGCCGACGTTAGAGAACTGGTCAATCCCGACAGGCCCTGGCACAAAGCTGGCATCATCAATCTGGTTCGTGTAAAAGTTACGCTTGTAGTCAAAACCGGACTCTTCCGAATTCAGACGCATACCAGCAAGCAAGGTGTAAGTCGGCATAAAGTCCCATGATGCCTGACCAAAAATGGACTTATTCACGTTATAAACGCTGGTCACGTAATTGGTCGGGCTGGTTGGGGACGTTGCAGTACATACCGTCGGCGCGAGGCAATAGCCGCGGGTAAAACGACGATCGATTTCATTCCGCGCCCACCACAGACCGGCAACGTAGCGGAAGTCACTATTATCAGGCGACACCAGTCGGATCTCTTCGCTCTTGGCGCGAATGTCGTAGGTACCGAATTGATTACCACCGATGGTCAGCGCAGTCGAGCCTGCCTTGGCGATCGTCGGTACGTCGACAAAATCCTGGTCACGATAATCGTTGGCTTTGTAACGGTTATACGACGTAATCGACATCAGCACGGCGTCGTTAGGGAGTGTGTAAGACACTTTTACACCAGTACCGTTGTCCGTTGAATTAATCCCCGTCGGAAAATCACGCCGCACATTGATATTTTTTGGATCGTTGGGATTAATACCAGCCAGGGTCACCGTCGCAGGAAGTAATGGGCTGCCACCCAGGTAAGCATTAGCAATCCCTACCGGCGTCGAGGTCAAGTTGCCCGCTGCCAAAGAACCACTCGTGAGATTAAAGCCATTGATCGCTGTAACGCCTTTGCCGTTCTTTTGATCGTTGTAGTAAGGGGTGAGATCAACATCGATCGCGCTGGTCGGATGCCAGGACAATTTAGCCATCAAGGTCTTACCTGATGAGCCGCCGACATTTTCATTCGTGGTCAGATTATGTAACAGGCCGTCGAAATTCGAACGGCTGGCAGCAACGCGCACACCGAATTCGTCATTGACTTTGCCGCCTACCGAAGCACTAACCCGTGTTTCGTGGTCATTGGTAAGATAGCCACTGGCGCGAAAAATCATCGGGCCGGTGATTGGCTTGGTGACGATATTGACCGCACCAGCGACGGAAGATTTACCAAAAAGCGTGCTCTGGGGTCCCTTCAGGATTTCGATACGGGCGACGTCAGCCAGATCGCGAAATGACTGGAACTGTGCAGCCATCGGAATATCATCGATGATCACAGACACGTCGGATTCCACACCGATACCGTTAGACAATGTACCGATACCACGCATGAAAATGGTGTTATTGGCAGCTGTCGTACCTGAGGCAACGGAAAGTGCAGGCGTCAAAGCGATCACGTCTTCCATCTCGCGGATGTTGGCGCGCTGAATGACGGCTTCACTCAATACTGAAATCGCCATTGGTACGCTTTCCAGTTTTTCTACGCGTTTGTTGGCGCTCACAACGACGGATTCCAGCTTACCGGTCGTAGATACGCCCTCTTGTGCCATCGCAGTGTGCGTAATGGCCATCAAAGCGATCGACAAGGCCGTCAACATCGGCTTGGTCTTGCTTTGGTTTGCTGCAAATTGTTTATGACTCACTCTATTCTCCTCAGCTACTGCGTTTTATTAAAATGTGCCTATTCTCGTGACGAATCTTGGAGATCGTTTTGCACTTGTAACGATTGCGACCAAAAGTCTTGGCCCTACGCCTGCAAGATTGCATTTACCTAAAGGGGAAAACGATTAACTACCAATAATAGGGCATTTTTTTGTTGCAGTAAAGACTCTTTTTGTAAAGAAATGACGATGGCCGGCAAGTCCTTTGCTCCAGCACTAAATTCGCTCTTTTTGTTGTTTTAAGGAGAAGTTTAAGCGACTGTCAGCACATTTTTTCAGGCCAAATCGCAGATTAACTTGACCTGCCTAGATATTTTCAATGTGCAGGGATTGAGTGACATGGAACTTATTTGGTGTTAATTTATGTAATCGTTTAACTAAATCAAAAACGCGTCGCTTCGTATTCGACGGCGAGCCCATTTTCTCTTGAAAGCCACTGCATGAAAATCAAGCTTACTTTGTGCCTGTTACTCCCGCTCTTGTCGCAAACGGCGCCGGCCAGGCCCGAACCTGCACCTGCAAGCTTGACCAAGCAGCTGTCCAATGTTGCCGCGATTGATCGGCAGTACATTTTGCGCTTGGCAGATACCGCGCTTACGCTCGCACCCATCACGTTCACCCAATTCAGTGCCAAGTTCAGCACCGGTGGCCCGAACGATTTTTATTCCAACGGCGACTATTGGTGGCCCAATCCCGCCACCCCAGACGGCCTGCCCTATGTAAACCGTGACGGCCAGACCAATCCGGAAAACTTTAATTTCCATCGCATGGCGCTGCGTCAGTTACGTGATGCGGTGGCGGCCTTAGCGGCAGCCAGCAAGATTACCCATGAGGCGCGTTACGCGGTGAAGGCAGCGCAGCTGCTACAGGTTTTTTTTATTGATCCCGCCACCAGGATGAATCCGCATCTGCAATATGCGCAGGCGATTCCCGGCGTGTCCCCCGGACGGGGGATTGGCGTGATCGACACCCTGCATTTGATCGAAATTCCGCAAGCCGTGTTGGCCTTGCAGCAGGATAAGGCCTTTCCCGCCGCGACGCGGGACGGTGTACAGCAATGGTTTCGCGAATATCAGACATGGATGTTGAACAGTAAAAACGGACGCGATGAAGGCAGCGAAAAAAATAATCACTCGGTCGCTTACTGGCTGCAGATTGCTGTCTTTGCCAGGTTCACCGATGACCAAACATCGATGAGCGAAGCGCGCCGTCAGTTCAAGGAAAATTTCGTGCCCAAACAAATGGCGGCCGACGGCAGTTTTCCGCTCGAACTCAAGCGCACCAAGCCGTATGCGTATTCGATTTTTCAGCTCGATAATATGAGCGCCTTGTGCCAAGTCTTATCGACGCCGAGCGAGAACCTGTGGGAATTTACCTTACCGGATGGACGAGGCATGCGCCGTGCTGCGGCGTATTTGTTTCCGTATCTGGCGGATAAATCGACCTGGCCGTTAAAGCCAGATGTGCAGGCCTGGGATGGCTGGCCGGCGCGTCAGCCGGCCTTACTGTTTGCTGGCCGGGCCTTCGAATTACCTGCTTACCTTACGCTCTGGTCGGGCATGCGTCCCGATCCGCAAGATGACGAAGTCCAGCGCAATATCGCGATCACCCAGCCTTTGCTGTGGATCGATTAAGGAAAGTCATTCACGCTGTCTTGTGCACGACCGTTGATGTCGATGATTTGGGCGAAGAAACGCCCGACTGTGTCGCATTCATCAAGGCTGACATTTATTGTGCTGAAAAGTGAAAGCTGGTCAGCGAACGATAGGTCTGACCGGGTAGTAAAACGGTCGAGGGAAAATGCGGATGATTCGGGCTGTCAGGTAAGTGCTGGGTTTCAAACGCAAAGCCGGCGTACTTTTGATAGCCGATACCCTCACTGCCGATTTCACTGCCATCAAAGCCATTCCCGGTATTAAATTGCACCGACGGCTCGGTGGTGCGCACTTCCATCCGCCGACCACTGTGCAGCTCATCAATCACCGCTACGCGCGCAAGCTTGCCGGTGGTTTGGGTGAATAACAAACTGTGATCAATGCCCGGTGGGTCACCCAGTAATTCGGAGGGTGATGAAAGTCGCTGCGCAACGCCCGACTTCACACGAAAATCCAACGCTGTGCCGGCAACGCTCAGGATCGCGCCTGTCGGAATGCGTTTGGCATCGGTCTCGGTGTAGCGATCTGCCATGATCTGGAAACGATGCGAAGCGAGTCCGGATGATCCGGCGCCGGCAAGATTAAAATATCCGTGATTGGTAAAATTGATTACTGTCGGCTGATCGGTGGTGGCCTGGTATTCAATCCGAAATTCATTACTTTTTCGCAGAAGCCGGTAAGTCACCTGCACAATCAAGCGCCCGGGAAAACGCTGATCGCCATCCGGACTGATCATCTCAAACACCGAACCGATGGATGTCGCATCCGAAAAATCTTGGCGCTGCCAGAGCCGACGATCAAAGCCATTCGGATCGCCGTGCAGGCTCACCCCTCTGGCATTCGCTTCGAGCTGGATGACCTTACCATTCAGGGTAAATTGCGCATTGCCGATGCGTCCGGCATAGCGGCCCATGATGGCGGAAAACCGTCGCTGGGTCCGTTCGTAGGCGCCCAGATCGGGCAGACTGAGCATGATGTTTTGCTGTTTGCCTAGCCGGTCTGGTACTTCGACTGAGACCAGCGTTGCGCCATAATTGATGTACGAGAGCCGCATGCCGCGATCATTTTGCAGCGTCACCCGCTCATTGGCCTGACCATTGCTGGTCGTGCCCCAGGCTTGCACTGTGCTGGTGGCACTTCTGGCCTGTCCTGTCAGCGTTAAAGCCATGGTCGCGCACAGCATCAGTGCTGACCAGACGTGGCGATGCTGATGTAACAGCCGCGCAGTTTGAGCGGGGATAGGCATCAAGTACGAAATGGCGTTTCTGCGATGCCGGTCACGCCGGGTCGCAACATCAGCACAGCACCGGCCCACAGATCGGTTTCCGGAATACCGGCACTGATCGAGGTCACCAGTAAAGTTTGCATGTCGTCGCCACCAAAGCTGCACATGGAGGGTTTCGCCATCGGCACATCAAGCCGCCGATCGAGTATGCCTTCGGGTGTAAAGCGCAGAATGCAGCCGGCATCGTTAGCGCAAATCCAATAGCAGCCTTCGCTATCGACTGCCGCGCCATCTGGCCGACCGGGATAGGCATTCATATCAACGAAGAGTCGTTGATGACTTGGCGTACCGGTCTCGGTATCGTAATCAAACGCCCAGATCAGCTGACGTGACATGTGCGAATCTGACAGATACATGGTGCGGCCATCCGGTGACCAGGCCAGACCATTCTGCACGATCAGTTCCGATACCACCGGCGCTGAAAGTCCATTTTGTGAGGTGTAACGATACAGATGACCGACCGGACTGGCAGCCGCCATGTCCATGAACATGGTGCCGCTCCAGAAGCGTCCCTGACGATCGCAGCGACCGTCATTAAAGCGCATGCCCGCGCCGAGTTCGGCAGGCGCAGCCAAACGTTTTTCATGCGCCATCTGCTCCTCGCCCAGGAATAGCGAAAACAAGCCGCTTTCCATTCCGGCGATAAGGCCGCCATCCGCATTAAAGGCAATACATGCCACCATTTCCGAGGTCGTCCAATTGCGCGTTTTACCGCTGTGCGGATCAAAGCGCCAGATGGTGCGGGCGACAATGTCGACCCAATACCAAGCGCGCTGTTCAGCGTTCCACAGCGGGCTCTCGCCGACGATACATTTAATGTCGGCGACGCGTTCGATACCTGCGATTGATGACATGCTTATTCCTTAAAGATCGGTAATGACTTTATAACGTGGTACCAGCGTTTTCATGACGGCCCAAGCCACCAGATAAGCCAGCGCGCAGACAGCAAACATGATCGAATAACCGGTCTGAATCTGGCCAAGCGCACCGTAGTAATCGAACAGCCAGCCGCCCATCTTCGACACCAGAACGCCACCCAGACCGCCAGCCATACCGCCGATACCGACGACCGAGGCGACCGATTTTTTAGGGAACATGTCAGACACCGTGGTGAATAAGTTAGCCGACCAGGCCTGGTGCGCGGAGGCGCCAATACCGATCAGGATCACCGGTACCCAGAAACTGATGTAACCGAAGGGCTGGGCAAATAACACCAGCAATGGAAACAGCGCGATCGTCAGCATAGCCTTCATCCGTCCGTCGTACGGCGACAGACCCTTGTTGATGAAATAGCTTGGGAACCAGCCACCACCAACACTGCCGATCATGGTCATACTGTAGAGGACAGCCAGCGGCAAGGCGATTTCGGTATTTTTCATCCCGTACTGCACCGACAAATACTTCGGCAGCCAGAACAGGAAGAACCACCAAACGCCATCGGTCATGAATTTACCAAAGGCGAACGCCCAGGTCTGGCGATAGCCGAGCAATTGAAACCAGGATGATTTCTCAGCTTGACCTGCAGGCGCGGCTGTCTCGACCACTTCATCGCTGACAATATAGGCGCGCTCTTCGGCCGACAAACGTTTTTGATTTTCTGGTGCGTCGTAAAACATGAACCAAAAACCGATCCAGATAAATCCGACCGCACCCACTAAGACAAAGGCGCTCTGCCAGCCCCAGGTGGCGGCAATTAAGGGCACCGTCAGTGGCGCAAGAATGGCACCGACGTTGGCGCCGGAATTGAAAATACCGGTCGCGAATGAACGCTCTTTTTTCGGAAAATATTCGGCCGTCGCCTTGATCGCTGCCGGAAAATTAGCCGACTCACCGATCGCCAGAATCGCCCGTGAAATCATGAAGCCGATAATCGACACCGGCACGGCTGCTAAGCCGATGCTGGTCATCAGGTTGGATACGCCGGTACCCATCGGTACGGCAAAGGCATGCAAAATGGCGCCGATCGACCAAATACTGATGGCCAGAATAAAGGCCGTCTTGGTACCAATTTTATCGACCACACGGCCGGCAAACAGCATCGCAATCGCATACACAAACTGGAATACGGCCGTGATGTTGGCGTAGTCGCTGTTCGTCCAGGAAAATTCTTTTGATAATTGCGGCGCGAGCAAACTGAGCACCTGCCGGTCCAAATAATTGACCGTCGTGGCGAAAAATAGCAGCGCGCAAATGGTCCAGCGGTAGCGTCCGATCGATGGCTGTCTCATGTGATCATCCTTTTTTAATGATTCAATTTTTTTGATTCAATTTTTTAAAATATGCATCCTGCATGTCGCTTGCGCCCGCCTTGACGTGTTGGTCGGTGCGGGCGCAAGACTTTGATCAGGCGCTTATGCGGCGTAAGGCTGCATCATTACTTCGGCATGACCAATTCACCATCGACGATACGCGCCAGATGGAAGGGATTTTCATCCTTCAATGCGGCTGGCAGCAAATCGGCGGGCATGGCCTGGTAACAGACCGGACGTGTAAAACGATCGATCGCCGATGCGCCGACCGACGTGGAACGACTATCTGACGTCGATGGGAACGGACCGCCATGCACCATGGCGTGCGCGACTTCCACACCCGTCGGAAAGCCGTTGAACAAAATACGTCCGGCTTTTCTTTCCAGTGTTGGCAGCAGTTTGGCGGCCAGCGCACGATCTGCGGCCACAGCATGCACGGTGATGGTCAATTGACCTTCAACAAATCCGGCGAGTCGCTGCATCTGCGCTTCATCACTGCAGCGAATGATCAGTGACGAAGGACCGAAATTTTCGTCTTGCAGCGCTGGGGTAGTCAGAAAGGTCGCGCCATCACACACCGCCAATGCGGCCTGGGCGGCACAGCCACCATCACTCGTTAAGCCCTGCGCGAGCAGCGTCACGCCGGCAATCTTACTCAGGCTGTCAACGCCAGCGTTGTAGGCTTTATGAATACCCGGCGTGAGCATGGTCGATGCTGCTTTGGCTTTCAAGGCAGTGCTGGCGGCATCCATAAACTGCTGCAGATGCGGACCATCGAGCGCGATCACCAGACCAGGGTTGGTGCAGAACTGTCCTGCGCCCAAGGTCAGTGAATCAACAAAACCCTGTGCCAGCGTCGCCGCATTGGCTGCTAGTGCTTGCGGCAGCAAAAAGACCGGATTGATACTGCTCATCTCAGCGTACACAGGAATCGGTTCGTGACGCTGGGCGGCGGTGCGCACCAGTGCCAGTCCGCCTTGACGCGAGCCGGTGAAACCGACCGCCTTGATCGCCGGATGGCTGACCAGGCTTTGGCCGATTTGACGTCCGTCGCCGATCAGCATCGAGAACACGCCCTCTGGCATGCCGCAGTCGGCGACGGCTTTTTGAATCGCCTTGCCGACCAGCTCAGACGTACCCAAATGTGCGCTATGGGCTTTGACAATAACAGGACAGCCAGCCGCCAATGCAGAGGCAGTATCGCCACCGGCAACAGAAAACGCGAGGGGAAAATTACTGGCGCCGAACACTGCGACCGGACCGAGCGCGATTTTGCGCAGGCGCAGATCCGGACGTGGTGGCGCGCGTTCTGGTAAGGCAGAATCAAGGGTAGCGGTCATCCAGCGACCATCACGCACCACCTTAGCAAACAGACGCAGCTGGCCGACGGTACGACCGCGCTCACCTTCGAGACGGGCGACCGGCAGTCCGGTTTCCTGTGTCGCGCGCTCAATCAACGCCGAACCGATATCCAAAATATTGGTCGCGATTGCTTCCAGAAAAAGGGCCCGCTGCTCCAGCGTGGTTTCACGGTAGGTATCAAACGCTGCTTCGGCCAGCGCGCAGGCACGCTCGACTTCTGCCACGGTCGCCAGACCAAAATCAGGCGTCATGACGGCATTCTGTGCCGGATTAATCGCGTGTACTACGCCCGCCGTGCCGAGCACGGTGGATTGTCCAATGATCATATGACCGGTAATGTGCATTGCTTACTCCATGAATCCTGCAGAACAATCTGCAGGAGGGTGAATCGAGATGAATTGAAATAACGACTGTTGCACTATTCAAGCTTATTGCGGACCTTGCTTCTTGATCAGTGCATCGAGCTGTTCGCATTCTGCTGCGTTCAGATCCGTCAATGGTGCACGTACCGGACCTGCGTCGTAACCGACCAGACGGGCACCGGCCTTGATCATACTAACGGCATAACCAGCTTTGCTGTTACGGATTTCCAGCAGCGGCAAAAAGAAATCATCGATCAGACGATTCGTGGTCGCGTGATCGTCCTTGGCCACTGCATGGTAAAAGTCCATCGCCAGCTTCGGCACAAAGTTAAACACGGCCGAAGAATACACCGGGACGCCCAAAGCCTTATAAGCCGCCGCAAAAATTTCTGCGGTAGGCAGGCCACCCAGATAGCTGAAACGGTCACCCATACGGCGCCAGATCGACACCATCAATTCGATATCGCCGACACCATCTTTAAAACCGATCAGGTTCGGGCAGCGCGCTGCCAGAATTTCCAGCGAATCTGGCGTGAGGCGGCAGACATTACGGTTATAAACGATCACGCCGCAGCTGACCGAATTACAGACCTGCTCAACGTGCGCGATCAGACCATCCTGGCTGGCTTCCGTCAGATAATGCGGCAGCAGCAAAACGCCCTGCGCGCCCAGACGTTCGGCTTCCTGTGCGAACGCGATCGCGCTGCGGGTCGGGCCACCAGCGCCGGCCAGAATCGGTACCTTGCCGCGGCAGGTATCGACGGCAGTACGGATCACGTCCGAATACTCACTATGCGTGAGCGAAAAGAATTCACCTGTACCGCCGGCCGCAAACAACGCGCTCGCGCCATAAGGTGCGAGCCACTCAAGCCGCTTGGCATAGGTATCAGCGCGAAAATTACCCTGCGCGTCAAAGTCGGTGATCGGGAAAGACAGCAGGCCGGAGGAAAGAATTTGTTTGAGTTCTTGCGGATGCATAGGAGGTCCTGGATAAAATGTAATGAAATCGGTGGGGAATTAAGTGAATCTGAGCAAGATTTTATCTTGTTATACGTTGTCGTACAACTTAAATTTGCACATGACTTATCTTGCTTGAATATTAACGCTGACCGCCATCCTGCAGCACCTCTTGCGCACGGCGCAGACGTTCACGGCTATTGCTCAGATGGGTGCGCATGGCAGCCCGCGCCCCTTCAGAATCCTGACGCAGGATGGCGTCGAAGATATCTTCATGCTCGCGATTGACACGTTCAAGATAGCTTGCCGGGTCCTGCCGGGCCAGATTGAGGGGATGGATGCGGGCGCGCGGAATTATGGTGGTGCCGAGGTGGTGCAGGATGTCGACAAAATAACGGTTACCTGTCGCCTGGGCGATCAAGAGGTGAAATTCGACGTCGGCGTCCACCGAAGTGGTGCCAGGATCCGCCGGCTTGACCAGCCGTGCCAGCACCGTGCGCAAGGCCTCGACTTGCGCCTCGCTGCGACGCGCGGCAGCCAGCCAAGCAGCCTCGGTTTCAAGGCTGATACGCAGTTCAAGTATGGACAGCACATCCATGACCGTGACGATGGTAGCGGGCGAAATACCGATAGCGGTCGGCGCAGGTGCCAGCGCAAAGGTGCCGATACCGTGCCGCGTTTGTACCAGACCGGCAGCTTGCAAATGCGAGATCGCCTCCCGCACCACGGTGCGGCTGACGCCAAACTGCAGCATGATGGCGGATTCGGTCGGCAGTTTTTCGCCGGTCTTCAAAACGCCGTTACGGATGTCTTGCGTGAGCGTTTCGACCACGTGATGCGCCAGTTTTCTGTGCTTGTCGCGTGGTATGACGATCGCGGGAACGGTGGTGGCATCCATCATGGCTTGGGGTCTGCCCGGCGTGAGCTTCAATAAGTTGTACGATGTCCTACTATACGGTGTTTTTGTCAAAAAGTGAATGCACGCCCTCCTCTACCGGGGCAAAAATCGCCTGCAGGTCTTCTTGCGAGAGACGTAAATCTGCTGCGAAGCCCTCAGACAGGATGGCATTTGCCAAATCGGCCTTATGCCTTTGGAGCAGCTGAATTTTTTCTTCCAGCGTGCCTTTGGCGATCAGTTTATAGACGAAAACCGGCTTGTCTTGACCGATGCGCCAGGCGCGGTCGGTGGCCTGATTTTCTGCGGCCGGATTCCACCACGGGTCGTAATGAATCACCGTGTCGGCCGCCGTCAGATTCAATCCGACCCCGCCGGCTTTAAGGCTGATCAAAAACAGTGGCACCTCACCACCCTGGAAACGATCTACCTGATCGGCACGGTCTTTGGTATCGCCGGTCAGGAGCGCATAGTCGATGGCGCGTGCATGGAGTTCGGACTCGATCAAGGCGAGCATGCTGGTAAATTGCGAGAACACCAGTATCTTTCTACCCTCCTCCAGCAAGGCTTCCAGCATGTTCATGAGTTCATTTAATTTAGCCGACGGCGCGGTGCTTTTTTTGCTGCCGGTGATACGCACCAGCCGCGGATCGCAACAGACCTGACGCAATTTGAGCAAGGCCTCCAGGATCACAATGTGGCTGCGCGCGACGCCTTTTCTGGCGATTTCGGCCTGTACTTTTTTATCCATGGCCAGGCGCACGGTTTCATATAAATCGCGCTGCGCACCGGCGAGTTCCACTTCGCGCACGATCTCGGTTTTGATGGGCAGCTCTTTGGCGACCTTGTCTTTGGTCCGACGCAAAAGAAAGGGCTTGATGCGTCGGATCAGCAGTGCACTACGGGCGGTGTCGCCTGATTTTTCGATGGGTTTGCGAAAATCGGTATTGAATTTCTTTTCGTCGCCCAGCAAACCCGGCAAAAGAAAATGAAACTGCGACCACAGCTCGCCGAGATGATTTTGCAGCGGCGTCCCGGTCAGGCACAGACGATGTTTTGCCCGCAGCATGGTCGCCGACTGGGCGGCCTTGGCCTTGCTGTTCTTGATGTATTGCGACTCATCGAGGATCACGATATGAAACCGATGCGCGCTTAATTGTTCTTCATCGCGCGCCAGCAGTGGGTAGGTCGTCAGCACCAGATCAAACTGTTCGATCTCGGCAAAGCGCGCGAGCCGTTCAGTACCATGCAAAAGCAGTACCCGCAGACCGGGCGTAAACCGCGCCGATTCGGCCTGCCAGTTATGCATCAGACTGGTCGGCGCGACGACGAGTGCCGGCGCATCAAGACGGCCGGCTTCTTTTTCCAGCAGGATGTGGGCCAGGGTCTGGATGGTTTTGCCCAGTCCCATATCGTCAGCCAGGATGCCGGCTAGCTGATATTGACGCAAGAACTGCATCCAGGCCAGTCCCTCGCTTTGGTATTCACGTAGCTGGGCCTGCAGACCGACGGGCGGCACAACGCTTTGCACGCCACCAAATTGGCTAAGTTTCTTGCCGATCTCGCGCAGTCGTTCGCCACCCATCCAGCGCAGTTGTGCATTGGCATCCAGTTCCGTCAGACGCGCCGCGTCCAGCGTGGTCAAGCGCAGACTATTGCTGATTTTGTCGGTGAAATACAGCTCGCCCAGGGTGGCCAGGATCGGCTTGATACGCCCCCAGGGTAGGGCCACCCGTTGACCTTGCGGCAGTCGGGCGAGCAGCAGATCGGTGTCGGCATGCGCGGCCAAGGCAGCCGGGTTGAATTCGTGCGGCGCCTCGCGGATAAGTTGCACCAGCACCGGCAAGAGCGCGACCTGCTGCTGATTCACCACGATGCCCAGTTCCAGATCGAACCAGGCGCTACCGATACCACCTTCCTGCTCGACCTCGGCGTACCAGTCATCGATCTGGCTCAGTTCGTAGCGAAATTCATGGCGTAATTCGATGCGCCAGCCTTGCTCGCGCAAACCCGGCAAATCCTGACTGACAAAACGCAGCCAGGCATCTTGCCCGGCCAGTTCCAGCGCGCCCGATAATCTAAACAGCAGTGAGTCCGGCGATGCGGGAGCCACAAAGCCCAGGCCGATCAGCTGCTCCAATGCGCTCTGCTCGGCCTGGGGATTGCGCACGATGTGCTCCATGCCGGAGCCAGCCTGGCGCACCAGAATCGGATTTCTGTCGAACGGCGTGCGCAAGTGATCGTAATCAAACGCCAGCACCGCATAATCCTGCAGATGTGCGCTAACCTTGCCTTGCGCCGGAATCACCAGGCAGCCGAGCGTGAGTACCGCGTGGGGCAAAATATCTTCGCGCACGGTCGGCGGAATTTGTTTGGGCACCGGGACGAATGCATCGAGGCCGAGCGATTGCATCCGGCGGCCAAATTCTGCCTTGTTTTGATTCGTCACTGGTGGCGCCGTGGCGACCAGTTTTTTGAGCGTTTCCATCGGCATCGCCTGCAATGCCTCGCTTAAGCGCAGCTCACCGATCGTCTGCCCTTGCACATACCACGGCGGATCGGTCGACAAAACTTCATCGATCGGCGCGTCATCGCCAAACTGCCAGCAAAGCTGCGCCATGTCAGCGCGTCCCAACACTTCACGCCAGCCCAGACTGGCCGTGCGCAGTGGCCCGGGCTTGAGCAAAGTGAGCGCCCCTGCTTTCAGATCGGCGCGTTCATTGGCCCAATACAGCCGCTCCTCTTGCAGCAGATGCTGGATCAAGATGGCACCGAGCTGGCCCTTGAGTTCCGTCACCGCACCGTTGTAGGTAATACTGCCCAACATGCCGATAAATAATTGCGCAGGATAGGTATCCGCCGGCTTGATATAACTGGGCGGATAGGAGGCCAGACTATAGGTATCGCGCAGCATGGACGCGGTAGCGATTTCACCATCGGCGCCCAGTGTGAGTTTGCACATGACTAAATCGATGCGCCGGCCCAGGTGCTCGGGGATCATCACAAAGGCCAGGGATTGTTTATTTTTTGGCTTGGCCGCTGCGATTACCTGGGCTTGACTGGCCTGGGCAAAATCTTTCAACCACAGTTGCATCCCATAAGGCAGGGACTGCGCGACCGGCGCGCCATACTGTGTGACCTGGGCGTGCTTCATACAGCTCAACAGCAGCGCCACCACATGCTTACAGTTCGAAGACATCGGGCAGCTACAGCGACCGTGAATAGCGACCTGCAGGCCTTTTTCATCCCACGTTACATGCTGCGAATAGACTTGATTCTGGCTGCCATAGACTTTGCCATCAATCGCCTTCTCGCCCACGTTGAAGTCGACGACTTTGCCGCTCAACATAAGCTCTTCGCCGCGCTGCACGCTGCCGGCGTCAAAGTTATGGCGGATGTCGTCTTTTGTAAAATGCATGCCCTGGCCGATAAGATTCATCATCCAAATGTGATGAACCTGCCATTATCGCAGATGCTGCTTTACCGGTGGTCGACAGGCTTTTGCCAAGCTCGCCGGCTTGACAGACATATATCAATACACTACTGTATGTTCAAGACATCGCATTGCCTTCCGGCGCGGCATGCCTGGCGCAATAAGATGATGTCAATAACAGGAGATGAACATGGAAAAAATCTGGGTCAAGCACTATTCCGCTGGTGTGCCGGCAGAGATTGACGTCAATGCGCTGGGCTCGATCGGCGATTATTTTTCCAACGCGGCGGCACAATTTGCCAGTCGCCGTGCTTTCATCAGCGGTGCGACCGGCCAGGTCATTCGCTACGACGAACTGGATCAGATGTCGCTGCAGGTAGCGGCCTATTTTCAGTCCGTACTCAAGCTCGCGCCCGGCGCCCGGGTGGCTGTCATGATGCCTAATCTGCTGCAGTATCCGGTATGCCTGTTTGGCCTTTTGCGCGCCGGGTATGTGGTGGTAAATGTGAACCCTATGTACACCCCGCGCGAACTCGAACATCAGCTCAAGGATTCGGGCGCCGAGGCAATGATCGTGGTCGATATTTTTGCCCATACGCTGGCCAAGGTGATCGCCAATACGGCGGTACGGCAGGTCATCGTGACCGGTCTGGCCGATATGCTGCCGTGGGCTAAACGGGTTGTCGCCCACTGGCTGATCCGCAAGGTCAAAAAAGCTGTGCTGCCTTACGCGCTGCCGGGCAAGGTCGATTTTCTCGACATGCTGACACAAGGTGCGCAGGCAGGTTTTACGCCTGTCGATGTGAAGACCGGCGATCTGGCCTTTTTGCAGTACACCGGTGGCACGACGGGCATCTCCAAAGGCGCCATGCTCACGCACGCGAATATTCTGGCGAATGTGAATCAGGTACAGGTCTGGCTGGATCCCAGCCTCGATAAGTCGGTGGAGCTGATTTCGATTACGGCGATTCCGCTTTACCATATCTTTGCGCTGAGTTCCTGCCTGGGCTTTGTCAGTTTGGGCGGCACCAATGTGCTGGTATCGGACCCGCGTAATATTCCGGCCTTCATCAAGGTGCTGGCCAAGTATCGCTTCGTCTCTCTGCCGGCCGTCAATACCCTCTTCAATGGTCTGATCAACGACCCCCATTTTGCCAAACTTGATTTTTCCCAGCTGCGCTTAGCCATTGGCGGTGGCGCAGCGGTGCAGCGGCCGGTGGCCGAACGCTGGCAGGCGATCACCAAATCCCCTTTGGTCGAAGGCTATGGCCTGACCGAATGTTCACCCACGGTGACCATTAACCCGGTGGATATGACCGAGTTCAGCGGCAGCGTGGGTCTGCCGTTGCCATCGACCGAGATATCGATCCGTGGTGAAGATGGCCTGGAAGTGAACCTGGGCGAAGCCGGTGAATTGTGCGTGCGCGGACCGCAAGTCATGAAGGGGTACTGGAATCGTGCGGCAGAAACCGCCCAGGTCATGACGCAGGACGGCTATCTGCGTACCGGCGACGTGGCGACCATGGATGCGCAGGGCTTCATCAAGATCGTCGACCGCAAAAAGGACATGATCCTGGTCTCCGGCTTTAACGTCTACCCGAACGAAATCGAGGAAGTCGTGATGATGCACCCCGACGTGCTCGAAGTGGCCGCCGTGGCGCGTCCGGATGATCATACCGGTGAAGCCGTGCGCATCTATGTGGTGAAAAAATCTGCCGCACTGACCAGCGAGATCCTCACCGCGCACTGTCGCGCCAACCTGACGAACTATAAGGTACCGCGGCAGATCATCTTTTTGGATGAACTCCCGAAGAGCAATGTGGGCAAAATTTTACGACGCGAATTACGTGACTTGGTCGCTTGACGGCACACCCTATGACGCGCTCATACCAGGAAGCCTCGACTTGGGACATGAGCGTAAAACATGGGTTTAGTTAAATTATTTTTTTGACACTATTTTGCGGCCTCACCACACCGGCGCATATTAGAGTCGTCATTCTTTGACTTTGGGCAAACAATACACTACTGTATGGTACATACAAACTCGCATGTGCATTGGAGAATCGCATGAATACGCTCCTCGTCAGACGTCTTTTGATTGATTTGAATACACCCTTCCCGGCACGCTGGAATGGCGGCGACGCCTTCCGGTCGGCGTTTTTCAATGCGCTGTCGATGAGCTTTCCGGTCGGCGAACAGTATTTTATTGATTCTGTGCGCAATGGCTTGAAGACCCTGCCGGACGAAAAGCAGCAGGAATTCGCTGTTGAAGTGCAGGGTTTTATCGGCCAGGAAGCGACTCATCGGCGGATTCATGCGCTGTTTAATGCGCATCTCGAAAAGCTGGGCTACCACAACGAAATTGCCCGACGTGCCGCAAGCCGGGTCACAGCCAACGCCCATCGTGATCCACGCATGCATGTCGCCGCGACGGCCGCGACCGAGCACTTCACGGCCATTTTTGCCGATTGGATGTTGCGGCATCCCGAAGCGCTGGCCGGCGCTGAAGAACGTCTGCAAACCATGTGGCATTGGCATTCTGCCGAAGAGTCCGAGCACCGCTGCACGGCCTTCAATATTTATAACGCGATGGGTGGTAATCATCAGTGGCGAATCCGTACTTTTTACTATGTCACAGTGACTTTCCTGTCGGACGTCGCCCGGCAAACCGTGCGTAATTTGTGGCATGATGGCAGCTTATTCAAGTGGAGCACCTGGCGCAGCGCGGCGTCTTTCCTGTTTTCCAAGGAAGGCATTATTCGCTCGAATGTCGGCCTCTGGCGTGATTATCTGGCGCCTGATTTTCACCCGAACCAGCACGATGCACGCATGTCGGAACAGTGGCTGATCGATCATCAAGACCAATTTTCGGTGGTCGGTAAAGTGGCTTGAATTCTAAAATAATTAAGCGCACGCGGATGTCTTCAGGCATCCAGCGTGACCAAATATAGCGATCGCGAAGAGACACCGGTGTGAAAAGAAAAAAAGTCCTCAGTATCGCCCTTTTTAGCCTCCTTATTCTGGCTGCTGTCGCTTATTTTTTTCGCATCACGATCCTGCAATATTCTCTTGGCTGGTACACCGATCTAAATCATCCACGCGCCGCCAATCACGCCGTGCCCTGGCTTGACGGGCCCGCACAGGCCACGCTCGCAGCAGCCAAACGCCCACCCAATATCATCGTGATTATGGCCGACGATCTCGGCATGAATAACGTCACCACGTATGGCGGCGGCTATGCTGAACTAGGGGTGCCGACGCCGAACATCGATTCGATTGCCCGCGACGGTGTGCGCTTCGACCAGGGCTATGCTGGCAGCGCGGTGTGTACGGTGTCGCGCGCAGCCATGATGACCGGGCGCTACCCATGGCGCTTCGGCGTCGAATTTACCCCGACGCCAGGCTCTCTAGCCAAAGTAGCGGGCGAATTGTATGCCGACCCGGATCGCCTGTATCCGGTGGTGGTGGATCAGAAAAAAGCCAGTCAGGCCAAGGACTTCAACGATCTGGGCATGCCCGCCTCCGAGCTGACGATCGCCGAGCTGCTGAAAACGCGCGGCTATCATAATCTTCACATCGGTAAATGGCACCTGGGCAGCACGACGGAAATGCGGCCCAATAATCAGGGCTTTGATGAAACGCTGTTCATGGAAAGCGGACTTTATTTGCCGGAGAAAGACCCGAATGTGGTCAATTCCAAGCAAGACTTTGATCCGATCGACAAATTTTTGTGGCCCAATATGCGCTACGGCGTGAGCTATAACGGCGGCAAATGGTTTGAGCCAAATAAATACCTGACCGACTACTTTACCGATGAAGCCGTCACCGCCATCAAGCGTAATAAAAACCAGCCGTTCTTTCTGTATCTGGCGCACTGGGGCGTGCACACCCCGCTGCAAGCTGCCAAGGCGGATTACGATGCCTTGTCCGCCATTCCCGATCACCGGCGGCGGGTGTATGCGGCGATGGTGCGTTCGGTAGACCGAAGCGTCGGCCGGGTCCTGCAAACCCTGCGTGATGAGGGGCTCGATGACAATACCATCGTCATCTTCACCAGTGACAATGGCGCGCCAAACTACATTGGCCTGCCGGAAGTCAATCAACCCTACCGCGGCTGGAAGCTGAGCTTTTTCCAAGGCGGGATACGCGTACCCTACGTCGCAAAATGGCCGGGCCATATCGCGCCGGGAACGCAGTATCGCGAGCCCGTCTCGAACATCGATATTCTGCCGACCGTGCTCGCTGCTGCCGGCGCTGCGCTGCCTACCGATCGCGTCGTCGATGGCGTCAATTTGCTGCCCTTTTTAACTGCCAAGCCGGCCAAACAGCCGGAGCGTCCACTGTTCTGGCGCGACGGGCCGTATCGTGCGGTGCAGGATCAGGGCTGGAAGCTCATCGCCGCGCACCGGCCACAAAAAAACTGGCTGTTCAATCTGCAGTCCGATCCGACCGAACAGCATAATCTGGCCGATACGCAGCCAGCCAAATTAGCCCAGCTGCAGGCCTTGCTGACCAAGCATCATGCCCAGATGCCGGCCTCGCTCTGGCCTTCCTTTATCGAACTGCCGGTCACGATCGATAAAACGCTCAATCAAAAACAAACGCCAGACGATGTCGTCACTTACTGGGTCAATTAAATGTCTAATCTTCCTCGCATTGCACACAACAAAACGGTCGTCATTACCGGCGCCTCGGCAGGTATCGGTCGCGCGCTGGCGTTTGAATTTGCCCGTCGCGGCTATCATCTGGGGCTGACAGCGCGCCGGCTGGATGTGCTGACTGCACTGCGCGAAGAAATCCTGGCAGCTTGCGGCGACAGCACACGCACGATCGCCATCAGCGCGCTCGATGTAGATCAGACCGAGACGGTCGAACCGGTCTTGCAGGCGCTGTTTGCACGTTTGGGCGGCATCGATATCATGGTCGTCAATGCGGGGGTGAATGCCATCACCTCGGTCGGCAAGGGCGACATCCTCAAGCAAAAGCAATTAATCATGACCAATGTGATCGGCGCCATGGCGAGCGTAGACGCAGCGGCAGCGCATTTCATCGCCCGTGGTGCCGGCCAGATCGTCGGTATTTCTTCGCTGGCTGCAGTCAAGGGCATACCAAAACAGGCTGCTTATTGCGCCAGCAAGGCGGGGTTTTCGATGTATCTTGAAGCGGCGCGGATTGAACTCAAGCGCAAGCATATTAGCGTCACGACCATCATGCCCGGCTTTGTCATCACCGACATCATGCCGCATATCGAAAAATATCCGTTTGCCGTCTCCGCCGAGCAGGCTGCGCGCGAAACCGTGACGCTCATTGAAAACAAAAAAGCGGTCGGCATTGTGCCCGGCTACCCGTGGCGATTATTGCGTCCCTTCATGCGCCTGATTCCCGATAGCCTGTGGCGCAAGCTGGTCTGACGCGATAATCTACGAAAGCCTACTAGCACCGATGAAAAAAACATTGACCCTCTACGGCTGGCATTTGTCCTACTTTACCGGCAAGGTGCTGTGCTATCTGCGCTACAAGGGCATCCCTTTTACCGACCAGCCAGTCAATGCCTACACCCTGATGTGGCGCATCAAAAAAGAAACTGGCGCAATGGTCATGCCTGTCATTACCACGCCAGACGGTGAATGGATTCAGGATTCGACTGTCATCATCGAACGACTGGAGGCGCAGTTTAGCCACCGTCCGGTAACGCCGACCACGCCGGTGCAGCAATTTGCGGCCTCACTGATGGAAGCCTGGGGCGACGAATGGTGGGTCCCGGTTGCCATGCATACCCGCTGGTCGTATAGCGAAAACTATGCCTTGTTTGAACACGATGCGGGACGCGCATTGCTACCGTATTTCCCGGCCTTTCTGCAACGCCAGGTGGTCGCACGGGTGGCCGGTAAATTACGTGGCATGCTGCATTCGGTCGGCGTGCGGCCAGAACAGTTCGCGCTGCTCAATCAATGGACGGGCGAAATGCTCGATCTGCTCGACGCGCATTTTGCCCAGCATGACTTTCTGTTTGGCGGCCATCCGACGATCGGTGACTTTGGTTTAGTCGGCACCATGTATGGCCACCTGGGTCGTGACCCGTGGCCGGCGCGCGAGTTGATCGCCAAGCGGCCCGCCCTGCAAGCCTGGCTCGAGCGCATGCGTCATCCCGACCCGCACAATACGCCCACCCTGCTGGACGGCGATCAAATCGCGTCAACGCTGGCGCCGGTATTCAAGGCGATCTTTGCTGAATTTTTGCCGATGCTGGAAGGGATCAATCAGCAGGTCAAGACGGCTATGTTGACCCTGCCTGCCGGCAAAGCCCTGCCGCGCGTGTTGGCGGATGTGGCGTGCCCCATGGGTCAGGGCACTTTCTATCGTGGCGCCCTGCCCTATACGCTGTGGATGGCGCAGCGCACGCTGGATATTTACCACGCCATGCCAGCGCATGCGCAGGCCGCGGTGCGCGAATGGCTGAGCAAAGTCGGTGGATCGGCATTTCTGACATTGGACATTCCGCGTTTGCGGCGCAGTGGTTTGCGAGTTGTTCCTGTAACGCAAGCAGTGTAAAATTTCGCCACATTGCTGGCGCCCTATGCTCAAGACCAGAAAAACACTGAACAGCACATCGAAAAATTTAACGCCATGCGCCCACTTTCCAAACGTTCCTTCGCCTATCTGGGCGCTTTTTTATTGTTGCTCTCACTGTTGATCGGGTTGGGCTGGTGGTGGCATGCTAAAGAGCAGGCGAACAAAAAACCTGTACGCGTCGAACCGACTGCCTGTACGCTGCCAGCACAATCTGCCTCAGCGCCGCATCCCGGCATGGTATGGGTGCCTGGCGGTGAATATACACCTGGCGACACCACCTACCCTGAAGAACTTCCCGCTGGAAAAGTGCGCGTCAAGGGCTTCTGGATGGATCGCACCGAAGTCACGAACGATGAATTTGCCGCCTTTATCAAGGCGACTGGCTATGTCACCGTCGCTGAGCGCCCAGTCAATCAAATTCTGCATCCGGGATTACCGACCGATATGCAGCAGCCAGGCGCTGTGGTGTTTGTGATTCCAGAAAATGTGAACGGCAAAGAAAATATCTCACAATGGTGGCAGTATTTACCGGGCGCGAATTGGCGCCATCCGGGTGGACCGGCGACCACGATTGAGGGACACGGTGCCTTTCCGGTGGTGACCATTACACCTGAAGATGCACAAGCCTATGCCAAATGGCGCGGTCACAGCATGCCCAGCGAAGCGGAATGGGAATGGGCTGCACGGGCTGCGCAGGACAAGGCCGTCGATGAACATGAACAGCCTGATCAGGCGAACACCTGGCAAGGCTTATTCCCGATCGTGAACTCCGCCAAGGATGGCTTTGTCGGTTTGGCACCGGTCGGCTGTTACGCCTCGAATGCGCTCGGTCTGTTCGATATGATCGGCAATGTATGGGAGCTCACGACCGATGCCTGGAGTGATAACCACCCTGCCGCCAGCGCGGTGCATCCGGATCAGCTGCCGACTAATTTTCGCGCCGCCGCCAGCGACCGGCAGGTGATCAAGGGCGGATCGTTTTTGTGCTCACCAGACTACTGCATGCGCTACCGCGCCGGCTCGCGACAGCCGCAGGAAGTCGATCTGGGTGCCAGCCATCTCGGCTTTCGCACCATCCTGGTCGCCAAAGGTCCGTGAGGCCACTGTTTTCACCGGCGCCGAGCTTATGGCGCAGTCTGCGCCCGGGCTTTCTGTTCCTGCTGCTGGCCTTTTTGATCGGCGGCGGGGTGCTGATTTCCAAGGCCAGCTTCATCCGTATTGGCGCCGAGGCCACGCTGTTTGGCTATCCGCTGGTGATCATGGACGTCACGCGGGCCAATTTCGAGAGCACCATCGGGCCGGAAAATCAGCTGCACCGCGCGCGCCAATTTCCGCCTGCCAGCTTCAAAGATGTGGTGCGCATGAATCTCGATACGCTCTACACCAGCGCCTTTATCGATACACATAAAGGGCCGTGGGTGTTCGACATGGCGGCCAATGATCAGCGCTATGCCGTGATCAGTTTCATGGACGCCTGGACCAATGTCTTTGCCGCGCCGGGCAGCCGCACGACGGGTAAAGCGGCGCAAACGTATTTATTGGTCAGCCCGGACTGGCAAGGCACAACGCCACCAGGGCTCACTTTATTGCGCGCACCAACCCAAATCGTCTGGCTACTGGGACGCATACAAACGAATGGTGTCGCTGATTATCCGGTGGTGCATCGCATCCAGGACGGCCTGCATCTGCAGTCCCTGGCTGACTGGCGCACGGGTCGGCCAGACACTGCGCAAGAATGGCAGCCTGGCCTGGAAAATCCGCTGCCGCCCGTGCGCCAATTACATGAGATGAACAGCGTGGTTTTTTTCCAGCGCCTGGCACTACTCATGAAAAATAATCCGCCGACCGCCGGGGATGCGCCGATGCTGGAAAAAATGGCGCAGATCGGTGTGCGCCCTGGTCAGCCGCCTAACTGGAGTCGGCTGGAACGCTGGAGTGTGGGGCTGGGAAGCTGGGTCGCCGAACAGCTGCTGATCCGGAATTTAAAAGAACCCACCAATCTGCAGCAAGGCTGGGCGACGCCGCCGGCCAATCTGGGCCAGTACGGCACCGAGTACGCAGTGCGCGCCGGGGTGGCCATGATAGGTCTTGGTGCGAACCTGCCTGAGGATGCGGTCTACCCTTCCGCGCGCCTGGACGCCAGCGGCAAGCCGCTCGATGGCAGTCATCATTACCGAATCCATTTCAAGCCGGCGCAGCGTCCGCCGGTGAATGCGTTTTGGTCACTCACTGTATACGGTGAAGACGACTTCGTGATCGACAATCCACTCCAACGCTACGCGCTGGGCGACCGCGACCCGCTGGTGACCAACCCGGACGGCTCGCTCGATATCCTGCTGCAAGCCGATGCACCGGCCGAGGCCATGCGTGCGAACTGGCTGCCCATCAAGGCCGGCAATCCATTCCTGGTCAATGCGCGCCTGTACTGGCCACAGGCGGCACTCCTCAAAGGCAGATGGAACATGCCCGGCATCGAACGACTCGACTAAAGCCAGGTAAAAACTTGACAATAAGGGGCAAAGACGACACCATTGCCTGCATCAGTACACTAGTGTACGGAAATCATTAGAGCACTGCGCCGTCGATCAAGGAACGCTATGTCGCTTAGCAGCTGGTTAATGCCCATCATCAGCGAACGTCTGCTCTCATTGGAGCGTTTGCAAAAACAACGTGCCCGGCAAGAAGCCGGCCGGCGCAAACATGGCGCGCCGCATGTGGTGCATTATTTTCATCAGGTCGATGACCCGTATTGCGTTCTGACTGCCGCCAGCCTGCAGGGACTTCTGCAGCGCTACGCTATCCAACTCTCTGCCCATATTGTGCGCCCGCCAGCCGATGCGGCCGCGCCCGAGCGCGACAAACTGATCGCCTATAGCCGCCGTGATGCGCAGAGTCTGGCGCAACATACCGGTGGCGACTTTCGTGATCCGGGATGTCAGCCCACTGCGGCCCACTGCGATCAAGTCGCGGCGCAATTGGTGACGGCGATTGAACAAGACTGTTTTGTTGAACATGCCGCTGCCCTAAGCGCAGCCTTATGGAAGGCTGATCCGACGCAAACGCTGCCTTCGCTCGTGAACAATCCTGCCACGCCCGCTGCCGTGCAGGCACACACTGCGGCAGCCGATGCACTGCGTAGCAAGCTGGGGCATTATTTGGGCGCGACGTTTTATTATGCCGGCGAATGGTATTGGGGCATCGACCGTCTGCGTCATCTCGAACGCCGGCTACAGGAACTCGGTGCGCAGCGATCGGGGGTGTCTGGTTTGATGTTTCCAGCGACTGCGGCACGCACGATGGCATCGACTTCATTACCGTCTGCTTTTGCGCAGCCAACCCCGATCGATTTTTTCTTTTCCTTGCGCAGTCCCTACTCGGCCATCGTCACGCCACGCGTTTTTGAACTGGGTCGCCGGACCGGTGCCGAAGTACGACTGCGATTCGTGTTACCGATGGTGATGCGTGGCTTGCCGGTGCCACGTCAAAAACGCCAGTACATTGCGCTCGATACCGCACGTGAAGCGCGTGAACATGGCACACCCTTTGGTCGCATCAACGATCCGCTGGGTCGCCCGACTGAACGCGGGCTGGCCTTGATTCCCTTTGCCGAACAAGCGGGCAAAGGACAGGCCTATCTGCGTTCCTTCATGCAGGGCGTATGGGCCGAAGGGATCGATGCCGGAAGCGATCGCGGCTTGCGCAGGATCGTTGAGCGTGCCGGGCTTGCATGGGCGTCGGCGCAGGTGGCGCTCAAGGATGAGGCATGGCGCATCACTGCAGAACAAAATCGGCAGGCAATGTTTGCGCTTGGTCTGTGGGGCGTGCCTTCGTTTCAGGTCGGTGATACGGCAGTGTGGGGCCAGGATCGTCTGTGGGCGATTGAAGCGGCATTGCAGTTTCAAGGTGCCGCTTAGTTCTTAGTTAATACATGAGTAATTGAATTAATCATTATAAATTTCATTGAGGAGTCCGTCATGATCAACACCCTTTTGCGCTTAGCCTGTCTGGTCTGCTATTCGCTGGCGCTGATTGGCCAGTTTGGTATTTTGTCTGCTGAACAGGCCAGTCGTTCTCAGCTCATTGCGCTCTCACTGGTGTTTATGCATGTCCTCGAACTGGCGTTTGCCTTCAAATATATTCGCCGTTATCCCGGCGGTGTGAACAAAAGCATTCTGCTCACGCTCTTGTTCGGCGTGCTGCACTGGAAACCTCTTGCGCGTGAATACGCACTGGAAAAAAATGCCAAATAAGCCAATGCGTGCATCGCGCTGCCTGTTTTTGCTGACGGCCTTGGCGAGCTTAGTGGCGACGTCGGTAGCAATGTCAGCGGTAACGCCAAGCGTGCCTGCCAGCGTCAGCAAAACACGGCCGAACATCGTCATCCTGCTGGCCGACGATTGGGGCTTTACCGACGTAGGCGCCTTCGGCAGCGAAATTCACACGCCGAATCTGGATGCCCTGGCCCAGCGCGGTGCGCGCTTTGCCAACTTTCATGCTACGGCATCCTGTTCGCCCAGCCGTTCAATGCTCCTCACCGGGGTCGATAATCACCTCAATGGTGTGGGGAATATGCGCGAGACCATTCCGCAAGAACATGTCGGCAAACCGGGCTATTTGTCGGTACTGAATCAAAACGTCGTCACCGTCGCGACCCTGCTGCAAGATAGCGGCTATCGTACCTATGTGGCCGGTAAATGGCATGTGGGTAAAGAGCCGCATAATTTACCGAACCGGCGCGGCTTTGACCATTCGCTGATACAAGGCGACAGCGGCTCGGATAACTGGGAAACCGGCAAACGCTATCTCGAATTGACCGATAAAGTGTACTGGTATGAGGATGGCGTCGAAGCGGTCATGCCGAACGATTTTTATTCGTCAGCGTTTTATATTGATAAAACCATCGATTATCTGCGTGCCGGCAAAAAGGAAAACAAACCCTTTTTTGCTTATGTGGGCTTTCAAGCTAACCACATTCCTGTGCAGGCGCCTAAAAGTTTTATCGACAAATACAAAGGTCAATACAAGGACGGCTGGACCGCTCTGCGTCAGGCCCGACACGATAAGGCGATCGAACTGGGCCTGCTTCCCAAAGGCACGCCCATGGTCGCCATGAAAACTACGACCGATTGGGATGCCCTAAGCGAGGAAGAGAAACGTTATCAGGCACGGCGGATGGAAGTCTATGCCGGCATGGCCGATGCGATGGATTACCACGTCGGCCGCCTGATCACGCACTTGAAGGAAAGCGGCGAGTTCGACAATACGGTATTTGTTTTCCTCTCCGATAATGGCGCGGAAGCGTCTGACCCTTATGCCATCACGCTCGGTAAACTATGGCTCGATATGAACTATGCGCGCGGCATCGACGATCTTGGCGCTAAAGGCGCTTACAGCATCCTCGGACCAAGCTGGGCCAGCGCTGCAGCCTCGCCACTATCGACGTATAAATTTTATGCTGGTGAGGGCGGCATCCGTGTGCCGCTGATCATTTCAGGTATTCCGGGCATGCCGCAAAATCAGATACAGCAGAGCTTCACGCATATCAATGACATCGTGCCGACCCTGCTGGAACTGGCGCAGATTGCCCGCCCGGGCAACAGCTATCGCGGACAAAAAATTGAAGCCATGACCGGCACCAGCCTGCTACCGGCACTGATGGGACAAACCCAGCAGGTGCATGCCGCCGACGAAGCGATCGGCTATGAGCTATCCGGTAATCAGGCGATCTTTAAAGGTGACTTGAAACTGGTGCGGAATATTCAGCCGGTCGGTGACGGCCTCTGGCATCTGTACGATATCCGCCGCGATCCAGGTGAAACCAATGATTTGCAGCTGCAAATGGCCGATGCCTTCACCGCCATGAAAGCGGATTACGCGGTCTATGCCAAAACCAACGGTGTGCTGGAAATGCCGGACAATTACGAACCGAAAAAACAGGTCATCATCAACTCCTTCGTCAATGTCTACTGGCCGCGTATCAAGGACAATGCCGCGAGCACCCTGGCGATTTTAGCGGGACTGGTGGCGCTCTGGATTTATGTGCGGCGTCGCAGGCGTGCTGCATGAATGCTGCCGGGTATCTGAATAGCCCCTGGCCGTGTGAAGATGGCGGCCCGGCGCGTTTGCAAACGCCGATTACTGGCGCTGGTTTGGCACTGCAAAAAGGCGAAACCCTTAGCTGCGTGACGCGTAATACCCTGATGTCGACCATGACGATTCTCGGTGCGCCGGGTGAAGTCTATTTACTGACGCATTCTGCCTTGCGTTCGAGGATCGGCCTGCCGACGTCCTCGTGCGTCGAGCAGATCGATCCCCTCACCCTCAAGACCGTGCGTCGCTCACCGCGTTTACCCGGCGGGCCAATGTGGCCGGGCGGGATGGCGATTCACCGTCATGGCGACTTGATCGTGGTCTATGGCCGTTATGCGCACCGGCTGAATCGGCATTGTGAATTACAAGCTTCATTCAAGCTGCCCGTAAACCAGCCTTATAACTCGTTCGTTATTTTGTCCAACGGCTGTATTGTCACCAAAAATTTATCCGACAACACCAAGGCGAGGCTAACCGTACTGGATGCAAAATCACTGACGCCGGTCTGCGCTGATACCGAATGTCCCGAGCCCTCCGTCGCCCGTCTAAGCGCGATTGGGAATACGGTCTATGTGGTCGGTGTTCGCTCGATTTTTCGCTACCACTGGGACGCGGGTTCAGCGCAGCTGGTGTTTGATCCTGACTGGCATTTCGACTATATCGGTGTACGTGGCCAGACCTATGGCTGGGACATGGTGCTCGACGGCGCCAACGCCTGGTTCATGGACAATGGCAAACACAATTATTTTACCTCGATGATGGATGCCGGCGTGAGTCCCACGCCCAATCGTCTGATCCGGGTTTCATTACAGGATACGAAGGACCACAGTCATCATGTCATTAGCGGACTGCGCGCCGGTAGCATCACCAATCCGCCACTATTTGATCGCCAGCGCAGCATCATCGTGGCTTACGATTCGGCCAACCGTCATCTGCAAGCCTGGCGCTATGATCCTGAAAAAAAGAATTTGCAACGGCTCTGGCGCAAACGCGACTTTGGCTGTGCCAGTCACATGATCCTTTATCCGGATACCGGCGAACTAGTGATCAACGATTACCGCTGGCTAGGGGAAGAAGTGGTCGTGCTGCAGATTGAAACCGGTCAGGAACTGGCAAGGGTGCGTAGTGGTGGCATGATGCAGGGCGTCGTTTTTCCGAGCGTTGGCTGGGGGCGCGATTTTTACTGGTCATCAATGGGACGTTTAGCGCGCATATTCGTGCAATAAAAAACACAATGGAAGGCGAGCAGATGTCGCTGGCCTATTTATAAACGAAGGAAAGACCATGAGCAAAACTATCCTGATTACCGGCGCCGGCACAGGCATCGGCCGTGACGCCGCCTTCGCCCTGGCCGCGCGCGGACATCGCGTGATCGCCACCACCTTCAGTGAAGCACAGGCCGTCTTATTGCGCGAAGAATGCCTCCAACGAGGGCAAACACTGCAAGTATTCAAGCTCGACATTACCAATGCAGCCGAACGCGAAATGCTGCGACCGTTAGAGCTCGATGTGCTGATCAATAATGCCGCATTGGGCGATTCCGGCTCACTGGCTGAGGTGGCAGTCGAGCGCATTCGTAGTCTGTTTGAAGTGAATTTATTCTCGACCTTGGCACTCACCCAAGTCGCGCTACGCGGCATGATCGCGCGCGAACGTGGCACGATTTTATTCATTAGCTCGATTGCCGGACGCATCCCGATGCCCTTTTTGATGCCGTATTCGATGAGCAAATTTGCCCTCTCGGCTGCCGGCGCCGGACTGCGCGCCGAGATGGACCAGCTGGGCAAAAACATCCAGATCGCCCTGATTGAACCGGGTGCGATTCATACCGGCTTTAATCAGTCGATGACGAACAATAAATATGCCTGGATGGCTGAGGGATCCTATTTCAGCGCTCAGGCGGACAAGATCAAGGCGCAGGAGTCGCGCGTATTTCATCTGCTCGAAGCACGCAGCACGCGCTCCATTGTGGCCAAGATTATCGCAGCAGCCGAAGCCCGGCGGCCGCATTTGCGCTATGTGGCACCCTGGTTTCAGGGCCTGCTGGTACGCCTGGCACGTATCTTCGGCGTTTGAACTGTCGTCCCTTATTTTTAACGTTATCCCTGGAGTCACCATGAAGTTTCGTCGCCTAGCGCTACCGTTGTTGATCATGATCGGCCTGCTGGCTGGTGCTGCTTATGTATTTCGTGCTCCACTGAGTATCGCCATCGCACAAAAAATGATCGTCGCTAAACTCAGCACCGACGCCATGAAAGAATTAGCCGATGGATTACACGTCGGCCTGTGTGGTGCCGGCTCGCCCTTCCCTGATGAAAAACGTGGCGGTCCCTGCACGCTCGTCATCGCCGGTAAGCGTATGTTTGTTTTCGATGCAGGCAATGCCAGTGTACGCAACATCGCCAAAATGGGCTTTAGTCATGGCAGCATCGAAGCCATCTTCCTGACCCATTTTCATTCCGATCATATCGATGGTCTGGGCGAACTGTTATTGCAACGCTGGGTTTCGGCGTCCAACACACAGCCTGTGCCGGTGTATGGTCCGGCAGGCGTGGAGCAAGTCGTCTCGGGCCTGATGCAGACCTATGCGCAAGATCATAAGTACCGCGTGGCGCATCACGGCGAGGCGATCATGCCGGCCAATGGCTTTGGCGGACAGGCAAAACCCTTTACCCCCGACGCCGATGGCCGGATCGTATTGCTTAAGGATGCCGATCTGGAGATCGTCGCATTCAATGTCGACCATGCGCCGGTCCATCCGGCGGTGGGTTACCGGATTTCCTACAAAGGCCGCACGGTCGTTCTCAGCGGAGATACGCGTAAGGCTGCCGCTGTGCAAAAGGAAGCAAATGGCGTTGATCTGTTGGTCCATGAAGCGCTGTCCGAGCCGCTGGTGCGTTTATTACAGGACGGTGCAGCGCAAGCTGGTCGCAAGAATCTGCAAAAAATCTTCGGCGACATCATCGATTATCACACCACTCCCGAACAAGCTGCCGAAGTCGCGCGCGATGCCAAGGTGGGCTACCTGCTGCTCAGTCACATCGCGCCACCGCTGCCTTTTCCCGGCATGGAGAGCGCCTTTCTGGGCGATTCAACGAAGATCTTCAGCGGACCGATTCAAGTTGGCATTGATGGGGATTTTATTAGTCTGCCGGCAGGGACCGGCAGCCCGAAAGTGAGCCGGCGGTTTTGATTGATTGACGCTGCTGCGCTATTTGGCGGCAGCGTCATTGATACGTAATTACTTACGAACTGATCCCTAAATCGGCCCACCCGGCGGGATCACCGGCATGCTGCGCAGCTTAACGCGCCGCGGATCATTCAGGTAGGTCTGCACTAGGGTGACGGCTTGCTTGCGACTGTCGGCGGTCGTACCACTGGCGGGATTTTGCATCAGCCATTGCGACAATGACTGCACGCTCTGGCGGACTTCGGCATCGACCTGCGGATGCAGCTTGCCGCTCTCGAGCAGATTGAGCACGGCATCCAGCACGACCCAGTTTGCAGCCAGCTGTACCGACTCACCAGCGATGACTGCGGCGGCGACCGGTTCGCGCTTCCAGGTACGTTGCAATACCAGTGACAAGACCTCCTGCACCCCCGGCTGTTTGCTGTCGCGCGCATGCTGCCAAGCCAGACGATTCATGCGGGATGCATCGAGCAGGAACATACTTGTCTGGGCGGCGGCGGATTCGACTGCCGCGAAGGCGTCGAACACACCGTTCATGTGCGTTGCAAAATATTCGACGTTACGTGTAAAGCCATTGCCCGGTGGCGTCAGTACATTCAGTACATTAGCCGGCAAGGCCAGACTTTCTGCGCGCAGACTATCGACTAAGCGACTCAGGGCCTGACGCTGAACTGCGGCAGGTACAACATGCACACCGCTTTGCGTACGACCTGCGCGCACGTCGGCACTGGTGCCATATTCAAATTCACCGCCGGCGATCAAGCGCGCCAAAGCCTCGGCCTGATAGCGGTGCAGCAGATACACCGGCACGATACGCGCCTCCAACTCGCCTATCTGCCGCTCATCCGGCAAGACGTCGACTGAAAACGTTTGCAGCGCGCGCTGACGCACCGCCATGAGCTGATCCCAGGTCTTGATCGAGTCCGGACCGAAATCCCACAGCAAGCCATCCGGATGAACTGCCCCGGCAGCGCGCGAATCGGCGTCACTGACATACTGCAGTTTGTCGGCCTTGGCTTGCGCGCGCAGAGCGGCCAGTGCAGCGGCTTCCTGTCCCTCGGCAAACTGGCCGTAGACTTCTTTGACGACATAGTCATCCCATATACCGACGCCAACGCCATACGCATCCTGCAAATCGACCTCGCCTTTGGCATCGAGCTTGACGATCGGATGCGGATAATCCATCACCGACGCATTACCCAGCCGGCTGGCGGCAAAGTTATGCGCAAAGCCCAAGGTGTGCCCGACTTCATGGGCCGATAATTGACGCAGACGCGCTACGGCCATTTGCTCGGCCATTTTTTTCTTGTCAGCGCTGGCAGTCTTGCCGTAGGGGGCGAGCAGACTTTCGGCGATCAGAATATCCTGCCGAACGCGCTGCGAGCCGAGCGTGACAGCGCCCTTGATGATTTCACCGGTGCGCGGATCAGCCAGCGCATTCCCGTAGGACCAGCCACGCGTGGCGCGATGGACCCACTGGATCACGTTATAACGGATATCCATCGGATCCACGCCTTCTGGCAGCAGCTCGACCCGGTAGGCATCCTTGAAGCCGGCCTTTTCAAATGCACTGACCCACCAACGCGCACCATCGATGAGAGCAGAGCGCACCGGCTCCGGCGCGCCCCGATCAACGTAATAAATAATCGGCTTTTTCACCTTGCTGAGTGCCGCCGACGGATCAGTTTTTTCAAGCCGGAAACGCAGCTGCCAGCGCACATCGATACTTTTGGCCAGCGGTGTCGAGAAATCAAAATAGCCAGTATCGAGTCCGCCCGAACCCGGATGATGCGCGCGCTTCTGGTAGCCGGCGTCCGGCAGGCGTATCAAACTGATGTGCTGACGCATGGTCAGGCTGGTGGCATCGGCCGCCACTTCGCGTACGAACTTGCCTTCGCCAGGACCGGCAAAGGTCAGGATCGCTTCGAGCTCGGTATTATCAGGAAAACTCTTGGCCAGTTCAGGCAGCACCGCGCTGCGCTTTTCATCGACCCGGTAACTCCCCTGCTTGGTATCGCTCAGCCGCGTTGCCAGACCATGGCGGTCAGCCATCAGGAAGCTGGAAAAATCGATCAAATTTTTGCCGCTATCGCTGGCGAGAATATCGCCTGACCACAGCACTGCGCTGGCAAAGGCTTCGGCCACGCTGGCCCGTTCGTCCGGGTTGGGCGAATTGGCGACGAAGCGGGTATTTTCCTGCAGCAGAAATAGCCGCGACCCGCGCTTTTCAAAATGCACCATCTTGAGTTCATCCGGCAGACCGCGATCAAGACCAATATCGTTCGAACCCAAGCCATGTGGCAGAGAGCTCATCAGCAGAAAAGGTGTATTGAGCGCGCTGACCGACAGCAGGACGCGGCCCTGTTCGACGTCACGCCAGAGATCGATAAACCCCGGCTGGGCTTCGAGCTTGCGCGTCAGATCCTGATAGGTTTTAGGCGTAGCAGGTACCTGTGCCATGACCGGATTGAGCAGTCCGCTTTGCAGAAACAGCAGCAAAAAAAACTTCGGCAACAGTGACTTGGCGATGAATGAATTTTTCATATTTTAGTAAGTGTGGGGTCAGGTCTTGACATGACAGTTTTAAAGCGTGATATCACAAAATTGCCCACGATCACTTGTTCAAATGTGTCATGTCAAGACCTGACCCCAGGGTGTTAATGATCTTCTTCGTAGCGCAGGCGGGCTTGTTCGGCATGTTCTTCGCGGGCCAGGCGCATTTCGTGCATGACTGCGCCGACGTTCGGTGTGCGGTGATCGACGGCTACGCGGCCGGTGAGGACGACGCCGGGTTGTAGTTGGCCAGCCTGGTAGAGGGCCCAGATTTCTTTGCCGTATTGGGCGCCAGCCAGGCGCGGAGCAAATGTGGCAAAGAATGCGGTCAGGTTATCGACATCGCGCTCAAGCATCGGTCCGGCATTGGTGTTGCCTGCTGCGTCGACCGCCTGCGGCAAATCAATGATCACCAGACCTTCTTCATCCACCAGAATATTGTATTCCGACAGATCGCCGTGGATGATGCCTGCCCCCAGCATCAGGATCACCTGATCGAGCATCTGTGCGTGAAAGCGCAAGGCCAGCGTTTGATCGAGTTCAACGTCGTTCAGACGCGGTGCGGCATTGCCATCGGCATCGGTGACGAGGTCCATGAGTAGCACGCCATCAAAACAGATATAAGGACGGGGAACTTTGACGCCGGCAGCGGCGAGCCGGAACAAGGCATCGACTTCCGCGTTTTGCCAGGCTTCTTCCTGCACCTGACGACCGTAACGCGTGCCCTTTTCCATGGCGCGCGCCTGGCGGCTGTTTTTGACCTTGCGGCCTTCCTGATAGGCGGCGTTTTGGTGGAAACTGCGTTGATTGGCCTCTTTATAGACCTTGGCGCAGCGAACTTCTTCGCCACAGCGCACCACATAGACGGTCGCTTCCTTACCGCTCATCAGTTGACGCAGCACCGCATCGATTAAACCCTCGTCGACCAAAGACTGAATTCTTTTAGGTATTTTCATAATGGGGACGGCGTTTGCTTTGGAAAAAGGCATCCGGTCTGATGCAGGCATCACCGGCAAAGCAGGCAAGCATCTCTCTAGTAAAAGGGACTGCAGTATTTTTAATCGATGCAGTATTTTTAATCGTTGTAGCATCTTACCGCAAACAAGCTCGGTCATCGCTTTCTCTTGCATGCGATTCAGCGAGGCTTTTGTACACGAAAAACGCCTCGGGCAACATTACGTCGATTTGAAAAACACAGGAAGTCTCCTTCTCGGTCTGGCGTACTGGCCTTGTCTTACGCAAGATCAATGGGCTAGCCGGACGGCAGGCGACAATTCTTGTCCGGTATAGCGACTCCGTGTAGCCAGACTCTGCTCCGCGCAGTCCCAAGCCGCCATAGATTTACAGACCAGCTAATGCACTGACGACGCAGGAAAAATTAGTCCTTTTATTGTTACGCAGCGATGTGACGACGTTCAGCGCCGTCTGCCACAATTTTTTTATCGATTAGGAGCCTATGCAAATGACTTATCGTAAATTTCTCAGCCAGGCGTTTCTGACGCTTCTCGTCATCACGTCGCTTGGCTGCGCGTCCACCAAAACGCAGGAGGGCACCGGCGAATATTTTGACGACAGCTGGATTACTACCAAAGTAAAAGCGGCGATGTTCAATGAGCCGAATCTGAAAGTCAGTGAGATCAATGTCGAAACCTTCAAAGGCGAAGTGCAGCTGAGCGGATTCGTTAATTCTGACGAAGACATCCGCAAAGCCGTCGCATTAACGCGCGAAATCAAGGGGGTTAAAAGCGTCAGGAATGACATCCGTATCAAAGGTCGCTAGTCGAGCCGGATGAATCCAATAACTGACAGGAGAGCATAAATGCTTGAAACAATTGCCATCATATTGATCGTGCTTTGGCTGGTGGGCTTGGTGTCGTCCACCACAATGGGCGGCTTCATCCACGTACTGCTGGTGATCGCGATCATCGTCATACTCGTTCGCCTTTTACGTGGGCGCGGGCTTTAGTAAGAACGGGTCTTCTCCACAGGTCTTCCACCGCTTGCCGGGCTTTATGTTCCACAGTGAAGCCCGGCACAGCACACTGCTTTGCCATTTGTCATCTAGCTGCTACACTTTACCCTGCCTTGTAGTCGAGCCGACGCCACCATCACAAGAAGGAAAAAGATCATGCACGCTGCCACACCGCTTCGCTGGGCCTCGAAGCTCGCGCTCCTGTTTACCTTACTGGCACCGCTGAGCGCGCTGCAGGCACAAACCAAGCCCACGCGAATTGACCCAGGCGCAGCGCCCGCTTCCATCCTCTGGGTCGGGAATAGCTTCTTTTACTATAACGACAGCATGCATAATCACTTCGGCAAGCTGATGGCGTCGGCCAAACCCTCTACGCCTGTGCGCGGGATTTCGTCCACCATCAGTGGATCGGGGCTGGACTGGCACGATATGGATTCGCTGCTGCGCCCGAACGGTATCGGCCGCTATTCCTTCGTCGGCGATAATGAAATTCGCTTTAATCCGCCGGGCGCACAGTTCGATACCGCCATCATGATGGACTGCAGCCAATGTCCTATCCATCCGCAGCTGCAGAGCGTGTTCCATGAGACGGTCAAAAAATATAGCCAGTCGCTGCGCAATAATAAGGTACGTCCAGTCCTGTTCATGTCCTGGGCCTATAAAGACAAACCTGAAATGACCGCCCTGCTGGCCGAGCAATACACCTTGGCCGGGAATGCCAATGATGCGCTGGTGATTCCGGCTGGTCTGGCGTTCGCCAAATTGATTGGAAAAAATCCGGAGATCGAACTGTATCAGCTCGATAAACGCCACCCCAGCATCGCCGGCACCTATCTTGCTGCCGCGACCGCCTATGCAACGTTCTTGCGCAAGTCGCCTGAAGGCTTGAGCTATCGGGCGAATCTGACACCGGAACTGGCCGCGCTCTTACAAAAGACTGCCTGGGAAACGGTGCAGGAATACTTTCGCCAATAAGCGTAGCTAAACAAGCAGCTGATAAATTCAGCTAATACATGCAGCCGATACGAGCATCTCGCTTGATCTGAAGGCATTGACCTAACATCTGCCCGTTGCAAGACGGGTAGCACCGGACAAAAGGGAACAGCATGAAAATTCTTATGCTTCATGGAATCAACCATAATATGTTTGGCAAACGCGATCCCAAACAATACGGCACCATCACGCTCGCCGAGATCGATGACCAGCTGCAGGCGCTCGGTCGCAGCCTGTCTGCCGAGGTGACGAGCTTTCAGACTAATCATGAAGGCGCTATGTGTGAGCGCATCCATCAAGCCTATACCGAGGGGATGGACGCCGTGTTGATCAATGCCGGCGCCTGGACACATTACAGCTACGGTATTCGCGATGCGTTGGCGATTCTGACCGTGCCGATCATCGAACTGCACATGTCAAACATCCACGCCCGCGAAGCCTTCCGTCATCAGTCGGTATTTGCCGAGATCGTCCGAGGACAGATTTGCGGCTTTGGGGTAGACAGCTATCTGCTGGCTTTACGTGCGGCGGTGTCGGCGGTGCAGGCCGCATAAACTTGGCAAATTAACGTCGTTCGCGCCACCACAAACCCAGCATACTCAGCACAAACAGCAGCGCACATAACCAGTCCGGGAGGATTTTTTCCGCGACTGCCTTGACTGCTTTATTCTGCTCCGGCAGGCGGGCCGCATACTCGGCCGTCGCATCCTGTCGCAAGGCTTGCTGCCAGGCTGGCCAGTCGCTGCTGGCGTAGACATACATTTCTGCGCTCTGTGAATGGCCTCCTGCATTACTTTGCAAACTCACCCATCCTGATTTGGCCGGCCAAAATGCGGCACACTCTGCATCGGCCTGTTCAGCCCGCACCTGCCAAGTCAAGGACTGATCGCCGATGCGAAGCGGCGTACCACGCTCGGCACCGCGAGCGCATACTTGCGCGCGTTCACCTGGCAGCACAAAGGGATCGGGGAACTGCCACTGCATCGCCTGCAAATCCTGTAAGCCGGCCTGATCCAGCGTGTCCTGCCACCACTGACCCAAGGCGGCGGGCGCGGTGATCGCATAACGGTGCCAGTCGGTCACGCCGAGCCAGATAATCCGACCTTTGTTCCAGTCGCGCTGCCATAGCCAGGGCTGGCGCGCTTTGGTAGTGGTAGTGGCAGTGGCAGTGGCAGTGGCATTGGCGGTGGCGGTGGCGGTGACCGACCAGAGTGTGTCGCTCGCTTTGGTCGGCGTCCAGGTCGTCGTATTCAAAATTAGCGACGTGCCGCCCACACGGAAGCTGCGTTGCGCATCGGGCTGTTCCTGCAATGCGAGTCCGAATTCGCGGCGCCAAAATGCTGGCTGACTGGCGTTGGCCGCCAAAATCATCAACGGCAAACCCTGCGCGACCTGTGCCATCAAACTCGCGCGCGCCGGCGCCGTCAGATGTTCCAGATAAGCGGCATCGACGAGGATCAGCTTTGGCCTGTCCAGTGTCTTGGCGGGCATCTCCTGGCGGGTGAGCGCCTTACCCAGCGTGAGCTGCCAGTCGAGCTGCGCGCCGCTATTGCTTAATAATTGATTGAGCGCCTGCACATCAAACGAGGCCGCATCAAAGCGCGCCTGAATCTGCAATGGCGGGGAATTTTCTACCTGCACCGGCAAAGGCCCCTGGGCCAATACCCGACCTGCGCTATCGAGCACGCGCGCGCGCAGCAGCAGTCGTTCTGCCAGTGGTGGCAGCCATTCGAGCTTGAGCGTTGCGACCGGTGTGGCCGAAGTGACTTCTGCGAGCAGCTGATCGTTTTCTGCCACTAGCTGGAGCCGCCAATTGGCTTGCGCCTGTGGGCGCCGAACGCTGAGTACAAACGGCCGGCCCAAAGCCAGCTGACGGGGAAAATCCAGCCAGAGTACTTCGCTGGCAGAACTTTGCCTGCGTAGCGGTCGGGCAGGCAAATCGCGCCACTGCGCCGCCGTCAATCCATCGCCCTGCAGCGTGATGGATGTGGCCCGCTGCACGGCTTGCTGCAGCGGGAATGATGCGGTATGGCTCCGCACATCCAGCACGGCACCCTGCGTCAGGCTGCCAGCCGGCGCGCCCTGCGTGATCAGTGTTAAGGGTGCATCGGTAAGCGTACGACGCGGCCAGTCGCTCAACAAAGCGGCCAGGGATAAGGCCGCCAATAGCACCAGCCCAGCCTCGATCCACCGCCGCTGACGCGCCTGCAACAGAGCGAACAATCCGCCCGCGCAAAGTAAAACTAAACCGGCCATCATCATGGTGTTCCCCTGGCGCGCCAGGCCTGTAAAAATGGCGTATCAACGTCCGGTCTGGCCTGCAAAATAATGCGCTGTTCACTCATCGTGCTGCGCAGGTAAGCGGCCAGCACACTTTTGCAAGGTACACAGCCGTCCGCCACATCCTGCAGCGATTTTTGTGCCGCCAAACGCTGCGTATCGTTACGCAGCCGTCCGGTGATCCAGTCCTGTGCCTGTGCACGCCATAGCGCTGGCATCAGCGTATCCGCATTCAGTGCGCGCACCAGTTCCGCCAGCTCGGCCGGCACAAACACCGGCGGCAAACCTTGCGCACGACGATAACTCGCCGCACCGGCCATATCGCCGGTCATGCGTTTTTCTTCCTTGAGCGCTGGTGGGACGAAGGCGGTGCGGTGCAGGTAAATACGCTCGGCCTGCTGTAATTGTTTGATCGCTTCCAGGGCCTTGATTTCGAAAGGCAAGGCCGGCGCAGGCGTCAATGCGCGCAGATGTTTTTCGGCCTCCCACATGGCACTGAGCGCGCGCCGCAGGACCTCTTTGGTGGCTTCATCAAACAAGGTCGCGTTTTCGGCCTGATCGTGGGCATGACCAAATTGCGCCAGCAGATTGTCTTGCGCACTTTTTCCGCTCTTCTCCTGATGACCATCGTCGGCATCATGTTCATCACCGAACAGACTCGATTCCTCGCCCAGAAACTGGCCATACCGCAGCCTGAGCTGCGACTGATCGGCGGCGATGGCTTCACTGCGCTCACGGATGATTTTGCTACCGATCGCCGGCGTGGCTCGGATATCGGCGATCAGCTGCTCGGTGTCGATGATGATTTGCCGCTGACTACGCAGGCTCTCCGGTTTCACCAGACTCGGCAGCGCCGAGGCTTCCAGATCTTCGGCTGACGGGCCCGGCAAACGCAGCGTATAAGTGGGCGACTGCGTGGTGTGCGGATGAAGCGGGGCGTTGTCTGTTGCGCGCACAAAAAAGTACAACTCATCGCCCGGCTCCATGCCCAGTTCTGTCAGCGTCCAGCGTTTATTCATGCTGCGCACATGGGGATCCGCAGACGCCGGCAGCGGCATTTCACGATCCTGGAAACGAATATTTTCGCCGCTGCCGCGCGCTAAGGTCATATGCAGACTGGCGCGCACCAGCGCATAGTCGTCACGTACGGCCACGCTGATCGCGACACTGGTGGCTTGCGGTGCAATGACTTCAATCAGTTCGGCTGGCGCAGTGATGCTGATCTCTGGCGCCAGATCAGGTTTAACGCGTAGTGTAAATCGCGCGCCGGGCTGGCTGTTTTCGGACTGCAGCACACGGCTGCGCCAAAATACCGATTCCGTGGCCTCCCACTGCGCGCAATGCGCCTTCATGGATAGGAGCTGACCATCGCTCAGTTCAATCTGCAGCGCAGCATCGGAAGAATTCTGCTGGCACCAGCGCACCTGACTATGTTCGGGCACATCCAGGTCCCGCGCGACCGATTCGAACGGCGCCATACCGGTGTATGCCGGCGGCGTGACAGTCAACACCAGCGTTTGCTGCGTCAGGCTGGCCAGAACCCGGCTGAGCAGCGGCGGCTGCCCGTCACGTCCATCCTGCAGGAGCCACCATGTCAGGCTGGCAGCCATCAGGACCGGACCACACCAGATCCACGGCGTGGGCACACGCTCGCGCGTGATGCGACGCATTGCATCTTGACTCATGAGCGCCGACAAACGTTCAAGCAGACGCCGTCTTTGTAGCTGCGCGAGGGGAGACATGGCAGCGCCGTCTGACATGGCCAGTAAGGCACTGCTGTCTTCGAGAGCCGGCAGCGTCGCATCCAGCCAGCGCGGCCAGTCGCGTTGCAGACGACGGTGCCAGTAAAGTCCATCCAGGATGAGTGCGAGCAGCCAGACCAGCAGCGCGCACACAAAGGCTGGCACGGTGCGGACTAACATCAGGCACGGCAAGCCGCACACTAGCCACAGTGGCACACGCCGGCGCAGCACGGCCCGCCATAATTGGCCGAGCAGAGGCGCCATGATGTCAGCGTCATGGTGCATGTCAAATCCGGCGCGCATGTGTCAGGCCCCGTTCCATGACAAATAAGATGATCAACAGCCAGGCCAAGCTTGATGGCTTCCCCTCATGTGAGGAACCTGCGGAACCTGCGGAACCTGCCGTCAAACTTGTAAAAAAATTCGCTGCAGCGGATGCACTGTGCACAATGGGCGCCGGCAAGGTCTGGTTCGTCACCGGATAGGCCGCCGTCGTTTGCGTGAGCAGCTGCCAGCTGGCATGCAAGCCGCGTAGTGTTTGTGCATCCCGTGGCGGCCAATCGCTAGAAAACCAGAACCGACCGCGCGCACTGTCGGCATAGCGCAAATCGATTCCCTCAATTCGCAGCGCGGTGGTCTGCGCCGCTTCCGGCAGCACCGGTGCGGCGGCAATCCACCATAAGGGAGCGCGCCAGTTTGTGGGTGGAGCGCTCGTGGCATCGTCCCAGATCAGCAGTTCAGTTTGCGCATTGGGTTCGCTGTCAAAGACCGTGCGCGGCGAACCTGTTCCGGCCAGCTCGAAGGCGGCGAATAGCGCTAGCCACTGTGGCCTGCGCGTTGCATTCGTGACCAGGGTGATGTGGCGTTGGCGCGGCGGTGTCGGTGCTGATGACGCTGATCCTGTTGACGCTTCTTGCACACGCAAGATCAGCGGATGCGCCAGCTGCGGCAGATGCGCCGTCAGCGGCAGCTGCTCGGCCTTGGCGATCAACAGCAAACGCGCAGACGGCCGCCAGGCACGTTCATGCTGCGCGACCCAATCCAATATCGAGGCACAATTTTCTGCCGGGCTGCAAATAGGCACACGCTCTGCACTGCCCATGCCGGCTTCGTTCATTTGCTGTTCGGCCCAGACGGCATCGACCGCCGGCGCCAGCAAAACGGTGTCCTCGCGCCAAGCCAATACGGTATCGGCCAGCCAGGCGATCAATACGCTGAGTAGTACGCAGCGCAGCAGTAACAGCAGCGTCTCGGTCCAGCGCCAGACCCGCTGCTGCTGCGGTGCCGTGGCAGGTAAAAATCGTGCGCTAGCGAGTGGCTCAGTCTGCTGGCGCTCACGCTTTTGCCGATGCCACCAGATCGGCAACAAGAGTAAAGGCAAGGCCAGCCACCACCATGGCCAAACGCTGCTCATGCGCGCGCCTTGGGTCCGGCCTGACGCAGCCAGGAGCGTAATACACTGGCGGCCGGCTGCTCAATGACGGCGTTGAGCATGGCGATATCGTGCTGCTTAAATTGCGCGGCCAGCTGCGCAAAATGCGCCGTGTGCTGCGTTAGGTAAGCCGCCCTACCCTCGCGCGTGAGGCCATGCACGGCACTGCCCTGTTCCGGATCGCGATACGGCGTCTGCAATGAAAAATCCGCCGTCCGTTCAGCCTCTGTCTGCAGGCACAGTGCACGCACATCGTGACGCATGTGACGCAAACGCAGCAAGGCTTCGCACATCGGCGAAGGGTTGTCGAGGAAATCACTGACAGCATAAACAAGACTCGGGGAACGGGCAAAATGCAGGCTTGCACGTACCGATGCGGTGGCGGGAAATTGGCCTTCGGGCGTACTGCGCATGAGCTGCGCTAATACCCGCTGCAATTGCCGCGCACCGCGCGCAGCGGGCGTAAAACGCATCCGCTCGCCACTGCCAATCAGAAGACCAAAGGCATCGCCCTGGCGCTGTGCAATGGCGGCCACGCAGGCCAGCACACTACGGGCATAGGCCAGCTTGGTCAGACCGGGCACACTGCGACTGGGTTCGGCCATCGAGGCGCTGGCATCGAGCCACAGCCAGACTGCAACGTGGCTGTCGCGCTCGGCTTCACGCACATAATATCGATCCGCACGCGCCAGCAATTTCCAATCCACGCGACGCCATTCATCGCCCGGCGCATAGGCGCGGTATTCAGAAAACTCCACCCCGGCACCGCGCTCACGGCCGGCATGAATACCATGACCAAGACCGGCCAGCACATGGCGAATCACCAGATTCAGATCGGTCGTGTGCGCCAGCAGTGCTGATGTTGCCTGCATCGGTTAGTCGACGCTGATGTGTTCGCGCAGAGACTGCAAAATGCTGGCAATTGCTACGCCATCCGCTTCCGCCTCAAAATTACGCGATACCCGATGCGACAGCACCGGCAGTAAGAGCGCCGTCAAATCGTCACGCGTAACAGCCAGCCGACCGTGCATGAGCGCGCGCGCTTTGGCGGCCAGCACCAGCGCCTGCCCTGCGCGCGGACCGGCACCCCAGCCAACGTGTTTTTTAATCGCTGGTACGGTCGATATCTGCGGGCGTGTCGCGCGCACTAAGCGGGTGGCGTAGCGCAGCAGATGCTCGCCAATTTCAATCTCCCGCACCAGTGCCTGCAGCTTCAAGAGGCTGGCCACATCCATCACCGGCTGCGCCTGCGCCAAGGCACCATGGGTGGTGCGCGAGACCATCGACATCTCATCCTCTTCGTTGGGATAGACGACTTCGATACGCAAAAGGAAGCGGTCGAGCTGGGCTTCCGGCAGCGGATACGTACCAGACTGCTCAATCGGATTTTGCGTCGCCAGAACAAAAAAGGGTTCCGGCAGGCGATGCGTCTGACCGGCGAAGGTAACGCTGTGTTCCTGCATCGCTTCTAACAGCGCCGACTGAGTTTTCGGTGGCGCACGGTTGATTTCATCGGCCAGCAGGATCTGGGTAAATACCGGCCCCTGCTGAAAGCGAAACTCGCGCTTATGCGTGGCCAGGTCTTCTTCGAGAATCTCGGTGCCGACAATGTCCGACGGCATTAAGTCCGGCGTGAACTGCACCCGCCGAAATTCCATCGCGGTGGCTTGCGCGAGCGTTTTCACCAGCAATGTCTTGCCCAGTCCGGGCACACCCTCGACCAGTGCATGACCACCGCCGAGCAAACAGATCAGTAATTCATCGATCACGTCTTCCTGGCCGATGATGACTTGCTGCATGCTGCGCTTGAGGGCTTCGGCCTTGCCGCTCAAGTCACTGATTTGTTCTTCACTCCAGGCCAACGGTGATCGTTCTGACACGGTCAAGCTCCTAATGCATATTGAATAATGTTCACGGCAAAACGTGTATTGTCGATCGCCAGCCAGCGCTTATTGCGGAAGTCGTAATCCCATTCGCAGCCGTAATCCTTGTTACTGTATAAAACGCGGATACGGCCGCCAAATTCAATCGCCCGCAGATAGTCGTGCACCAGATCGTCACCCCAGCCATTGAGTTCGACGCTGGTATTGGGCGGGCCATCAAAGTGGAAGAAGCTGGAATAAACCCGGTGCGTATTCGGAATCTTGTGCAAGGCACGAGCACCAAAAATGCCCGCCATCTCGCCTTCAAACGAGCGCGCAAACAAACCATCGATATCATGATTGCAGTCGTCGACAAAGACGAAGCCCCCGCCACGCACATAACGGGAAAGATTATTCCGCTCGGCCGGAGAAAACTGCACCAGCTTGTGGCCGGCCAGATAACAGAACGGCGCCTCCAGCATTTTGGGATCCGACAGGGCAATCACGCGCTCTACCGGATCGACCCGCAAACTGGTGTACTCCACCAGCGAATTGAGGATATTACTCGGCATGCGCAGATCAACATCCCAATCGCCGGAGTCATACATGAGGCGCGTAAAATAAAAATCGTAACTCGCCATCTATTGATAATTCCCGATCACACCGCGTCAGACAAGGACGTAAAGTTAAAGTCGCGCACCCGCATGGCAGGAATCGCCATCTTGAACCGAACCTCATCGCCGGTAATAATTTCCGGCGTTCCCAAGGCGTCGATATTATTAAGCATCGATACCGGGCTTTCATTGAAACGGAAATTTTTCACCGGATGCTTGATCTTGCCGTTTTCGATATAGAAGGTACCGTCACGCGTTAAGCCTGTCAGCAGCAAGGACTGCGGATCGACCATACGGATATACCAGGTACGGGTCACCAGAATGCCTTTCTTGGTACCGGCGATCAGCTCGGCAGTCGATTGATTCGTGCCTGCCATGATCATGTTGCCATGCCGGCCCTGCGCTTTTAAGCCCTGCTTTTGCGCCCAGAACAGCGAATAGTCGAGCGAATTGACTTTGCCATTCTTGATCACGTCCTGACGCTGGCGTGCCAGCATGCTCGTGGCATCCCATGGTCGCACCGGCACATTGGCATCCCATGGATCGGCCCAGACATTGACCTGCTCATCGAATAATTTTTCACCAAGACGATTACCACCGCCCTTTTTCGACAAAAAGCTGCGTCCCTCATCCGCCTGGCGCGCATCGAAGGCACCAAACATGCGGCCGATCAGTTCGGCCGTCGCATTTGGCTCGAGAATGACCGTGTAGCGTCCGGGCTCAAGCGCCTTGGCATCGACTGAGCGCAAGGCTTTTTCAATCGCCACAGCGGTCGCTTCACGCGGATCAAATTTGCTGATGTCACTGGCCGAACGTTTCACCCAGCCAGAACCGCGACCGTCTTCGGTGCGCGTAGTGCAGGTGAAGTCACTATCCGTATATTCCTGATGCGCGAAAACACCGTTGGAATTGGCCAGCGTTTCAAAGCTGGTGTTATCGACAAAATAACCCGCTGCGATCAGTTTGTTCTTGCGGCAGGCTTCAATACTGTGCGCCGCGACGCTGGCACGAAAATCCGGATCAATGGCAGCCGTCTTGGCGTTAAAGGTGGCCGATGGCGGGTAATCCTGTTTTTTGATCGCCGGTGTAAATTCCGGATTTTCCGGCGCCAGGCGTGCCAGATCCTCTGCACGACGGACGACTTTTTCCAAGGACTTATCATCAAATTCATTGATCGCTGCCGTACCCTGGCGCTTACCAAACGCGACCGATACCGACAGCTGAACATTTTCTACCAGCCCGGCAGTCGAGACATTGTTTAAGGCAAAGCGGATATTGCCGGTGCGGCCGCCATTGATGCTGACACGGCATTCATCGGCACTCGAGAGCGCAATGATCTTGTCGCAAATGCGTTTCGCTTCATCTTGGGTGAATAATTTCATCGTGTAATCCTGAGGTAAATACCAACGAAGTGCTAATCTAATTAGCTAATTTTTCGGGCAGTATTAATGACATTGATGCCATTAAAACGCGTTGTACTGGAACCGTGCGAGACGGCGCTGACCTGACTCGGCTGACCTTTGCCGTCGAAGAAAGAACCGCCAAAACGCCAGTCGCGTTCATCACAAATGGCGCCACAGGCATTCCAGAAATCCTGCGTATTCGACTGGTAGGCCACATCTTCCAGGGGGCCGACAATTTTGCCGTTTTTAATTTCGAAATACAGCTGACCGCCGAATTGAAAATTGTAACGTTGCTGATCAATCGAATACGATCCGCGACCCAGAATGTAAATACCTTTTTTCACATCCTGGACCATTTCATCCGGCGTCAAAGGCGTTTTGCCCGGCGCGAGTGAGACGTTTGGCATCCGCTGAAATTGCACGCTGCTCCAGCTGTCTGCGTAGGAGCAGCCATGCGAGGCCGCTTCATCAATGATGTGCGCCTGATCGCGGGTAGCCTGATAATTTACCAGCACGCCGTCCTTGATGATGTCCCAGCGTTTGCATGGGACGCCTTCATCGTCATAGCCGACCGCGCCCAATGAACCGGGGGCGGTTTTATCGGCGATGATATTGACGCGCTCGTTGCCGAACTTGAAATTCTTGCTGCGCCATTTATCGAGCGTGGCAAAACTGGTGCCCGCATAATTGGCTTCATAGCCCAGTACCCGATCCAGTTCAGTCGGATGGCCGACCGATTCGTGGATCGTCAAGAACAGATGTTCGGGACTGAGCACCAGATCGTATTTACCCGGCTCGACCGATTTGGCGGTGAGTTTTTCCCGCGCCTGCCGGCCGCAGGCACGTGCATCTTCAATCAGGTCATAGGAATTTTTATACAGCGTGGCCACCCCGCCGGCAGCGGCAATCTTGTCTTCGGCTTTGGCATCCAGATATTCAAAGCCCATCCCGACCGGCGTAGACAAACCGTCGCGGGTACGAAATTTATTGGTCGTCTTGTCGACCGCCGTGGCGGTGACCGGCGCCCACAAACGATGGATGTCCTGATCGATATAAGAGCCATCGGTGGAGGCAAAATACTTTTGCTGATTAATCTGGAACAGCTGCGAGCGCATGAAGCTAGCACCGCCGGCCAGCCCAGCCTGATTAGCCGCGATCAGCATCTCGGCCTTTTCCTTAATCGGTACCAAGCGCCAGTCTTTTTTGAATGGCGTGGCCCAGCTGACTTCGCCCACGCCTTTGACGGGCGCCAAGCGTACGGCTTCAGTCTGCATTTTGGCATTGGCACGGGCGATCGCCACGGCCTGGCGTGCGGCGTTGGCAATCGCGTCTGGCGTCATATCGTTGGTCGATACAAAGCCGTAGGCGCCATTGGCAATCACGCGTACGCCCACACCCGCTGATTCGGTATTGGCGATACTTTCCACATTGGCGTCGCGCGTGATGATGAACTGGTTTAGATAACGTCCCAGCCGCACATCACAATAACTGGCGCCGGCCTTGGTAGCGGCCTCCATGGCGGTATCGGCGAGCTTTTTCTTCAGGCTCAGCGCCATGGGATTCATCAGCTCTTCGGCCGCAATGGCATGGCCAAAGGCAGGCATCAGCAATGCACCGAGGGAGGCACTGCCCAGATGCAGGAAATCGCGTCGTTCCATTGTCAGATTCTTTCTATCGGTATTGAAGCAAACAGCCCATTAAACAGCGTCCGACAAGGACGTGAAGTTAAAGTCACGCACCTTCATTGGCGGAATCAGGAACTGGTAAGGCACTTCGTCGCCACCGATAATTTCCGGCTTGCCCAGCTCGTCAATATTATTGAGCATGGCGACCGGACTTTCATTGAAGCGGAAATTCTTGATCGGATATTTGATCTTGCCGTTTTCAATGTAGAAGGTGCCGTCGCGCGTTAAGCCCGTCAGCAGTACCGACTGCGGATCGACCATGCGGATGTACCAGGTACGCGTCACCAGAATGCCTTTTTTGGTATTGGCGATCAGTTCGGCGGTGCTTTTATTCGTACCCGCCATGATCATATTGCCGTGCTGACCGGTGGCGCGGGTGCCCTGCTTTTGTGCCCAATAACGCGAATAGTCCAAGGCTGAAATACGACCGTTTTTAATCACGTCGGTATGTTCGCGCGCGAGCTGGGAATTACTATCCCAAGGCAGTACGCCGACTTTCGCATCCCATGGGTCAGCCCAGATATTGACCTGCTCATCGAACAGCTTTTCACCGAGCCGATTACCGCCGCCCTTTTTACTCAGAAAACTGCGACCTTCATCGGCCTGACGGGCGCTGAAAAAGCTCAGCATATTGCCCAATAATTCAGAGGTAGCGGCCGGCTCCAGAATCACGGTGTAACGACCCGGCTCAAGTGCCTTGGCCTCCACCGATCGCAAGGCTTTTTCAATCGCTACTTCAGACACGGCACGCGCATCAAAGCGGCTGACATCGTTGGCCGAACTCTGTACCCAGCCCGAGCCGCGGCCATCTTCGGTTCTGACGGTGCAGGTAAAGCCCAGGCTAGTCGACGCCTGATGACCAAACACGCCATTCGAATTAGCGATCGTTTCAAAGCCGATCTTGTCGGTAAAAAAACCGGCCGCGATCAGTTTTTTATTGCGGCAGGCAGCAATGCTGGCAGCAGCAGCCTGGGCACGAAAATCGGGATCGATGGCGGCCGTGCTTTGATTAAATGTGGCGGACGGCTTGTATTCTTGCTTGGAGACGGCAGGCAAAAATTCCGGATTGTCCGGTGCCAAACGCGCCAGGTCTTCCGCACGCCGCACGACTTTTTCCAGCGATTTGTCATCAAATTCATTGATCGTCGCCGTGCCCTGTTTTTTACCAAAGGCGACCGACACGACCATTTGTGTGTCTTCGACTAATCCCGCTGTCGAGACATTATTACGTGCATAACGGATATTGCCGGTGCGGCTGCCGTTGATCGACACACGACATTCGTCGGCCTTGGAAAAGGCCATCACTTTGTCGCAAATCCGCCTGGTTTCTTCCTGGCTCATCATTTTCATTTTACAAATCCTTTATCCTTAAACACCGGCGTGCTTAAGCAATCTTGCGTGCAGTGTTAATGACGTTGATGCCATTAAAGCGTGTGGTGCTGGAACCATGCGAGACCGTGCTCGACTGGCTAGGCTGACCCTTACCGTCGAAGAATGAGCCACCCATGCGCCAGTCGCGCTCATCGCAGATGGCACTGCAGGCATTCCAGAATTCTTTGGTGTTGGACTGATAGGCCACATCTTCAATCTGTGCGCCGATCTTGCCGTCCTTGATTTCATAAAACAGCTGACCGCCGAATTGAAAATTGTAGCGCTGCTGATCAATCGAAAAAGAACCATCGCCGACGATGTAGATGCCCTTCTTGACATCCTTGATCATTTCGTCCGGCGTGAGTTGTTGCTTGCCCGGCGCGAGGGAAATATTCGGCATGCGCTGAAACTGTACGCTGCTCCAGCTGTCCGCATAAGAGCAGCCATGCGATTCGGTCTCGCCGATGATGTGCGCCTGATCGCGGGTCGCCTGATAATTGACCAGGATACCGTTCTTGATGATGTCCCAGCCCTTACATTTGACGCCTTCATCATCGTAGCCCACCGCACCGAGAGAACCCGGGGTGGTTTTTTCAGCGACGATATTGACGCGCTCCGAACCGTACTGGAAGTTTTTGCTTTTCCATTTATCGAGCGTGGCAAAACTGGTGCCCGCGTAGTTGGCTTCATAACCCAGTACGCGATCAAGCTCGGTCGGATGACCGACCGATTCGTGAATCGTCAGCCATAAATGTTCGGGGCTGAGAACCAGATCATACTTACCCGGCTCGACCGATTTGGCGCGCAATTTTTCTTTGGCTTGACGGCCGCAGGCGCGCGCATCCTCAATCAAGTCATACGACTTGGTGTAGAGCGTGGTGACGCCACCGGCAGCTTGTAATTTGTGTTCCGGCAGCGCGTCGAGATATTCGTAACCCATGCCGACCGGCTGCGACAAACCCTGACGTGAACGGAATTTTCCCGTTGCTTTATCGACGGCGGTCGCAAAGACCGGCATCCACAAACGGTGGATGTCCTGATCAATATACGAGCCATCGGTGGAGGCAAAATACTTTTGCTGATTGACCTGAAACATCACCGATTGCATGAAGCTCGCGCCGCCGTCCATACCGGCCTTGTTCGCCGCGAGCAGCATCTCGGCCTTGTCTTTGATCGGCACCAGTCGCCAGTCTTTCTTGAAGGGCGTAGCCCAGCTGACTTCGCCGACGCCCTTAACCGGCGCCATGCGCACGGGCTCCGCCTGAATTTTGGCATTCGCGCGCGCGATCGCCACCGCCTGACGCGCCGCATTCGCCACACCATCGGCCGACATATCCGAGGTCGCAGCAAACCCATAAGCACCATTGGCCACCACGCGGACACCCACGCCCGCCGATTCGGTGTTGGTGACACTCTCCACATTCAGATCACGCGTGGTCACGAATTGATTCAGGTAACGGCCGATCCGCACGTCGCAATAGCTGGCGCCCGCCTTCGTCGCCGCGTTCATCGCGGTATCGGCCAGCGCTTTTTTCAGCTGCACAGCCATCGGGTTCATCAGCTCTTCCACCGCAATGGCCCGACCTGTAATGGGAAGCAGCATCGCGCCCAGCGCCACACTACTCATATTAAGAAATGCACGACGTTCCATAAAATCTCCAAAATCCCGTAGCAAACGGCGAACAAAACGGATTCGCCTCATCATTACATCAACAAAAATTGTTCAAAACATTAACATAAAATCAGTATTTAAACTTGCACATATGCAAGTATTGGCGGCACCGCAGAAAAACCTTAGGCACCGCGTGGTAGGGAGGCGATCAGGTCGGCAAAACGTTGGCCTTGAATCATGATGTGATGGCGGAGCACAGTCGAGGTATGTTCACCATCACCCGACAGGATGGCGGCCACGATGTCATCGTGTTCGCCAAAGGAATTGGCTAGCCGGTCGCGTACACGAAGTTGCAAGCGGCGATAAGGACGCAAACGGCGATGCAAGGTGCGTGCCTGCTCGGCCAGAAAGGTATTGTGGCTGCCAAGATAAATCTGTTCGTGAAAGGCCTCGTTCATGTCGAAATAGGCATCGGCATCCTGCACTTCACAGGCTTCCTTGCAGGCTAAATGGGCCTGCGTGAGGCTGGCTTGTTCGGCTGCCGTCATGCGACGGGCTGCCAGACGGCCGCACATGGCCTCGATTTCCGCCATCACTTCGAACATTTCCACCAGCTTTTGCGGACCAATTTCGGCCACGATGGCGCCGCGGCGCGGACGGATCTCGACGATGCCCATGGAGGCGAGCTGAATTAAGGCCTCCCTGATCGGCGTGCGCGAAACGGCGTAATTTTTTGACAAGAGCACTTCATCGAGTCGAAAGCCGGGCGCAAATTCGCCGATCGCAATTCTTTCTTCGATGGCTTCGCGCAGACTGCCAGAACGGTTTTTCATGGTGGGCATTGGCTCAGGGTTATAAATGCGTGAATCCATTATAAAAGCTCATTTCCGCTTGACAATGTATTTTTTAAAGATATTCTTGTATACACAAAACAAAAAATCGCACGCAAAGCTTGGTGCAAACGATCAGGGTGCAGATAGAATGCAATCACAACTATAACGTTGTCACCCCAATTCCACTTAGGAGACAGACAAATGAATTCCCTCAAACGCCGCACCCTGCTTGGCGCAATTGCCGCTAGTCCATTATTTAGTATCCCAACTGCCTGGGCACAAAATGCCGTCCTGAAGATTTCTCATCAATTTCCCGGTGGTACTGCTACCGAAGGCGACTTCCGCGACCGTCTGTGCCGCATCTTTGCCACTGAAGTGGAAAAACGCACCAAGGGCTCACTGAAGTTTGAAATTTATCCTGGCTCCTCGCTGATGAAGGTCAATTCACAATTTTCTGCCATGCGCAAAGGTGCGCTGGACTTGTCGCTGGTCCCCCTGTCCTACGCTGGCGGTGAAGTCCCAGAAGTCAATATCGGCCTCATGCCTGGCCTCGTGCCTTCGTATGAAGTGGGTGCCAGCTGGAAGAACGCTGAAGTCGGCCGCGAACTCAATCGCCTATTGCTGGACAAGGGCATCGTGGTCGTCAGCTGGATCTGGCAAGCTGGTGGCGTGGCCTCACGCGGCAAACCGATCGTCGAACCAGAAGATGCAAAGGGCATGAAAATCCGCGGCGGTTCACGCGAGATGGATTTGATGTTAAAGGCCACCGGCGCTGCTGTGCTGTCGCTGCCATCGAATGAAATCTATGCCGCCATGCAGACCGGCGCCATGGATGCCGCGCTGACCTCATCGACTTCGCTGATTTCTTTCCGCCTCGAAGAAGTGTCCAAGAGCCTGACGACCGGACGCGGCAAATCTTACTGGTTCATGTTTGAGCCACTGATGATGTCGAAGGCGATCTTCGACAAACTCTCCAAAGAACATCAGGCCGCCATCATGGACGTGGGCGCCGAGATGGAAAAAATGGCGTTTAAAGCGGCCCAGCAGGATGATATTGACGTCGCCGCGGTCTACAAAAAAACCGGTGCCAATGTCGTCGACCTGAGCGCAGCGACCGTCAAGCGCTGGCAGGCCATCGCTCGTGAAACAGCGTGGAAAGACTACGCCGAGAAAAATGAAAACTGCGCCAAATTGCTGAAATTGGCGGAGAAGCTTCTGTGAGTCATGGCTTCGAGATGGAGCAACCCAAGGGACCGGCCGTGCCGGAGCACCCGGGGGTTGCCCGATTATCGGGCTTGCTCGACCGCTTTAACCAGCTGCTGATGTCGATTTCCATGGGCGCCATGGTCCTCACGGCGCTGGTACTGACCTACTCGGTCGTGTCGCGCTACTTTTTTAAAGTACCGACCGACTGGCAGGATGAAGCATCCGTGTTCATGTTAGTCGGCGCGACTTTTTCCTGCACCGCCTATGTGCAGTCCTATCGCGGCCACATCGGCATCGAAGCGCTGGCTTCGATTCTGCCAGACGCTGCCAATAGGGTGCGCATGCTCTTGGTCGATCTGCTGTCGTTTCTGTTTTGCGCTTTTTTTTCGTGGAAATCGTGGACGCTGTTTCATGAGGCCTTTGTCGACGGCCAGACCACGACCTCGACGTTTGCGCCACCCTTATCGATCCCCTACGGGATGATGGCATTTGGTATCTCGCTCCTGAGTCTGCAAATTCTGGTGCAATTGATCGCCCAACTCTCAAATAATAAGGCGGCACGATGAGTGAACTGAGCATGGGCGTCCTGTACGGCGTCACCACCTTGATCGTCATGTTTTCCGGTCTGCCGATTGCTTTTGCACTCGGCATTGTGGCGGTCAGCTTCATGTATTTTTTCATGCCGGCGTCTTCCCTCGATACCGTCACGCAAAATGTCTATGAAGAGATGGCCTCGATTACGCTGCTGTCGATTCCGCTGTTTATTTTAAAAGGCGCGGCGATCGGCAAATCACCGGCGGGTAAAGACCTCTATTCCGCCATCCACACCTGGCTGCATAAAGTGCCTGGTGGGCTGGGCATCGCTAACGTGTTTGCCTGCGCCTTATTTGCAGCGATGGCGGGTTCCTCACCGGCGACCTGTTCAGCGATCGGCTCGGCAGGTATTCCGGAAATGCGCAAACGCGGCTACTCACCTGGATTCGCCGCCGGCATCATCGCCGCGGGCGGTACGCTGGGCATCCTGCTGCCACCATCGATCACCATGATTTTGTACGCCGTGGCCGCTGAACAGTCGCTGGGACGCCTTTTCCTCGCGGGTATCGGACCGGGCGTGTTACTGGTCTTGATGTTTGCCGGTTATGCGGTCTACCGGGCGCGCAAGGAATATAAAATCGCCCTGGACGTGTACCAGAACGGTGGTGTGAAATCGGCTTATCTGCTCGACGAACAGTTCACCTTCCAGCAAAAAGTAGAAATGCTGCCGCGCGTACTGCCCTTCATTATTCTGCTCATTGGTGTGATGATCGCACTCTACGGTGGCTTTGCCACGCCGTCGGAAACCGCGGGGCTGGGCGCCTTGCTGGCACTGGTGCTGATCGCGGTGGTGTATGGCATCTGGCGGCCGAAAGATCTTAAACCGATCTTGACCTCGACCATCAAAGAATCGACCATGCTCTTGCTGATCATCGGCATGTCGCTGCTCTATTCCTACGTCATGAGTTATCTGCACATCAGTCAGAATGCCGCCCAGTGGGTCGTCAGCATGCATCTGGCGAAGTGGGTTTTGCTGGCCGTGATCCTGCTAATGGTGGTGGTATTTGGCTTCTTCCTGCCGCCGGTATCGATCATCCTGATGACCGCGCCGATCATTCTGCCACCGCTCAAAGATGCCGGCTTTGATCTGATCTGGTTTGGTGTGGTGATGACGGTGGTGATGGAAATGGGCTTGATTCATCCGCCTGTGGGCTTGAATATTTTTGTGATTAAAAATATTGCGCCGGACATCCCGCTCAAGGATGTGATTTGGGGTGTGATGCCGTTCGTCGGGCTCATGTTCGTTGCGGTGATCTTGCTGTGTTTTGTTCCCGAAATTGCTACCTACTTGCCTAATAAGCTCATGGGCGTGAAGTAGATGGGCGCTGCCGACCGCATCTGGAATACCTTGCAAATCAATCGCGAGATGCGGCTCGGTCGGGCCCGGGAAGCACTGGGCAGCGCACTCTCCGGAAAACTGCTTGAGGTCGGCGCCATTACCGAACTATTGCATCAAGTAGTGGAGTCGGGCGACCGGGTTTGCCTGGAAGGGAATAATCAAAAGCAGGCCGATTTTTTAGGCAAGGCACTGGCCAATCTTGATCCGGCCCGTACGCATGATTTGCATATGCTGCAGTCTGTGCTGGCGATGCCCGAACACCTGGATATTTTCGAAAAAGGCATCGCCAGCAAACTCGATTTTTCTTTTTCCGGACCACAGGCAGCCCGCTTGGCTTCGTTGGTCGCGGCCGGCAAAATCAACATCGGTGCCATCCATACCTATCTCGAATTATTTGCGCGCTATTTTGTCGACTTGACGCCACGCGTGGCGCTCATTGCCGCCGAAGCCGCCGACCGGCAGGGTAATTTGTACACCGGTCCGAATACTGAAGACACACCGGCCATCGTCGAAGCGACCGCATTCAGAAGCGGCATCGTGATCGCCCAGGTGAATCAGATCGTCGATGTGTTACCGCGCGTCGATGTGCCCGCTGACTGGGTCGACTTTGTGGTGCAGGCACCGACGCCCTATTACATCGAGCCCTTATTTACGCGCGATCCGGCGCAGATTTCAGAAATTCAGGTGTTGATGGCGATGCTGGCCATCAAAGGCATTTACGCCGAATATCAGGTCGAGCGCCTCAATCATGGCATCGGCTTTGACACCGCCGCTATCGAACTGCTGCTGCCGACTTACGCCGCCTCACTCGGACTGAAGGGCAAAATCGCCCGTCACTGGGCGCTCAATCCGCATCCGGCTTTAATCCCGGCGATCGAAGCCGGCTTTGTCGAATCTGTACATTCGTTTGGTTCCGAAATGGGCATGGAAGACTATATCCGCGCCCGGCCAGACATTTTTTTCGTCGGCCCGGATGGCTCCATGCGCAGTAACCGCGCCTTGTGCCAGGCGGCTGGTCACTATGCCTGCGACATGTTCATCGGCTCGACATTGCAAATTGATTTACAGGGTAATTCATCGACGGCCACCCTGGGTCGCATCGCCGGTTTTGGCGGCGCGCCCAATATGGGTTCGGATGCACGCGGGCGACGCCATGTGAGCCCAGCGTGGTTAAAGGCCGGCCGTCAGGCGCGTGAAGGCAAGAACCTGATCCCGCGCGGGCAAAAGCTGGTGGTGCAAATGGTCGAAACATTTCGCGAGCACATGCAGCCCGCCTTCGTCGACAAACTCGATGCCTGGGAACTCGCCGAACAAGCCGGCATGGCGATACCGCCGGTAATGATTTATGGTGACGATGTGACCCACATCCTGACCGAAGAAGGCATCGCCAATCTGCTCCTGTGCCGCAGTGATGAAGAACGCGAACAGGCAATTCGTGGTGTGGCCGGCTACACACCGGTGGGTCTGGCGCGCGACCGGCGCATGGTGGAAAATCTGCGTGACCGCGGCGTCATCGTGCGCCCGGAAGACATCGGCATCGACAAACGCATGGCCACGCGCGATCTGCTGGCGGCCAAGAATATGAAGGATCTGGTGCGTGCTTCGGGTGGCTTATACCATCCGCCCAAACGTTTTAGAAACTGGTAAGGACGCCATGGAAAGCCTGCAATTTCGATTTCAGCATGGTAAGCGCTTGCTGCTGCACTCAGCACAATGTGTCGGCGTGGTCAGTTCCGGTAATTTGGAAATAGTGATCGAGCCATTTCATCTCAATGGCGACTGCGAAATCAGTATTAGTACCGCAGCCCGCGGCTTCGCGCCAATTTGGGAAGCCGTCATGCACGATTTTCACGCGCGCTGGAATTTGCGGGATACCCGGATTGCGATCAACGACATGGGCGCCACGCCGGCCGTGGTCAGCTTGCGACTCGATCAGGCGGTGGAATCCATGCTGCAGGCAGCGCCATGAATAGTTATCTTGAATTAAACGCCCGCCAACGATTATCGCGGCTGCTCGATGCCGACTCCTTGACCGAATTTCTTCCGCCTTCGCTGCGAGTCTGCAGCCCGCATTTAGCGCAACTCGATGCACCGGTCGCGTTTGATGATGGCGTCATTATTGGCCGCGCTCGCTTGCAAGAACATTCCATCATGGTCGCCGCGCAAGAAGGCGGCTTCATGGGCGGTGCCGTCGGTGAGGTGCATGGCGCCAAACTAGTCGGCCTGCTTCAACGCGCAATCATCGAAAAAGTGTCCGCCGTTTTGCTGCTGCTTGAAACGGGCGGTGTGCGTCTGCATGAAGCCAACGCAGGTCTGATCGCGGTGTCGGAAGTCATGCGCGCCCTGCTCGACGTTCGGGCGGCCGGTATTCCGGTCATCGTGCTCATCGGCGGATCGAACGGCTGTTTTGGCGGCATGGGCATCGTCGCCTGCTGCGCGAATGCCATCGTGATGTCGGAAGAAGGTCGGCTGGCGATGTCGGGACCAGAAGTCATCGAGACTGCCAATGGCGTGGAAGAATTCGACTCGCGCGACCGGGCGCTGGTTTGGCGTACCACCGGTGGCAAGCATCGCTATCTGCTGGGCGACTGCGCCATGCTGGTGCCGGATACCGTCGCAGCCTTCCGTCAGGCGGCCTGCGATGCGATTAACAATGTCCGGCAAAACGAAGTCGCGCTCTCCCTCGCGGCGCTGGAACAGGAACATGCCATGCTGCAGGCGCGGGTCGATCAATTTGGCTCGCTGACCGATCCTCTGGCGATCTGGGCCCGCCTTGGCATCGCTGATCCGGACGCGCTGGCGATGCTGGAAGCGGATGAATTTTTAGCACGTACATCGGCCCATCGGGCGATACATCGACTGCCGACTGCGACAGACAATTCAGCCGGGAGCAGCGCATGAACTGGCAAACGCTCGCCGCGACACTATTCCCCACTGGTCATCAGATCACCGAACAGGATTGCTTCTTGTCGGGCAGCGCGCAAGTCGGCACTGCGACCGTCAGTGTGATCGGCACCACTGAACACACACCGATCGGCGTTGAGATCGCCCTCGCGCAAGCCAAAGCCGTATTACAAACCGTGCGTGAACATCCAGGTCGGGCGATCGTTATCCTGGTCGACACCGCCGGTCAGCGCCTGCGCTTTCGCGATGAAATGCTGGGGATTAACAGCACCATGGCGCATCTGGGTAAGTGTCTTGATCTGGCGCGCCGCCAGGGTCATGTCGTGGTCGGGCTGGTTTATGATCAGGCGCTCTCGGGCGGCTTCATCACTAGCGGTCTGATGGCCGACGACTGCTACGCGCTGCCAGATTCCAGCATCCGCGTGATGGGTTTACCGGCCATGGCGCGCATCACCAAAGTGCCGCTTGAGCGTCTTACTGAACTGGCAAAAGATAATCCGGTGTTTGCACCTGGCCCGGCCAATTACTGGCGCATGGGCGGACTGACTGCCATCTGGGAAGGTGATCTGGCGCAGCAGCTCGCGCAGGCCATCGCTGATGCGGATCCGCTGGACCGGCGCACCGCGCTGGGGGCAGCCCGTGGTGGCCGCAAGATGGCGCAGATCGTGGTGCAGTCAGTCTTGCAGTCGAAGCCCGCATCAGCCGTGACATTATCCGAGCTCGATCGTGCTGGCACGACATGATCTGGTCTGGCTGTCGGCCGCTGGATGGCAGCGTGCCATCGCAGCAGCGCAGCCAGACCAGCGTTCCGCCATGGAGCGCTGGTCGCTGGCCGACTGGCCTTTGATCGTGCGTCGGCAGGATGGCAACGCACAGGCAGACAGCATCAGTCTGGGACTGGCACTACCGCCCGCAGCCGACGCCGGCATCAAAGTAAAAATCGCCCTCAACGTCCCGCGCGCCGAGGTCTCGCGTCATTCCTCTCCTATGAGCCTGGCAGCGCTGCTGGCCAATCCAGCCAGCGTACCGGAAACCTGGCGCAGCGCGCTGACTTCTTTGCATACGCAGGCCCTACAAAACGATACCCCGCTGTTTGTCTACGGCTCACTAGCCTTGCAGGCACTGACAGGCTTAGCCTACGTGACGAGCCAGTCTGACATCGACCTGCTCAGCTATCCGGCCAGCCAGACTGACTTGGCATCGCTACTCGCTGTGCTCGAGCAAGCTGGTGCAGAATTACCGCTCGATGGTGAGATCGTTTTTCCCTCCATGCAGGCAGTGGCCTGGAAAGAATGGCGGCAGATCATGCACGATGCACCTGCGATGCGGATTCTGGTGAAGGAAAGTCAATCGGTGCGTCTGCTACACCCGGCAGACTTACTTGCCACGCTCAAGCACTGCGCAGATCAGGTCCAGACGGAGGCGCGATGTTTGCATTAGAACGAGAATCTTTGCTGAAGACGAGGTCCTTGCAAACTTCGTCAATGCGTTCGTCATTGAGTTTGGCAATCCATTTATCAACGAGTTCGTCGTTAAGTTTGTCTTCCGCACGGACTGAAAAAAAAATCGCCGCCATCATCGGTCGACTGGCCGTGCGTAGTCTGTACGAAGAACTCGTGCTCACGCCCAAACCTGGTCTGGTCTCCTTAATCGATAACGGCAGCCACCACGACATGGATGCGCGCAGCTTTTATCGCAGCCTGTTTGCATTGCGCCGCTACTTCGTTGAGATCAGCCTGGCCGGCATGCAGGGGGCACCCTTTGCTGTGCTCAAACAGCTGGCCATCCACGCCGAGGCGCGCATGCTGCAGGCCACACAGGGCGTCAATACCCATCGCGGGGCCATCTTTTGTCTCGGACTGTTGTGCGCAGCGATCGCTGCCTGCAAGGCGCAAGGCCGCCTACCTACAGCAGCGGCGATTCAGGCCAGCTTATTACGCCACTGGGGTGCAGCGCTCATCGAACATAGCCACGGCACTGATATCGGCACACATGGCCAGATCGTCGCGGCTAATCATGCAGTCAGCGGCGCGCGGGAAGAAGCCGCGCGTGGGTATCCAGCCGTATTTTCTGTCGCCTTGCCGACCTTTACCGCGACGCTGGCCGCCGGACGCGATCTGCGCTGCGCCAAGGTCGATACCCTGTTCGCCCTCATGCTACACATTCACGATACCAATGTGTATTACCGCGGCGGCAGTAGCGCTGCCGAACTGGTGCATCAGCATGCGCAAGCCTTCATCGACGCGGGTTCCAGCGCCGCACCAGACTGGCAGGCGCGCGCAGCTGCGTCACATCGTTGCTTTGTCGCGCGCGGTATTTCGCCCGGTGGTGCGGCGGATTTATTGGCGGCCACCTGTTTGCTGCATCAGGTACTTTATCCGGGCCTGCATCAAACTATGCATCAGACAGAGCGTCAGGGCGCACATCAGATCGAGCATCAAACCGAGCATCAGGCCTCACATCAGTCTAGTAAGCGCTAACATCATGCGACTCGCCCTACTCTGCCCCGGCCAAGGCGATCAACACGGTGCGATGTTCGACTTCGCTGCGCCGCCACCTGCATGGCAGCTCGACACCGTGCTCGGTATGCCGCAAGCGCAGGTGCTGGCATCTGCGACGCAGCTTTTTTCTAATCGTATGGCGCAGCCGATGGTAGTCGCGGCCACACTGGCTGCATGGGAAGCGATCCGTCATTTACTCCCGCCGCCGGTTCTGGTGGCCGGCTACAGCGTGGGCGAATTAAGTGCCTACGCCGTAGCCGGTGCACTCAATGGCGAACGGGTGCTGCGACTGGCGGCCTTGCGAGCTGAACTCATGAATGCGCAGGTCAAGCTCGATCACCCGCAGGCCATGTCGGCCATCGCCGGCATCGGCAAACAGCAGTTACTGGCATTGATTACCCCACACCAGATCGCCATCGCGATCGAGATCAGCGAAAGTAATTTCATCATTGGCGGCGAGGTATGTGGGCTGCAGATCGTCGAGCCGCTTCTGCAGCAGCAAGGCGGCAGCATCACCCGACTGGCCGTCAATATCGCCTCGCATACGCCGCACATGCAGGCGGCAGAAAAACCGTTTCTGGCGGCATTGTCGTCATCAGGTATGGTCGATCCGCAGATCCCGGTTTTGGCAGGCATCAACGCCAGCCTGATCCGCGACCGAAACACCGCCAAGCAAACCCTGGCCGCACAAATCGCAGCCCCCATCCAATGGGCCGCATGCATGGATCAGTTCGCTGAAAATAACATCACCGTAGCGATAGAACTCGGCCCAGGTTCCGCCTTATCGCGCATGCTCAGCCAGCGGCACCCACACATCGCAACGCGCTCAATCGCCGACTTTCGCACCATCGACGGATTCGCCCGCTGGGCTGGCGCTGGGCTGGGGTCAGGTCTTGACATGACAGTTTTTTAAAATTGAAACGTTGAATTTTTCAATTTGATCATAAAATGTGTCATGTCAAGACCTGACCCCACGCATGTTGCAGGGATTTTACGTATTCTGCTGCATAGCGACAGTCGCAAGGGGGCCCAATTGATCGAACAATCGCACCTTGATCGACGCTAAAAGCGCCTCCAAGGCAGCCTCATTCCCAGCCGATAAACGTTTTTCGGTGCGGACCATATAGAGTGTTCGAACCAGTGCCGGTTGTGTGACGCGATACGCCACCAGAACACCCGTGCGCAACTCGGAAAACGCCAGCCCATAAGGCAAAATACTCGCTACCGAATGATCGATGATCAACATCTTCAAGGTCTGGGGTGACTGTACTTGAAATGCAATGCGTGGTTTCAGCTTTAATGGCTTGGCTGCAGTCTCGATAATTTTTCGAATACCATCTAGTCTCAGCGGGAAGCTTAACCAGGCTTCCAATGCCTTGGCTAATGAAATCGTATTCGTCACTTCCCAGGATGTCCGTACCGACTGCGCGCTACCGGCCTCTGGTGCAGTCACAAATAACAACTCTTCGTTTAGCCAAGGGGTGCGTGTTAATCCGGGGCTATCCGGAATCTCATGCGCGAGCAACATATCGAGTTCGCCACGTTTTAAGGCATCAAATAACACCAGACTTGTTTCTTCGACTATCCGCAATGCGACGTGAGGCATGGCGGTTTCAGCGCGCGCGAGCATGTCGGATGCCGCCATATGCACAACGCTGGGTGACATCCCCAGCCTGATCGTCTCTTTTTGTCCAGCATGAAAAGCCGCCACGTCGCGGGTAGTCTCGGCCAGCATTGCCAGAATCACTTGTGCCCGCTCAAACAATAACTGACCAGCCGGCGTCACAGAAACACCTCTTGAATGCCGACTCAGTAAGGGTGTGCCTAGCTTTTCCTCCATCTGACGAACCTGCGCGCCCAAAGCTGGCTGCGCAACGTGAAGCGACTCAGCCGCGCGCGTCATGCTGCCATGCTCGACGATGCAGGAAAAATACTGTAGCTGCCTGAGCGATAAAATGGGCGTCTCCCCTTGATTTTATGATGCATTGCAAATCTGCAAGGCATTCTGATTATATCGCCAGCCCAAAGAAAAAGTTTGGGCCGCCCAAAAAAAGTGAATCTGGATTCAAAAAACTGTTCCCGATATGATTCTCTGCAATCATATATAGGTGCTTCGACATTCAGCGCAATCAATCAAAGCCGCTCAATATTGGTAATCGTCTAAAGGTTCTGGTATGCCTGCGAACTGCACCAAGCCGGCTTTGCCCGTACTTAAAAGGCGACCAAGCGGATTTATCCTGTTCGCTTGGCAAACATGCGTACGTTGATGATCAATCAATTTTTTGCGCTTAGCGTATTAAGAATTCAACAATTAGGAGTAATGCCATGTTTGTCCGAAACGCTTGGTATGTTGCCGCAACAAAAAATGAAATTGCAGATCAAATGTTGGCTCGCACCATTCTCAACGAACCCATTGTCCTGTTCGTAAATGGCAACCAAGAAATATGCGCTCTGGAAGATCGTTGCTGTCATCGTGGTGCGCCGCTTTCCCTTGGTAACATCACAGAAACCGGCGTGCGCTGCGGATATCACGGGATGGCTTTTGACCGCAGCGGAAAGTGTGTCGAGATTCCCGGCCAAACCACTATTCCAGCGCGGGCCAAAGTGAAATCTTATCCCTTGGTCGTCAAGGGAGACTACGTCTGGATTTGGATGGGCGACCCGGAAAAGGCCGATCCAGCCGACGTTATCGATTATCCCCCCGACGATCAAGTGAACTGGCCGCGCGCCAACGACATGCTGCACCTGAAGGCCAGCTACGTGATGGTGCTGGAAAACCTGATGGATCTGTCCCATCTGTCGTACCTGCACAGAACCAGTATCGGCAGCTCAGAAACCGACAGCGCCAATGCCAGCATGGACGTCAAGCGCACCCCGACTGGTATGAAGTTCCTACGTGTCATGCGTAACGCCGATGCACCAAAAAACTGGTTAAAACGTTACCCGACCGGTAACAAGGTCGATCGCTGGTCTGACTTCGACTATATCGCGCCGAACTCGATCAAACAATTCAGCGGTGGCGTGAATGCCGGTGACTACGACGCCGGCGTGCGGGATGGCAGCCATCTGGTTCGCACTTTGCACACCGTCACCCCGGAAACTGAGAAAACCTGCTTCTATTTTTTTAACAAAGCGGACGGCTACGCTAAATTTGAAGCGCCTGGTAAACCAAGGACATGGGCTTCAACCTCGGATGTCTTTAAGGAAGACCAGCACATGCTCGAACAACAGCAATTGCGCCTCAATAATTTTGATGTAAAAAATTTGATGGATATTAATACTGATGTTGCTCGCGTTCAAATGATCCGTGTACTCAAGGAGCGACTGCAGTTAGAACAGGAAACGACAGGGCAAGCATCGCAAAAAACTTAAGCACCACAACAAAGCACACCCAACAATAAGTGCCAAACCCTGGAGAAGATCAAATGAGCAGTGCAGGAAAATTACACGGCAAGGTCGCCATTATTACTGGTGCTGCACAAGGTATCGGCGCCGAATATGCGCGCGCGCTGGCAGCAGAAGGCGCTGCTGTCGTCATCTCGGATGTCACCGACGCCACACCGGTCGCATCCGCCATTAACACCAGCGGCGGACAAGCGCTGGCGGTCAAATGTGACGTCACCGACCCAAGCGCCGTTAAAGCAATGGTCGCGGCCGCTCTGGAACGCTTTGGCCGCGTCGATATTCTGGTCAATAACGCGGCCCTGTTTGGCACACTCAAGCGTAAGCCGTTCGAAGAAATCGAGTCGGCGGAATGGGACCGGATGATGGCAGTCAATGTGCGCGGTGCATTTGAATGCGCCAAGGCGGTGTCGCCGACTATGCGCAGTCAACAATATGGCAAGATCGTCAATATCGCTTCGGGCACAGTTTTTAAGGGCCAGACCATGCTGCTGCATTACGTGACATCGAAAGGCGCGATCGTAGCCATGACGCGCAGTTTGGCGCGTGAACTGGGCGGCGACGGTATTCGTGTCAATACCTTGGCCCCGGGTCTGGTGATGAGTGATAACGTCAAAAATAACTGGTCGGCGGATCAGGTAAAAGGCACCGTCAATTCGCGTGCTCTCAAGCGTGAACTGACTCCCGAAGACATGTGCGGCACTCTGGTCTATCTATGTTCTCCGGATAGCGATTTCGTCACCGGCCAGGTGTTGGTCGTCGACGGCGGCGCAGTGATGCACTAATAGGTGAAAAACATCATGCTTAAAACACCGGTCATCACGCTCGACATGCTGATTAATCATCAAGATGTCGGCTCTTGCGCGTACTTCGATGTCCGTGATCCAGGGCGTTTGACTGATCTCGTTGGGCGGGTTGCCAGCGGATCGGTGGATCACGTGCACCAAGCTGTCCTTGGCGCGCATCAGGCTTTTCAAATTTGGAAACGCACACCTGTCAGTGAGCGAGTCCAACGTCTGCTCGCAGCAGCGGATGGCATGGAGAAAATTGCCGACGAGTTGTCCGTCACGCTTGTGAGAGAACAAGGCATGCTGCTCAAAGAAACCCAGCGCGATGTGAAAAACGGGATCCGGGCGCTGCGGGAAATGGCGGGACTGGCTGAAGATTTCCTGCGCCCTGAGCGGTTTGAAGATGACGAAGCGATCGTTCGCATCGAAAAAACACCCCGCGGCGTCGTCGCTGCCATCGTGCCATGGAATGCACCGATGGGCTTGGCCATGGGGAAAGTTGGCCCGGCTCTGGTCAGTGGCAATACTATCGTCGTCAAACCCTCTGAATATGCACCACTGGCAGTATCGATGGCACTGAAGGTGTTAGCGTCTTTTTTTCCCGCCGGTACAATTAATGTGATTCACGGACAAGCCGATGTGGGTTCGGCATTAACACGCCATCCCTTGGTTCGAAAAATATCCTTCACCGGTGGCACGACGACCGGCAAAGCGGTCATGGCGGCTGCGGCAGAAACGATCAAGAACATTAGCCTGGAGCTAGGTGGAAACGATCCCGCGATCATTCTGGATGACGCCGATCCTGCGATCGTTGTGCCGGAACTCATCAAAGGAATTTTTCCACGCTCCGGACAAGTCTGCTATGCCATCAAGCGCGTTTATGTGCCGCGCAAACTCACCTCAGCCATCTTCGACGCCATCGTCAGCGCGGTTGATCAGTACAAGATCGGGTATGGCCTCGATCCTCGAGCGAACTTTGCGCCGATGAATAATCGTCACCAATACACTATTGTGCGTGGACTCATCGAACGAAGCCGGCAGGCTGGTGCCAGCGTACATGCGCTTGGCACAAAGTTGGAACCAGACAATTGGGACAACGGCTTTTATGTCCAGCCAACCGTGGTCATGGGATTGCCGCCGGACGCAGAGCTGGTGGTCAGTGAGCAATTTGGCCCAGTGATTCCGCTGGTGACTTACGATACACCCGAAGAAGTACTGGAATTAGCCAATGCAACCGAGTTTGGTTTGGCATCCTCCATCTGGACCAACGATCCTGAACGGGGACTGGCAATGGCAAGCGAGATCGAAGCAGGCATTACCTTTGTCAATAGTCACGGTCGCACAGCACTGGGTGACAAACACATGCCGTTTGGCGGCGTCAAGCAAAGCGGTATCGGTCGAGTGCGAACTGCGATCGGTCTCGCAGAATATATTGAACACCACGCAATTAGTATGAAAAAAGTTACTAATGGCGACAGACTCTGACATCGTCTTTCGCGTTGCCGCAATCTGCGCAGATGTTGCGCGCATCAGTTTATAAACATTGATTATTAATAGGGGAAAAAATGCATACTTACTTACTCAAATTTTACCTGACACTCTCTGTTGCAGGTCTAAGTCTAAGCTTTTCTACGCCAGCATTTGCGCAAACCAGGAGCCTGGCCGAGATCGGTGCGCTGCAAAACGACATTCGACTAACAACACTAATCGATGGCGCAAAAAAAGAAGGTGAAGTGACCGTCTATATGGCTCATCCCAGTATGCCGCTGATTAATGCTGCCTTCACCAAAAAATATGGTATCAAGGTCAATGCATGGCGTGCAGGATCTGAGGCGATCTTGCAACGCGTTGTCACCGAAGCGCGCGGTGGCAGAAATGAAGTCGATCTGGTGGAAAACAATGCGCCTGAAATGGAAGCACTGCATCAGGAAAAATTACTGCAGGAGATGAAGTCGCCCTATGTCAGCACCTTGATGCCACAAGGGGTACCTGCTCATAAAGCTTGGGTAGGCGTCTCGATCGACATATTCACCCTTGGCTACAACACGCAAAAGATCAAAAAAGAAGACTTACCTAAAACCTGGGCGGATCTTCTCAACCCAAGATGGAAGGGCATGCTCGGCGTCGAAGCCGAAGATCACGCCTGGTTCGCCTACGTGCTGCAAGCGCTGGGAGAAGAAAAGGGGAGCAAATTATTTAAAGAGATGGTGGCGACCAACACCATTACCGCACGCAAAGGTCATTCACTGCTGGCACAATTAGTCGCATCCGGCGAAGTACCCCTAGCCTTTAGCCTGTACGCCTGGGGCGTTGACCAGTTAAAGGATAAAGGCGCACCGATTGAGCGATTTTACATCGGCGACCCGATAGCACAATTTCAAGGGCTTGGTGTGCTTAAGAAAGCAGCGCATCCTTATGCTGCCGTACTGTTTTATGATTTTATGTTGACAGAGGGTCAGGCTATCATGTCAAAGAGTTATGCTGTGGCTACCAGTAATCAATATGATCAGGCCGTCAAAGCAGTCAACATGAAATTTATTGATCCGGTAACAGCCATTGATTTGAACGAAAAGCGCCAAAAGATTTATCAGGACATCTTTATCAAACGCTTGCCATAATGTTTGTCAATAAATGTAGGGCTACTAAGGCTTTTTTTTAGCGTCATTAGATCTCTAAAAGTCATCTAAGATGCACCTACGTTTTTTGTCTGTCGAGTCAGGGATCTATCCCAAGCAAGCTGCATGGCGAACACCACGCAACAAAACCAAGTTGAACTGATTATGCAAATGAATACGAGTGAAGAAATTTTCGAGATCAGGCTCGCCAGCACAGGAGACGTTTACACGGTGCCGTCAGACAAATCCGTGCTGGAGGTCCTCTTGCAACAGGGCGTCAATATTCCTTTTTCCTGCGAACAGGGAATTTGCGGCAGTTGCTTGACTCGGGTATTGGAAGGAACGCCAGATCATCGTGATATGTACCTTACCCCAGAAGAACAGCTACAAAATGATCAATTCTTGCCTTGTTGCTCGCGTTCAAAAAGCAAAATTCTGGTACTAGATTGGTGAGCAGTCATGGGGTCACAGCCATGGGGTCAGGTCTTGACATGACAGTTTTTTAAAATTGAAACGATGAATTTTTTTTATTGAATCATAAAATGTGTCATGTCAAGACCTGTCCCCACGGATGTGGGGGGGCAAAACTGGCGACTGGAACAGGGATCGGTTTTCACGCCAGAAGGCACGCAACATTTGCGCTACCGGATCGGCACACTCCGCCTCTGAGAGTAAGCGCTGCATTTCGTCAAGATCATTGCTCACCAGTCCGCCCTCAAATAAGGACTCAATGGCCGTCATGTGGAAAAAACCCATCCGCCAGTCGGGAAAAATTCGCATGCCATCCTTACTCGTGCAGCGCGCCAGTACCGCAATATCGGTATGACGCGCATCAGCAAGAATACGCGCCATGGTCGAATCGATCGCCAGTGCCGAGCCTTCGAGTACCTGCAGAAAAAGGCCCTGGTAATAGAACAAAACACCGGTAAGTTCTGCCGCTTGATTAATGGGTCGAATTTTCTTCAGCATACTGGTCAGTTTTTCTAGTGTGAAGTGCTCAACTTCCCTGCTCGTGTAAACAATGCGCTGCATACTATTTCCTTTCATCTGGCAAAACGGCCAATTTCGGCCGGAATCGACTGCAGCCGCACTTCCATATCGGCGGCACCAAGTTTGATGGCCTCTTTGGGCATACCAAATACCACACAGCTGGCCTCGTCCTGCGCCACGGTCAAGGCACCAGCATTGTGCATCTCCAGCAATCCGCGCGCGCCATCGTCGCCCATGCCAGTCATGATGATGCCCATGGCATTCCGACCAGCCACCTGCGCCACCGATTTAAACAGTACATCGACAGAAGGCTTGTGGCGATTGACCGGTGGGCCATCCATCACATCGACCTGGTAGTAAGCGCCGCTGCGCGTCAAACGCATGTGGTAGCCGCCCGGCGCGATCAGCGCCCGACCCGGCATCACACGATCACCGTGTTTGGCTTCGCGCACCTCCAACGCACACAAAGAATTGAGCCGCTCAGCAAACAGCGCCGTGAATTTTTCCGGCATGTGCTGCACCACCACGATCCCGGGTGACACTCTGGGTAAGGCAGTCAGCACCACCTCCAAAGCCTGTGTGCCACCGGTCGACGTGCCGATCGCGATGACTTTTTCGGTCGTCTGCGACATGGCGGTCGGCGAACTGGCGAGCGCTTCACTCACCGGCTGTAAAGGTTTGTTCTGACTACTCTCCTGGTAGCCCTTGGGTTTTGACTGACTGGCGAGTTTGACGCTGCGAATTAATTCATTAGCCGACTCGGATAAAAAATCCTTCAAGCCGATCTTGGGTTTGGTGACATAACAGACCGCACCGGCTGCCAGCGCCTGCATAGTCGTCTCGGCACCGCGTTCGGTCAGCGTGGAACAAATCACGACTGGCGTGGGGCGCTCAAGCATGATCTTTTTCAGGAAGGTGATGCCATCCATGCGCGGCATTTCTACATCCAACACGATCACATCCGGCCACGCTACGGCCATTCTTTCCTGCGCAATGATGGGATCGGCAGCAACAGCAATCACCTTAATGTTCGCATCCTTGCTTAACACCGCAGTCATAACTTGCCGCACAACGGCCGAGTCATCCACAATACAGACCTTGATCGGCTCACTCATAGCTGACAGTTACAACGAAAAAATAGCCGCATGATTTGCTTCTTTCTGCTGTTAATTTTCTGATGGGCGCACACAGCCAGCTGCCGTCTGCCTGACCCATACCTCACCCTTGCGCACATTAAAAATAATCTCCCGATGCCCGTCGCCGAATAAGTCCTGCGCGACCACCGTTAAACCGTGCAACTTACAAAGCGCCAGCGCCGCCTGACCATTGTGCAGGCCAACCTTGAGCGCCTCCGGCAGCGCATGATCAGGAAACATATTCCCCCCGCCGAATACCTTGGCCTGACATTGTTCAACCGGTACGCCGGCATGCATCAGTTCACGCAACATGAGCTGCAAACTCTCGTCGGCATATTTTCCATCCAGTCCTTCGGCATCCGACGACAAAGGGCGTTGACGCTGTGCCAGTAAAAAATGTGACATGGCGCCAAACTGCAAGCGCGGATGCCAAACAATCATCGACACACAGGACCCGAGCAAAGTACGGACCTGATAGCGGTGATCGCCAACGAAGTACTCGCCCGGATCGAGAAAAATATCGATCACAGGTGGATCGCGCTCCAACTTTCCCATAAAGCAGACTTATCGCCGACGATCCACCCGATATGCGCCGGGACCAATCTGCACCAGCCCCTCAACAACGCCATTAAGCGATTCAGCCAACCCGACGAACAGCACACCCTCCGGCGCCAGGACCGACAATAACTGCGTCACAATCTTGCGCTTTTCAGGGATCTCAAAATAGATCAGCGCATTCCGCAAAAAAATCACATCAAAGGGCACCAGTTCGGGCAAAGGCAAAATCAAATTAATCTGTGCAAACTCCACCTTTTCACGCAATTTTCGATCGACCAGAATAAAACCCTCGTAGGGGCCGCTGCCTTGTAAAAAATAGCGCCGCATCAGATCCGGCGCGATCCCATCCGTGCGTTCGATACCGTAGAGAGCGGCAGCAGCCTTTTCCAGTACACGCTGACTCAAATCCGAACCACGCGCTTCCCAATTCGGACAATGCCCAAGTCGTGTTAGCTCCTGCAAACACATGGCGATCGTGTAGACCTCTTCGCCGGTAGAACAGGCGGCGCTCCAGACGCGGAAGTTTTTTCCTTTGGGCGCCTTTTTAGCGATCTCAGTGAGCATCTCAAAATGTTTAGGTTCACGAAAAAAATAGGTTTCATTGGTCGTCAATAAATCAATCGCCGTCTGTAATTCGACCAGATCATCACCGGATACCAAACGCGCGATGTAGTCGCTATACGAGTTAAGCTGCAGGCTCTGGATACGCTTGAAAAGACGCCCAGCGACCAGAGTCTTCTTGCCGGAACCGAGCGAAATGCCGGATTCCTTAAACAGCAGATCACGAATCTTGATGTATTCGTGATCACTAAGTCCATCAAGTTCCATGATGTGTCGTCAGTCGTCGGTCAGTCATATAAGGATTACGCCAATGCGCTCTGTAATCACGCAGCCAAAGCCGCTTCCAACTCAGCCAGCTCACCTACCGCGAAGGTGCGACCAACATCGAGAATGATGACAAACGCGTCATTCACCTTACCCATGCCGGCAATAAAATCGGTGCGCACCGTTGAACCAAAGGTCGGCGGTGGCTCGATATGCTCGGCCGGAATATCGATCACGGCGGAGACGGCATCGACCATGATGCCAATATCATGCGACTCGCCCTCCTGCGTGACTTCAATAATCACAATGCAGGTACGTTTGCCGACTACCGCCGCACCGCGGCCAAAGCGGGCATACAGGTCGATGACCGGCACCACGGCACCACGCAGATTGATCACGCCGCGAATAAATCCGGGCATGAGCGGCACCGTGGTCAGTTGGCCAAACTGGATGATCTCCTTGATGACCAGGATGCCGACGGCAAAAACTTCATCGGCCAAAGAAAACGTCAGGTACTGCGTCGCTTCGCCGCCCCCCTCAGGTACGAGGGCAGGCATCAACTTGGATGTGGTTTGCATGGATCACCTGTGCGCTCAGAATTTTTTAAAAAAGGTTTCATCATGGAGCGCAGGAACGGGTGATTTTGCCGCTCGCGCGATGGGCAGTTTTTTAGCACTCTGGTTCGTTGATCGATCCGATTCACGCCCATGCGCAGCGCCATTTGCACGCCCCTTGGCCAAGGTAAAAAATTCCATCAAGCCCTGTAACTGCTCTGCCTGACCAGACATTTCCTCCGCCGTTGCTGCCAACTCTTCAGAGGCTGAGGCATTCTGCTGCGTGACCTGATTGAGCTGGCTCATGGCACTGCTGATCTGCAAAAGCCCAGTCGTTTGTTCTTCCGAGGCGGCGGTAATTTCCTGCACCAGGTCGGAAGTTTTGCGGATCGACGGGATCATTTCGACCAATAATTTTCCCGCTTGATCGGATACAGTCACGCTATCGATCGCCAACTCACCGATTTCCTTGGCAGCGATCTGGCTACGCTCGGCCAGCTTACGAACCTCAGCGGCGACGACTGCAAAGCCTTTTCCATGCTCACCAGCGCGCGCGGCTTCGATGGCGGCATTCAAGGCCAGTAGATTCGTTTGATAGGCAATGTCATCCACAATACCGATCTTGGCGGCGATCTGCTTCATTGCCGACACCGTCTGCGTCACGGCTTCGCCACCCTGTACAGCCTCCTTGGCAGATTTGGAGGCGATGCCATCGGTGACTTTGGCATTTTCTGTATTTTGTGCGACCGAAGCCGACATCTGCTCGACCGAGGCGCTGGTGCGCTCGACCCCGGATGCCTGCTCAGACGCAGACTGTGAAAGACTCTGCGCCGTGGAACTGACTTGTCCTGAGGCCGATGTCAACGCATCCGCCGCGGTGCGTACATCATCGATAATCGACGCCAGTTTTTCACAGGCGATATTGGCATCGTCCTTGAGCTGACCGAAGGTGCCGGCATAATCCTTGACGATCCGCTGTGTCAGGTCACCCGAGGCCAATGCCCCGAGCATACGCACCACATCGCCCAAGCCAGTTTCAGTCGTCTGGGTTAATTCATTGATGCCTTCACCCAGCTGCTTTAGAAATCCCGTCTTGCTGCTCACGTCCATCCGTTTAGTGAAGTCGCCCATCACAGCTCCCTGAACAATATTTCCCACTTCCTGTTCGGCCGCGACTTCCAGTGTGCGGTCATTCCATTCGACGACCGATCCAAGCCGATCACCGGCATCATTTAAAACAGGATTGGCAATTAAAGAGAAGGTCCTGCCGCCAACCACGATACGTGAACGGAAGGTGGTATTGAGCGACTTAAGCATGCCGCGCTGATGGGCCGGATTTTTATGAAACCCATCAATATTGGTGCCGATGAGTTTGGCCACGCTGAAGTTCGGTAGATCTTTACGTAAATCGTTCTCGGCCACCTTGAGCATGGCCGTCACGGATTCATTGAGATAAACGATATTCAGATCATTATCGGCAATCATGACGTTGGTAGTGGCGCAATCCAACGCACGGCGTACACGAAAATTGGCGATCGCTTCGACGGCTGATTTTTTTAAACTCTCCTGCACCGCATCAAGGGCCTGGGTAATTTTCGCCTTGTCGCCAGGCAGACGCTCCATCGCGCGCGACAAATCACCGTTCGCATAGCTGGTGACCACATCAACGATCATCATCTTCACATCGATATGTGAGCGCACCAGTTGATTGATATCGCGTGCAGCCTCTTGCAGCTGACCGCCAAATTCGTCGGCCGGCATGACCTCCTTGATCCAGCCAGCTGCATGCTGCTTGGCCATGGTCTGCTGCGCTGAGCGAAACAGCTGGAAACTACGACCTAAGTCATTGAGCGCAGAGCCAAGACGGATGAATCCATCCTTGTGCTCGGTCGATACTGCCGCGCTGAAATCGCCTTTAGCAAAGGAAAGCGCTGTCTGTGTAGCCTGATCTGCCGCTCGAGTCACGCTCACCACCAGCCAGCGCGCCAACACAAAGCCCACTACCAGCATCAATCCGATCGCAATACGCACATCCAGCAGCGGCGTGGCAGCGCTAGCGAGCTGCACCATCGCCGCAACGCTCAGCAGGGTCATGCTGAGTACGGCCAGATTGATTTTTTCAGAAATTGCTAATTGTTTTAACATGATGTCTCCTGAGGGTGAGTCTGATGGTGCATTCGATGGTGCGTTCGATGGTACGTTCGATATTGCGCCTGCCGACTGATGAAGCAAAGCGCGGATTTAAGTACAAATTTTTTTGACGAGTGCATGAATTAAGCGCGAATTTTGACTGCCTGTTCACCATGCTCGGTCGCCAGAAGGACTAAAGCCGGCACATCAAGAATCAGGGCCACTTCGCCTGAACCCAGCACGGTGGAGCCGCTAATACCACGCAGCTGCTGGAAAAGTCTGCCCAGCGGTTTGATCACTGTTTGGTATTCTCCCAATAGCTGGTCGACGACCAGACCTGCTGTTGTGTCATGATTTTTTACGACGACAATGCTGCGCCGCGTTGGCGAATCTTCTGCGACCTTGAAAATAGCGCGCAATTCTAAATAAGGGAGTAGTTCGCCGCGCACATCGATATGTCCGGCCCAGTGATCACTGGCGTGGAGTAAATCTGCATGGGCATCAATGCATTCAACGACGGCATGCAGGGGAATCACATAAGAACTATCGCCAACCCGCACCAGAAAGCCGTCGATAATGGCCAGCGTTAAAGGCAGGCGAATTTCAATCGTAGTGCCTTGACCCACCGTACTCTTGATGAGAACGGTTCCGCGTAGTGCTTCAATATTTTTCTTCACGACGTCCATGCCGACACCGCGACCGGACAAATTGGTGATCGTTTCGGCAGTGGAAAATCCTGGCTCGAAGATCAGATTCAATTTTTCATTTTCGCTCAGTGATTGGCTCACACCGACCAAACCGCGTTCCCGCGCCTTGTGCAATAACATTTCGCCGTCGAGTCCCTTGCCATCGTCACGGACCTGAAGCACGATATAGCCAGAATCATGATGTGCCGACAAGGAGACAGTGCCATGCGCCGCCTTACCAGCAGCGACACGCTTATCCGGCGCCTCAATGCCATGATCGATCGCATTACGCACCAGATGCATCAGTGGATCGCCAATTTTTTCGATGACAGATTTATCCAGTTCGGTATCGGCGCCTTCGATCTCGAGCGTGATTTGCTTACCTAGTTCAGCTGCGGTATCACGCACCACACGCCGGTAACGATTAAAGGTTTCTCCGATCTCCACCATGCGCAAGGCTAGCGCACCGTTGCGAATTTCTTCTACCAGTCCGCTCATACGCTGGGTCGTTTCGAGCATCTGCGGCTGCCGAGAATTTTGCGCCTGCAAGCTGGCAGATGCGCCACAGATCACTAACTCACCCACCTGATTGATCAAGGCATCGAGTTTGTCGGCATGCACCCGTATAAAGCGGGCCTCATCGACCTTACGCTCAGCTTGCTTAGATTGCTTGCCAAGCCCCGACTCGATTACTTCGGACGGCAAGGGATGCTGCGCAGGTGGGATTATTTGCACGGTACAATCGTCGCGCACGAAGTCAAAAGCGCCATCAATCACGGCCCGGTCTGCGTTGGTCTCCAGGCTGATTTCAAACCCGAGGTAGCATAATTCGGCATCCATCTCGTGCAAACCGGGCAAGGCATCGTCGACCACGATCAACTTTTCGATCGTCCCGATCGTACCCAGATAATGCATCACGCTGATCGGATCAAAGCCATTACGCATCGCCTGCGCCGCAAATCGCAGTGAAAGATGCCATACGCCGCCCGCAGATGCCCGTGGTGGTGAAATCATGGAAACTTCCTTAATGGACTGAGATAGATTCATCTGACTTTCAGCAGACGCAGAGGGTTGCCCCAGTAAATGGCTAACTGCTTGAGCTTGTGCATCCAATGCAAAGAGATCATCAAACGAATCGATTCTCTGTTCTGCCTGCGCCAACATAGCCAGCAGCACATCGACACTTTTTAACAGGGCATCGCTCAGAGGATGATCTACAACGCGCGCGCCTCGGCGAACAGTGTCGAGTACACTTTCCACCTGATGGGTAAAGCCCACGATACGATCCAGACCAAACAATCCTGCCGAACCCTTGATCGTGTGCGCTGCGCGAAAAAGAGCATTGATGGTGTCGCGGTCATCCGGCGACGTTTCAAGCAGCAGAAGGCTGGCTTCGATCTGCTGCAGCATTTCGCGTGCTTCGACAAAAAAAGTCATCAAGGCTTCGTCATATAAGCCGCCGTCTGGTGTTGACGAAGCTGAACCAGAAGTCGGCATCGACAAAGTCATGCTGACGCTCCATGGTGGATAACATGGCTACTTGTTTGGTCACGACTGCCATGGGTAAGCAGGAAGCGGCAGAGAAGATCGAATTCTTCCAGAATACGCACTACACAAGGTGGCGCCTGCAGCAAACTGACTTGTTGACCACGCTGTCTGGCGGCGCGTTCTACCGCGAGCATTAACTGCAAGCCAGCCCCGTCGAAATCACTGACCTGCGACAGATCAATCTCCAGCGCGCCGTTCTCTGGTTGGCTCGCCGATAGCGCAGCAAGGAGAACAGACTGTGTAGCCTGCGCTTCATAGATCGTCAATGCCGCTGGCAAAAGTTCATGCGCCATCATGCTTCCCTGGTTAAGTCAGTCATCGTGAATATCGGTCTGGATCGCTAGGGGAGGATTAACTTGGCGACCGCATTGAGCATTTGTGGCGGATTAAAGGGTTTCACGATCCAGGCCTTGGCACCCGCGGCGCGTCCCGCTTCTTTAATATCGTCCTGACCTTCAGTGGTGAGCATGATGATTGGGGTAAAACGATAGGCAGCAAGCTGCTTAACGGCTTTGACAAAACTAATGCCATCCATGTTGGGCATATTGACGTCGCTGACGATTAAATGCAGTTTGTCGCCAGCCAGCTGTTCGAGCTTTTTCAGTCCATCCTTGCCATCGCAGGCCTCGATGACCGCGTAACCGGCGCCGCGTAATGCGATCGACACGACCTGCCGCAAACTGGCAGAGTCATCGACGATTAAAACCGTTTTTGGCATGATGCCTATCCTGATAAAATTAAAAAAATGTGACGTCTTGCTCTGACTCGCGCTGAGTGGACGCGACACCCGTTAATTCGCCATGGGATCGGCGTTCTTCATCCATGGTGTAATTTTTACTCAGATCGGCGAGCCAAACTTTGGCTGAGGGGATTTGCGCATGACGCTGCGCGACTTGTTCAATCAAGCGTGCGATATCGCCCTGAATGACATCGATAATTTGATTCACCCGATCCTGATACTGCAAATTAACGAGTAAATTTTCGACGTCTCGACGAATGATCTGGCCCTGTGAGCGCATTTTTTCGGTCGCGGTACCGAGCATGCGAACCTGATCGAGCACCTCCTGCACAACGTCACCGGAACCAGATAAAGCGGCTTTATCAGACTCAGCTGCCTGCGCAGCAGTCATCAGCGTTTGTTTGGCAATATCGGTAATTTCATGCACCCGTTTGCCGATCCGCTTTCCGCTATCAGCAGATTGGACGGAGAGTTTACGCACCTCCCCCGCCACGACTGCAAAGCCACGACCTGCCGGACCAGCACGGGCGGCCTCGATGGCGGCATTAATGGCCAGCATATTGGTATGCGCAGCAACCAGGCTCACGTCTTCGGCCATACCGGTCATTTCATTGACCGCAGCACCCAGCGTGCGCACACTCTGCAGCAAGGCATCCTTACTACCGATGAGCTGCTCGAGTGAGCCGATGACCGGACCCAGTTCACGTTCGCACATCGCCATCAAGCCAAGCGCGGCATTTTCATGCCCAGCTTCTGTTTGCCAGCCCACGTTACCAAAGCCGGCAGCATCAAACTGATCAATCATGGAAGAGAAACTGGTAATGAGCTGTGAGACAGCGCCTTCTGTTTGCTCCCTGACTGTATGCAGATGACGCTGCCAGACTGGCAGCACTGCAACGAGTAATACACGCAGCGTGTCGTTAGCTGACGAAACATCCTGAGGAGTTTGCGTAAGCGAAGCAGGGGCTGGTCGGTACTGAAGCAATGCAACGCCAGTCGTCAGCAAAAAGACGCCTGCCAGACTCATAAACTCCACCCAGCCAACATGCCTAAAGAGGGGTAATGCCGCACATATCGTCGCCGCGATTGGCAAGAAGCATGCGCGCAAAAATTCCGCACGACGCTCACCTGTAGCGTCCGGCTGAAGGTGAAAAGAATTAGAAGAGGAAGTGGAGGCGATCATCATGCGCTGACGATTCTATAAGCAAAAAAAATGACCATGAACATGTCAGCAATGGATGTTTCCGCATCACGATACGAAGCAAAAACATTGAATTTAATTTTCATGAAAAATTTTTCGCTGATTAATTATTCATCACAACCAGCGAACAGATTACTGCGGAAATTCTGCGAAGTGTGCAGTCAATCAATAATTTATTTTACTTTTGCAACAGTGGGGTCAGGTCTTGACATGACAGTTTTTAAAATTGAACGGAAGAAATGATTATTTATCGCTTCATAAAATGTGTCATGTCAAGACCTGACCCCACGCGTATTTTCCGGTGAGGCTGTTGGGGTCGAGCTTGAGTGCGCGGGTGATGTGTGCTTTTGCTTCGGTGGGGTGATCTTGCATCAGCAGGACGACTGCTAGCGCGCCATGACTATCTGCGAAATTATGATCTAGCGCTAAGGCATTTTCGAATGCGATGCGCGCTGCGGACAGATCGTTTTGTAACTCGCACCAGCCGAGCGCATGCCAGCTGCCGATATGCCTTGGCATGAGCTCGGTAGCTTTACGTAGCTGATTACGCGCTTCTTCGAATTTGTGTTCCATCATCGATGTCACCCCAGCGACCGACCAGGCTCGACCCTCTTGTGGGTAGTGATTGACTGCTTTTTCACTTAGCTTTTTTGCCTGCTGCAGATTCTTCTCAGCGAGCGCTGCAGTAGCACCGGCAACGAGTGCTTCGCGTTGCTCCGGCAAACTGCTGAGCGCCTGTTGGGACCACAGGCTGGCTAAATCCATTCGGTTCGCATCGACCGCCAGCAGACTGGCAACACCATAGGCATGATCGTTGATTCCATCCACATTGTTTGATGACACCAAACTTTCGAAGAGGGCCAGCGCTGCATCAATGTGACCTTGGCGGTGCATGCTGCGTAGGAGTAGGGGTAAGACCTTTTGTGATGTACCGTCCGTCTGCATTAGGCGCTGCAAAATAGTACAGACCGTTTCATCATGGCCGGCGAGGAAAGCGCTTTGTGCATACGCCAACAACAATCCTTGCGTATCCTGCGCATCCGTTTGCAGCGCGGTCTGCCATTCATGCAGATCCAGTGCCAGCGTCACAATATCTCTTTTTAAGGCGACGTTAAACGGATCGCTGGCCAGATAAATGCGGTAATTTTTTAAGCGAGCCTGTCGATGATCATTGGCGTCCATGGGATTTTCCTTTCACTTCGTGGATTACTGGGTTGAGTACTACCTTGTTCAAGGCTTGACGAATTATCTCGAGTGCTAGCTTGCTGACTGCCTTGAATACCACCTTAAATACCGCCTTGAATACTACGTTTATTACAGCGTTTATTTTCTCAACCGCTTTACCAACGAATAAACAGGGGATCCGGTTTCTCCAATAGTCGTCGCAAATGTATCAGCCCCTGATAATGTAATTGCGACACACGCGGTCGGCTGATGGCGAGCTGTTCGGCGATTTCATCAAATCGTATACCTTGAAGGTAGTAGCGTTGGATGACCTGTCGTTCGCGTTCGGATAACTGCTCGATGAGGCTCACCAGCCGACGTTTAAATCGTTTGAGTTCAAATTGCTCACCCTGCTGATCTGGCAGACTTTGTCCCAGGTCGATGAGTCCCTGTGCGCCGTCCAGCAAAGCACCCAAGGCGAGACTGATGCCGACTTCTGCCAGACAGGCAAACCAATGGCCGATATTTGTTGCGGCAGGTGAATTCGCCTCCTCTGGCACCGTCAGGCGCTCACCGCTGTGTCGCTGCTGGGCTGAAATTTGCTGCTGTCTTTCGGTCTGGCGCGCTAATCCGCTGCGAATTGCACCGATCATCCGCTGCAACGCAAAAGTACGAAATTGCGCGCCGCGCTGCGGGTCATATCGATCGAGCGATTCGAGCAATGCCACGGATGCGATCTGTAGGTAATCATTAAACTCCACCGCATCATGGCGACGCACAGCATACAGTCTGGCTGCGACGATCCTGGCATACGGCAGATGCATGCGGATCAAGGCAGCACGGGCAGCCTGATCCCCTTGGGTGCACAGTCCCTGCCACAGCATATGTTCGCGAGTGTCCATGCTGTGTTAGCAGCGCTAGTGAAACGAACCGACTAAGGCCTTCAGTATCAGGCTCCAGCCGTCAATCAAAATGAATAGTAAAATTTTCACCGGCAGGGAAATCGATACCGGCGGCATCATCATCATGCCCAGCCCCATCAGGATGCTCGAGACGATCAAGTCAATCAGCAGAAACGGTAAAAAAATGACGAAGCCAATCTGGAAGGCCGCGCGCAATTCCGAGAGCATGAAGGCCGGCACCAGCTGTACATTACGGATGTCTGCCATACTTTTTGGCGGTGGGGCTTTTGCCAGTTCAATCATCAGCGCCAGGTCTTGCTCGCGCGTTTGCCGAACCATGAATTCACGCAGCGGTTGAACGCCCTTTTCGTATGCTGTTTGCATGGGCATTTTTCCTTGCATGAAGGGCGCAAAAGCTGATTCGTCAATTTGTTTGAGTACCGGTGACATGGTGAATAGGGTCAGAAACAACGCTAGTCCGATGAGCACCGTATTGGGCGGCGTTTCCTGCATGCCGATCGCATGGCGCAGCATCGACAGCACAATGATGATGCGTAAAAATGATGTTAGTGATACCAATAATGCCGGCAGAATTGTCAGCAAACTCAAGCCGATAATGATGCGCATGGCCAGCGCGGTGTCCTGACTGGTGGCGCTGACTGGAGGCCTTTCAGAAGATTGAACCAGCGCAGATTTGACCAGCGCAGGTTCGGCCAGCGATGCGGTCAAGGACTCGACCGATGCGTTGATCACGCTGACAGGATCAGTCTCAGCGCCAGACGGCGCTACCGGACGCGCGATTGCGCAGGCGCTCGCCAGCGCGATCGCACAAAATAGCAATGCCGAGCGTAAGAGAGCGTATGTCATCGACCGTCTGCCTGATTTTTTTCAGCGGGATGACGATTGGTCACGGCATCGATATCGAGTGCAACATCAGATAGATGCTTCGCCGCCGATTGCGCATCACTTCCCTCCCGCGCTAATAAGCGCACACCCTGCGATGAACAGGACAGCAGCAAACGTTCACCCTCCCATTCAACGCTGTGCAAGCTGGCACCTTGCGGCAATTGGCAGCTCGCTACGATTCGCAATCGGGCATCAATTTTCTGGGTGAACCATGACCGCCAAGGAGTACGCCATGAAACTACCGCACTGGTGTGCAGCCCCTTGGAGCGAACGAACAATCGCAGCACACACCCACCGAGCAGCAGCACACACAGTGCACCAATGATCCAGGGAGAAAAGATCAATGCTTCTTGCGCACTCTCACGCTTGAATGGCAACTCAGCAGGCAGCGCGCTTGCCTCGGCCTGGCAGACACGCACGATACCGGTGAGGAGACCTCCCACCACAAGATAATCAAATGATCGTTTCAACATAGTAGGCATTCAGGTCTGGAGCGCTATAGGCAGCTCAGTGATACGCACACCGAAGCAGTCATCGACTGCCACCAGCTGCCCACGCGCGATGACCTGACCATCCAGGAGCAGATCGACCGGCTCTTCAATACCCTGATCCAGCGTCAGTACCTGATGCGCACGTAGAGCGAGTAATTCACCAACGCTGATGACTGCCGTGCCGGCGCAGACCTGAATCCGTGCTTTGATTTGATGTAGCGGATTGAGCGAGGTGATCAGTGCATCGGCAGGCGCCATGGCAGTATCTATGGTGGTGGCGTTAGCTTTGCTTAATTCAGTTTGCAGTTCAGGCAAGCTCAGTGTCTGAACTACGGCGGCAGTGCCCGCGACCTTAGCGGCATGTGCAGAGATGGCTGGATTAGTCGCAGTGGTATTCGCAGCGTTGGCGTTGACCGACGTTGCACTTACCGCTGCGATAGCATTAACAGCTGATATTGAATGACGATACATAATTTAATCCTGTGATTTTGACGAAGTAGAAACGCTCAGCAGACCCAACGCGCGATGCGCAGCTGACTGACCCAAATAGCCAGTGCATACGATGCTGCCATCGGCCGTGCAGACATCGAAGGGCTGCTCAAGTGCGTGGGTCAGACGCACCACAGCACCGGGAGTGAGTGACTGCAGGCTGCCAAGATCGAGTTTGATGTCGGCCAAGCTGACATAGAGCGGTACCGCGATGGAATCGATTGCGTGAATAATGGGCGTGCGTTGACCGGCGCTTTGACCCTGCTGCCTAGCTGCCTTATGCGCTGGCTCGGCTGCCGGTTCCTGCGTAGGGGTCGCAAGCCATGCCTGCACTCGCTGCGACACCAGCTGCGGCGCCAAATGCAGCACCATTCCCTGCCATACGCCGTCAAATACCATCTGCACCGAACCCGACCAGGCTTGCGCGTGATCGGCGGGCGGCGTGGATAGAATGAGCGTAGTGAGCTTATTCGAGGTCTTCTGCGTTGGCATTGACAGCAAGCCGCGCAAGGCAGCGCTGACCCGTAACAGCGCTTGCTCGACCACCTGCCGGGACAAGGCCGCGCCATCGGCATCATCAAACAGCGCAGTACTCAGATCCTTGCGTAATTGCGCGGAATAGCCCAGCCAGACTTGGTTCTCCAATCCCTGATCGGGCAATATGGCCTGCCATGCAAGCGTCGGATCAATCCAGCAGCAGGCATGCACAGTCGGCTTGGGCATAGGAAGTCCCCAAGCCTCACCGCATGACGAAAGCCCTGCCTCGACCGCTCGTGCAAGGGCATCGCGCTGTGTTTCACGCCACCAGAGCAAGTTACGTACGGCCATCCTTATTTACTCTTCATGGCAAACAGTTCTTGCAGCATGTCGTTAGCAGTCGAGATTATTTGCGACGAGGCCTGATATCCGCGCTGCAGGATCACCAGTTCACTAAAGGCCTGAGACAAATCGACATTCGACGTTTCCAGTGTGCCGCTACTGATGTCGCCAAAGCCGCCATCACCGGCCGCGCCACTGTGCCAGGCATGCGCATCGATGGCGTCAAATTCATTACCGCCTGCCTGGGCGATCGCATCGCTTGAATCAAAGCGGCCGAGCGCCAGTCGTATGCCCTTGACGGTCTGGCCGTTGGTATAGTTCAGAATCAGCGTGCCGCTGGCATCAAAGCTGGTTTTGCTTAAGTCGCCCGCTGCAAAGCCATCCTGACTAATCACTTCCAGCGTCGACGCATTACCAGCCGCAAAGGACGTCACGTTATGACTAAAGTCGAGCGTGAGTTTTTGCGCTGCCTGACCGGCCGGTGTGTAGGTCAGATTCACCAGGGCCGATGCAGCAGTCGGCGTCGCGTCCGTAAAAATTAATGTGGCTGTGCCGGTACTGACTGCACCTTCCATGAGCGTCAGATCCCAGCTATTCGGATTGGCAGCGCCGCTGGGTTTGAGATTAAGCGTCAGGTCATGCTTTACACCGGCTGCATCCAATACACTCAGACCACTGATATTCTGCTCGGTGGCTGTACTGGAAAGATTACCGCTCAATGCCACATTTTCAGTCGGCTTACCTGGCTGCATACGCAGTGCATTCAGGCTGATGGCAGACAGCTTGTGCGCTGAATCCATGCCCATCACCTGCGCACCATCGCTACGATTGACCAGCTGTCCGCTCTGATCAAACGCAAACTGGCCGGCCCTTGTGTAATGCAGTTTGCCTTGACTATCCTTGAGCGTGAATAACCCTTCACCATTGACAGCCAAGTCCAGCGCATTACCCGTCTGGCGCATTTCGCCCTGCTTAAAATTGAGACTGGTGCCATTCATCGTCAGGCCATTGCCGCCCTGCCCGGCCGATGCAGCATTCATGCCGGAGCTACCCTGGCCGCCGCCATGGGCAAACATGTCGGCAAACTGTTGGGTCGATGCCTTGAATCCGGGGGTATTGAGATTGGCGGTATTGTTGGCGATAACGCGCAGTCCCTGAGCATAGCCATTCAGACCGGTCATGCCGATATTAATTGAATCTAACATTCTTCAACTCCTCTCATTGTCATTGGTATCATCGGTATCATTGGTATCATTGGTATCATCGGTATCGTCCTACGAAAAACTCAGCGGATCAGCGTAATCTGGCTCGGCGTAATACCTGTCAAACTTGCACCAGATTGTGTACTGATCGTTAAGCGCGGGCTGCCGCTGTCGAGCGCCAATGCGACCACAGTGCCACTCGCCGGTCCACCGGCGAGCGACACATCGACGCTTTTCCCCAGCAAACCCACCGAGAGCAAAGTAGCTTGCGAAGCGATCAGTGCATCGAGCTTGGCGTTCCCCTCCTGTCCTTGCTGAACCAGGGTGGTCTGCATCATCTGCGTCATGAACTGCTGACTATCCATCGGCTTCATGGGATCCTGATAGCTCAGCTGGGTAAGCAAGACCTTGAGTAAATCCTGCATGCCCATACCATTGGCTTGCAGACTTTGGGCTGCGCTGGGCGCGCTGGTGACATTGGTGACATTAGCGATGCTATCGATGCTCATACAAACTCCTCTGGATTAAATTGAACGCGGGGGAACTCCTGCGGACTCTGCATGGCGTCGCGACTTTCGATATGCCGTGCTGGTGTATGTTCTTCGGGGTCGGCGTAAATTGCGCGACCATTACAAACCAGGGTGAGAAGTCGCACACCTTGCTCATTCAAACTTCGTACGAGCTGCGGCGCCAATTCGGTCGCTGATGCAGGATGCGACGAATCCATGCCACACCAAAGCCGCACACCTTCGAGGCCCCATTCAGCATGAATGCGTAATGTTTGCGCACTACCGGCTAGCGCGACTGGCTGCGAAACACGTAAGGCCGTGACTTCACCCGCGCGAATACTGTCCGCTACACTTGAATGATGCGCAGATAAACCTTGTGCAGTCGTCGCCGCTTGCGGAATCTGTGAACAAGCCGGACGCGGCACAATGGCCGGTAATGCGAAGCTGATGTGATCTATCGAACGCTGTTTTTTTTGCAGCGGCCATGCAGAAGATGCCGTCGAAGGAGACGCTAGGGTTGAATTAAAACGAGGATGGTCACCTGCCGCGACTGTTGCGACTGTTGCGACTGTTAATGCCGTTGCGACCGATGAATCATGTATGACTAGCGGCGCTGGACATAAGGCCTGCAGCAGTGCATCTTGCCAGGCCTTGTCGAAGGCAGGTTTGTCTTTTTCACCTGGGGTAAATAAGGGCGCAGGCGTCACCGACATGCCAGGATCGCTCCCCACGGTAATCGCAGGCTCAGCAGTGGCCTTCAAAATAGCAGGTGACTGAAAATTTCCGCATCCCATGTTCGCGAGTCCGGCCATCAGTGCTTCCATCATGCTGTGCCCTCCTCGGCCAGCAGACGCTGCGCGCGCAGGATCGTCTCGCTGTCAGTTTCGCGCGCTGACTTTTGCTTTGCCAGCGATGTTTGCAGATTCTGGCGGCGCTGGACGTCTTGCTCGAAAAGGCGTAGCCGCTGCTGTTGATATACACTTTTTAGCTGAAGTGATGCGTGATGATCTGTCGCCTCGCACAAACGAAGTTCCGTTTTTAAAAGCACGTTTTGTAGCGCCAATAAATACACCAATCCCTGCTGGTAAGCGGCACTATCCATGCTGTCAAGACGCTGCTGATTCAAGCGAGCAGCGTGCAGCGTGTGTTTATCCTGCAGTTGCGTCATTGTCTGCTGCTCGCTCATCACAAGGCGCATGGCATGCGCGCGCTCAAGATCGAGCGCATCGCACTGCCAGCGCTGCCGGCGCTGCAATGCCTCAAGCAGATCTGCTCTACGCTGTGCCGTGGTCTTCATACGGATTGCTCTGGAACGGCGGCCAGGATGTGCGACAGTTCTTGCCACGCCTGGGTGGTCAAAACGCCGCCCTCGACCTGGCTCAACCAGCGCAGCAGCGCCGGTTCCAGTGCCAGGGCCACATCGAGCACAGGATTCGATCCTGCCAGATAGGCACCGATATCCACCATGGGCCGATGCCGTGCCAACAAAACTAGGTGTCGTCTTACCGTGGCTGCCAGCGCGTTTTGTTCAGGCGTGACTAATTGCGACATCAGGCGGCTGACGCTTTGTAATAGATCGATCGCTGGATACTGTCCCTGATGTGCCAACTCTCGCGTAAGTACAATGTGACCATCCAACGCGGCGCGTAGATGATCGGCGACCGGTTCATTGAAGTCATCGCCCTCTACTAGCACCGTCAATAAACCGGTGATGGAGCCACCTCCAGCATCCGTTCCACAGCGCTCGCACAATTCGGGTAACTCAGCAAACACGGACGGCGTGTAAGCGCGCGCACTAGGCGGCTCGCCCGCTGCTAAGCCGACTTCGCGCCGCGCCATGGCAAAGCGGGTCACCGAATCCATGGTCAGCAATACCTGCTTGCCTCTGGCGCGAAAAAAATCGGCAATAGCCAAAGCAGCATACGTTGCGCGAACTCGCGCCAAGGCCGGCTGATCGGCAGTCGCGACCACCACCACCGAGCGCGCCAGTCCCTCTGAGCCAAGCTGCTGCTCAATGAATTCACGCACCTCACGACCACGTTCACCGATCAGGGCAATCACGTTCAAATCCGCCTGCGCATGGCGGGTGATCATGCCCAGCAGGGTACTTTTTCCAACGCCACTACCGGCGAAAATGCCGATACGCTGTCCTTGGCCGAGCGTGAGCAGGCAGTCAATACTGCGCACACCAGTCTGAAAAATATGTCGAATCGGTGGGCGCTGCAGAGGATTGATGGGGGCGCCTTTGAGTGATCGGGTAGCCGTAGTGTGTGGCGCCGGCAGACTATCAAGCGGGCGACCAAATCCGTCGATCACGCGACCGAGCAAGGCTTCGCCGACACCGATGGTATCGGCTGCACCATCGGCTACTACCCGACAGCCGGCCCGAATACCTTGCAGTGGACCATACGGCATCAGACTCAACTGACTACCCGCCACACCGACGACTTCTGCGACGACTGCTGCAGCATTCTGCTCGCTCGGCCAGATACGGCACAGCTCACCGATCGCAGCGGCGGGGCCGGTCGATTCGATGCACAGGCCGCGAATACGGCTAACAACGCCGACTCTTTGGCGCAGCTTAGCCGAGGCGAGTGCGTGACGGTAGTCGGCGAATTTGGTCAGCATGATGGGCCCATGTTGGCGCTCGCTACTTGCGTCGCTGACGTAGTAGGAGCGGTAGAGGTCGTAGGCGTTGCTGGAGTCGCGCTCATTGTTCGCACTAACAGCAGACTATCGCGCAAGGCCTCAAGCTGAATCTCAAAGCGGGCATCCAGACTGCCGGCAGGCGTATCAATGATGCAGCCGCCGAGCGCGATGCGCGCATCGGCCAGAAATGACATGCTGCTCTCGACACCGAGCTGCTGCAACATAGCCGCCGTATGCGGATCGTCCTGCAAACAGGCGATATCCTGCGGATGCAGACGAATCACCGCGACTGGCCGCGCACCCAGTTCAATGAGGGCCTGCTGAACTTGGCCACGCACGGCTTGGGCCGACACACATATCTGACCGAGCATACGACACAGACTGGTGAAGACCAGATCGAGCATATCGTCTTCGACCAGTTCAAGCCGCTGGGCGATGGCAGCCGGCAGCTGCTGCAATAAGTGTTCGACCTGTTTGACGCGCGTTTGCCATGCCTTTTCGGCGCCTTGTTCGCCTGCTAAAAATCCTGATTGATAACCTGCTGCATGGCCTGCTTCATTGCCTGCTTCATTGCCTGCTTCATTGCCGGCTTCATAGCCGGCTTCATAGCCTGCTTCATAGCCTGCTTCATAGCCTGCTTCATAGCCCTCATCGTGACCTGTTTTATAAGCTACTTGGTAGTCGTCTCGATAGCCTGATTGGTAGCCTTCTGCATGCGCTGTTTGAGCATGCAGCGACATCGATCTACCTCCAGCCGGGTCTGCCATAGATGCCACTGATGCACCAGATGGAATCAGTAGTTCACGCCGGCCTTGCATAAGGACTGCATGCAATACCGCGGCATGGCTTGACTGACCATGCAACAGAATCGCCGGCTGTGACGATCGTTTCTGCGTTGGCTTCATGATTCTTCCTTCATTTTTTCGCGTGTACGTATCAGACGAAAAATGTGACGCTGTGTCAGCGCCAGTGTCCAGCGCAGACGATCAAGATAGGCTAGGCATCTCGACCTGGTCGCTGCAAAATACGATGCCGTTCTATCAGCGACAGCGTTCGGGCCAGCATTCGTATCAGCATCAACTTTAGTTCTACCATCCGCTTCCGCATGAGGCTTCGTATCCAACGCGGTTTTGGATGCCATCATCAACCTGACCTGTTCCGACAGCGCAGCCAGGACCGCCGATTTTATCGCCGCGGGAAAATCCTCAGAATCAGCCAATCGCTTTTCCAGCGCACTTCTTTTACTCGACTCCAGCCGCTGCAGCAGCGCCGCCTGCCAATGCCAGCTGGTACAGCGCAAGACCAGAGCGATCAGCAGCACCGGCTCGGCCTGCAGAATGCGCATCAGGTAGTGCCCCGGCGCCTGCTGTAAATAGGCGAGGTGACGTTGATCTTCATTGCAGGATTGAGTCGCCGACAGCGATTGCGCATTGAATTGTGCTTCGAATTCCGACGCTAATTTCCCCTGCAATGGCGCTTCAGGCAGATTGGCGGCAAGTTCTAGCAGCCGTGCATCGGCAGGCAGCCCGAGTCGCGTGAGCTCATCGAGCAAGACGGCTAAAGCATCTCGCTCACGCTGTGCAAGCTGCGCCAGTAACCAGCAACGTTCAGCCGGCGCAGTGGCATGGAGTAGTAAGGCCGCCTGACGCAGACCTGTATCGCCGGTCATCATGACGGCCTCTGCTGAAGTGGTGTCTGGAGCGGAGACTGGGATGAAGCGTGAAGTGAAGGCTGCGCAGGCTGAGATGCAGCCTGCGGTGGGTGCTGCATGCTCTGCTGAATGTCATTCTGCGCTACATGAGAATCCCCCGCAGATGCAGTATCACTTCGCAGCCAGCAACGCAGCTGCGCCAAGACAGCCTTACGTTGTGCTGCAGATAAGTTCGTTCGACGTTTGCGCTGCAAAATAATCAAACTAACGAGGATTATCACGATTGCCATCACGCTCAACAAACCCGTCATAATTTTTGCCGAGTCCGTGGGCAGCATCACCGGCCGATCTAATTCAATCGGCAACGCAGAAGAACGCACCTGGGCCGGGATGTCACTAACATCCTCAGCCCGAACCAGCGGATGTGCCATCGCCTGCACCACCACCGTATCGCCGCGTTCGGGTACTGCGCCGGCCGCTGCCGCCAGCGTGTCACAGAGTTGCGTGATCTGCCCGGCATCTAGCGCATGCCACACCACCGCCACCACATGCAGTCGCCGAATGGCACCCGGCGCAGAAACGACCTGTTCGATGCGCCGGCCAGTCTGATAATCTACCTCCCGCTGCGAACTACCATTTTTTGCTTTGCCATCATCGGGTGCTGCATCATGTAGTGTCTCGCGTTCGCGTACCATGACACCGGTCGGAATCTGTCCCTGCGACACCGGCGTGCCCAGCACTTCTTCGGTCGTAGTACGCACCTGATCCATATTCAAGCTCACATCCACACTGGCCATGGCCTGCGCTTCGCCAAAGGTTCGCGTAAGGACCAGATCAAGTTTATGGCGCAGATAATTTTCAGTTTCCTTCTGCAGATCCAAGCGATGCGAACTAGCCGCGCCATCGCCGTCTGCCTGTGCTGCGCGTGTGAGCGCCACGCCCTGCTGATCGACGATCGTGACATCCGACGCGCTAATGCCGGGAACTGCGGCAGCGACCAGACCCTGAATACCCGCCACCTGCTCACTGCGCAGGCTTTGATGGTGTTTCATGTTCAGGGTGATGGCGGCCTTGGCCTTGCTATTGGCGCGCTTGAACAAACCTTCTTCTGGCAGCGCCAGATGAACCCGTACATCCGCTACTTCCGCGAGCGACAAGATGGTTCGCGTCAACTCGCCTTGTAAAGCACGCTGATAATTAATTTTTTGGGCAAATTCCGTCATGCCAAAGTCGGCGTTATTGAATAATTCAAAGCCGACCGTACCGTGCAAGGGAATGTCCTTACCCATGAGTTTGATGCGGGTCTGATGCAGAATATCTTTTTCGACCAGAATGACCGTGCCAGAAGCACCCGGTGCCAATTTATGCGGGATCTTCATCCGCTCGAGTTCTGCCACCATGGCCGCCGTATCTTGCGCTGTCAGGTCAGAAAATAAGGCTTGATAATCGGTACTGAATAGCCACACACTCAGTCCGATCACCATTACAAGGATCAGCCCCAGTCCGCACACGAGGCCAGCACGCGCCGCTCGCGAGAGTCCTTGCCAAAATTCTGCACACACCTTCAACACATCATGCTCCTGTTATTTGTACGCCGCACATGCGACGCAAGCAGCCACTCAAATCCTTGAATATTTAAATCGACATCTTCATGACATCCTGGTACGCCTCCAGCAGTCTGCTGCGCACTTGTAAGATCAGCTGTAATGCCGTGCGGGTCTCCTCCATCTGGATCATGGTTTGATGCAGGTTCTGCGTCTCGCCCAGTGCCAGCGACTGCAGCGTGGCTTGGCTTTGCATGAGCTGCGAATTAACCTGTTCCAGCCCCTGCGTGACCATGTTGCCAAAGCTCGAAGCGGGCGCTGTCAGCAGGCGGATGACGCTCGGATCAGCCTCAATAGCGGCGATGCTGGCGATCGCTTGCGGGCTCATGTCGCACCACCGATCTCGAGCGCCTTTTGTGCCATCGTCCGCGCTGCATTCATGGCGGCGATATTGGCCTCGTAGGCACGCAAGGCGCTCATCATGGTCAGCATTTCATTTGCAGTATCGATGCCCGGATAAGCCACCAGGCCGCGCGCATCGGCAAACGGATGACCCGGCTCTTGCACCATGCGCGGTGCAGCACCGCTGGGCTCAATCGTGACTTGCGCAGCATTCGGCATACCGTTCGCCATCAGCGCACCGAAACTGCTGCGTGCAATCACGCGCATGGGCGCATACGCCGTTGCCCCGGGCTCAGCCACGGTATGGGTATTGGCCAGATTGAGCGCCGTTACTTCTAGCCGCAGCCGCTCGATGTCCATGCCGGCGGCACTGATGGCAAATGCCTGTCGATAATCCATTCTGTATGTCCTTAAAATAGTGGGTAAAGCCTGATGCCCCGAACTTACTTAAGCTGACCTTACTTAAGCTGACCTTACTTCTTGCCTTCACTGATCGCGCTCGATAAAAGTGCAAAATGTTTGTTGAGCCCCTTGATTAAGGCCTGATAATGCAAGGTGTTTTGTGCCAGTTTTGCCACTTCAGCATCCAGCGGACTTGGCCCCTGTTGGCGGGGAAAATTCGCCATTGGCGTCATCTTTAGCTGCACATCGGCGAGCGAAAAGGCATCCACCGATCCATTCCTGCGCAAGCCATCCCGGGCTTGCAATAATTGCGTCTCGAATGCCACTTCCTGCGGCTGGTAATCGATCACATCGGCATTGGCGATATTGCTGGCGATTGCCTGCTGGCGCAGACTGGCGGCATCCAGCGCGAGTGACAGCGTCGCGGTCGTCATCGCTTCGATTCCTGCAAACATGTCCTGCTCCTATTCAAAAGTAGTGCTGAAAAATTGTGCTAAAAAATAGGCCCAAAGCCCGCTACTGAATTCGCAGTTCGGCATGCATGGCGCCGGCTGCCTTGAGCGCACGCAGGATGGAAATCATGTCGCGCGTATTGATTTTCATCTTCGCTAATACCTGCATCAAATCGGCGACCGTGGTCTGGCCAGGCGCGACGAATCCAGGCACCTCCTGTTCTTCCACCTTGATCTGACTATTCGCCAAAATCGCCGTGCGCACACCCTCTCCTGTGTGGCTCACCAGAATGGGTTGAGAGGCGGTGTTTTGCGTTGTAATGGCAATTTTCAAGTCCCCATGCGCGATGGCGACCGGCGCAATGCGTACATCACCGCCAGCCACCACGGTCCCGGTGCGTTCATTGATGACGACGCGTGCGCGGCGATCCGGATCGACCTGAACGTTTTCTATGCGCGCTAAAAATTCCACCATGTGTGGCTGATTTTTCTGTGGCACCTGAATCAGAATGCCGCTTGCATCGTGGGCTTCGGCCAGTGTTTCACCGAACTGGCTATTGATCGCCTGCGCTACTTTGCTGGCGGTGCCATAATCAGCTTCGGTGAGCACGAACATGACGCTCTGCTCAGGGGTCAACATCTGCGCCGTAACGCCTACCTCCACCACGGCACCGCCAGGAATCGTGCCAACCGTCGGATGATTTTTTTGCACCACATTGCCGTTCGCGTCATACCGATAGCCGCCGACCGACAAAGCCCCCTGTGCCAAGGCATACACCCGTCCGTTGGCCGCCTTGAGCGCTGTTTGCAGTAGCGTGCCGCCGACCAGACTGCGCGCATCGGCACTGGAACTGACGCTCACATCCACCACATCGCCTTCCCGTGCAAAGGGCGGCAAGGAAGCCGACACCATCACGACAGCCACGTTACGACTTTGAATTTGCTCGGGTGGCAAACTTAAATTGAACTGTGCCAGCACATTTGACAAGGCCTGACGCGTAGCGCGATTCGTAGAGGTGTCGCCAGTGCCAGCAAGACCACTCACCAGACCGTAGCCGACCAGCGCGTTCTCGCGCCAGCCCTGCAGTTTGCCCAGGTCTTTGACGCGCATGCTCTGCCCGGCAGCAGCGCTCAAAGAAAATACGAGCCCAAGAAGCATGACATAGCGCTCAAGACGGATGAACGTAAACAGATTCGCCATCAGAAGCCCATCCAGTCGGCAAATCGGCGCCACCAGCTGCGCCTTTGACGTTCACTCAAATCGCCATCTCCCAAATAGGTAATCCGCGCATCGGCCAGCCGATTCGATAGCAGCAGATTGCCATCCGAAATATCCTGCGCGCGTACCCGCCCTTCCAGGCTGATGCGCTGTCGTTCTTCGTTTAAGATGAGGAGCTGTTCCCCGGCGACGCGCAGATCGCCATTGGCCAACACTTCCGTTACCGTCACGCTCAGTTGCGCGAGTAATTTGCCATTGCGCTGGGTCCGTCCACCGCCATCGAAATCGCCAGCTACGCTTAGGTCTGCTGCTGCGCGATGGTCGCCATGCTGCAGCGCGCCGGCTAAAGAATTTTTACGCCGGGTGCTGGTATCTGAATTGGTCGATGCGCTGGCGCTCTCGAGTACCTGCACCGTCAGAACGTCTCCCACACGATAAGCCTTTTGGTCGGCAGTCAGGGGTCGGTAGGATTTTTCATCGTACAGGCTGGTGCCGGGCGCATTCAGCGCGAGCACGGGTGCACCCAGACCCAGCGTCAAGGACAAAAGAGTATCCAACAAAAATAAAATGAAATAGGTACGCATAGTGAATCGATGGGCTTAGGGGCTTCCTACTTACGCAGGTTATTAATCAGCGACGCCATTTCGTCTGCCGCCTGCACTGCCTTGACACTAGCTTCGTAGGCACGCTGGGCAATCATCAGGCTGACCATTTCATCGACCATCTTGACGTTCGACGATTCCAACATACCCTGCACAATGTTGCCGGCACCGTCCTCACCCGCCCGCACGGCCGTCGGTGAGCCCGATTCCTGACTGGCGCGGTACAGGTTGGCGCCAATTTCCGTCAATGCGCCGGGGCTGGCAAAGCGCACCAATTCGAGCTGACCGAGTTCGGTTTGCTGCGTTTGTCCGGGCAGGGATACCCGTACTCGCCCCTGGCTATCGATGCTGAGTGCCTGGGCGTTTTCAGGGACTAAAATTTCTGGCCGCATGATCTGCCCGGTCTGTGTTGTCAGCAGACCATCCGCACTACGCTTTAAGCTGGCGCCGCGGGTATAAGCCAGTGATCCGTCTGCTAACACTACCTCCAGCATGCCTTCGCCCTGAATTGCCACATCCAAGGCTGATCCGGTTTGTTTGAGTTCTCCGCCGTCGAATATTCGTCCACCTTGAATACCGCGCACACCGAGTCCAATGCTGGTGTTATGGATGCTGCCCTCACTACCGACAGCCTGACTCACGCTGGTTTGCATAAGCAGATCAGAAAAATGCACGCTTGATTTTTTGAATCCCGGCGTATTGACGTTCGCCAGATTATTGGCGATGGTCTCGACCTGTAACTGCTGGCTTTGCATGCCGGTGGCACCGATGTAAAACGCATTATTCATGGGAGTGGATCCGTTTAAAATAGGGGGAATTTTTCAGTCTTTACCAAGCTGGCGAATCGCGTTACCAAGCATGTCGTCATAACCCTGAGCCAGTTTTTGTATGGCCTCGGCATGTCGCATGGTGTGCATGAGCTGCAGCATTTCCTGCATCGGATTGACGTTGGCGTTTTCGAGCGTGCCTTGCTGCAGCGTCGAGGCCTTATCGTCGAGCTGCGCGCTGGCACTTCCGGCTGATAGCAGCCCCGCCCCCAAAACCTGCATGCTGGCCGGATCATCAAAATGCACCAGACGCAGATGCGCCAGTGGCACCTGGTCCGGATTGTCGCGCGCACGAATCTGTCCTGCGGCATCGATACTGACCTGATCGGATGGCAGAACAATTTCGCCCTCGCTGCCCATGACCGGGTTACCAGCTGCGCTAACGAGTCTGCCCGTCGCATCCAGATGAAAGTGACCGTCACGGGTGTAGGCCAGACCGGTGGCGGTAGCGACTTCAAAAAATCCTTCGCCGGTCAGGGCCAGATCGAGAGTTTGCCCGCTCGCTTTCAAAGCTCCCGTGTGATGGTCGCGTACGCTCGTGACGGTGGATGTGAGAGCGGATGTGAGCGCGGATGTGAGCGCGGATCCGCTCTCCGATCTGAGGGCGGATTCTGGTCGCAGCAGATCAGCAAATTCGGTATTGAAGGAAGACGATAATGGCGAAGACAACGGCGCAGTCAATGCGATCTCGCGCTGATAGCCGACCGTCTGCGTATTGGCCAGATTCATGCTGATTATTTCCAGCCGGCGCAGATCGTTTTGCAAACTGTGTAGGGTGATGTTCAATATCGCTTGCATGAGACGACTCCAAAATAGGGATGACGTAATTGCGCGCCCAGGCAACAGAAGCGCCTCACAGCGACACCACGGCATAGGATTTCAATTCAATTGACTGGGGAATTTCGAGCATCGACAACACGCGACAATGCGGCATCACGCGCTCCGACAAGCTGCGGATATGGCGCCGTAATTCCGGCGCACACAAGAGCACCGGCAGCAAACTGCTCTTCATCATCCGCTCCGCCTGCTGCACCATGCGGCCAATGAACTGCTCGGTCAGGCGCGGATCGAGCGTCAGCGGGCTGCCCATGGCGGCGCCACTCAGACACTGCATGAGCTGGCTTTCCAATGCCGCGTCAATGGTCAATACATGCAAGGTGCCCGCTTCGCCCAGCAAACTCTGACAAATTGCCTGCCCCAGACGCTGACGAACGCTTTCTGTGAGCTGCAGAATATCTTTGCTGCTGCGCCCGGCATCGCTGAGGGTTTCCAGAATTGCTTCCAGATGACGAATGCCGACTTTTTCCCGCAACAGCGCCTGCATGACCTTTTGCACATCCCCCACCGACAGCACGCTCGGGATGAGCTCCTCGACCAGCGTCGGCTGGCTCTGTCGCACTCTGGCCAGTAAACGTTCGACTTCCGCCCGGGTGAGCAGGCTAGGAGCCTCACGACGCATCACTTCCGTGAGGTGTGTGAGCAAAACAGTTTGTCCGTCAACGAGGGTAAATTGGGCGCATACGGCAGCCTCACGTTGCGACTCGTCGATCCAGATCGCCGGTAATCCATAGGTAGGATCGCGCGTGACTTCGCCTACCAGGCTGCGGGTATCACCCGACGCATGGATGGCCAGCAGCCGGTCGGGCTTGGCTTGGCCGCGTGCGAGGGCGACGCCATCGACAAGAATCTCATAATGATCCGGCGCCATGCGCGCATTATCGCGAAAGCGCACCAGCGGCAAAATATGCCCCATCTCCTGCCCATACTGGTTCCGGAAGGCAGCCAGCCGCTGTATAAATAAGCCATCCTGCTGCGTCGCCAGCGGCAGCCAGTGACTGCCGAGCAAAACCTCGACCGGTTCGAGAGCTAATTGACGATAAGGGTCCCCATCCTGTTCAGCAAAAGCCACGCCTGTCGATGCTGCTGGCAAGGATGTCTGTACCGTCTGCCCCCGCGCGAGCAACGCGACAGCCAATACAAAACACCCTAACACTACGGCCGGCCAGAAGGGAATGCCGGGCAAGAGCATCAGCACAAACAGTGCGCCGCTGACCAAAAACAAGGTCTTGGGGAAGGACGTGATCTGCCGTAAGGCCTGCTGACTTAAATTGCCATCCGCTGCGGAACGGGTAGCGATAATGCCGGTGCCGACGGCGATCACCAGTGCCGGCACCTGGGTGACGATGCCATCGCCAATGGTGAGCAAGGTATAGGTCTGCAAAGCCTCATGCCAGCGCATCCCGTGCTGCATGATGCCGATCACCAGACCGCCGATGATATCGACCAAAAGAATCAAGATGCCGGCGATCGCATCGCCTTTCACAAACTTGCTCGCGCCGTCCATGGCACCATAAAATGCCGCCTCTTTTTCGAGGGTCTTGCGCCGCTGCTGAGCCTGCTCCTGATCGATAAAACCCATATTGAGATCAGCGTCGATACTCATCTGCTGACCCGGCATGCCATCGAGCGTAAAGCGCGCCGCTACTTCCGAGACACGCTGGGCGCCACTGGTGACGACGACGTATTGCACCACGATCAAAATCAGAAAGACGATCAGGCCGATGACATAATTACCGCCTACAACGTAGGCCCCAATCGCCGCGATCACCCGCCCCGCATCCGCATTGGCCAGGATCAGCCGGGTAGCGGCCACATTGAGCGACAGCCGAAACAAGGTAGCGATCAGCAGCAAAGAGGGAAAAGTTGAAAATTCGGCCGGACGCAGCATGTAAAACGTCAACAGCAATACCAGTAAGGCAAAGCTGAAGTTGGCCAAAATCAGAAAGTCCAGTAAGCCACTCGGAATCGGCACGAACAGCACCCCGAGCACGCCGATCACCAGCGCCACCATCAGCAGATCACTATGCTGGCCAGCCACTTTTTGCAGGGCATTCACTCAGAACCCTCCTGCGGTATGTGGCATGGCAGCCGGCCGACGCATCGCAAATACCCAGACGATAATGCGCGCCACATCGGCATACAATTCGCTGGGGACCGACTGATTGAAATCGACCTTGGCGAACAAGGCGCGCGCCAATGCCCGATTTTGCACCACCGGGATTCGGTGCCGTGTGGCGATGGCGCGCATGATCGTCGCCGCCATGCCCGCTCCCTTGGCTACACATTGCGGCGCGACCATGTCCCCATGCCGGTAGCACAGGGCGATGGCAATATGGGTTGGATTGATGATCAGGACATCAGCGTTTTTAGTCTGCGCCAGTGAGCGGCTGCGTTTGCGCAGCTCCATGCGTAGTGCGCGTAAACGGGCGCGAATGCGCGGATGGCCCTCATGCTGCTTGCGCTCCTCGCTGATTTCGCGCCGGCTCATACGCATTCGCCGGGAAAATTCGCGCCGCCCATACACCACATCAATGCAGGCAATCAGACTCAAGGCCAATGCCATTTTGAGTCCCAGGCTGGCGATTTGCGCCAGTAAAGTCTGCAAAAACCCCGCAGCAGATAAAGACCCGAGTTGAAAAAAATGCGGCAACATCGCTTTCAGCGCCGCATATAAGACCCAAACCAGGAGTACCAATTTCGCCAGCGCGCGGAATAAATCAAACAAGCTGCGCAGCGACAGCAGCTTACGTAATCCATGCAGGGGATGAATCCGCGTCCAGTCCGGCTTGATCGGATGGAGCGATAAAACCGGACCGGTCTGCACGATATTAGCGAGGATGGCCACGATCATGAGGCAGATATAAAATGGTGCCAGCAGCTGCAAGCCATCGGTGATGAGCGCGCTGCATAGCTGCACCAATGCTTGCGGACTGCGTTCGCTTTGAGCGGCTGCGCGCAGTGTTTTCTGTAACAGGCTGGCCAAGCCCAGTACGTCCTGCCAGCCATAGCAGCTCAGGTAGAGCATGGCAGCGCCCAGTACCGCGGTCGACACCAGATCGGTACTTTTACCGACTTGGCCGCGCCGTCGGGCGTCCTGCAGTTTGTGCGGCGTTGCGGCTTCATTGCGATTGAGTTCTTGCTCTGCCATGCTCAGATGCCTGCCTTCCAGCCAAAAAAGGCACTCGACATGGCGTTCGTGATCACGCCAGGGCTATTGCCTAACCAGAACGCCAGGGCCGCCAGACCGAGCAAAATCTTGAGCGGTAAAGCAAAGGCAAACATCTGTAACTGCGGTAATTGGCGCGTCAAAATACCGAGTGAAAATTCCACCAGCAGCAAGCTCAGTACGACCGGTGCGACCAGCGCAAACCCAAGTCCAAACAAACCAGCAACTTGCTTGAATAAACTCGGCGCCAGATCCGCGAACGACCATGGTCGTAATGGCGGAAACTGCGCAAGACTCAAGGCCAGCCAGCGCAGCATCTCGTGACAGGCATTGGTACAAAAAAACAGGACGATGGCCAGTTGATTAAACAACGTCGTCAAAATAGGTAGCTGGCGCCGCGTTTGCGGATCAAATACCTGCCCAATGCCAAAGCCGATCTGCACATCCAGCAGACGTCCGCCGACAGAATAGGCACCAAATGCGACCGCCATTCCCAGACCCATCGTCGCGCCCAAGGCGAGTGCCATACAGGCCGCTACGCATAGCTGCCCCAGATCGGGTATGGCCGATAGTTGTGCGGCCGGCAAGCCGAGCGTCAGGCAAATGGCCAAAGAAAAAATGAGCAGTACGCGCACCATCGCCGGTACGCTCGCGCCGGCCAAAATCGGCGTCATCAGCAGCATGGCCGCTAAGCGCAAACTCACCAGCATCACACTCAAGAGCAGCACTGGATCAGGTAAGAAATTTGGTGTGGGTAACATGGGATCAGAACAAAGCAGGAATGCCCGACCAGAGCCGGATGGTAAATTGCACCAGCGTGCGCAGCATCCACGGCCCAAACACCACCAGCGCCAGCGCCGCCGTCATTAACTTGGGTACAAAGCTGAGCGACATTTCCTGCACCTGCGTGACCGCTTGTAAAATGCTGATCAACAGCCCAACCAGCATGGTCAATCCCAGAACAGGAAGGCAGACCAGCAGACCTGTCCAAAAAAGGTCGGCCAGCAAATGCATGGCGAATCCGGTATCCATAGCGGACTCGGTTAGCGCGGAGAGGATGTAATGCGCGAACGGAATGGATTCAGCTGCGCACTGCGTCTAAAACAAGAATGGGGGGACCGCATGAAATACCTCCGCTGTATTTATTGTCAACTTTACAATTTAATACATGGAGGTTAGGGGGAGTTAGCGATTTATCCAAATGCCGAAACTGAATAAGTTCATTCAGAATCGGCATGAGAAAAATGGATTCCGTGCTGAATAATTTTTAAAAACAACAGCGACGCCGCTTCAATCACAGCGGACTTGTACGTAGCTTCCTGGGGCCGCCTCAGTCGGCGGATAACGGTGATTGCCGAGCACTTTACGCGCCGGAACCATGCCACCCGAGTTTTGTTTTAACCATGCAGCCCAGTGCGGCCACCAGCTGCCGGTGTGGCTGTTTGCCGACTTCAGCCACGCACTGGCCGACTCTGCGCTTTGGCCGTCGACCCAGTAATTGCGCTTACCATGCGCAGGCGGGTTGATCACGCCAGCAATATGGCCGCTTGACCCCAGCACGAAGGTGGTCGGTGCGCTGAGGATCTTGGTACTTTCAAAACTGGTATGCCAAGGCACCAGATGATCTTCCTTCGATGCATAAACATAGGTGGGAGCACTGATCTGGCGCAGATCAATCCTCGACCCATCGGGTAAGCAATGATCCGGACGGCGCAGATTATTTTCCAGGTAAGTATTACGCAGGTACCAGGCAAACATCGGCCCTGGCAAATTGGTGCCGTCGGCATTCCAGTACAACAGATCGAAAGCCTCCGGTGACTGCCCCTTGAGATAGCCATTCACCACATAAGGCCAGATCAAATCATTGGCGCGCAATGAAGCAAAGCTCATCCCGAGTTCCTTGGCGCGCATGATGCCTCGTTGTCCAATACTTTGTTCGCGCCCGCTGACGCTGCTTTCATTGATCAGCAAGCCGATCTCGCCTGCGTCGGTATAGTCAAGTAAGGTGGTGAGCAGCGTCATGCTGGCGATTTCTTGCCGACCACGCGCAGCGAGCATAGCGGCCGCTGAACTGAGCAAGGCGCCGCCGATGCAAAAGCCGAGCGTATTGATCTGTTTCGGTAAGCTGCCAGTAGCACCGTCATCGAAGGCCACATCGCACACAACATCGATCGCCTTGATCACCCCTTGGTGCAGATAATCATGCCAGTGCAGTGTATCGAGTTCCGGCGTGATGTTTCGCCAAGAAAGCATGAACACCGTCTGGCCTTGCGTGAGGGCGTAACGGACCAGTGAATTTTCTGGCTGCAGGTCGAGGATATAAAATTTATTGATACAAGGGGGGATCATCAGCAGCGGGCGCGCCGCGACTTTTTTTGTCAGTGGCCGATACATGATGAGCTGCATGAGCGGATTTTCATAGATCACGGCGCCCTCGGTGGTGGCAAGATTTTTCCCGACCACGAAGGCATTTTCATCCGACATGCTGATGCGGCCCTTGCTGGCGTCGCGCAGGAATAATTCCACGCCTCTGGCCAGACTCTGGCCCTGCGTTTCCAGCGCGAGTTGAATCGCTTCCGGATTCGTCGCCAGAAAATTCGCCGGACTCATGGCGTCGATCACCTGCCGCGTAACGAAGCGCAGCTGACCCTTGGCGTTATCGTCGACCGGTGCAGAATCGACGGCGCGTTGCATGAAATGGGCGTAGGTCCGATAGCTGCGCTGAAGAACGGCGAAGCGTTTATCCTCACGCCAGGCTTGGCCGGCAAAGCGCTTATCGCGCGCATCGTCCTGCGGTGCACCCGCTATTTCCAGCAGCGATTCACCCAGCCCGAACCAGACCTGCCAGGCTTGCGAAAACAAATCTTCCCATCCCGCGCCGAGACCATTGGCGGCTGATTTTTCAGTAAAGGTACGCGCAATCAGCGTCCGCCCTTCGACGCTTGCCTGCTGCAAAAAATTAAGTGGATCAGCGGATAAATCAGACATACCAAGCTCCCGTTTGCGCATGGTGATGCGCAAAACGGAGGAGCTTGACACGGACTAGCTGGCGCGACTGTGTGGAAAATCAAGAAGTATCACAGCCTAACGTTCCCGTTCACCGTCTTTACGTCGCTCAGACCGGTTCTCTTTTTTATCGTTCCGTTCACGTTCCACACGCCGCGTGGGTTGCTGTACCGGTCCTTGCATGCTCGGCTGTGGTGATGCCTGAACTGCTGACTGCGCTGGCGGTTGAAACGTGGGCTGTGGTGCTCGCTGCGTTGGCGGCTGTATCGGCGCTTGCATGGTCGACGGTGGAGAAATTTGAATCGTCGAGGATGGCTGAAAATTTTGCCCTGGCATCAACGGCGCCGGCTGACGGGAATGACTCTGCGTTGAGTCATTACGTTCAGCAGCCCGTTCAAAATTGCGCTCTGGATTACGATCACCATAACGATCAGCACCACGCTGCCAGCGCTGCGTATCATTGAGACGCGGATCAGCGGCCACCGGCATGCGCGTCTGCTGTTCACGTAGCGTCTGCTGTTCACGTGCAGGCAATGTTTCACGGACCGGCACACCACGCTCCTGAATTATCACGTGACGCGAACCTGCATTGAATTCGTTTTGCGGAAGCAGCGTGATGCCTTTACTGGCAAAGCGGTACGCCGATGGCGCGACATAAACCTGCGTCTCACCGGGCCGGCGATGCCAGAAGTGGCTCTCATTGAGCTGCTCAACGTAGCGTGCTGAAACACGATAATGCGGCACATAGGCCTCACCCGGCCCCAAGGGGAACCAGCCAACCTGCGGCCCTGTACCGACCGAGATGCTCATGCTGGTCTGCGCACTGCCAGCCCAGCCGACCACCGCCGGCGCCCAGACCGGCCGCGCAACGACACGGCCCGGCGCCCAAGCCCAACGACCACCCAGCTGCATCCATCGACCGTAATGCGACGGCGCATATCCCCAAGGGGCATTGTCGATCCAAGTCCAGCCCCATGGCGCGATCCAGGTCCAGCGACCATCCCGATACGGGACCCAGTCCGCCCCCACGGCGCGCGGAATCCACACCGGCCCGGCTTCCTCGGTAACGCGCCAGTCACCGTAACGATCTAGTTCTTCGACACCGCTCATTTCAGGTGAAACGTAGCGCGCCGCCATCGATCCCGCCTGCGACTGTAAAAACTGCGCACGGCTCTCGGCCCAGTGATCAAAGCTATCCATTCTCACCGGCAGACTGCGCATGGTTTCCTGGGCGATTTCCAGCCGCTTCCCGGGCCGTACCTGAAAATTCGAGCCCAATGCATCAAACTGCACAGCGCCGGTAAAAACGCTCACGGCGGTGGTATCCGGGATCAATTCGGTATCGAGTCGCAGACGGGTAGCCTGCGTCACCTGCAGACTGCCCTGCGGTGTGCGGATAAACAGCTCACCCGCCTGCTCAGGCCGCGTGACTAGCAGACCGATGCTGCCAAAATTAAGTCGCAGGTGCATCTGCGCATCGTTGAGCCGCTCGACGACCAATTCTGTCGCGCCATTTAACTGGAAGACGGTACTGCCGAGCTGAATTTCAGTCCGTGATTCGCGCCCGGTGCGAATCACCAGACCGGCCGTCACAGGCCAATTCAGCCCGACTGATACCGCCTCAGCGCCGGCATCACTGCGCGCCGTAACCAGCCCCTCGACCAAGGCAAAGCGACCAACCCGGGAGCTCGGATCGATCTCGACCTGCTGCATCCTGTTCGCCGGTGGCGCAGTAAGGATTTGCGCCATCACAGGCAAGCCAGGCAGCGCCAAGGTCATCAAAGCGGCACTAAGAAATAGTGTTTTTTTCATATTAAAGCCTATTTGCATGCAGTGAAATTATGTGGGGAGGAGCCTACAACAGTTTCAACGCTTGCACCAAAGAAACGATGACCGTGCTTACAAATCGTTGCAAAGGGCTTGGTATGACCAGATACTGCGTCATTGATCTCCGCGACGCGTGTGCACCATCACTGACAAGAAAAATGACTAGCCTCGTTAATGCTCCCCGATCCACGATAATGATTCATACCTGGCACCACAAACATGTAGGCAAATTTATTTGCCTTTGAGTCCATTTTTTTATCCATCGCTTCTGCGAGGTCGACCTATTCGATGCAATATGAAAATGTGCAGATCGAAGTCGTCGCTCAAGGCAAAGGCCCACTGATCGTACTGCTGCCATCGCTGGGACGCACCGCAGTTGACTACGACACGGTCGCCAAGGAACTGGTACAAGAAGGATTCAAAGTCTTACGATCAACGCCGCGTGGCATTGGTGACGCACGCCCCGGCGGACTTTGCCCCGGCGGACTTTTTCAGGGATGCACATCCTCCAGAAACCAGTCGGTGGGGATTTCGCGGCCTATTTTTCGCGCTAGTGCAGCTTTGTAAATAACGTAGCCTACTGCCGCAAACTGGATACCAAGGCCAGAACTGCCGCCGCTGCCACTGCCACCAAACACGGTGATTTGTTGGTCATTGCTGCGTCCTTCCACCTGCCCCACCATCATGGGACCGAGTTCGCGAATCTTGGCATCGAGCTCGGGACTGGCATCCGCGATCATTTTGGTCTCTGCTGGCGTGTGTCCCGGCATCATCCAGTGGGTCGATCTTTCTTTGGCGCGCACCGCCACCACATCACTTCGACGTAATGTCAACGCATCGAGCTCTCCGTTTTGCAAAGAATTCACATGCATTCCGGGTGCCAGCCAATGACCATCAAACACCGGCTGCAGTGAGTTGGTGGCACAGACGACGATGTCCACATCACGGATCACGGCTTCGGGTCCACTCATGGGAATGACCGCGATGCCTAACTGCGCCGACATCTTTTCTGCAAACGCATGTCGATTCACTTTGTTGGGACTAAAAACCCGCACTTCTTCGATTGCACGCACCGCACATAAGGCCGTCAGCTGTGCGTCGGCCTGCCAGCCGGTGCCAACCATCCCGACCAGTTTGCTGTCAGGCCGAGACAAAAATTTGGCTGCCAGACCGCTGGTCGCACCGACCCGCATTTTCTGCAAATAGCCATCTTGCATGATGGCCAGCAGCTCGCCCGTTTCAATACTAAACAGCTGCACTAAACCCAAAAATTTGTTACCGGGTGCGCGCGGTATTTTTTCGCGCCGGGCACGGCCATCGACGACATGTTCACGAACGATATCCGAACTCAAGCGGATTGCGTGTACGCCAAATCTGGGCAGCGCACCATCCATCGATTTAAACGAGTAATAATGCTCTTTATCGAGCGGCGAATAGGTATGCGATCTGGGCCGGTTTAAGGCCTTGCCATTAGCTAAATCGGAAAACGCTAACTCCATCGCTGCAAGGCACTGGGGCATGTCCAGAATGGATTCGATTTCCTGATTATTCAGTATGATGGTCATAGTGCCTTTGTTGGTTTCATTACCGATGAAGTGGCAATGCGAGGAAAATTCAAACTATCAAGGATGTACCGTTTCCGAGAACCAGTCGTCAGGCAGCTCGTGGCCCAATCCGGCGGCACGCGCTTTGTCTAACACCAGCGCGCCAGCGGCAGCAAACTGCAAGCCTATACCAACGTTATTAACAAAACAGGTGATATCGTCAGGACTGGTCCGCCCAATAGCACGGCCGGCGACTACCTGCGCGAGATCGGGATAGTCGGCAAATTTATCGCCCAACTTACTCCACCAGCCGTTTTTTGGTCCCGCGTAGATATTCGGCGTGCCTTCCATGATGTTGTCGTAGTGTTTAGGCTGGGCGGTGACGTGCATGACCACCCGATCGCAGCCATCGATCACTTCTTGGTCGACTTCCTGCGCCTTGATGCAGCTCACGTGCACGCCAGGTTTGAGCCATGCCGGCTCCAAAACACGCACCATTGACGAGGTTGCCGACATGATGACGTCGGCGCCATTGACGCATTCTTCGGCATTGTCGATGTTGTGGAAGTTGACTGTCGGGTGACGCAACTTCGCTTCTGCGATGAACGCATCCCGGCTTGCAGAGCGTGGACTAAATACCCGTATATCGCTAAAAGGTCGAACGGCGAGCGCGGCCATGACCTGCCCGCCTGCCTGCCAGCCGCTGCCGATGAGCGCCAAGGTGCGGGCATTCGCGCGCGCCAGATGATTGAGTGCGATCCCATTTGCTGCGCCAACGCGCAGACGTTGCATGGCGCCGTCTGGGAAGATTGCCAGCAAAGCGCCGGTCTCGCTACTAAATAGGAACACCAAGCCGACCCAACGCCCGTTTGCCTTGGGCTCTTTGACGCGCCGTGGTTTTCCGGCGATCACCGGGTGGGTAATAATGTCGGAGTTAATGCGCAAAGCCTGCACACGGCGGCGTGGCCATGCGCCACCCATTTGTTTGAAGCCGTAGTAAGCGCCTTCTTCCGTCGATGGGGATAGATTATCGATACGCGGTACCAGCAGCGCTTGACCGACAGCATAATCACGATACATTTCTTCGAGCACACCAATACATTCTGGCATGGTGAGTAATTGATCGATATCTTCGTTACTTAATACGTGCATGAATCGTCTCCTGTTTCGGATGTGCTGCGGGAATGCAGTAAGCGCCGATTTTATTAAAATGATAGATGCGCAAGGTTTAACTAGTCCGACTAGCTTTACCGAATACGCAAACCTTTTTACTCCATCATATTACAGAACTCATCGTGCATTTTTGGTGATGATTTCTTCATACGTTTTTAGCCATTGATCACCCAAATCGAGTGTTTGTACTGGGTCGATGAATTTGAGTGGTAAATTTTTCAGAGGCACATCAATCTTATTACTTGTCGGGATCACTGAACGGTCCGCCAGAATTTTTTGTCCCTCATTGAGGACGAAGTCGTAAAACAGGATTGCCGCATACGGATGCGGCGCTTTTTTCAGCATGCCAATCCCTTTAAACGATGCAACGGTCGGCTCCAAGGTGAACCAGTCGACTGGCGCGCCCTTTTGCTTTAAGGGATCCAGCGTGTAGTTATAAATGGATAAGCCCAGTGGAATTTCTCCGGAACCAACAAGATTGACGAGTAGCGTATGACCTTTGCGTACCGTAATACCATTTTTAGCGACGATATCTTTAAATAATTTGGTTCCCTTTTCTTGTCCCAGTCCTTGTATGAGCGTGGCAAACCATGGGTAGTCGTCGGCTTCTACCGCTAGCCGGCCTTTCCATCGAGGGTCGAGCAAGTCCTGATAGGTTTTCGGTAAGTCATCCTTGCTCATCTTTTGCGTATTGTAGGCCTGGACATACACGTCCATCGAGGTGCCGACCCATTCTCCGTGACCAACGATTGCCTGCGGCATTAAGTCACTGAAATACGGCGATTTGACGCGCTGCAGCAGTTTTTCTCTATGCAACGCCTCCATGCCCATGGATTCGTTGCCAACGAGATCAACCTCAAATCGTCCGGCGCGAGCCTCCGTAATCACTCTCTGCAAAACGTTTTCACCGCTCGATTTCCACGTTTTGACTTTGATCCCATATTTTTTCGTAAATGCCTCGACCACCGGCATTAAGTCGCGCGCGCTAAAGTACATCGACAGTTCGCCTTCGGCTAGCGCCCTAGCAACCAAAATTTGCTGTCGATCGGGTTTGTCATATAAGGCAATCTCTGCGTTACGCAGAGTCGGCTTGGGAGATTGGGCAAAAACAGGCAACATGATGCTTAGCATTAAAAGGCAGCAAATCTGTTTAAAACGACGATTCATCATTCTGGCTCCTAGCGCGCTATGACTTCATCCCAACAAAGAATTCCCATGATTAGCTCTTCAGAAAAAGTAGATTGTACCTATGCTAAAGTTATGCACAATAAAGCAAAAGTCGTGGATGTCCCAGAGTTTTGATCGATAGGAGGAATTGTCGCCTTAGCGATGTGGCGTCAGGCACCTGAGCGCATCGTCGCCCTCGGCCTGTGCGGCACCAATCCGGGCGCCGATACCATGGAAAGAAAAAATGCCCGTGCTAGCCAATTAGCCATCGTCGATTTCGATGGTTTGCAGGCGCTAGCAGAACAGCGACTGGCACCCGCCTATTTCGCCGCTGACAGCGCGCAACGAGCCCAATTAACACACACCGTCACGCAGATGACGCTCGACGCCGGCAAAGCCAGACTCACTGCACAATTTTCCGCGCTCAGTTCACGCACGGACTCCTGGCCCACTCTGCCAACGATTACGGTTCCGACACTGGTGATATTTGGCGCCAACGACATGGTTTGTCCGCCCCAGGATCAACAACGCATGGCAGTGCAGATTCCGCGCGCCTGTGTGCATGAAATCCCCCAGGCTGGCCACTTAGCCCCGCTGGAGCAAGCCAACAGCACAGCCGTGCTGATACGCGAATGGCTTCATCTCCTCCAAGATTAGCAAGAATTCAGAACGGTGGGCGTGCACCGCGTGTGCACAAAAAACTGTGCTCACTCTACAAACCATGATGAACGGTGGGTGTGCACCGCTTGTGCAATACATCTGCGGTCGAAAAAACTATTCACTCCTAATGCGTTGATGTAAAAATGAGTCAGTGCTAAATTAAATTAACTTGAAACTCGAAACGCCACGCTATACACTTTTAGCATGATCAAATCATTCGGGCACAAAGGCTTGCAAGCATTCTTTGAGAAGGGTAGTGAGGCTGGCATTCAGCCAAGCCATGCCTCCAGACTCAAACGGCAATTGACGAGACTTGAAGAAGCCAAGTTAGCAGAAGATATGAACACCCCCGGCTGGGGCTTACATCCATTGCATGGCGACTTGGTGCATCATTATTCAGTCACCGTGAACGGAAACTGGCGCTTAACTTTTAAGTTTGATAATGGCGATGCCGTGCTGGTTGATTACCAGGACTAACACTAAGAGAGATAAATATGAGCAGAATGCATAATCCACCCCACCCAGGGGAAACCCTACGCGAAGACGTCTTGCCAGCGCTTGGTGTAAGCGTCACGCAAGCCGCCGAGCAACTCGGCGTTACCCGCGCGGCCTTGTCACGCGTACTGAATGGTCGCGCCGCAATTTCGCCAGTCATGGCCTTACGGCTCGAATCTTGGTTAGGTGTTGAACGTGGTGGACGGGCTGACCTGTGGATCGCAGAACAGGCCGCTTACGATCTTTGGCAGGCGAGGAAAGCAGGAGCGCCGAAAGTAAAGCGTGCCGTAAATCGTGATTTGTTAAAGGCTGCCTGATTTAAAGGCTTTAAATAAGCCATACTGAGCTACCCGCGCGCCTGTGCGGAAAAGATGGCCAAATGACCAGAGTTTGATTGGTGCGTCGGGAGGGGCTCGAACCCCCGACCCATGCCTTAGAAGGGCATTGCTCTATCCAGCTGAGCTACCGACGCGAAGAAGGTTTTTGACAATAAAAAAAGGGTTAGCGATTAAGCTAACCCTTTTGCAATACTGGTCGGAGTACAAGGATTCGAACCTTGGACCCCCTGGTCCCAAACCAGGTGCGCTACCGGGCTGCGCTACACTCCGAGAGCCAAGACTATAGCGAATATGGCCCGAGTCGTCAATGATTAATTCACAAACCGCTGTTCATTCAGTCTGACAGCGGCAGGGGAAAAGCCAGGTTCCGCTCGCTCTCGAAGCGACGCTCGAGCCCGTTGAGTGGATCAACAAAAGTAATCTGCTTGGCCAATAGCTGCAGGGGCCGGGAAACATCGTCCTGCTTACACGGCAAAGCGTGCGGATAAAAGTCATCATTCAAGATCGGCATGCCGAGCGCCGCCATGTGCACCCGTAATTGATGCTGCCGTCCGGTGTGCGGGCGCAGCGCGTACAGGCCAAGGCCGTTGTGTTGTTCGAGTAGGGCGATCTCGGTTTCAGCGTTGGTCGGACCAGCACACTCCGCCATACGAAAAAAAGGTTCGCCCTTCTCGATGCGGCTATGGCGAGTAAGCGGCAATACCAGGCTAGGAACGACGGGCGCCAAGGCATGATAAAGCTTGCGCATGGCGCGCTGCTGGAACATCGACTGGTAAAGCCCACGCGTAGCTGGATTATGCGAAAAAATGACGACGCCGGCGGTTTCTCGATCCAGCCGGTGGATCGGTACCAGATCGCTCAGGCCGGTACTGTGCTTGAGCCGCACCAGCAGCGTCTCCTTGACAAAGCGACCTCCCGGCGTCACCGGTAAAAAATGCGGCTTGTCCGCCACCAGCACATGCGCATCCTGATACAAAATCGAGGCAGCAAACGGAATCGGCGTTTCGTGGGCAATTTCACGGTAATAAAACATGCAGTGACCACGACGGTAGGCAGACGCAGGCAGGATCTCCGACCCATCGGCAAACCGGACTTCGCCACGCTGCATGCGGTCGATCCATGTGGCGGCATCGACATGGCGGAAGTGTTCGGTCAGAAAACCCAACATGTCTGGCCACGACCCTGGTGGCAGCCACAGATAACTCGGCGCGACCCCGTCACGAATCGGCAGCGGCGCGAGCATTCGGCCTGGCGAAACAGGCGCACTCATACCGCTTGGTCATTCAGTAATGTGCACTGCCCCTGCATCTAGTGAGTCAGATGATCTGCAATCCGGCGCGCCGACTGTTCCGCCAGCACGGCATCGTGCGCCTCGACCATCACGCGGATCAGCGGTTCGGTACCAGAAGGCCGGATTAATACCCGACCCGTTGCGCCGAGCTGCGACTCCACAGCCTGCATCTCTGCCACCATGGCCAGATTATCCTGCCACCTGGTGCCGGGCGCGACTTTGACGTTGATCAGCGTTTGTGGATACAGCGTCACTGCCCGGGTGGCGTCGGCCAAGCTTTGACCGCTGCGCTTTAATCCCGACAAGACCTGCAAGGCCGAGACAATGCCGTCGCCCGTCGTGTGCTTATCCAGACACAGCAGATGGCCGGAACCCTCGCCACCAAACAGCCAGCCGCGCTCGCTCAACTGCTCCAGTACATAGCGGTCACCCACTTTGGCGCGCACAAATGGCAGCTGCAGTTCTTTAAAGGCGACTTCGACTGCCATATTCGTCATCAGCGTGCCGACCACACCATCGACCTTACTCACGGCCAGGCGGTCCATCACCATGACGTACAATAATTCATCACCGTTATACAGCCGGCCGGCGGCATCGACCATCAACAGCCGGTCGGCATCACCATCGAGCGCAATCCCCAGATCAGCGCCATGTTCGACGACAGCAGCGATGAGAGCCTTAGGTGCGGTCGCGCCAAAGCCATCGTTAATGTTGAAGCCATTGGGCTGATTACCGATCGCGATGACTTCCGCGCCGAGCTCATGGAAGACGTCCGGCGCGATGTGATAGGCCGCGCCGTGTGCGCAATCGACCACGATGCGCATACCGCGCAGGTCGAGTTCGTTGGGGAAGGTACTTTTACAAAATTCAATATAGCGTCCGCGCGCATCGTCAAGGCGCTTGGCCTTGCCGAGCTTGTCAGAACTCACGCACAGCATGGGCTGTTCGAGCGCGGCTTCAATCGCTTCTTCCACCGCGTCCGGCAGCTTATTGCCGTGGCTGGAAAAAAACTTGATGCCATTATCCTGATACGGATTATGCGAGGCCGAGATCACCACGCCCGCCGAGAGCCGCAAGGCGCGCGTCAGATACGCCACCGCCGGGGTGGGAATCGGCCCGGCCAGCATCACGTCCACGCCCGCGGCGGCAAAGCCGGCTTCCAGTGCCGCTTCGAGCATATAGCCGGAGATCCGCGTATCTTTACCGATCAAGACCACCGGCTTGGTGCCGCCACTGGCGTCGCCCGCCAGGACTTTACCCGCCGCATAGCCGAGCCGCATGACGAAGTCGGGGGTAATCGGGCTTGTGCCAACCGTGCCACGAATGCCATCGGTACCAAAATATTGTCGCGCCATGTGTCTATTCTCCTGACGAATGTAATTGTCGCGCGGCCTGCCATACCTTGAGCGCATCGACGGTCTCTGCCACATCGTGTACCCGAATGATGCGTGCGCCCTGCTCTGCTGCGACCAAGGCCGCTGCCAGACTGCCGGCGAGTCGTCCTTCGACAGGTTTGCCGGTCAGCGCACCGATCATGGTTTTACGGGACAGGCCGGCTAATACCGGCAAACCCAGCGCCTGCTGAAAATGACGCAGATTCTGCAGCAGTGCCAGATTTTGCGGCAAGGTTTTACCAAAGCCAAATCCGGGATCGATGCACAGCCGCCGTTGGGCGATGCCGGCCAGACTGCATTCAGCCACGCGCGCCTTAAAATACTGTGTGAGTTCTGTCACCACATCCTCATACTGCGGATGATGTTGCATGCTGCGCGGTTCACCCAGCATGTGCATGATACATAAAGCCACCTCGCTGTCACTGACGGCGGCCAAAGCACCCTCAGCACGAAAGCCGTTGATGTCATTGATCATATCCGCGCCGGCGGCGATGGCTTCGCGCATGACCAGCGGCTTGCAGGTATCGACCGATAGTGGCTTGCCGCAGTCACGCAGGGCATATAGCACCGGCATGACGCGTTCCAGTTCTTCTTCATCCGACAGGGGGAGTGCGCCGGGACGACTCGATTCACCGCCAATGTCGATGATATCAACGCCTTCGGCCATCATCTGCTCGGCATGAGAAATAGCGCTATCGAGCGTAGGGAATTTTCCGCCGTCAGAAAACGAATCCGGGGTCAGATTGAGGATGCCCATGACCAGCGGTGGGTGCGCCGGATCGAGTGAAAAACGGAACCGGCCAAACAAAAGATGCGGATGCTTCGTCATGCGCGACTTCCATAAAAAAAGAGTGGAGATTACTCCCCACTCTTCATGTCGATCGATTTACCCATACCCATTTGCCAATGAGGACAAGGCAAACCGCAATGCGATGTCGCCTGTACTTAGGCCGGAGCTGGTGCGCTTGGTGTGACGCCACCACCAGATGAGCTATCCGACGACGGACGTTTGACCGGAATACCTGCTTTGGGCAAACGCACTTCGCGCCCTTCCATGATGTCGTTGATCTGATCGGCGTCGATGGTTTCCCAGTCGAGCAAGGTCTTGGCCATCAGGTCAACCTTGTCGCGATTGGCTTCCAGCAGTTCGCGTGACAGTTTGTACTGTCCATCGAGGATGCTGCGAATTTCCTGATCTACCTTCTGCTGCGTGGCTTCAGAGACGGTCTTGGCCGACATACGGCCGAAGTAGGCGTCCTGCTCGGTATCTTCATACACCATGGTGCCGAGGGATTCCGACATGCCGTAGCGCGTTACCATGGCCCGTGCGAGCTTGGTGGCGCGTTCAAAGTCATTCGAGGCGCCGGTCGACATCTGGCCCATGAAAATCTCTTCTGAAATACGGCCGCCGAACAGGATGGCGATTTCTTCCAGCATTTTGTCTTTGTACATATTCACCCGGTCGTGTTCCGGCAGCTGCCAGGTCAGACCCAATGCCCAGCCACGCGGCATGATGGTGACTTTATGCACCGGATCCGCTTTAGGCAACAGCTTGGCGACCACGGCATGACCCGACTCGTGATATGCCGTATTGCGGCGTTCTTCTTCGCGCATGACAGCCGATTTACGCTCCGGGCCCATGACGATCTTGTCCTTGGCGTCCTCGAAATCCTGCATTTCTACCAGACGTTTATTGCGCCGCGCAGCAAACAGCGCCGCTTCATTGACCAGGTTGGCCAGATCAGCACCTGAAAAGCCCGGTGTACCACGCGCCAGAATATCGGCCTTGACGTCGGGTGCAATCGGCACCTTACGCATGTGCACATACAAAATCTGTTCGCGACCACGAATATCGGGCAGACCGACCATCACCTGGCGGTCGAAGCGACCCGGACGCAGCAGCGCTTTATCGAGCACATCGGCACGGTTGGTCGCGGCGATGACGATGACACCGGAATTAGGTTCAAAACCGTCCATCTCGACGAGCATCTGATTAAGCGTCTGTTCGCGCTCGTCGTTACCACCGCCCATGCCGGCGCCGCGATGGCGGCCCACAGCATCAATCTCGTCGATAAAGATAATACAAGGCGAATGCTTCTTGGCGTTTTCAAACATGTCACGTACGCGCGATGCGCCCACGCCGACAAACATTTCCACGAAATCCGAACCGGAGATGGTAAAGAACGGCACCTTGGCTTCGCCGGCAATGGCGCGTGCAAGCAGCGTTTTACCAGTACCTGGAGGACCTACCATCAGAACACCGCGCGGAATACGGCCGCCGAGCTTTTGAAACTTGGTTGGATCGCGCAGAAATTCGACGATTTCCTGAACTTCTTCCTTGGCTTCGTCGCAGCCTGCGACATCCGCAAAGGTGACGTTATTGCTGGTTTCATCGAGCATGCGGGCTTTGGATTTGCCAAACGAGAAAGCACCACCCTTGCCGCCGCCTTGCATCTGGCGCATGAAAAACACCCACACGCCGATCAGCAGCAGCATCGGGAACCAGGAAATGAATACCTGTGAGAGGAAGGACTGTTCTTCGGGCTGCTTGACGTCGAATTTGACACCGTTATTGACCAGGTCACCGACCAGACCACGATCCAGGTAGGTAATCGCCGCCTTGATCTTTTTACCATCTTGCGTGGTCGCGATGATGACGCGGTCCTCGATGGTGGCATCTTTGATGTGCTTGGATTTCACTTCTTCCAGGAAGTCCGAGTAGGCGATCGTCTGCGCACCGCTACCCATGCCAGGGCCGCCGAACTGCTTGAACACCGTAAACAGCACCAGTGCGATGACTACCCAGATGGCAGCTTTGGAAAACATATTATTCAATTGAAGAACTCCTTGGACGCAAAAACGTCGTCTTTATACAGCTATCTCTCGGATTTTACCCGGAATGTCAGGGGATTGCTCGCTGGCGCACGATAAATAATAAGCCCTGTTTAATAGGGTGAATGTCGGGCCATTCGGCCGATAATCAAGTCAATCACACGGAATTTTTCAGGCCACGGCCAAAGAGGAAGATTTCCGAGGACTTATCCTTGCTGGCCTTGGGTTTTTTCGAGGCGACGGTTTTAAACGTGGCGCGAAATTTCGCCAGATTTTCATTGTAGCCGGTCCCATTGAAGCATTTGACGAGCAAACAGCCAGAAGGTTTCAGGTGGTCCTTGGCGAATTCCAGTGCCAATTCGATAATATGCTCGACGCCGGCGGCATCGACAAAGGCGATGCCGGACAAATTTGGTGCGATATCTGATAACACGACATCGACCTTGCGCCCGGCCAGTACCTGTTCGAGCTCGGCCAACATTGCCGCTTCACGAAAATCACCGAGGATGAAATGCACGTCGGCGATCGGCTCCATGGGCAGCAGATCGAGTCCGATGATGGTACCGTTAATACCGCCGCCAGCCGCGCCAGCAAGCTTGTTACGCACATATTGCGACCAGCTGCCGGGAGTGGCGCCAAGGTCGACGATCACCTGTCCAGGCTTGATGAGCTTTTCCTGTTCGTCGATCTCTTTGAGCTTGTAGACCGCCCGCGCACGGTAGCCTTCCTTGTGCGCGAGTTTGACAAAAGGATCGTTGATATGATCGTGCAGCCAGTTTTTGTTTAATTTGTTCTTTGCCATTGGCGTAGAATACCGGTTTTTAGAGGAACATTATGTTGAAATTAACGCCCGCCGAACGTGCCGACTTGCGCGCAGAAGCGCATGCTTTAAAACCGGTCGTCATGATCGGCGATGACGGTCTCAAACCGACCGTGATGAAAGAGATCGATGCTGGCCTGAAAACCCACGGCCTGATTAAGATTCGTGTCTTTGGCGATGACCGCGAAGCCCGGGTCGCCATGTATGACACCATTTGCAGCCAGCTGCATGCAGCCCAGGTACAGCAGATCGGCAAACTGCTGGTGGTTTATCGCCCCAAGGTCGAGCAAGAAAAGACGCATAGTATCAAGGTTGGCCGCGGAATGCGCGAAGTCACCATCGTCAAGCCTAGCCCAAGCGGCACTAAACGGCCGACGGTTTCCAAGGTGATCTTGAAAGGGAACGAGCGCGTGACAGCAGGCGGCAATATCAAACGCGCCAAGCCCCGTCAAACCAGCGCCAAGAAAAATCGCGAATAAACTCTGGGTCCTGACAGGCTGAGCGACGGACAACTATGATCGACTTAAAAGCTGGCACATATGCTGGCTCATGAGCTTGTTGAGTCAATGTCCTTTGTATCGATATTTTTGTTACTGACACCCTCACCGACCAATCCCGTGCGAAACATCAGCAGCGCTGCCAGCAGGCTCTGGAACAGGTAAATCGCACTGGCCAATCCGTGCAGCATGCCAAAGCGCGCCTTGATGTCTGCCGCCATCACCCCATCGGGGCCGGCCAAGCTGCGCAAGCCGGCCATCAGGGGCTGGATAGCAAAATAGCCAATCAGCGTACACAGAAGCATGCCCAGTACCAGTGCCAGCCAGGCCTGGTGCAGGCGCAGGCGCAGCCTCAAAGGCTGGTCACGCACAGCAAATACCTGCAGAACGATCAGCGCACCGGCACAAAACAGCGACAGCCAGGCTTCGACGCGGAACAGGCTGCCGGCGATGCTGCCGGCCAGTACACGGTCAGTGAGGGTGGCAAAGAGGGTCGGTGCGGCCAGATAGCCGATCGTCCACAGACTGCCGACCCAGAGGGTGACGATCAGCAGGCGCAGGCGCGCCAGAATGATGGGATTCAAGCTCAGCTTCAGACTCAGTTTCAGATTCAGATATACCGCACGTCGAGAATTTCGTATTCACGCACGCCGGACGGCGCCTGCACGCCGACCACATCACCGGCCGATTTGCCGATCAGGGCGCGCGCGATGGGCGAGGTGATCGAGACTTTCTTTTCTTTCAGATCAGCTTCATCGATGCCGACGATCTGGTAGCAGACTTTTTCACCGCTTTCGAGATCTTCAAGATCAACGGTGGCGGCAAACACGACCCGGCCTTCGGCGTCGAGCGTGGTGGGGTCGATGATCTGCCCGGCGCCTAATTTGCCTTCAATATCGGCGATCCGACCTTCGATAAAGCTCTGCTTTTCTTTGGCTGCATCGTACTCGGCGTTTTCCGACAGATCGCCCTGCGCACGCGCCTCGGCGATGGCGTTGACGACTTCGGGACGGTCTTTGTATTTCAGACGATGCAATTCATCTTTAAGCAATTGCGCGCCAAATTTGGTAAGAGGAACTGAGCTCATGATTTTATAGTCGTCAAATGAAAACCACAGAGGTCACGGAAAACACCGCATCGCGGCATTCACTGCGACCCCTGTGGTCGGGAGGTTCTGTTCAGATCAGTGTAAAGACTTATGCAGTCCTTGTAAATCATAGACGTGCAATTCTTCCAGGTGGCGCATGCCTTCCACGGCGGCCTCAGCACCGGCAATCGTGGTAAAGGTGGTCACGCGGTTGCCCAACGCCGAGGTCCGAATCGCACGCGAATCATTAATGGCGTTACGCTTTTCTTCGACCGTATTGATGACCAGCGCAATCTCGTTATTTTTAATCATATCGACAATGTGCGGACGCCCCTCAGCCACCTTATTGACTGCCGCCACAGCAATGCCGGCAGCCGCGATGGCCGCTGCCGTACCCTTGGTCGCGACGACCGTAAAGCCCATGCCCACCAGTGCGGCGGCGACTTCAACGGCGCGCGGTTTATCGTTGTGTTTTACCGACAGAAAAACCTTGCCTGCGGTCGGTAACTTCACTCCGGCACCCAATTGGGATTTGACGAAAGCTTCGCCGAAGGTTTTACCGACACCCATGACCTCGCCAGTGGATTTCATTTCCGGACCAAGAATCGTATCAACGCCAGGGAACTTCACAAACGGGAAGACCGCTTCCTTAACACTAAAATAATGCGGCACGACTTCCTTGAAGATGCCCTGGCTGGCCAGTGACTGACCGACCATGCAGCGGGCAGCGATTTTTGCCAGCGGGAGTCCGGTAGCCTTGGAAACGAACGGCACGGTGCGCGATGCACGCGGATTGACTTCCAGCACAAAGACGATGTCTTCCATCTTGCCGTCGACTTCTTTTTGCTGAATCGCGAATTGCACATTCATCAGACCGACGACATTTAATCCCTTGGCCATGAGCGAAGTCTGGCGCTTCAATTCATCGATCGTGGCTTGCGAAAGCGAATACGGCGGCAGTGAGCAGGCTGAATCACCCGAATGCACACCAGCCTGTTCAATATGTTCCATCACCCCGCCGATGAAGGTGGTGATGCCATCGGACAGACAGTCAACGTCGACTTCAATCGCATCATTGAGGAAGCGGTCGAGCAGCACCGGTGAGTCGTGCGATACCTTGACCGCTTCGCGCATGTAGCGCTCCAGATCGCGCTGTTCGTGGACGATTTCCATCGCCCGGCCACCTAGCACATACGAAGGACGTACCACCAGCGGATAGCCGATTTCCTGCGCCAGACGCAGTGCATCCTCTTCGGTGCGCGCCGTGCGGTTCGGCGGCTGACGCAGGTTCAGGTCATGCAACAGTTTGGAGAAACGCTCGCGGTCTTCGGCTGCATCGATCATGTCGGGTGAAGTGCCGACGATGGGTACGCCATTGGCCTCCAGATCGAGCGCCAGCTTCAAAGGCGTCTGACCACCGTACTGCACGATCACGCCGACCGGCTTTTCGAGGTCGACGATTTCGAGCACATCTTCGAGCGTCAGTGATTCAAAATACAGACGGTCAGAGGTGTCGTAATCGGTCGAGACGGTTTCCGGATTACAGTTGACCATGATGGTTTCATAGCCGTCTTCACGCATGGCGAGCGCGGCATGTACACAGCAATAATCAAATTCAATACCCTGACCGATACGATTCGGGCCACCGCCCAAAACCATGATTTTTTTCTTATCGCTGGGCTTGGATTCGCACTCTTCATCGTAGGTTGAATACATATACGCAGTATTGGTGGCGAATTCGCCGGCGCAGGTATCCACCCGTTTATAGACCGGTCGTACACCCAGCGCGTGACGCTTTTGCCGCAATGCGGTGTCGGTCGTCTTGAGCAGCTTGGCCAGACGACGATCAGAAAAACCTTTTTGCTTGAGCTTGAACAGGAGCGCCTTATCGATACTGTCGAGCTGCTGCGTTTCGAGCCAGAGTTCGATCTTGACGATCTCTTGGATCTGGATCAGGAACCACGGATCAATGTGCGTGAGCTGCTGCACTTCGTCGAGGGAAAATCCTTCGGCAAAGGCGTCGCCAACATACCAGATACGTTCCGGACCCGGATGACCGAGTTCACGCTCAATGACTTCACGATCCTTGGTTTTTTCATTCATGCCATCGGCGCCGACTTCCAGACCACGCAAGGCTTTCTGGAACGACTCCTGGAAGGTGCGGCCAATCGCCATCACTTCGCCGACCGACTTCATCTGCGTTGTCAGGTGGCTGTCGGCAGTGGGGAATTTTTCAAACGCAAAGCGCGGGATCTTGGTCACGACATAGTCGATCGACGGCTCAAATGACGCTGGCGTATTACCACCGGTGATTTCATTGCGCAGTTCGTCGAGCGTAAAACCGACCGCCAGTTTGGCGGCGATTTTGGCGATCGGGAAACCGGTCGCCTTGGACGCCAGCGCCGAGGAACGCGAGACGCGCGGATTCATTTCAATCACGATCATCCGGCCATCGGCCGGGTTGATGGCGAACTGAACGTTCGAGCCACCAGTATCGACACCGATTTCACGCAGCACGGCCAGTGAGGCGTTGCGCATGATTTGGTATTCTTTATCGGTCAGCGTCTGCGCCGGCGCGACGGTGATCGAGTCGCCGGTATGCACGCCCATTGGATCGAGGTTTTCAATCGAACAGACGATGATGCAATTATCTTTTTTGTCGCGCACGACTTCCATCTCGAACTCTTTCCAGCCGATCAGTGATTCTTCGATCAGCAGTTCCGAGGTCGGCGAGGCTTCCAGGCCGCGTTTGCAAATGGCTTCAAATTCTTCTGCGTTGTAGGCAATTCCACCACCGCTGCCACCCATGGTGAAAGAGGGACGGATGATGGTCGGGAAACCCAACTCCTTTTGCACTGTCCAGGATTCTTCCATCGAATGCGCCACGCCTGAGCGGGCCGAGCCGAGGCCGATCTTGGTCATCGCGTCCTTGAACTTGGAGCGGTCTTCTGCCTTGTCGATGGCTTCCGGCGATGCGCCGATCAGTTCGCAATTGTATTTTTTGAGTACACCATGGTGATGCAGATCGAGCGCGCAGTTAAGCGCCGTCTGGCCACCCATGGTCGGCAAAATCGCATCTGGACGTTCTTTGTCGATGATGCGTTCAACGACCTGCCAGGTGATCGGTTCAATATAGGTTACATCGGCCATGTCCGGGTCGGTCATGATGGTGGCCGGATTGCTATTGACCAGAATGACTTTGTAACCCTCTTCACGCAATGCCTTACAGGCTTGCGCACCGGAGTAGTCGAATTCGCAGGCCTGGCCGATGATGATGGGGCCAGCACCGATGATCAGGATACTTTTAATGTCGCTACGTTTAGGCATTTTTTTGTTTCTCCATCATCGCGGTATTCATCAGGGCGATGAAGCGATCAAACAGGGGGGCAATATCGTTCGGGCCTGGCGAGGCTTCAGGGTGGCCCTGGAAGCAGAAGGCCGGCTGGTCGGTGCGCGCAAAACCTTGCAGCGAACCGTCAAACAGCGACACATGCGTAACGCGGCAGTTCGCCGGCAGGGACGCCGCGTCGACGGCAAAACCGTGGTTTTGCGAAGTGATCATGACTTCCTTGGTATCGACATCCTGCACCGGATGATTGGCGCCGTGATGACCAAACTTCATCTTCAGTGTTTTAGCACCCGAAGCCAGCGCCATGATCTGATGACCGAGGCAGATGCCAAAAGTTGGGATCCCGCGCTCGATTAATTCCTTGGCAGCGGCGATGGCGTAATCGCAGGGCTGCGGATCGCCCGGCCCGTTGGAGAGAAACACGCCATCCGGCTTGAGCGCGAGTACTTCTGCTGCGCTCGACTGGGCTGGCAACACCGTGACCTTGCAGCCGCGGGAAGCGAGCATGCGCAAAATATTACGTTTGACGCCGAAATCGAAGGCCACCACATGGAACTGCGGCTTGGTCTGCTCGCCATAACCCTGGCCGAGCGCCCATTCGGTCTCGCGCCATTCGTAGGCCTGCTTGGTCGATACCACTTTGGCCAGATCCATACCGGACAGGCCGGGGAATTCACGTGCCAATGCCAGAGCCGCCGTCACATTATGTTCGCCGGCGATGATGGCGCCATTTTGCGCACCCTTTTCACGCAGAATGCGCGTGAGCTGACGGGTGTCGATGCCGGCAATACCGACAATATTTTCCGCCTGCAGGTAGTCACTCAGCGTTTGGGTCGAACGAAAGTTCGACGCCAATAAGGGCAAATCCTTAATAATCAGTCCAGCGGCATGAATCTGGCCGGCTTCCATATCTTCGGGATTAATACCGGTATTGCCGATATGCGGATAAGTCAGGGTGACGATCTGCCGGCTGTAGCTTGGATCCGTGAGGATTTCCTGATAGCCGGTCATGGAGGTATTGAAAACGACTTCGCCGCTCGTATGGCCTGCAGCGCCAATGGCGATGCCGCGAAAGAGTGATCCATCGGCAAGCGCGAGAATGGCTGGAACGGTGTGGCCAGAGAAAAATGGCAGCAAGGGTAACTCCTGAATGGTTACCGCCGCTGCGTTGCACCAAATTACCGCCTGCACTGATCAATCTCGCCGCAGAGTCTGCGCAAGAAGGGTGAAAAGACGGTCTTAAGGGGCGAAAAGGGTGAGGATGTACGCTACGACGGTATAAATTGACCGCCCAGATTATAGCCTACAAGTCCCCCTCCCCGCCAGTCTTACAGGTAGCTCAGGCAGACTTAATTCAACCCAGAGCCGCAATGCCTGCCTTGGCGATCTGCGCATCTTCCGCCGATTTCACGCCCGACACGCCTACTGCGCCCACCGTATGGCCATCGACGACGATCGGTACGCCACCTTCAAGCATGCCTTCGATGGCTGGCGCCGAGAGAAAGGATACCCGACCGGTATTGATCATATCTTCGTACACCTTGGTCTCACGACGACCCATGGCAGCGGTATGGGCTTTGGCCGGTGAGATATGGGCCGAGACCGGTGCTGCGCCATCGAGCCGCTGCAGCCAGAGTAAGTGACCGCCATCGTCAACGATGGAAATCGTTACGGCCCATTGATTGGCGAGCGCTTCGGCTTCAGCAGCGGCAGCGATTTTTTTAACGTCGGCGTGCGACAGGCAGGGCTTGGATAACATCAGGACTCCTTATTTGCAAAGGCCAGATTGTACGTCAAGCGCCGCGCGAAGCGTTTTGCTGCCCACACATTTTTCACAACAGGTTTTGACAAGCGACCGCGTTTGACTTAAAGTCCGCCTTCCCCGGTACAAACAGGCTTTCATGTTAAAAAGAAAAGAAATAGCGCAATTTTGTCAGCACGGTATTTTACTCACCGCCTTATTGCTGGGCGCTTTATCGCCTGCACAGGCAGCAGAAGTCGCTACCCCAGCCCCGCTAGCCGAGCAATCCGACCTGCGCGACAAACTGCAAAATTTCACGCTGCGCGCCTCCGATCTGGCGCTGGCGGCCATTGGTATGCTGGGGATTCGCTATCAGATGGGCGGCAGTACGCCCGAAGGCGGACTCGATTGCAGTGGGCTGGTACGTTACGTCTTCAAGCAGGCCTGGGGTGCCGAACTACCACGCACCTCGGAAGAAATCAGCCGCATGGGCAAACAAGTCGCCCCCAAAGACTTACAGCCTGGGGACCTGGTGTTTTATAACACTGTGCGGCGCGGTTTTTCCCATGTCGGGATTTATCTGGGCGACAGTAATTTTATTCATGCCCCGGCCCGCGGTGGCGAAGTGCGCATTGAAAGCATGAACGTTGGTTACTGGCGGCAGCGCTTTAATGGCGCACGGCGGATGACTGAGCCAACGACGCAAGAGTAACCGGCCCGCACACTGCTGCGCACCCTGCCCACTCCCTGATTTAGCGCTTTTACAGCGCCCGTTTCAACTTCAGCTTCTGCTTGATTTCTGCCATCGCGTCCAACGCAGCCTGCTCACCAGCCAAAATAGCCAGATTACGGCCGGCGAAGTCGGTACCCTTCATGGTCGACAGCTTGGGCTGCAATACGATGTCGGCATCTTTTAATTCCATCTGATTGATCCGTTGGCCCATGATGGAAAAAGTCTGCAGCATCACATCGATGGAACTGGCGGCGGCCTGAATATCGGGGGCACTCGAAATATTCACGGCGATAACAAAATCAGCGCCCATTTCGCGTGCAAAGCGCACCGGCACCGGCGCGACTAATCCGCCATCCACATAATTACGGTCACCGATTTTTACCGGCTGGAAGATGCCCGGTACGGACGATGATGCGCGCACAGCGATCCCGGTATTACCGCGCTGAAAAAGGATGGGCGCGCCGGTTTTCAGATCGGTCGCCACAGCACCGAAAGGCATCTTGAGCTTTTCCATGGGCTGATTATTCACGATGCGATTGACGTAATTTTGCAGGGCCTCGCCTTTGAGGATGCCGCTGGCTTTGGCAAACATGGGCAAGGTCCAGTCAGAGATAGTGGTTTCGTCCATTTCCAGCGCCAGACGGTTTAAGGCCATGCCACTGTTTCCGGCGGCATAAAGCGCCCCGACCACGCTGCCAGCGCTGGTACCGACGACGATATCAGCCATGATGCCCTGCGCCTCGAGTGCCTTAATGACGCCAATATGCGCAAAGCCGCGCGCTGCACCACCGCCGAGCGCTAAACCAATGCGTATCGGTTTGGCCTGTTTGACTGGCTCTGGCTGGGCGACGACGGGCGGCGGTGGCGTGGCGCAGCCGGTGAGGAATGCCAGACAGCACAGCAGAAGCGGCAAAAAACGGGACGAAGTAAAAGGCGAAAAGCGAGACGAAAAGCGCATGCGGTGCCTGAACGAAGTAAAAGAAGGAAAAGAATCTGACGCGATTCTATCGCACTCCAGGCAGTCTCTGCTATTTGCGCCAAAGCTTAGTCCTGCACCACCGCATTCATGGGAAAGCGCACAGTAAATGTACTGCCGCGCTGCGGTACCGAGTCGACCACCAGCGTTGCGTGATGGCGGATCAGTACATGCTTGACGATCGCTAGTCCGAGCCCGGTACCCTTGGTTTCCCGCGAGCGGCCCTTATCGACCCGATAAAAACGCTCCGTCAGACGGACAATGTGCTCTTCACTGATACCAATGCCGTTATCGATCACCGAAAACTCAGGGCCAGCGTCCTTGAGGGACCAAACCAGCTGGATGTCACCTTTGTCCGGCGTATAGCGCACGGCATTGAGAACCAGGTTACTAAATGCGCTGCGCAGTTCTTCTTTACCGCCACGAATATTCGGGCCGTCGATGTGCAAGTTGATGGTATGACGATGATTCGATAAGGCGCGCGCTTCGTCCAGAATCTGCTCCAGGAGCGCTGGAATGGCGATTTGTTCCGGACGCAGCGGCGTCTCAATCGATTCGAGGCGCGTGAGGGTGAGCATGTCTTCGACCAGATTTTGCATGCGCTGACCCTGCTCGATCATCAGCTTCAGATGCCCTGCGCGCGTCGTCGGATCGAGATTGGGTTGGCCTTGGGCGATTTCGAGAAAGCCGTTGATCACCGTGAGCGGCGTGCGCAGTTCATGCGATGCGTTGGCGACAAAATCGCGTCGCATCATATCGATCCGGTCGGCGTCGGTGACGTCGTGGGTCACCATGATCTGGCGTCTGGCCTCAAAGGGAATAATTTGCACGATCAATTTGCGTGCTTTAACTTTAAGCGTGAGCGGCACATCGTAACGCCCCAACACGATGTAGTCGATAAAGTCAGGGTTGCGTACCAGGTTGGTCACGCGCATGCCTTTGTCGCGCTGTTCATCGAGGCCAAGATGCGCGGCAGCGGCCGGGTTACACCATTCGAGGTGTAACACATCGTCCATGATCACCACCCCATCGGGCAGTAAGCGCATGGCCTGACGAAAACGCGCTAGCCATTCGACCAGTTCGGCACGGTTTTTTTCGTCGACACGGTGAAATTTGTACAGTCTTGAAAACACTTCCGACCAGGCGCCCCAGCCATCGGGCAGGCGGGTTTTTTCAGGATGATTAAGCCAGTCAGCCAGGCTTTTGAGGTAGTGCAGCTGCATGACGACCAGCACTGTCAATACCATTACTGCAGATCCGAGCGCGACTTCCATGCCAAAGAATAACCACAGCAATCCTGACGCCAGCAGCACCATCGCCATGCGCAGACTGGCAGGAATCCAAAACAACAGAGAAGCGTTCATCTTACAGAGGGACTTTATTTTTCCGACAACATGTAGCCTACGCTACGCACTGTCTTGATCAGGTTATCGGCTTCTTTGAGCGCCTTGCGCAGCCGCAGCACGTGCACATCGACCGTCCGCTCTTCGATGGCGACATGATCGCCCCACACTTTATCGAGCAGCTGGTCACGAGAGAATACACGATCCTGGTGTGCCAGAAAAAATTTCAGTAATTTGAATTCAGCATGGCCGATCTCGATCCGCGCACCGTGCAGGCTGACTTCGAAGCTGACCGGATCGAGCGACACCGGTCCGGCCGTCAGGGTTGCCTGACCATGTTCGGGTAATTTACGCCTCAGCAAGGCATTAATACGGGCCGTGAGCTCACGCGGGGAAAAGGGCTTGGTCACATAATCATCGGCGCCGTTATTAAGGCCAGCGATTTTGTCTTCTTCCATGCTTTTGGCGGTCAGCATAATCACCGGCAAGGCCGCGAACTGGCGATCGGCACGCAAGCGCGATAACAGACGTAAGCCGGACTGATCCGGCAGCATCCAGTCGAGCAGAATCAATTGCGGCATTCGGGCCTGGATTTCGTCCCAGGCATCTTGTGAGTTACTGACGATAACTGGAAGCCAGCCTGCTTCACGCAAGGTATAGCTCACCAGTTCGGCAATGGCAGGTTCGTCTTCGACGACTAAAATACGGACTTTATCATTCGACATGAGATGGTAATACTAGGGAGTTTTATCCAGAATCGTGCTCACGTAATCGCTATGACGAATATCTTTGCCTTCCACCACATACACCACATATTCGGCGATATTCTTGGCATGGTCGCCGATCCGTTCAATCGCTTTGGCGACCCACAAAGTATCAAGGGCGACAGAAATCGTGCGCGGATCTTCCATCATGAAGGTAATCACATTGCGAATGATGGAACGGAATTCATGATCCACCAAACGGTCAAGGCCGATCAAACGAATCGCCTGATCCTTGTCGAGACGAGCAAAGGCGTCCAGTGAATCATGCAGCAAATCGGCCGCCTGCTGGGCGATCACACGTACCGTTTCAAAGTGTTTGAGTTCACCGATCAGACCGCGTTCGTGCAGGGTCTTGGAGATGCGGGCAATCTTGGCCGATTCATCGCCGATACGCTCAAGGTCAGTGATGGCCTTGATGGTCGCCATGACGGTACGTAAATCATTTGCCGCAGGCTGGCGTTTGACGATCAGGTGGCTGCAGGCGTCATCGAGTTCAATTTCAAGTTGATTGACGTTGTCGTCCGTAGCGATCACCTGGTCAGCCAGTGCTTCATTACCGGAGCGAAAACAGCTCATCGCATCGCGCAACTGGTTTTCTACCAAACCGCCCATGAGTAATACCTTGGAGCGGATCGTTTCGAGGTCGTCGTCGTATTGCTTGGATGAGTGTACGGTTTGCATGGTCAATTTCCTGGATCAGTCGGGGTGCAAAATAAGTCGAATCGAAGTCGAGTCGTTAGTTCTTTCTGGCGTGTATCTTGGTTTGGGGGCTTAGCCAAAACGCCCGGTAATGTAATCCTGTGTTTCTTTGCGTGATGGGTTCATGAAGATCTGGTCTGTTTCACCAAATTCCATCAATTCCCCCAAATACATGTAGGCGGTAAAGTCGGAACAACGCGCAGCCTGCTGCATATTATGCGTCACGATGGCAATCGTGTAGTCTTGTTTGAGTTCATGGATCAGCTCTTCGATCTTGGCGGTCGAAATTGGATCGAGCGCTGAGGTCGGTTCGTCGAGCAGCAAAATGTCCGGCTTCACCGCCACACCGCGCGCAATGCACAGACGCTGCTGCTGACCACCCGACAAGGATAAACCGCTCTTATTGAGTTTGTCTTTCACTTCGACCCACAGTGCGGCTTTGTTGAGCGCCCACTCTACCCGTTCATCCATTTCACCTTTGGATAAATCTTCATACAGACGTACACCGAAGGCGATATTGTCATACACCGACATGGGAAACGGCGTTGGCTTTTGAAAGACCATACCGATTTTAGCGCGCAGCATATTCACGTCCTGACCAGGATTGAGAATATTTTGTTTGCGATACATGATCTGTCCTTCGGCCCGCTGGCCGGGATACAAGTCATACATCCGATTCATGGTACGTAACAAGGTCGACTTACCGCAGCCGGACGGACCAATAAACGCGGTGACTTTTTTTTCATTCACACGCAGGTTGACGTCCTTGAGGCCTTGAAAGCTGCCGTAGAAAAAATTCAGCCCGATGATGTCAATGATCGGCTCGACTGCAGATGTAGAAGTTGGCATGGTCACAGTTTGAAATTAGTTCGAAAATTAGTTTTGAATTTTTTGACTGAACACACTACGCGAAAGAATATTCAAGCCCAGCACAGCAAGCGTCACCAACAAGGCACCGCCCCAGGCGAGTGACCGCCAGTTATCGTAAGGACTCATCGCAAACTGATAAATCACGACCGGTAAATTGGCCAGCGGCGCGTTCATATCGGCAGAGAAGAATTGGTTATTCAAGGCCGTAAATAAGAGTGGTGCTGTTTCGCCCGAAATGCGCGCCAAGGCCAGCAAAGCACCCGTCAAGACACCAGCCCGTACTGCACGCAAACGCACCATGGTGGCGACTTTCCAGCGCGGCGTGCCGAGTGCAAAGGCAGCCTCAAGCAGACTATTCGGTACCAGGCGCAGCATGTTATCGGTGGTGCGCACAACGACTGGCACCGCGATCAAAGACAAGGCCAGCGCGCCGGCCCAGCCAGAAAAATGCCGTACATTGGCGACATAAATCGCATACACAAACAGGCCGACCACGATCGACGGGGCCGACAACATGATGTCGGTAACAAAGCGGGTAATTTGGGCGATCTTGCTTTGCTCGCCATATTCAGCAAGATAAATGCCCGCCAGGATACCGACCGGTGTACTGACTAAAGTCGCGCTGCCGACCATCATGATACTGCCCGCGATGGCATTCATCAGGCCACCGCCGTCACTGCCAGGCGCCGGCGTGGTTTGGGTGATCAGCGCCAGACTGAAGGCGCCGAAGCCTTTAAGGAATAGCGTGACAAGAATCCACAGCAGGAAAAACAAGCCCACTGCCATCGCCAAAAACGACAGCGTGATACCGATATTGTGGACCAATAAACGTTTTCGATAGACCGGATTGATGGGTGCGCGATTCATTTCAGGCCCTCCTGGCGCGACATACTCGCCAACATGATTTTGGCAGCCGCCAGGACGATGAAGGTAATGCCAAACAGGATCAGGCCCAGTGCAAACAGGGAGGACACATGCAGCACCGATTCGGCTTCTGCAAATTCGTTGGCCAGGGTCGATGCGATACTGTTACCCGCAGCGAAGAGCGACCACGAGAGCTGATGGGCATTGCCGATCACGAAGGTCACGGCCATGGTTTCGCCAAGCGCCCTGCCCAGTCCCAGCATCACGCCGCCGACCACACCATTTTTGGTATAAGGCAGGACAATCTTGCGTACGACTTCCCATTTGGTGCAACCTAAACCATAGGCTGATTCCTTGAGCACGGCAGGCACGACTTCAAACACATCGCGCATGACGGAAGAAATAAAGGGCACGATCATAATCGCCAAGATCAGACCGGCGGTCAAAATGCCGATGCCCATCATGGGCCCTTTAAAAAGCTGGCCAATCAAAGGCAGATGGCCTAGCGTACTTTTTAAGACAGGCTGAACCACATCGGCAAAAAAAGGCGCAAAAACAAACAGTCCCCACATGCCATAAATAATACTCGGCACACCAGCGAGTAATTCGACCGCCGTGCCCAGCGGCTGACGCAGCCAGGAAGGGCAAATCTCGGTGAGGAACAGCGCGATACCAAAACTTAAGGGGAAAGCAATCGCTAGCGCAATGAACGACGTCGACAAGGTGCCGACGATGGCGATCAAAGCGCCGTATTCATTATTGACCGGGTCCCACTCTACACGTGTGAGAAAGCCGAAACCAAACGCCTTGAAGGCGGGGGCTGAACCAATAATGAGTGAAATAATAATAGACATCAGCACCAGCAAAACACTGATGGCAAAAAAGAGCGTCACTTTATGAAAGAAGAAGTCCTGCAGCCGCTGCGTGCGCATACGCTTACCGAGGGCGAGGTGCTCCTGCGCCAGTAAAGTCCGATGAGCGGCATCTACGGTATCAAGGGATTCGGCGGGTAGTGGCAGAGTAATCATAGTGGCGTGATTGGGCATGTTCAAGCTAAATACCGTTTAAAAACCTGATGATTCAATGAAGCTTTCGCAGCAAACTGCCCCTGAAAACCTCCAGGGGCAGTTTGTCAGCAAAAATACAGCAATTACATGACCGACTTACCGGATGCATCTTTAATCTGCTTCCAAGCATCTTCGATCAACTTGACCACAGGGGCTGGCATCATGACGTAATCCAGATCCTCCGCCATGGCGCCACCATTTTTGTAGGACCATGCAAAGAATTTCAAGACTTCCCGAGCTTTGGCAGCGTCAGCCTGCACCTTGTGCATTAAAATAAACGAGGCACCCGTGATTGGCCAGCTGGCCTTACCTGGCTGATCGGTCAGAACTACACCGAAGCCTGGGGTTTTGGCCCATTCAGCACCTGCAGCAGCAGCTTTAAAATTGATGTCGTCAGGCGTGATGAAAGCGCCTTCCTTATTTTTCAGCTGGGTATACGTCATTTTGTTTTTCTTGGCATAAGCGTACTCAACGTAGCCGATCGAATTCTTGATCCGCTGAACGTTGGCAGCAACGCCTTCGTTGCCTTTACCGCCCACGCCCAGTGGCCACTTGACCGCTGTACCAGCACCGACCGTGGTTTTGAAATTGGCGTTAACTTTGGAGAGGTAGTCGGTGAACAGGAACGATGTACCCGAACCATCCGCACGATGCAGGACCGTGATCTCTTCTGCTGGAAGTTTGACGCCAGGGTTGAGGGCGGCGATTTCTGCAGCATTCCATTGGGTGATTTTGCCCAGATAGATATTGGCGATTACGTCACCTGTCAGTTTCATTTGACCTGGCGCGACACCGTCCAGATTCACAACAGCCACGACGCCGCCCATAATGGCCGGAAATTGGATCAGGCCTTCGGCATCCAATTCAGCCGCCGTCAAAGGCATGTCTGAGGCACCGAAATCCACGGTTTTGGCTTTGATCTGCTTAATACCACCGCCAGAACCAATCGATTGATAGTTCAAGCCAGTATCCGTGGCTTTTTTGTAGGACTCAGCCCATTTCGAATAAATCGGATACGGGAAAGTCGCGCCAGCGCCAGTGATGTCAGCCGCTTGGACAGAAGAAAAGGCTACCGCTACACCGGCAGCCAGCACTACGGATTTGAGAATTTGATTCAGTCGCATATAGACTCCGTTGGTTAGCAATTAACTACACTCTCCACTTTAGCGGCCAAGTATGACAGCTTTATGACCGATCTAAATCTTTGTCATAAATTATCAAAATCACACTATTTTGAGGTCATAAACATGTCATATTAAGACCCTAGACTCTTGATATTCATCAAATTATGGTCCCTGATTACCATGCTAAAAAAACCTGTATCAGTTAAAGCTTCGTCGCACAATAATAAACTGAGCTTCTTGGACCGGGATCTATCACAGCTGGCGTTTAACAAGCGTGTCTTGGCGCAGGCTGAAGACGCCAGTGTGCCTTTGCTTGAACGGCTGCGCTATCTATGTATTGTCAGCAGCAATCTGGATGAATTTTTCGAAGTACGGATCGCCAGTCTGATGGCCAAAAATCATGACGCCGGCGGCAAGGCGTCGACCTTTGCCGACGAAATGGAAGCGACCGATCAGGAATGCCATGCCATCGTTGAACGGCAATATGCCATCCTGAATCAGGAAATCCTGCCGCAATGTGCCAGCCACGGTATTCACCTGCTGCGTCATCAGGACCGCACACCGGCCCAGCGTGCCTGGGTCAAGGCCTATTTTGATCGTGAAGTACGACCCCTGCTCACGCCGATCGCGCTCGATCCGGCCCATCCCTTCCCGCAGGTGATGAACAAGAGTCTCAACTTTATCGTTGAACTGTCGGGCAAAGACGCATTCGGTCGTGGCAGTTCAATCGCCATTATTAAAGCGCCGCGCGTTCTGCCGCGCGTGATTCAACTACCAGACAATACCAAGAGCGGCATTTCGCTGTGCCTGCTGTCGTCTGTAATCCATGCCAATATTACCGACATGTTTTCCGGCCGCGAAGTACTGTCTTACTCGCAGTTCCGGGTGACCCGCAATAGCGATCTGTGGGTCGATGAGGAAGAAGTCAAGAATCTGCGCCAGGCCCTCAAGAGTGAATTACAGGGTCGGCAGTTTGGCGTTGCGGTGCGGCTGGAAGTGGCCAAGGGCTGTCCGGCGAATTTGTCGGATTTCTTGCTCAAGCAGTTTTCGATTCATAAAAACCGCCTTTATCAAGTCGATGGTCCGGTTAATATGGTGCGACTTAACGAGCTGGTGGATCTCGCCAGCCAGCCAGCCTTGCGCTTTCCTTCATTTCAGCAGACGCTACCGGCAAAATTAGCGAACGAAAATATTTTTAGTGTGCTGACCAAATCGGATGTGTTACTTCACCATCCGTATCAAAGTTTCCAGCCCGTGATTGACTTCATCCGTGCCGCCGCCGATGATCCGAAAGTCGTCGCAATCAAGCAGACCATTTATCGCACCGGCATGAATTCCGACCTGATGGAAGCCCTGATCTCGGCCGCCACGCATGGCAAAGAAGTCACGGTGATCGTTGAACTGATGGCGCGTTTTGACGAAGAAGCCAATATCAATTGGGCCGATCGTCTCGAGCGGGTCGGCGCCCAGGTCGTGTATGGCATCGTCGGTCTGAAAACCCATGCCAAGCTGGCACTGGTGATCCGCCGCGATAACAAGGTGTTGCAGTACTTCGCCCATCTCGGCACCGGCAATTACAATCCGGCTACCACGCGTTTTTATACCGACTTTGGACTGCTGACGGCCAACCGGGCCATCACACTGGAAGTCAATGAAGTCTTTATTCATCTCACCAGTCTGACCAAGCCCAAAAGGTTAACGCAGCTTTGGCTGGCGCCGTTTGCCATGCAAAAGGAATTTATTAAGGCCATTCGTAATGAAGCGCGGATTGCCCGCGCCGGCCGGCCTGCCCGCATCATCGCCAAGATGAATGCCTTAATCGATGATTCGGTGATTCAGGCCCTGTATCTGGCCTCGCAAGACGGCGTCAAGATTGATCTTATCGTGCGTGGCGCCTGCACCCTCAAACCGGGTGTACCGGGTATGTCGTCCAACATCAAGGTGCGTTCCATCGTTGGACGTTTTCTTGAGCACAGCCGGATCTATTACTTCCGCAATGATCTTGCCCACGACGTCTACCTGGCATCGGCTGACTGGATGAACCGTAATCTGTTCCGCCGTATCGAGGTCGCTTTCCCGGTGCTCGACAAACAGCTCAAGCAGCGGGTCATCAATGAAGGTCTGAATCCCTACCTCAAAGATAACCTCAATGCCTGGGAACTCGACGCCGACGGAACCTACACCAAACGCAAACCGCGCAGCAAACAGCCGAGCTTCGGCGCGCAGCAGTATTTGATGAACACCTTGGGTACGTCCGACTAAGTTAGCTTACTTATCTCGCTTAGCCCTTGGTGCCAAACAGCCGGTCGCCGGCGTCGCCCAGGCCCGGCATGATGTAGGCGTTTTCATTGAGGCGATCATCGAGTGCCGCCACATACAGTTTGATATTGGGCTGCAGCTGCTGGAATGTCGCTACCCCCTCAGGCGCCGCCACCAGGGCCAGAAAAATAATTTGTTCGTCCGTCACACCGCGTTTTTTCAGGACATCGACCGCGTGCGCGGCCGAATTTCCGGTCGCGACCATCGGATCGCACAAAATAAACAGACGGGCCGACAGATCCGGCAGGCGCACCAGATATTCGACCGGCAGATGGGTTTCATGGTCACGATAGACACCAATATGGCCGACTCGGGCCGAGGGCACCAGTGCCAACAATCCGTCACACATCCCCATGCCAGCACGCAGAACCGGCACCACGGCAAGTTTTTTACCCGCGATCACCGGGGCTTGCATGGTCTGCATCGGCGTCTCGATGGTGGTCGTCGTCAGCGGTAAATCGCGCGTGACTTCATAGCCCATTAACAGCGTGATCTCGCGCAGCAGCTCGCGAAAACGGTGCGTGGAAGCCTTGATGTCACGCATGTGCGATAGCTTATGCTGGATCAGCGGATGGTCGAGGATAAATAAATTGGGAAAACGCGGATCTTGCCTCATGGTGGACGTGGCCTTAATGGAATCAAATGGTGTTCGAATTGTAGCGTAATCCTCCCGGGGGAAACATTCGCGCGCAGGTTTGATCCGTCGCAGGGAGTACGTCGGACATCTAGGACATTGATAATTTTCCATTTATTACATGTTAGCCAACGAATGCATTTCGTCACAAGAGCATTGGTAAGTTGAGATGTGGATGCCCCAGATTTTCCTTTCCGCCCAATGTATCTACTCACTTGAGCATAGGCATGAAGCAATTTGGATATCCGAGATTTTCCTTTTATCTTTTTGAATTTATTCTTCGCCACCTTCTTTATTGCTAACCCGCGTCAGCGCTGGGGTGGCATCGCCGGAAGGAATGTGTGAGCCTGAGTGCAGGCGATGCCACCCCAGCGCTGGCGCGGATTAACACGACAAATGGTCGCAATAAACAAAAATAAACGAAGAAAGAAAACTTTCCGGAAACTTTCTGAGACATCCCATGATTTTCCATTGCCTACATGTTAGTCACCGAATGCATCTCGTTACATGAGCATAGCGAATGAGAGATGTGAATGTCCAAATTTTTTATTACAAATTTTTTATTAATGAAATCAAAAGGTGTTCGAATTGTAGCGTAATCCACTAGCGGAAAGCCGGCGTGCGCAGGTTTGATGCGCCGCAGGGAAAGCATGAATAGACGTAACTTGTACTGAAATTGAAGCCATACGATGAATCGTCGTGCATTTATAAGTGTCGAAGGAGCATATCGACGCAGACCATCAACGAAGTACAGCAAACTAGCCAGTTTTCACTTCGCCGTTACGGTATAGATACGAGGCAAATTCGATCAAATGGAAACCGAACTAAAGTTAGCAATCTTGCCAGAGCATGCAAGGCAATTACAGCGACATCACTTACTCAAGCAACTAGCTACTGAAAAGCCGCAACATGAAGCTTTAGAAAGCACCTACTTCGATACGCCTGATTTATATTTTAGACGTCACGGCGCATCCCTGCGGGTAAGGCATTCTGCGTCCAAAGGATGGCTGCAAACACTCAAGGGAAGTGCCACGCCCACAGCAGGCTTGCAAGAGCGCGATGAATGGGAAACCAGTCTGACAGGAAGCACGCCGGATCTGGCCGCACTGCGTGCCTTGCTCAAGGATGATCGCCATTGGAATCGATTACTCCGCCGCGCACGTGATCAATGTCTGGTGCCGCTCTTTGTCACGCAGGTAAAACGCCATAGTTGGATGCTACGTCTGCCAAAAGGCGATCTGGTCGAGCTGGCGCTGGATCGGGGAAAAATCGTCCATGCAAATCTTGCTACCGATATTAGCGAGCTCGAACTGGAACTCAAATCTGGCACTGCCGCCCATCTGTTTGATTTTGCCTTGACCCTGCAAGAATTGGTTCCGCTGCGGATTGATAACACGAGCAAAGCGGAGCGTGGATTTTCGCTCTGTGTGCCGCAGCCGCCAGCGATCGTCATGGCAGATCGCTGTGATCTCAACCTCAGCATGACGACCGAGCAGGCATGTCAAACGATACTCTTAAATTGCTTACATCAAATCGAGGGCAATGCAGACGGCGTCGTGCACGGACATGATCCAGAAAGCGTCCATCAAATGCGCGTCGGGGTAAGGCGTCTTAAATCTGCGCTGATACTGTTTAAAAAAGTTATCCAGCTACCAGAACCGCTGCAAAATGACTTGACGCATATAACCCATGCACTGGGCGAAGCGCGTGATTGGGAAGTCCTGCGCGATACAAGTTTGGCTGAAGTCGTCAAAAATAATCAGAATGGCACGGCTCTACAAGGCCTTCAAGAAACTGTCGCATTGATAACGCGGCAAAAGCATCAGGCTGCTGCCCGTACCATCCTGTCGCCGCGCTATACGCATTGGCTATTGGCCTTTGCCGGCTGGGTCAAAGCAGCCCGTTGGCGCGCATCGCTGACATCGGCGCAGCAAGATGGCCTCGCAGCGCCGATTACAGGATATGCTGAGCTGGAACTGAAAATCCGGTATCAGCAATTACGCCGTCAAGGAAAAAATATCAGCCAATTAAATGCCGAGCAGGTGCATCAACTACGTATCACAGCTAAAAAACTGCGTTACACATTGATGTTTTTTTCACCGCTTGCAGCAAATGGCACAATGTCTCGTCCGATAAAAAAATTAAGCGCGCTACAAGATATCCTTGGCAAAATGAATGATCTCAGCGTGGCCAGCAATTTACTCGCGCAGATCAAGCAGCACCATCCTGAATTGGCGTCTTTGAGTGATGCAAGCCTGACTTATCTGGCAGCTAGCGCACAAGAACATCGACGCCAGCTCAACAGAGAATGGAAACGATTCAGTCAATCCAAGTTAAAATTTGACTCCCCATGATTCACCGACGCGATCCTCCAAGATCGATCATTCATGAATGTGCGCATAAAGGAAGCAACATGGATCTTATATTATGGCGTCATACCGAAGCAGAGCCAGGCACGCCAGACAGCGCACGCAAGCTCACCCCCAAGGGACGCCGGCAAGCAAAGTCAATGGCCACCTGGCTGACGCAGTATCTACCTGAAGACGTCGTGATCCTCGTCAGTCCGGCGTTGCGCTGCACCCAGACCGCAGATGTCTTGCCGCGCAAATACCAGATCAGTAACGCCTTATCCTTGGACGGCGACCCCGAAAGCATACTGACGACGATCGGCTGGCCCAAGGCAGCGCGCCCTGTCCTCATCGTCGGACATCAACCCACCCTGGGCCAAATTGCCGCACTCTGCTTGACTGGGACTGCTGCTGATTGGCAGATCAAAAAGGGCGCTGTGTGGTGGCTGGGACAGCGGGTCGATGATGCTCAACGGCGGACGACATTGATCGCTGCTATGGAGCCGTCCTTATTGCACAATAAAGTATCAATGCGTGACGTGGTGGCGCCACTTCCACTCTGATGGTTCGACGTGTGGCGACGAACAAAAAGTATTCTGCAAGCGATAATTTTTTATGGGTGAACAGCAATTTGAATCATGGGCAAATGGGGCGCCGGGGGGGCCAGATGTAAATTCACGACCGGGTGTTCATACTCATCGTAGGCAAACGCGCCCAAATTGCGCATATAGGATTCTGCCGGCGAGGTCCACAAATGCTGCATTAAAAAAGAACTGATCACATCATTTGTGAGAATGAATTTTTCTTCTTCCCAAAATAACTTTTTTTGCTTTTCCCAATCGACAGCATCTTGACTGGCCATGTAACGCAGTCCATATCGCGTACCTAATCGGGCGCCCAGTCGCACGAGGTAACAAGGAATGCGGGTTCCAGGCAGCGTTGCAGCTAGGGGGAATGCATAGGTCATTGCAGTCGCGCACACAGCCGAGCTCAAGGAACCTGCAGCTGCAGGAGCGTACTGCATTAAAACATAATGGAGAAAATTATCGTGCTGTCGGAATAAGTCATCGCCAGCATCCGTATTTGGCGCGATCAGGCCAGCAGCGATGTAACGCAGCCCCCCCATCAAGGCAATCGAAGATAATTCCAACGTTGCACTTGAAACTTGATTCGCCATCCAAATGGGCGCTAAATTTTGCAATGTAGGGAGATGAAGTGGATGCGCCACAAACTCGCGCACACTCCCAAAATTGCGATCGATCGCATAAGGTAGCATGCCCCCAAAACTGGCCAGATAACTCGCCGAATTTTCTATACTGAAGTTGGCAGGATTGTGATAAATCTGCGCACCAAGATACATCATTCCCCAAGCAAATCTGGCATTCGCCGTCGATGCGTATTGTTCGAAGTCTTGACGCATTGCTGGAAGTATCCTCCCATGCACGGGAATGGCCGCCGCCAAGAGGCCCGACCCTAAATAGATCGGCATGGGATTCGCGTAGGTCTGGTTCTCACTTTCACGGCGGGCAAACGAATAGCTCATCAATCCAGCCGCGGCAAGACCGGTCGCAATGACTGCCCGCGTAGGCGCGCTGACGGCGCGCTGAACAAGGCTAGTCGCCAAAACGATGCTTACCAGTACATAGATATACCGAGGGCGTTGCAGCGATATGTGAAGTTTAATTCGCATGATTAATTAGTCCATGAATCCAAGGATACATTAGTATTGTTGCCATATAGATAACATCTTATGATGGAATTATCACCGGCTGATGACATCGCATTTGCGCAACACAATTTCGAAAAAAACAAAATTTACTGTGTCATGCCTCTGAAACAATGGCTCGTTACTATCTTGGAAAATTTGACGAACTTTGAATGCAGGTTCCCACAAAGGAGTAGCGATGAAGCCAGGTGATCAATTCTTATCCAACGAGCTTCCACCACTCCACGAAAAAAAGCCTGACCCGATTCACTTCCGTACGATTTGGATCTCCGATATCCATCTCGGCACCACCGGCTGTCAGGCTGGCCGGTTACTCGAATTTCTGCAAAATACCGATTCTGAAACGCTCTATCTGGTCGGCGATATCATCGATGGATGGCAGCTCAAACGGCGCTGGTTCTGGAACCAGAAACACAATAATATTGTCCAGGCCGTCTTGAAAAAAGCGCGCAAAGGGACCAACGTCATTTTCGTACCTGGTAACCATGACGAATCGATTCGTCAATTTATCGATCTGGATTTAGGCGGCATCAAAATCCGTGACGAGCTCATTCATATCACCGCAGATGGTAAAAAAATGCTGGTACTGCATGGGGACCGTTTCGATGGCGTGATTATGTGCGCAAAGTGGTTAGCCTATGTGGGTGACAATATGTACACCGTCATTCTCAAGTTCAATCAGATCCTCAATAGCTGGCGCGCACGGGCAGGCCTGCCCTACTGGTCGTTGTCACAGTATTTAAAACTGAAGGTTAAAAACGCGGTCAGCTACATCACTTCGTTTGAAAACGCGCTGGCCGACGAAGCCAAAAAACGCGGGTTGGATGGTGTGATCTGCGGTCATATTCATAAGCCGGAAATTCGCCAGATCGACGGTATTACCTACTGCAATGACGGCGATTGGGTCGAGAGTCTGTCGGCACTGGTGGAAGACCCCTGCGGCACATTACGTCTGGTTTACTGGGAAGAACTGATTGCGCCGCGCATCGAACTCAAACGCCGGCGTAAAGCACACATCAAACGTGAAGACGCAATCCTTGTCTCCTAAGGTAAAACGCATTTTAGTCTTGAGCGTCTCTGCTGGTGCCGGACATGTTCGCGCTGCCGAAGCCTTGTGCCAAAATGCGAATGCCTTGCATGATGTTGAGGCCAAACATATCGACGTCATGCGCTTGGTATCACGTAGTTTTCGCATGATCTATGTCGACTGGTATCTGGCGCTGGTTAGTCGTTTTCCACTGGTGTGGGGCGCACTCTATGCGTTCATGCAAAGAACAGATAGTCAAAGTCCCTTGCAAAAAATACGCCGCTTCGTTGAGCGGCGGGGAACGCGTGCGCTGCGGGCAGAAATCGACCGATATCAGCCAGATGCCATCGTCTGTACCCATTTCATGCCGGCAGAACTGATCTCGAATCTGATCGCCCAAGGCGAACACCACTGCCCGGTATATGTCCAGGTCACTGATTTCGATTTACATCCGATGTGGGTGCATGCGGGAATGGCAGGCTACTTTGCTGCCAATGATGAAGTGGCCTTTCGCATGCGAGCGCAGCAGATTGCAGCACAGACGATTTTGGTGACGGGGATTCCCGTCATGCAGGCGTTTTCCCCAGCAATCTCTCGAACCGACTGCGCGCAGTCACTCGGCCTTGATCCGCACCGCACGACCCTGTTACTCATGGGTGGCGGTGCAGGACTGGGAAATTTACAGCAAATCGCCGCGCGGCTGCTGAAAATGAATCGTGACTTTCAGCTCATCGTCATGGCAGGAAAAAATCCCCATCTGCTGGCAGATTTACAAAATCTGGCACTTGCATATCCGGGGCGCTTGCTGGCCCAAGGCTTCACTCAACAAGTGGCGCGCATCATGGCCTGTGCCGACCTGGTCATCACCAAACCAGGTGGACTCACGACCTCCGAATGTCTGGCCATGGGACTGCCCATGATTATCAATTCCCCGATTCCCGGTCAGGAAGAGCGTAATGCCGATTACCTGCTCGAACAAGGCGTGGCACTCAAAGCCAGTGATGCCGATACGCTCGACTATCGGATTCATTATTTACTCGACCATCCAGAAAAACTCGCATTGATGAAAGCGCGCGCTCTCGCGATCGGTAGGCCTTCGGCTGCGACAGCAGTAATCACCCACATACACCAACATCTGTACTCATGAAACCACCCGTTCTGGAAAACCATCCCCGTCAACTGTTAGCGACCATCGCGTGGGTACTGTTAGCAGGATTTTTTTTCGCCCAGATTGAAATTCACACCGAAGGTGGCGCAGGTTGGGCCATGAATTTGCCAACCTGGCGCATCGAACATCATTGGCTACTCGATCTCTTCTGGGGCGGACGGGCCATGACGGGTTACCACGCCTGGGTGTTTCCCTTCATCGCTCTGTTATTCCATTTTCCGTTGATCTTTTTTGGCCATTGGTCGTGGCGTGCCCAAGCACGGGTCGCCAGCTGCCTGATGATATTTTGGCTGAGTGAAGATTTTCTTTGGTTTATTTGTAATCCGCTGTTTGGCTTTGCCCACTTCAGCCCCGAGTATGCTACCTGGCATAAGCACTGGTTATGGGGCGCGCCGACTGATTACTGGATATTTTCACTTATTGCGATTGCTTTGTTTGTCACTTCCTGCAAAAACCCACAGCGGTAATGTTCGGACGCATCAATCAAACAAATTTAATGGCGCTTAAGGTTGTCGGCTTAAGCAAACTGACTAGATTCTCAATTGCCATCACGCAATTGTCACGGAGAGGTCATTCGCTTGTCATGATGTGTATCTACACTAGCAAAGCTTTTTAATTAACAAAGCTTTATCAACCATTCACTGGAATATTTACAATGAAAAAATCAAGCCTCGCTGCAGCACTGCTCATAGCATTTGCCGGCACTGCCTCAGCACAATCCAACGTCACGATCTACGGTCTGTTAGATGTCGGCCTTGCCTCTGTGTCGAACGCAACAGCTAGCACAAGCACAGCCACTGGTGTTGCTCCTTACAGCAATGGCAATGAATTCAAAATGACCAGCGGAATTCAACAAGGTTCACGACTCGGTTTTAAAGGAACAGAAGAACTGGCCCCAGGCCTGTCCGCTGTGTTCCTGCTCGAGTCTGGCATTTTGTTCGACACAGGCGCATCTGATCAAGGCGGTACACTGTTCGGCCGTCAGGCATTTGTTGGCTTGAAAAGCACCAGCCTTGGTAGTATCACTATGGGTAATCAATATGCCCCACAATATTTGGCATGGAAAACCATCGATCCAATGGACGACGGCATGGCTGCCAATGCAGGTTCAATCATCAATACTTCAAAGATCAAGCGTGTCAGCAATTCGGTTCTGTACACCACGCCAACCTTTGCTGGCTTTACAGCTGACCTGATCTACGGTTTAGGCGAAGTTACTGGCCTGACATCTGGCTCACGGAATATCGGTGGTTCGCTGATCTACAAAGAAGGCCCGATCACCGTTAAGCTGGCTTACAACGAACTCAACAATGCAACGGCATTGGATGCCGCTAAAAATACCTTGATCGGCGGCATCTACGATCTGGGCATGCTCAAATTGCACGGCACCTATGGCACGACCAAGGGTCTGGGAACTGTCGATTCAACAGAAACTTTGTTGGGCATGACAATTCCATTTGGTCCGCACACGATTTTGGGTTCCTACATCCAGAAGGATGACAAAACGGTCGCCAATAAAGATGCTAGTCAAGTCGGTTTGGGCTACACTTACTCGTTCTCCAAGCGTACTAACCTGTACACATCGTTCGCTAAAATCAGCAACAACAATGGTTCAAACTATCGTACGCTGAGCGCGACTGCACCGATCACCGGTCAGAATGGCGCTATCGGTGGCACACAGGAAGTCAACGTAGGTATTCGTCACATTTTCTAAGACTAGCGCCGGTATCAAGGCACTATTGTCATAGACCGCAACATAGAAAACCCTACGAGTGGATGTTCAGCTTGTAGGGTTTTTTTTCGTCTAAAAAAATAATCATGTTCGTAGTCATCCATACATTTCTGAAGCATCCATACGTTTCCATTTTTTTACATGTTGACCACCGAATATATCTCGGCGCTTATGCAATAGCGATGAGAGATAGGGATGTCCAAAATTATCTTAGGTCGAATGCTTCCGAGGGAAATATTCTCACGTCGTCTGCGGGTAGAGCGCGCCACCAGGTCGTGTCGGTAGCTGAGCGCGAATCGGAAGGAAGAATTAGGTGCCGCAGAAGGCAAATGAAAAGAGAAAAAGAGCGTCAGTGACGGGGTGGCATCGCCGGCGCGGATTAGCACCGCAAAAGGTCGCAATAAACAAGCAAAGAGAAACGAAGAAGAAGTCCTGTAGCATCCATGTTGGACCACAAATTCACCTCGTCACGTGAGCATAGGACCAAAAGATGTGAATGTCCCAGATTATCAGATTTTGAAAAATGACGATAAAAAAAAGGATGTGTCCGGCGTCCAGCGCCCAACACATCCCTCGCAAACCAAGCTATAAATTACATCAACAAATTAAAAGGCCGCCGTAAAGGTCAGTGCAATACTCCGTGCAGGCAGCACTGTCAACAAATCCGCCGCTGAAGGTGCCAGTGATGAACTTGTTTTGGTGCCGGCTGCCGCGACGTCAACGATATCGTGACGATCGAACAGATTATTCACCGCCAGTTGTAGCTTGCTGGATTTTAAGAAAGCCATCGGCTGATTCACTGAATAATTGACGAACAAGTTTGCCAGCGTTACAGGCGCGATCGTGAAGGCCTGATGCGTGCTGCCATTATCTGCGTACACTGTGCCAATACGTTTAAAGAATATCCCTGCATCCAAACCACCCGCCTGATAGTTCAAGCCCAAGGATTTGGTATCTGCTGGCGCGCCGGCAACCCACATGCCTGTGTCGTATTTGGCGCTGCCGTAGGTTTGATTCAAATACAGGCTAAAACCATTACCTAAAATGATATTGCCTTCGAGTTCAATACCCTGCGTCACCGCCGTACCGTTCAGAGTAAAGACTGGATTGCCGGTCGTGATGTCGATGGAAGATGAATACGGATTTTCCAACGTCGTACGATAGATATCCGCATCAAATGTAAAGCCTTCCGACTTATAAACCGACCCAAACTGCAAAGTCTTAGCTTTAGTCGGCAAAGGCGTTGACGTCACTTTGGCATTGGGTACGTCAAACACATTCGTCGATGGAATCTGGTCACCGACTGCGTATTGACCATATACCGACCAGTTTGGCTGTACGGCGTAATGCACATCGAATGATGGCATCACGTCTGTGTAGCTGACATCATTCGTCACAAATGGCGCGCCGCCAGTCGTCACAAACGTCGTCTTGTTATACACACCACCCAGGGTGCCTACCGCGCCGCCGTTATCCTGCAGATGCTTGAAGCTTTGCTTGTAGGAGGCATATTTAACGCCTGGCGTAACTTTCAATTCTTTGCTGACATTGAATGTGTATTCAATATACGGCTGGACTGTCGTCGTCTGATAAGTTTCGCTAAAATTCGGCGTAGCGGCATCGATGCCGGTACGCGGATCGGAAGGATACTGGTAGCGATAGCTGTCAGCGTAGTCGATCCACAGACCAGCGCGCAGGGTGCCCATGGTCGATTCCTGGCTCAGGCGAAGCACATTGCCCTTGGTGACGTAAGAGTTTAGCTTATCGACGGCGCTGGTCGTGCTGATGACTGTCGCAGAGTTGTAGTCTTGCTTATTCCAGTAGCGATAAATATAGGCCTTGTCTTCCAGTTTCCAGCCATTGCCGAGATTGGACTCCAGACCCAAATAATTAAAATCGGTGTAGATGTTGTAACGATTAAAGCCCACATAATTTGCGTCGGTAGGATTACTCGACAGCAGATAGGTGTAATTCTCAGCTTGCACATTCGCCCGCGATACGCCTTTGATATTTGGCGTATTGGTTTTCAAATTTAAAAAAGATGTGAAACCAGTCAATAAGGTATCCGACGACAGTTCATATTGGTATTTCAAGGAAATCGCATCACGCTTTTGTTTATTCAAGGCCTGATAGCCATCCGACTTCATCTCGTTGACATTAAAAAGCAGATTCGAGCTGTCATTCGGACCAAATTTACCTGTGGCTTCTTCCATGCCCAGCATGGTGGTGTTCCAAGTGCCTGAAGAACCATTAATCGAAGTCTGCTGCTCTTTCTTCATCAAGCGCGAGAGCAAATTGATCGATCCGACAAAGTTAGCCTGACCGATCGAGGATGCAGAACCGGGGCTACGGTCGATGACCGTACCGCCAATGAATTGGCTCGGGAAGAATACCCATGAATGGTGACTCACGCCATTGGTATCGTTAAACGGGATACCATCAAACATGATCACGGCATTGCTATCGGAATAACCACGCATCACCGTTTTCGTATCGCCTAAACCAACACCATTCGGGCTATAACTAAACATGCCAGGAGCCATCTGCAAAATTTGGCTGTAGTCAGCGATGGGGGAAGTAAAGTTACGGATGAACTCGTCGCTGATCACCGACTGTGCAGAACGTGCATCCAGTGACGACTGCGAAGGTGCGCTTTTCGCGGCAGCAGGCATGGTGGAAGTGCCCGAAACAACTACGGACGGCATGTCAGGGGCTTCCTCAAGCGCAAATGCGCTTTGCATAGCGCAGGCGAGTAAGCTCAGCGCAATCTTTGCCGGTAATGTACGGATTAATTGCGCGCGACGGGGTGAATTCAGCATTAGATGTTCTCCGATAAGTTAAAAAATTCTATAGAATTGCTCAGCGCATACATTCTATGAATTTCATGTGACCGCTTCGTTACGATCACGACGAATCGAGAAAGAATTCTTCACCTCCGGTCGACTTTGATTAGGCAGCGACCGGTTCTTTTAAATAGTGGCGGGCATAACGACTATCCAGTTTTGATAGTGGCAGCATCATAAAAAGATCTGCGGAATGGAAATCAGGATCCCAGGCGGGATCACCACAAACCCATGCACCGCTGCGTAAGTACCCTCGAATTAGGGGCGGTATTTGTGGCTTTACATGAGGATCACGGTCATGAATCGGAAACGGCAGTCGCGGTTCGACACGGTATTCTGAGGGTGCCAGATTTTCTGCTGAAAGCGCGTGGTACAAGGCGGCTGCATTATGTCCTCCATCCGATAAGCTGACGCTCGCGCAGCCAATCAGGTATTGGCAATTTTCACGACGCATAAAGGCCGCCAGTCCTGCCCATAAGAGCATGATGACGCCGCCGCTTCGGTAATCGGGATGAATGCAAGCCCGCCCAGCTTCTGCGATCGAATCGCGTAAATGGGCCAGTCGGCTGAGATCGAATTCTTGTTCAGAATAGTAATTGCCCATGGATCGCGCGGCATGCGGACCCATGACGCGATAGGTACCGACTACTTCCAGCGTTTTGGAATCGCGCACGATTAAATGATCGCAGCACTCATCGAATGCATCCGCATCCAGTCCCGCAGAATTATTCAGATTCGACAGCCCCATGGCTTCGATAAATACCTTATAGCGTAGACGCTGTACTTCTCTGACTTCTTCCTTGGTGGTGGCGAGGCTTAAGGTCAGCTTGGGAAAACTCGGGCTGGTGTCGGCCGAGACGGTCACTAATCGCATATTCTGTCCGTAGAAGTGTGGAAGCAGGTAAGAGATTAAGCCTGAATTACTTCAGCAAAATGACAGTTCTGTGGCATCTTGATGACGCCACACAGAACTGACAGAATTTGTTAATGATTGTTTTATCGCAGCGCTGTTGAGGGCTGAAAGGCAGGAATTGTTACTGCGGCGTTATGACTTAAACGCCCTACTTACGTGTTCCGCTTGATCGAAAACTCAGTCCCGACTTCCGCCCAGGCTTCGCGCTCTCTTTCGAGCCAAAATGCGACGGTCGGATGGGCATCCATCCAGGTACCTCTGATTTCGAGTTCGATCTTGTTACGCATACGTAGCTTCACATCCTCAGCATCCATCTCCAGCCGCGAATGCATGAACACAACAGCCAGCCGAAACGCTAAAACGGCCTTGGAAAAATCGGCATCGGCCAGTACTTCGGATACCTTGCGCAGATTGCCCTTGTGCGCGAGGATCAAGGCGCCCATGGTGCGCTGCTCACGGGTGGTAAAGCCTGGCAAATCGGCGTTCTGCATCAAGTATGCGCCGTGCTTATGGTAGCCACTTTGCGAGATCGCTACGCCCACTTCATGTAACAAACCGCTCCAGTACAGGTAAGGCGCGAGTGCTTCTGACGCCGGCTTTAAACTGATAAAGAGTGACTGCGCCATCCTGGCGACATTGTTCGCGCGCGGTGCATCGGCATGAAAGCGCAACATGAAACTTTGCACGGACTCTTCGCGCCGGTCTCTTTTGGTAGCGCGCAGCTGCAAATCCCATAAAACGCCCATGCGAAGGCCGGCTTCGATAGGGATCATCTGCTTAATTCCCAGTTCCTGCATCACGCCCATCAGGATGGCCAGTCCGCCCACCATCACGCTGGCGCGATCCGGCTTCATGCCGACCAAACCGATGCGGCTGATATGACCGAATTCGATCAAACGGGCTTTCAAGGCGCTTAAATTATGAAAGGATAGCGTGCCATCGCCCAAGCCGTTTTTGACGATCGCGTCAGATATGGCCCGCATCGTGCCGGATGATCCATATGCGCGCTGCCAGTTTTTAGGCTGGTAAGTCAAAGCAGCGTCTTCGAAGCGGCTGCGAGCAGACAAGATGGCTGCATCGAATGCAACACTATCAATCCGACCGTCGGGAAAGAAGGTCTGGCACTGACGAAAAGTACCGATCGTGAAGGACTCAACCCGTTCAATCGTGGCGCCCTGGCCTAAGATGAGTTCAGTTGAGCCACCACCAATATCGATCACCAGCCGGCGTTCTGAGGCGCTACCGAGTGAGCTGGCCACGCCCATATAAATCAGGCGGCCTTCTTCTTCACCAGAGATAATTTCGATCGGGTAGCCGAGCGCTTTTTCGGCAGCAGGTAAAAACGTGGCGGCATTTTGTGCAATCCGCAGGGTGTTGGTCGCCACCACCCGCACAGCGTCCAGATCATAGGCCTCAATGAGCACACGAAAACGTGCCAGGCATTGCAAGGCGCGTGCGCTGGCTTCTGGCGTCAGATTACCCTGCGCATCGAGCCCGGCTGCCAGGCGAATCGGATCGCGGGCACTTTTTAAAATACGAATTGCATCGCCGTCGTGCTGGCCGATATGCAGCCGAAAACTATTTGAACCTAAATCTACTGCTGCAAACATGCACGCGACCTTTATTACCTATTTTAATGTGAACCCGATACCAATGGCAGCAGAAATAAACTACCCGCTTATTCTACGCCAACACGTCGACAGTTTGAGGTCGATTTCACCAGATCGCATTCTATTATTGGCTTTCCATCGACGGTATATTCTGTCATGTGCCAGTCTGATTTTTTTGCCGTTAATAGAGCAAAACCGTAAGCAGAACGGGTCAGGAATGATGCCACCATTGCGCCGGGTGAAGGCTGAGCACCGGCAGGCAAGACCTCTGGCAGCGCACCTTCGTTTTGCGAACCGCTATTACCGAGCACGAAGCTGGTCGGATGCTGACTGCTAAAGTTAAGCGCTTCAAACAAATGTACATGGCCATGCATGGCGACGTCGATCTCGTCGCCGAACAGACGGCCCGGATGCAGCGTCCGCATCACTGACTGCAAACCCGGATTGCCATTGTAGATTTTGCCAGGCTGTGATGCAGGGGCGAACGCTAATACTGGGTGATGACTGAGAAAGAAGTTGTGCGACATCTTGCCTGAGAGCTGATCGACCTGCTGCAGGGCGGATAAAAATTTGCCATAGGCGGTATCGCCGGGACGCAGATCCTTGGTGCCGGTGCGGGAAGAATCGAACACGATCAACTGTGTATCGGCATTTAATGGCACGCCATATGGATCTGGAAAATCAGCCTCGTCGTCATTTGCCGGATCATTACATGAGCGCGCCGCCGACCAGGGCTGCACGGCGAAGAATCGATACCAGCCCTGTCCGGCACGCGCACAGCTTTCATGATTACCGCGCACAAAAACCCAAGGAGCGATTTTCAGCAGCGGCTGCGCCGGCTGGAAAAAATCGGCCGTCCAGGCGTCCATGCCATAGCCCCACGGACTACCGGCACAGCCGGCTAAAGTTGCCGGACAAGGACTCTCACGATAATGCATGTCGCCGATGTGGATCACCAGATCGGGCTTGAGCGCTGCGGCACTTTTGACCACCTCAGCGAAGGGCCAATCCTTGGCGTCGTTACAAAGCTGAAATGCTTGTTCCGATGCTTTTAAGCGGCAGCCTGTATCGGCAATGATCAGAATACGCTGCGCTACGGCAGGTGCGAGCGGCAATGATACGCCCCCCACCTTGGCACTCGTCGTACCACGAGGCAGTGGCGCTTCGCAGCTGCGCAGGGGAAAAACCGCCGCTTTAGTATCCTTTTGGGCGCCGCTACGCAAAGGCATGGTGCCTGGCGCTGCGCGCAATTGCATGGCTTGCGTTTGTCCGTCGATGCTAATTTCCGGACAGCGATCGGCACTGGTGATCACCCGTGCGCTGGCATTACCGTCCTTGGTCTGCACGGTAAAAGCGCTGTGAATCCCGGCGTCAGGCGAGCTAAGCGAGGTCGACGCTGACAGACCGGCACAGCCATTCAGACCGAGGAGGAGTCCAAGGAGGCTACCGATCCATGCTGAAGCACGCAAAGTAGCTAAAGTACCTACGGGGTAAGAGAACATTGGACTTTCTTTCATTGGGCTTCTTTCATTATGCATTCCCGACAATAGGAGCATACGCCTCATCGTAATGGCTAATTATGACAAGACAATGAAGCACTGAACCATCAGAACAAATATCGCTGCGCACATCGCACCTTGGATGATGATCGGCTCAACGTCGAGTCAGCACTGAAGCGTGAATTATTTGATGATGCGATAACAAGGCACATAAGTTCGGTGCGCCAGTTTCATCCTTTTTTGTGTGACGAAGGAAGCCAGCAGCGCATCCATATGCGTCATGATGTCAGCATCACCATGGATCTCGAAATGACCATGCTCCTTGATAGCGCGCACGCCCTGCTCTTTAACATTCCCGGCGACGACGCCAGAAAAAGCCCGCCGCAGATTGGCTGCGAGCAGATGCACCGGCTGTTTTTTGTGCAGCGCCAAGCCGCGCATATTGGCATGGGTAGCTTCGAAGGGGCGCTGAAATTCATGATCGATATTGATCATCCAGTTAAAGTAGTAGGCATCATGCTGATGCTTGCGAAATTCGCGCACACGTTGGATGCCTTCTTGCATGAGGCGCGCGACTTCTGGCGGATTACCGGTCACGATCTGATACAGTTTTTGCGCTTCTGGGCCGAGAGAATGACCGATAAATTGATCGATCTGCGTAAAATAATCTTGTGCGCTGGCCGGTCCGGTAAAAATCAGCGGGAAAGGAATCGCGGCATTTGCCGGATGGAGCAAAATACCCAGTATGTAAAGGATTTCTTCCGCCGTGCCCACGCCGCCCGGAAAAACCACGATGCCGTGCCCGGTGCGCACAAAGGCTTCTAAGCGCTTTTCGATATCCGGCATGATGACGAGATCATTGACGATCGGATTAGGCGCTTCGGCGGCGATAATACCCGGCTCGGTAATGCCCAGGTAACGGCCATTACGAATATGCTGTTTAGCGTGCCCGACCGAAGCACCCTTCATTGGTCCCTTCATCGCACCGGGCCCGCAGCCGGTACAGATATCCAGCGCGCGCAGTCCCAGTTCGTAACCGACCTCTTTGCTGTACTGGTACTCCTCGGTCGAAATGGAATGACCACCCCAGCACACCACCATATTCGGATTAACCAGCGGCAGCAGCACATTCGCATTCCGCAGGATGTTGAATACCGAATCGGTGAGTCCGGAGGAAGTATTGAGGTCAAAGGCCGGGCTGTCGATGATCTTGTCGGCCACGAAGACGATGTCGCGCAAGACGGCAAACAGGTGCTCGTGAATCCCCTTGATCATTTTGCCATCGACAAAGGCGACCGCCGGTGCACCACGAATATCGAGCTTGATGCCGCGCTCACGCTGAATAATCGTGATCTCAAAATTCGGATAGCGCTCCAACAGTTCGATGCCATTGTCGAGATCGTTGCCACAATTAAGGACCGCCAATGAACAACTACGAAAGACCTGATATAGGCCGCCTTTACTGTTGTCGCTGAGCTTGTTGACTTCGGTGCGCGAGAGGATGTCCAGTCGGCCTTCGGGAGATATTTGGGTGTCGATGACGTCGTAGGGCATAGTCAATCTGAATCTTGTTCTGAGGATTCCATTATGCGACGGAAATGTTTATTTTGTTGACTTGTCTTAAAGTAATCGAAGAAAAAATCAGGCTGCTCATGCTTGTCGCGGATTCCATACGGAAAATTTAGTGGTCGGTGATCAGTTCGCGCCACGAGATGCGTTTCGCCGAACTGACCGCAGACGCGACCGGCGGGGTCGTTTCACTGGTGGTCCCATCTGCCATGCTGGCAATGCTCACCACCTTGGCGTTGGGAAGTCGGGCAAACACGGCACGCGACGCTAAGGTATTGCGCAATTTTTTTCCGACCACGCCATTCGTCGAGGTCGGCACCGCTGCACCACTGCGGTAGTCAAAGAAGTAGGTTTCACTCGAGCCACCGGCGTAACAGGCGTTCGAGGCCGGGATATTGGTGTTGAAAACCAGGGTGCCGAAAGCCAGCTGAGGGTCGGTATTGGCGCGCTCACCGCTCGAAGGCAGATCGACGTACCAGCCAGATTGCTGCTTCAAGTCAACCGCCAGATTGCTGCTGGTGCGGACCTCCTGGCCAGCACTACAGAGCGTCTCAGGTGCACCCGCCGGACAAGTCGTCGAACTGATGGTCTGCTTTACAAAGCCTGCGGCCGAGGGCGCCAGGCGTGGGTTGCCGTAGGAGGTGTTGTTCAGGCTATCCTTGATGGCGTAGAGGCTTTGCTGGCTCAGATCGCTCAGATCACTGACGCCCAGATAACGGCCGGTTCCCACATACACCATGGCCAGGTCGTCGACCGCACCCAGTTCGGGCTTGGTCGTGATCGGCTGCACGTTGCCGCTGGCACCGCGCACGGTCGCCAGTCGTTGGGCTTGAAACCCAGCAGCGCTGAGATCGCCATTGATATCAAAGCGCCAGACATTACCCTGCAGGTCACCACCGTAGACACGCAGCGCGGTATTGTTCTGCAACCCGTCGTCGGTCCAGGCGCGAATTTGTGCCAGGCCACTGGGCGAAGTCAGGTCGCCAACGTTGGTCGGGATAGTGCGGATTAGCGCGCCACTCACGGCATTGAGGACATACAAATAGCCCTTGCCATCGCCCAGATGCTCACTCGCACTGGCTCCCGCATTGTTATACCCCGAAGTGACGAGTACGACCCAGGTACCGTCCTTGAGTTTGGTAATTTCTGGCTTGCCGAAGGTATAGCCAAGATTGACATTCGTCGTAAAGCCCGCTCCCTTGCTGGTGTCCGAAGTGAACTCCCACAATGCCTTGGGCTGATCGGGAACGGTGATGTCGAGCGCGTAATAGCTGCGTCCGCCGGCATTCATGCCACCCACAAGGAGGGTGCGCCAGGCGCTGCCGTCATACACATCGCCTGAAACGGGCGTCCCGTCGAGTAAATAGGTATGCAGATTGGCATAGTTTTTGTCTGCCAGTTTGACTAAATTAGGCAGCACGGTGGAAGGGATATAGGCCCAGAGTTCGTTCCCCGTGTCTGCACTCAGGGCGTGCAACATGCCATCGTTGGCCGCCACATACACCATGCCGCGCCGGCTGGTCGTCTTGAAGGATGTATAACCCGTGTCAAGGTAGCGAAACAGCGGTTTTTTTACATACACCGCTTCGGCGCCGATGATATCGCCCAGCAGGTGGGTGCGCTGACGATAGTATTGATTCGGCTCGGCAGCCGAGCCTTCCAGACTGCGTTCACCCGCTAAATAAGCGACTAATTTTTCATTCGCGGCATCCGACTGTTTATTGGCCGGCACACAATTGATCCCAGTATTAGGCTGACACATCTGACTCAGACCACGCATCGCCTCGGCGTTGAAAAATTTTTTTTCGCTGGCGCTTAAATTATCCCAGGTGAAGCGCTTTAAGCGATTCGCGCTACCAGGGTCATAGGTATAAATCTGCCGTGCGCGATTGGCATCGAGCTGCGCCTGGGCTGACCAGTCGATGGTGCTACTGATCTCGCCGGTGATCAGATCGATCTTCTGGCGACGCAGGTCACCAACCCAGTCCGCCGTGACGTAGGTCGAGCTAAACAGAAAATTATCCTCTGCCACAACATTCGGATTGGAGTTCGTCGCCGCAGCGGATGCACCGCTTTGGCTCACCATGACGGACAAGGCATCGGCCAGACTGGCGGACAAACTGGCAGGATTGCGCGTACTGTAATAATTACCGTGACCGTTGATGGCGGCATGCCAGAGATCGTCGATATTGGGCTGGGTATTAATTTTCGGGACTGGCCAACGACAGACGCCGCTGGTCTGCCACGAACAGATGCCAGCGGCTGGATTGGCCGCACTGCCATTTTTAACATTAAAATAATCGCCCGAACTCGCGTTGCGATAATTCGGCAGATACTGCATGTAGCCATCAATCCCTAAACCCAGCGTGAAGCTTGTCATGTGCTGGTGTGCCGCGGCATCCCGTTCACTGATGGGCACATTATTTTCACACACATCATTCCCGGTTTTAGCTGATGGAATGACAGCGCCGGCACAATTTCCCAATGCGCTGGTGCGTAAATCGGTATTGTAATAATAGGCGGCGACATCCGCCAGAGTATCGCTGTTGGTATCACTGTCCTGATCACCGACGGCTGTGACACCATCTATTTTGCTGCCTGTGCCTTCGGTATTCCAGTACCCATCTGTTGACAGGATCGTAAAATTTTTCTGACATGAATACTGCACCGGATCTGCAGCACCGGGCGAACTATTGAGCTTGCCGGCATAAAGTTGTCCGGCATGCGAGAGCGCATCGCGTAAGGGTGTGTAGGCAATGCTGGGATCGGCGGCAAACAGCTTGTTATACCAGCTCGTTTTTTGTGTCGCATCAAAGGGAGCGATGTTGAGCGTCTGCGCGGTATCGGTGTATTTATTGATCGTAAAATAACCTACCCGATAGCGCGAACCGATGGGACCGAAAGCAATGCTGGTCGAGGTTTTCATCATTTGCATACGGGTTCGGTAATACGCCCACCAGTTCGCAAAATTACGCATCTCCTCGTCATAGGTACAGGTACTTGATACGCAGTCATTGCGCGTGCTGGCTTTGGCAGTCGTACCAGGATACACATAGCTGGTCGTTCCTGGCACGATATCAGTCCGAACAAAAGTTGCTAAAGCAGATGAGAAAATGGTCGGATAGCGCGGAAAAGTATAGGTCTTATTTTTGAGTGCCTGGCAGCTGCCACTAGCAGGATCTGTGGCGGCAGCATTCGCGCTACTGGAGCACCAGCGAAGCGGCGCTGGAAACGTGAACACATCGGTACGACTGGCCTGACAATTACGCAGATTACTATTGTCGCAGTATTCACCGGGCAGCATGGTGTAGTAGTGCGGCCCCCAGCTACGCGCCGTGGTGGTCGGTGCACCCGGCGTACCTGTGACCAGCGTCCCGCTGCCAAGGGCTGTCGTAGCATGAAAAATGGTATAGGCTTTTCTGTTGACCGTCCCCGGTAAAACGTAATTACCGTTGCGCAGACAATCGTTATAGCTGATCGCGGTGCACCATTCCGTATCCGGAAAATTACGCGTCAAGTCGGTCGATGCTAAGGTCTGGATGCGGTAATAGTCATCCTTGACATTGGTATAGCTGGTTTGGTTTTCCTTGCTGCTGCCATCGGCGTTCAAGGGCGCCTGGTAAGTGATGGCCGGATTATAGTAGGCGGTATTGAAATCACTGGCCATGAACGGCGGATGGCCACGCTTGTCAAATGGCGCCGATCCGAGCCAGCAGGCGAAGGAGCCGCTGCCGCTACCTTTCGAATCCTGACAACACGGCGAGGTGAATGTTGAACCTGTCTGATTGCGACAAAGATTATTGTTCGCCCAGTCGGGTAAATAATCATACGACATGCTGCTGGAATCATCCACGATCATCAACAGATTAGGCAAAACGGCTGAACCAGATGTGCTTGCGAGCGGCACATTGGCAATGTCGGTCAGTGTGCCTGTCGGGCTTGCTGCTGCGCTGCTGGTCAATAGAAAGACGGACAGAATCACGCTGAGAAAGACGAAGAAAAATTTGCGTACGCGCGAAAATAAAGTCAAACCAAAGTAAGGTCTGGATTGACTCATCCGGAGGATGTACTGCGCTTCGGCATGTGTTATTTCCGTGCTTTGTATTTTATTGCGGATTATTTTATTAGCCATTATTTCGACGGGCTTCATTGCGCCCCCCTTTCCCATTTTATCTGCCTCACATGGCCACCACGACCTGGACAAAACTCACGCTGCCACGCACACCATCTACACGGGCAGTGATACGGTAATAAACCTGATCTGGCCGCTGTAATTGCACGACGCCCGCCCCTTGGCTGTTACCAGTATTCGCTTTACTTAAGGGCGAAACGGCGCAGTCGGCAGTGGCGCTCGGGTCGCCCGCGCTATTGCATAAACGCTCGATGGCATATGAAACGGTATAGCCCGGATTAACCGGCGGGGTGGCGTCCGGTAGCGTCAGGGTGCGCCCGCTTTGTGCCAATACGTCCCAATAGCGATCCCATCTGATCGGGTCAGCTTCGCCCGCCACGATATCCTGCCGAAATGCGCTATACCCTGCCGCATCGATATTGGCGTGCAAGGTGGTGCCGTTATTATTATTTTCCAGCCAGCTGATGGCTGCTTCAATGCCGGTATCCGCATAGGACGTGGCCGACTGGCCAAACGCCATATTTCCAGCGATCAGACTACTGGTGACCAGCGCGCGAATCAGCGCAATCCCACCCAGCGTCATTGCCACTAACATGATGAGCGCCATCATCAGCACAACGCCCTGCTCACGTGGTGTGCCGGACCGTCGGCCTTTGTTTCGGCTGTAATCCAGCCTGTAATGCAGGCTTAACATCCGCTTTGCGCGTCTGGCATGAGCGCGTTCCGTAGTGGGATGAGCGACTGGAATACCCGGTAGCGGTAGTGATCCCAGTCGCTCGTCTGCTGCAAATCGATGGGGACATCGGCGCTGCCTTCCCATACCGGGGCCTGTGATGTGACGACTGCTTTTTCTAATTGTCCGCTACGTGCCACAAGGGCGATGCGCGCGGCCAGAATGCGCGCGCTGCTACATTCGATATGCAGGCCGCTGGTATCAGCAACGCTGCCGGGGGTGATCTGATCCCAGACGCTGAACTGTCCGCGCATGCTTCCGACGGACGTATCGCGGCCGTATTGCGCACGAAGGGCGACGATGTTCACAGCCATGGCCTGCCAGACGGTCGCGTCATCGAGCTGAGTAGTATCAGCACATTCAGCCAGCAGATAGTTGCATACCGTGAGCTGCCCGTGGCGCACGGCATACGCGAGCAGGCTGGGGCTGCTGCCCAGATTAAAAATAGCTGCGCCGGCTGCACCGGCAGTACCGATGCCGACGGTGATTGCCGCAGTCGTCGTATCGAGCGTGACGACCGCGTCCAAAATTAAATCGCAGGGGCTTTGACGCACCGGCGGCGCAACGATGAGCCAATCGCCCGTTTGAAATGCGCTGGGTGTCGCTACCAGATAGCGCGTATTGACTGGCTGCTGCACGATCACATTCCCTTGCGACGATCCGCCGTCACTGCCCATGAGAATGAGTAAGGTATCGCTACCCGGATCACCGGCTGGAATGGCTGCGTGATTGATGGTCAGCGGCGCCAGACCTGTCAGCGTCACGCCATTGCGCAAGACGATACTGCAACCACGGAGGGATAAATCAGTGACGCCAAACCCGGCCTGGCGAATCTGCCGTTGCAGGCTCATTAAAGCCATGCTGCCGTTGATCTGTGCATCGCCGGTCTCGCCGGTGGTGTGCTGGCTGGCTTGCGAATTGAGATAGACCTGCATCATCACGAGCATCCCTATCATGCCAATGGCCAGACCAAGCATAATGTCGATCAGCGAAAATCCGCGCGCGCGGGCAAGCATGATGGTATTCATGGTGCTTTCCTATGCTCTCCTATTGCATCTCCGTCACCAAAAGGTATTGATGCAGCGGCTCACTCGGCGGCTGCCAGTACAAGGTGATCCTGACTTCGGCATGGGGTGCGAAGGTGCCGGGAACTGCGCGCACGTTCACGCTTGGCAGATGGGCTGCAGATCCGGGCAATACCGGCGTGACTCGCGCCAGCCAGAGCAGATAAGCAGCGCCCGAGGGACTGGCAAATTGCGTCGTCAGATTGACCGGTGTGCGATCACCGAGCCACATCTGGCCCATCAAATCATTGGCCAGCAGGCTGGCATCGGTGCGATATTTTGCGCTGCTAACTTGCTTTACTGATGCCGCCTGCATGCCTACGAGTGCCAAAATACCGATGGAAAAAATCAGGATGCCGATCAGGGCCTCGAGCAGCATGGCGCCTTGAGCATATCGACGATGAAAAATAGTCGGCATCCGCATGTCAGCACCGCCGCGCATCATTGGTGCCCGCCGCCGGATCGCATAATCTGATCTGACCGGCAGCGGATACGACGACCCGCAAGCAGCGCATCTGGCCACCATCGGCCACGCATGCGCCGCCAGTTTCATGGCTGATGTTGATGATTTTTCCGGCGCTGTTACCGGCATCCATGAAACGGCCCTGGCCGTTGAAGTGAAAACCGCTTAATTCGGCATCCAGGTGAACGTTCTTTGTGCCGTCATTCGCGCTGCGACGCTGCACAATACGCGGTGCATTTTTTATCTCCGGCGTGGTCGCGCAAAGCGCTGTCGGATCGTCCTGGCTGATGACCCAGTTTGGTCCGTTGACGCTGGCTGCACAGTCATTATCGAGGCTCGTCGTCAGCGACAGCATCACCACACTATTGCGCTCAACGGCGGTAGCGCGCGTGAACTGCAAACCGTTCAAAAGTAGCATTGCTGCGCTACGAATCTGCCCGTTCTGCATCCAGACCGACATACTGGGCGCGGCCAGCGCCAGCATGCCGGCCAGGATCGCCATGCCGATCACCAGTTCGATGAGCGTGACGCCTTGTGATTTGTGCGCTGAGCTTAGCACGCCCCACCTTTTTTGCTGACCCAACAGGTATTCGGCGAAGGCAGTGTCCAGCCGGCCGGTACTGCGCTGGTGACCTTGGTATTGTTTTGATCAAGGGTGTAGGTAAAGCCGAGCATGCTGTTCTTGCCGAGCGCCTGCAGCGTATAAGTGACGCTGGTCTGAACGGTGCAGGAAAAATTAAAGCTCGTGCTCGAACTGCTGTCGGCGACGCAGTCGGGCGCGGCAAGATAGGTGCGGTTATCCTGAAAAAATTGCTCGATCCTGATTTGTCGGGTCGCGAGTCCCGAAGTCGCATCCGGAATGCGGCCACGCGTGATGTAATCGGAATAAGAAGGAACAGCCACCGCCGCCAGGATGCCGACGATGGCGACCGTGATCATTATTTCGATGAGCGTAAAACCACGCTGCTTTTTCATGGCGAGCTGCTTTATCTAAACTTATTAAAACGAGGCGTAGATAGAGCATACCGACCGAAACTTTCAGTGCGCACATGCGTGCGATGAAGTGTTGCGTGATGGTAAATTTAATTTGGCTATTCCCAAGTAAATTCCCACCGCTTGCCCATGTCAGGGCGGGCGTTTTTTAATTGGTGATCTGCAGTTCGCGCCAGGAAAAGCGCCTGGTCTTACTGGCCGCTGAACCGATTGGCACACTGGGCACCACCGTCGTGCCATCCGATAGCCGGACGATACCGAGCACCTTATTATTCGGCAGTCGCGCATAAACCGGTCGGGTGGCCAGCGCATTTCCAAGTTTTTTACCGACCACGCCGGTGGTTGACGTCGACACCGGTGCGCCGGTGCGGTAATCGAAAAAGTACACATTGCTGTAGCCGCCAATCGTGCAGGCGCTCGAATCAGGAATATTGGTCGTGAATGCCAGCGTGCCGAGCGAAAGCTGGGGATCGGTATTGGCGCGCTCACCGCTATCTGGCAGATCGACATACCAGCCAGACTGGGTCGCCATGTCGACCGCCAGACTGGTACTGGTGCGCACTGACTGACCGGCGCTGCAAATCGTCGCCGGTGAACCGGCCGGGCAAGTCGTCACCGTCAGCGTCTGGCGCACGAATCCAGAGGCCGAAGGTGACAGGCGCGGATTACCATACGAAGCGCTGGTCAGTGGATCCTTGATGGCGTAGATACTTTGCGAGCTGCTATCGGCCAGGTCACTCAGACCGAGATAGCGACCGGTGCCAACATAGACCACCGCTGCCCCATTGACGTCGCCCAGTTCCGGCTTGGCGGTGATCGGCTGCACATTTCCGCTGGCGCCGCGCAGGGTGGCCAGAACTTGCGCATCGTAGCCTGCTGCGCCAATATCGCCGTTCACATCAAAACGCCATAGATTGCCCAGCAAATCCCCACCATAGACGCGCTGCGCGGTATTGTTTTGCATGCCATCGTCAGACCAGACACGAATCTGCGCCAAGCCGCTGGGAGAGCCCACACTACCAACGCCGGTGGGAATGCTGCGTATGAGCGCGCCAGTGACGGCGTTAAGTACGTACAGATAGCCGAGGCCATTACCCGTGTTATAGCGCGCATCCGGCACATTGTTATAGCCTGAGGTGACGAACACGACCCAGGTACCGTCCTTGAGCTTGGCGATTTCCGGCTTGCCAAAGGCAAAGCCAAGATTCGCATCGACGGTATAGCCCGCGCCTTTGCTGATATCTGCAGTAAATTCCCACAGTGCTTTGGGCTGGGCAGGATCGGTGACATCGAGCGCATAGTAGCCGCGACCGCCGGCATTCATGCCACCGACGATGAGGGTGCGCCAACTCGCGCCATCATAGACATCGCCCATGGTCGGCGTGCCATCGACCTGATAGGTATGCAAATTAGCGTAATTTTTATCCGCCAGCCGGTACAGATTCGCCAAAGTGAGGGAAGGAATATAGGCCCAGGCTTCAATGCCGGAATCGGCCCGAAAGGCGTGCAGCATGCCGTCGTTGGCGGCCACATACGCCATGCCAGTGCGGCTACTGGCCTTGAAGGTGGCATAGCCACTATCGACATAATTGAACGGTGGCGCATTCACATACACCGCTTCCGAGCTGACGATATCACCCAGCAGATGGGTGCGCTGGTTATAGTATTTACTGGTATCGGTCGGCGCACCTTCCAGGCTGCGATCGCCGGCCAGATAGGCCACCAGTTTGGCGCCGGCAGCATCGATCTTGGCCGCACTTGAAAGACAGGTCACGCCGACCGTACAGAACTGACTCAGGCCACTGATGGCCGGCGTCATAAAAAAATTCTGTTCAGCGCTGCTTAAATTAGCCCACAGAAAACGCTTGAGTCGCGTGCTGCTGACAGGATCGTAGGTATAAATGACGCGCGCATTATTATTATCGAGCTGGCTTTGCGCCGACCAGTCGTTGGTGCTGGCGACGGCGCCGGTGCTCAAGTCGATCTGCTGGCGGTTCAGTTCGCCGTACCAGTCGACCGAGGTGTAGGTGGAACTAAACAGAAAATTATCGCCCGTGACAATATTCGGATTCGAGGTGGTCGCCGCCGCCGAGTCGCCAGTACGAGCCGAAACCCCAGCCAGTGCATCGGCCAGGCCAGCCGATAAGGCCGCCGGATTACCGGCGCTGAAATAAGTCCCATAGCCATTCACTGCTGCATGCCAAAGATCGTCGATATTCGACTGCGCATCACTGGCCGGCACCGGCCAGTTACAGGTGCCGCTGGCCTGCCACGAACACACCCCGGCGGCGGCATTCACGGTGCTGCCATTTTTGACGTTGAAGTAATCACCAGCTGTGGCAGTCAGATAACTCGGCGAATATTGCATAAAACCGGCGATGCCGAGCCCGAGCGTAAAGGTCGTCATATGCTGATGCGCGGCGGCGTCCAAGCCGCTGGTGGGTACATTATTGAGACACACATCACTGCCACTGACGGCGGGCGGCACTGCTGCGCCAGTACAATTTCCCAGAGCGCTGGTGCGCAGATCGGTATTGTAATAATAGGCTGCGACATCGGCCAGTGTATCGCTGCTGCCGGTACCATCGTATTGCGGGCGCGGCAGACTGCTGTCCTGATTACCGACTGCGGAACTGCCATCGATTTTAGTTCCGGCGGTCGAATTCCAATAGCCGTCGGTCGACAGTAAAGTAAAATTTTGCTGACACGAATACTGCATCGGATCGGCACCGCCGGGCGAGCCACCGAGCTTACCGGCGAAAATACGACCGGCGTGGGCCAATGCATTGCGTAGGGGTGTATAGCCGCCCGGATTAGCGGCAAACAGCTTGCCATACCAGCTAGCTTTTTGCGTCGCATCGAAGGTGGCAATATTAAGCGTATGGGCCGAACTGGCATAATTATTGATCGTAAAATATCCCACTCGGTAGCGAGTACCGATGGCGCCAAAGGCGATGCTGGCGGAGGATTTCATCATCTGCATGCGGGTCTGATAATAGGCAAACCAATTGGCAAAATTGGTCATCTCCTCGGTATAGGTACAGGTGCTGCCGACACAGTCAGTACGCGTGATCGCCTTGGCGTTGGTACCGGGATAAACGTAGCTGCTGGTACCGGGCACGATGTCGGTACGCACAAAGGTAGTCGATCCCGGTAAAAAAATGGTCGGGTAGCGCGGGTAGGCATACGTTGCTGTCTTGACCGCCTGACAGCTGCCGCTAGCCGGCGTTGTGGCCGCCGCATTGGCCGTACTGCTACACCAGCGCAGCGCAGCCGGCAGCGAATAGACGGCGGTCTGGGTCGCCTGACAACGACGAAAATTGATGTTGTCGCAGTATTCGCCAGGCAGCATGGTGTAGTAGTGCGGTCCCCAGCTGCGCACTGTCGTCGTTGGCGCACTGAGCGTGCCGGTGGCCATCTTGCCGCTGCCGCTGGCAGTCGTGTCATGTTTGGTCTGATAGTTTTTACCACCGACCGTCCCCGGCAAAAGATAATTTCCGTTGCGCAGGCAGTCGGCATAGCTGGTGCTGGTACACCATTCGGTATCCGGAAACGCGGTCAGTAAATTGCTCACGGTGGTGCTTTGAATTTTGTAGTAGTCGTTATCGACGGCGCTCCAGTTGGTCTGATTTGGCTTGCTGCTGCCATCGGCATTTAAAGGCGGCGTGTAGGTGATGGCGGGGTTGTAATAGACCGTATTAAATTCACTGCTGCGATAGGGTGGATCGGCCCGCGAGCAAAGCGCGGTCCAGCTGCCGCTGCTATTGCGGCAGTAATAGCCACTGACCCAGTCGGGTAGATAATCCCAGTCCATACTGCCGGAATCGTCGAGTACGAACAGCAGATTGGGCAAGACAGAGGAGGTCGAAACCGTTGCCAGCGGTGCGCTGGCAAGGTCGGTGATGCCGGCCATGACAGGTCGCGCCAGCAGACCTGTCAGAACGCACAAAAGCAGCATGTCTCGCGCAGAGCCTGGGGGGTGAATGCGTTGCATTGTATTCTCCTTCAATACTGGACTTAAAACGGGTGATAACACGCGTAGTCAATCGGATCATGACGTCAAGGTTCGAACTACAGCAGCAGCACGACCTGCACAAAACTGACGCTGCCCCGCGCACCGGCCACGCGCGCCGTAATACGGTAATAGACCTGACTGGCATATTGAATTTGCACCACCCCGCCGCCCTTACTGCTGCCAGAGGGATTCATGCCCATCGGGGCGACGGCACAATCGGCACCGGCGCTCGGATCACCCAGTCCATTGCACAGACGCTGGATGACGTAACTCACCGTGTTACCGGCAGCATCGGCGCTGGCGAGCGAGACGGTCTGCCCGGCCGTTTGCAGCGCGTCCCAATAGTCGCCCCAGTCCTGACTACTACACGGCGCCTGACAATAAGCGGCATAGGCATTTTCGGCACTATTGGCATGCAGCGTGGTACCGCTGTTATTATTTTCCAGCCAGCGGATACCCGCTTCAATACCGGCATCCGCTGAGCTGGTGGCCGACTGTTGAAAGGCCATATTGCCGGCGATCAGACTGCTCGAATACACGGCGCGAATGAGCGCAATGCCGCCTAATGTCATCGCCACGAGCATGATCAGGGCGATCATCAGCACCACGCCACGCTGTCGGCGCTTATTGGTGCAAGTCACTCGCAGGGAAGCGCTATTTAACATCCGCTTTGGGCTCCCAAAACGACCACATTACGCAGCGCGACCTGGGTCTGAAAAACTCGGTAACGGTAGTGATCCCAGTCGCTGCGCGCGCGCAGATCAAAGGGCGCGGTGGCACTGCCGGCCCACAGCGGCGCGGCGGACGTGACGACATTTTTGTCAAACTGCTCATTGCGCGCCACTACCGCCAGGCGTGCTGCCAGCACCCGCATGACGCTGCAGTGGAGGCTAAAACCCCGTAAATCTGCAGCACTGCCGGGGGTGATCTGATCCCACACGTCCAGCTGCCCATCCATCGGCGCTGGCGTGGTGTCACTGCCATACTGCGCGCGCAAGGCGACGATCCCGCTGTAGAGCGGCAGCCAGACCGATTCATCACTCACCAGCGCGCTGTCGGCGCAATCGGCAAGCAGATAATCACATACCGTCAACATACTGCGCCGCACTGCATAGGCCAGGATGCGCGGCGCTGAACCAAGATTGATCAGCGTACCGTTGGTACTGCCGGCCACGCCGGTGGCGACGGTCAGATTGGGCGGTGTGGAGGTGATCGTTACGACCGCCTCCATTTGTAAATCACAAGGGGTGGGACGCAACTTCGGCTCGACAAAAATCAGATCACCGGGCAAAAAAGTGGTCGGCGTACCGACCGCATACACATTCGTCGCCGGCTGCATCACGATCACATCCCCATGCGGCGAACCGCCGGCGCTGCCCGCCACCAGCAGCAGCGTATCGCTGCCCGGATCGCCGGCGGGAATGGCGGCATGGTTAATCGTCAGCGGTGCCAGCACAGTGAGTTTGACACCGGTGCGTAATTGCAGATTGCAGCCCGCCTGCGGTAAGGCATTGATACCGAAACCCGCCTGACGAAGTTCACGCTGCAGCGTCATTAAGGCACCGCTGCCATTGGTCTGCGCATCGCCGCTGCCACTGGTGCTGCGCATACTCGCATCGGCATTCAGAAATACCTGCATCATCACCAGCATACCGAGCATACCGATCGTCAGGCCGACCAAAATATCGATCAAGGAAAAGCCCTGCGCACGATGGGAAACGCTCGATTTCATGGCGACCTCTCTACTGAATCTGTTCCACCAAAACGTACTGATGCACGGCTTCGCCGGGGGCCTGCCAGCGCAAGGTCACCATGACTTCTACATGCGGACTCTGCACGCCAGCAATGGTGTTCACCGTCACGCTGGGCGGATGTGTGACGGCACCAGGTAAAACGGCATTCACGGTGTCCAGCCAGTTTACATAAGCCGTGCCGGACGGACTGGCATACTGACTTACCACGCTCGACGGCGTCCGATTACCAAGCCACATCTGCGCTAACAAATCATTGGCCAGAAAACTCGCCTCGACGCGGTACTGACCACTACTAACCTGCTTGACGGCAGTCGCCTGCATGCCCACCAGCGCCAGAATGCCCATAGAAAAAATCAGCAGACCAAACAGCGCTTCCAGCAGCACCGATCCAGCCAAAAATTGACGCGCTTGGTATTGATGGGGACGCATTTCAGTAGACTCCCGCTTCAGCAGGCTCGCACATCGCTTTGTGCAGCGCCCGGATCACACAAACGTACCTGACCGGCAGCCGACACCCACACCCGCAGGCATCGAACGCTGCCACCGCTCGCCACACAGCTGCCGCCAGCCGTATTGCTGATATCGATCGCGACCCTGCTCGCTGCACCGGCATTCACCAGCCGACCCAGGCCATTAAAACTGATACCAGACTGATCAGCAGCCAGCACCGCATTGCCCGATCCTTCACTCCCGGAGCGCACCTGCACAATTCGCGGCGCGAGCGACTCATCCGGCGCAGCAGCGCACTGGCCGGTGGGATCATTCAGACTCACGACCCAGTTCGGGCCTGCCGTACTAGTCACGCAGCCATTACTCAGCGAGCTCGTCAAAAAAAAACTGACGACCGTATTGCGCTGCACCGCTGTGATGCGCGCGAGCTGCAAGCCATTTTGAATCCCCATCGCCGCCACGCGAATCTGTCCGTTCTGCATCCAGCTCGTCATGCTCGGTGATGCGAGTGCCAGCAAGCCGGCAAAGATCGCCATGCCGATCACTAGCTCAATGAGTGTTACGCCGGAGGCTCGGCTCGGACGGGCTAACATACGCCGCCCTTTTTGGTGATCCAGCAGGTGTTGGGTGAAGGGAGTGACCAGCCAGATGGAACAGCCGCAGTGGTCTTGCTATTATTTTGATCAACGATAAACGTGAAGCCGCTCATGCCGCCTTTGCCGACCGCCTGCAATGAAAATGCAGCGCTGGTTTGGCTGCTGCAGGAAAAGATAAAATAGCTGCTCGATGTGTTGTCCGTCACGCAGTCAGGCGCAGCGACGTAGCTGCGATTATCCTGAAAAAATTGTTCGATCCGGATCTGCCGCGCCGCCAGACCCGCCGTCGCATCAGGGATCCTGCCGCGGATGAGGTAGTCGGCATAGGAAGGCATCGCCAGCGCCGTAAGAATACCGACGATGGCGATCGTGAGCATCACTTCGATGAGCGTAAATCCAAGATTCTTCATGCCACTGCCCTCCCTCAATTGTCACCTTATGACAATTGAGAAAAGTTTCCATGAAGATTGGATCAGCGGTAGGCTTGAGCAGATCAGCGGTCGTGTGTGTTGTAAATCAACCCATGCATAATGTTAAATCATATGTTCGCCCATTGCCCTCTATTGCCTGGCAATGATGGCAGCAATCCCCTGCCCACCTCCGATGCACATGGTGACCAGGCCGTAGCGCTTTTCCGTGCGCTTGAGTTCATACAGACATTTGATGGTCAGGATGGCCCCCGTCGCGCCGAGCGGATGGCCGAGCGCCACCGCCCCACCATTCACATTGGTTCTGGCGGGATCGATACCCAGACCGCGACACACCGCCAGCGACTGGACCGCGAAGGCTTCATTCGATTCAATGACGTCGATATCATCGAGCTTGAGTCCGGCTCGCTGCAAGGCCAGCTGGACGGCAGGAATCGGTCCGGTACCCATCAGATTCGGATCCACGCCCGCCACCGCATAACTGACCATACGACCTAGCGGTGTAATGCCGGCGCGATCCGCATTCGACGCCGCCATGAGCACACAGGCGGCCGCACCATCGTTAATGCCGGATGAATTACCCGCTGTGACGGTGCCCTGATTTTTTTGAAATGCCGGCTTCATCTTGGCCAGCGATTCTGCCGTCACATCGGCGCGCGGATAATCGTCGGTATCAAACACGCTCACACCTTTGCGGCTGCTGACATTGACTGCCACGATCTGACTCTTGAAGTGACCGGCGGCGATCGCTGCCAGCGCACGCTTCTGGCTTTCCAGCGCAAAGGCGTCCTGCTCAGCGCGCGTGATAGAAAATTCACGCGCCACATTTTCAGCCGTGATCCCCATATGACCGGCACCAAAAGGATCGGTGACCGCGCCCAGCATCAAATCGACCATGCTCGCATCGCCCATACGCTGGCCCCAGCGTGCTCCAGGCACAGCATACAAGCCGCGGCTCATGGATTCCACCCCGCCGCCGACGGCGACATCGCATTCGCCAAGCTGAATGGCGTTCGCTGCACTGACGATGGCCTGCAAGCCCGAGCCACACAGACGATTGACGTTCATCGCCACCGATGATTTGTCCAGCCCGGATTGCAGCCCGACGACGCGGGATAAATACATGTCGCGCGTCTCGGTAGGAATCACATGACCGAGCACAATCTGCCCCACCCGCGAGGCCGGCAATCCGGCGCGCGCAATGGCTTCTTTAACTGCCGTACTCGCCAGCTCAACTGTCGAACAATCCTTGAGCGCGCCGCCAAAACTACTGATAGGCGTGCGTGCCGCACCGACAAAAACGACTTCATCTAAATTTTTCATACAGACCTCGGGTGGTTAATCATCAGACCGATGGCGCAGACTATGAAGCAGCCAACGCGCAGCCCAACTATGCCTTCAGATATGTGCCCCGTACTTGATATAAATCACCTTGGTGTGATGCAGGGTTTCGTGCGAAATAAGACTTCGTTGCCCCGCTGTTGATGCGGCAGCATACAATACGAAAATCGAACCGAATTCACATCTCTCATAACCCATGGCCCATCTCATTCCCGCTGGCTGGCGCGAAGTAGGCGCGACCGGCGCCGCGCTGCGTGAAATTGAAACCCTGCAGCGCCTCGCCGATCAACTCCCCGACGCTTACAGCCTCTATCACGGCGTCCACTGGACCAATATCGAGCAAGCCTACGCGGTGTATGGCGAGATTGATTTCATCATCCTCGCGCCCGATGGCAAGCTGCTGCTGATCGAACAAAAGTCCGGCTTTTTATCTGAGACCCCCGAGGGGCTGATCAAAAAATATCAACATCAGGAACAGCACATCCACAGTCATCTGCTGCGCGCCGTGCAAGGCTTGCGATCACGCTTTGCCGGCACCGATAGCGCGCTGTCGATTGAGTATCTGCTCTACTGCCCCGACTACCTGGTAAAAAATCCACTAACGGCAGGCATCCCCCCTGAGCGAGTAGTCGATGCCAGTCGCGCTGATGCGCTGGCTGCCGTCGTGCAGTCGCTGCTGCCGCTATCGACCCTCACGCCGCAGCATAAAAAAGTCAGCCGCTTTCTCGGCGATCTGCTCGCGCTTACCCCAGATCCATCAGCCATGATTGGCCGCGCCGATCAATTAGTTACGCGTTTATCGGGCGGCTTGGCGAGCTGGGCGCGGCAGCTCGAATTTAACCCCTTTCGGCTGCGCGTGTGCGGCACCGCCGGCAGCGGCAAAACTCAGCTCGCACTGGCCGAATATCGCGCGGCCATTGATGCCGGCTTAAAGCCACTCTATGTCTGCTATAACCGACCGCTGGCCGATCATGTGCAAAGCCTTTTGCCCGCAGGAGGCCGGGTCGCCAGCTTTCATGCCCTGTGCGACAGCTTTGCGCGTGAACACGGCGTCACGCCAGACTACGCCCAGGCCAGCATGTGGAGCGATCTGGAAACCTTCTTTGTGCAGTCGCAGATACCGCAAAACTGGCAGTGTGATGTACTCATCGTCGACGAAGGACAAGACTTTTCTGAGTCCTGGCGCGACATTGTGCTGCGATTATTAAAGCCTGAGGGGCGCGCTATCTGGCTGGAAGATCCGCTGCAAAATTTATATGCCAAGGCGCCAGTCAAACTGGACGGCTGGGTGAGTCTGCATTCCTACGCTAACTTTCGCAGTCCGCGGCAGATTATCGACCTGCTCACCGCACTCGAACCGCATGGTCGTCCGGTACAGGCCGCTAGTCCTTTTCTCGGCGCCGATATCGTCGTACTGACTTATCCGCATACAGACACGTCACGCTTACAGTATCAAACCAAACACGCGATTACGCTCTGTCTGGGCGCCGGTTTTACGCGTGCCGACATGGCGCTGGTGTCCTTTCGCGGACGAGAAAATTCGGCTTTGCTGCAGCTAGATTATTTAGGTAGTCACAGCCTGCATTCCTTTACCGGCCAATATGACTTGTTTGGTGTACCGCAATTTCGTCCTGGCGAACTATTGGCCGAATCGGTCTATCGATTCAAGGGCCAGTCGGCGCCGGCACTGATTTTTACGGAGATTGATTTTGCCGAATTCGATGAACGCGCTTTCAAAAAGCTGTTCGTCGGGATGACCCGTGCACGACTGAAATTGGTAATGGTGATGAGCGAACGCGCGCACCGCTGTCTGGAAGAAAAAATCGGGTCGCTGGTCAATCTTGGATAGAAGTTTGCGAGGGTAATATGCCCTCCGCGTTGAGGGCGGTGCATACCGGGGCGCATACCGGTGCGCACAACAAGACGCACAACGAGGCGCAAACCGGTGCCCGATCAGCCATGGCGGCTGAAGCGGGCAAAGAAGAAACGATTACTTCGTCATGACAAAGATGATCAGAGCAATCCCGAGCATCATCGTCAGCACTGTTGCCGTTTTGACCAAACCAAGATTAAAAACACTGGCGCGACGGCCCAGAGGTATTCTGTTGTAAAGGGATCCACCCATGATGTTCTCCTTGAACAATAAATTTCGTTTTGGTAATTAATTATAAGACGTGTAAGTGACAATAATGTGATGATCATCACATTTACTTATTTGCATGAATAACTGTTCCAAAAATACGACAATTTATACTTTTCATATTTTCCGCTTTACTGGTTTTCTCACTTGTTATCGGGCTGATTGGCACTAACTATAGCGTTAGGGAAAAGCTTTCCATTCACACTTCAACACAAAGATCAGCATGCAATTCACTTCTAAGTCTCAACATTCTCCGAAGTTGGCTTATAGCTTGTCCTTCGATATCGAAGGAATGAGTTGTGCCTCATGTGTGGGCCGGGTAGAAAAGGCCCTGCGCGGCATCGACGGCGTGCTCGAGGTTGAGGTGAATCTGGCGACGGAAAAAGCCGAGGTGCAATTAGTGCGCGAGGTGGCTGTCAGCACGCTGCTTAATAGCCTCGCCAAGGCCGGTTATACAGCCCATCTACACGCTGAGAATGCACCCGTGCAAAACACGGATGCGTCACAAAGGCAGGACGCCATGGCGGTCGTGGCCGCAGCGGCGCTGTCTCTGCCGTTGCTGCTGCCGATGCTGCTTGAACCCTTCGGCGTACATTGGATGCTGCCGGGCGTATGGCAGTTTGCTTTGGCGACCCCGGTGCAATGTTGGCTCGGCGCGCGCTTCTATGTGGCGGGCTGGAAGGCCATCAGGGCCGGTGCGGGCAACATGGATTTGTTGGTAGCGCTGGGGACGAGTGCGGCCTATGGTCTAAGTGTTTATCTGCTGATTCAGGCGCTGACGGCGCAGCATGCGCACAGCATGCCGCACTACTATTTTGAAGCCTCCGCCGTCGTCATCACTTTAGTCAGGTTGGGTAAATGGCTCGAGTCGCGCGCCAAGCGGCAGACCGCCGCCGCCATCCAGGCCCTGCAAAAATTACGTCCCGAGTCGGCCCTGGTGCGCCGCGATGGGGTCGACATGGTCGTGGCCATTGAGCAGGTGGGCGTCGGTGATCTGGTCGTCATGCGTCCCGGCGAGCGGATCGCAGTCGACGGCATCATCCTCGAAGGCAGCAGCCATGTCGATGAATCGCTGATCACCGGCGAGAGTTTGGCGGTGGCCCGCAGCATCGGTGAGCATGTCACCGGTGGCGCCATCAATGCGGAAGGATTACTGGTGCTGCGCACCACCGCCATCGGCGCAGAAACGACCTTGTCGCGCATCATTCGGCTGGTTGATCATGCGCAGTCGGCCAAGGCGCCGATCCAGCATCTGGTGGATAAGGTCAGCGCCATTTTTGTACCGGTCGTTTTGTTGATCGCGCTGGTGACTTTGGCCGGATGGTGGTTCGTCAGTGGCGATCTGGAACTCGCGATCATCAATGCCGTCGCGGTGCTCGTCATCGCCTGCCCCTGTGCATTGGGTCTGGCGACGCCGGCAGCGATCATGGTCGGTACCGGCGTCGCAGCGCAGTATGGCATCCTCATCAAAGATGCACAGGCACTTGAAATTGCCCATAGCGTGGGCACGGTCGTATTCGACAAAACCGGCACCCTCACCGTCGGCAAACCCAGCATCGTTGACCTGTTCACCGTAGCCGGATCTCGCGCGGATTTACTCCAATTAGCGGCCACACTGCAAAACGGCAGTCAGCATCCTTTAGCCCGCGCCGTGATGGAAGCGGCGGGAGCAGCATCGATCACGCCCTTGTCTGCCACGCATATCACCGCCCTGCCCGGACGCGGCCTTGCTGGGCGAATCAATGGTGTCGACTATCGTCTGGGGAGTACGCGCTTGATGGAGGAGCTCGGCGTCGATCTGCATGACTTGCAGCCGCGCGCGAGTGCCATGGAGAATGAAGGGAAATCGATCGCGTGGCTGGCCGCCGTCGAACCAAATCAGTTATTGGGTCTATTCGCCTTTGGTGATCAAATCAAGCCAGACGCAGCCCTCGCCGTGCAGCGTCTGCAGGCGCTGGGTATTCAAACGGTGCTGCTGAGCGGCGATAATCAGGGCAGCGCCGATGCGGTCGGTCATGCGCTCGGTATCGATCGCATCATCGCCCAAGTGCTACCGGCCGATAAGGTCGATAAAATCAACGCCTTAAAACAGGCCGGCCAGCGGGTCGCCATGGTCGGTGACGGGATCAATGATGCGCCAGCATTGGCTGCGGCAGATGTCGGTATCGCGATGTCGACCGGCACCGATGTCGCCATGCAGGCAGCCGGGATTACCCTCATGCGCGGCAATCCGGCTCTGGTGGCAGATGCAATCGATATCTCACGTCGTACGTATCACAAGATTCGACAAAACCTGTTCTGGGCTTTTGTCTATAACCTGGTATGTATTCCACTCGCGGCTTTGGGCATGCTTAATCCGATGGTAGCTGGCGCGGCCATGGCATTGAGTTCGGTGAGCGTGATTAGTAATGCGCTGCTTTTAAGGCGTTGGAAACCAGCGGGGAGATGATGCGGGCAATGTCAACGTGGCTTAGGTATGTCAACTTTGCTTAGGTGATGGGCGCGGAATTTAACTATTTTTCGATTGAAAGCGCAGCATGATTTCACTATCCATGCTGCCCAACAAAGCCAGCGAACGCTCGGCGAGATCACAAATCGACCAAAGGTAATTGCTCTTGATTTCGTCGTTATGGCTCATGAAATTATCCAGACCTTCGCCACAAATCATATTGGTCTGTGCGTGCAGATGACTTATTAATTTAATCAGTTCATCACGCGTTTTTTGGTCGCTGGCGATGCCATCTTCGTCACTTGTGTCCATGGAATGGCTCCTTCAGGCCGTCTGATGATTTCAGGCTAGGTAAAAACTACTTTTCAACAAACATCCGTCGAATAATGCGAAGTGGTGACTGCATACAAAAAATTCATCGTAACTCTAAATTAATATCAACGCCAAACTATTTGTAGAAGAAGGTCTCCATTAGTCGTAGGGGTGACGGATGATGTGCGACGTGGGCTCCGTCGTTGGTGCCCACGCGCTAGATGCGATGCGAGAAGCCCAGTTATCCCAAGAACGGATAATCTGTATAGCCCTTCGCATCGGCCGTATAAAAAGTACGCATATCAGGCTCAATCAAAGCCGCATGTGTCCGCAGCCGTGCAACCAGATCCGGATTCGACAGGAAAGGACGACCAAAGGCGATCAAGTCCGCCTGATTTTCCACCAGCGCCTGCTCGGCCGTGGCGCCATCAAACCCGCCCGCCAAAATAAACGGTCCCTTGAAAGCACTACGCAACGCCGCTTTTACCTTGGCTGGCACAGCCGGCGCACCCATGGCCGAATGATCCAGCAGATGCACGTACAGTAAGCCCAGCGCAGAAAGCTGCTCCACCAACGCCTGGTACTGCGCATCGACATCCGCAAACTCACCCGTGCCATTGAACACGCCATACGGCGAGAGTCGAATACCGATCCGCTCAGCGCCGATCGCCTTCACAGCAGCGGCCACGACTTCCAACACAAAACGATTACGTGCCGCCGCGCTACCACCATAGCCATCGGTACGCGTATTCACATGCGGATTTAAAAATTGCTCAAGCAAATAACCATTCGCCGCATGCAATTCAATTCCGTCAAAGCCTGCTTCGATCGCCAGCGTGGCAGCGTGCGCAAATTCTTCGACGGCGGTGGCGATATCCTTTTCGGTCATCGCGCGCGGCGGGCTGTGTGGCTGCATGCCCTGTGCATCGGTCCACATCTCCCCGGGCAGGGTCACGTCCGTTGGTGAAATGGTCTCGGCGCCAGCCGGCAAATTAGCCACATGCGTTACCCGTCCGGTGTGCATGAGCTGCACGACGATCTTGCCGCCTTTGGCGTGCACCGCATCGGTTACCAAACGCCAGCCCTGTACCTGCGCTGCGTTAAAAAGACCAGGAATGCGCGCATAGCCAAGCCCATTAGGTGAAGGCGATACACCCTCGGTAATGATCAGGCCAGCCGAAGCGCGCTGTGCGTAATATTCCGCCATCAAGGCATTCGGCGTATTAGCCTCGACTGCGCGGCTACGCGTCATTGGCGCCATCACGACACGATTAGCGAGCGTGATGCTGCGGATGGTAATTGGGTCAAATAACATGAACAACCTTTCAGTAAAGAGAACGCAAAATAGTAAAAAATCGCCCAAAAATACATCAGGCAGGGGGGATCGCTGTGGCCTAAAATACATCATGCTGGCGGCGTCGCTGTGGCGCCGGCTAGAAATGAGACCTGTGATGTGTCAGGCAGGGTCAAGGGCCCATTGTCAACGATGACGGGCGCCGCCCTCAGACCGCGCGCAAAGCACACAGAGGAAAAGACTTGATCAGGATCGCCAGATGGCAGATGTTAGCAGAAATGGAAATTTTTCTTGCGGTGTTAGCAGATGCGTGAGGTTCATCAAGTCAGATCTTCGTTCAAATTCGCCCAGCGGTAGGTGGGCGCGGCATTTTTTTTACTCATGCCGTGAATATTGAATCGAAGCTTATGGTTTCGTCTCGACTGCGTCAAAAACTAGGATGCAAAGGGGTGTCCACTTGACTTAGCTAATCAGCGCACGATGTTGAAATTGCGGACTATCATTGAAAGAAATTTAAAATGGCAAAGTTACTTGACGAAATACATCCTGGCGAAATACTTCTTGAAGAGTTTATGAAGCCGCTCGGGATCACGGCGCAGAAATTAGCGGCGGACATTGACGTATCGCCCAGCCGAATTAGCGACATCGTGAATGCTAATCGTCCAATCAGTGCTGACACAGCATTACGCTTAGCGATCTTCTTCGGTATGAATGCGCGATACTGGCTGAATCTGCAAAGTGAATACGACGTACGCATCGCCACGCGCACCCTGACCGAAAAAATCACGCCGCGCATTCTTGTTTTTCAATATCCGAGGGCGGCATAAATTTGATGAGGATTATTCACTGCGTTGAATTCTAAATCATAGGGTGGGCACGGCATTTTGTGCCCACGTGTTGGGTACAAAATTAAGGTTTAATTGTGTATTTTCATAAAAAATGTGGGCACAAAGTCCGTGCCCATCCTACTTGGCTGTATTTTCCTCATCACAATAACGGCAGTTCCTCTAACTTCTCCCTAATTAATGGATTAATTTTACTATCCACAATAACTGAGAAATCATCTGTTCCATTGTGTAGGCCATGCGATGCAACAAACCGATCACTGTTGCTAAATTGAAAGCACAAACCTAGCTCACTTGGCAACTCCGCTTCGAGCGCGCTCATTTCCTTACTCTTCAAAATGGAAAAACTAGAAAGAGTGCGATTACAAAACTTGTTCCAAATAGGCCCCGAATAAACTTCATCAGAGGCTTTAATTGGAAATAACTCAGTATCTTCATTAAGCGTCTGTGTGGTGTCAGCTTGACCAATAGCCCGATCCAGCCAAACAATCACGCTATTGATACCCGCATCGCTAGCAACACCCAATATGCTACCGTCTTCAAATATTACGGCCAAGGGTCCCGCAGTGAGTGAAAACGATTCCCCCCTGGATATGCCGCATTCGGCTGGGACGTCTTCTTTTTTCCACCAGCTATATCGCACTAAGTTTGCCACCTTTTTTCCAACAAACTGGCTTAGCAAATCCTTTGATAAAGAAGGATTCATTAACTGCTTTGTATTCAATTCCATTATTTGGATCCGTTCTTTTTGGCTGATTGAATCAATAGATCAATCATTCGTAGATTGTTGTTAGATGGAGGAGTATTGACATTAACTTTTAGAGGATCTGCAACCACAGCTCTGCCGTCGTTTCCTATCAGGAATTGAAGATCGTTTATTTGAATATTATTGTTCACCATCGTATTCCGAATATTTTGAAGATCACTAATACTCTGCGAATTGAGCAGGTTCGAATTACCCACAATTCGAACTTTTCCGTTTTGTAGCGCAACAATATCCTTTGATCCCTGCACAAACTGATCCATGAGAATAGCGGGTTGGCCATTCACTGTAATACTTCTTGCGTTTACCGTAGGAATTCCCAAGTCATTCAACTGATTAAGCATTTCAATTTCAGATGTAATCAACTGCGCAGACTTTCCAGGTTGCAAGACTGCTATAGCCTGTTCTACACCATACGCATAAACATTTTTGTTGCCGCCTTTGCCAAGAAAATCACCAAGAGAAGTTGAGCTGACATCGAAAACTACACCATTGACCCCACCATAAACCCCCCGCAGCCCCCCCACCCCAGCCGCAAACTTCCCAGTTTCAATCAGACTCCCCCCAGCAGACTGCCAGTCCCCATTTATTACATTTTCTACCAATCTACTTGGTGCGCTAAAAAAATTCTCTGCCATGCCGATGTAAATTCTACCCAACGACTGCCCACTGGCGACGGCATTTCCCAAGTTACTATATCTTTCAATTTTTTGTGTGGGCAAACCTAACAACGAACGACCTGCCTGCCAGCTTAATCGGCCAATATCGACATATTGTGCCGCAGGTTCAACGAACATGCTCGTTAAACTATGCAAAGCACCATTCAGCATCAAGCCCATATTTTCTGATGCACTAGTCGGCGCATCAAATATTGAGCGGTATGGATCACCTCCACTAAGTCCACGTAAAAATCCTGCTTCTGGGGATGGCAGGTTTTCTGATGCTGCAGACTCAACGACCATGTTCAAATCGCTACCAGCGTTTGCAATACTCCTACTCCCTCGCCGAAATTCTCGGACATCCGAATTGGCTATGTAATCTTGTTCTCGCTCATAAGAAATCTGATCTTTCAGCTGCTTATTTTCCGTAATGAGCTGCAATTCCATGTTACTGAGTCGTTCTAACTCTCCGCCCTTTTGACTGCTTACTTTTAAAACCGCACCTGTATTACTTACACTGCCACCATATGTATCAGCATATTGATCGGCAGATGTTTTTGCAGGACTATGCCAATAATCTGATTCGGACTGACCGGGTCCAGCGTTGGCCAGCGCATTTGCTACGCGTGCCTCCATGTTCTGCTCAACCAGCGAATTCCCCAGCACATTCCCAAACGCATCCAAAGCGACCTGACGGGCACTTACTGTGCCGCCATTCAGCGCTGCTGTGACCATGCCGCTGGTGAAGCCGGCAACGGTCGCTATGCATATATTACCGAAGGCTGGATTAAGGGCTGAACCAATGGTCGATTCGTTCAACGCCTGCGCAACACTGCTGCTTAGCGCCGATCCGGTCGCGGCGGCGACTACGCCTTGCCAGCTGAAGTGATCTTGTAATCCGGTTTGTACCGATAGGCCCTGTGTGATGGCATTGCTGAGCGCTACTTTGCCAGCCTGGATGGCTGTCGTGGTAGTGCTGGCTGTGCTGACTGCGCCCATCTGCGCAGCGTAGTTACTCAGGGCGCTATTGACACCGCCGGCGACACCTGCGGAAACACCACCACTGATGGCGGATCTGCCCACCTGCTCCCAGCTGAAGTGATCCTGCATGCCCATCGCCATGCCAGCACCCTGGCTGGTGATCGAACCGGCTGCACCACCCAGTGTGCCGGCGGCGATGCCAACGCCTGCGCCGTATGTGCCGCTCAATGCGGCTGTACTGGCTTCGAATAGGCCCGCTGATCCTGCCAGACCACTCATGCTCGCAAATGCCCCGGCCGTATAAATCGTCGCGGCGATGGCAATGGCTGCGATCAGGATTTGTCCGAAGCCGCCACAGCCACCGCCCTGCCCTGCTGGCATTGGCAGCGTGGGCGTTGTGTCGCCGATTATTTTGCTAGCATCGTAGGGACGCAGACTATCCGGGCCGTTCGACTGTGCCGGGCCATGTGCGGGGATCGTGAGCGCTGTGCCAGCTGTGAGCGAGCCGCCGCTGCTAATGCCGTTGGCTTCAGCGATCAGATACCACAGCGTGCTGTCGCCCCAGACATTCTTGGCGATGCCGCGCAGGGTGTCACCTGCCTGGACTAAATAAGCGCTCGGGGTGCTGGTGGCGCCGCTATTGCCGACCGATTCGTAGCGACTGAAATTGTCATCTGCAGTACCAGTGCCGCTGGTGCCGAGCACTTCGCCATTGACGATCAAGGTATGCGTGATCGCGCCGTTTTGCTCTTTGCGTAAAACGCGGCCGTCGCTGTCGTTTTGTAGCAGGCGATGATTCGCGGCGTTGGCGCTGTCGGTGACTTCGACCAGATGGCCATTGAGGTCATAGCGATTGGTGGTTGTGGCTGTGGCGCCATTGCCGCTACCAGTGATCTGGCTGACTTGATAGCTGTCGCTTTTTTCGTAGCTGTATTGGTAATTTTTTGTGCTCGCACCTCTGCCACTACCCGTTGTGAGCGTCGTGCTGTCAACATGGCCAGCATGGTCGTACCGATAGCCCAGCGTAGATATGACTTCGTTGAGACCGCGCAGCGTTTGCGATTGCAGCCGACCGGTGGCGTCATAGCTCGATTGCCTTGTTTCGATCGACAGACCAAGCTGCTGCAAGTCTGATTCCCATTCCTTGTAGAAGTCGCCAATATTGAGCCCGGAATGCACGATCCTGCCTGCTGCATCATAGCGTCGCACATCAAAATCAAGCCCGTCGCGCACCGTATCGGTAAGGCGGTTGAGCGCATCGTACGAATAGGTTTCCACCACGATGCCGTGCTCTTGAATGCGGCGGCTCTTGGGGTCTGCGGTGGCTAAAACATACTGCTTGCCGAGAAAGGTGTCGCTGATTCGATTACCATTCTGGTCGTAGGTGATCGCGTGGCCGGTGGCGCCGTAGCTGATAAGGCCTTGCGGATTACGTTCGCCATCGATCACTAACTGGCGGTTCATGGCATCGTAGAGGTTCCAGCTGTCGTGCGTTTGCACTGCGCCTGCATCGTCCAGATAGCGGGTGCTGGTGTGAACTCGATTACCTACGGCGTCATAGTCCGTGCGGACTTGATAGCGACCGTCGGCGACCAGACGCAAATGACCTACCGCGTCGTAAGCCAAATGATTATCTTGCAGTACCCGCCCCGCGACGACGGTTTTTTCTGTTAGACGTTGGCCGAGCGCGTCGTATGAATAGCTGGTGATGCTGGCGTTCGGGTCATCCTTAATTTGCGTGAGCTGACCAGCGGCGTTATAGGTGTATTGCAGATGTTGACCGCGGGTGGAAGTCTGTTCGATGAGCTGGCCGCGCAGATCATAACGATAGCTAATTTCTGTGCCACCAAGATCGGTGTGACGCATGAGTCGTCCGCTATGTTCGTCATACTGCCAGCGCATGGCGACACCGTTGCCGTCAATCTGTTCGATCAAGCGGTTCTGCGCATCGTAGCGATTTTGTATCAGCCCACCAGCAGCATCGATGGTGGCAGTGACGTTGCCGCGTGCGTCGTAGCGGGTCATATCGGTGGCCAGAACGCTATTGGTGTGAACGATGCGTCGGCCGAGTTCGTCGTAACGGTAGATATCCGTTAAGGCGCGCACTACGCCAATATCGCGCACATCGCCGACCTCACCGTTACGGCGGTAGCTATCGATTTCCGGACTTGTTTTGCTGAGCAGCTGACCTAGCCGGTCATAGCTGTAAGAGGTGATGTGATTGAGCGCATCGCTACTATGCAGTCGGTTACCGAAGACGTCGTAATCATTATGCAGAACACCCCCATCGGCGTGCTGCTCGCGTAGTACATTACCTTGCGCATCAAGCTGCTGTTGGGTGAGATTGCCATTGGCATCCTGTGTGCCGATCTGCCGACCAAGGGCATCGTAATAGCTGCTGCTATGGATGACGCCATGGCTGCCATCGTCTGGCAAAAAGTCGTCGGTGCGTTCATTGAGGGCATTGTAACGATAGCGTGTCACCCATTGGCTGCTGCGCGCATCGGTACGACTGAGGACATTGCCCCAGCGGTCGCTGGTGAGGCTGATGGTCGGCTGATTCGTTCGAACAGTAGACGTTTGCAGATTGCTTTGCGTGGTAAAGCCCACCGTGCCTACGCTGTCGGTCGAGATGGCCGGACCGCTGTAGGCCTGCACGGTGCGCACCGCATCGGTGGCGCGCTGGGCGGCGAGATCAGCGGCGGATGCGGCCGATAAGCTGCTCGCGGCAAGCTCGGTGGCACGCGTCGAGGCTGCAGCGGCGTTGGAACGCGCGCTTTCGGCGCTACTGGATTCGCTGCCTGTGAGGGTCTGCAAACTGGCTAAGGCGGTGGATGTTTTATCTGCCAGCGTTTGGCGACTACTTAGCGTGAACGCATCGGCGCTACTGTTGTCGGACACGGCGCGCAGAAAGTTGAGCGCCACGGTGCTGCGGCTGTCGCCGGCAATGAGTCGGTTCAGCCAGTAGGCCTGCCCGGTACTGTCTGGTGAGCGCGCCAGAGCATTGCTATATAAGCGAGTAATGAATGCACTATTCGTCAAGCTGGCGGTACTCAAGGCAGACGATGCGGCGACGATGCCCTGCGCGATCGACTCGATACTTTGTCCGCTGTCGAGCTGGGCGATCAGGCTGTCGTAGCTCGTCAGATCAGGGCTACGACCCAAGAGCGCAATATGCAGTTGGATCAGCAGGGTGCGGTTGAGCGCTTTGGGTACAGCCGCTATGGCAGCCGAGATTGCCACGGCACTGCTGCCGCTGGTGACGCGGGTAAAAATGGTGCTGGCTGCGTTGATGTCGTTACCGCCAAGGGTTACGGCGTAAGTCAGGCCGGCAGTCACTTTATTGGCGAAGACTTCCTTGCCCATTTGCCCGGCCGGATCATTGCCGGTGTTGTCGAGTACCGCAGTCAGAAAGTTCAACGCCACCTGGCCGCGCTGGGATGGCTGGGCTGCCAGCGGTGTCCAGTAAGTCAGTCCGCCGGCATCCGGCGTTCGGCCAAGCGCGGTGTACAGGAGGTTGACGAAGTCTGTGGCACTTTGACCGACCGGGAATCGCGTAAGACTGGACTCCAGCATACTTTGCGCAATCCGTGCACTGCTTTGTCCGCTATCGACCTGCGCAACCCAATAGCGCAAGCCATCGGCATCCGGTGCGCGATTGAGTAACAGGGCATAAAACCGCGCAACGAGTAATTGCGCCGCACTGGCCGGCACGTTGACGCCGGTCCAGCTAATGCCTAGCGTCTGTGCTTTGCGCGCCGCATCTGCTGCATTGGTGGCCGTTTGCTGTGCCTGGGCGGCCAGGGAGGTGGCAGTAGTGGCGGCTGTGCGTGCGCTGGTGGCAATGCTGGCGTCTTGCGTAGACAGGGCAGTAATGGCGTCTGCTACCTTACTCAAAAAACGTGTGCGGCCGTGCAGCACATCCTGCACCGTTCCGGCATAGGTGAGTGTCGCATTGACCATCGAACTCACGACCCCACCGACCGATGATCCATTGTTGAGCGCCGCACACCAGTAGGCTAATCCTTCACTATCCGGTTCCTGCTCGAGTCCGCCGCGATAAAACGTCTGCACCAATGCCGTATTACTCAGGCCGCTAGGGATGCTGCCATTTTGTTTGCCGGCCTCGAACAGTCGCTGCGCCAGATCCGCCAGACTCATACCGGAGGCCAGCTGCAAGGCCCACGCGTCGGCATCAGCACGATTGAGATTGGTGCGATTAAAGAGCATGACAAATAGCCGCGCAACGCTAGTGTGCTGCTGCGCTAACAAGCTCGCTGCCAGCGTGGCGACTGCAGCGCTTTGGCTGGCAGCTGTGGCGGCAGCGGTGGCTGCGGTGGCGGCTTGCGAACTGGCCAGCGTGGCTGCCGCGGCGCTGTTATTTTTATCGTTCAGGGCCTGCGCGAGTCGCTGCTGATCCAGTGTCGATTCAATGGCCTTGGTATTTTTATCTGCATTCGCATTACTGGCCGCTAGCTGCGCCGACTGCAAGGCGGTATTGGCGTTCGTGAGGTTGGTGTTGGCATTGGTCTGCTGCGACAGCGCGGTATTGGCGGCGCTTTGTGACTGCGTCAGGCTGGTGGTCGCGGCAGTACTGCGGTTAGCTAAGAGCGTGAGGACCTGCGCGACCTTGCTGTTAAACGACGCCACGCCAGCCGGATCAGCCGCGGGTGAACTGACGATGGCATTGATCAAATCGACGAACACACCCCCCTTCTGATCGGCAGCGACACTATTGAGCTTATCGCTCCAATAAGCCATCCCGCCGGCATCCGGGGCACGATTGAGCGCATTGCGGTAGAGCGTGGTGACGGTCGAGCTGGTACTGGTACTGGCACCGACCGAGAAAACATTTTGCGACACACCCACATCGAACATGTTCTGCGCGATCTGGCTCCAGCTGTTACCGGCATTTAAACGCCCGATCCAGTAATCGACGCCGTCGGAATCGGGCGTGGTGCGGTTAAATAGCAATACGTATAACTGAGCGACCTGGGTGCGCAGCGTTGTGGAGGATTGGCTGATGCGATTGGCCAGCGCGAACGCTGCCTGTGCATTGGCCAGGTCGGTCTGCGCGCGTTGCACATTGGCGGTAGCGGTGGTCGCGGCAGTTTGTGCGGTCGTGAGCGCCGTCTGTTTGGCCGTCGCATTGGTCTGAGTACTGCTGGCCACACTGAGGGCCAGATTATAGGCACTCGAGGCTTGCTGGGCGAGCTGGTTAGCGCTCGACCAGGCGCTCGCCGAGGTCTGCGCTGCAGCGCTTGCCTTGGTCGATTTGGCGTTCGCTTCGGTGCTGTTGCCGCTGGCAGCGAAAGCGAGGGCCGCCTTGGCTGCGGCGGCGTCTTGTGCTGCCTGCGTTTCAGCTGCAGTGGCGAGCGCCTGGGCGTTGCTGGCATTTTGTTGTGCGGTATCGGCCGACTTGCGGGCCGCATCGGCAGTATTTTGTGCCACCAACGCAGCGTCTTGGGCGACGATGAGCTGGGCATTCGCCTGCGCGGCCAAGGCGGCCGCCAGTTCGACTGCTGCTGCTGCTGCAGTGACTGCGGTGGCTGCCGCATTAGCCGCCGTGCGCTGGGCCAGTTCGGTGGCCGAATCGGCGATACCCTGCGCGGTTTGTGCTGCCTGTGCTGCGACTGCCGCCATGCGGTCGGTCGTCGCAGCGGCGACGATGTCTCGTGTACCGGTTACGTCATTCCCACCCTGCATGACATACGTGAGCCCGGCTGCCCATTTGACGATAAACATTTGCGCATTGGACTGCGCCTGGGCACTGGCATCCGGACTACTCAGACCATTGATAAAATTAAGCACGAGCTGCGCGCGTGATGTGATGCGCAGCTGGGCCATCCAATAAGCCACGCCGGGTGCATCGCCGGGGTCATTGATGGCGTTACGATAGAGAAGCGTAATGAAGTCGGCATCCGACAAGCTGCTCAAGGCCGTATTGGCGGCTGTGTTGAAATCCAGGAGGGATTGCGTCACGCCCAGCAGACCGCCACTACTGCCGATCTGCGCAAGCCAATAATTCAGTCCATCCAGCTCCGGTCCGCGGTTAAAGAGCAGGGTGTAGATTTGCGTCAGGCGTACATTGTTTGGTGTGGTGCTACTGCCAACACCAGTCGCCGTAAATGCGGCGCTTAAAGCGACCGCGGTATCGTTGAGCGTGGTCAGTGCGATTAATCGCTGCGCGACGACCGCATCATGACCATCCAGACCATCGGCGTAGGTCAGACCCACCGTCACTTTATTACGCAAGAGCTGCTGCGCATATCGCCATGTCGACGCACGCTGATTCGGATCCGTGATGGTGGCGAGCAGATCGACCACACCGCTACCCAAGGATGATGGCGTGCTCCGTTCCAAACGCGGTGACCAGAGCCGAATCGTCTCGGCATCCGGTTCCATGCCGAGCGCTTCGCGACAGAGTCGCTTGAGTACCTCCAGTCCGTTGGCACTGGCTGGATAGCAACTGCGCCCGAGGTCGCTGTCGAGCATGGCTTGCGCGATCTGCGCCAGGCTCTCCTGATGTTGCAGCCGCACGACCCACTTCTGCAAATCGGTGCTGTCGGGTGCGAGATTAAACAATAAAACAAACAATTGCGCTGCCTGACGATGGTACAGACCAGACATCACCGCCACGCTATTGCGCGCCATATTGAGTGCCAATACCGTGCTGTCAGCAGTGACCAGTCCGAGTATGCTCGTAGCGACCGTGGCATCATGGCCATTAAATTGCGTGGCGTAGGTGAGCGCGACGGCGACTTTATTATTGAAGAGTTTTTGTACGCTGAAGGGTCCGGCATCGGTGCCCGCGTAATTGACGATGGCGCTGAGCATATCGGCGAGAACAACGCCGACGCGTCCGGTCGGATCTTCTTGCAGACGACTACGCCAATACGTCAGTTCCTGTGCATCGGGCGCGCGTCCCAGAGCGCCGCCATACAATAGTGTGATCAAATCAGCAGGACTGGTCGCGGCTGGAAAACGGCTACGACCGGCGTCACTGTCCATCAAGGTTTGTGCCAGCGCCGCGGTCGATTTGCCGCTGCTAAGCTGCTGCACCAGATCAGCCAGCATGTTGGCATCCGGTGCGCGGTTAAACAGTAGTACATAGAGTTGCGTCGCCTGTACCCGCAGGGTCGTCGCACCAACGGTAAAGCGCCCCGTTTCGCGCGTGACGGGCGCCACAGCACCCGCATTTTGTTCGACGATTCGATACTGATATTCACCATCGGCGAGCGGGTTACTCAGGCTGGCGGTGTTAAAACTGAGCCGATCGCCAAAGTTCACTAGTGGCCGGCTAGTCCAGCTGTCGGTATCACTGCGTCTGGTTTGCAGATCAACACTGGTACCGGCCACTAGTAGACCATTGTCGCTAGCCTTTACGGCCAGTTCTGCCTGTGCTGCCATGTCAAAGAAAAAATGTCGCTGGGTGGTCTGGCTTGTGCCAGCACTGGTCCGCACGATCGTCCATTCACCGTTGATATTTTTCTTGGCCACTTCGATGCGCGTGACACTCGATCCTGCCGTCAATGCCATCGTGACACCGGTTTGTGCCTGGCTGGCGTCAAATATCTGCGACTTACCGAGCACCATGCCAGCACCGGCGTCCACTTCCATAGTGACCCGCACATCACCACTGCCCAGCCCCGCCAGACTAGCCCATTGCAATTGCACCTGATCGCCCGCCACGCTTTGCAGATCAATCGTATCTGCATGCACTGCGGCCAGACTGAGTGGTGCGGATACATCGGCGGCCAGCGTCTGAGCGATCATGTGGCCCAGCAGGTCATACTGGACTTCGGTGGCGCTTAGGCCGGCGAGCTGCACAGCCTGGGTGAGATTGCTGGCACTTTTTAAATCGACGCTGGCGGAAGTCAGCGTACGCGTGACGCGGCCTTCAATGTCATGTTGAAAAACGCGCGTCACACCGTCGCCGGCATTGCTGCGCCAGAGATGACCGGCATTATCGTAATCAAAGAAGGCCGTTTGCTGGCCGTTGGTACTGGTTTCGACCACGTCTCCAAAGGCATCATAGCGTGTGCTGTGGTGATTCAAACTGACCGGCGTGGCTGCACCGGCCTCGATGCGCTCGATCTGCCGACCCAACGCATCGAAGCGCTGGACTGAAAATACCGTGTGCTGCGCGCGCGTATAACCGTCGAGTGAGGCATCGCTTACGGTCCGCCACTGCTTAAGCGCGTTGCCGGCCAGGTCGTAGGATGTATAGGCGGTAGATCCTTCGGCATCGATCGTCATGAACGCCCGACCTGCAGCATCAAAAAATGACCTGGTGGTGCGATCCAGACTTGGATCGGCGAGCGTGGTGTAGCCCGTCGTGCTTAGACTGGTAGCACCATGTGCGCGATCAATCTGCTGCACGACATGACCAAAAATATCACGCTGAAATTCGGTGAGTGAACGGAGGCTGCTTCCATTCCCCAGATCCGTCAGCGGTCCAACGATGGCCGAAATGCGACCGGCAGCGTCGTAGAATGTGCGCGTGACATTGCCCAGCGCGTCGGTCATGCTGATGCGGTTACCTACTGCGTCATAGCCATAAAACGTACCGACATCAGCACGCAGTCGACTGCCATCCGCATGCATGCCGGATTCGATATTGCTTTGCACTTCACTGGTACAGCGATTGAGCTGGTCATAGAAGTGATACACCAGCCGGTCATCACTGCTCCTGGCAGGTAGGGCAGCGGGATGCCAGAGCGTCGCCGTCGGGGTCTGCGGCAGGTTCAACTGAGTGAGCAGCGTGGCGTACTCCAGGCTGCTCATCTGATTACCCGCCGCATCGTAAGCGTAGGTCGTAAGGTATCCCTGACCTGGTGCTACCAACGCCAGTTGAGCGATTTTTTCACCGCGCTGATTGTAGTCCAGATAGCGGTGCACGCCAGGCGCCGCATTGCTGCTGTCAGCGTTTGAATTTTGCCCATGCTCGTATTGTTCTACGACGGCACCAAAGGCATCACGCCGCATGTCGGTCACTTTAGACTGGGTGAGCGCGACGCCGTTTTGCCAGATCAGTGCGGCCGATTCGGTGAGTTTGACGATATTTCCGGCGGCGTCGTAATCCGTTTGCAGCGTGCGGTCGGCACTGTGATCATTGGTGCGCAGCAGTTCACGCAGTGCGCTCATGGTGCCCGGACCAGCAGCAAAGGCAGACAAATTGATTGGCGAAGCCATCCGAATACGCTGGCGCTCCTGACCAAAGGCATCACGCACAATGTGCGTAACAAAGCCCAGCGCATCGATCTCGGCCACCACCCGGCCGGCCTTATCGAGCAGGTGATAGCTGAGATTGCCATTCACATCGGTGTTGGCCAGCGCATCACCGAAGACGTCATAGTCCACATGCACGGCTGGTGTTTGAGTGATCTGCGCCACATTGGCAGACGCACCGACAGACGCATTGACGCCATTATTCAATAGCGCATCATTGGCACTGTCATACACCGCAACCATCGGATAAATAATGTCGGTTTGGCGTCCGCCGGCATCATATGCAAAATGGGTGACGCGCTGCTCGGGCAAACCGGCGGCTTCAGTGCGTGCAGTGAGCTGGCCTAGTGTGTCGTATTGATATCCGGTTCTGATACCCAAGGGATCAAGCTCGGCAATGCATCTGCCGCTAAGATCGTATTCGTACGTCCAGCGGGCCGATAGCGCGTTGGTATAAGCAATTTTTTGCCCCAGCGCGTTGTAGCTTGTGCTGTTTGTGCCGCCCATCGCGTCTGTACTTTGTGTGACACGCCCCGCCTGATCCGTGACGAAGCTGGTCGTGCGTAAGGCAGGATTGCTACGCTGAGCCTGCAGCGCCAGCGCCATCGACGCTGCATCTTTGGTGTTTGGATTACTAACAGGATCCGGCATGTGTGTACTGCGCACCAGATCACCTGCTGCACTGTACTCACGCTGCTCTGCATAGCCCAAAGCGTCGATGACATACTGCACCCGTCCGGCACGATCGAGCAGAACGCGTTCAGTGCGATCGGCCGGATCGGTGATGAGCAGCGCATGCAAATCGGCCAGTCCGGCATTGACCGTCAGAGCCGCTGCGGCGATCGGCTTGGCATAACGGGTCGTTTTAATGCGATTACCGTCAGCATCAATGAAGTGCTCGACGACGTTCCCCAACGCGTCAATCTGTGCTGCGGCGCGACCCGCCCCATCGTAAATGGTACGACTGCTGCGTTGTTCGACGTAAGCGCTGGTGGCCAGCAGACGGCTTAGATCGGCTTCGTTCATCGACGTTGCCGGATCAAGCGTCTTGCCAAATGCGATACTCTCGAGAACCCGCCCTGCGCCATCAAAGCGTTGGCGGCTCACTGCACCGAGTGCATCAATATGGAAGGCGGCACGATGGGCGTTATCGAATACGTCGGTGTCGGTACGATCGGCTGCATTGGTGGCGACGGATGCCATCCAGACGCCTTGTGCTTGCGCATCTGGATGCGACCCCGACAATGCTGGCAAGCCGGCTGCGGAAAGTAGCGTGGCAAAGCGCGTATGGCTGGTGCTGCGCCCATCCGCAGCCACGCTCGTGCGTTCGACTGCCCATTGCGTATTGCCGTTTGCATCCAGCGATTGTGCCTGCGCCTGCAGCACTAGACGATTGACTTTGTCATAGGCAAAGCGTTGCTGCAGATCGTATGCGGGCAGTGACGGCAGTTCGGCGATTCGCGCTGCCAAGGCATTCAATTGCGCGGTATCGACGGCTAGGCCCAGCGCTATTTTTTCTGCAACGCTGGAATTGGTCGCTGCATTGGCTGAATGTGCTTCCATTTCGGCTAAAGGCGCAGTCAAACCGCCACGCAAAGGCCTTGCCAAAACAGTCCGACTCAGAAGATTCTGATTCCCGTCATAGGCAAACGTGGTAACCGTCCCTGCCCCGTCGACACTGGCGCGCAGTCGCCCATCCTTGTCGAACAGACGTAACGCATGCTGATCCTGCGCCGCATCGGCAACAGCGTTCACACGATCAGTAAGCTCGGTTATCGACGGCTGATCAGCCAGGCCGGCAAGATCAATCGCCTTGGCTAAGTGGATGGTCTGGACGCGTTGTCCGGCAGCGTCGTATTGAAAGATCTGCACGCCACCGGCCGCGTCGATTTCGGCGACCTGCTGATTTTGTACGTCGTACAGCATGCGCGTTTGTCGCTGTCCGGGATCAATGCGACTGCACAGATTGCCGCGCGTATCGTAGACATAGCGGGTGACCAGATTGAGGCCGTCCGGGTCCTGTGTTTGCGTAGTGCGCCGACCTGCCTCATCGTATTCGGTGCGCACGATGCGTCCATCCGGACTGGTGACCGACAGGGTTTTTCCCTCACCATCGATCTGAAAACGCGTGACCAGATTCAGTCCGTTCGGATGACTACTATCGATGGGGTCGACAGTGATGCTGGCGATATGCCCGTTCTGATCGTAACTGGTACGCGTTTGGACACCGCTGCTGTCGGTGACGTTGACGACCCGCCCCTGCGTATCGACACGATATTGCGTGATCAGCTGCAATCCGTCCGGGTCAACCGTGCTGCGCAGGCGTCGGTTTGCGGCGTCGTAGATCGTCGTCGTCAGCGTGCCGTTCTTGTCGCGGGTGGCGATCTCGTTACCGACGTGATCATAATTATGGCTGTCGCTGCGGCCCATGGCATCGGTCTGCGTTTGCAGACGGCCATCGTGATCGTATTGCCAGCTGCTGGTATTGCCATTGCCATCGATGAGCGCAATTTGCTGGCCGAAGGGATTTTGCGTGATGCGTTGAACGATGCCTTCAGCAGTCGTGATGCGCAGGCTGCGTTCGTGGGTGTTGTAGTCGGTGCGGATAGTACGGTTAAGCGCATCAGTTTGCGTTAAAACGCGGCCGATGGCGTCGTAGGTCGTGCTCGAGCGGGTGGCGCGCCCTGTGACATCGGTGGTAATGGCGACGCTGCGGCCGAGCCGGTCGTATTCACGCACACTGACACCACCTGCGGCGTCAGTAAAACGGGTCGCGCGGCCGAAGGCATCGTATTCGGTGCGGGTGAGTAGATTGAGGCGATTGGGCGCCGTCACATCTTGAATCACGTGGCCGCGATGATCGTACGTGGCCTGCTGCAAGCGCTGCGCCGATTCGTCGAGCTGTCGTAGCGCTGTTTGCTCGCCGAATGCATTGTAAGTACGCTGGGTGGTGGTACGGCCAAGTACGCTGGTGCTTAGTCGACCAAGACGATCATGGGTCATCGTCTCGCGTGTTGATGTCGTCCCGTTGGCGGCTTCAAACAGACTACGCAAGGCCGGTGTCAGATCGCCGCCCGTCAGACCTAACAGCACCGTGCTATCGAGCCGGCCATCAAAACGGCTCAGGCTTTGACACTGGTTTTGCGCATCGTATGTCCGGGCATCGATTTCGCCGGCGGCGTTAATGCTGTAGGTCAGGCGTCCCAGTGCGTCGTAGTAGGACAGGATGCGGGCCTTGTTCTGATCACGCATCTCCACACAGCGCCCAGCCTGGTCATACCGGTAGCGCACTGACCATGCATCCCAGATGGCTTCCTGCTGGCTCTGGCTCATGTTATTGGTGAGCAGTGCGGCGCCTTCCGCAGATAATTCGGCGATCACACGGCCTTGCAGATCGTAGCGCTTGAGCTGACTGCGCTGTTCTTCGGTGGCGAAGGCCCGTTCACTGGCGATCAAATTCCCAGCCTGGTCATAGCGCATGCGCGTGACGGTGCCATCGGCATCGGTCTGACTGACCAGCTGATGCAGCGCGTTGTAGCCGAAGCTGATGACCTGATCTTCGCTACTGGCCGCCGGGCGCAGACTTTGTAGTAAAGCGGGGGTGAGCGCAAGGCCTGACATCAATTCCGCCGTGAGGCTAAGCGGTGTCGCCATGCGTACCTGGCGCAGCAGCTGAGAATCCTGGTCGTAACTGAATTCGGTGAGATAATTTTCTGCATCGATGGTGGCGATCGTGCGTCCGAGCCGGTCGATCAAATGACGTTCGATCACATCAGCACGCGTGGCCGACGGTCGACATTGCGCCAGGCTGCCCGCCTCCCGCAACGCGTCCGGCGTGGCGGTGGCATAGGCAATCGTTTGCTGCAAATGCTGGCTTGCGTCGTAGCGGGTTTCGATTAAATATCCATCTGCATCCAGCTGCCCTTGCAGCAGTCCGTCGGCGTCATAAAAAAACCGCGTCTGTCGGTCGGCTGCCGAGGCCAGCGGACGTGGGTTTTCACCCCTTGCCAGTGCTGCCAAATCGACCCGTTCGGCATGTTGCACACGACGAATTAGACGCGCACTGCCGTCGTAAAAATAGTCCGTCACTTCGCCTTCAGCATTGATGCTGGCGACGAGCTGACCCGCCGCATCCAACACCCGGCGACTTATCCTATCCAGGGAGACATTGACCGGCGGACGCAGGGCGGTCAGCGAGATTTCGATTGGCCGTCCGCTCGCATCCAGCAGCCGCCGCACATCGACGGGCGTCGCGTACTGGATGGATGAACTTAACTGCCCTGCACCGTCGAGAGCATATTCGGTGAGGTAGCCGAGCGCATCGATATCAGCGATTTTTTGACCGGCGCCGTCGTACAGCATGTAACGACGTCGACCTGTGGGATCCGTCGTCATGCGCAGACGATTATCGGCATCGTAGGTATAACTGGTTTGCCCCAGCAGTACGGCTGCGGCGGACTCGGTACGGCTTTGCAGCTGACCGGCTGGATTATAAATACTGGTCGTAATACATCCGTTAGCTTGCGTGAGCACGGACTTTTTATTCGCATCATCCCAGCTGGTGGTGATGCTGCCGTGATCGTCGGTCGTGCTGAGCAGGTGCCCCAAGCCATCATAAACATAACTGGTTTGATGACCCTGGCCGTCAATACGCTGAACGAGCTGACCCTGCGCGTCATGAATGAAGGTTTCACTGGACTGGCTGCCGTCGATAATGCCATTACCAGCCGCATCCAGTGTCAGATAGCGCGTCGTGGTTTGTAATTGACCGCGCAGGTCATAGGTGTAATCAGTACGTGCCGTCTGGCGCTGATCCAGGCTGGCGACCCAGGATTGCAGGCTGCTTAAGCTGGGCGTCAAGCTTGCCGAATTCGCCGCAGAGTTCGCGCTATTGGCGGCGACGTTCGGCGTAGCAAGAAACGGCAGCAGCGTGCCATACTGCAGCATCGAGGTGCAATCACCCTTGGCGTTATAACGATATTCGGTCATCCTGCCCGCGGCACTGATATTAAAGCGCAGCAGATTTTTATTCTCACTATCGTAGATACGGGTAGTGGTTTGCCCGATCACGGGCACTGCACTGCCGCCACCATCCGGATCGGTATCGACAAAACGGGTTTCGCTTAGCTGCTGGTTATTTGCATCAAAACGTCGCAGCACCGTATTGCCGACGCCATCGCGCTGCGCTATCTGGTTACCGTTTGCATCGTATTGCATGTCGGTGATGCGCCCGGCGCCATCTTCTACGCGCAGCACATTGCCTTGACCATCGTAGGTAAAGCGTGTGGTGGCTACCGGCGTACTCACACTGCTGAGCTGGCCTGCGGCATCGTAGGTATAGGTGCTGACATTACCGAGCGCATCCGTGACCGTGGTTTGCCGACGGGCCGTATCGTAGCGCAGGCGGGTGACCTGGCCGAGTGCGTCGGTGATGCTGCTGAGCTGGTCCTGAATGCCGGCCGTTGTGACATCAGAAACATAAGTCAGGCCTAAACTTGTGCCATCGCTTTGCACCACGCTGGCAATCCGTGCACTACTGCCGTCATAGGTATAGCGCGTCTCGTAGACCTTACCATCCGCAATGCCAGTCTGATCGGGCGTCAGATCGCTACGTACCAGCGTAAGCCGGTTAAGACTGTCATAGGCGTAATAGATCCGCGTTTGCGTTGGCAGGCCGCCCGCAGCATTGCCGCTCGTCGTGTCGATTTGCACCAGCTGATGCGCCGCGTTGCTGATGAGCCGCACACTGTCGCCGTTGCTGCTCTGGATGGTATCGAGCCGACCATCGACGTCATAACTGTAGCGCAAAGTATTACCGCTGGTATCGCTGGAACTACTCAGCCGGCCGCTCTCTACCGCATAAAATTCTTGCTGGCCGCTACTGCCATCGGTCCAGACATACATTGCGCCGCTGATGTCTGGCGTGAGCGTATCGAATGCACCCTCGCCTTCGGTCGTAAGGTAACGTCGCTGAGTACTATCGAAGTCATACACGGCCTGACTGCCATCGGCATCGGTGCGCACCAGCGTGCTGCCTGCCTGCATGAGCTGACCGTTCAGATCAATGCGTTGCGTCGCGAACGACTGCCAGTGATCCTGGCTGCTGCCTTGGCCCTGACTATTATAGGTACGCAGCAAATGCAGATCGGGTCCACGGCCGGCGATAAAGCCATCGCTGTCCTGCAACACCAGATTACCGTTGGCGATATTGACCGCACTGATCTCCCGTCCCTGCCCCTGAATGGCGGTCTGCAGGGCAGACTGCAAAGCAAACCCGAGCGCGCCATTTTTCTCCAGCGTTTGCGCCGACGTAAGGTTCAATCCCAAACCAAGACCACTGACCAGAGCCACCATATGCTTGTTCCCTTAAGTCATGCGGGAAGGCGGGCGCGGCATCAGGCGTCGTTCAACAAGACGCAAGTCGATGCGACACGCCGGTCTTCACGACAGCGAATCGAAAACAAGTTATCCAAAGATTTGAGGGAGAATTAAGGGCTGCAGGCAGAATTATTTTTTCTGCTGATCGGGATGCGACAAGTGGAGAATTAATGGATGCGCAAAAAAACGCTGGTGGCAGCGCTGCATGCAAACACCTTATACCAATAATTTATTAAAGCTTTATTTAAAGCTATTATTTGTATAATTAATACCTAATAGCTTTTTTAAAGCTATTTATCTTACATATTTTTAATATGCTCTATAATAAACTTCAATACAGCCATTAGTAACATTAATTATTTCAACAGCCATAAATAAGGCTCTAATGAAACAAAATTTCACGATTGACGAGCTCGAATTAATTCTCGGTGAACACATCAGGCAAATTCGTTTGCAACGCAATATTGATCGCAAAACCTTGGCCGAACGCGCTGGCGTGAGCTTGAATGCCCTGAAAAATCTGGAAGGTGGCAAGGGAGCGACAATCAAGACCTTGATGCACGCAATACGTAGCCTCGATAAAGAAGAATGGATACAAAGCTTGGCACCTTCTGTCACAATCAATCCACTTCACATGGTCAAAGACAAACCTGTTCGACTGCGAGCAAGTGGCAAAAGGGGAAGCAGTGGTGCAAAAAAAGAATAAGCCAACCCAGCGCTCCTTCCAACGCGTCAACGTCGTTAAGGTCTACATTTGGGACAATTACGTTGGCGCAGTAGCGCTGGATCCTGCCTACCAGTTTTATGCTTTTGCCTTTGATGAAAAATTTCGGCGCAATGGAATAAACCTGTCTCCCTTACAAATGCCAGTGGCAAGTGCAGATCAGCCGCAGCTTTTTATAAATTTGCCTGAAGCGACATATCAGCGCTTACCCGCTTTTTTAGCAGATGCATTACCAGACGACTTTGGAAATGCATTAGTAGACAGGTATATGGCCGAACGAGGCATCTCCCGTTCGCAAATTACCGTCTTGGACAGGCTGGCGTATATGGGTAACAGGGCAATGGGTGCGCTAGAATTTCGTCCTCAACACGGCCCCCGCGGCCAAACAGCTACCGCTATTAAACTAGGCGAATTAGTGGCGCAAGCCAGACATGCCATCGCAGGCACGATTGACGGTGATGAGCATGCCAATGCCGCGCTACGCAGCATCATCGAAGTCGGCACGTCTGCAGGTGGGGCGCGTGCTAAAGCTGTTATCGCGTGGAACCCTCAAACTGATGAAATTCGATCCGGTCAGGCGATAGCACCAACGGGTTTTGAACACTGGTTATTAAAGTTCGATGGGATGGGCAAAGATCACGAATTAGGCTCAAGTAGCGACTATGGACGAATCGAGTACGCCTATTACCTCATGGCGACAGCAGCTGGCATCACCATGAACGAGAGTCGGCTCTTATTGGAAAACGGACGCGCCCACTTTATGACTAAGCGCTTTGATCGCGAAGGCACAAACCTCAAACACCATATACAAACCCTGTGCTCAATGTCGCATATCGATTTTAAGAAAAAATCAACGAATGGCTATGCCCAGTTTTTTACTACGATTAGTGCGCTCAATCTGGGACATGCCGCCTTGGTTGAAGCATTTCGACGTATGGTATTCAACGTCATGGCAAGGAACTGTGATGACCACAGCAAGAACTTTTCTTTTCGGATGCGTCAGGGCGAATCGTGGGAGCTTGCACCAGCCTATGACGTGACGTTTGCTCACAATCCTGCAGGCGAATGGACGAGCGCTCATCTTTTATCTGTGAATGGAAAGTTCCAGGATTTGACGATCAACGATCTGTTGTGTGAAGCTGATCGATTCGGCATTGGCGAAGCAAAGAGCGTGATCAAGCGCGTACGGGAAGCGCTACAAACCTGGTCGAGTTTCGCAAAAAAAGCAGGCGTGAGTCAGAAGGAGATCGAACATATCGGCAGACTTCACTGTTTGTTGGAATAACGAATACTATCAGTGCAAATCACTCCTTGCATCTGGGCTAACTCACCCGCTTCGCACCCCTACCCGCCTTCACCAACTTCATCGGCCGCCCCTTGGCAGACTTTGCCACATGACGCCCGCTGCGGCGTGTATTGGGCTGGGGGATGGCGACGCCGGTCAGGAAGCGCTGTATCTGCCAGGCATCCATGTTGCGTCCGGAGGGGGTGGCGTTGAGAAGGACCATCACGACGTTCTTACCGGCGGATTTCATGCGCATGATCAGGCAGCGGCCGGCTTCCATGGTGTAGCCGGTTTTTGAGAGCAGAATTTCCCAGCCTTTGCGGCCGACGAATTGATTGGTATTGTGATACTCGGTGGCGCGGTGATTGATCGTGATGAGATCACGCTGATCGGTGGTAATGCGAGCGATATCGGGGTAGTCACCAGCGGCCACTGCCATTTTGATGAGGTCGGTCGCCGTTGACTGATTATTCGGCGACAGACCGGTCGGCTCCTCAATCACCGTTCGCGTCATCCCCAGTGCGGTGATCTTGGCTTGCAGAGCTTGCAGGAAAGCGCCGTAGCCACCCGGATAAGTGCGCGCCAGCGATGCCGCAGCACGATTATCGGACGACATCAAAGCTAACTGCAGCACGTCGCGTCTGGGCAGCGTTGTCCCGACCGGTACGCGCGAACTACTATGTTTGAGCATATCCACATCAGACTGCTCGATACTGATCGGCTCGTTCATGTCAGGGTGCGCGTCGAGCACGACCATGGCCGTCATCAGCTTGGTCAGGGAAGCGATGGAGGAAAGTCGATCGGAATTTTTTTCGAGTAAAACACGACCGGTCGCCTCGTCGATCACCAGCGCAGATTGCGAGCTGAATGGCAACGCCAGAACAGCGGCAGATGCGGTAAGAAGTAAAGCAGCGAGCGCAGATCGAAACATACAACACCATTTATTCAAAAAACATTGACGGAGAAGACGCCGCAGTGGCAGACGTCCATTACAGTGATTGATGCACGACATTTGCGATGGCGTTTTTAGTGAACATTTCAATTTATGTTCAATTGCCAATGCAGGTAACAGAGCATGCATATTTTCCACGAAAATCCATCCGACACATTCATGGATTACACACAAAAAAGTATGCCACTTTGCATGGACTTATTGGGAGAAACGTTGCAATCAAGCCTCACGTTGACGCAGCAATCGCATTAAAGTTCCGTTTGTATCGTCATGCAATGATGTATTGCACAACATAGCGCGTAATACATCACGAAACACATCACGCAATACACTGCTCAATAAAAATTCTTTGGCTTGCCAAAACGGTGATCCAGTACGATTTGCGATCCCTCGATGAGTCCGTTTAAGCCATAAATGAGTGCCACCAAACGCTCACCCGGCAGGGCCCAAAACTGCGTTTGCGGGTCTTCTACCCCCGAGGCAGCGGTGATCAGCGGACTGACCCAGGCCGCCTCAGCATTCACGTCGAGCAGGATGTCGCCATCACCGTTGGTCTGCAAATAAATTTCGCCCCCGGCCTGTAGTCGAAAACAAATGCCATGACCGGATGAATACTTTTTCGTCACGGCCAGCTGCAAGTCGCGGTTATGCCGCGCAATCCAGTCTTCGACGTCATCGGTCGAGTTGAGCAGTACCCAGGGTCGCTCCTGCAGGCTGGGTGCTTCTTCATCCATGCTCATGATGTACTTTGCTTAGGGTGCTACTCAGAGTGCTGCTTATTTGCCTATTTACGGCAGAAGAAAAAACATCTGAAGCCCGCCGATGCGGAAATCCGTGATTTTTTTCCGTCCGGCTTCCGAAGTGATCCATTCGATCAGCTTCATCGCACCGGCATAGTTGATGTCTTTGTACTTGGCTGGATTGACCGCGATGATGCCATAGGGGTTAAACATGCGCGGATCACCTTCAGCCAGTACGGCCAGGCCGGTTTTGCTTTGATAGGCGGCATAGGTTGCGCGATCCGTCAGTGTGTAGGCCTGCAGTTCGGCAGCCATGGTCAGCACCTCACCCATGCCCAGGCCGGATGAAATGTACAGTTTGCCTTCGGGTTTTTTACCCAGTTCCTTCCAATAGGCTTTTTCCATCAGATCAGTACCGGAATTATCACCGCGCGAAATAAAGCGTGCAGCGCTTGATTGAATTTTAGCCAACGCCTTAAAAACATCCCGTTCGCCCTTGAGGCCAGCCGGATCTTGCTTAGGTCCGACGATAATGAAATCGTTGTACATCACATCGCGCCGCTGCACGCCATGTCCCTCGGCGATAAATTTATCTTCCGCTGCGCGCGCATGCACGAGTGTGACATCCACGTCACCGTTCTTTGCCAGCTCCAGGGCTTTGCCGGTGCCGACGGAAATGACCTGCACCTTCAGACCGGAAGCCTGCTCGAAAGCGGGGAGCAGCTCTTTGAGTAGTCCGGAATTCTCTGTACTGGTCGTCGTTGAAAGTCGCAGAATGTTTTGCGCCCTGACGCTTACGACTGCCAATAATTGTGTGCATAAAAGTAGTGCAATGAGTAGACCGCGGCGAGATGATTTTTGCATGATGTGGCCTCTATTTGAATATGCATCAGATAAATGGGATAACTTATTTTGGTTACTTAGTTTGTGCAATTTTTCACTAACTTAGATGACTAACCTAGCCGGACGATTTCACCACGCTACGCTGCTCAAGCCGCCCATCGCGCAGCTTCCAGCGCGTGACATCCGGCAGCGCAATCAAATCGCGATCATGACAAGCCATCACGATGCTGCTACCAGCTGCAATCAGGGTCGGAATCAGTGCGATCACCTGTTCACGCGCAGCACCATCTAGATTAGCGGTCGGCTCATCGAGCAGTAATAAACGCGGCTCGAGCACCCGTGCACGTGCCAGGGCAACGCGCTGCTTTTCGCCGCCAGACAAAATAGCGGGCGGCGAATCGCGCAGATGCAGCACACCGGCCCAGGCCATGGCCGCTTCCACCTTGTCGCGCAGTGCCGTTTTACCCAGGCCCCGGGCTACCAGTCCATAGCCAATATTCTCTGCCACGCTGGTAGAAAACATCACTGGGTGCTGATGCACATAACCGATCGCCTGCCGCAGCACTGGCGGATAAGGCCGCACGCGCAGCGGCTGATCGCAAAATTGTGCGCCGTCGATCTCGGCCGTTTCCAGACCACAGAGAATGCGCAGCAGCGTACTTTTACCGCTACCGTTCATCCCCGTCAGCACGATGGCCTGCCCCGGACGAATCTGTACATCTTTTAAATCCAGCAGCAGGCGCGCACCGAAATACTTTTGCAGGCGCTCGAACGACAGCAGCGTCTTTATTTGCTGGCTCATGCGGACTGCCTTCCACTCGCCGCATCACCCTGCAATAGCAACAAAGCCGCATTAATCAGCAAGGCAAACAGGATCAGCACGATGCCCAGTGCAATCCCCTGCGCAAATTCACCTTTACTGGTTTCCAGCGCAATGGCGGTGGTAATGGTACGCGTTTCGCCTTCGATATTCCCGCCCACCATGAGCGCACAGCCGACTTCTGAAATCACTCGCCCAAAGCCGCTGATGATCGCTGCCAGCACACCAAAACGGCCCTCATGTAAAACGGTCAGCATGATGCGCCAGCGCGAAGCACCCAGTACGCGGGCGGTTTCTGGCAGACGCGGATCAATCGCCTGCACCGCGGCCAGGGTGGTCGCCAAAAGCACGGGCAGCGCAATGAACACCTGACCCGCCACAATGCCGGGCTGCGAAAACAGCCAATGCAGACTACCCGCGGGCCCCTGACGCGAGAGCAGCATGTAGAGTATAAGCCCAATGAGCACCGTCGGCAGTGACAGCGCAGCCTGAGCCAGCCAGATCAACACACGCCGGCCGCGAAAGCGGGTACTAGCGATCGCATACCCGGCAGCGACGGCGAAGGGCGTGGCCAGCAGCAGGCCCAGCAAAGCCGTCTTTAAGGTAACCCAGATGATTTGCCACAGCGCGGCATCGCCCGTCACCAGCAGCAGCAGCGCGGCGCGGGTCGCCTCAAGCAGTGCCATGACGGGATTCCAGTAAAGGGCGTGAACAAGGAAGTGAGCGTGCGAACATGTAGCAGTTTAACGCGACTCGGCCACCAGCTGGGGGGCAAAGTCTAGCCTGTGCTTACCGGTCAATAGCAGAAAATGTTTGCCCGAGCAGCGCGTCAGCAAGGCCATGCCCAATTTGTCGGCCACCATATGGCCCATTTGTGTCGTGCCCGAGCGCGATAGCAAAAAAGGAATCCCCATTTGCGCGCCCTTGATCACCATCTCCGAGGTCAGGCGACCGGTGGTATAAAAAATTTTATCATCGCCGCGCAGTTCGTCGAGCCACATCTTGCCGGCGATCGCATCGACCGCGTTGTGGCGGCCCACGTCTTCAATAAAATGCAGCAGCTCACCCTGCGCGCTGAACAGAGCGCAGCCATGCACCGAACCGGCTTGCTTGTAGATCGACGACTGGGTCCGAATCGTTTCAACGATTTTGTACAGCACCGACTGCGCCATGCGGGCATCTTCGGCCAGCACGATGCTATCCACCTCATCCATCAGACCGCCGTACACTGAACCCTGACCGCAGCCGGTCGTGACCACTTTTTTGGCGGTACGCTCCTCTATATCAGCAATACCAGAACGCGTGACGACCACCGCCGCATCGACCGACCAATCGACCTGTATCGAGACAATCTCCGCCAGATCACGGATCAGGCGTTGATTACGCAGATAGCCCAACACCAGCGCTTCCGGATTAGCCCCCAAGGTCATGAGCGTGACCAGCTCGCGCTTATCCACATACACGGTCAGCGCTCGTTCAGCGGGAATCGCGATGGTGGAAGCGCGGCCGCGCTCGTCGAGTACCTCGACCTCGTAGGTCAGGTCAATGAGCGCGTTGGATAATAAGGGAGGTATGGCTTCAGGCACGATGTTTGATAGCCGGCTTATTCAGTCTGGATGATGCCAGAGCGGTATTAACCGGTATAGTTTTGATTTTTGTTGGTGACTGAACTGATTGACTCAGCTGCGCCAGTTTAAAAATCGCCACCACGGCGCTCAAACTTTCTGCTTGCTGGTACATGCTTTCTGCCGCAGCAGCGGCCTCCTCAACAAGGGCTGCATTTTGTTGCGTCATCTGATCCATATCCGTGATTGCACGGTTAACATCTTCTATACCGCTGCTTTGTTCTACGCTGGCGTTAGTAATTTCATGCATGATCGCGGATACTTTTTTTACCGAACTCACCACCTCGGACATGGTTGCGCCAGCATTGATCGCCATTTTGCAGCCTGAATCCACGTTCGTCACCGTATCGTCGATCAGATGTTTGATTTCTTTGGCTGCAACGGAAGCGCGCTGTGCGAGATTGCGCACCTCGCTGGCAACCACCGCAAAGCCTCGCCCCTGCTCCCCAGCGCGGGCAGCTTCAACAGCGGCATTGAGCGCGAGAATATTGGTCTGAAAGGCAATCCCTTCTATGGACGCGATAATGTCGGTCACCTTGTGTGAACTTTGTTTGATCGCATCCATCATGCCGACCATACCATTGACAGCTTCACCTGCTTTGCTAGCCACGTCCTCAGTTAAACTGACAAGGTTATTGGCTTGCACAGCATGACTGGTGTTTTGCTTAACGGCGCCTGTGAGCTGCTCCATCGCAGCGGCAGTTTTTTCCAGCGAGCCGGCCTGAGATTCTGTACGTTGCGCCAGATCTGCATTGCCAGCGGCAATTTCACGCGCTGCCATGGTGATCTGATCCGATCCCTTTCGCACATTGCCCACGATGGTGGCAAAACTCTGGTTAATACCGTTTATAGCCTGCATTAGGCGACCAATATCATCGCGCCGATCGACGTGAATTTGCTGCCCTAAATCGCCACTGCCTAATTGCTGCGCACCGAGTACCGTCTGCGTGAGTGACTGATCAATCGCGCGCCTTAGTAAGCCATAGACGGCCAATGCAAGTACTGCAGCGGCGACCAAACCGACGCCTATAAAATCCCAGTGGATTGACGTCGTCAGTCCTGCAATGCCCCGCCTCTCCAACATTGCTGTCATGCCGAGGATACCCAGCGTAGACAGCATGCCGGCAATGCTAAAGGTATAGGCTGCCATTTTGCTGCTAATGCCAAATGTAGGCAAAGTGCTGACATCAATACCAACAAACAGCACACCAGCCAAACGGCCTTGGCCATCGTGCAAGGGAACGTAATGCGTCAAATACTGAACGCCAAACAGATTTGCATATCCAGTATAAGGACGATTTTTCAGCAGTGCGGCATAAGCTGGGTGTGCGTGATCAAGATGGGTGCCCATTGGCCGCGTGCCGTCTGGTTTTTTAACCGAGGTGACAATGCGCGTGAAGTCATCCCCATTGCAGACAAAAATGGTCGCCACCACACCACCGGTCACCGAAGTAAACCGATCCGCGATCTGATTATCGAGATTGATTTGCTGCCCGCCACAACGCAATACTGGCGTTACCGTACCGCCGACGTCGACAAAATCACCTGCATCGATTGAAACGGCACCACGCAACGATGTGCGAAGCTGTTTAGCAAAACCCTCTACCTGCCCCTGCAGCGGCAGGTAAATTTTGAAAGTGGCCATGAATCAGTTAATGCCCCAATTTCGCTAGTACCTGACCACCGCCATAGCTGCCCTGCACTGGCTCCGGTCCGCCCATCTTGGCGCGGATGGCGCAGTATTTAAATTCAGGGATTTTGCCGAACGGGTCCAGTGCGTCATTGGTCAGACGATTGATCGCCGCTTCGTAATAACAGAACGGCACAAAGATCGCGCCGCGCGGCGAACTATCGTCGGCACGGGCATACAAACTGACCACGCCGCGGCGGGACTCGAGGGTGATGATATCGCCCGGCTCGCCGCCCATGGCCGCCAGATCGAGCGGATGCACCAGCGCCACCGGATCTGGTTCAATCGCATCCAGCACCAGTGTGCGGCGGGTCATGCTGCCGGTATGCCAGTGTTCGAGCTGACGACCAGTGATCAGCACCAGCGGATACTCGGCATCCGGACGCTCATTAGCCGGAATAATATCGGCCGGCACAAAACGTGCGCGACCGGATTCACGCGGGAAGGTCTCGGTAAATACCACCGAGGTGCCAGGGTCGCCTTCTTTCACGCACGGATAAGTGACGGCATGTTCACGCTCCAGACGTTCCCAGGTAATGCCGCCGATACTCGGCATGGTGTGACGCATTTCATCGAACACTTCCGACACATGGGTATAGTGCCAGTCCACACCCATACGCTGGGCAATTTCCTGAATGATCCACAGATCCTGCTTGGCCTCGCCCGGTGGATTGATCGCCTTGCGACCCATCTGCACCAGACGGTCGGTGTTGGTGAAGGTACCGTCTTTTTCTGGGAAGGCGGACGCCGGCAAAATCACATCAGCCAGATAGGCTGTCTCGGTGAGGAAAATATCCTGTACCACCAGATGATCGAGTGCCGCCAGCGATTCGCGCGCATGGTTCGCGTCCGGGTCCGACATGGCCGGGTTTTCACCCATCACATACATACCGCGGATTTCGCCGCGTTTGATCGCATGCATGATCTCGACCACCGTCAAACCGGGTTTGTCGTCGAGTGAACCAGGTGGAACCGACCAGGCTTTTTCAAAATTTGCACGGACCACCGGATCGATCACGCGCTGGTAATCCGGATACATCATCGGAATCAATCCTGCGTCCGAAGCACCCTGCACATTGTTCTGACCACGCAGTGGATGCAGACCTGTGCCGGGACGACCGATTTGACCGGTCATGAGCGACAAGGCGATCAGGCAGCGCGCATTATCCGTGCCGTGGATATGCTGCGAAATGCCCATACCCCACAGGATCATCGACCCTTTTGACTTGGCATACAGACGGGCCACGTAACGAATTTCTTCCGCATCGATACCACAGATCGGCGCCATCGCTTCCGGACTGTAATTGGCCACATTGGCTTCCAACTCTGCGTAGCCAATGGTGCGGCCGGCGATGAAATCGCGATCGACTAAGCCTTCGCTGACGATCACATGCATCATCGCGTTGAGTAGTGCGACGTCGGTATCCGGCTTAAATTGCAGGAAGCGGTGCGACATGCGCGCCAGTTCCGATTTGCGCGGATCCATCACGATCAGCTTGGTGCCGTTCTCCACCGCATTCTTGATCCAGGTCGCAGCGACCGGATGATTCACCGTTGGATTGGCACCGATGATGATGACCACATCGGCCTTGGTCACATCCATGACCGGATTAGAGACCGCGCCCGAACCTATCCCCTCGAGCAGCGCAATGACTGACGAGGCATGACACAGACGGGTGCAGTGGTCGACGTTATTACTGCCGAAACCCACACGAACCAATTTCTGGAACAGATACGCTTCTTCATTACTGCCCTTGGCTGAACCGAAACCTGCCAGGGATTTTTTACCATGCGTGTCGCGGATATCTTTGAGCTTGCCGGCAGCAAAAGCCAAAGCTTCTTCCCAGCTCGCTTCACGGAACACCTGCAAGACATTGTCAGGATCCATCGTGAAGTCGCCGCGCTTGGGCGCATCGGCACGGCGAATCAACGGCACCGTCAAACGATGCGGATGATGCGCGTAATCGAAACCATAACGACCCTTCACACACAGGCGCTCATGATTTGCCGGGCCATCACGGCCCTCGACGTAGAGAATTTTATTGTCCTTGACATTGTAAGTCAGCTGACAGCCAACACCACAGAACGGACACACCGATTTGACCTGCTTATCTGGCTCAACCAGTGCCGCGTCGCGCGCCGGCATCAAGGCGCCGGTCGGACAAGCCTGCACGCATTCGCCGCAGCCCACACAGGTCGAATTACCCATCGGGTCATCCATGTCGAACACAATCTTGGCGTGATCGCCGCGGAAAGCCAGGCCGATCACATCATTGACCTGCTCGTCGCGACAGGCGCGCACGCAGCGGGTACATTGAATACAGGCGTCCAGATTGACGGTGATGGCAGCATGCGAGGCGTCACGCGCCACCGGTGCGCGGGCTTCAAAGCGCGGCTTACCGACACCGAGCTTGGCCGACCATTGATCGACTTCATTATTGCGCGTGTAAGCGGTCTCCGGCATGTCCGACTGCAGCAGCTCAAGCACCATTTTTTGTGCCGCCACCGAGCGATCATTATTCGTCGTGACTACCATGCCAGCAGTCGGTGTGCGACAGCAGGACGGCGCCAGGACGCGTTCGCCATTGATCTCGACCATGCAAGCGCGGCAGTTACCGACGCTCTCCATGCCCTCTTTGTAGCAAAGATGGGGAATCTCGATGCCCTCGCGTTTAGCGATCTCGATAATGGGCTCCACCGAACGACCGCTGACTTCGCGGCCATTAAGGGTAAAGCTGACGACGGGCACATCCATTTGCGCCATGTGGGTACGGGTTATCGCGTTCATGATTGGTCTCGATATCTTGTTCTGGATTAGCTAAGCTCGTGCGGAAAGTATTTGACGACGCTGTCAATCGGGTTCGGCGCAGCTTGGCCCAAACCACAGATGGAAGCGTCGCGCATGACTGTCGACAGTTCAGCTAATAAAGGTAAATCCCATTTAGGACGCGCAATCAGCGCGGCGGCTTTGGCCGTACCGACCCGGCATGGCGTGCACTGACCACAGGATTCGTGCTTGAAAAAATTGATCAGATTGCGCGCAGCATTGACCGCCGTATCGCGCTCAGACATGACCACCACAGCGGCTGATCCGATGAAGCTGCCGTAAGGCTGCAGGGTATCGAAGTCGAGCGGAATCGCATTCAAAGAAGCCGGCAAAATACCGCCTGATGCACCACCCGGCAGATAAGCATAGAACTTTTCGCCATCGACCATACCACCGCAATATTCATCGATTAGCTCTTGGATCGTTATACCAGCGGGGGCGAGTTTGATGCCCGGATTTTTTACCCGGCCAGAAACCGAGAAGGAACGTAAGCCCTTGCGACCATGACGGCCCTGCTCACTAAACCAGGCCGGGCCTTTTTCTACCAGCTCGCGCACCCACAGCAGGGTTTCAAAATTATGTTCCAGCGTTGGCCGGCCAAACAAACCGACCTGTGCAACATAGGGCGGACGCAGTCGTGGCAGACCACGTTTGCCTTCGATCGATTCGATCATGGCCGATTCTTCACCACAGATATAGGCACCCGCACCGCGGCGCAATTCGATGCGCGGCAGCTTCGGTACCGGTGGTGCGGCGCGTAGTTTATCCAGCTCGGCTTCGAGCAGCGCACGGCAGCCGTGGTATTCGTCGCGCAAATAAATATAGATGGTTTCAATGCCCACCACCCAGGCCGCTACCAGCATGCCTTCGAGGAAGCGATGCGGATCACGCTCAAGATAATAGCGATCTTTAAAGGTACCCGGCTCGCCTTCGTCGATGTTGACGGCCATCAGACGCGGTCCGGCTTCGGCGCGAACGATGCGCCATTTGCGCCCGGCAGGAAAGCCTGCACCGCCCAGACCACGCAGACCAGAATCTTCCATCACCTTGATCATCGATTCTGCATCACGCACACCATTCACGCAGTCTTTGAGGATGGCATAACCACCTTGCGCCTGATACGCGTCGTATTCCAGGTAAGGCGCTGGAATATGCTTGGTCTGCTTGGCCGCGACTGCTGCTGCGACCGATTCGCAGCTCGCTGCGGCTAAAGGAAACTGCCCCACGGCGACCGCCGGTGCCTGCTCACAGCGGCCAATACATGGCGCAGGAATAACGCGTACTTCACGCCCCAACAGCGCCGGTAATTTGGCGAGCAGCTCTTTGGCACCCGCCATTTCGCACGACAGGCCATCACATACACGCACTGTCAAGGCGGCGGGTGCAGCTTCGCCTTCCTTGACCACGTCGAAGTGATGATAAAACGTCGCGACTTCATACACCTCGGTTTGCGCCAAGCGCATTTCCTGTGCCAGCGCAGCCAGATGGGGGGCTGAGAGGGAACCGAAGCGGTCTTGAATTTTGTGTAAATGTTCGATCAGCAAATCCGCCTGCCGCGACGCATCGCCCAGCAAATTTTGGATATCGAGTAATGCCGCAGGATCGACCCGTCGCCCCTTCGGTGCCTGACGTTTTCTTTGTTTGCTGGCGCCTTCGGCGATGATGGGAATAACGATCTGATTCATTGCGACCTCGATGATATCGGTGCGCGACCGGCCATAGCCAGTCGCGCAGCCGTGACTTTACTTAAATAGAACGACTGCTTTTTCAAACGTGATCATGACGCCCCAGGCGAGTGGAAGTCCCACTGCCGCCCAGGCCACCAAGACAAGGATCGGGCTGGAAGCGCTGCTGGAAGCCGCTGTGCCGCCGCCGACTTCGGCTGCTACCGCACGGTCGTGCGCCAGTTTCCGCTCGGTCGCCAATTCGTCATCGGTCATGAAGTACTTGTCTGCGACCGGACGCACCAGTGCGTTGCAGATGAAACCCAGTACCAGCATGCCGGCGAGGATGTACATCGTGATCGTGTAGGAATCGGCCTTGGCCACACCATGGGCTAACTGATACTCACGGATGTAATTGACCAAGACCGGACCGAGTACGCCAGCCGTGGCCCAGGCGGTGAGCAAACGACCATGAATCGCGCCGACCATTTGGGTGCCGAACAAGTCCGCCAGATACGCTGGCACGGTGGCAAAACCACCGCCGTACATCGACAAGATAATACAGAAGGAACCGACAAACAGCGCCAGATTACCGGCCTTACCGAAGCTCGGAATCGCGGCATACAACACAAAGCCGAGGACAAAAAAGACGAAGTAAGTTCCCTTACGACCGATGTAATCCGAGAAGGAAGCCCAGACGAAACGTCCGCCAATGTTAAACAGTGACAGCAAACCGGTGAAGCCGGCAGCAATCGCCGCGATCTGCACTTTTTGCGGACCGGTCAAATCGTTAAAGGCGACTTGCACACCGATCAATTGACCGGCAAAGACTTCTTGCAGCAGTGGCGAAGACATACCGATGATGCCGATACCTGCCGACACATTCAGACACAGCACACCCCACACCAACCAGAACTGCGGAATGCCCCAGACACGGCTGACATGCACGTGACGCTGGGTAATCATGACGTTGGTCGATGCTGCCGGTGGTGTCCAGCCGGCTGGCTTCCAACCACTCGGTGGTACGCGATAGCTCAACGCGCCGCCCATCATGAATACGAAATAAATCGCCGCCATCACGAGGAAGGTTTCCATCACACCGACCGACGTTGGCGTGGCAAAGTAAGTCATCAGCTTATTGGCCAAAGGTGCACCAATCATCGCGCCACCGCCAAAGCCCATGATGGCCATACCTGTTGCCATACCGCGACGATCCGGAAACCATTTAATCAGCGTCGACACCGGCGAGATATAGCCCAGACCGAGACCAATACCACCGATCACGCCAGAACCGAGCCACAGGAGCCAGATCTGGTGGGTATGCACACCGAAGGCCGAAATGACCAGGCCGCCGCACCAGCAGATCGCTGAGACGACACCGGCTTTACGCGGACCCGCGTGTTCGAGCCAGCCTCCCCAGATCGCCGCGGATGAACCGAGCAAGACGAAGAACAGGGTATACATCCAGCCCAGCATGGAAATTTTCCAGTCACAGGTGCTGGCAAAAATTTCTGCGAAAAAACTCAAATCTTTAGAACAAACAACGGCCTCCTTGATGCCGATCGCCTTTGACAAAGGCAACCAGAACACAGAAAAACCATACGCCATACCAATACATAAGTGAATTGCGAGTGCGGCTGGTGGCACCAGCCAGCGATTAAAGCCAGAACCGGCAACAGTTCTTTCCTTCGCCAGGATATCTAATAAAGCCATCTCATCTCCTTGAACTACATTGCTTGAATGGTTTGTATATGTTTTGATTTACATATACTTTTCTTGTTATAGTTTTGCTGTCGAACAATAACATCGCGAATCTTATAACAAAATAGGTTTTTAATTTCATAATGTACAAAGTGCATATCCATCCGCATTGGCAAATTTCTGCTGGCAACCAGCCCTCTCTCGACACCACGACATTGATTCAGTTGTTGGTATCGATACAACAAGGTGGTGCGATTGCCCAGGCGGCGCGGGATGCAAAATTGTCATATCGCTATGCCTGGGGCTTATTGCGCGCGGGGGAAAAACTGTTCGGCGAACCCTTGATGCGTACCGGTCGTGGTCGGGGAACCACCTTGACGCCGCTGGCCGAGCGCCTGGTCTGGGCAGACCGACGTATTACTGCCCGCTTGTCGCCCACGCTGGAAAGTCTGGCCTCTGAACTGGAGGGTGAAATGAACGCGATGGTAGCCGATCGCTTGAGCCGCATCCGTTTGAGCGCCTCGCATGGTTTTGCCGTTGCCGCGCTGATGGCGATGGTGGCAGAAGCTGCACTGCCAGTCGAACTAAACTACCGCAATAGCAGAGACGCCGTCATTGCCCTGGCGCGTCGCGAGTGCGACCTGGCCGGCTTTCACGTCCCGATCGGCAAATTCCAGGCATCCGCCTTTGCCCTGTATGGAAGATGGCTCGATAGCAAAAGTCATTGTCTGATTCAATTAGCCATTCGCACTCAGGGCCTGTTTGTTGCACCCGGCAATCCAAAAAATATCACCTGCCTGCAGGACCTGTGCCAGCCGGACGTTCGCTTCGTGAATCGGCAGGAAGGTTCCGGCACCCGCAAATTACTCGGGCTCATGCTCGAAGAGGCTGGCATTTCGACCAGCGATATCAATGGCTTTGAAAGCGCCGAATTTACCCACTCGGCGGTTGCTGCCTATATCGCCAGCGGGATGGCCGATGTTGGCTTTGGCGTGCAGACGGCGGCCGCACGTTTCGGTCTGGAGTTTGTGCCGATGCTGCGCGAACGTTATTTCTTTGCCCTGCCGCTGGCGGCGGTCGAAGAACCGCTGATCCAGTCGGTGCTGGAAATCATGCGCCGCCCTGCTTATCATGCCGAATTAAATGCGCTGGCAGGCTATGAAGCACTTGGCACGGGGACAATTTTGTCGCTAGAGGAAGCTTTTGGGACGCCAGAAGCCGTCTGATAGCGTATCCTTTATGCTTATCCTTTTTTCCTAAAATCATCATGCCGATCAAGTCCCGCATTCGCACCATCCCTGACTATCCTAGCGCGGGCATCATGTTTCGCGACATCACTACCCTGCTGAAAGACCCTGAAGGTCTGCGTTTATCCATCGCCGGATTCACGCAACGCTATGCCGGGATGCAAATTGATAAGGTCGCTGGCATTGAAGCGCGTGGCTTCATGTTTGGCGCGATTCTGGCGCATGAGTTAAAGACCGGCTTTATTCCGATCCGCAAAAAAGGCAAATTACCGGGTGCTGTCATGGGCTATGACTACGCCCTCGAATACGGCACGGACCGGATTGAAATACATCTCGACGCCATTGCGCCGGGTGAGCGGATTTTGCTGATCGACGATTTGATCGCGACTGGCGGCACTGCAGAGGCGGCCTGTAAGCTGATCGAAAAAATTGGCGGCGTGGTCGTCGAATGCGGCTTCGTGATTGATTTGCCAGAGTTAGGTGGGCGTAAGAAGCTTGAAGATGCAGGACAAAAGGTATTTACCTTGTGTGAGTTTGAGGGGCATTGATTTAAAAAACGTTCAATCCATACAAAAAAATTACAATCACCAACTATTTCAAAAAAGTAATTCGTAGTAATATCTGTCGGCAATCTTTCACCCACGGCTTGCCTTAGAAAGCCGTGCTGATTGCACCCCTTCTTCTCGCAATAACCAACAACAACAATCGCCGCCGATCAAACAACAAGGCATGCATGCAATGAGACGCATTTTGGTCATCGATGATAATCCGGCATTTCACGAAGAAATTCGGGCTGTGCTGTGTCAATCTGACTTGCCATCAGAATACATGCGAGGACTTACAAGCGATCTGTTTGACAACGATCCTGCGATTGAACAAATTCAGGTAACAAACAGCGTTGAGGCTGCGCTGAGCGGCGAAGAAGGTCTAGAGAAAATTCGCCTGTCGATGCAGCAGCAACAGCCCTTCATGATGGCCTTCGTTGAAATGCGCATGCAGCATGGCTGGAGTGGGCTCGAGACGCTGCAGCAGATTTGGCGTTTGAGCCCTGATATGCAAGTCGTTCTGTGCACTGCCGATGTCCATTTTCCCTGGGCTGAAATACAAACCAGCCTGCCGCAGTCGAAGCACTCACTGATCCTCAAAAAACCCTTCGATACGGTTGAAGTGCGGCAGCTGGTCGAGGCGATGGCCAATCGATGGCGGCGCATTCGGAGCCGGCTTGACGTCCATGACAAAGCCTACCAATCCCACTTTGAATACCTGACCGGCTTACCCAATCGTGGCATGTTATTGGCGAATCTAGAACAAGAATTAGCCACCTGCGAACAGAACGGCCGCTGTTCAGCACTGATGCTGATCGACCTCAACGATTTTAAAAAATTCAACGAGATTTTTGGCCAGGCACGCGGTAATTTGCTGCTGCAAGAAGTTGCTAATCTACTTCCTGGCTGGATCAGGCCACAGGACATGGCGGCCCACTTGGGTGCGGATATTTTTGCTGTCGTGCTGCACCAGTTTGAATCTTCTGTCCAGGATGCCGCTCCTTCTGCCACACAACGCGCACAAACGATTTTACAGCTGCTGACGGCGCGCACGATGTGGGCCAATGTCAGCTGCAGTATCAGCGCATCTATTGGAGTCACGCTCTTTGGCGACCAAATCATGCGCTCGGATGATGTACTCAATCAGTGTGAATTTGCGCTGCGCGAGGCGAAAGCGGCGGGTAACAAAACAGTGCGAATGTTCGATCCGAATCTTCAGGCTGCGATGGCGGAAAATGTCTGGCTGTGTAATGTGCTGCGCGGTGCCGTCGAAAACCAGGAACTGGAACTCCACTACCAAGGCCAGCTCAACCAACAGCATCAGCTGATCGGCTGTGAAGCACTGCTGCGCTGGGATTGTCCGGGACGTGGTCCGATTCCACCGGCTGTATTCATCCCGCTGGCGGAACAGACCGGCCTGATCATCGAGATCGGCAATTGGGTGCTGGAGATGGCCTGCCGCACGCTCGCGCAGTGGGCAAAACAGCCGCATATGGCGCAGCTGATCATGGCAATCAATATTAGTGCAGCACAAATCCAGATGGCGGATTTCGTTGAACTGGTGATGGCGGCATTAGCACGCCATGGTGTCCCACCCGAGCGGCTGTATTTGGAGCTGACCGAGAGTCAGCTGGTCAGTGATCTGGGAAATATTACCGACAAAATGCAGCGTCTCAAGGCGCATGGTATCCGCATTGCATTGGATGACTTTGGTACCGGCTTCTCCTCGCTCACCTACCTCAAGCATTTGCCGTTTAACCAGATCAAGATGGATCGGTCGTTTGTTGCCGAAGTTCTGACCGATAAGAGCGCAGCGATCATCGCCCGCAGCATTATCGCTCTCACACAGTCGCTTGGATTGAGCGTTGTCGCCGAGGGCGTCGAGACGAAAGCGCAGCTGGATTTTCTGACTGATAATGGCTGCGACGAGTTTCAGGGCTACCTGTTTTGCAAACCGGTGCCCGAAACGCGCTTCAACGACTTCGTCAAGTCATGGAAGCCTGAAAACGCCCTGTCGGCCTGATCAGGATTGTCGCGCGCCCAGTTCAATGAGTCGCTCAGTGAGATAACTCCCGGCCGTATGCCGCGCCGACAGCCGCACATCGGGCCGCGGATGCAAAAACAGGGGCAGCGATACCCGTGACTGATGCGCCGCGTCGCCGACCGGATTGAGCACCCGATGCACTGTCGACGGATAGTAGCCCTGCGAGGCCTCATCGAGCATGTCGCCGATATTCACGATCAACATGCCAAAGTCGCACGGCACATCAAACCATTGCTGATCATGCCCAAGTACCTGCAGACCGGGCGTGGTCGCAGCCGGCAAAAGAGTCAGCAGATTGATATCACCATGCGCTGCTGCTCGCACTGCATCCGGCGCTTCATCACCCCGTAAAGGTGGATAGTGCAGTACCCGCAACAGGGTCTGTTCACTGCCAGCGATCATCTCAGACAAGGGCATGGAATAGTGCGCTTGAATATCAGTCGGCGTAAATTTTTCTACCCATTGCAGCAGTTCTGCCGCCAAGGTCGAGGCTTCCCGATAATAGATGCGCGCCGCATCCGACACCTCGGCCGGGTACTGACCCCAGGGGTAAATATGAAAAAACTCTTTCAGATCCCGCTGCACATGCCCCTTGGCCGTTTCAGAAATGGCGGGCGAAAAATAGCCATCCATTTTTTCTTTATCAAAGCGATAGCCTTGTTTGGCATCCGTCTGAAAAAAACCCAGCCATTCACGATAAATGGTCTCGATACGCTCTTGCGACAAGGGATGATGCGTCAGTACGCCAAAACCCGTCTCGTGCAGACTGGCGCAAAACTTTTGCGCCGCATCCGGCGCACGGTAATCAACAGGTTGGATATGCATACCGGCCGCCTTATCGGGTAATCGCGGGTTTGAGCCAATCGCCAGAGAGCGTGTTGACGATCAGGTCGGTACACGCCTGCACATCGACGCTCATGCAGACGCGTGTTTCCGGCTTTTCTTTTTCCCAGCCCGGCTCGGGATAAAACAAGGTACCAAGACGGTCCATCATGGTCTGGCCATTGCCTTCACCGCTACGAGCAACGCGTACGCGGCCCATCTGTGTCTTGAATAGTTCAGGCGCCACCAGCCAGGCAAACGCCAGCACATCGTGGCCATAGCAGGCATGGCCAAGTTCAGGACGAATCGCCTGATAAAACGTGCTGTAAAAATGCACCGCATGTTGCAATGTATCTGTGGCGATATGACTATGCTTGGCTGCCAGTGCATCAAACAGGCTCGATGGCAGCACCACGCGGTGCGTCACATCCAGCCCACACATGGTCAGATCCCAGCCGGCCGTAAACACCAGGTCGGCGGCATCCGGATCGTTCCACACGTTCGCTTCGGCCACCGGCGACACATTACCCGGCTCGGTGACTGTGCCGGCCATGAGGACCACGCGCTTTAAGAGCTTGGGCAGGTTTGGTTCAATCTTTAAGGCCAGTCCCAGATTCCCCAGCGGGGCGACGGCGACCAGCGTAATTTCGCCCGGATGTTGACGTGCCATGCTGACGATGAATTCAGCGGCGCTGATATGTTCAGCAGTGCCCGGCACATTCACCCGCGAGGCGAGATTGCCCAGACCGTCTTTACCGTGAATAAAGTCAGGCGGCGGGCCGGGCTTTTTAGACAGCGGCACGGCGGCACCTTGCGCGACCGGTACCTCGACGCCGGCGATGCGGGTCAGGTAGAGCGCGTTCTCGGTCGCCTGTTGCACGGTGACGTTACCAAAGGTGGTGGTAATGCCGATCACGTCGATCGCAGGATGCGCCAGCGCGAAGTACAGCGCCATCGCGTCGTCTACGCCGGGATCGGTATCAAAAATAACTTTATGTACTGCGCTCATACTCACTTCTCCAAAATAGTCACGCTGGTGCCCCGATAGCGCTGCAAAAATTCGGGGCCAGGAAATCAGCGTGATTTAACAAACGGCTGGCCGATCGCTTTCGGCGCGACCGATCTGGCCATCAGACCAGCAAGAACAATGACGGTCAACACATACGGAATCATCTGAATCAGCGAGCCGGGTATCTTGCCGACGACGGGAAATGCCACGCCCTCGATCTGAATCTGCAGGGCCGCAAAAAATCCAAACATCAGACAGCCAAAAAACGTGTGCAGCGGTCGCCAGTTACCGAATACTAATGCGGTCAAGGCGAGAAAGCCATTGCCGGCCGCCATATCGCGTAGAAAAAACCCGCTCTGCACCATCGACAGATAAGCACCGGAAAACGAACAGAGTACACCGCCAATAAGCAGTGCCGCATACCGTGTCTGCACGACCGACACACCGGCTGCATCGGCCGCATGCGGATTCTCGCCCACGGCGCGCAAACGCAATCCGAAGCGGCTATGGTAGACGATCCAGTGCACCAGCGGTACCAGCGCAAACGCCAGATACACCAGGATAGTGTGCCCGCCAATCAGCGAATTCCATAGCCAGCCCAGCAAGGGTACCTGCGCGATAAGGCTGCTGCCAGGCAGGACTAACTCGCTAAAGCGCGCGGCCTGCAGATCGGGCGTGCGGCCGCCCTGCTGAAAAAAATACTGTGCCAGCACGAAGGTCAGCCCGGACAGCGCAATATTAAGCGCAATGCCACACACGAGCTGATTGCCTTTTTGCGTGATGCTGACGTAAGCCTGCAAGAGCGCCAGCAGCACCGACACACCCATGCCGGCCGCTACGCCAAGCCAGGGATTTTGCGTCACGAACCCGACCGCTGCGGCAGCAAAAGCAGCGGCCAGCATTTTACCTTCGAGCGCCAGATCGACCACGCCACTGCGCTCGGCAAACAGGCCGGCCATGGCGGCAAAAATCAAGACCGGTGCATTGCGCACCGTCGATACCAGCACACCGGCCAAATTAAAATCATCCAGCATCTTGTGGCCCTCCATCTTTAGCCGCAGCGGACGACCAGTGTCCGATCAGTCTGGCAAGCGCCGGCGCGTATAAATTTTCCAGCGCGCCGCAAAAAAGAATGATCAGACCTTGAATAAAAATGAAGGTCTCAGGCGGAATGCCGGGCTTTTCCAGCGCCAGATCAAAGCCGCCCTGAATCAGCCCGCCAAACAAAATCGCGGACAATAAAATGCCGACGGGATGCTGGCGCCCCATGAGCGCAATGGCGATGCCGATGAAACCGGCGCCAGCGGGGAAATTGAGTCCCATGTAGTGCGTCGAGCCGAGCACAGAATTGACCGCCGCCAGACCGGCCAGCGCGCCCGACACCAGCATGACGCCGATGATGGTGCGTGAAATCGACATGCCGGCATAATGCGCCGCGGCCGGATTCAAGCCCACCGCGCGCAGCCGGTAACCGGCTTGTGTACGGCCAATGACAAGACCATAAATCAGGAGCGCCAAGAGCGCGAGGATAAAACTGCCATTTAAGGGCGACTCGCCCAACAGCGGGAACACACTATTCAAACGCGGCAGCCAGGCGCTTTCGGCAAACACGCGGGTGGCAGGATTTTGTGCGCCCTGCGGCACCAGATACGAGACGATCATAAAATTCATCAAACTCGCCGCGATGAAGTTAAACATGATCGTGGTGACCACGATATGGCTGCCACGCCGCGCCTGCAAATAGCCAGGCAGCCAGGCCCAAAGGGCACCGAACACGGCGCTGGCCGTCAGCGCCAGCGGAATCAATAACCAGCCCGGTAAGACCGTATCCCAGCGCAGCACGACCAAGGCCAGACCGAGGCCACCGATGTACATTTGTCCTTCGGTGCCGATATTAAACAGCCCGCTCTGCATGGCGATGGCGACGGAGAGTCCGGTAAAAATAAAGGTGCTGGCATAAAACAGCGTGTAGCCAAAACCTTCTGCGTTCAGGAACGCACTGTTAAATAAAATAGCCAGCGACTCAAGCGGACTTTCGCCCATCAGGTAGAGCGTCAAGCCAGCGACCGCCAGTGCAGAGAGCAGGTTTAGCAGCGGCAGCACAAATGCGCTGACCCAGCGTGGGAGTGGTTGATTCATGCGTCAGCACCCGCCATTAACAATCCAATGCGCGTCGCATCAAAATCAGCCGCGGCCAGTTCGCCCGTGATGCGTCCGTCGGCCATCACCAGAATACGATCGGCCAGTGAGCGTACTTCTTCCAGCTCGGCCGAGACGAGCAAAATCGCCACGCCAGCGTCGCGTAATGTGAGCAGCTGCGTATGGATGCTTTCGATGGTGCCGATATCCACGCCGCGGGTTGGCTGGCCGACCAATAACAGCTTGGGCTGCGCATCAATTTCGCGCGCCAGCACGACCTTTTGCTGATTCCCGCCCGACAGCAAACCCAGTCGCAAAGTAGGATCGGCCGGTCGCACGGCAAATAGGGTGAGCAATCTGGCGCAGCGCTGAGCGATGGCCTTAAAGTCGAGTAATCCAAAGACCTTCTCGGCTTTTTCCTGATAACCCAGCATGGCATTGAGCAGCACCGAAAAATCCTTGATGACGCCATGCTGCAGTCGGTCTTCCGGCACATGGGCAATGCCAAGCCGACGATAGTGCGCCGGCAAACCATCTGCATCGCGGCGCTGGCGATAGGGCAGTTCTTGTCCGGCCATTTTTATGGTGCCCTGATCCGGCAAACGCATGCCACTCAAGACTTCGAGTAATTCACTTTGACCATTCCCAGACACGCCGGCGATGGCGACGATCTCTCCGGCACGTACCTGAAACTGCACATCCTTGAGCAGTGCGCGGTGCGCCGCGTTGTGTACATGCAGGCCACTTACCTGCAACATGACCTGCCCCGGATTCCACGCTGCGCGCGGCAAATGCTGCTGCACCGGCCGCCCTACCATGAGCGTAGCGAGCGCCTCGGCGTTGGTATCGGCAGTCGCCATTTCCGCGACCACCCGCCCGCCGCGCAGCACGCTGACCTGATCGGTGATGGCAAGGATTTCCTGTAGCTTATGACTGATGAGTATGATGGTCTTGCCCTGCGCCTGAAAACGGCGCAACACGGTAAACAGCGAATGGGTTTCCTGCGGCGTCAGGACAGCGGTTGGCTCGTCGAGAATCAAAATATGCGCCGCCAGATAAATCTGCTTGAGAATTTCTACCCGCTGCTGGGCACCGACCGACAGGTCCTGAATCAGCGCATCGGGGTCGACCTCCAGCTGATACAGCGCCGCCAGTTCACGCAGCCGCGCAGCGACTTGCACCCGCTGCGGCGCGAGCCGAAACCCGCCCGCCGCACCGAGCATCACGTTATCGAGCACGCTTAACTGATCGACTAGCATGAAATGCTGATGCACCATGCCGATGCCAAGCCGGATGGCGTCCTGACTGCTGCGAATCTGCTGCGTCTGGCCATCGAGAAGAATGCTGCCACTGTCGGCGCGGTAGTAGCCATACAGGATACTCATGAGCGTCGATTTGCCGGCGCCGTTCTCGCCGACCAGACCGTGAATACTGCCTTTGGCGATGCGCAAATTGACGTCCGCATTGGCCTGCACGCTACCAAAGCGTTTGCAGACCTGGCGAAATTCAACGGCAGGTGTAGGTGACATAGGCTGCGTCAACGTGACATCACAGCGGACAGCTGTTGGTCTCGCGATAATCGACGACGCGAATTTTGCCGCTGATGATGTCTTGGCGAACCTGGTTTAATTTTTTCTCCAGCTCGGGCGAAATCAATTTGCGGTTATCGGCATCCAGTGCCCAGTCAACGCCGCCTTCCTTGACACCCTGATTCGCCACGCCGGATTTCCAGTTGCCGTTTTTGACTGCCATGAAGCTGTTGTAAATCGCATTGTCACCACGCTTGAGCATCGAAGTCAGCATGGTGCCGGGGTAGAGATAATTTTGATTCGAGTCCACACCAATGGCCAGCTTGCCTTTTTCACTGGCGGCCTTGAGCGCGCCCATGCCGCTGCCACCGGCTGCAGCAAAAACAACGTCGACACCTTTTTCAAATTGGGCCCGCGCTAATTCGGCGCCCTTGGCCGGATCCTGCCAGGCCATGGGCGTGCTGCCGACCATATTTTGCGTGAGTTCGATTTTGCTATCGACCGCTTTGGCACCCTGCACATAACCGCAGGAAAAAGCCCGAATCAGCGGAATATCCATACCGCCGACGAAGCCGATTTTTTTGCTCTTGCTGACCGTAGCGGCCGCCACGCCGACCAGGTAGGAGCCTTCCTGCTCTTTAAATAAAATCGAGCTGATATTGTCGCCCTGCGCCACACCATCGATGATAACGAATTTCACTTTCGGGAATTCTTTGGCCACGGTCTGCACTGCCTGTGCCTGGGCAAAGCCGATGGCGGCGATCAGATCGAGATTTTTGCGTGCCAGGGTGCGCAGGATTTGTTCGGTCTGGGTGTCGGAGGCGACCGAGACTTCCAGAAAGCCGATGTTGGTTTCTTTCTTGAAGCGATCAGCGCCCTGCCCGGCGGCCTGATTAAATGACTTATCGAATTTGCCGCCTGCGCCATAGACGATCGCCAGTTTCGGATCGGCTGCCAGCACAGTGAACGATGTCGCCGCAGCGAGGGCAAAAAAACAGAAGCGAGGGAATGTCATTTTTAAATAGTCCGAGGGTAAAAAATTATCTTTGAACGAAGCATCATCGACACATCATCAAAGCACAATCGATACATAAACTAAGCATCCGCGCAAAAACCGCATTTGCCACGCCAGCCCGTAAGTGTAACTGAGTTAGGCCACTGAGTTAGACCACTGTATTGGAGCAATGTATTTGGTCGCTGTATTTTGCTGCCGAATTCCGTAACTGAATTCCGTAGCTGAGTAGCCATCACCACGCAGCCGTCAATGAGTAGCCGCACTGCGTCGCCATCACTGCGTCGGCGCCCCGCCTCAACGGCTCGGCGTCATTGCCAGGCTACGCATAAATTGTTCGACCTCTGCGCGACTCGGGATGGAGGTCTGGGCGCCCAGCCGCGTCACCGCCAGAGCGGCCGCACACTGTGCTTCCATAGCCGCCGCATCAATCCCAAGGCCATGCGCCAAACCGACGCTCAGTGCGCCGACGAAGGTATCACCGGCAGCGGTCGTGTCGACTACTTCCACCTTCAAAGCCGGCATGCTGCGCTCGCCTGATGTATCGGCAATGAGGACGCCATGCTCACCCATGGTCAGCAAAACAGTCGCCGCGCCGCGCCCGCGCAAAGTCTTGGCTGCCAGCGCCGCGCTCGGTAAATCAGTAACTTCGATACCAGCCAGCTGTCCGGCTTCGGTTTCATTAACGATCAGGTAATCGACCTTGGCCAGCATGGCGTCATTCAGGGGCAAGCCCTTGACTGCTTCGGGCACCGGCGCAGGATTAAAGACGACCCGCACGCCCTGTTCATGGGCGATATCGATAGCATGGCTGACACTGGCAAGCGGAATTTCCAGCTGACAGATCAGCCATTGCCCGCTTTGAATGACTGGCGCAGCCGCATCGATCAATGGCAGCGAGACGCAGGCATTGGCGCCCGGCGCGAGCACGATACAGTTATGACCGCTGGCATCGACCAGAATACCGGCCACCCCGGTCGACGTTTGGGCCATCGTGGTGACGGCTTGCACGTCGATCTGGTCGGCGCTCAGGCAGGCGCGCGACTGCAGACCAAAGCCATCGTCGCCCACGCAGCCGACGAAAGACACCGCACCACCCTGTCGCGCGGCAGCCACCGCCTGATTCGCCCCTTTACCGCCCGGGATTTGGCGGAATTCCTCACCCGTGATGGTCTCGCCGATGACGGGCATGCGCGGCGTACGAAAAACCAGATCCATATTGATACTGCCGACGACGGTAATCGTTGGGCGAGCGGTTGAAGGCGGCATTTTTATCATCATTTAAGTAGGGATCATTGCGTAAAACAGTCATGGCTGGCGGTATGCATGCCCATTCACAGTCTGATTATCAGGCCCGCATCGGGTGGACTAAGCACGCACAAACAAGGGCCTCATTAGACGTTAGCCACGTAAGCCAAGTCAAGCAAGTTAATGCGCTGAGTTTATGCACTCGTTTAAAGCACGCATTGAAAACACCAAGCCAATACCACCATGATCAAATAAACAATAAATCAGGCACAAATATAAATTTAAGGGCGAATGAAAATAATACTGTTTATTCATACAGTAGTTGTGATATCGTAAGGTCTTGTTCAACCACGTACCGCAATGGAGCCCGTTATGACCAACATGCCCCTTACCTTTAGTACCCTCACCGGCCTGCAGTATCTGCCAACACCCACATCTTGCCTGCTGCGTTTGGGCCAGCGTGAAATGTTCATCTGCCGCGATTTTCGTAATCGTTATTACAATGTTAACCCGATCATCGATTTCGGCGCCGGCATTGAGCCAGGTCACCTGGAAATTCTGCTGTTTCGTAAATGGCTGATTATTTTGTCGAAGTCACGTTAATGGTCATTATTGGTGTTGATGACGGATACAGCACCGAGATTCAAGCCTCTAGCGCGAGCGCAGCGTCACGCATTTGCCATTATTTTAACTAGATCAAAAATATTTTTCACGATTACCCTAAAGTTGGCCCATGCGCTGCCGTAAAGAAGGAGACAGGCATCATTTTACTTTCTTTTTTATTGGCGAATGAATATGAATTCCAGCGACGTCGTTTCGTTGTACGAAAAAGTAGCCGGACTCACCCAGCTCATGCAAGACGCTGCGCGTGGTAATGACTGGGACAGCCTGTCACTCCTTGAAGCCCAATGCGCCCAACAGCGTGAAGCCGTTCAATCCAACCAGCTGCCCCCGCTGGAAGGTACTGACCGTCTGCGTAAAGTTCAGCTGCTCAAACAAATCATGGCCAATGACCGCGAAATCCGCGTCGTCACCGAGCCGTGGATGCAGCAGATCAGCAAATATACGCAGACGGCTGCCGTAATACGTTAAAATTCAATCAGTACGATCCTTCGACGGCACTAAGGTGCCGTTTTTATTTTGCGCGCGCGCTTTTGACACCGCGCCACATGGTGCACCGCACACCCTACACAAAATGACGTTTAACGGTAGCACGCCCATCCGCCAAGAAATCCACGCACTGTGGAAACTCGCCTGGCCCATGATCGTCGGCCAGCTGGCAACGGTCGGCATGGGCGTCGCCGACGTCGCTATGACCGGTCACAAAGGCGTCATGGATTTGGCCGCCGTTTCCCTCGGCACGGCCTTATGGACCATGGTCATCGTGACAGTGATCGGTATCATGATGGCAATTAATCCACTGGTAGCCCACGAAATGGGCGCTGGTCGCCATGCCAACATCGCCCACATGATGCGGCAAGCCATGTGGAAGGCCTTATTCATTGGCCTGCTGGCCTGTGCAGCGCTGAATGCCGCGACCCTGGTCTTTGATACCCTTGATCTGGAACCGTCACTGCAAGCCATGGCGACGCGCTTTGTACACGTCATCAGTGCCGGTATGCCTGCCTTTGCCATGTTCCGCACCCTGCAAGGCTATAGCACAAGTATCAATCAGACCAAACCCATCATGCTGATTTCGCTCGGCGGTCTGGCATTTAATATTGCCGCTAACTGGCTGCTGGTGTACGGTAACTGGGGCGCGCCAGAGCTGGGCGCCATAGGCTGTGCAACGGCTACCTCGATCGGGCTGTGGCTGATGCTGGCGGCCATGCTGATCTGGATCCGCCATGACCCGGCCTATCGCGCGAGTGATCCTTTCGTACGCTGGGATTGGCCGCACTGGGGTGAAATTCTTCGCATGATGCGCATCGGCCTGCCCATCGGCGTGACCTACTTTGCCGAGGTGAGTGCGTTTGCTTCGGTCGGCCTGCTAGTCGCCCGTTTCGGAGTGCATGCCACCTCGGCGCATCAGATCGCCCTGAACTTTTCTTCGGTGATCTTCATGGTGCCGATGAGCCTGGGGCTGGCGCTTGTCACCCGGGTCGGACTCGGTCTGGGGCAGAACGATCCGCGTCAGGCGCGGTTTGCTTCCTGGGTTGGGGTCGGCATCTCGCTCGCCTTTGCGCTGCTTTCGGCGATCGGCATTGCCCTACTGCGCTACCCGATCGCCGCGCTCTATACCAGTGATCCGGCGGTGCAAGCCATTACCGTCGATCTGCTTTTACTCGCAGCCCTGTTCCAGCTCTCGGACGGCATGCAGGTGGCGGCCGCCAGTGCCGTGCGTGGCTACAAAGTCACGCGGACACCGATGTTGATCCACTTGGTCGCTTTTTGGGGTATTTCGCTGCCGCTGGGCTGTATTCTTGGCTATGGCTGGCTGCCGGCCTGGTTTCCTGGCGCGCCTGCCGGGCCCATGGAAGCATCCGGCTTTTGGATCGGACTAGTCGTCGGGCTGACCTTTGCCGGCGTGGCACTGGCCTGGTTTCTGGCCCGCCTATCGAACCAGCGGGTCGGCTAAATATAAAGCAGGTACATATCCTGCTTAGGCATTGGTGTCGTCATTAACGAAAAAGTGTTCACATGGCCATCCGCGTCGCACTCCACCATAAAACCAGCTATCGCTACGACCGCCTGGTCAATTTGGGCCCGCATGAAATCCGCCTGCGTCCGGCAGCCCATGCGCGCACGCCGATCCTGGCCTATTCGCTGACCATCGAACCCAAACAGCATTTTCTGAATTGGCAACAAGACCCCTACGGTAATTACATCGCCCGCGCGGTTTTTCCGGAACGAACCCAGGTACTCGATTTCACCGTCGATCTGGTGGCCGACATGACAGTGATCAATCCATTTGATTTTTTTGTCGAAGCGTACGCCGAACAATTCCCTTTCTCTTATACCGAGCAGCTCGAATTCGAACTGGGCGCCTACCGTAAAGTAGAACCTGCAACGCCGCTGCTCAAGGCTTGGATGGCCGCGGCCCGCAAAGCGCTCTGTGACAAACCGATCGTCACGGCCGACTTTTTAGTGGCCCTTAACCAGCGTCTGCAAAACACTATCCGCTATCTGGTACGCCTCGAACCGGGCGTGCAAACACCAGAACAGACGCTGCAATTGGGCTCCGGTTCTTGCCGTGACAGTGGCTGGCTGCTGGTGCATATCTTGCGCCATTTCGGTCTGGCTGCGCGCTTTGTTTCCGGCTACCTGATCCAGCTGGTCGCCGACGTGAAATCACTCGATGGCCCCAGCGGCACCAACGTCGATTTCACCGACTTGCACGCCTGGGCCGAAGTGTATGTGCCCGGTGCTGGCTGGATCGGTCTGGACCCGACCTCGGGCATGCTGACTGGCGAAGGACATATCCCGCTCGCCTGCACCGCCATGCCCTCGTCCGCTGCGCCGGTCAGCGGACTGGCGGATGCCGCCGGCGTCGAATTTGAACATGTGATGACGGTAACGCGCATCCACGAAGACCCGCGCGTCACCAAACCCTATAGCGAGGCCGACTGGCAGGCGATCGATCAACTCGGTGCCAAGGTCGATGCCACGCTCACGCGTCTGGATGTGCGCTTAACGCAGGGCGGTGAACCGACCTTTGTGTCGATCGACGATATGGATGGCCCAGAGTGGAATACCTTGGCCCACGGCGCGCACAAACGGGCACTCGCAGGTCAGCTTACACAGCGACTGCAACAGCACTTTGCCCCCGGCGGCTTGCTGCATGTTGGTCAGGGTAAGTGGTATCCGGGCGAACCCCTGCCGCGCTGGGCCTTGAATATTTTCTGGCGTACCGATGGCCAGCCGATCTGGCACGACAGTGCCTTATTTTCTACCGATGACACTGCCGATGCTTACACGCTCGATGATGTGCAGCGTTTTTCAAGCGCGCTAACAGCGCAGCTCGGTCTGCCGGCAGACAGCCTGATTCCAGCTTACGAAGACGTCCTGCAGCAAGCCGCACTGGAACAGCGCCTGCCGGCCAATCTCGATCCCCTCAAAGCCGACCTGAGCGCGTCGGCGCAGCGTCGCCGTCTGGTACAGCTGCTTGAACAGGGACTCGGCACCACGGTCGGTGTAGTTCTGCCTTTAAAGCCCGCCAAGTCGACTGCTAAAAAGCCGCATACTGGCTGGCTAACCAGTCACTGGCCGCTGCGGCGCGAACATTTATATCTGCTCGAAGGGGATTCACCGCTCGGACTGCGCCTGCCGCTCGACACCCTGCCTTGGGTCAGTCCGGAAGACAAAGTCACCGACTTCGATGTCGACCCCTTCGCGCCGCAGGCGCCGCTGGAAGATACGCCGTCGAATAAATCACCCGCCGCTGCGACAGCTAGGCCGGACAGCACAAGCAAAAAAACTACCAAGGACGACAAAACCCCCGCCAAGGAAGTCATTCACACTGCCCTGTGCCTACAGGTGCGGGAAGGCCGACTGCATGTTTTTCTGCCGCCGCTCAAACGTCTGGAAGATTTTCTGGCACTGATCTCAGCCATCGAAAAAACCGCCGCCACACTGCACCTCCGCGTCCGCCTGGAAGGCTATCCGCCACCTCGCGATGCGCGCATCAAACTGCTCAGCGTCACGCCGGATCCGGGCGTCATCGAAGTCAACATTCATCCGGCAGCGAGTTGGAAGGAGTTGGTCGACAATGTCAGCTTTTTGTACGAAGAAGCGCGCCAGACCCGCCTCGGCACCGAAAAATTCATGCTCGACGGTCGCCACACCGGTACCGGCGGCGGGAATCACGCCACCCTGGGCGGCGCCACGGCGGTCGATAGTCCGATGCTGCGCCGGCCCGACGTGCTCAAATCACTCATCACTTACTGGCAAAACCATCCGGCCTTGTCCTACCTGTTTTCGGGCACCTTCATCGGCCCGACCAGCCAGGCACCACGGGTCGATGAGGCGCGCGACGATAACCTGTACGAACTGGCGATCGCTTTCCAGCAGCTAGACAAAGTACTGCCGGCCACCGAAGAAAGCAAACGGCCCTGGCTGGTCGACCGCCTGCTGCGTAATCTGCTGGTCGATTTAACCGGCAATACTCACCGCGCAGAATTTTCGATCGATAAATTGTATTCACCGGATGGTCCGACCGGGCGTTGTGGCTTGGTCGAGTTTCGCGCCTTTGAAATGCCGCCGCACGCCCGCATGAGTCTGGTGCAAATGCTGCTTTTGCGCGCGCTGGTGGCGCGCTTCTGGGAAACGCCCTACGAGGGCAAGCTGATTCACTGGGGCACCCAGCTGCACGACCGCTGGATGCTGCCGCATTTCGTCGCCCAAGACATGCGCGACGTGGTGCAGGAGCTGCGCAGTGCCGGCTTTGCGTTCGAAGAAAGCTGGTTTGATCCCTTCATCGAATTCCGCTTTCCACGCTACGGCAGCGTGGCCTATGCGGGGGTTGAAATGGAACTGCGCCAGGCGATCGAGCCGTGGAATGTATTGGGCGAAGAAGTCAGCAGTGGCGGCACGGCGCGCTACGTCGATTCTTCTGTCGAGCGCATGCAATTGCGTGTGCGCGGCCTCACCGATGGCCGCCATGTGGTGAGCTGTAATGGCCGCCAGCTGCCCCTGCAGCCGACCGGTGTTGCGGGTGAATTTGTCGCCGGGGTCCGCTTTCGCGCCTGGGATCCGTGGTCGGCGCTGCATCCGACCATCGGCGCCCATGGCCCACTGATATTTGATTTGATTGATACCTGGAATGGCCGCTCGATCGGCGGATGCATGTATCATGTCGTGCATCCAGGAGGACGCAATTACGATGCTTTCCCCGTCAATGCCAATGAAGCAGAGGCACGCCGTTTTGCCCGTTTTCAGGCACACGGCCATACCCCCGGCCCGATGACGGTGGCAGTAGAGCCATTGAATCCCCATTTTCCCTTGACGCTGGATTTGCGCTGGCAAATCTAGCATGCATTAAAGTTTGGCTATGACGAACCCCTTGCTGGTGCACTACCAAAATACCAAGGGGCGCTTTGACGAGATGCTCGATAAAAGCGGGCACGCTCGGCCGCACTGGCGCGCCATGTTGGCGCATTTGCAGCAAGAAGCGCCTGAATTGATGCACGAACGCCTCGAATCGGTGCAACGCCAGGTGCACGATAACGGTGTGACTTACAACATTTATGCCGACACCCAGGGCCAACAGCGGCCCTGGTCACTCAACGATCTGCCGATGATTCTGCCGGCCGAAGAATGGTCGGGCATCGCCGAGGCCGTGATTCAGCGCGCCACCCTGCTCAACCAGATTCTGGGCGACGCGTATGGTAAACAAACCCTGATCAGCGAAGGCCTGCTCCCGCCGGCACTCATTCACGGCAACGCCAACTTTTTGCGTCCTTGCCATGGCATCCGCCAAAGCGATGGCATCGCCCTGCATTTATATGCGGTCGATCTGGCGCGCTCACCGGATGGTCGCTGGTGGGTGGTAGCCGATCGTACCCAGGCGCCTTCCGGTGCTGGTTATGCGCTGGAAAACCGCACCATCATTTCGCGCGCATTTCCTGACCTGTTTCGTGATCTGCGAGTACAGCACCTGAACAGCTTTTTTGCCAGCCTGCGTGACAGCCTGGCGCATTGGGGCCGCATCTGCGCGGCCAATCGCGGCGACGGTGCCGACCAGAGTCCCGCGTTGCGCAGCGGTGAAGCGCCACTGATCGTCCTGCTCACGCCGGGGCCGTATAACGAAACCTATTTTGAACAGTCTTATCTGGCGCGTTACCTCGGTTATCCGCTGGTCGAAGGTACCGACCTGACAGTACGTAACGGTCTGGTATGGCTCAAAACGCTCTCCGGGCCGCAGCGCGTGCATGTGATCCTGCGTCGGGTCGATGATGATTTTTGCGATCCGCTCGAACTGCGCCAGGAATCGGCGCTCGGCATCGTTGGCCTGACCGAAGCGGCACGCCGTGGCACGGTCCTGATCGCCAATGGACTTGGTTCGAGCTTGCTGGAATCGGGCGCCTTGCTGGGCTATCTGCCCAAGCTGTGCCAGCGGCTGCTGGGACAAAGTCTGAAAATGCCTTCTGTCGCGACCTGGTGGTGCGGCGAGCCGGCGGCCTGCGAAGATGTGATCAGCCGACTCGATCACCTGATCATCAAACCCGCCTTTGCCCAGCAACGCTTCGCGCCGGTCTTTGGCATGGACCTCAATACCAAGGCGCGTCAGCAGTTGATCGCTGAAATGCGCGCCAATCCGCATCACTATGTGGCGCAAGAGATGGTCAATTTATCCCATGCGCCCGTCTGGCAGCCAGGCGATGCGTCCGGCCTGGCTTCGGCGGCGGTCGGCTTGCGCGTCTATGCCTGCGCCACCCCAAATGGCTATGTGGTCATGCCGGGCGGACTGACCCGCGTAGCCAGCGGTACCGATACCCGGGTCCTCAATATGCAACGCGGCGGCGCGAGCAAAGACACCTGGGTCCTGGCCGCCAACACCGTCACGCCAGCCACAGCCGCACCACGTCGTACCAGCGTCGATGATCTGGTGCGCGGCGATACCCATCTGGCGAGCCGGCTGGCAGAAAATCTGTTCTGGTTTGGCCGCTACGGTGAACGCTGCGAAAACAGCACCCGCTTAACCCGTACGGTACTCGATTTTCTTTTAAACAGCGCGCCCGAACAGCGCGGCGGCGAATGGCAAACCGTGCAGGCGCTGTGCATCTGGTACGGCCTGATCAAAATCAAGGGCCGCGCCGACGACACGCCCGATGAGGAGGAAGACGAAGACGAACTCGCCGCCTTGGCCGCTCACAGCGATAGCGCAATCGAGCGCAGCCTGCTCAAGTCAGTCGTTGAGCGCACGGTACCAGGACTGGCCTGCAATTTACAGCTGCTCACCAATATTGCTGGCAATCTGCGCGAACGTCTGTCGCTGGATAACTGGCGCACACTCAATCAGCTGGTCAGCAAAAATACCGCCGCTGCGCGCCTGCCGAGTCTGGCCGATGCGCGTACCATTCTTGATGGCGTGACCAGCACCCTGATGACCTTGTCCGGCTTTGCACTGGACGGCATGACGCGCGATCACGGCTGGCTGCTGATGTCGATTGGCCGGCGGGCCGAACGCCTGCAGTTCCTGTGTCGGATTCTGCGCTATGCCTTAAAAATGCCGGCCAACGCCAGCCTCGACTGGCTGCTCGATATCGCCGACAGTAGCGTGACTTATCGTTCGCGTTACATGGCGCAGCCGGAATGGCTACCGGTGCTCGATCTGTTGGTGCTCGATCTGAGTAATCCGCGTTCGATTGCCTTCCAGATCGAAGGTCTGATCAAATATTTACAGCGTTTAGCGCTGCATTACGGCCCCTGCGGTGACGATTTTTTTGTCTCACTCATGCATGAACTGATGGCGCTCACGCCCGAACGCGATCTGCAGTGCGGTGCACAGAATTTACTCGACCTGCTGGGCAAACTCAGTGCCGCCGCCAACACCCTGTCGGACCGCATCGGCATGCAGTTTTTCAGCCACTCCGGCACGCTCCATGATGAGACATTCGTACCATGATCGGCACACCCATTAAGTATTACCGGGTCGAGCACGACACCCATTATCGCTACCAATACAAGGTCTCACTGTCGCAGCAGCTGCTGCATCTGGCACCGCGCAGCTTTGATTACCAGACCTGTCTGGCGCAGCACATCGACATTCAGCCGGTATCGGCTGACTGGGTTGAGCGCAGCGATTATTTTGGTAACCCGACCCGTCATGTCACCCTCACCACCATGCATAACACGCTCACGGTGAAGGCGTATTCGACGGTCGCGCTGAGTGCGCGTCCGACGATTCAGGCACTGCGTCATTCGGCGCCCTGGGACGTACTGCATGACGCGCTGCTGCGTACCGACTTGGCGACGACCTCAGCGCCGTTTCACTTTCTGTATGAATCACCCCACATCAGCCTGAGCGCCGCACTGCGGGCGTATGCGCAGCCCTGCTTTAGCCCGGGGCGCGCCTTGCTGGAGGCCACGCTGGCACTGACCGAACAGATTTACCGCGACTTTGAATTTGATCCAACGGCGACCACGATCGCCACGCCACTCTCGGAAGTCATGCGCGGGCGGCGTGGTGTGTGCCAAGACTTTGCCCATTTGATGATTGGCTGTCTGCGCAGCCTGGGCCTGGCCTGTCGCTACGTGAGCGGTTATCTGCTCACCACCCCGCCACCCGGCCAGCCACGGCTGATCGGCGCAGACGCCTCGCATGCCTGGGTATCGGTGTTTGCCCCGGATATTGGCTGGGTCGACTTTGATCCGACCAATTGTTGCCTGGTACAGGATGAGCACATTACCCTTGGCTGGGGACGCGATTTCAGCGATGTCACCCCGTTGCGCGGCGTGGTTCTGGGCGGTGGCGAGCAGAAGCTGGAAGTCAAGGTCACGGTAACGCCGATCGCGCCTCCCGCGGCTTAAGCAAGGGCTGACGGCATTCCGCTTGCGAAAGCAAGCACGCGTCGATTACACTAGGGAATATTCCTAAACGGAAACTTAACCAAGCCGACTACCTATGCGTTTCTTCCAAAATTTGCTCGTTCTGCTGTCCCTGTTCATCGTCTCGCTGAGCGTATGCGCCCCTGCGCATGCCAATTCCGGCGGCGAAGCCAAGGAAGGCGTGGTGCCCTTTACCCGACTTGACCCCTTTACGGTCAATCTGGTCGGCATGCAGCATGTGCTGCAAATCGTCGTCACGCTCAAGTCGACCAAGCCGGGCGTGGGCGCCAAGATCAAAACTTATATGCCGATCATTCGCCACAATCTGATTCTTTTGTTTACCAGCAAAGCTGATACCGACATCAATACCACCGAAGGTAAGCAGATGTTGATGGACGATGTGATGGACGAGGTCAATAAGGTCATCAAACTGGATGACAAAAAAGGCGTCACCGATACTTTTTTTGAATCGTTTATTATTCAGTAAGCCTGAAGCAGTGCGCGCCGACGTGCACTGCAAATCGCTGGCCGATTTTAGCGACGGCCCTGTTTTTGCAAGCTGTAAAAGCAGCGGCCACAAAGCTGGCGATAGCGATCATTCCCGCCAATTTCTACCTGCGCACCATCTCTCACCATACCGCCCTGTGCATCGACACGCATATTCATGGTCGCCTTCTTGCCGCAGGTGCAGATCGTTTTGAGTTCTTCGATTTCTTCGGCCAGCGTCAGTAAGGTCGCCGCGCCGGGAAAAGCATCACCGCGAAAATCCGAACGTAGTCCGTAGCAGATCACCGGCACACCCTCCACCTGGGCCAGATGATGCAGCTGGCGTACCTGGATTGGCGTAAGAAATTGTGCCTCATCGATCAGCACGCAGGCGACCGGGCCCTGCTGCGCATGGTCAGCCAAAAAATCAAAGTCGTCATCGAAGGCATTCGCCTCACGCTGCGGGCCCAAGCGCGACGTCACGCGGCCGCTACCGTAACGATCATCGAGTCGCGCAGTGTAAAGTCGGACCTTTTTTTGATTTTCTTCGTAATTGTGCGCGACCTGAATCAGGGCGGTGGATTTACCCGCATTCATTGCCGAATAACGAAAATACAACTTCGCCATCTGTGTTCTCTCGTGTGAATGATAAAGCGCCTATTATCATGTATTTTCAGGCCTGCTTAGTGCGACGACTCGGCAAATGGGCAATGCGCTTCGAAGTCATGCCGCGTTCAGGGTAAGATCGGGCCAGACTTTTTTTATTTGATTCACTTTTTGAAAGACCAATGCCATGCTGCGTTCCCTTCTTATTGCTACCCTGCTCCTGACTGGCTTAACCAGTTTTCCATCCCACGCCGCCGATGCACCGGCGGTCGTTCCACCCTTCGAAGAGCTGCAAAATCTGATCAAGCGCGACAAACTCATCGGCAAAGGCGACGAAGCCCAAGCCGGCAAAAATGTCGAAGTACACTACACCGGCTGGCTGTACGACGCCAAAGCCGCCCAGTTACACGGCAAACAATTTGACAGCTCCGTGGGCCGCTCACCGTTTACCTTCCGTCTCGGAGCAGGCAATGTCATCAAGGGCTGGGACCAGGGCGTAGTCGGCATGAAAGTCGGCGGTAAGCGCACCCTGATCATCCCGGGTTACCTGGCCTACGGTAACCGCGGTGCAGGCGGCGGTGTGATTCCGCCAGATGCCATTCTGGTGTTTGATGTCGAATTATTAAAGGTCAAATAAGGCACAAAGGAGGGGGAAAGTTCTTCTTTCCAGCAGGGCGGGCCGAATGCACCACCAAATGTACCGTTATTAAAATTACTTATGGTAGTATTTTATTTGACGATCAATTACCGCAGCGAAAATGTAACGCGATGGTGCATTCCTCCCCTGTGAAAGTCAGATGCGCGGGGGCATATCGACCGTATTTCATGGCTTCGGCCCAGAAAAAAGGGACATTATGTCGGCTCCGAAAGACCTCTCACGTTCGGCACCTCAGCCTATCGCCCAACTGAAAAATCATCAGGCAATAAGTCAATTTTCTGACATGCACCTCAAACCAGGTCAACGCATTCAGCTCCAGTCGAGCTTTTCAGGCGACGTTGAACGGCACATCGTCCATTACATTGGCTGCCTGAATAGCGTCAGCTTCCTGGTAACGCCCATTATGGTCAAGGGCCAGCGCCTAGAGTTACTCGAGAATGAAAAATTTATTGCCCGCATATTGACCAATCAAAAGGTCTTTGGCTTTTCTACCCATATGCTGCGCAAATGCGATCTGCCCTCGCCTTATCTGCACATGTCATTACCGTCGGAGATTCAGGGATCGCTCCTGCGCCAGTCACCACGACTCAAGATCGATCTTTTCGGCAGCGCCAAAAAAAATCGTCATGCGGAGGAAAGTCAGACTGTGCAGATTGTGAATATCAGTTTGCAGGGCGCGCTCATCAAGGCATCCGAGGCCATCCATCGGGACGGCGAACAGATTATTCTTTATTTTCAATTAAAATTGAATGGCAATGACTTCCCCTTCGAAGTGGCCGCGACCATCCGCAACACCACAGAAGAATCACGCAGTACCAACGCGAACGGCGTCACGCACGGACTCGAATTTGTCGACCTCGATGAGACCTGTTCTATCAATCTCAAAAACGCCATCTATCAGCAAATCGTTGAATACCCCGACTCGCTAATGTAGGCAACTTTGTATCACTCCCGGTACTGCCAAGCTACCTAGGACAGGCAGCCCTTCGCTTTCTAAAGCTTATTGTGGATGCGCCTGATCCCAGGCGCGTTTTTGTTTTTCCGTCATGCGTTTGCCGATGATGGTGATGGAGGGGATGCGTTCGTTTGCGGCGGACTCGGCCTTTGTGGCGCCAACATTCGCCGTACTGAGGTTCGCCGCACCGGCAGAGGCAATGAGGGTAGAAGCTGGGGGAGATACATGCGCAGATGCGGGCACCGATGCTGCCAAAGGCAGACTGCGCGCCGCGGGTACAGATACGGCGCTGCTTTCGAGAGCGAACACGGGATGACTGAAGAAACTCAGGCCGGCAAGCGCTAAGGCGGCACCTTGGAAGAACGTCCGTGGACCGCGTTTGGCGGCAAAAGAAAAAGACTGCAGGGGAAGGAAACGGCAGAGACTGAAAACATCGACGAGGGACATGTTACTCTCCAAAGAAAAAATTATTTAAATAACAATTTGTACTTAGAGAGTAGTAATTTTTTAGCAAGATTACAAGTTCAAGTGTTCACCTCCAGTAAATAAATCAACTAGTGTTGGGTATCCGATGCACCTGAACTCGCAGGTGCAACACGTAGGCGCTCGAACAGCGCATTGGCCTCCAGGCAGGCATCATATTCGCGCCAACCCTTGAGATAAATCATGGCGCCGACAGTGGCTAAAAATGCGAAGTCCTCTTCCGAGACACAGGCTTCGATATGCACTAAAAATTCAGCAAATGCATCGACGACATCTTCGATGCCCATCACATCTTCGAGCTTAACGGCCAGATGACGCATGACGGTAATGGCTTCTTCCTTTTCCATCGAACGCTCCTTGAATTCAGAAGTTCATTCTCGGCTGCGGTGGTAGGAAATGAAATGCCAGAAAGGAAAAAAATGCAGGAGTGGAAAAAATTCAGTACGCAAACGTCGTAATCCAGCGACATATCCAATATAGTCAGCGTCCGCTAAAAATCGTCCATGAAGATGGCGTACGTTTGGACATCACGTTTAAAAAAATCCTATGGCCGACTATGGCAACGCATCCGCCGATCCATCCATTGTCCTATGCGGAGACTGGGCTAACTGACGCAATACGTGCGCGGCGGCTACCAAACCGAAGCTGGCTGTCACGACCACCGCCGAACCATAGCCCGCGCAGTTGAGACCACTCACACCGGTCGTTGAACGCTGTTGCACATCAACGGCACAGCTTGGCGCATCGTTGGCTGCATTGGCTGCATTGGCTGCATTGGCTGCATTGGCTGCATTATCCTTGTAGTCGATTGCATTACCGGCACGACGGTCAGCGGTACCATCATCAGCCTCAATATCAGGCAGGCGCAAAGCCTCGGTCGAAAACACCGCATCAATATGAAATTTGTTTTTCGTACCGCGGGGAAAACCATGTTCAGAACGTAGGCGTTTGCGCACCTTGGCCAGCAGGGGTTCCTGTTCTGTCCGGCACAGATCGCGAATTTCAATTTTGGTCGGATCGATTTGTCCACCCGCGCTGCCCAGTGTAACGAGCCGTAGTCCGTGCCGCCGGCAGTAAGCAATCAGCGCGACCTTGGCACGCACATCGTCGATGGCATCGATAATGTAATCAAAATTACCCAGACCGATCATCGACTCGAGATTATCGGCGGTGATGAAATCTTCGATTTCGGTGACCCGACAAAAAGGATTAATTTGCAAAATACGTTCATGCAGGGCCGTCACCTTGGCCTGACCGAGGGTGGCGCTGAGTGCATGAATTTGCCGGTTCACATTCGATTCGGCCAGATTATCAAGGTCAATTAAGGTCATGTGGCCAATAGCGCTGCGGGCCAGCGCCTCCACCGCCCAGGATCCAACACCCCCCACACCAATCACGCAAATATGCGCACGGGAAAAGCGTTCCAGCGCTGCTGCGCCGTACAAACGGGCAATACCGCCAAATCGACGCGCATGATCGGCATCTACCGGCGGCTGCTGGGCATGCACACCTGAAGGGGATGCGGAGGACAAAGTGTGCGGTAGTTGGGAGAACTTATTCATGCGGCTATTTTAACTGAGCCCGGGGGAGCGCGTTTTGCTCTAAAATGAAACTATTCTTTAATGCATTTTTTTGTGATTTGTTCTCCCCGTGCGGCAAGCATCCCCTCTGATTCCCCTGATCCTGACCACCATAACGGCGCACGTCGCCTTGGCGGGCGCACGCGTGACGACCTCACTGTATGCGATTTCACTGCAGGCGTCGGAATTCTCGATCGGGATTTTGATCGCCCTGTTCGCGCTGTTCCCGATGTTGTTTGCCGTTCAGGTTGGCCGTTGGGCGGACCGGATCGGGCTTGCGCGTCCTATGCGTTTAGGCTGCATCGTCATGGGGCTTGGCTGTCTCATTCCTAGTGTAATCGGCGGACTGGGGGTGCTGTACTTTTCGGTGCTGTTGATCGGCCTGGGTTTTCTGTCGATTCATATCTCGATCCAGCATGCTGTCGGTGCCTTATCGACGGTGAGTACGCGCGCCAAGAGTTTTAGCTGGCTCGCCCTGGGCTATTCCACCTCCAGCTTCATCGGCCCGATCGCGGCGGGCTACCTGATCGAAAATACCAACCACAATATCGCCTATGCGGTCTTCACCTGCTTTGTTATGCTGTCATTCGGCTTCATGATGTCGGGCAGGCTGCGTCATCTAGTGATACACCAGCCCGAGCCGGAAGTGACCGACGTCGGTAAGCAGAGTTTTCTTGATCTGCTGAGCAAACCTGAACTACGACGCGTGTACGTCGTCAGTATTTGCCTCACCGCCGCCTGGGATCTATTTTTGTTTGTCATGCCGATTCATTGCTCGCATCTGGGCATGTCGGCCTCGTCGATTGGCTGGATTCTCGGCTGTTTTTCGGCTGCAACCTTTGTGGTGCGACTGGCGATGCACTGGATTTCACGGCATTTTTCAGAGTGGCAGATTTTGACCTCGGGACTGATCGTGGTGGTGATTTGTTATTTACTGTTTCCCTTCATGACCTCGACCTGGAGCTTGATCGGTGTGACGACGGTATTAGGTCTGGCGCTTGGATCAGGACAGCCGAATGTGCTGGCGCTACTGCATGAGAATTCGCCTCCGGGACGGGCCGGCGAAGCAGTCGGCGTACGGGTCACGATCGGTAATGCAACACAAGTTGTTTTACCGCTCGCCTTTGGCGCGGTCGGTGCCACACTGGGCTTATTTCCGGTATTCTGGGCCATGGCAGCGCTGATGAGTCTGGGGGTACCACTGGCATGGAGCAAGGCAAACGAAAAGTCAGCACCGCACTAAGCTGTCACTAAGCAGCCACTAAGCTGTTCTGCAGTAGCTTCATTCACCCGCTTTAATGGAAATAAGATGACCCTCGCCGACCTGCGCAAAGAATACCGTCACGCCAGCCTGAACGACGCTGATCTAATCGGCGATCCGATCAGCCAGTTTTCACGTTGGCTGGACGAGGCGATCAAGGCCGAACTTGCCGAACCCAATGCCATGAGCGTGGCCACCGTGGATGCTGACGGCCGGCCTTCTTCACGTATCGTGCTCATCAAGGGCACCGATCAACGTGGCTTTATCTGGTACACCAACTATGCCAGCCGCAAGGGACAAGAACTGGCGCATAACCCACATGCAGCTTTGCTGTTCCACTGGACCGAGCTGGAACGCCAGGTACGCATTGAGGGCCGTGTTGAGCAGCTCAGCGCGGAAGAAAACGATCAGTATTTTCACAGCCGTCCGCTGGGCAGTCGCTTAGGCGCGCTGGCTTCGCAGCAAAGTCAGCCAATCGACAGCCGTGCAGCGCTCGAGGCACAGTTCGACGAAGCCGAGCGGCTCCACGGTACGGCACCGGCCAGGCCTGCGCATTGGGGCGGCTACCTGTTACGTCCGCAGCGGATTGAATTTTGGCAGGGCAGACCCTCGCGACTGCACGACCGGCTGGTGTTTATTTTGCAGGCCGATGGTCATTGGCAGCAGCAACGACTACAGCCATAGTATGTAGGGGATTATTTGGTCTTCGCTGCAAACAGTGCATGCACCTTATCAACTTTAGGCGCGACCACAAAAGCACAGTAGCCTTGCATGGGATGCTGATTAAAATAATCCTGATGATAATCTTCGGCCTTGTAAAAGATCTGCTGCGGACTGAGTTCCGTCACGATCGGTGCATCCCACACATTGGCCATCTCGGCGATGACCAAACGCGCGGTCTGTTCCTGTTCGGGACTGGTGAAGTAGACCACTGAACGGTACTGGGTTCCGCTGTCATTCCCCTGACGATTGAGCGTGGTAGGATCATGCAGCGTAAAAAATATCTCCAGCAGTTCACGATAGCTGATTTGCTCGGCATCGAACTGTACCCGCACGACTTCGGCATGACCGGTCGTGCCGGTGCAAATTTGTTCGTAGCTCGGATTGGCATTACGACCGCCCATGTAGCCTGACTCAACCAGACTAACACCCTTGAGCTGTTGAAAGACCGCTTCCGTACACCAGAAACATCCGCCACCTAAAATTGCTGTTTGCATCGTCATACGGTTTCCTGTGTTGATCTCGTTAGCATGACTGTAGCGCAAAGTCATGCACGCCGCTTGAAATGCCGTGCAGTCTTTTTGACGGCACCTCCGCGACGCGTGCTTTTTCGGCATAATAGCGTCCATTCTTATAAGGAAAAACGCGACGCTATGTCCACTCAGCTTCCCATTGCCCAATCACCCGAATTCGACACGGCCTATTTTCGTGCCGCCCTTTCGCAATTTGCTACCGGTGTGACAATTATTACTACCCGTCTGCCCGACGGCAGCTTCCATGGGCTGACGGTCAGTTCATTTAATACCGTCTCCCTCAGTCCGCCGCTGGTCTTGTGGTGTCTGTCCAATAATGCGGGGAGCATGCCGGCCTTCTCGGCCAATTCGCATTATGTGATTAACGTCTTGGCAGCTGATCAGGAAGAATTGGCCATGCATTTTTCCCGTCGCACCGAAAATCGCTTCGATAACGTGGATTACACGCTTTCACGCAGCGGCATGCCGATTCTTAATGGTGCGGTGGCCTGGTTCGAATGCCATAACCGTAGTCGCTATCAAGAAGGTGACCACGTGATTTTTGTGGGCGAAGTCGAACGCTGCGAATCTGCGCCAGCACCGGCCTTGGTTTTTCACGCTGGCCGTTTTAGTTCAACCTGAGTCAAGCTGATCCATCATCCAAGGAACGCCATGTCATCTTTATCGAGGACCACATTGAGCGCCACATCGTCTGTCCGCTTTCAATGGGATGATCCGCTACTGATCGATCAGCAGCTCAGCGAAGAAGAACGCATGGTGCGCGACGCTGCACAGGCGTATAGCCAGGACAAACTCCAGCCGCGCATTCTCGAAGCCTTTCGACATGAAAAAACCGATGCGAGTATTTTCCGTGAAATGGGCGCGCTGGGTCTGTTGGGGCCGACGATTCCCGAGCAATACGGCGGGCCGGGTCTCAGCTACGTCAGCTACGGCTTGATCGCGCGCGAAATCGAACGGGTCGATTCCGGCTATCGTTCCATGATGAGTGTGCAGTCCTCTCTGGTGATGTTACCCATTTACGAATTCGGCACCGAAGCGCAGCGCCAAAAATATTTACCCCGCCTAGCCACTGGCGAATCGATTGGCTGCTTTGGCCTGACCGAACCGGATCACGGCTCCGATGCCGGTGCCATGCTCACGCGGGCGAAAAAAGTCGCCGGCGGTTATCAGCTGTCCGGCGCGAAGATGTGGATTTCCAATGCGCCCATTGCCGATGTGCTGGTCGTATGGGCCAAGGATGATGAAGGTGCCATTCGCGGCTTCATACTTGAAAAGGGCATGGCGGGTCTGTCGACGCCGGCCATTCATGGCAAGTTCGGACTGCGCGCCTCGATCACGGGGGAAATTGTGATGGACAAGGTGTTCTGTCCGGAAGAAAACGCCTTCCCCGATGTGCGCGGATTAAAGGGCCCTTTTACCTGTCTTAACTCTGCGCGCTATGGGATTGCCTGGGGTGCACTGGGCGCAGCCGAAGCTTGCTGGCATATCGCCCGTCAATATACGCTGGATCGTCAGCAGTTCGGTCGTCCTCTGGCAGCCAATCAGCTGATCCAGAAAAAACTGGTCGACATGCAGACCGAAATCACGCTCGCCCTGCAGGCTTGTCTGCGACTGGGACGTATGAAGGATGCGGGCACGGCGGCAGTAGAAATCACCTCCATCATGAAGCGTAATTCCTGCGGCAAGGCGCTGGACGTGGCCCGCATGGCGCGCGATATGTTGGGTGGAAATGGCATTTCCGACGAATATGGCGTGATCCGTCACATGGTCAATCTGGAGGTGGTCAATACCTATGAAGGCACGCACGATATCCACGCACTGATTTTGGGACGGGCGCAGACCGGTATCGCGGCATTTTAGCGCGCATCGTACATAAAAAAAGCCGGCTTTCAGTTTGAACTGAAAGCCGGCTTTTTTATGCAACAGCGACCGGGTGTGCCGGCGCTGTCTGCTACTTAAAACCCAGTCGATACACCGACAGTGAAGACTACCGGACGCAAATCAATCTGCGTTTTGCGATCAATGCTGCCGGTAGAGGCCACCATGTCGGTCTTGACTCTGGCTAATGCCACGGAGGCGTTCAGCGACCACTGATCTGTGACCTTCAGATTCAGTCCGGCCTGAGCAGCTGCGCCGAGCGAATTTTTCAACGTCGTCGATGTCGGACCGCCACTGGCAAGATTACCTGAGGCAGTCGAGGTGATGGCATAAAAATGGGTGAAATTCACACCCACGCCGACGTAGGGACGCCAAGTCGCGCCTTCCTTGCCAAAGTTATAGTTCACCAGGACTGTTGGTCCGGCTTGCTTGACGGTCGAAATTTCACCGAATGGGGCCAGCGTGCCACGGCCCTTGATGCTGTGCTGGGGTGGAATTCCCAGCAGTACATTAATATCCCAGTTCTGATCTAAATGACGCGTATAACCAATGCTCAGCGTGGTAGCGTCGGCGACGTTGATGCCTGCTGGCTGTGGCGTCAAAAAGGCCGGACCATTGCTGGTGAAGTCGGCTGACTTGGAATGCACGCCAATGTAGGAGACACCAACTTGCAGAACGTTGTCGGCGCTAAAGGCGGCCATGGATACCAACGCCAGTGCGACGCCTGCTGCGATTTGTTGAATTTTCACGATTTTATCCTCGTTATTAGTGATTGTTAGCGTGCCAGTACGGATTGGAAGAAAGCCCGTGCAGCCGCATTACAAAACGGTGGTACCAGCGTGCCATGATAGACATTGGCCACGGCTACAGCCGGATCGGTCTTGGCGGCCACCGCAGCGGCGATCGTCGAAGACTTGGATTGACCAAAGCCGACCTTGGCGGCAGCAAACGGATCCGCCGCACTCGTCGGTGCAGAATCAACGTCGAGCACTGTCAGCGCTGCAGCAGGCATGCCGTTAGAGAGGAAATAAGCCTGCGTTGCCTGCGTGCTGGCAAAGAACACCGTCGGATCACCATTACCACCGCACAGCATCGTCGGTACCTTCGGAATGTAGGTGCGCAAATCGTTCTTCACGCCGGCCTTACGGAATGCATTGGCTGGTGCGCAGTTGAGCGGATTAGCTGGATTAGCGTTGCAAGGATTTTTCTGCGCATCGGCCAAGACTGTATTACGGAAAGTGGCCTTGATCAAATTGCCGTCGCCAAAAAAGGCCGCAAAGGCTGGCGAGGATGGTCCTGGCAGGGAGGCTTTGGCAAACATGGCCAAGGCTGGTAATTTATTCGCGGCGAACAGGCCGTTGAAGGTCAAGGCGCCTGGCAGCAGGGTTTCAATCCCATTTGCATACGGATCTTCATAGATTTCACTCGGCGAGGCGTACAGGCCGCCATACGATTTCTGCCAGCTGGTACTGAGCATTGGCAGGAATACGGTACCACCGGCGTTCGGGCTGCCGGCAAAGGTTACGTCACCTAACAACGACATGGCATACGGGCCTGATAAACCAGCCAGTGCCGTGACGTTGAACTCCGTAGCGTAACTCGTTTGCATGGCGCGCTGTGTGGCCATCGCCACGTGACCACCTTGCGAATAACCGCTGATGACGAGCTTGCCAGAGTCGGCTGCACCAATGTTGGCAAACGCCTTACGCGCTGCGCGCAGGGCATCGATCATGTCATTGGCTTGCTGTTCAGCGTTCAGGTAAGGATGGTATGGCAAGGACGACGTATCGTAGCCGGCATAGTTTGGCGCGACCACAATAAAGCCCTGCGCAGCATACATGGCGGCCGCTAATGAGGCCTCGGAATTGTCCCGCAGGTTGGCCATGTTGAAGGCTTTTTCCACCGTCGTGCCATGTGCGTACAAGATCACCGGACGTGGGCCGGTACAGGCTGGATCTGTTCCTGACGGGACCATGATAGCGCCGGTCGCATCGGTCGCTTCGTTCGCGCCGCCGACGGTGGCGTACTTCATGTAGTAGGTCGAAATGGCGCACTTCGGTACGCCGGTCACGGTCGTGACACCAGGCGAGCCGGCTTCGAGCATAGCGGCAAATGCTGCCGGCTCGAGCTTGGCGACGGCTGTGCCATTCGACTGGGGAATCGGCACCAGATTAGGCGGATTGGCAAACAGCGTGCCGCGCGCAGTCGTATTGTCGATCGTGGGTCCTGCACTGCCGCTCGTACCACCACAGCCGGCCAAAATGGCAAGGACGAGTATGCTCGCCGCACATTGAAATTGACGCATCATGTCTCCAGATTATCAGCATAACGAAGCGGCGCCAGTGACTCCGAAAGTTCAGGGAGCCCACCTGACAACCCAACGCTAATTTTTTAAATACGGTCTGCAAAGTTACAGACTATTTTTACCCTTTCAGCAGCCATGCATCGTCGCGTAGAAATGAACGTACGTGCACTTTTGCTGTACGGCAAGTGTGCCATAAGTTGGCAGATTATTGAATTAAGTTTTACGTGAGACAGGAGGATCAGCCGCTAAGCTGTGGCAAAAATTTCTTTATTTGCTAAATTGCTATCTCGAGGCGTTGCAGAATGCCGCTCGAATCAAAAGCCGCCCGACGCAGACGGTCGGCGATGCCTTGCCATGCTTCGCCGGCCGGGGGCGAGACGACCAGTATCAATTCAGCCTGTACGGCATCCATGCTACGCAGTGCAGCATACAGATCGTGCGCGGCACCGGCCGGATCCGCTGGAAGTGCGAAATAAGCTTTGGCACCGGCAGGTGGCTGGGTAAAGTAATGAATCAGGGTGAAGCGCCGGCCGGATTGCAATAGTCGCTGGCACAAGGCAGCACATTGATCAGCCTCGACTAATGCCACCGGCGTGGCCGGCGCATAGTGGGCTTCGAGGCTACCTGAGGCGCGCGGTGCGGCAGCATCGGCCAGCTTGGGCAGCACGCCGATGACCTGGGCAATCTGTGTGCGACTGATGTGTCCGGGGCGAAGCAAGACCGGTCCGACACTATCCATGCGCGACAGATCAAGAATCGTCGATTCTATGCCGACCTCGCTTTGGCCGCCATCGAGGATTCGTTCAATCAGGGGTTCGGCACCAAATTCGCTGCGCACATGTTGCGCACTGGTCGGACTGACATGACCAAACTTATTGGCCGAAGGCGCAGCAATACCACCCCGACCATCTTTAAAAGCACGCAGCAGCGCGATGGCCACCGGATGCGATGGGCAGCGCAGGCCGATCGAATCCTGACCGCCGGTGACAGCAGACGGAATATGCGCAGCGCGTTTGAGTATCAGCGTCAGCGGACCGGGCCAGAAGGCGGCCATGAGCAAAGAGGCCGCCGGTGGAATGTCTTGCGCCCAGTAGCCCACATCGGCGCCGGGTGCCAGATGCACAATCAGAGGATGATCGGAAGGCCGTCCCTTGGCGGTATAAATGCGCGCAACGGCTTGCGGATTTTCAGCATCAGCGCCCAGACCATAGACTGTTTCAGTGGGAAAGGCGACCAGACCGCCCTGCTCGAGCACCTGTGCGGCGGCCTGGATGACATCAGCGTCCAAGATTCAGAGCGCAATACCAAGGACGCCACAGGCCTGCTGCAGCTGCTGTTGCGCCGCCGCCAGCGTGGGAGCGATGAAGGTGATGTGCCCCATCTTGCGTCCACGACGGGCATCGTGCTTGCCGTACAAATGCAGGCAGGCGCCCGGCAAGGTCAGAATCTGTTCCCAGGCCGGTTCACGCGGCGCATCACTGCCCTCGGCAAACCACAGATCACCCAAGAGATTGAGCATTACTGCGGGTGAATGCTGGCGTGTTTCCCCAAGCGGCAGACGTGCCATGGCCCGCACCTGCTGAGCAAACTGGCTGGTGCTACAGGCGTCGATCGTGTAATGGCCGCTGTTATGCGGACGCGGCGCCATTTCATTGACCACTAGTGAGCCGTCTTGCAGGATAAAAAATTCGATGCACAGCACGCCCACATAATCGAGCTGATGAATGATAGCCAAGGTCGCCGCCTGGGCTTGCGCAGCGATGGATGCACTCACGTTCGGACTCGGTACCGTGGTGGTAAAGAGGATGCCATCCCGATGCACGTTCTCAGCGATGGGATACACCACTGCCTGGCCATCTGCGCCACGGGCGGCGAGCACCGAAATTTCGAACGCCAGCGGGAGCATTTGTTCCAGCACACAGGACGCGCCCTGCATCGTGTTCAAAGCGCGTAAGGCCGCAGCCCGGTCGGCTACACGAATCTGCCCCTTGCCGTCGTAACCCAAACGGATCGTCTTCAAAATGCCGGGAAACAGATGATCCGGCGCGTTCGCAACATCGGCCGCTGATTCAATCAGCGCGTGCGCTGCCGGTCCGACCTGAGAGCTCGCGGCACAGCGCAGAAAAAATGCCTTTTCCAGCATGCGGTCTTGCGCGATTGAGACAGCTTGAGCGGCCGGCGCCACGAAACGCGTTTGCGCTAACAGCGCAAGACTCTGTGCCGGGACGTTTTCAAACTCGGTCGTCACTGCGAGGCATTTTTCTGCCAGCTGCGTTAATCCTTGCGCGTCATCGTAAGCGGCGCAAATATGCGCATCAGCGACCTGCGCGGCCGGACAATCCGCCGCCGGTTCTAGCACCATGATCTGGTAGCCCATGGCTTGCGCAGCATGTGCCAACATTCGCCCCAGTTGACCACCACCCATCACGCCCAACCAGGCCGGCGGTGTGGCACGGGGAATCAGGGCCGGCTGCTGTTCACTCATGGGGCGGGAGGCAAAGTCATGTTCAAGGCGATCTGCGTTTGCCGTTCGCGATATGCTTGTAGCCGCTGCGCGAGTCCAGCATCCGTGGTGGCTAGCATGGCGATTGCATACAAGGCGGCATTGGCAGCGCCCGCCTCGCCGATAGCGAAGGTCGCGACCGGAATCCCCTTAGGCATTTGCACGATCGACAGCAGCGAATCTTCACCTCGTAAATATTTGGAGGGGACCGGCACACCGAGCACCGGCACGATCGTCTTGGCCGCGATCATGCCCGGCAGATGCGCCGCACCGCCAGCACCGGCGATGATGGCGCGCAGACCGCGCTGGCTGGCTGAGCCGGCGTAGTCAAACATTCGGTCCGGCATGCGATGCGCTGATATCACCTGCGCTTCATGCGCGATACCGAACTCATTTAATATCGCCACCGCATGCTGCATCACGTCCCAGTCGGACGAAGAACCCATCACGACACCGATCAAAGGCTGGCTGCTCTGCTGCATATTATTCCTTCAAGGTGGCGCCCGTCAGGCGCTCAAGTGCTTCGCGATATTTGGCACCAGTTTTGGCGATCACCTCGGCCGGCAAGGCGGGGGCTGGTGGCGTCTTTGGCCAGTCGTGCAGCGTTTCGAGGTAATCACGCACAAACTGTTTGTCGAAAGACGGCGGCGACATGCCGGGCGCGTAGGAATCGGCGGGCCAGAAGCGCGATGAATCGGCGGTCAGCACTTCGTCCATCAGATGCATGACACCCTGGTCATCCAGACCGAATTCGAATTTGGTATCGGCGATGATGATGCCGCGCGTCGCGGCGTAGTCGGCTGCTGCCTGGTAGAGCGCAATGCTCACGTCACGCATTTTATTGGCCAGTTCGCTGCCGAGACGCTCGGTCATGTCCGCGAAGCTGATGTTTTCGTCGTGCGCACCGAGCTCAGCTTTGGCGGCCGGCGTAAAAATCGGCGCCGCGAGCTTTTCTGCCTGACGCAGACCGGCTGGCAGCTTGATACCGCAGACCGCGCCACTGTCCTGATAATCTTTCCAACCCGAGCCGATCAGATAACCGCGTACCACTGCTTCGACCAGAATCGGCTGCAGACGTTTGGCCACGACCGCACGACCACGCACCTGATCCTGCTCGGCGGCGCTGACCACCGACTCCGGCGCAATACCTGTCAGATGATTCGGCACCACATGCTGGAGTTTTTCAAACCAAAAATTAGACATCTGGTTGAGTACCAGACCCTTGCCGGGAATCGGTTCGTTGAGCACCACGTCGAAGGCCGACAAACGGTCGGTGGTGACGATCAAAATCTTGTCGTCGCCGACGGCGTAGTTATCGCGCACCTTGCCGTGACCGAGCAAAGGAAGAGAAGTAATACTGGTTTGATGCAAAGCGTTCATGCGGTGTTTAAAAATGAGTAAAGTAAATGAATATCGTCAAAGAACACGGTCAATGCACCAGCAAACTCAATGCGCAAATTGAATACGCATTGAGGCGCAGGCGATTTACTGCACGACCTGCGACAGGTCGCCCTTCTTGTATTTTTCAGCCATTTTTTCCAATGGAACGACGCGAATTTTACCGCCCTGACCTTCACAGCCAAAGGATAAAAAGCGCGCCTTGCACACCATCATGGCAGCTTCACGCGCTGGCTTGAGGTAGTCGCGCGGATCAAACTTGGAAGGATTCTCAGCCAGATAACGCCGAATCGCACCCGTCATCGCTAAACGAATATCGGTGTCGATATTAATCTTACGCACGCCGTGTTTGATGCCGAGCTGGATCTCTTCAACCGGCACGCCATAGGTCTCTTTCATATCGCCGCCAAATTCGCGTATCTCGGCCAGTAATTCTTGCGGCACCGATGAGGAACCATGCATCACCAGATGCGTGTTCGGAATCCGTGCGTGGATTTCCTTGATACGCTCAATGGCTAAAATGTCGCCGGTAGGCTTACGTGAAAATTTATACGCGCCGTGCGAAGTGCCGATCGCGATCGCCAGTGCATCGCATTGGGTGCGCTGAACGAAATCAGCCGCTTGGGCGACGTCGGTGAGCAACTGCTCGCGCGTCATTTGGCCATCCGCGCCGTGACCATCTTCTTTGTCGCCCATCATGGTTTCGAGTGAACCTAGCACGCCCAGTTCGGCTTCGACCGTGATGCCGATAGCATGCGAAAATTCGACGACCTTGCGGGACACTTCCAGATTGTATTCGTAGCTGGCGACCGATTTGCCATCTTCCATGAGCGAGCCATCCATCATCACCGACGTAAAGCCGGACTTGATAGCTGCCATGCAGACGGCTGGCGACTGACCATGATCCTGATGCATAACGACCGGAATATGCGGATACTGCTCAACCGCGGCTTCGATCAGATGGCGTAAAAACGCTTCGCCGGCATATTTACGTGCGCCTGCCGAAGCCTGCATGATAACGGGGGAACCGACTTCATCGGCGGCCTGCATGATGGCCGATACCTGCTCAAGATTATTGACGTTAAACGCCGGCAGGCCATAACCATTTTCTGCTGCATGATCCAGCAATTGACGCATCGATACGAATGCCATGGTAAATCTCCAAATGAAAAAATTAAATTCAATATTCGCCGATGCGCATGATCTTGAGCGCGTTCGTGCCGCCGACTTGCCCCATCGGCTCGCCCCAGGTGACGACGATCATGTCGCCGGTTTCAACGAAGCCTTTTTCCAGCAACAGATCCTGCGCGCCTTTTAATACGGCATCGGTATCGGTCGACTGCTGCAATTCCAGCGCGATCACGTTACGAAACAGCGAGGCCCTGCGTTGGGTCGCAACGTTGGGCGTGAGCGCAACGATCGGGATGTTGATGTTATGCCGGCTCATCCACAGCGCTGTGGACGCGGATTCGGTAAGTGCGGCGATGGCCTTGACCTGCAGATGGTGCGCGGTGAACAAGGCACCATAGGCGATACTCTGGTCGATACGGGTAAACACCACGTTCATGAAATCGGCATCGAGGCGGTAGTCTTCCGACTTCTCGGCTTCCAGACAAACGGCGGCCATCACTTCCACCGTTTCAACCGGAAATTTACCGGAAGCGGTTTCTGCTGAGGTCATCACGGCATCGGTACCATCGAGCACCGCGTTGGCCACGTCAGAGACTTCGGCCCGGGTCGGCACGGCGTTGACGATCATCGATTCCATCATCTGCGTGGCAGTAATCGCCAGTTTATTGGAAGCGCGGGCCATTTTGATCATGCGCTTTTGCAGCGCTGGCACGGCGGCATTGCCGACTTCGACCGCCAAATCGCCACGCGCGACCATGATGCCGTCGGAGGCGTCGAGAATTTCCTGCAGTGCCGGAATGGCTTCGGCGCGTTCGATCTTGGCGATCATTTGCGGCCGGTGTTTGAAGGGCTCGCCGGCGATATTGGCCAGCTGTCGCGCCATCACCATATCGGTCGCATTTTTAGGAAACGATACCGCCACATAGTCAGCCCGAAAGCTCATCGCGGTACGGATATCTTCCATGTCTTTCGAGGTCAGGGCTGCCGCAGTCAGTCCGCCGCCCTGCCGGTTAATGCCTTTGTTATTCGACAGCTCACCGCCAATTTTGACATGGGTATGAATTTCATTGCCCAGAATACGGTCGACCACCAATACCACCAAACCATCATTGAGCAGCAAGACATCGGCCGGGCGCAAATCGCGCGGTAGTTCTTTGTAGTCCAGACCAACGCGGTCCTGATTTCCCATTTCGCAGTCGGAATCGAGAATAAATTTTTCGCCGACGACGAGCGTGATTTTGTTATGTTCGAATTTGCCGACGCGGATTTTCGGACCCTGCAAATCGGCCATGATCGCGACTTCACGACCACAGATGGCGGCCGCTTCACGGACCATGGTGGCGCGGTCGATATGATCCTGCGCTTTACCATGCGAAAAATTCAAACGCACCACATCTACGCCGGCGCGAATCATCGAGACCAGAATCTCGAGCGTGCTCGAAGCGGGACCGATCGTTGCAACAATTTTGGTAGCACGGCGCATCAGGTCATCCTTTTAAAATATCAGCTCAGTACCACGCCAGCAGTTTGCGCGGCGCAGCTTTCAGTTAATGCAAACGCATTGCAAACTCACTGCAAATTCATTACAAACTTATTGCGAACGCTCTTGCAAGACAGCGACTGCCGGCAGCGTTTTGCCTTCTAAAAATTCAAGGAAAGCGCCACCGCCAGTGGAAATGTAATCAATCTGATCGGTGATCTGATACTTGGCGATCGCCGCCAGCGTATCACCGCCACCGGCAATGGAAAACGCCTTCGAATGCGCCACCGCCAGCGCGATGGTTTTGGTACCTTCGCCAAACTGATCGAATTCAAATACACCGACCGGGCCGTTCCACACCACCGTACCTGCCTGGCCAATTTGCGTGGCCAACAGGGCGGCTGTGCGTGGGCCGATGTCGAGAATCAGGTCATCGTCGGCCACCTCGTGCACGTCCTTGATGGTGGCGACAGCGGTCGGAGAAAATTCTTTGGCGCAGACCACGTCGAGCGGAATCGGCACCGATGCACCGCGCGCTGTCATGGCAGCCATAATGGCGCGCGCCTCGTCAACTAATGGCGCTTCGGCGAGCGACTTACCAATTTTTAGCCCGGCGGCCAGCATGAAGGTATTGGCAATCCCGCCACCGACGATCAGCTGATCCACCTTCGCCGCGAGCGACTGAAGAATCGCCAACTTGGTCGAGACTTTGGAACCGGCGACGATCGCCACCAGGGGGCGGGCCGGCTGACCCAGCGCCTTACCCAAGGCGTCGAGCTCGGCTGACAGCAGCGGACCGGCACAGGCGATCGGGGCAAATTTGGCAATGCCGTGGGTGGTGGCTTCGGCGCGGTGCGCGGTGCCGAAGGCATCATTGACGTAGATATCGCACAGACGCGCCATCTTTTGCGCCAGCGCGTCGCTGTTACTTTTTTCGCCCACATTCACGCGGCAATTTTCAAGTAAGACCACTTGGCCTGGTTCGACCTGCACACCATCGACCCAGTCGCGCAGCAAGCTGACCGGCTGACCGAGCAGACTTTGCATGAGCGCGGCGATCGGTGCCAGACTGTCTTCGGGCTTGAACTGGCCTTCGGTCGGACGTCCCAGATGCGAAGTCACCATCACGGCGGCACCCGCCTTGAGCGCGGCCTGAATGGCGGGCAGCGAAGCGCGGACACGCGTATCTTCGGTAATATTGCCGGCGGTGTCTTGCGGCACGTTGAGGTCAGCACGGATAAAGACCCGTTTTCCCTGCAGCTGGTTATTGGCGATAAGGTCGCTGAGTCGGTTCAATTGCATAAGGAGCAGAGGATCAAAAAATGGTGGGCGTATTTTACCGCAATGGGCCGGCCAAACCGCCGATTTCCCACGATTGAGGCAGATTCTCCGACTTCATCGGCTTAACGAAAAGACAAGCAGCGTCAGTCGCAAAGCTGCAAGCTGCCAACGCTGACGTATTACACCGTCGGCAAGAGCAGCCGGAACAGCGTAAACAAACCCATACCGACCACGATGGTGCCCAGTAAATGACGACGATATAAAAAGAACCCTACCGCACCGATCCCCGCCAGTAATTTGGGATTGAGCAAATTGGCCGTCAGCGGCGCTCCCGGCAACACCAGTTCAGGGATCACAATAGCCGCCATGGCCGCCGCCGGGGCATAGCGCAGGGCGTGCTGCACCTTATTCGGTAGCTTGACATGACCGAATACAAAAAAGGAGGCGCGCGTGAGAATCGTGGCGCACGTCAGCAGCAAGGTCGTCAGCCAAAAGTCCTGGTTATTCATGGCGTTCTTTCTTTTAATGTTGCGTCAATCAGCATCGCCACCGTCATCCCCAGCAGCATGGCCAGTAACAGCCCTAGCCGGTAAGGCAATTTTGCCGCTAGTACTGCCACCGTGCCGGCAACGACCACCCCACCCAGAGCGGCGCGGTTAATCGTCATTGGCACTAACACCGCCAGCAGCGCCAGGGTGCCGGCAAAGCCGATGCCCCATGAGGTCGGAATTTGCGCGCCGAGCAAAATTCCGCTGATCGCCCCGGTCTGCCAGAACACCCAATTGGTATAACTGATGCCGGTGTAGTAGCCCAGCTTACCGGAGGTCGCCTGCACGGTTGAAAGCGGAAAACGGCGCGAAAAGAAAGCCATCGAGATGTCAGAACTGAAGTAACCGTGCCACAGACGCTGTTGCCAAGGCAGATGCGCAAAATGCGGACCGGAAGCCGCGGCAAAAATCACAAAGCGCAGATTCACCACCATGGCCGTGCAAAATACCACCCAGATCGGTGCATTGGCGGCGATCAGCGGCAAGGAAGCCAATTGCGCCGAGCCGGCAAAGACCGTCAGGCTCATGCCGAGCGCCTGCCAGACCGTCAGGCCGGACTTGACCATCGCCATGCCGGTCACCATGGCCCAGGCGAAAATTCCCGGCATGGTTCCGCCGCTGTCACGCAGGGCCTCAAGGAAGGTGGATTTTTCAACCGGATCGCGAGGTATGCCGGGTAATCGGGTTTTTAACAGGGCATGCAGCATGCGGTCCATAACTTATTTTCAACAAAGTAAGTATTCTACAGATGATTTTCAGACCAGCCGAGGAGCATTCCGCTAAAATCGAGGTTTTAAGAATTTGGGAGTGCATGCGATGTCAATGGCTGAACGCGATGGAAAAATCTGGAAAGACGGCAAACTGATCGACTGGCGCGACGCGACGGTCCATGTACTGACCCACACGATGCACTATGGCATGGGCGTATTTGAGGGCGTACGGGCCTATAAAACGCCGGCAGGCACCGCCATTTTCCGTCTCCAGGAGCATACCCAGCGCCTGTTTAACTCGGCCAAAATATTTCGCATGGAGATTCCCTTCGACCAGCAAACCTTGATGGATGCGCAGCGCGAAGTGGTGCGCGCCAATCAGCTTGAGTCTTGCTATCTGCGCCCGCTGGTGTGGATCGGCTCGGAAAAAATGGGCATCTCACCGATCGGTAATCAGATCCACGTCGCCATCGCGGCCTGGCCCTGGGGCGCTTATCTGGGGGAAGACGGTCTGGCCAAAGGTATTCGCGTCAAGACTTCCTCGTTTACCCGTCACCATGTGAATTCTTCAATGGTGCGCGCCAAAGCCAGTGGCTACTACGTCAATTCGATCCTCGCCAATCAGGAAGCGCTGGCCGATGGTTACGACGAAGCCCTGCTGCTCGATACCGAAGGCTATGTCTCCGAAGGCGCAGGTGAAAATGTTTTCATCGTCAAGAACGACACCATCTATACTCCTGACTTAGCCTCCTGCCTGGACGGCATCACGCGTAATTCGGTGCTCACCATGGCCGCCGATCTGGGTATCAAGATCAAGGAAAAACGCATCACGCGCGATGAAGTCTACTGCTGCGACGAAGCCTTTTTTACCGGCACCGCAGCCGAAGTCACGCCGATACGCGAACTCGACCGACGCACGATTGGTAGCGGCGCACGCGGCCCGATCACGGAAAAATTACAGTCGCTGTTTTTCGACGTCGTCAACGGCCGTGCACCACAATATGCCCATTGGCTCACTTTAGTTTAATCGTCCGGAGAATCACATGACCCAAGCATCCCCCAGCGCACAGGGCGCGATTGAACTCGAGGGTAAGGATTTACCCGCCTACTGCCCGAATCCGGCTATGCCGATCTGGTCTTCTCATCCGCGCGTCTTTCTCGACCTCGCGCACGGCCATGACGGTAAATGTCCGTACTGCGGCACCACCTATCGTTTGAAACCCGGCACGGTCGTGCAAGGTCACTGATCCATGCTGCAAGTGCTGACAGCTGGCCGTCTGCAGCTGTTGAAATACGGTCGCTGGGCAGTCCTGCTGGCGCTGTTTTCCATCCCGATCAATAAGCCAGCCACGTCGATTTTTTTATTCCTGGCCTTGCTGTGCTCACTGATTGGCGCACAGCCAGTCCAGCGCTGGAAAGCCCCCCTACGTGAACCCATTGTGCTGGGCATGCTGGCCTGGTTTGCCGTACTGCTTCTGAGCGCGCTGCACGCGGCCGATAATCCGCAACGCTGGGCCGACCTGGGAGTCTACAAAGCGCTGCTGTATCCCCTCTTGATTGCCAGCTTACTGAACGATCAGAACTGGCGTGAGCGTGGGCTGTTTGCTTATGGTGCTGCTGCCTTACTGGTCTTGCTGCTCTCATGGAGCCAGCTGTTTGGTCTGCTACCGGCACCCGACATTACCGCCACCTTTGAAGCCTACCGCTACACCGTGTTTCACGAATATTCGCAGCAAGGCTTGCAGATGCTGATCCTGGCGAGTCTGTGCGCCGCCTTTGCCCCACGCCTCACGCATCCGCGCTGGCGCAACGCGCTATGGCTGGTCGCCGCGTTAGCCGTCGCGGATGTTTTGTTCCTGCTACAAAGCCGGACCGCTTATCTGGCGATTTTATGTTTATTGCTCTACTGGAGCTGGCGCCTGACAGCACAGCAGCATGGTAAAACCAGCAAGCTATTACTGGCGCTACTGGTCGCGGTGACGCTCAGCGTGAGCCTCACCTTGGCGCCGCGCATGCAAGCGCGCATGGAAGCTGCGCAGCAGGATATCAGCCAATACCTCGCGCATCACGAAGCGAGCTCACTGGGCATCCGGCTTGAGCTCTGGCGACGCACGCTACCCATCATCGCCGCTGCGCCGTGGTTTGGTCACGGGCTGGGTGAATGGCTAACGCAATACCGCGCACAAACCAGCACACTGAACGATTTCGATGCCTTTCGCATGAAACATCCGCACAACGACGCCTTGTTGATCCTCGCCGAAGAAGGCGTGGCAGGTTTCCTATTCTGGGTCACACTACTGGTGCTGCTGGCGCGTCGGCTACGCACTCTGCAGCCTGTGCAACGCGATTTTTTTGCCAGTCTGTTGCTGATTTTTCTCGCTGCCGGTACGGCTAACTGCCTACTGGTCGACTTCGTTAACCGCCATGTCTTTATTTTGCTGCTGGCTTGTTTTCCAATCCTGCTCGTGCCTAAAAATAAGGCACCGGGAGTAAAGCCAACACTATCTTGAAGATCTGACGATGTCATTTGAAAGTTACGCTCATGCCTAAAGCTCGCAAAGTATTCGCTTCGGCCGACGATACCGAAATCGCCATCTATGAAGCCCTGGGACGGGCCGATATCAACGCCCTCATGGCCTTGTGGGCCGACGATGAAGAAGCCGTCTGTGTGCATCCGGGCGGCCCGCGTCTGATCGGGCCGGCCGCCATTCGTGCATCCTGGGAGGCGATACTCGAACGCGGGCCGGTATTCATCCGACCGATTCAGGTGCACGTGACTCATAATTCCATGACCTCGATCCATAACCTGATCGAAGATATCCAGCGCAGCGCCAATGCGCCGGCCGACCTGTACGTCATCGCCACCAATGTGTACGTCAAGACGCCGCTTGGCTGGCGCATCATTGCCCATCACGCCTCAATCGCCAGCGGTCAGCCACCGCTTGAGCATGCACGTCCTTCTACCCTGCACTAATGGCTATGACCCATAAACCCTGGCATTTTTCTGCGCCGCGCTGGCTGCCTGGCGGTCATCTGCAAACCATCTATCCGGCCACCATGATGCCTAAGCCGGCAGTGCTTTACCGGCGCGAACGCTGGGCCACACCGGATGCGGATTTCATTGATCTGGACTTCGTCGATGGTCAGGCGGGTCAGCCTTTTCTGGTGCTGTTTCATGGACTGGAAGGTTCTTCCGACAGTCATTATGCGCGCGCATTGATGGGATATATCGGCACGCTTGGCTGGTCGGGCGTGGTGGTCCATTTTCGTGGCTGCTCCGGCGCGCTCAATCATGCACCGCGCTTTTATCACTCCGGTGATGCGCAAGAAATCGATTGGGTATTGCGTCGTTTGCATGCGCATCCGTGTCGCAGTTCGGCGAGTCAATTTTTTGCCACCGGTGTTTCGCTGGGTGGTAACGCCCTGCTGCGCTGGCTGGGCGAATCGCAGCAGCAGGCGCAGTTCATTGACCGCGCCTGTGCCATCTCGGCGCCGCTCGATCTGGCTGCTGGCGGTGCGGCGCTCTCCTCGGGTCTGAACCTGCTGTATACGCGGGTCTTTTTACAAACATTAAAACCAAAATGTCTGGCGAAACTGGCGCAATATCCGGGCCTGTTTGAACGCGAGGCGATGCTCAATGCGCGCGATTTATATGCCTTCGATAACGTCGTCACCGCGCCCTTGCATGGCTATCGAAGTACGGAAGATTACTGGGACCGTGCGAGCGCCAAACATGTCCTGCCCGACATCACGCTGCCCACGCTGGTTCTGAATGCGCGCAACGATCCGTTTTTACCAGCGCGTCATTTACCCACGCACGCAGCAAAAAAAGTAGTGCTCCAATATCCTGCCGAAGGAGGCCATGTCGGCTTCGCTGCTGGCACCATACCGGGCCATCTGAACTGGCTACCGCAGCGAATCGTCAATTTTTTAAGTGCGCCAGAATATGGATGAGATCGTTCAAAAAGCCATGGCCAAATGGCCCGATGTGCCGCACTGTTACGGCTGGCTGGCACTCGACGCGCGCGGGCAATGGCGCATGCGCGATGACACCGTGCAGCGGCTCGGACTTGCGGGCGACAAGATCACGCAAAGCAAACTGCTTGGCTTCATCCATCGCAATTACGCCGCCGATTCCCAGGGACGCTGGTATTTTCAAAATGGCCCGCAGCGGGTGTACGTTAATCTGGCTGCCACGCCGCATATCGTGCGTACCGATGGAACAGGCGGTTTTGTCTTGCACAATGATGTCGCCGTCGCGCTGGTACACAGCGCCTGGATGAGCGAGAGCGGCAGTGTGCTGCTCGACTGCGATGGCCTGATCGCCCAGCTCGACGACCGCGATCTGGCCAGCTGTCTGGCGTGCCTGCAGGATGGCGCGAGCGGTAATCCGGTCAGCGACCTGCAACTCATGGACTGGTGTGACGGTGGCGCCGGTCAGCTCGATCTGCGCTGTGGTGAGCGGTTGGTTAGGGTCGAACACATCGACGCGCAGACAATACCGGCTCGGTTTGGCTTTGTGGCGATTCCGCAGCCGGACCTGGCAGTCTAAGCCCGTCGTTTAAAGCTCAACGGCCTTTATCGCGTTCCTTTTTTTCTTCTTTCCAGCGCAGCTGCATTTCCCGGTCACGCGCATCGATCTGCGCCAAGTCATAGAAGGTCGCATCCGGCGCTTTCCGGGCGATCGACAGCTGCTCGAGCGCGGATTGTACGCCACCGGTAAGCACATGCGATTCGGCCAGCGCTAGATGTTGCAGGGCCTGCTTACCTTGCGCGGCATAGACCTTGGCCAATAACTCTTGCAGCTGCGGCTCCTGACGGTAAAGCGTGGCCTGATCGCGCAAATACGCCACGGCTGGCTCCAGCTGTCCGTCCGCGATCAGCGCCTGGGCATACTGATGCGCGATACCGCGTGATAAAGGATGTGCGCTACGGGCCGCATCGGCGGCACGCACGGCCTGCGCAAACGCACCTTCGGCCATGCGGATCTCGATCGTCATGCTGTCGTACAGCGCAGCAGGGCCGGCACGATCCTTCGGGACTGGCACCGCCTTGGCTGCACGGCGCGAGATATCGAGCAGGGATTGCGCGCGACTGGTGTCATTTTGGCGCAAGGCGATCAGCGCCAGACCATAATTGCCTGCCGCGGTCTGGATCGGTGTGGCCTGCTTGATTTGCAAGGTGAATGCATCGGTGGCTTCACGCAGGCCTTGAGTCGAGGTATCTTGCAGCACCCGTAGTCGGGCTCGCACCAGATGAAAATCCAGACTATCAGCACGCTGTTTATAAGGCGTATCTTGCAGTCGCCCCTGAATATCGGCAATGCGCTCGGTAGTGAGCGGATGCGAGAGCAAAAAAGCCGGCACACTTTCGCTATATACCCGGGTTGCCGTCTGCATGCGCGCAAAAAACGATACCATGCCCGAGGTATCAAAATTCGCCGCGCGCAAAATCTGCAGACCGACCCGGTCCGCTTCACGTTCGGCGTCGCGGTTAAAGCTCAGCTGACGCTGAATGGCGAGTCCCTGTCCGCCGATCATCAGGGCCGAAGCCGCATCCGGACTCTGGCGCGCAGTCAGCACTGCCAACGCAAAAGCCGCCAGCGGAATCAAGGAATCCTGCCGCTGCTTACCCAGCATGCGGGCAATGTGGCGTTGCGAGACATGACCAATTTCATGCGACATCACCGATGCCAGTTCCGATTCATTTTGTGCCGCCAGCACGAGACCAGAATGGACGGCGATAAAACCGCCCGGCAGTGCAAACGCATTAAGCACCGGATCGCGTACGGCAAAAAAGAAAAAATCGTAATTCGCTTCGCCGCGCGCTTCGGGCGCCGAACTGAGCAAAATAGTACCGAAATCGTTGAGATACTCGAGCACCGGTGCATCGTCGATATAGTCACGATCTTTGCGCAGCTGAAGCATGATCTGCTCGCCCACCTTGCGCTCCATGAGCGGCGACAGATCTTCCCGTTCGGTGTCGCCCAGGCTGGGCAGATTTTGCGCACCCGACGGCGCGCTCGCCAGCGGCAAGGCAAGCAAGACACAAACGAGCAGAACAAGAGACAGACGGAGTGGCATGAATGCTTCAGGCTTTGCATAAAATGTAGCGCCGGGAGCATGGCGACGTGTCGATGCTATCATAATCGTTGATTGAAGCGTCGTTGATTGAAGCGTCGCAGATTTAGGTGGCGAATGCTTTGCATCGTGTCTGACGCCGCCATCACCCCACCTCAATGTAGTACTGACATGGTTTGTAGCCGATGAATCCCTCTGAAAAATCACCCGCATCACCTGGCCTGACCCATTTCGACGCTGCCGGTCAAGCGCACATGGTGGATGTCGGCGCCAAGCAAGAGACCCACCGCGTCGCCGTCGCCGGCGGCACCATCCGCATGCTCCCGGCCACGCTGGCCATCATCAGCGCCGGCACGGCCAAGAAAGGTGACGTACTCGGCATCGCCCGCACCGCCGCCATCATGGCCGCCAAACGCACCAGCGACTTAATCCCGCTCTGTCATCCTCTAGCTCTCACAAAAGTTAGCGTCGAATTTACCATTGACAGCGCCCACGCCAGCATTCATTGCCGGGCCCAGGTCGAAACCTACGGCAAAACCGGCGTAGAAATGGAGGCTCTCACGGCCGTACAAGTCGGCCTGCTGACCATTTACGACATGTGTAAGGCGGTCGATCGGGGGATGGTGATGACGGATGTGCGGGTGCTGGAAAAGCAGGGGGGTAAGTCGGGGGATTGGTCGGCTGCCTGAACCTTTGGCTGGCTCACAAAAATGCTGGGGTCAGGTCTTGACATGACACATTTGAATTTTTTATTTCAAAAACTGTCATGTCAAGACCTGACCCCACGAACAAAAAAGAGCTCCTGCCTCATTAAGAAACAGGAGCTCAAACCAGGGAGTTTTAAAACAGAGTCAAACTTCCGCGCAGGTGCAGCTGACCAGGCTGCGTGCGTTGATTACGAGGTGCTGGCGCGCTGCGCTGCTGTTATTTACACAGGTTGGCAGCCAGGCAGGTGCTCGTAGCATCGGTGGTCCAGGTAACTTTTCCGGCGGCAAGGGCTGGGCTCATGATGAAGGTTTCTCCGGAGAGTCCGTTGGTGGCAATCGCCGTTGCAGTGATCTTGCCAGCTGCGGTCGCCACGCTGGCCACATTGCCGGCGGCGACGGTGATGTCGGCCGGTACGCCATTGCTGCCGGCAGTACAGTTAGTCAGCGCATTCTGGTCTTGCGCGCACAATTCAACCGCCACCTTGGCCGCTGAGGTCGATAGCACTACTTCACTGAATTTGGCTTTTTTGGTGTAGTTCTGATAGGCCGGCAGAGCGACTGCCGCGAGGATGCCGATAATGGCGACCACAATCATCAATTCAATCAGGGTAAAACCGCGCTGCGCAGAGCGGACCATAGTCGTGGATTTGATCGATTTCATTTTGCATCTCCTGTTGGGCAAAGCCGACGGACCATCCGTCGTACTTTCTTTACCGCAACTGGCGTGCCAACTAGAAACCTGGTAAAACCGCGCCTTTTAATTGCTTATATAGCAATTTAAGAGGCAATATTTTTAAATATGAACCATTTTCGTCACTGCAATACGTTTTTTGTCACCTTCAACATTTTTAACAACGTGATTGGTGTCAGGTTTTGACATGACACATTTGAACATTTTTATGACAGAACCTGTGATGTCAAGACCTGACCCCACGAATATGCATTTTTTAGTGATCGGGAGTCAGATCTTGACATGACATATTTGAATTTTTTTACGACAGAACCTGTCATGTCAAGACCTGACCCCACGACTTTATCAAGAAAACTTTAATTTGAAGTCTTTACCTTATCAAGATAATCCACAGCAGCTGCATTAGAAATGCCAGTGTACGTCACAGCCCAAGTAAGCGAAGTTGCATTCACGGCAAGTGTAGGATTAAATGTAATTACCCCAGAATCAACTGCGTTTCCAATTCCTGTTGCGAGCGTCATGGTAATGACACCTGCTCCTGTAGTGGTTACGGAAGCAACTTCTTTTACTGTTGTATATGTAGGAATGATATTAGGTGAATTAGCAGTATTACAGTTTGTTAAAACTCCGCCAGCTTCTTGACCACAAAATGCGACCGCTTTCATTATTGCATCTACACTTGATATTGCTTTGCCCAGCTTAGTTTTGATCATATAGCCTTGATAATTTGGAATCGCCACCGCTGCCAAAATTCCAATAATCGCCACCACAATCATTAATTCAATCAGCGTAAAACCCCGTTGGATGTTCTGTTTCATTTGTCATTCCCTTTCATTGATAGACGGACCATCCGTCCTGCTTTGCTTAGCGCAATGCGCATGCCAAAACCGAACACCACTTTTCGCCTATAAATGTGAACGCAGGGCAAATTTAGTGACGGTTTATGTTGATCCATCTTAAAACATGGTCATAAACTGACAATTACTGTCAGTTTTGAAAATGGCGTAATCGCTCAAGCGCACACCCCGCCTTATGCACTCAAAAAAACGGGGAGCCTCGGCTCCCCATTTTCAAACGTCACGAGCAATCACAAAAATTACAGCGCCGCTTTCAACAAACGCGCCATTTCTGATGGATTTTTGGTCACGGTAATACCGCACGCCTGCATGATTTCCAACTTGGCTTGGGCCGTGTCGGCACCACCGGAAATCAGCGCGCCGGCATGGCCCATGCGCTTGCCTGGTGGCGCTGTTACACCGGCGATAAAGCCGATGACCGGTTTTTTCATGTTGTCTTTGATCCAGTAAGCCGCATTGGCTTCGTCCGGGCCGCCGATTTCACCGATCATGATGACCGCATCCGTCTCCGGATCGTCGTTAAACATACGCATGATGTCGATGTGCTTTAAGCCATTGATTGGATCGCCGCCAATGCCCACTGCCGACGACTGACCAAGACCCAGAGCAGTCAACTGACCCACCGCTTCGTAGGTCAAGGTGCCCGAACGTGAAACCACGCCGATGCGGCCCTTCTTGTGGATATGACCCGGCATGATGCCGATCTTGATTTCGTCTGGTGTGATCAGGCCCGGGCAGTTTGGTCCGAGCAGCAAAGTCTTGCTACCGGCTTTGGCCATGCGGTCTTTCAATGCCAACATATCGCGCACTGGAATGCCTTCGGTGATGCAGATCGCCAGATCCAGTTCGGCCTCAACGGCTTCCCAGATGGCGGCAGCTGCACCTGCCGGCGGCACGTAAATCACCGATACATTGACGCCAGTTTCTTTCTTGGCTTCAGCGACATTGGCAAAAATGGGAATGCCTTCGAAATCTTCGCCGGCTTTCTTGGGATTGACACCCGCGACGAAGCAATTTTGGCCATTGGCGTATTCGCGGCACATGCGGGTATGGAATTGACCGGTCTTGCCGGTAATTCCCTGGGTGACTACTTTGGTTTCTTTATTAATCAAGATCGACATAATCTTCTTTCAAATGTTGGCTGGACCGCCGCCTACCTCGAGGCGATCCTGCACTTGGCAATTTTTTGGCGGCTGGGGAGCAGGTTTGCTCCCTAATCCGCACACCGGATTCAGATTCTGCTTAGTGACCCTTGGCTGCAGCGACCGCTTTTTGCGCCGCTTCTTCCATCGTGTCAGCCGAAATGATCGGCAGGCCGGAATCGGCCAGCATTTTCTTGCCGATGTCTTCGTTGGTACCCTTCATGCGCACAATCAGCGGCACTTTGAGGGACACAGCCTTGGAGGCAGTGATAACGCCTTCGGCGATCACGTCACAGCGCATGATGCCGCCGAAGATGTTGACCAGGATGGCTTTCAGGCCGGGATTTTTCAGCATGATCTTGAAGGCTTCCGTGACCTTCTCCGCCGTGGCACCACCGCCTACGTCCAGGAAGTTGGCCGGCTCGCCGCCGAACAGCTTGATGGTGTCCATGGTCGCCATGGCCAGACCAGCGCCATTGACCAGACAGCCGATATTGCCGTCGAGAGAAATGTAGGCCAGGTCAAACTTGGAGGCTTCAACTTCGGCCGGATCTTCTTCGTCCAGATCGCGGTAAGCGACGATTTCTGCCTGGCGATACAAGGCGTTCGAATCAAAATTGAATTTGGCATCTAGCGCGATCACATCACCGTTGCCGGTCAGGATCAGCGGGTTGATTTCTGCCAGAGCTGAATCGGTTTCCCAGTAGGCTTTGTACAGGCCCTGGAGATTTTTACGAGCGGCAGGCAAGGAAGCGGCTGGTACGCCGATCTTGGTCGAGATGGCATCCGCATCGGCGTCGGTCAAGCCGGTCGCTGGATCGATGGCGATCTGGTGAATCAGTTCCGGATGGCTTTCGGCGACTTCTTCAATGTCCATGCCGCCTTCAGAAGACGCCATCAACACTACGCGCTGCGATACGCGGTCGGTGACCATGGAGACGTACAATTCTTTCTTGATGTCGGCGCCTTCTTCGACTAACAGGCGACGTACTTTTTGACCTTCGGGGCCAGTTTGATGCGTCACGAGCTGCATACCAAGGATGGCGGTAGCGTATTCGCGCACCTGCTCAAGGCTCTTGGCAACTTTTACGCCGCCGCCCTTACCGCGACCACCTGCATGAATCTGCGCCTTCACGACCCAGACCGGGCCGCCTAATTTTTCAGCAGCAGCGACGGCTTCATCAACGCTCAGGCACGGAATCCCGCGCGGTACTTTAACGCCGTATTTAGCGAGGATTTCTTTACCCTGATACTCATGAATTTTCATACAAACTTCCTTTTAAACTTGTGACGCTTTAATGAATAAAAAATGACAGCGGGTGACACACTAACTTGTGCCGGTCGGCTTTTGAGCAGCCCAGCGCGGATAATACGTGGCGACGACCGGGCCGTCGGTTCTGAGCGCGTGACAGCGGCCGAGTTGAAATGGCTGCTGCGTTGGTGCGCTATTGTCTTGTGATTTATTGGCTCCATCTTCGGCACCATTGAGAGCCCCATCGGGTTTGGCGAACAGCTCGCCCGAAAAACCCTGAACGGCAACCGTCGGCAGCACCTGCGCGAGTTCGGTCAGATGCGTGCAACCAGCCGAACCGGACAGGCGTTCTTTAAGCCCAAAACGAAAGCCGCGCAGCAAATTTAAGCCGATCAGCTTTTTATAATCGGGTGTAATAGTGTTACAGGTGCCAGGATAAGGCACAGCATCGGACGCGGCCTGCGCATCGACGATGGTGAAGTCGGGTGAGTACGTTACGCGCAGCCACAAATCATGAATCGGGTCGCCTGCGACACGAATACCGGTTTCGAGTTTGGCGTCCGCGGTTTTGATGTCAGTAAGGTGCGCATCAATTTCCCACAATCCATCTGCGCGACGATAAGACGCGACAGTCGTGGTGCGGGTGTGTTTCAAACTACGTGGTGATGAAGACTCTGACAGGGGCATAAGCGAAGACTGCTTTGTGCAATTTCCATGACGACTAACGGCGAATAAATACCGTGCGGGGTGACATGCCGTCGCAGATTCTACGACTGGCCACCGCTCATGCGGCGCTTTTTATAGCCTGTGGAGTGTAGCACAACTCGATGCTTTCAAGCTAATTTGACCTGATCTAGGCGCCTTGCGCCCGTCTTTAATTTTTGTACTTTGAGCATTTTAATGCAGCACGTTTTCAGTACATTCGGTGCTTGAACGCGAGATAATTAGGGCGTTGCCTTGAACAATACGATGGCGCCTGATATTTCTTCAGCCGTTTGGCTGCCGACCGCTTTCAATCAATGAAGCTTAAGATCAGGCATCATCGCTCAATTCTACCTCATCATCCAAGTCACTTATACCTTTCGCGCCAAGCGCTGACTTGATTGCTTGATGTGAAAAGCCCCGTTGCTGCAAGAAGCGGTGCTGCTTCTGCCGCTCTTCGTTACTTTCGGCGAGTCGATTGAATTTGCGTTGCCAGACTGCCAGGGCACGAGCGGATTCTGTTTCGACCAGACCGGATTTGGCGTCTTGAATCAGGCTGCCTTCAAGGCCATGACTTTGCAGTTCCATGACAATCCGGCTATTACCAAAGCGCGCGGCGCGGCGATGGACGAGCGCTTCGCTGAAGCGACTTTGCGAGAGGAATTTGGCGGCTTCGAGAAAATCGAGCACCGCTTCGACGTCGTCGCCTTCCTGGGCATAGCGAGCCAATTTTCGGCCGAGCTCAAGCCGGCTGTGCTCGCGCATCGAGAGATAGCGCAGAGCACGTCCCTTAAGGCTGAGCTGCACTTTAGCCATCACACAGCCTGCCTGAGGGGACGATTTTTTTCATACGATGTCAATTTGCGCCGGGAAGGCTTAGCTGCTTATTCAGCAGCCTTATCCGCAGCTTTGTCAGCGGCCTTCTCTGCCGCTTTTTCTGCAGCTGCTTCTTTGGCCTTGGCCTTTTTAACAGCGGGATCTTCCTTGATCGCTGCGAGTTCGGGTACACCCAAGGCAATCCGTACCTTGTTTTCGATTTCGCGTGCCAGTTCTGGATGTTCTTTTAAATAATTCCGGGCATTGTCTTTGCCCTGACCGACGCGCTCGCCGTTGTAGCTATACCAGGCGCCAGACTTTTCGACCACTTTGTGATCGGAACCGAGGTCGAGAATCTCGCCCTCGCGGGATGTGCCTTCTCCATAAAGAATGTCGAAATGCGCTTCGCGGAACGGTGGCGCCACTTTGTTCTTGACGACCTTGACCTTGGTTTCGTTACCGATGACTTCATCGCCCGACTTGATGGAACCGGTGCGGCGGATATCGAGACGCACGGAGGCGTAGAACTTGAGCGCATTGCCGCCGGTCGTGGTTTCCGGATTGCCGAACATGACACCGATTTTCATGCGAATCTGGTTAATGAAGATCACCATGGTGTTGGTGCGGTTGATTGAACCGGTTAATTTGCGCAGGGCCTGAGACATCAGGCGGGCCTGCAGGCCGGGCAGTGAATCACCCATGTCGCCTTCAATTTCAGCCCGTGGTGTGAGTGCCGCCACCGAATCGATGACGATCAGATCCACGCCGCCAGAACGGACCAGGGCATCGGTGATTTCCAGTGCCT
>CANCDR010000003.1 GCA_947374865.1 Oxalobacteraceae bacterium
GATCACCAAACCGCTGATCGCCTGATCGCCGACAAAATCAGCCGTGGTGACTGGCGCCGGCATCTGGGCGAATCGCCCTCGTTATTTGTCAATGCGACGACCTGGGGTTTGCTCGTCACCGGCAAGATCGTCACGACCAGCAGTGAGCACGGGCTGGCTGGCGCATTGAGTAAATTGATCAGCAAAGGCGGCGAACCGCTCATCCGCAAAGGCCTTGATCTGGCCATGCGCATGTTGGGTAATCAATTCGTCACAGGCCAGACCATCGACGACGCCTTACAACACAGCCGGGCCAATGCGGCGCGCGGCTATACCTATTCATACGACATGCTGGGGGAGGCGGCGCTTACTTCTGCCGATGCCTTGCGCTATTTTGCGGCCTACGAAGCAGCCCTACATGCCATTGGCCAGCATGCGGCAGGACTGGGGATGCGTCGCGGGCCGGGTATTTCGGTCAAATTATCGGCCCTGCATCCCCGTTATGTGCGTGCCCAACGGGGCAGGGTGATGCGTGAACTGCTGCCACGACTTAAACAATTGGTTTTACTGGCCAAACAATACCAGGTCGGACTCAACATCGACGCTGAAGAAGCGGACCGTCTGGAACTCTCGCTCGATTTGATCGAAGCGCTGGCCTTTGATCCTGAGCTGGCCGGATTCGGTGGCATCGGTATCGTAGTCCAAGCCTACCAAAAGCGTGCGCCTTACGTGATTGATTATCTGATCGACCTGGCGCAACGCAGTGGTCACCGTTTTATGCTGCGGCTAGTCAAAGGCGCTTACTGGGATAGCGAAATCAAGCGCGCGCAAGTCGATGGCCTGGCCTCCTATCCGGTCTATACGCGCAAGGTCTATACCGATCTGTGCTACCTGGTCTGCGCACAAAAAATGCTCGCCGCCAGCGCCGTGATTTATCCTCAGTTCGCCACCCACAATGCCCAGACCGTGGCGACCATCCTGACCTGGGCTAATCAAGCCAACATCACTGACTTTGAATTTCAGTGCCTGCACGGTATGGGCGAAAGCTTGTACGATCAGATCATTGGTAGCCAAACCGGTATGCATGCCTGCCGTATTTATGCGCCGGTCGGCTCGCATAAAACGTTACTCGCCTATCTGGTGCGACGCTTACTAGAAAATGGCGCCAATTCTTCGTTCGTCAATCAGATCGTCGATCCGGCGGTATCGATCGACAGTCTGGTGGCAGACCCCATCGCAGCAGCGCGTCGTGACGAAGGCCAGCCACATCCGCGTATTCCGCTGCCCATCGATCTGTTCGCCCCCGAACGAAAAAATTCCGCCGGAATCGATCTGCAGGATGAAGATGTCTTGCGTCAGATCGCCCAGCGCTTTACGGATTTTTCTACGACGTGCTGGCAGGCCGCACCATTAATGTCTGCGCAGAGCAGCGTCATGCCGGCGCAAACGATCAAGAATCCTGCAGATCAGCAGGACATTGTCGGCTCGGTCAGCCAAGCCTCCTTGGCGGATGTGGACGCCGCCATCGCGCAGGCCGAAGCATTTGCCATGGATTGGCAGACCACCGAGCCAGCCGAGCGTGGCGAGCGATTATTGCGTGCAGCGGATTTGTTTGAATCACATCGGCTAGAACTGATGGCCTTGGCCATTCGTGAAGCGGGCAAGACGCTACCGAATGCCCTGGCCGAAGTACGCGAGGCGACCGATTTTCTGCGCTATTACGCGCAGCAGATGATGCATGCCCCCGATGGCTTGGCTTTGGGGCCGGTCGTCTGCATTAGTCCTTGGAATTTTCCGCTGGCGATTTTCATCGGCCAGATCAGTGCCGCCCTTGCCGCCGGAAATGTCGTGCTGGCCAAACCGGCCGAACAAACCCCGCTCATCGCTTATCGTGCCGTGCAGCTCTTGCATCAGGCCGGCATTCCTCGCCAAGCCTTACAGTTCTTGCCCGGCTCGGGAGATAGCGTGGGTGCCCGGCTGATCGCTGATCATCGGATACGCGGTGTGCTATTTACCGGATCCACCCAGGTCGCCCACATTCTGCACCGCACGCTGGCTCGGCGCGCCGTTGAAGAGGGCAGCGAAATTGTGCTGGTCGCAGAAACCGGCGGACAAAATGTCATGATCGTCGACTCCAGTGCCTTGATCGAGCAGGTCGTGCAAGACGTCCTGTATTCGGCTTTCGATAGCGCAGGTCAACGCTGCTCAGCCTTGCGCGTCTTGTGCCTGCAAGAGGATATTGCAGAACAGGTCCTGTACATGTTGCGTGGCGCGATGCAAGAGCTGCAGATGGGTGATCCGGCGCAGTGCGACAGCGACGTCGGCCCGGTCATTGACGCGCAGGCACAGCAGCATTTATTAGCTGAAATAGCGCGCCGTTGTGGCAGCGCGCAGGCTGATTTTCGATTACCTGTGCCGGCCACATTACGCGGTGCCTACTTTGTGGCGCCATGTCTGCTCGAAATTCAATCCATGCGCGAGGTCAAAGACGAGCTTTTCGGTCCGGTCCTGCATGTGCTGCGCTACCAGCGCGCGCAATTGCCGCAGCTGGTCGCTGATATCAACGCCAGCGGTTTTGGTCTGACGATGGGGATTCATTCGCGCATTGATGAAACCATCGACGCCATCGTTGCGCACGCCAGGGTCGGTAATATTTACGTTAATCGCAACATGGTCGGCGCAGTGGTGGGCGTGCAGCCCTTTGGTGGCGAAGGAAAATCCGGCACCGGGCCCAAGGCCGGCGGGCCATGGTATCTGCGTCGATTACAACGTGCGCCACTGATGATGGTGGATGACGTGCTGCGCGAAGAATCCGAGCATGGCAAGCTGCCTGCTGTAGTGATGAGTAAGCCGCTTGATCAGCTGATTGACTGGGCCAGCGCCCACGCTTATGACGACATTGCAGCGCTGGGTCGTTATTACCGCGCCACGTCGCCGCTGGCACAAAGCCTGTCCATGCCAGGCCCGACCGGTGAGGCAAATACACTCACCACTACTGCTCGGGGTCTTATATTGTGCGCCGCTGATAGTACGGCTGGCCTGTTGAATCAGTGCGCGGCGGTTTTTGCGACCGGGAATTCGGTCGTTGTTTTAGCGCCATCGGCAAGCCTGCTTCCGGCCGATTTGCCAGCGGAAGTTCGACAGGCGATGACGGTGATGGAATCACTTACTGAAATGCGCAGGTCGGCAGATATAGATCTGCGTTTTGGCTTACTTGATCCTACACAGATGCAGGCATACCGACTTACCCTGGCGGGCAGGGAGGGTGGATTAGTGAGTCTGTTTGAAACGCAGGCTGGGCTGGTGATTCCTTTATGGCGTTTGGTGACTGAACGCAGTGTCAGTATCAATACAGCGGCCGCAGGCGGCAATGCGAGTTTAATGCGATTGAATGACTGAGTCGATGGGCCCTGATTGCAAGAGGGCGTAGCGGCCAAATTTGTCACTGCCAGGCTTAGCCTTGCGCAGGATATTTCCTCTCATTTTGCCTCTCATATCGGCTCTCAAGAAGCGCGTTCACATTAGCGACCAACCAACACATTAAACGCTGTGTAAATGCCTCTGACTGAACCAGTGTCTCAGTATCGAAATGTCTGGTCTGTATGTGCCAGTCGTTCAGCCTTTCCTTCGTGATCAAACCCAGGGACTCGATGAGTAAGTCGCGTCGCTGCAGGGCATCAAATACGATCACACATTGGTAATTATTTTTGAGTTCCGGTAAAAAATGCTCATCATTAAATACATTGTCGATCTTCAGCACATTTTTTAGGCCAAATTTTTTCTCGAGCAATTTCATCAGTTTACCCATTTCTTTTTCGCTGACAAACTGCGGGCTAAATCCGGCAATATGAACGTCCCCTTTAAATGTTGGCTTATCAAGACGAAAAAAATTCGGTATCCCCCGAAAATTCTTGGATTCCATGAGGGATACCAGTTTGATCGCCGAAAAAATTAATAACAAAAGTGAAATCGGCTCACTTAAATCAACAAAATAAGGGGTGTAACTCACGCACACCAAAGTCACGCTCGTTAAGCCTGTTTGGACGATAAAAAAGAATTGATTAATGGTGCCCGGCTTAACATTCAAAAGACTCAGACTCGTGATCGACACGATGGCTGCCAGAGTCAACAGCAAAATGACCCATGAGGGCAGCATGCGCAAGTAAGTATCATGTAGAAGATCGTCCATCGCTGTGGCCAGTATTTCGTTATCGTCCATGACCGGCGATACCGGCGTTGCCTTGACCTGGCCAACGCCGGGTGCGGAGGCACCAAGAACGATCCAGGCATTGCGCAAGACCAGGTCATACGCCTGTTGGGTATGCAGGTCTGCAGAAAACAGGTCGGCGATGGAAAGTCGGGTGTAGCTTCCCTGTTTATTGCGCCAATTTAGGGTGATCCGGTCGGGATGCGTTGGCCCCGAAAATTTTCCTGCGTCGAGTGTTTGCAGTACCGAGGATTTCAATGCAAAGCCGGGCTCATTCCACCACACCGGATAGCGACGCACGATGCCATCAGGATCGGGCTGCTGATTGATGACCCCAAGACGTGTCTGCATTTCTGCAAAGACGGGAAATAACATGGCAATGTTTTTCCCCTCAGTCGGCGGATTTTTTGTGTCCAGTCGAACATCGGGAATCGCGCTGACAGGAATCAAACTTAAGGCATCATTTTTCGGCGCCAGTCTCACCATGGGAAAGGCCGTGTTGGTCGCCATGCCCGCCACGAAGGCCATCTCTGCATCGGCGTCGGGGTGATCTTTATCGGCATCGCCCATCATGACATTGAATAAAATACCCTTGGCGCCAGCCTGATTAATTTTGTCTACCGCTTCGGCCAGCACATTACGCGGCCACGGCCAGCGGCCATATTTTTCTGCCATCATGGCCAGTGAACGTTCATCGATATCAATGATGACGATATTTTCAGCCGCCGGCGGGCTGGAAAAGCGGTTACGCAGCAGGCTGTCGCGTGAGCCATTCGGTTTATCGAGTAAGAAAATATTGGCGATAAAGCCGGCGATAACGTAAATACATGCACAAGCAGCGATGGCGATGATCGCCTGCGGGCGATATTGGCGCAGACCCTCTGCCATACGGGTTTGAAGACGATAACGCCGCGCCAGGGCGTACTTAATCAAACGAGAAACTGAGCGCCGGCATTGATTGTAAAAGACAGTCGCTTTGCTGAACATGGTGAAGATCCTATGTTTAAACGTAAGACTTTATGTGTAAAAACTTCTGGCCGCATTTTTAAGCCATCAGCTGAAAAGTGAACAAATTATTTTTTTAAATGGCATTCAAAGCGTTTATAAGGTGAAAAGAATGTCTGATAAAATCACAATTTGAAGTAGCTAAAAATGAGGCAGTCATGCTTAATGAAACATGTACCCAACATCAAGGCAGAAAACTTTTTCGCCTTTCACTGAGCGTGCTGCTCATGCTCATTACAGGGCTTTCATCTGCCCAGTCCACGGCAAAAAAAGCCGACCTCAAAGAAGCCAATCAGGCCGAATCCAAAACCCTGCAATCGCTTCCTGAAAATACCAAACTGACGATCACCCAACGACTCGGATTCTGGGTTAAGGTCAAAGTCAATAATACGGCTGGCTGGTTACGCCTCTCCGATGTCCACTTCGCCGAAGCTGGTAATGCGCGGGTCAATCTCAGTAGTCTCGAATTGGGACGGACAGGTAAAAACAATATCGTCTCTGCGTCTGCTGCACGAGGCCTCTCGGCTAATCAGCTGCAAGAAGCGCCCGCCGATTTTTCTGCTGTCGAACGCCTGGTTAGTCTCAGTCGTAACGAAGAACTACTTTTAAAATTTCGCAACGAAGGCGGGCTACAGGTGAAAAGCTTCTCTCCCCTGACCATCGCGCAAACCGCTGCCGCCAAAGTCGAGCAAAGTGATACTTCACAAAAAAATGGCAATGCAACGAATAGCAAACCAAAGGCTAAAAATGAAGACTGGTAAATCTGTCCGCCTACTCACCCTGTATGCTGCCATGGCCTTATCCTTGTGCGTTGGCGGCGTTGCCAGCGCTGCCAACGCCGCTGCCAGTGACGAAGAAAAAGTCGGCGACGCAGCGGCAGCAAAAATATTAGGATCGATGAAGGTCATCAATAATCCGACGGCACAAACCTACCTCAATACCTTAGGTGCTTCGATCGCTGGATTGACGGTGCGTGCCAATCTGGCATGGCGATTTACCATCGTCGACAGCGCCGACCTCAATGCCTTTGCTGCGCCAGGCGGCATTGTCATGGTGACTAAAGGTCTGCTTAAAATCCTCGACTCGGAAGACGAACTGGCCGCCGTTCTCAGCCATGAAATCATGCACGTCGTCCGCAAGCATCACTACAACGTCATTGTTCGTCAGCGACTGGCAGATGAGCTCACGCAGAAAATGGCTGCCAGTGAAAGCAATCAGTCTATGAATGCACTGAGTAATGTCAGTTCGGTCATCTATGCCCGCGGTCTGGATAAATCGGCAGAATTTGAAGCGGATTTCCAGGGTATTCAACTGCTGGCCAAGGCGGGCTATGACCCGGCTGCTTTAATCGGTGTACTGGAAAAGCTGTCAAAAATTCAAGCTGGCGATTCTCGCGCTGAATTATTATTCGCCACCCATCCTGCCGCACTCGATCGCATGGATCAAATTGCGCGCATTAACAGCGAAAGTTTGCCATCGACAAGCCCTTCGGCACTGCGTAAGACGCGCTTCCAGACCTTCAAATCTGCATTATAGGAAGGAGCTTACCCGAGAGAGCCTCTGATGTGAGGCCGCCATGGATTCGCTGCAGATCCAACACAGATTCATTTACCTGCAGCGATCGCCTTGAGTCGTTCTTCAACTGTTCCCGATAAATCCTGGCTAGGAGCTGGCATTGCCTCGACCGGCTTATCCATTCCCTGCGCTTCATAGGGCTGTGCAGCTACCGGCGCGCCTTGTTTTGTCATCGCGTTGTCGATCGTGTTTTTGATGCTATCCCAGTTAAGAACAATCAGGATACCGACGACGATGCCGATTAATGTACGCATGAATCACTCCTTTGGTTAATTAATTTATTTGCAAAGCTTGTTCCAGCATCAGTTTTGCCTGACCGAGGTCGCCGGCCTGGATGTAATACTCACGCAAGCGCATTAAATCGTCCCGCGAGGCCTTGCCTGAAATACGACGCAACATGATCTCGTCCACATCGTTTGTGCTGGTCACAGCATCTGCGACTGTTTCCGGGCCTATCTTTACCGTCCGCAGATCGACAGCCACCGTGAAAGCGTTGAAGCTGCCGCACTTCATTGGTCCGCGTTGTGTGGCAGATGACCATTTCACCGACAGACCCGATTTTCCTTTGGTCAGATATTGCGCAAGATTGCCTTTGCCCGCGGCTATACCTACACTCGATAGCTCAGCTGCCGGACGTCTCGTGGCGACCTGCACTAACGAATCTGACTCCTGGACCAGATAAGCACCATCCTTGATCGACTCGAGTGCGCTGCATAAAGCCGTGTCACTTTGTGCGGCTGCCATGGTACTTAAGCCGCACAAGAGGACGAGCAGGGCACGATGAATCTGATGGACTGTTTTATCTGTCATGGCATGCACATGCTTACATGTTGTCCAGTGCTCTTCTACGACTATCTCCAGGCGCAGCCTGTTGTCCGCCATTTGCATTATTACCCTGGCCGTTGGTAGCAGAGTTGGTCGCATTGCCATTTCTTGAATTGTCCGCAGCATTTTGCGTTATGCAGGAAACGCCGCCAATGGTGTAAGCGACTTTGCCGCCTGATTCATCCGTCGTGATGCCATCTTCAATGACGACAAATCCCTTGATCAGGGCGCTGGCTTGTTCACGAATATTTTGCGATGCAACGTAGCCGCTGGATGCCGAGGTGCCGGCATCTGGGCCGCCTTCTTTTTTCAGGGCGCCTTCAATGATATCGGTCGCTCTTTTACTGTTGATTTCTTCCTGCAGAAAATGCACATAATGCGCTTTGGCGATGCTCATGGATATCCGCTTGGCTGCCAAAATGCTTTGTGAGCTATTGGTGAATACAGCCTGTTCACCTTTACAAACAATCTTGCTGCAGCTAGCGCCTCTGGTGCTGATGCCGACGCGGCAGGCGGCAGGCGTGGCACCATCTGCCAAGACGACTTCTGCTTTGCCATCACCAGGCTTGTCCGGCGCTTTCCAGCCACTGATTTCCGGACCTGTCGTGACAGTCTGCGCCTGCACAGCCAGGGCACCGCTCGCCAAGACAGTAGCCAGAACTACATTGAGCAATGTGGCACTTCTCGTACCCGTTTTATGCTGTGCTTTACCAATCTGAATCATTTGCCACTCCTTTTTTCTTTGGTTGATCCAGTTGACCTGGACGATTATCTTCAGCTGCATTGTCTTTACGTACAATCCACGTCTGTTTTTGGTAGTCCGCGGGATTGATTTGGGCCAAACTCACTTTCACGACCGAGATGCGTGCGGTCGTTTGTTCGACAATCCCTTTAGCAAACGGGGTTTCAGAAAAGCCTAAAATCTCGCCGGTATCAGGATCTTTTAATGCTTTACCCTGGCGATAAATTTGCACCGCATCGCCCTTTTGGAACTGCGATTCACCTGCGCTGACGGTGAATAAATTCCCCTCAACGCCGATCACTTTGACCGGAAAAACGGTATCAATAATTTGCTGCGCCAGATTGGTCCCGACTTGCATGCCGATCGGGCTTAATGAATCCGTTTTAAGAATTTTGACGCCATTGGCAGTGACCGCCTGACGAATCTGACCCGAGGTGTAATCGAGAATGATGGCGCGCACAGTCGCCTTGGCACGGGTTGAACCGATCGCGCTCTGACTGACCGAAAAACTGTCGACACTGGCGACGATGAGCAGATCCGCAGCGGAGGCAGATTGCAAACGGACGAAATCTTCAACCCCGGTTTTACCTTTACGAATTTGTGCATACTCGGACTGAATGGCGTTCTGTTCGCGTCGATCCAATACCGCAAATTTGCGCGACGCGACGAGCTGGTCAGACAGGCCGTTCGTTACAGCCTGCATAAATTCTGGTCCGGCATCCGATAAGGATTTTGGCAGCGGCTGATTACCCGCGACGATGGCCAGCTTGATGCGATTTAACTGGGCGGACTTTTTAAACGATGCGACTTTTACGTCGACGACTGCGCGGTAAAGACCCGTCGCGGGATCTTTATCCACCGACACCGTTTGCGAGGATTTCACGACGCCGCGAATCAGGCTATCGATTTTGCTTTCGATACTGGCGGAATGTTCGGCAGGCCGGTTTGCTGATTCAGCATCGCGCGTTGAAACAGAAGTGGAGGCGGTAATGCGTTCGCCGGTAATTTGCCCGGCAGCCTGGACGATGGCGTCCTTGATGGCGCTGGCTTCGCTACTGCCCTGGCCGTAGGAGCGAACGGGGACGATGATGACTTCTTGCGAAAAGGCGGTGGGCATGAAACTCAGAAAACTCAGGAGCAAACAAATTGCTAGTCGCACGTTATTCACAGAGACGATTCTTTCCGTTGATTTAATGACCCAGTTCAGCATGGCGAATCTTGAATGTAATGCATTGATTTATTTTGAAGGCACACAGCATGTGTGCCTCCAAAAGGGAGAACTACATTGCAGCTGACTGCATCAGCTGTCCTTCATAGCAGCACTATCTTTAATTTTTTTGTCTGCATCTTTGATATCAATGCCGTTCGCTGACAAATATGAAAAGATGGTTACGGTAGCGGTGCCCCACTGCGCAACGAAAGCAGGATAGTCTGACAAGCTGGCCAGAGCGGAAAGCGCCATAGGCGATTTTGATTCCAGGGCTTTCTTTAGCTGCTTAACGCTACCAAACGCTTCAATTGATCCGGTGACGTGCAGGGCAAAGCCTTCTAATGCTACTTTTTTGCCTGCATCAGACAATTTAGTCTTCTCATCCAGACTCTTTTTAATGGCATCATTTACCGGCGCTGACGCGGTTTTTAATTGGCCAATCGAGTCTGAATTAACACCCATTGAACCCGACTTCAGTTTGTCACCAATTTCTTTTAATTGGGCAGCTGCGCTGTCGTTGCCGACTGCTTGTGCATATTTTGCATTCGCATATGCCATCGAAGTGAGGGCACTCGTAATCAATTTTTTAACAGCGTCTGTGTCCACCGCTGGTCCTGATGATCCGCCACCCATTCCTGGAACCGACATACCGCCAAATTGCGCATGAACTGGTAATGAGAGGCACAGGCTTGATAAAAACGTCAGGGCGATAATTTTAAATTTCATATTGCTTCCTTCTTAGTTAGTGAATACCTTTGGCATTCAGTTGGTCAACGAGTGCAATGGCAGTTTCTTTCGCTGCCTTGTTCAGTGCATTAATCATGGCGACTTTTTCATTCGCGCCGGTTGCTGAAAATTGCACTGGCCCGACAGAGGCTACGCGGCGTGGTAATTTCTTTTGCGGTAGCGCTTCAGGGAAAAGCTGATTGATTTGTCCGCGCACTGACACGAATACCCGCCTATTTCCCGAAACCGGATCATTGTCTGCTACGCCGATATCAATTGTTCCGGTTGCCATAAATCGAACGTTACATTCCATTGCAGCATCCATCATTTTCTTGCGCTTAGGCGGCGTCATGTCATCTGTCGTGGCGAAGTCTTCTTTAATACTTTCGATTGGCTCGCCGCCACAGTTGCCCTGGATATCGTCGTAAGTATTGATTTCAAAGCCATTGCTCGTAAAGACATCTGCCATCGCGGTATCGACGTCTTGCGAACTGGTGACAACATAGACGAGATTATCTGCTTTACGTTCGGTACTGCCGCCAGTGACAGATTTGTTGGTTTTGGAAACGCTGGTACTTTCCGATGAATTATCCGAACTGCCGTTACCCTGATTACGCGTGTTATCGGAGGAGCGGTCACCGCTGGATGTTTCAGACGACATTTCCTTGATCTTCGTGCGCTTGGCGTCAAATTCCTTAGCCGAGCTTTGTTTTCGGGCCATAAAAATAAACGCCATGGATGAGCCTTCACCTGATTGCGCTTTGCCGGCTGTACTCATTTGGCTAAAGTAGGCGTCTACCTTTGCTTCATTAATTTGGGCGGCAAGGGCAATGGTAAGTGTGCTGGTTTTTTTATCGAAATATTCATCGGCAATCGATACATTGGACAAAAACTGATCAAGATTACCGAGAATCTCCGTCTGTCTTGGCCCCATTTGTTTTAAACGCGATTGATTAAAGCTCGCAGCGTAGTTATTCCAGACATCGACTTTGGCGCCTTGAATTGCGGTTTCCCGCTCTTTCTTTGTAGGTTCGCTGTTGCTATTGGTCGTGAGCGAAAACTTGCCGGTTTTTTGAACCGGCGCAGCATGGGCCAGCAAACTACTCAAACAGAGCAGCAGCGCGAAGCCGATTTGTGAGATTTTTTTTGACATGTACTTACATCCTTAAAATACGTGTTTTGATCGAATCAAGTTGGGCCTTCGCATCTGCCGTGGTGCTATTTTCCGTAATCCATGACCTGTCTTTGGCTAGTACCTGCTTGACAGTTTTAATCAGCAGGGTACTGAGTACAGTTTTGAATTGGGACCAGTCGTCGAGCCGAATTTTGATAATCGCTGGCTGGGTAATACTTTCAACATTTTTTACCTTCAACTCGGCTACCGGACCGGCCTGACCATTGACTGAAGTTGTAATAAATACCCCGTAGGCCACCCGATCACCGGCACCATTGGGAAGCGGTTCCGATATTTTTCGGTAGTCGCGAATCAGGGTGCGCACAAAAAAGGAGGGCGCAGGTAATTCAAATTCAGCCGCATCGCCATTGGAGAAAACCTGCACCATTTTGCCTTTGATTGCCTGGCCCTCTGTGACCGGCACCATGGGCACACCCCATTCTTCTGAAATAGTCGCCTCTAACAATTGGGCGACCTCCACCGAAAACCGCGCTTGGTCCACCAGTCCGGGCACGAGTGCCAAAGCCTTTGGATCAAACTCGGCTTTTTCAACTTTTACCAGTCGATCACTTACCTTGAGTGAGGCTTGCTCAATCCTTTTTAACCACTGTCTTACCAAGCTGGACTCTTGCGTTGGATTTAATATTAGTTCTTTAATAATTTCAAACTGCTCTTTGAAATCGGGCCGATTTTGCGTCAGGTTAGTAAAGCGGATGCGGACTGGATAAGAAGCCAGCAAATGTTTTTTTTCTGGTGAAAAATCAAAGAAAAGTGCTTGAGCAGAAATATCGTAGATGGCCAGATATTTGTTATCAAACTGTTGAATTTCTACGTTTTCATGCGAGAACGCAAAAGAGAGTGCTTTGCCCGAATCTTTTTTATAATCAGGCTGGCTATTTCCGTCTTTGTTAGCGATGGCGAAAAATTTGGGTTGCGCTGCAAGCACCAGCGAGCGCAGATTCTGATCAAGAGCGTTGAGTGATGATCCTGCAGAGGCGGTTTTCATCACTTTTGAAATCAGTGGAAAACGACGTTCAATGTCGGCAGCGTCGGAAATGAAGGAGGACCCAGCAAAGAAAACCTGATCCTGGTCGATGGCTTGTGCCTGGCAATTTTGCCCTATTAGCAAGGCAAAGCTAAAAATGCATTTAATTAAATGGTTTGGATAATACATGGGTGATTTTTATTGGCCCGAACTAGCTTTTTTAATGGAAGTTTTTCGTGAATTATTTTTGATACTCAAAGTTAATTCGTTGACTTTTAGTATTCAAAATTATTACGTTTGTTTCTTTTGCATTTATTCCCACAACCATATCACAAGTTTATTTTGGGAAATACTTTCTTTTAAAATTAACACAGGGTTTTTTTACGTGGATTTGCCGTTGTGGCGCATCCGATGGGTTTGCGACTGCGCAGGCGCGCGGGTCACCTTGTGGGAGGGCTGAAGTACGTTAGAGAGGGTATTTGCGCGTGCATGTATAGCCGTGCAGGATGGGGGCTTACTTTTGGGGCTTACTTTTCTCGTGCGGATTTTACCGCCTGCGCCAAATCAATCACCGACATCGCATAAAAATAGCTACGGTTATATTGCGTGATCGTGAAAAAATTCGCAGCGCCAAGCCAGTATTCGGTCGCTTCTGCGCCATTTTGCAGATCGACTAATCCGTAGGGAATATCCGCTTGGACCTCGCCTTGCGGTGTTATCCCACCGCTGCGTAATTCATCAAGACGAAATTTTGCTTGCAGGCCTTGGCCGATGAAGGCATTCCATGGCGCGCGGCCTTCGGCGTCTGTCAGGCTGACCTTGACAGGGTAGGCGGTGGGTGCAGCGTTTTGCCAGCCGTGCTCGCTGAGAAAATGTGCGACGCTGCCGATCGCATCGACGGCAGAATTACGCAGATCGATCTGACCGTCGCCGTCAAAATCGACCGCATATTTGCGCAGATTACTCGGCATGAATTGCGGTAATCCGACCGCGCCGGCGTACGAGCCATTCAATGAAAAAGGATCGATATGCGATTCGCGCGCATAGAGAAGCGTTTGCTCGAGTTCACTTCGAAACATGTTCATGCGGGCGCTGCGATTGGGCGTCTCGGGATAGGCAAACGCCAATGTGGTCAGCGTATCCATGACGCGAAAATCACCCGTGTTGCGACCGTAAATCGTTTCAACGCCAATGATGCCGACAATAATATCAGCCGGCACGCCATACCGTGCCTCTGCTCGCGCCAAGGCGTCTGCGTAGGTATTCCAAAATCCCACGCCCGCTTTGATGCGCTGCGGTTCGACAAAGCGTGCGCGGTAGAGTTGCCAGTTTTTGGGTTTGCCGGGTGGCGCTGGTTTGATCAGCTGGACCGCACTGTCGAGCAGGCGCGCCTTATTGAGCACCGCTTCGAGAGCCTGCCGTTCAAAGCCATGTTGTTCGACCATCATGTCGATGAAGGGAATCACTTCCTTCCAGTTAGCGAAATGGGCGTATTCACCGACCGTATCGAGCTTGACGACTTTGGCTTTGGATTTTTTCTTTTTGTGATGCGTTTCTGCGCTGGCGTGATTGGCCAGCGTCAGAGAAAGTAGCACTGCCAGCGGCAGGGCGAGAAACCTGCGCATAACAGGGAGAATGCGCGGCAAAAACGGTGTTCGATAATTCATTGGCTTGTTCAAGGCAGCTTATGTCGTTCGTGATGGCATGTCAGCAGTCCGGCATTGGCGTTCACGGTGACACTTTAGCGTATACCAGCGAAAAAGTGCGCAGGTTTAAATATCGCGCGCCGGACGAAAAATTCATTACACTAGTACGAACTTTTTTTAGATCGCGACGCATGCCTTCAGCCCATCGAACAGCCATTTATACTCACCCCGACTGCACTCGGCACGAGATGGGGCATTGGCATCCGGAGTCGCCGGCGCGTCTGCAGGCCATCGAAGATCAGCTGATCGCTAGTCGACTGGCCGATTTTTTTGAGCGCTGCGAAGCGCCTGAGGCAGCATTGGCGCAGATTTCCCGGGTGCATACTGATTCAGCGATTGCACTGCTGCGTGATCATATTCCGACCAGTGGTTACTACCCGCTGGATGAAGATACGCTGCTCAACCCACACAGCTGGCGCGCCGCCTTACGTGCCGCCGGTGCCGCGGTAGCGGCCACGGATGCGGTGATCGCCGGTAAATATCAAAATGCTTTTTGTTCGGTGCGGCCTCCCGGTCATCATGCAACGCCCAATACGCCGATGGGATTTTGTCTGTTGAATAATGTGGCGATCGCCGCCCGCCATGCGCTGGAGGTACATGGCCTGCAGCGGGTCGCCGTGATCGACTTCGATGTCCATCATGGTAACGGCACCCAGGCTGCCTTCAAAGTCGAGCCGCGGGTATTAATGGCGAGTTTTTTTCAGCATCCGTTTTATCCCTATAGCGGCGCTGAGCCGGCGTCATCGGGTCAGGCAAAGAACGTCAATCTGCCGGTTCCGGCCTATAGCGGCGGGGATGTGGTGCGACAATTGATCACCGAGCATTGGCTGCCGGCCCTGCATGCGCATGCGCCGGAGATGATTTTTATTTCGGCCGGCTTTGATGCGCACCGCGAAGACGACATGGGCCAAATGCGCTTGGTCGAGGCCGATTACGCCTGGATTACCCAGCAAATCATGCAGATCGCCCAGCGTTATGCCAAGGGGCGCATCGTCAGCTGTCTTGAGGGCGGCTACAATTTATCTGCGCTCAGCCGTAGTGTAGTCGCGCATTTGAAGGTATTGGCTGAGCTGGATTAGGTCGAAGCGACGCCAGCAGGTAAAATGGCGCCTTAATTACTGATGAAAATCTCGCATGTCCATACAATGGTTCCCCGGTCACATGAATGCCGCCCGCAAGAAGGCGGCCGAATCCATGGAAAAGACCGATCTGGTGATCGAGGTGCTCGATGCCCGCGTACCGCAGGCCAGCGCCAATCCCATGATCGAACAGCTGCGCCTGTTTCGTCAGCGCCCCTGTCTTAAAATCCTCAACAAGGCTGATCTGGCCGATCCGGTCGCGACCCGCGCCTGGCTGGATTTTTATAACAGCCAAAAAGGTGTGCACGCGGTCGCCTTAAGCTGCAAGAAGCCGTCGGATGTTCTCAAAGTGCCTGGCCTGGCAATGAAGCTGGCACCGCATCGCGGTACGGCCTTAAAGCCACTGCGCATGATGATCATGGGGATTCCCAACGTCGGTAAATCGACGTTGATGAATGCGCTGCTCAAAAAGCGCGTCGCGGCGGTGGGCGATGAGCCGGCCGTCACCAAAACCCAGCAGCGGCTTTATCTGGGCAATAACATGGTCTTAATCGATACACCCGGCATGATGTGGCCCAAGATCGCTTACCCGAGTGACGGTCTGATGCTGGCCGCCAGCCATGCCATTGGTGTGAACGCCATCATGGAGGATGAAGTCGCGATCTTCCTGGCGGATATTTTACTGCCTCGTTATGCGGCACTGCTGGCCGCGCGGTATGCCATGCAGCCCGAGGGCATGGATGGCGTGAACGTGATCGAGGCAGTCGCCAAGAAGCGCGCCTTTCGCCTTAAGGGTGGCGAGCCCGATTATGAAAAGGCCGCGCATACCTTTCTGCAGGATTATCGCAGCGGTGCGATCGGTCGCATCAGTCTGGAGACACCCCAGACACGGCCGATTTTGCTGGCTAATTTCCAGCTGCCGCCCTCATTGGGTGAGCAGGCGGAAAGCGTCGATGAGGATGACGAAACAGAGTGACACAAAACAGAGTGAAATCCAGCGACCCAAAAATGAGCGAACTGATTCTTGACACGCCGCGACTGCGATTACGTCGACTAACGATTGATGATGCGCCGTTTATTTTAGAACTAGTCAATCAGCCCTCTTGGCTGGCGTTTATTGGTAACCACGAAGTCAACTCGCTAGCCGAGGCGGTCAATTACATCGTCGATGGTCCGCATGCCATGCTAGCCGAACATGGTGTAGCCCTTTGCTTAGTCGAACGCAAACTCGATGCGACAGCCTTGGGTTTGTGCGGCATCGTCAAGCGCGACACCCTGCCGGAACCGGACATTGGCTTTGCCTTCCTCGAGCGCTACTCGGCCCAAGGCTATGCACTGGAAGCCGCCAAGGCGACCATGGATTACGCCATCCAAGACCTGCATTTACCCCGCGTATTAGCCATCACCTTGCCGCACAATGCCCGCTCGATCAAATTATTGCAGCGACTAGGATTTGTGTATGAGCGACCGATCAAGCTCACGCCTGAGAAAGGCGGTTTGATGTTGTATGCTTACAGCGCCGCTTAAGTTTTGGCGTTTATGCGCGGTGGGCATGTGATTTCAGTTTATCAGGCTTGCGCGTAAAATCGAGAACGGGTCGACTTGACCTCAGATCGATTAAAGGAGTAGGATTTAATCCTATTGATTCAAATCGGGGATTAGCATGCGAACAACGCAGCAATTCAGTATCACTCTGCCTAATGAGATGGCAGACATCATCAAAACCAAAGTTGCAGCAGGCGAGTATGCCACCGAGAGTGAGGTCATCCGTGATGGCCTGCGCGCTCTGATGGCGCGTGACCGAGCTGTGGATACTTGGCTTCTGCAGGAAGTAGGTCCAGCCTATGATGCCCTGAAGTCAAATCCAGCGCGAGCAGTCTCGATTGATCAGCTACGGGCGACCCTTGCGGCTGAACATAAAAAAGCCAAAATATTAGCGTGATGCCGTACACCGTCATTTTTACGCCTGAGGCGCAGGAGCAGATGCTTTCTCTCTATCGCTATATCGCAGAGACAGCGTCCGCAAAAATAGCTGAGCATTACACGCATTCAATCCTTGCCTATTGCGAGAGTTTGCAAGATTTTCCGCTTCGCGGTACGCGCCGTGACGATGTGCGTACGGGTCTACGCATCACCAACTACAAAAAACGCGCAGTGATCGCCTTCGCGGTAGAAGCCGAGCAAGTATCAATCATCGGCATTTTTTATGGTGGGCAGAACTATGAAACTGCGCTGCAATTTGATTTGGACGATTAAACGTTCGGTCTGAGTTCGACAATAAAAAAACCCCGCAGCATGTTCAACATGCTGCGGGGTTGATTTTATGCAGACCTGAAAAACCGGTCTGCAATGGCTTACATCATGCCGTCCATACCACCCATACCGCCCATACCACCCATGCCGCCGCCCATACCACCGGCTGGCTTGTCATCGGCTGCTTCGCAGACCATGCAATCCGTGGTCAGCATCAGGGATGCGATCGAGGCTGCATTTTGCAGTGCCGAACGGGTCACTTTAGCTGGATCCAACACACCCATTTCGACCATGTCGCCATACGTACCGTTAGCGGCGTTGTAACCGAAGTTACCTTTGCCTTCGAGTACGCGAGCAACGACGACAGAGGCTTCTTCACCGGCGTTTTGTACGATCATACGCAGTGGCTCTTCCATGGCACGCATCACGATCTTGATACCAGCGTCCTGGTCAGGATTGTCGCCTTTGACAGTGATGTTGGCACGAGCGCGCAGCAGGGCAACGCCGCCGCCAGGAACGATACCTTCTTCAACGGCAGCGCGCGTCGCGTGCAGTGCATCTTCAACGCGAGCTTTCTTTTCTTTCATTTCGACTTCAGTGGCAGCACCAACCTTGATGACAGCAACGCCGCCAGCCAGTTTTGCTACGCGCTCTTGCAGCTTTTCGCGATCGTAGTCGGAAGTCGCTTCTTCGATTTGCACACGAACTTGCTTGACGCGCGCTTCGATCGCAACGGCTTGACCGTTACCGTCGATGATGGTGGTGTTTTCTTTGCCGATTTCAACGCGCTTGGCTTGGCCCAGATCCGTCAGAGCGACTTTTTCCAGTGTCAGGCCGACTTCTTCAGCGATCACTTGACCACCGGTCAACACAGCGATGTCTTCCAACATGGCTTTACGACGGTCACCAAAGCCTGGGGCTTTGACAGCACAGGTCTTGAGGATGCCGCGGATATTGTTGACCACCAGCGTTGCCAGTGCTTCGCCTTCGATGTCTTCTGCAATGATCAGCAGTGGACGACCAGCTTTAGCGACTTGCTCGAGTACCGGCAGCAGATCACGGATATTGGAGATTTTTTTGTCGAACAACAAAATGAACGGATTTTCCAGAATCGCTGTTTGCTTTTCTGGATTATTGATGAAGTACGGTGACAAATAGCCACGGTCAAACTGCATACCTTCAACGATATCGAGTTCGTCGTTGAGGGATTTGCCGTCTTCTACCGTGATCACGCCTTCTTTACCGACTTTTGCCATCGCTTCAGCGATACGCTCGCCGATCGATGCATCGCTGTTCGCCGAAATCGAACCGACTTGGGCGATTTCTTTATTGGTCGTGCATGGCTTAGCGATTTTTTTCAGTTCTTCAACGGTCGCTGCAACGGCTTTGTCGATACCGCGCTTCAAATCCATTGGATTCATGCCGGCAGCAACAAACTTCATGCCTTCACGGACGATGGCTTGTGCCAGCACCGTTGCGGTCGTGGTACCGTCGCCGGCGTTGTCAGAGGTTTTGGAAGCGACTTCCTTGACCATCTGTGCGCCCATGTTCATGAGCTTGTCTTTGAGTTCGATTTCTTTGGCGACGGACACACCGTCTTTGGTCACGGTAGGGGCGCCGAATGAACGCTCCAACACCACGTTACGGCCTTTAGGGCCCAAAGTAACTTTTACTGCGTTGGCGAGAATGTTGACACCCTCAACCATCTTGGCGCGCGCTGCGTCGCCGAAAATAACTTCTTTAGCTGCCATGTTCTTACTCCTGTTATTGGATCAAATGAATGTCTTGATTATTTCTCGACAACGGCCATGATGTCTTCTTCGCGCATGACCAGCAGTTCATCACCGTCGATCTTGACGGTTTGGCCGGAATATTTGCCGAACAGGACGCGATCGCCGACCTTGACTGCCAATGGACGTACTTTGCCATCTTCAAGGATCTTGCCGTTACCGATGGCGAGGATTTCGCCTTGGTCTGGTTTTTCAGCTGCTGCTTCCGGAATGATCAGACCTGAGGCGGTCTTGGTTTCCTGGTCAAGACGTTTGACGATGACGCGATCGTGCAAAGGACGAAGGTTCATACGAACTCCTTTAATTTCAACGGGTTAAATAAATTTTTGCGGCATTCGCTGCAAGGCATTTCAACTTATCCGAGCAACAGCCGCAGGGGAAAGTGGGTCGGCAAGAGGAGTTTGCTAGCACTCTCTCATGTCGAGTGCTAAGTATATGGGCGCTGGCACTTATTTTCAAGGCACTGCCTGTGTTATTTATTGTTTATCCTTGATTCCTTGCGTTTTCAATAAGATTGGTCCTCACTTTATCGCTTCAGGGCAGCGCCGGGCCCGGCTTTCGTGCTTAAAAAGACAGGAATTACCAGAAAGGCTGATCGCGATGCGGTCGATCTGTTGCAAATGAGCTGATAAGCTAGGGACTATTTCTTACTAATTGGGTCGCAATGGGACAAATTTTTCTGGTACGGCACGGTCAGGCTTCGTTCGGCCAGGCCAATTATGATCAACTCTCCGAGCTGGGTACCCAGCAGGCACGGCTTTTAGGGCGCTGGTTTGCCCAGCAAAATCAGCAATTTCAGCGGGTGATCTGTGGCGACATGCGCCGCCATGAGCAGACGGCTGCTGCTTGCCTGGGCGAGCTGACACAAACCATTGTGGAACATGAACGTGATGCCGGCTTTAACGAATACAATCATCACGAAGTGCTCGTGCGTCACCGGCCTGAATTTGCTGAGCCGGGCGCGATCCAGAAATATTTACGTAGCACGCCGAACCCGCAGCGCGCCTTTCAAGAGGAATTTAAACTGGCCATGGCGCGCTGGATGACGGGTCAGCAGGATGCCGACTATGGCGAAACCTGGTCACAGTTCCGACTGCGCTGTGTGGCGGCGCTCCAGCGTGTGCATGCCGCGGCCCAGCCCTCGCAAGACATTATCGTCTTCACCTCGGGTGGCACGATTGCCACATTGTGTCAGCACCTGTTGGGCATACCAGACCGGCAAATGGTCGAACTCAACTGGAACCTGGCCAACGCTGCGGTGACCAAATTGTTCTACCAGCCCGACCAACTCGCATTAAGTTATCTCAATAACTTTTCTCACCTTGAACTGCTGGGCGAAGCAGGGTCGATTACCTACCGCTAGTGAGCGCTCAGCGACAATAAATTGTTAATGCCTTACGACAATCTCGTCAATTGACTTGGCAAGCGCTGATAGAGCCTTGCCTGACGCTGCGCGCTGCGCGATCCTGAAATTCTTCACCCATAATCCAAGCATGCCCGGGAGGTCTTTCATGAATCCGCAAGAGCAAAGCGATATCCTCAATCTGATCATTGCCCGAAGCTGGGGCGACGCCGAATTTAAGCAGAAACTGATCGACGATCCGATCGCCGTGTTAGAAGCGGAAGGCCTGCCGATCCGCGCCGGAATGCAGATCAAGGTATTGGAAAACAATGATCATTTGGTGCATCTTGTTTTACCCAATAGCCCATCCCAAACGACCGAAGCTTAAAACCTGATTTAGGAGCCTGTCATGTTCGACGATGATCCCAAACTTCAGCTGCAAGCGTTGGTTAAACGCGCACAGGTGGATGCGCGTTTAAAGACCGATTTACTCGACAATACCATGCGCACGCTGCATGACGAAGGGGTACCCATTTCGGCGGGGATTGAGGTCAAGGCCGTAGCCAATTCGGAACGCGTTTTCTATTTGGTCTTGCCGGTCAATCCAACCCATTTGTCGGAGCTGGAGCTAGAACGCATCGCAGCCGGACATATTTTTTCCATCGCCTATGACCAGTTTCCACGCATGGTGTCGGCATCGTTTTCATTTTCCTACGACGATCAGTTAATCGACACTGATCTGATAAATTAGCCGCAAGGCGCCGCGCGTGCCTGCTTCCGCCTCAATCGAAAATTGGGGCGACAAGGTGTAGCGCATAACGAGCACACTGCCGACGCTCTGCAAGCTTTGCTGGAACAAGACGGTAAGCCGCGGATTGATTTGTTTGCCAAAACGGATGATGCGCTGTTGTACATTGTCTTGTGTCTGGCTGCGAAAACTGATGTCATCGAGTCCAAAGCGCGCGGCGATCTGACTGCGAATGCCGTTGGCAGGTCCGGCCGCAAACAAGGCGCTAGTGGCACTATTTAAGATCGTCAGATCGGCACTGCCGGCATTATTGAGTGACTGGCCAAGCACCAGCCAGGATAATTTTTCTGCATCGGGCACCACGGGTTCTGATAGCAGAGTCACGCGCGGTGCCTGCATCGTGCCGCGCACCGCGACGCCTGCTGCGACCTCCTGGTCACGACGCATGGCGCTGATATCGAGCGCTGGATTATTCAGCGGGCCATTCAACTTCAGCACGCCGTGCTCGATCACCAGTTTTTTGCCATAAGCGACGTAAGTACCTTTGATCACTTTAATGATGCCTTGTGCCTGCAGACTGCTGTCAGGGTCGCCAGTCAGGCGAAGTTGACCGCCCAAAGTAGCGTCAATGCCCTGGCCGGTAATGTGCGCATTTTCTCCCAGTGAGATGGCCAGATCGATCATCGCTTTGAGCGGTGGCGTCGATTTTTTTGCGCTACCCAGCACCACCACATCTTCACCCAGCACGGGGCGGTCAACGCGACCAATGTCGATATTGGCGGCATCAAGCTGCAGCGCACCGCGGATGCTAGCCTGTGCTGTGCGCCAGTCGAACTCGGTTGAGCCACTGACTACCAGGCTACGGTCGCTACGCGCGATCAGCGGATAACGCTCTGCTTTGAGCGTCAAGTGGGCACTGCGATGATTTGCATCCAGGCTGAGCTCGCCGTCGGCCGTCAGCTGTCCTCCCGCGTGATGAAATTGCAGACGCTGGATGCGTAATTGATCACCGTGCCATTCGCTTTCAAATTCGCCGTTACGCAAATCCACACCACTCTCGCTCAGATAAAAACGCATTGCCCGACCTGTCATCTTGCCGCTTAAAAGAGGCTCACCCAACGTGCCAGTGATCGCGACCTCGCTTTCGAGCGCACCTGCGCTTTGCAGTCCCGGGTCAAGCAGCGGGCCGAGCCAGCGCAGTGTTGGCATCGATAAGCTGGCATGGCCTGCAATGGTATCGGTGCTTGAAATTATGTTGCTTGAAATTCGGTTGCTTGAAATTCGGTTGCTTGAACTGCTGCCGCGCTGGCTGGCAAAGCTCTGTAGTTCCAGTGCGATCCGACCAAGCGTCTCGCCCTCTGCAGTAAGGTGATAAAGCAGCCCGCCAGACTGTGCGCTTAATGTGGCGTCCAGCCGCTGCAGACCAAGCCGGCGTGGCGTGATGCCAGTGAGCGTGATATCCCCCGCGCTGCGTCTTACAGCCATCGAGCCTGACAAACTGTCGGCCAGACGGAAGTCCCATTCACCATCGAACAGCAGGTCGCTCGTAATGGAGAGGGAGGGCGGCGCAGCCGAAAAAGAAAGTAAGGATACCAAGGCCAGCCGGGAGAGATTGCCCTGGCTGTAAATGCCGCTAGCGTCGCGCAAAAAGTGCGTCAGATGGAGCTGCGTGCTGCCTGACTGCAGATGAACTCGTGAGAGTTCTTGCCGCGCTGCGCTCAAATATAAAGGCGCTGCATCCGTAAGGCTAGCCGTCAGCTGACCATCGGCCTTGAACTGCGTGAGCAGACCTTCCCAGTACACTGCGTTGGCAGCCTGGATTGCATCGAATTGCAGTCCGCCCTGCAGACGGATTTGCCAGCGCTGTTCTGGCAAGCTAGTACGCGCACGCGCTTGCACAAGGCTGGCATCAATCGTGTGTTCAGTCGTCTTGCCATACGCATGAAGCAGAATTTTCTGCGCCTTGATCTGTGGCGTGCGAAGATCGTCCAGCTGCACGTCGAGCTTGAGCGGCGCCTGGGCTTGCATCCCAAATTGCAGCTGCAGATCAGCCTGCGCGAGCGAAGTGGCAGCATGGCGCAGATCGGACAGTCGGGCATGCATCGTCACTGCATCGATACGCAGCGCTTTCTGCCAGCCCAGCTGCGCGCTGACTTCGCCTTCCGTACTTCCGAGCTGCAGAGCCTGCGTTTGTGGCAGATGCAGTAAACGCGCCATCCAGTGCGCATTGAGACGCGCTTGATCAAGACTGCCGGTGAGCGCACCTGTTACCTCGACGGCCCCGCCATAGCCACGACCCAGCTGATCGAGATGCGGTGCCTGCAGGGTAAAGCGCACCTGGCCGCCTGCCGGGCGCAATTCACCCTGCGCATCCAGCCGGTTTGCACCTGTCTGAATAGAACAGCTGGCGATCGACAGGCGTTCATTTTCCAGCGTTGCGCGACCGTCGCTGCGCAGCGTTTGTCCTGCCAGCTGGCCTTGCGTGATGTGCCATTCAATGGCGGCCCGACGCTTTGGCAGCAGCTGCGCTTGTCCCTTAAAACTGCCGGTCAGCGAGAGGCTGGGCAGGGAAGAAAAATAGCCCAGTGCCTGTAGCTGAAAATTTTCCAGCTGTCCTGAAAGCGTGATGGCAGGCGCGGGCGCAAACGCCGCCAGCGTGAGGTTCGCATGCAGTTTTGCCTGATCGATTTGCAGCCTTACCTCGCTTTGTACCGACGACAGATCGCCGTGGAGCTGCAGCTGCGCCTTGATCTTCTGCGAAACCGGAAGAACCGAACTGACAGCATCGACAGTGATACCGCCTTCGAGCGCATAAGGACGCTGTGCATTCATTGCGAGCTGCCCTGATACATCGCCCGTCATCGAGGCTGACATGGGGTGCGCTGGCAGCTTGGCGGTAACTTGGGCCGACCATTGCAGCCGATAATGGTGGCCGTCAAAGCTGGCTGATAGATGCATTTTCCCTGGCGAGAGCCAGTTAAAGTTTGCCAGATCAAGCCTGCCCGCATCGATTTGCAGCTGATCCAAACGCACCTTCAGCGGCAGCGCAAGGCTGTCTGGCAGAACCAGTGTCTGATGTGTCGTACGATCGTGCGCCACCAGCGACCAGCGCGCAATATGCAGCTGCCGGATATGCAGTTCTTGTCTCCACAGCGCCGAGGGCTGCCAGTCGATCTGCGTTTGCTCTAATGTCAGCGTCTGCGCTTTATGACGAATTTCGATCTGCTCGATACGGAGCGGTCCCAGCAGCCGACCGTGCACACCGCTTAACTGCACGCCCTCGATCAGGCGCGCCGTGAGCACGATACGGGCGGCACTTTCACTCAGCGCCAGCCACGCCAGTGCCGCGCCAAACAGTAGCAGCGGCAAGAACAGCCAAGCCAGGCGGCGTTTAAAATCCATAACCGACCGAAAAATGCAGACGTGGATGGCGCGTAGCGCGGGCGAAGGCAAGGTCGAGCTTGATGGCACCGACCGGCGTGAACCAGCGTCCCCCTATGCCACTGGCCTGCAGCAGATGAAAATCCTGCCAGCGGTCGGCCGCATTGCCGGCATCGTGAAAGAGCGCCAAGCCAAACCCTGACGACAGTTGATATACCGCCTCTGCGCTGAAGACCGCCAGTACCCGTCCACCGACCGTCGCGCCTAGCTCTTGCACCCCCAAACTATTAAATGCATAGCCGCGCACGCTCAGATCACCGCCGGTGCGAAATAACAGTTCGCTCGGCGTCTGTGCGCGTTGCGACCAGAATACCTGACCAAACTCAGCGCGCAGTGCGCCTTGCCAGCGTCCACTCAGTGGTGTCAGTGCGCTCGCCAGCCCATGCAGACGCAGCAGATGGGCCTCATTGAGCAGACCGCGCGGCCCGACCGCCGCTTCCAGCATGAGCGCATAGCCATGACTGGGCTTGATCAGATCATCGAAGCGCCGCTGCGTCAGACTCACCGTCGCGATGAGTGCCTGGCGATGATTAACAGGGCTTGTCGCCACATACTGATTTTCGGTCAGCCAGGATAAGCCCCATACCAGCTGATCCAGCTGCGGAGGACTCTTCAGGCGGGCATCCAGACGCAGTTTGTCATTGACTTCCTGGGCGATGTCGCTGCGTTCGAAGTGCGCGGCCAGGCTGGGGTACCAGCCGTATTCACGCGCTGGAAAAGTCATCTCGCCACCGGCTAAACGGGTCTGTCGGTCCAGCTGTACTTGCGCGTCGAGTAGCCAGTCGTGATCCAACCAGCGGCGATCCCGCCATTTGCTCTGAAAATGCGCGCCCACATCGGTGGAAAAGCCGATACCCAGCGCCAGATTTCGGCGCGCATTTTCGTTTAACTCCAGTTTGACGGGGACTTGCAGGGGGTGCGCAGGATCGACATCAATGGTAGCAAACGCCGTCTGAAAATAGCCGCTTTCCTGCAGGCGGGATTGCAGTTCGGTCAACTTATCCTGCGAATACGGTTCTCCTACATGCAGTGTGCTGAGTGACTCGACCATGGCGCGTGAATAGCGCTGCAAGCCGCTGATCTGCAGCGCGCCAAAAGTGAATGCCGGCCCCGAATCCAGTTTCAGCAGCAGACTGGCTCGGCGGGTTTGCGGATCAATCAGCGCCTCACTCTCGCTCATGCGCGCAGCGGGATAGTCACGTTGCACTAAATTTTGCAACAGCCGGTTTTTTTCCTTATCCCAGTCAGCCTGACGAAAACGTGACCCCGCAGTGAGTTGCCAACTTTGGCGTAAGGCTTCCTGGCGTTCGATCTGCGCTGGTATGGGTTCTGAAATTGCGCCGTCAAACAGCAGCGTGAACTGATCAATCAGGGTAGGTGGCCCCAGATCGATGTGTAAGCTCACACGCCAGTTCGTATTGATCGTTTCAATTTGCGTCCGAATCGCAGGGCTAAAGTAGCCCTCCGTCGCCAGTATTTGCCTGGCCTGCTCGGGTGCTTTGTCAATCAAATGCTGTAGTTCTTCCAGAGCAAGCGGTTCGCCTTGGCTGCGCTGACTGATGTCGAGATGCGTTTCAAGCAGCGTACTGAATGCCTCCGCACCGGAGATAATGAATTCATAGCGACCGGTTTGTCCGTGCACCGGCGCAGCAAACATCATACTCAAACTGAGTAACAAAATACGCAGGCAAATTTTGCCGCGCGCTGATGAAAAAAAACCGCGCTGATTGACAGGAAAATGAACGACGAAATACATAAGCTGATTTTAAAAGTTTATGCCAGCCTCGGGATGATCTGGGTGCTTGATTCGGTTCGCAAGTGTCGCCTGATTGAGGAAGTGTTATTCATCTGCCTTGCGCAGATTGACCATCATCAAAACATCCCAGCGCAGGCATGGTTAAGGTGGAGGGCATTTCATCCGCGCCTTCCACTACTGTGCATCTAGTCGATCTTTCACTGTTCTATGCCACCGAAGGTGGTGGAGTACACACCTATCTGACTGCCAAGTCGGCATGGCTGCGCCGTCATACTGCCATTCGGCATACCATCGTCGCAGCGGAATATCCGGAGGGTGGCGCACTGAATGCGGGCACTAATAATGCTGTAACTGTTAATGCTTTAACTGAAAATGCTTTAACTGCGCGTACTGACGACCAAGCAAAGCTCGTCACCGTTCCAGCCTGGCCGATACATCACCCCAACGGATACCGCCTGCCGCGCTCGATCCGTTCGACAGTCCGCACGCTGGAACAATTGCAGCCTGATCTCATCGAGGTCGGTGATCCCTACAGCTTTGCCTGGGCGGCACGGCGTGCACAAAAGGTCTTGCATTGTCCGCTGGTGGCATTTCATCACTCTGATCTACATCAAATTGTCAGCCGACGATGGGGGGCGCTCGCCGCCCGGGCCGCGCGTGCCTACCTGCGTTCCTTATATCGTGGCTTCGATCTGGTGCTTGCACCCAGCCGCTACATCGCGCATCAATTGCGCAGCATGGGTATTCAACAGACCTGCTATCAGCCACTGGGCGTAGACTGCAGTATCTTTACGCCGCAAAGTCGTCATCCAGATCTGCGCCTTCGACTAGGTCTGCCGCATTCAGCTCGACTGCTGGTCTACGCCGGCCGCCTTGCCGCAGAAAAGCGTTTGCCCCTGCTGCTGGAGGCCATCGAACGGCTGGGTAATCCCTACCATTTGCTGCTGGTGGGCGGCAGACCATCGACGCCGAGCGCACAGGTGCATTCGCTGCCCTATGTGCGCTGCCAGCATTCGCTGGCCGGTTTATTAGCCAGCTGCGATGCCTTGGTGCATCCCGGCGACCAGGAAACCTTTGGCTTGGTCGTTCTGGAAGCCATGGCCTGCGGTCTGCCAGTCGTCGGCGTTGCCGCAGGTGGGGTGCAGGAACTGGTCGATGCGCGCACGGGACTGTTGGTGCGTCCCGCCAGTGCCGATGCGCTGGCAGAAGGCATCGCCGCCTTATACACGCTCGACAGGGCGCAGTTAGCCAGGCAGGCGCGAGAAAAAGTCCTGCGGCAGTACGATTGGCACATCATCTTTCCCCAGCTGCTGGAACGTTATATGCGCTTACTCACGGGGGAGCAGACACAGGGCGCCGCGCTCAGTCTGGCCACAGAATAAATCATGCTGTATGCGCGACGACCGCTATGCGTTTCCATTCACGATGTGGCGCCGTCCACCTGGCGCTTATGCCATCGTTTGCGTGAAGCGATCGCCGAAGTCGCCGCTATTCCCGTCACGTTACTGGTGGTGCCGAATTATCATCGACTGCCTGTTGAGCCATCTGAAATGCGACATTTCCAGCGTTTTCTGGAGCGCTGTCTGGCTAACGGTGATGAGCTCGCCTTGCATGGTTATACTCATCTCGATGAAGGACCCGCACCGCGCAGCTTGCGTGAATATTTCTGGCGCCGCGTTTTTACCTTGAGTGAGGGGGAGTTTTCAGCGCTGACGAAAGAACAAGCCGAGCGAGGAATGCTGCTGGGCCTGGAATGGTTCGCCCAACACGGCTGGCCGGTCGCGGGATTTGTTGCGCCGGCCTGGCTCATGAGTCAGGGAAGCTGGGACAGCCTGCAGCAGTTCGGCTTTCGCTATACGACCAGCCTGAGAAATTTTTACCGTTTGAACCAAACGCCGTCATTATTGAAGCCAGTAGTGAAGCCAGTAGTGAAGCCAGTAGTGAAGCCAGCAGTGACACAATTGCTAAAACCAGTACTAACAACAGTGCTGACACCAGAATTGAAACCCCTAGCGACGAGCTGTCTGTTCTACAGCACACGTTATCGCGCAGGGCGCTGGCTGGCATGCCGGCGCAATTGGCTACTCGTGCGGTTACAGCAAGATAAGCCACTCGTCCGGCTGGGATTGCATCCAAAAGATGCGCATTATCCGCAGCTCGTGCGTGATAGTCAGGCCTTATTGTCCCGTCTGCTGTTCGACCATCAGGCCATGCAGAAAGCACGCTTTGCTGTGTTGTCTGATTGATCCTCTGTGTCCCGGGGTCCTGAAGCCATCTAAAAATTCTGCTGAATCAAGCGTAGGGAATTCAGTCAATATGCGCAGACTAAAATCCGTTATTCAGTCTAAAATGTACAAAAGTAATATTTAAATTAAGTAATTAATTCAGGGATCGGGTCTCCAGGAAACGCTGACCATCTCTGTTGCACTGCATACGGGCGTCAACATGAAATTAAGCATACTGGGCTGCGCCGGCGGCATTGGTGGTCGGGAGAAGCTGACCACCTGTCTGCTCTTGGATGACGACATCTTGTTCGATGCAGGCACCGGCTTGGCCACGCTCGATATGCAGGCCTTGGTTAAAATCGATCATCTCTTCCTCACCCATGCGCATCTCGATCATGTCGCCGGTTTGGCGCTGTTAGTCGATGCCGTGCAAGGAAAACGCAGCCATCCGCTGATCGTACATGCAACACAAGAGGTCATTGCCGTACTCCGCCAGCATTTATTCAATTGGCATCTATGGCCTGATTTCGGCGCGATTCCTTCCGAACAGGCGCCTGTCCTGCGCTGGGATGTGCTGCCTTTGCATACCGACCTGACCATCAAGGGCCGCACCATATGTGCTGCGCCGGTCAATCATACGTCTGGCTCAGCGGCTTATCTGGTGAGTCAGGCACAGGCTGGTTTTATGTTCACCGGCGACATGTACAGCACCCCGGCCTTATGGAAGACCCTGGCTGCCAGACCGCAGATCCGGCAGGTGATCATCGACTGTTCATTTAGTAATGCAGAAGCCGATCTGGCACAGCGCTCTTTGCATTTTTGTCCGGACTCGCTGCTGCGCGAAGTCGAACAGATCGGTCAGCCGATCGAATTTTTAATTTATCACCTGAAACCAGGTCAGGAAGATCTGATCATGCAGGAACTGCAGCAGCCACAAGCCCGTCATCAATTTACTGCATTACACAGTGGCGACACCTTGAGATTTTAGACCTGCGCTTAAAAACTTTGGCGACATCATCTGCGCATCACCTGATTGAGATCAAGTTCCGACGCACAGTAATCCTTACGATGAACAATGCCTGCCATTTTTAGCAGCTGCATGGGGTTTTCTTCGATTGCATTTTTAGCGGGCAGGTCTGCCATGTATCGACATATTCTATTACCCACCGATGGTTCTGCTCTTTCACGCAAGGCGGTCCAAAGTGCGGTCCATTTTGCACGGCATATTGGCGCACGCCTGACAGGCATTCATATCATGCCGGTCTTGCATCAAGTACGTCTTGAAGCATGGCTGCATCATGATCCGCAGTATGCGCGTCGAAAAAAAGAATTCTTTGAAAAACGTGCGAATGACTATCTGGCTTTTATCGCTAACAGTGCTTTGGCGGATGAAGTTCCCTGTGTCTGTAAAACTGTGGTCGCAGAAGAAGCGCATTTGGGCATCCTCAGTGAAGTCTGGCAAGGTCATTGCGATTTGATTTTTATGGCATCGCACGGTTGGTCAGAAATTGCCAAAGAAGTTCTCGGTAGCGAAACACAAAAAGTATTACGTCAAAGTCCGGTACCCGTTTTAGTATTTAGAAATCCGCCAGAAAACACCTAGAAATTCACGCCGCATTCGACACTTTAAATGAACTGTGTCGATATAAAAAACGGCTATCCAATTACGATCGTCTTCGCCGCGTAATTCACGCCATATTCCCTTCATTAAAGTGCTTGTCGTTGCCCCACGACAAGCACATATTTGTCGTGCAAAACAACAAATCTCCTTGGTAGTATCAATTTTATTGAAGCGCAAAATTTGTTTAATTATTGCGCTTTACATCACCAACAATGCGTAAGCAAAGCGGATAAAAAAGTGGAAGAAATTCTTTTCTCGGTGGTCGATGAATTAAGCGAAGCGCTCGACATTGAAGCACCTTGCGGCATTGATCTGGCTTACGATCCGGCTTTCATGGCCTTCGAGCAGGAAGTAAAAGGCAAGCCCGAAGTTCAATACGGCGAAACCATTATGGCGGAGGTCATGCCAGATTGGAAATCCCTCCTGCCGCAAGCTCTCCATTTACTCGAACGTAGTCGTGATTTGCGACTTGCCGTGCCATTTAGCCGCGCGCTTTTACATATGCAAGGCATAGCAGGATTTGCAATCGGCTTAGCCTTGATTGAGCAGTTATTGGCGCGCCATTGGGAGTGCGTCCATCCTGAACTTGATCCCACCGACGATAACGACCCGATGGCCAGAATTAATACCCTGGCGAGCCTGGCAGATGCCACCGTGTTGGTGCGGGAATTAAAAGAAACCGCCTTAATTCAATCCCGCGTTCATGGCCGATTTAGTTTGCGTGATATTGACATCGCCACCGGTGAGCAAATTGTTGATGACAATACGCCTAAACCAAACTTGGCATTATTAGAAGCTGCCTTTGATGAATTAGAAAAGGAGGACATTCTATCTCTCCAGGCGGCGCTACAAAGCTGTTGTAACAGTGTTCTCAGTATTGAAAGCATCTTGACTGAAAAAGTCGGTTTTGCTCAGGCATTAAATTTAAGCGCCTTATTAAAAACACTGGAGCGGGCACGCAAATACGTCAATGAACGCCTCAATGCCCGCGGCATCGGCGTGGATGAAAGTGCAGAAGCCATCGCCGATGATGAACTGATCGGCCAAGAAAATTCCGCTAAACCAGGCGGAAGAATTGACATCCTCAATCGACAAGACGTCATCTCCAGCATCGATAGAATTTGTCATTACTACGAAAAATACGAACCCTCAAGCCCGGTGCCGCTCATCCTGCAACGAGCGAAACAGATGGTGAATAAATCTTTCCTGCAAATTATGGAAGAGTTGGCCCCGGATGCAATGCATCAGATTACCAATGTAACGGGGTCGCAGGCAGCAGTGTAGTGCCCTTTTATTGAAGTAGAAATATTACCTTCTGGAGGACTATCGTGGCGAAAGAAAGCAGTCAAAAATTTATATCCCGCAACCGTGCCCCGCGCGTGCAAATTGAATATGACGTTGAGGTCTATGGCGCGCAAAAAACGGTACAGCTGCCCTTTGTGATGGGCGTATTTTCTGACCTGTCTGGCAAACCAGCCGATCCCTTGGCGCCTGTCAGCGAACGAAAATTTCTCGAAATAGACGTCGATAATTTTGACGAACGACTCAAATCCATGAAGCCACGGGTCGCGATCCAGGTAGCCAACACGCTCACCGGCCAAGACAATCTGGCCGTCGAGATGACCTTCGAAAGCATGGATGATTTTTCTCCAGCCGCTATCGCCCGCAAGGTGGGGGCATTGAATCAATTACTGGAAGCCCGAACCCAGCTGTCCAATTTGTTGACCTATATGGATGGCAAATCGGGCGCCGAAGAATTGGTGGCAAAACTACTCAGCGAGCCGGCCTTAATGCAAGCCTTGACCGCTGCCCCTAAACCGCAGGAATAAAACCTGATCATTTCGCCAGGAGATTCGTATGGCCACATCTGAAGAGCAAGTCCAGCAAGCTGCTGAAGTTAGTCTTGAAGTCGGTGATTTTGCCAGCCTGCTGCAGAAAGAATTCAAACCAAAGTCCGACAAAGCCAAGGAAGCCGTTGAATCTGCGGTGCGCACGCTGGCCGAACAGGCACTCAGCTCAACATCGCTGATTCCTGGGAATGTGTTGGGGACCGTCGAGGCGATGATTGCCCAACTTGACTTGAAACTGAGTGAGCAAATCAATCTGATTTTGCATCATCCGGAATTTCAGGCGCTCGAAAGTGCTTGGCGTGGCCTGCATCATCTGGTCAACAACACAGAAACCGACGAGACTCTGAAGATTCGCGTCATGAATATTTCCAAAGCCGACATGCAAAAGACGCTAAAGAAATATAAGGGCACGGCATGGGATCAAAGCCCGATTTTCAAAAAACTGTATGAAGAAGAATACGGTCAATTTGGTGGCGAACCGTATGGTTCTCTGGTAGCCGATTACTACTTTGATAATAGCGGCCCAGATGTCGAATTGCTGGCACAAATGGCACAAATCGCCGCCGCATCGCATGCCCCCTTAATCAGCGCTGCCGATCCTGCCGTGATGATGATGGATTCCTGGCAAGAGCTTGCCAATCCACGTGATCTGACGAAGATATTTCAGACCCCTGAGCATGCTGCCTGGCGTGCCTTTCGGGAATCGGATGATTCGCGCTATGTCGGCCTGGCCATGCCGCGCTTTTTGTCGCGTGCCCCCTATGGCGCGAAATCCAATCCGGTGGAAGGCTTTGATTTCGAAGAAGACACCACCAGCGGACCGAACGATTTTACCTGGGCAAATGCCGCCTATGCGATGGCCGTCAATATTAATCGCTCTTTCAAAAACTATGGCTGGTGTTCGCAAATCCGCGGTATCGAATCGGGTGGCGCGGTGGAGGGTTTACCGGTACATAGCTTCCCGACCGATGACGGCGGCGTGGACATGACCTGTCCAACCGAAATCGCCATTAGTGACCGCCGCGATGCAGAGTTATCCAAAAATGGCTTCATGCCGCTGGTGCATAAAAAGAATAGTGATTTTGCCGCCTTCATTGCCGCGCAATCTTTGCACAAGCCGGCTGAATATGATGACCCGGACGCCACAGCCAATGCCAATCTGGCAGCACGTTTGCCCTACTTATTTGCCACCTGTCGGTTCGCCCATTATCTCAAATGTATTGTGCGCGACAAAATCGGCTCCTTCAAAGAGCGTAGCGATATGGAGGTGTGGCTGAATAACTGGATTGGCAAATATGTTGAAAATAATCCAGCGACCGCATCGGAATCGGATAAGGCGCGTAAGCCATTAGCCGGTGCCGAAGTCGTAGTGTCTGAAATTGAGGGTAATCCGGGGTTTTATGCCGCCAAGTTTTTCTTGCGGCCGCATTACCAATTAGAAGGCTTGACCGTATCGCTTCGATTAACCTCGAAATTACCATCGGCAAAAGCTTAAATTTATGTTTAGGAAGTCGTTTTAAAAAAGTTCACTTCACGCTGTCAATTTTTATTGGCAGCATCCATCCGTAATTTTTATTTCACAGCGAGGTTACAAAATGATTCTGATCAATTTTAAAGGTACAAAAATTAATGGTACGTCATTAGTGGATGGCCATAAAGACTGGATCCCAGTGGATTCCATGCAAATGGGTGTAGGACGGGGTATTTCTGTCAGTGGTACGGGCAAAGACCGTGAAGTCAGCAACCCATCCATGTCGGAAATTAGTTTTGCAAAGGTGACGGATATCAGTTCGACAGATTTATGGATGCAAGCTACCTGTGGCAAAAGTCTGGGCGATTGCGAAATTCATTTTATGCAAACAGGTGGTGTCGATGTCAAGCAGCAGCCCTATTTGATGATTGTATTGACCGAAGCCATCGTCAGCTCTTATTCCATGTCCAGTGGCGGTGAACGGCCGAGCGAAAGTTTTTCGATTAACTTTACCAAGATCAGCTATCAATATGACGAATTTGATGGCGCAAAAAAGGCGACAGGTACACCAAAAATCTGGGATCTTAAAGCCAACGCAAAAGGATAATTTGACATCCCCAAAAACTGGCGCCTGATTAGTGCGCCAGTTTGTCACCTCAGCGCTTTCAATTCGTGAATAGGCATCCTTTAAAGCTATTGGGCGCAGCCACGATGATGCAGTAATTCTGGAGAATACAATGTCTGCAATAGAAGAGATTCGGTCCGGGAATATCGACGAGGCTTTGCAGATGCTGCGGATGGAAGTACGTGCGCATCCGGCAGAACCAAAACACCGGGTCTTTCTTTTTCAATGTCTGGCGATTCAAGGCGCATGGGATAAAGCCCTCACGCAATTAAATCTGGCGGGCGAGCTGGATGTCGCTAACCTGCAAATGATGCACGCTTACCGGGAAGCCTTGCAATGTGAGGCATTCAGGGAATCTGTTTTTGCAGGCAAACACTCGCCTGTCATGTTTGGCGAACCGCAGGACTGGCTGGCGCAAATGCTGAACGCTTGCCATTTGGATGCAGAGGGGCATTATGCGCAAGCACAAAGTGTCCGAAACGCAGCCCTTGATGCTGCACCCGCTTTATCTGGAACGATTAACGGCGAACGCTTTGAATGGCTTGCCGACGCTGATTCGCGTGTAGGACCCGTGCTGGAAATTCTGGTCAACGGGCGTTATTACTGGGCCCCTTTTCAGCACATCAGATCGATTCGTCTGGAGGCCCCCGCAGACTTGCGCGACAGTGTCTGGATGCCAGCCCACTTTACCTGGACGAATGAGGGAACGGCGGTAGGCTTTATTCCCACCCGCTATGCAGGCACGACCAAGCAAAACGAACCTGCTGTCCGTTTGGCGCGTAAAACCGAATGGCACGAAGCTTTTAAGGGAACGTATTTCGGCATTGGCCAACGCACCCTGACGACCGACCTTGGCGATTATCCGCTCATGGATGTACGGCGTATTGATTTTGACAGCTTAGCGCAGCAGGACCATGCATATGGCTGATCTGACCCCCAAGGATCGTCTTCAACCCTCACTCTTGGACCGGCTGACCGACGACGAACCCGATAAGCAGCAAGAAGGGCGCGACAAACGCATTTTGTCGATGCGTGGCTTGCGACGTGCGGTCTTGCGTGATCTGGGCTGGATTTTTAATAGTTCACATTTGGCGCTGTTACAGGATTTGAGCGCCTTCCCGCTCGCGTTCCATTCCGTGATTAATTATGGCTGTCCCGACTTTTCTGGAAAGACGGCATCCGGACTGGATGTCACCGAATTGGCGTATGTCTTACGTGACACGATATGGGACTTCGAACCGAGAATTTTACGCGATAGTCTGGAAGTGACTGCCTTAGTCAATCAAAGTAATCTCAAACATCCCAACGAAATCGATTTCGAAGTCCGTGGTCAGCTATGGGGCCAGCCGCTTCCGGAGCAGCTTTATTTGCGCACCGAAGTCGATCTGGATATTGGCGAAATTCGTCTTTTTGATACCGACGCCAGGGGTGCATGATGGATACCCGTCTGCTCCGCACCTATGAAAAAGAGTTGCAGCATTTGCGCGATATGGGCGGCGAATTCGCCCAGCAATATCCTAAAATTGCCGGTCGCCTTGGACTGGAAAGCACCGCCTGCGCTGACCCCTATGTTGAGCGGCTCTTGGAAGGCTTCAGTTTTCTGGCAGCGCGGATTCAACTAAAAATGGATGCGGAATTCCCCCGCTTTATCAATCATCTGCTGGAAATAATTTACCCGCAATATCTCGCGCCCACACCTTCCATGGCGATCGTGCAGTGCCAGCCCGATTTAAACGAAGGCAGTCTGGCCGCCGGCTTTACGCTTTCACGTGGTACAGCCTTGCGCAGCCTATTGGGTAAGGGGGATCAGACCTCCTGTGAATTCCGCACCGCGCATGAAGTCTGTTTATGGCCGCTCGAGATCAGCGAAGCACACTATTTTACGGTGAGCGGCAGCATGGCCGGCATGGATATCAGTCGATGGGGACCAGTGAAAGCGGGTTTGCGTTTGCGCTTGAAGGTCGGCGCCGGCCTGTGCTTCAAGGATCTGGCCCTGGAACGACTACCCCTGTATTTGCGCGGTAGCGATGCTCTACCTAATAAATTACTAGAGCAATTGCTGGCGCATGCGGTCGGCATGATCATCACGCCGGGCCAGGCTTCACCAGCATGGCACAAGTTGATTGACAAAAAAGCCATCAGTGCGCTGGGCTTTACGGATGATGAAGCGCTTATACCCTGCGGCGCACGCGGTTTTCATGCGTATCGTTTGCTGCATGAGTACTTTGCCTTGCCGGAGCGGTTTATGTTTGTCGAGCTGGCTGGCTTGGCAGATGGTGTGCAAGCCTGCGATGGCGCGGAACTCGACATCCTCATAGTATTTGATCAGCTCGATGCGTCACTCGAGCAGGTCGTCAGTGCAAATAACTTTGCCTTATTCTGCACGCCCGCTATTAATCTTTTCCCCAAGCGCTGCGACCGGATTCATTTAAGCGATAAGCAGACCGAATTTCATATTGTGCCAGACCGTACGCGGCCTTTGGACTATGAAGTCTGGCAGGTGCTCGGTGTTCAGGCGTATGGCACGGGTGTGGAAGTCGAGAAGACCTTCACCCCTTTATATCAGTCGAACGATTTACATACCGGCCAAGATGACCAGGCCTATTTCCAGATTCGTCGCGCCAAGCGTATTCATAGCGATCAACGTCACAAGGAAAGTTTGTCTCTAAATTATCTGGGAAGCGAGGTCTTTCTCTCGCTGGTCGATGCAAGTGAGACGCCGCTGTCAATGACGCACCTGCAATGTGGTGTGGATGCGCTCTGTTCGAACCGCGATCGGGTGCTGGGTATGCCGATCGGCGTGGGCAAAACCGATTTTACGGTGGATTCGAGCGCGCCGGTGTTGTCTGTGCGTTGTTTGTCCGGCCCGACCATGCCAGCACATTCGCACGCCGAGGGGGAGACCGCGTGGCGCCTGATCAATCACCTGTCATTGAACTACCTATCGCTCATGGATGTGGATGGTAAGGAGGGCGCGCAATCCCTGCGTGAGTTACTCCGGCTGTATGTAAATACCGATAATGTCGCTGATTTTCGTCAGGTGGAAGGGGTGCGCTCGATCAGCAGCTGCGCTATCGTGCGGCGCTTGCCAGTCGCCGGCCCCATTTCCTATGCGCGTGGCTTACAAATCACCTTGACACTGGAGGATGCGGCATTTGAAGGCAGTAGTGCATTTTTACTCGGAGCTGTACTTGAACAGTTTTTCGCTAAATACGTCAGTCTGAATTCGTTCACCGAAACTGTGGTGAAAACCACCCGCAGAGGCGACATCATGCGCTGGCCGGCCAGGATGGGATTATGCGAAATTCTCTAAAAAACTTAGCCCAACTCGAGGACGACCCCGGCGCTTACCATTTTTATGCGGCCCTGCGTCACATCGAATGCGCGTATCCGCAGCTGCCCCGCATTGGGTATTCCTTGCGCCCGCAGGATGATGCCGTCCGTTTTGGGCAACAGATATCGATGGTATTTTCGCCAGCGATGATCGCTTCTTTCAAGCCAGCTAAGCAGGCACAACACAGGATGTTAGTGAATTTTTTCGGCTTAGGTGGCGTGAATGGTCCGCTACCACTGGCAATGACAGAATTTGTATGCGAGCGCGCACTGCACCATGAAGATCCCACATTAAGCAGCTTTCTGGATCTCTTTCACCATCGGCTGATCAGTTTGTTTTACCGGGCCTGGGCCAGTGTTGAGCCGGTCGTCAGCTTCGATCGTCCAAACGATGATCACTTTTCGCGCTATATCGGCTCGTTCATCGGGATAGGCGCACCCAGCCTGACGCAGCGGGACGCCGTAGCCGATACGGCCAAGCGCTACCACGTTGGCAACATGTCTTCGCAAAGACGCAGCGCTGCCGGGCTGGTCGCGATCCTGCGCGATTATTTGCAGCTGCCTGTCACGCTCAAACAATTTATGGGTCACTGGATGGACTTGCCTGATGACGGACGCTGTCATCTGCGTTCCGGCATGGGGGCGTCTTTGTTAGGTGCGAACACCGTCCTCGGCAGCAAAGTATGGAATTGTCAGCATCGGTTTCGGATCGTCATTGGCCCGCTCGATGATGCGCAATATCGGCAGCTGCTGCCCGGTGGCGCAACCGCCACACGGCTGCTGGCCTGGGTGCGCAATTACGTCGGTCTGGCGATGGACTGGGACATCAATCTGATCGTAAAAAAAGACCAGGTCCCGCCGTGCATTTTAGGGAAGAACATCCAGCTGGGATGGGGAAGCTGGCTACGCAGTCGAACCCCACAGCAGGATGATTCACAGCTGGTATTTTCATTGAATCCTGCTTGAACTGCAATTTGACAGGCATGTAAAACGAAAAGGAAAAGCATCATGGCCGAAATTAGTCGCGTCGCCCTGTTTGGAAAATTAAATACCCTGTGCTATCGGGCTATCGAAAGCAGTACCGTATTTTGTAAACTTCGTGGTAATCCCTACGTAGAGCTGGTGCATTGGCTGCATCAGATTCTGCAAATGCCCGAATCCGATCTGGTACAGATCGCCAAACATTATGGTCTGGATTCAGCCAAACTGGCCGCTGATTTGACGGGCGCCCTCGATCGGCTACCGCGCGGATCAAGTTCGGTGACGGATTTATCGTCACAATTGGAAGAGGCGGTCGAGCGGGCCTGGGTATTCGGCACGCTGATGTTTGGTGAATCGCAGGTCCGAAGCGGGCATCTGATCGTCGGTATGCTCAAGACGAGTAGCTTACGCAACGCCTTATTCGCCATCTCGCGCGAATTTGAAAAGATCAAACTCGATTCACTCACCGATACCTATACAACGTTGCTGGGCCAGGCCGTCGAAGCCAGTCTGCCTTCTTCTGACGGGTTTCAGATCGGTAGTGCTGGCACGCCCGGCGAAGCCAGTGGTGCACTTGCCCCCGCGGCGATGGGCAAACAGGAAGCATTAAAACGATTTACCGTTGACCTGACCGAGCAGGCGCGGACTGGTAAGCTTGATCCCATCGTCGGCCGCGACGAAGAGATCCGTCAGGTGATCGACATCCTGATGCGCCGTCGGCAAAATAATCCCATATTAACCGGCGAAGCAGGGGTGGGTAAGACCGCCGTTGTCGAAGGCTTTGCCCAGCGCATTGTGGCCGGTGATGTGCCACCGAGTCTGAAGGATGTGTCACTGCGCAGTCTGGATATTGGCCTGCTTCAAGCTGGCGCCAGCATGAAAGGGGAGTTCGAAAATCGCCTGCGGCAGGTGATCGAAGAAGTCCAATCGTCTGAAAAGCCGATCATTTTGTTTATCGATGAGGCGCATACCTTGGTCGGTGCTGGGGGCGCGGCGGGTACCGGCGATGCCGCCAATTTGCTCAAGCCCGCTTTGGCCCGTGGCACCCTGCGCACTGTGGCCGCGACCACCTGGGCGGAGTATAAAAAACATATTGAAAAAGATCCTGCCCTGACGCGTCGTTTTCAAGTCGTGCAGGTGGGCGAACCGAGTGAAGAGAAAGCGATTCTGATGATGCGTGGCGGTGTATCGACCATGGAGCAGCATCATCAGGTACAAATTCTCGATGAAGCGCTGGAGGCCGCCGTCAAGCTCTCGCATCGTTACATTCCGGCGCGTCAGCTACCCGATAAGGCCGTCAGTCTGCTCGATACAACATGTGCGCGCGTGGCCGTCAGCCAGCATGCCACGCCGCCTTTGGTAGACGATGCGCGCAAACGCATTCGTGCACTGGAAACGGAACTCGACATCATTGCCCGTGAAGCGGCGGTCGGGATTGATACGGCCGCGCGATTTGCTGCCGCGGACGAACAATATCGTCAAGAAAAAGAAAAATTGCATACACTGGAAGCGCGTTGGCATATCGAAAAAGCCCTGGTCGATCAGATTCTGCATTTGCGCAGTCAGCTTCGTAGCGCGACAGGCAAGGTCGAAGGGGCGGCTGAAGTCGATCTGGACCCTGCGGCTAAAACCGCAGCCGATGCGGCGCTTATGAGTGAACGTGATCGCTGGCTGGTCGAGCTTAAAAAATGCCAGTCTGAATTAGCCCAACATCAGGGCGAATACCCCTTGATTTTGCCGACCGTCGATCAGCAGGCGGTCGCCTCCGTCGTGCAGGACTGGACGGGAATTCCGGTCGGGCGGATGGTCAAAAATGAAATTGAAAATGTGCTCAAGTTGGCCGATACACTCGGTCATCGCATCATCGGTCAGCAACATGCGCTCGAGATGATCGCCAAACGACTGCAGACATCGCGCGCTGGTCTGGACAACCCCGGCAAACCGATCGGCGTCTTTATGTTAGCCGGTACCTCAGGCGTCGGTAAGACAGAAACAGCGCTGGCCTTAGCAGAAGCCTTGTATGGAGGTGAGCAAAACGTCATCACCATTAATATGAGCGAGTACCAGGAAGCGCACACCGTCTCTACCCTTAAGGGTGCGCCGCCAGGCTATGTGGGCTATGGCGAAGGCGGCGTGTTGACCGAGGCTGTTCGGCGGCGGCCCTATAGCGTGGTGCTCCTTGATGAGGTGGAAAAAGCCCATCCGGATGTGCATGAAATTTTCTTTCAGGTGTTTGATAAAGGCTGGATGGAAGATGGCGAGGGAAGGGTGATCGATTTTAAAAATACGCTGATTCTGCTCACCACGAATGCCGGTACCGAGATGATCAGTAACCTGTGCAAGGATCCTGATCTGATGCCCGAACCTGAGGGCATCGCCAAAGCGCTGCGTGAACCCCTCTTGAAGATTTTCCCCCCAGCCTTGCTTGGACGCGTGGTCGTGATTCCTTATTATCCGCTCAATGATGCCATGATCAGCGCCATCATTCGTCTGCAACTTGGGCGGATTCAACAACGGGTACAACGGAACCATAAAATCCCCTTCAGTTATGACGAAGCGGTCATCCAGCTGATCGCCAGCCGCTGCACCGAAGTCGAAAGCGGTGGCCGCATGATCGATGCGATCCTGACCAATTCCTTATTGCCGGATATTAGCGGTGAATTTTTACGCCGCATGATGCATGGCGAGACCATCGATCGTGTGCATGTCAGCGCTGAAGATGGGGACTTCCGCTATTCGTTTGAATGAGCTTATGAAGTGTTTTCCCTGCGTGATGAAGTGAATTTAATTTAATGTGATCCACCTAACCAAGTGCCATCATGATTCCTACAAGCCAGTACTCGAACGTCGTGCGAATACATCTTGTTCCTAACGATGATGAGCAGTCCGAAAACGTGCATCAGTGGGCAAATCGAGTGCCTGGTCAAATCCATGTTAATGGCGGTATTCCGGCAGGACCGATTAATGGTGCCATTGACCGCTTAAGAGAAAATCAAGGCGTCACAGGCCGACTCTTTGGCCAAAATTGGGGGAATGGTTCGAGCGTATCTGCCGGCGTAAAAGCGGTTCTGCCAGCTGCCGTAGCGTACACACCAAAAATCATTAATGTGTCCACGACGGTGGTCACTGGAATCACCGGACCGGTTGGGCTTGTTATATCGGGGATTATCAATGGTAAGTCACTTTTTTCAACATTTGAACACGTCATTATGCTGAAGACAGTCTTAGATAGATGTAATGAACGAGCCTTGCCAGGAACGCGCGAGGCGATCGGCTTTGCAATATATAACAAACAAAAAAAATCAGTGAGAAAAGTTTCGGCCATTGCAGCCTCTGCAGGTTTGATTCCAACGCCCGCGACCCCGTTTCTTCTTGGCGTAGGTGCCGTAGTCGCGCTCCAATCCGCCGGAAGTCATATTTACAAAACAATTCTCAATACGAGAGGTAGGGAGCGAAAATTTCATAGCAAAAGATTATGGGAAAACCACTTGCAGGGATGTCCCTTCGCGAAAGTGGCATGCCAAGAATTATTGGGCAAGCCGGATTTTTCAATCATCAAAGACTATGCGGACGGACACATGGCGATTTTTTTAAAGATGGCTTCGACGTGAGGATGTAATACCAAGGATATTTTAAAAAAACACAATAAATTATGCCAACTTTATAATTTTTTTGCACTCCGAATCAACATTTTATTTGAGAGAGTGATTATGCCTAAGCGATTACCGCCGAGTAAGAATTCAACGACGGATGTCATTACGAATTCGGACTTCCGAAATGCGTATGAATCCCAATTTATTAATGCTAGTTTTAAAGACATGGCGAAGGAGCCCTTTGATGACGATGAGGATGACGATGACGATGGTCCCGAAATCGTGGGAGGTCCGAGGTTCCATAGATCGCTATCGCCATTTACTGCGAAGTCGGCAGCGGCGGGTACCTTTAGCAGCAAATTAACACGCGCGGCGGGAATGTCGAACTCAGTATCTACAAAGGTCGCCGGACTACCCGGGAAACTGGTCAGTGCATCAAACTTTGCCAGTTCTCATGCAATTGCCGGCGCCACGCAGATTAGTGCCACCAGCGCAGCGATGGCGCCTGCTGCGGTGGTACTCGGGCCAATCGGTTTAGGTTTATCCCTTTTGTCCTCCGTGATGTCGGTGTGGTCTGCGTCCAAGACATATCAACATATGGCAAATCTTCAGCAGATCGTCGACTTGCAGGCTTCCCTGGCTCGTTCCGGCACGGTGGAGGCGATCGCTTACACCTTGAAGAAGAAAAATACAAAGTTAAAGAAAAAGGGCGTGGGCGCCATTCCGATCGCCGGTTCCACGACCATTATGGTGTACGGCATCGGTAAAAATATCTATAAGCGTTGTGCCGGCTCGCTGGGGGTTAGTCGGAAAAAATACGCCAAGGATTTATGGACCAATTATTTGGTTTACAACGATCCATGTGCGCAGGCCGCTATCCGCGAATTGCTTGGTGATGAAATTTTCAACTTGATCCAGAACTGCGGTGACGGCGACACTGTTTTAGCGGAAAAATTAAAATCCTTATGACTGCTGACGGTAATGTTGAATGACGGGGACGATTTAAAAGGAAAACCATGCCAAATCAAGTCGCGATGAACGCTGTTCTGCAATGTAGCTTTGGTGCTGCGCCTGCGAGTTTGCTGGTATTGCCGACCAATAGGGTGATGGCTGAAGGGCCTCCTGCGGCCACCATCATGGATCATCTGCCGATGGTCAACATCACGCCTTTTGGCGCATGTAATTCACCCAGCAGTCCCTTAGTTATAGCGGCCACTGCGGCAGCGATGGGGGTGATGACACCGGTACCTTGTCTGCCGGTAACGACAGCGCCGTGGATAGTCGGTTCGCCGACGGTCTTGATTGCTGGGATTCCTGCGCTGAACGACACTGCCAAGTGTCTTTGTTCCATGGGCGGCATGATTGAAATTAAATTCCCCGCCACGTTAAAAACCCATATTCCTTGATGAACTTAAAAATGTAAAGACCTCAACCAAAATATCTCTTCGACCACTTATTTTAAGATCAATCATATTCATCACTATGCTGCCGAACCAAAAAAATCGTGAAATTATTGTGAGCTCAAGCTTGGGTAAGGATGTGCTGCTGTTTCGTTCCATGCGTGGCACAGAGGGTTTATCAAGTTTGAGTGAATATCGCCTAGTCCTCTTAAGTTTGCAAAGTGATCTGCAAATCGATGCGGTGCTGGGAAAAATAATGAGCATCTCGATTGCGACCGGCGCCAATAAAAAACGTTATTTTAGTGGTGTCGTCACCAGCTTCTCGCTGGCTGGTCGTCAAGGACGTTACGCTTGCTATCACGCGACCTTGCGCCCCTGGTTATGGTTTTTACAGCGTGCAGCTGATTGCCGTATTTTTCAGGATCAGACGGTTATACAAATTATGAAGACTGTTTTTTCCAGCTACGCGATCGCTGATTTTGATGCCTCGAAACTGTCATCGGATTACGCTGTGCGGCCTTACTGCGTGCAGTACCGTGAGTCTGATTTTAATTTTATTAGTCGACTCATGGAGCAAGAAGGCATCAGCTATTTTTTCAACTCCAGTCAAGAGCGCCATACGATGGTGCTGGCAGATTCGTATGCTGCGCATCAGACCTTAGCCGATTATGACAGCCTGCCGTTTAACTCGGTGGCTTTCGAGGCGATATCCTCCAGTGAGGCGATTCATACATGGGAGAGGATGGGGGAGATTCAATCAGGCTCGTATTCTCTGAAGGCTTTTGATTTTGAAAAGCCCACGACCAGCAACGCCGGCAGTCTGCTGGTGAAATCATCGATCTCGCGAAAATACGATCAGTCGAATCACGCACTCTTTGATTACGCAGATCATTTCCTTGAAAAAGAACGGGGTGAACATCTGGCCAAGATACGTCTTGAATCCCTGCATAGGCAAACCCAACAAGTGCGTGGAACTTCGAGCGTACGCGGCATTCATCCCGGTAGCTTATTCACGCTGCGTGCGCATCCCCGGCAAGATCAAAATCAGGATTATCTGATCACTTCCGCAGAGTTTGAACTCAATGGAGATGAATTTTCATCGACGGCCGATGCGAAACCGGAGAAGCCTTTTTTTTGTCATTTCAAAGCGATCCCCAATCAGATGCAATTTCGTGCCGAACGGCAGACGATCAAGCCGCTGGTGCAGGGGCCGCAAACGGCGATGGTGGTTGGTAAAGCAGGCGAAGAAATCTGGACCGATAAATACGGTCGCATCAAGGTGCAATTTCATTGGGACAGGCAGGGTAAAGACGATGAAGCCAGTTCATGTTGGGTGAGGGTTGCTCAAAGCTGGGCCGGCAAGAAGTGGGGCAGTCTGTTTTTACCGCGGATAGGTCAGGAAGTGATCGTCAGTTTTTTGGATGGCGACCCGGACCAGCCACTCGTCACTGGTAGCGTGTACAACGCCGTCACGATGCCGCCCTATCCGTTACCTGAAAATGCTACCCGTTCCGGCGTCAAGAGTGATTCCTCCAAAGGCAGTGGCGGCTTTAACGAATTTCGCCTGGAAGACAAAAAAGGCAGTGAACAAGTTTTCATACGGGCTGAAAAAGATCATGAGTGCCATGTCAATCACGATGACAAAACCTTCATCGGCCACGACCGTCATGTGATCGTCAAGGGCGAGCAGCGCAGCCAGATTGACGGTGCGCTGCATAGCAAGGTCGGTGGAAATCAGAACCAAAAAACTGCGATGGCCGCTTCACTGGAGGCCGGTACCGATATTCAATACAAGGCGGGTTTGAACTTTGCGCTGGATGCGGGTAAGTCCGTTCACATCAAAGCCGGGATGGATATCGTGATCGAGGCCGGTGCGACCATCACGCTCAAAGCGGCGGGCGGTTCCATTGTCATAGGTCCCTCCAGTGTGTGGATAACCGGCACCCCGGTCTTCCTCAATAGTGGTGGATCACCCGGGAACGGCGCAGGCGCGGCACCAACCGCACCAGAAGCCCCTTTATTGGCCGACGATGGCAAAAAATGAAGCGACTAGATGATGTTTCAACAACGAATTCCACAGGAGCTTACCTTAAGCGTGATGACTTATCGTGAACAGCCATCCGGACTGCGCCATACCTTCGATCAGCGCGGAGGAACGCTGGGTCGTGCGCCGGAATGTGATCTGGTGCTCGAGGATGGCAGCAAAACGATTTCACGTATTCATGCCCGCACGGTCTTTCGCGATGGGCATTTTCTACTTTGTAGTTTAGGTACGAATCCGATTCAGGTCGGTGAACGGATGATCGCCACCGGCGAAGTGATGCAGCTCGAGCACGGTCAAGAGATACAGCTTGGTGACTACCATTTGGCAGTCGAACTATTCTTTGCACCGGCGGCAAATCCTGAATCATCCTCGGCCATCGATCCGATGGGCAGTCAGGCGCTTAGCAAGCAAGCATCTCAATCTGCGCATAGGACTCCCCCTGCTGATAACGAATCAGATGCCATGGCATCGCTCGGTCTGAATTTGTTTGGCGGCGTTCTAGCACCGATGACTAAGCCGGCATTACTCGATTTGGCTGTTCCGACGCCGCGTCAGCAAGGATCTGCAGAGTTCTCCAAGGAGGCACAAAAACACCCTCTGCCACCCAATCTTGCGATCCCGGCTGATTATGACCCGCTCGCCGATGCGCACAAGTCGGCGCCGTCGATTTCTGCGCCAGGCACTACCTCGCCCCCGCTTGATCCCGTTCTAGCTGCTCTGATGGAAGGCATGGGACTGAGCCCATCAAGCGCGTCCCTGAAGCCGGTCGAGCTGGCACGCCTGGCCGGCATCCTGTTGCGCGAATTGACAGCCGGGACGATGGCCGCCTGTGTGACGCGCTCCTTGACCAAAAGTGAAACCCAGCTCGATGTCACGCTGCTCAACGGACGGGCGAATAATCCGCTTAAATTTTTCCCCAATGCCGAACAGGCACTGACACAGTTTTTTTCCACGCCCAGTAGTGCCTATCTGTCTCCCGAACTTGCCATACAAGGGGCATTTGAAGATCTGCGCACGCACGAACTAGCCATGATTGCCGCTTCACGCGCAGCCATGAGTGAAGTAATGCGACAGATCAGCCCGTCTGAAATAGAGCAGCAATTAAAAAACGAAGGCGCCCTCGATCATGTATTTCAAAGTCATCGAAAAGCACGCTGCTGGGAGGGATTGATTCAACGCTATGCCGCCCTCGATATGCAGTCAGATGAGGATGCCCAACGATTCTATGCACGACAATTTTCACGCGCTTATGCGCAGCAGATTGCCCGTATCAAGAAGAAAAAAATGACGTCCAGGTAGTCAGAACAGGTGAGCTGATCCTGAAGTGACGTTTTGAACATTAAAAGAACAGGTGGATGGTATGCACTGGAATAGTAAAGTCATTTGGTCGGAGGGCATGCTCCTACAGCCGCAGCATTTGCAACAGCACGATCGCTACCTGCAAAATCAATTGGAATCGCGCGTGGCCCAGCTGCGGCCTTATGGCTGGGGCTTTTCGTCCCTGGTGCTCGATGAAACGCAGCTCGCCTTTGGCAAGATTGCGCTGCTGTCCTTTACCGCCGTGCTGCCCGATGGTACGCCAGTTCAGTGCCCACTTGATGGGGCATTACCGCTACCGATTGACATTCCCAGTAAAGCGCGCAATGTCAATGTGGTGCTGGCATTGCCGCTTAAACGACCGGGTATCGTCGAGGCCGGTGAAAATCCGCAGCAGGAAAACTACGCCCGCCATAAAGTCGAAGAACATGAAGCCTGGGACAGTAATGGACTCGATAATAGCGCCCTGATGCAGGTCGGCCAGCTGCGTCTGCGGCTGGCACTGGAAAGTGAGGTGTTACAGGGCTATTCCGCGATGGCGGTCGCGCATGTAATCGAACGAGGGGCCGATAATCGTCTGCTGCTCGATGCTGATTTTTGTCCGCCTTGCATGGACATCCGCGCCGCATCACGTCTAGCGAGTGCGGTACAGGAGTTGGTGGGCTTATTAAAGCAGCGCGGGCAAACATTGGCTCAGCGGCTGTCGCAGCCGGGCGCGTCGGGCGCGGAAGAAATCGTGCAGTATTTATTCCTGCAGGTGATGAATCGCGAGCAAGCCTTGTTTAGCCATTTATCGACGATGCATGGTCTACATCCGGAAGACTTATTCCGCGAGCTGCTCCGCTTGGCCGGTGAACTGGCAACCTTCGGTCGCGCAGACAAGCTCACGCCGATTTATCCAAACTATCTGCATGATCAGCTACGGACTTCTTTTTTACCGGTGATTGAAGATGTGCGTCGCTCACTTTCTGTAGTGATGGATGCGCAGGCCATCTCGATCAGGCTGGAAGAGCGGCAGTTCGGTCTGCGGGTGGCCGTGCTGCAGGAGCCCGATCTTGTTCAGCATGCCCGCTTCGTGCTGGCGGTGAATGCCGATCTGCCTTCAGAACTGATTCGCAGCAGTTTTCCGCCGAAAGTCAAAATTAGCGCGATCGAAAAAATTCGCGATATGGTCAATCTACAATTGCCCGGCATCGGCCTGCGTCCCTTACCGGTAGCACCGCCCCAATTACCCTTCCATGCCGGGTATACCTATTTTGAGTTGGACCGCCAGAGCGAATACTGGAAACCCTTACTGAGCTCGGCCGGCTTTGCCATGCACGTCGCTGGCGACTTCCCTGGGCTGAAGCTGGAATTCTGGGCCATACGCGAAAAGGATCCAGCTTGAGCGAATCGGCGACCAGTGCACCGGCACAGGATAGCGATCGGACTGTTCTGATGCCCCGTCCGGGTGGACGTGCGCCGCCGGCGATGTCGGCTGCGGGGGCACCTGCGGGGTCATCTGTGGGGTTAAATGATGCGTCGCCAGTACCAGACGCTGCTGATCCTGCCGCACCAGCGCAGGCAGGCCACGCAGTGCCCTTACAAGACGCCGCGCCGCGCTCTTCTGCTGCCCTTACACCGTATCAGGGATGTGGCCTCAATCCGCTGGTGCAGGCGGCTAATCCACTGCTCGACCTCGTCGTACCCTTACGTTCACTAACAACGCACCAGGAACTGGATGCGCTCAGATTAATGCTCATCGACGCGATCCATCATTTTGAAGCGCAGGCGCACACGGCGCATGTTGATGCGCAAACGGTCTCGATAGCGCGCTACGTCCTTTGCACATTTTTGGATGAAACCATCGCCAGCACGCCTTGGGGCGGCAACGGTGTCTGGTCGAGTAACAGTCTGCTGGTCGAGTTTCATCATGAGGCCTGGGGCGGCGAAAAGTTTTTTCAGATACTGCAGCGCTTGGCACAAGAGCCTGAAACGCATTTGCATTTGCTCGAACTGATGTACCTTTGCTTGGCCTTGGGTCTGGAAGGACGTTATCGGGTGATCGACGATGGTCGCATTCAGGTGGAACGTTTGCGTGAGCGTTTGTTTTTGATGATTCAAAAGCAGCGTGGACCGCATGCAGAGGCCTTGTCGGTGCGCTGGCAAGCCAGTACCAGCAGGATTAAATCGCTGTGGCGTGATTTACCTTTCTGGACTCTGCTGATCGGTATGGCGGGAATTTTACTAATCACCCGCGCGCTCATGCTCGTCGTGCTTGAAAATGCCACCAATCCGCTGATCGAGCGGATGCGTTACTTGCCTGGCTTAGTGCTATTTCAGCCGGAAACACCAGACAAAGCACCAAAGCTCGCAGAAAAAAAACCGCCGCCGCTGCCTTTCGCGCATTTTTTAGCGCCAGAAATTGCCCATGGCTTCCTGACGGTCGATGAAACATCGACGTCATTAAAAATCACGCTGAGTAGCGAATCGCTTTTTGCGTCAGGCAGCGCGCGCATCCTGCCGATCTACCTGCCAGTGCTGGACCGGATCGCTGATGCGCTCAATTCGGTCGAAGGAACGGTAAGCGTGGTCGGGCACACGGACGATCAGCGCAGCACTTCGCTGCGGGTTCCCTCCAACGGCGAATTATCGGTGCAGCGCGCCCAAGCCGTGATGGCGATATTGCTTAAGTCAGCGCGCAAATCCGAGCGCTTTAATGCCGAGGGTCGCGGTGCCGAGTCGCCTCTGGTGCCTAACGACGGGCCACAAAATCGAGCGCTTAATCGTCGGGTTGATATTATCGTGAACACAGTTCTAAGGCCTGCGCCATGAAACGTCTGGGCTCCCTGTTACTACAACGATGGGTGCTATCCCTCATCGGCTGTCTGATTTTTTCCGCCCTGATCTGGTTTGAAAGCCCGCTGCTGACCTATGACGGCAAAGCCTTCATGTCTTCCGAAACGGCGCGCATGATCGTCATCGGCCTGCTATGGGCGTTATGGCTTGCTTATTGGTGTAGCCGGATGCTGGCCAGCAGACGCGCCGCTGGTCAGCTCAAAGAAGTTTTAGCCGGTAGCAGCCAGTCCGACGATCAACATCAAGGCAGTGACGTAGCCGCCGCCGCATCCGCAGAGCTGGCGCTCCTGAATCAGCGCTTACAGGAGGCCATGCAAGTCCTGCGACAAAATCATCAGGGCAGTGATGGAAAAATGCTGTATCGCTTGCCCTGGTATCTGTTTATTGGTGCGCCCGGTGCAGGTAAAACGACCGCGCTCTCGCAATCCGGACTGAATTTTTTGCTCAACGATTCGCAGGGTAAAAAAACCATCAGCGGTCTTGCCGGTACCCGTCATTGCGACTGGTGGTTCACGGACGAAGCCGTGATGCTTGATACGGCAGGGCGTTACACGACACAGGATAGCTTCGCTGAAGTCGACAATGCGGCCTGGCTCGGCTTTCTCTCGCTCTTAAAAAAATATCGTCAACGCCAGCCAATTAATGGCGTCATCGTCGCCATCAGCATTGCAGACCTGCTCGACCCGGATGCAGAGCGGCGCAATCATCTGGCATTGATGGTGCGACAACGGATCACCGAATTACATGCGCAGCTGGGTATTCGCTTTCCTATTTATGTGATGGTGACAAAATGCGACCTGCTGGCCGGCTTCGTCGACTATTTTGATGGTTTGACGCGCGAGCAGAGCGCGCAGGTTTGGGGTGTGACCTTTCCCCTTAACGAGACGGTCAACGACAGCACGCCCATCGCACAAACGCTGGCAAGCTTTCCCAGTGAGTTCAGAGCACTGGAGGCGCAGTTACAGGTCCGCGTTCTGGAGCGTCTGCAAAATGAACGCGATATTGCGCGCCGCGCCTTGATCTTCGGCTTCCCGCAGCAATTCGCCGCCGTGGGTGATGTCTTGACCGACATGCTGCAAGCGATGTTCACCTTCACCCAATTTGAAGAACGCGCCCTGTTACGCGGGATTTATTTCACCAGTGGGACGCAGGAGGGTAATCCGATTGATCGGGTGATCGCCTCGCTGGCCTCGGCCTTCGGACTGGATCGTCAGGCATTACCGGCTAATCAGGCCAGCGGCAGAAGTTTTTTTGTAACGCGACTATTACGCGATGTCGTGTTTCAGGAGGCCGGATTGGCAGGCCTGAATCGTCGCCGTGAAGCGAAACGGCGCTTCATTCACATCGGTATTGTGAGTCTTTTTGCGCTCTTTCTGGCCGCTGTAACGATCGCCAGAACCAGCAGCTTTCTGGGCAACCAAGCCTTTGTCCAGCACTTTGATGACAATATTCGGCGGGCTGAAAAAATGGCGCTGGACTTACCCGAGTCGCCCACGTTGATGGCAATCCTGCCCTTGCTCGATACCATCCGCATCGTCCCCGCTGGCTATGCGCGCCGTGATGAAAGCGTCTCACCATGGATGCAGTTTGGTTTATATCAGGGCAGTCGTCTGGGACCGGTCGCCATCGATCTCTATCAACAGCTGTTACGCAATCATCTTCAGCCACGGCTGGTACAGCGACTCGAAGAAGTGTTACGCCGCGGCGAGGCGAATCATGTCGAATATCTTTATCAGGCTTTACGTATTTATCTGATGCTGGGTGATCGCACACATGCTGATGATGACGCCATCCAGGCATGGTTTGACTTCGACTTCAACAATAATCTGCCGCAAGCAGATGAACGGCAAATTAAAAACCTGTCAGCCCATGTGGGCGCCTGGCTGGCGATGTCGGACGATAAAAAATCTGCCTTCATCGTTCCGAACCAGGCGCTGGTCAAGGAAGTGCGAAGCGTCTTGGCGCAAACACCTTTGGCACAGCGGCTTTATACGCGCATCAGTAAAGAAGTCCTGCAGTCGGATCTGGCAGAATTTTCCATCAGTACTGCCGGCGGTCCGGCGGCCACGCTGGCCTTGATGCGTCCGAGCGGTATGCCGCTCGCGCGTGGCGTTCCTGGCTTGTACACCATTGCCGGCTATCGGCAATTTATGAGCGCCAGCGAGCGCGTTATCACCGAGCAGGCACTCGAAAGCTGGGTTATGGGACGGCAGGAAGAATTCGCCAGTCCGGATGCGCTCAGCCAGCTGCGCGCAACGCTGCGAACACTGTACTTGAATGAGTACATCCGCCAGTGGGATGATTTTTTAAGCGATATTGTCCTGCTTCCCTTTGCCAGTCTGGAGGAGGGCGCGCGACTGACGAGCATTCTGGCTGGCGCTGATTCGCCCTTGCGCATCTTAGTGACGGCCATCCGCACTGAAACCCATCTTGACGGCGTACGCACTGGCGCATTCGTGGCGGATTCTGTGCTCAAGATCGTCAAGAATAAATTGGATGCCTATAAAAATAAGCTCGAACAGGCAATGGGTAGCGCCGATCCTGACCTGCTACCGACGCCGGATAAACCGCTCAATCCGGTCGATGCCCACTTCAGCGATCTGTACCGTGCTGGCGCGCCGGCATCCATGACGCAGATACTGCTGCTGCTCAAAGATGTCGCGGTCTACTTTGACGAAGCAGATCGGGCGCGCAAAACCGGCACTGCCATGCCCGTCAGCGAGGCATTGAATAAACTCAAGCACGAGTTGCGGAATAGTCCCGCGCCCATCAGCTCTATGCTACTGAGCATGGAAGCCAAGACCAGCGAAATTGCCCTCGGCAGTGACAAGGCAAGACTGAATGCGATCTGGTCAGCCAGTGGTAAATCTTTTTGCATGAAAGCCATCGCCGGTCGCTATCCTTTGGTACGCACTGCGCAGAGCGATATCCTCAGCGAAGACTTCAGTCATTTTTTTGCGCCAGAAGGCTTGATGGATGATTTTTTTCAAAAGTACCTGCTGCCTTATGTCGACAAGAGCGAAGCACGTTGGCGCTGGCGTTCCGGCGCTGCCGGTTCACTGGGAATGTCGACGGCGGCATTAGAAGAATTTCAGCGCGGCGCCATGATTCGGGCGATGTTTTTCGCCTTGGGGAGTAAGCAGCCCTCTTTGCGTTTTCAGCTCAAACAGCTCAAGCTCGATCCTGAATTGACCAGCGCCACGCTCACGATCGATGGGCAAAAGATGGAATTGACGCCGTCGACCGCAAATGCATCTACCTCTGCGTCGGCCTCTGCCCCTGCGCTGAGCATGTTATTTCAAATCCCCAGCGGTAAGCGGGTAGAGCAGGTGCAGTTTGATGTCCAGCCAGCGGGCGCCAAAACAGACCTGCGCACCGAAGGGCCGTGGGCATGGTTACGTATGCTCGACATGGGGCAGGTGGAAGCGACAGAACAGAACGAACGTTTGAAGCTGCGCTTTAATTTTGACGGCCGCGCGCTGTCTTTACTCATGACGGCGTCCAGTGTTATTCATCCTTTCCAGCGTGCGGCCTTGGAACAATTTCATTGTCCTGAAAATCTCTAGGTCGACCAATGAATATACTCCCATCACGTACGCCCGGATTCTATGGCAAGCTCATTCACCATGGCGATTTCATCGGTCGACGTCTGCCCCCTTCCTTCGTGACGCGTTGGGACAATTGGCTGCAAGATTGCCTCGATCACGCACGATCACATCTGGGCCCTGCATGGATGGCGACCTATCTGAATAGTCCTCTGTGGCGCTTTCTGCTGGTAGAGCAGACTGGCTGCTGGAGCGGCGTCTGCATGCCCAGTGTAGACAGCGTAGGGCGACAGTTCCCCTTAACGCTGGCCATGGCCATGCCACCCAACACCGATCTGCAAAGCTTCATGAGTACAGCGGATGAATGGTTCGTGAAGCTGGAATCGCTCGCCTTGTCGACCCTGCGCGATGATTTTGAACTCGCTACGTTTGAAGCCGCCCTGCAGGTTGTCAGATTCGATTATCCGCGCGTGAATGCCGTCCCCATCGACCGCGTGCTCGCGTTGGACTCTGTTAGCCAGATCAAACCGGTCGTGCCATCCCTGGCAGTCGATTTATTGCATGTCGCCCTGGTCGGGCAAAGCGTATGGTGGACGCAAGGTTCGGAACTCCTCGACCCGGTGCTGATTCGCTGCGCCGGATTACCCAAGCCGTCGTTGTATTGCGGGATGTTGAATGGTCAACTAGCAGCAGAATAAACGAACAGCGGGCGGACAACGAAGCGAGCGACTAATGACCCTGTATGACGATCGCGGTAATGTTATCTCGCCCACCAGTCGCCTTGGCCAGACTAATTAGCTGCTGACAGGTGAAGTCGATCTGCTCTGTTCGTGCCGTGGCCATGAGCTGTTCTATTTTTTCATGCGGCACCGCGGCATGCAGGCCGTCCGAACAGAGCAGATAACGGTCACCTGCTTGCCATTGAAAGGATTGGATGGCCGGTGCAATGTCGGCATACGGTCCGAGCGCCTGCCAGAGCATATTTTTTTTGGGTAGATTGAGGGTTTCACCGGCATCGATCGCACGCTGATAAAGCGTCTGGTCATGCGTGAGACAACTCAGACGACCGGCCCGAAAACGATACAAGCGGCTGTCACCGACATGAAACAGCGTTATGACAGGATCCGCATTGCGCTGCCAGATTCCGGTCACGGTGGTGCCCATGCCACACCCATCCGCATTTTGGCGTGCCAGATTGAGCGCATACACATGCGCATTGGCGTGGATGACAGCCTGCCGCACGATCGACTCTGCGTCACTGTTTCTCAGATGGGCCAGGGGAATTGTGTCGTCATCCGTGGCGACATTGGTGAACGAAGGTAGCGCTTGACTGGCCCTGGTAAGATAAGCCTGGATCGACACGATCGCTTCAGCGCTTGCCAACGCACCCGCGGCATGACCACCCATCCCATCGGCCACCATCAGCAGAGATAAATGGTCATCGATGAGGAAGTTATCTTCGTTCACATCGCGGACCAGGCCCGTGTCGGTGACGCCATAACAGGCACCGAGAGCAATGCGATGATGCTGCGAAATGGATAGTAGCGGGGATGCAGTCATTGATTGATCCTAGCATGGAATAAATTGTCGCCTGTCTTAGCCGCACGACACCAGGGGAATTAGCCATAGACGGCAACGCGTGAAATTCTGCATGATTACTCTGTGAATAAGTTTCTAAAAAGAACAGGCATGGCGCAATTTCCTCCTCCTTCAAGCAGTACCCTACACGATGGCGTACCATCGGTTCCGGAAGATTATGTCGATCAATTTTTGTCTGGTGGCGTACCGCCAGCGACAGAAACGCGCGCGCAATCTGCTGACTTTGCACAGCAAATAAAAACATTAAAAAACATCGTCCAAATCGAACGCCAATTACGACATAAAAATGACCAGCTGACGGCGCAATTACGTGAACGACTCGCGCGCGCAGAAATGCGCTCCACAGTTGAATTAACAGCGGCACCACAGCATGAGGATATGACCGTACTGATGCCCAGGCAGGCCACGCAAACCATCTCCAGCCTTTCCAACACCGTAAAAAAAGCACAGCTGACTGAATTCAGGCCCATGCCGGAACAGCCCAGCGGCCTGCTGCAGACACTCTCCTCGATGACGCTGCCGGAGGGTTATATGCTGTTCGAATACCGTATCGACGGGGTATTGGGGCAGGGCGGATTTGGCGTGACGTATCTGGCGACCGACATCAATCTCAATGCGCGCGTCGCGATCAAGGAGTACCTGCCAACGGAATTCTCACAACGCGCGAGTGATTACATTGTGACCCCTCGTACACCGAGCGATAGCGATTTATATCAGGCCGGTCTGGACCGATTCCTGATCGAAGCAAGAACCCTGGCTAGCTTTCGCCATCCGAATATTGTCCGCGTGGCGCGCTTCTTTGAAATTTACCATACCGCTTATCTGGTGCTTGAATATGAGATCGGCCATCCACTTAAAAAATGGTGGCAGGAACACGCCAACATGCCCGAGCAGGATCTGCTGACCTTGCTCCATCCTTTACTCGACGGTCTAGCCCTCGTGCACGAAAGTGGTTTTTTGCATCGCGATATCAAGCCCGACAATATCTACGTACGCAAAGAAAACGGTAGCCTGGTGCTCCTCGATTTTGGCTCGGCGCGAGAAACGCTCGGTGAAGTCGATATGCTGTCCAATGTCCTCACGCCCGGCTATGCGCCGATCGAACAATATGAGCATGGCGGGCAGGGCCCGTGGACTGACATCTATGCCTTTGGCGCTACGCTGTATTGGATGGTCGCCGGTGTCAAACCGCCGCCAGCGCCTAGTCGGCTGCAGACCGAGGATCCGATGGAGCCGGCGGTGGCCGCCGGGCATGGTCGCTATAGTAAGGAATTTTTACAGGCCATTGACTGGGCGCTCAAGCCTCGCTCTGACGACCGCCCGCAAGATATCGGCGCATTTTCGCGTGCCCTATTTTCTGCCCATGCGGGCAGCCTTGGCTTACAAGAAGCGCTGCAGCTGGGTGAAAAAGAGAGCCCGGTTGCCGAAAGCTGGCGCAGCGTGCAGGATTCACCACGGCGAGTACAGCAAGGTCTTGCATGGTTTTTTCGTGCCCTCACGCGTCCGGCATCCTGGCCACTGGTCGTGAAAATGAGTCTGGCCATGCTACTCACGTCGATTTTTCCGATGATTTTGTCGGCTTACTATAACTGGCACGGCAGCGTGGAAAGTTTGTCGAATGCCGAAACCGATAACCTGCAACGCATCGCCAGCAGCGCAGCGGGCCGGGTATCGCAGCTGCTCAATGACAGCCGGGGACTTTCCAATTATTTAGCCACCGATACCGACTTTACCGACTTACTGACGGCGCCTAGTGAGAGCAACAGAGCAGCCGTGAAAGATAAAATCGATAGTCTGGTCAAAACGATCCCCGAGGTCTATTCGATTATTTTGCTGGACGCGCAGGGCCAGGCATTGGTGACGAATGCAAATAATCAGTCCGCGACCGGGCGCAATTTTGGCTTTCGCGACTATTTTCGCAATGCGATCTCTGGTCAGGCCTACATGAGCGGGATGACGCTGGGCAGCTTGGATGGGATCTCGGGTGTGTATTATTCCAATCCGATTCTGGCAAAAAACGGCCAGGTTTTGGGGGTCATTGTATTTCGTATCAAAGGCTCGGCCATCGCGGCGATTCTCGAAGACGTTACGCAAAAATCAGATCGCCGGCCCTTTTTAGTGGACACCGATGGCATCCTGATTTATTACGCTGACAAACGATTCCTGTATCAGAGTCTGGCGCCATTAGAGGAAGAAAAACGCCAGCGCATCATGGCCGATCAGCGCTTTGGCAAGGATAATCCGATCAAGAGTCTCAACATGCCGGTATTGGCACAGGCAGTCGTCGGTGCTGGCAGTGCCGGCAGTATCAGTTATGGTTCGACCATGTCTGGGCAAGAGGAGGTGGCCGGTTATGCGCCGCTATCGGCGCATCAGTGGGTGGTCGGGATTACCGAATCGCGCGCCGTGTTTGAAGCACCGCTGAACCAATTATTTACGCGCGTACTCACCAGCGTGCTCTTGATTGGCCTGGTGTTCTTTTTTCTGGCACTGCTTTTTTCACGCAGTATTGTGCGTCCCATCCAGCAGCTCACGCAAGCGGCCCTTGCCCTCAAGCGTGGCGATTACAAGATGGCCAGTATCCAGGGGGGATCCGATGATGAAATTGGCCGCCTGGTCCGAACCTTCAATGTAATGGTCGACGTTCTGCGTCAGCGGGATCGGGAAAGGGCGCGTAATAGTAAGTCCAGGGAATAATCCTCCTCAAAATCCCGCCATCTCCCCGTATTGCCCGGTAGAATCCACTTTATTCTTTTTAAAACAAGATACCGGAGACCGATCGGATGAAGAGCCCCATTCTGCTACGGCAGAGCGTGTCCCGTAGTGGGTCGCACCACGCGTCCTGCAGTGTATTCGCTCTTGCGTTCGAATCGAAGGCGTCAGGTACGCCATGATGCACGAAATACTAGAATTTCTTAATCGTCGCGTCGGCGGCCGTCTGGCGCAGCGCAGTCTATATGTCTATATTGGACTGGCGATTTTGTGTTCCGCCTTTGCCTTTGTGGACACGCAATATACTGGCCTGGTCAATGTCACCGAAACCAAAATATACGATCTCCTGATCCGCAGCCGCGTCTTCACTAAAAAGCCTGATCCGGCAATAGTCATCATTGATATCGATGAAGGCTCGTTGCAGGAGATGGCCAAACAGGCCGGTCGCTGGCCCTGGCCAAATCATATTTTTGCCGAGCTGCTCACTAAAATCGAGCAACAGGCACCGACTGCTGTGGTGTTTGACATTCTCTTTAGCGATGCCGACAAAAATCACCCCGACAGCGACGCGGCCTTAAACGCTGCCGTGGAAAAATCGCGCACGGCGTTTTTCCCAATGGTGCGCTTAGCGTCCGAAAATGATGCTAAAAGTCGTATCAAGACCGCCTGGTTACCCGGCGCCGAAAGACTGCCGGCAGTAGCCAGTGCCGACACCACGATCGCTGTGATTCTGCCGCAGATACCCGCCGCGCTCGATTCCGCTCGCATGGGTTTTTTGAATGTGACGCCGGACAAAGACGGTGTTCTGCGCCGCTATCCGACCTACCTCGATCATGATGGCTGGCGCTTTGACTCCTACGGCGCCAGGGTCGCCCGACAGACAGGCAGCGCGCCACCATCGACGCCGCAGTTTCTGCTTAACTGGCACGGCGGCGCCTTTAGTTATACCTATTTGTCTTTCAAGGATGTGTACGCCGCTTTGGGTGCTCAAGGTGCTAACGTTATCCCGAGCTTCAAAGACAAAATCGTCATCATAGGATCGACCGCGCCGGCACTGTTTGATATCAAAGCCACGCCGGTGGCCACCATGTATCCCGGGGTTGAAATATTAGCTACCGCGATCGATAACCTGAAACAAAAAAATCCGATCCGCATCCTACCTAATTTTGTGCCGCCCCTGATCGGCATTTTGTTTATCTGGCTCGTGACGTATGGTTTTTTTCGCAATATCCCGGCCGATAAGATCAATCTATTATTTAGCGCCTCACAGTTTGGTTTTATTGCGACGTCCTACATCGTCCTGAGTCTGTTTGATTTTTATATCGACCTGTCGGCTGCGATTACCTATGGCCTGATTTATTTTACTGCCGCCAAACTCTACTCTGGCTGGCATCGCCGACATCTGGCCTCACTCGATCGACTGCTCAAGGGGCCGGATGCCTGCAAATTTGCGCACCTCACGACGATTCGCTTACCGGCAGGTGATCAACAGGCGGCAGATATTGCTGAACTCTGCCTGCTGAACTGGCTTGAAACCGCGCCGCCCAATACGCGGGTGTATTTACCGGGCGAGTTCGCCTCCTATTCGCTCGATATCCTCATTGCCAGTCAGATCGTCCTGATCGTTTTTTCGGCTACCGAAGCGGATGGCGAAAGCAGTGATACGGTACGCAAGCTGCAGCAACTTTGCCAGACAGTCGAAACGCAATTTCAACGGGCAGGCCTACCATTGCCGTATTTTGCAGCGCGCAAATTACAGTTGCCGGAAGCGGAAAAGGCTTTAGAATATTTACGTAGTGAAATACAGAGCTGTCAAATGCCACAGAAAGAGCCAACATGAATCGCCGTATTCCTGCCGTTTTACCCTGCCTGGTCGTACTGATCGCTAGCGCATGTCTGGCCTGGCCACTCGTCAGTCTGGCCGCCGGCACTGAAACACCCGCCAAGGGTGAAAGCAAACCCGTCGCCAAAACTGCCCCGCCCGCCAGCCAGCTACTGGCCATGGACTCGGGTCGGCGTAACCGTGATTTGGTCATGACGACGGGCGTGCGCGGTTTCACAAAGCCGCCAGCCGAATCTATGCATGCCTTGATCATGATCGCTGGCGCTTATCAAAATGGCATTCAGCAGCTCAAAGGCGTGTACGAAGATGGTAAATCGGCGGCTGAAATTGCCGAGCGCATGGGTGTTCCGCGTTCTAATCTGACGACCTTAATCGATCAGCAGCTCACCCATGAGGGTATGCGACGGGCCTTCATCGACCTGGGCGAGCGCGTCAAGCCTGGCGACGATGTGTTTATTTATTACTCTGGCCACGGTGGACGGAGTATGGTGCAGGAGGACGGCGTGCAACGCTGTGCCGAATCCCTGCTGGCCATTGATGGATACGGCTATATGGATAAGGAAATGTCCGCGCAGATGAAGCTGCTGTCGCAAAAGGCCAAGAAGGTCGTGATGTTCATTGATGCCTGCCATTCCGGCGGCGTCACAACGCGCGGCATGCAATCAACAGCGCCCGCAGGCTGGGTCGCCAAATCCGGTAATGCTGCTGATGTGTGCGCTGTGCCGACCAATGTACTCAAACGCTCCCTCACGTCAGGGCAATCGGTGCCGGGAAGTGGCGCCGCCAATTTTGTCTACATTGCCGCCGCACGCGATAACGAGCGCGCCTTTGATCAGCCCGGCAAAGGCGGTCTGGCGACCCAAGCCTGGTTACGCTGCATGCGCGGTCAGGCTGTTGACAAGGACGGCAGTGGCGGTATCAGTGCGGAAGAACTGGCAGCCTGCGCGCAGACCAATATTGAGCAGACCCTGAAGGATGCGGAGTTTGAGCGGCCGCACCATATCACCCTCAACGGTAATCGAAATCTGGTGCTGACTTATCTGGAAAAAGAACCGCCTGTTGCTGAAAGTTCTGCTGCGCCTGTTTCTGCTTCCGCATCTGCTCCGGTATCTGCCGCGGCCACTGTGGCAGCTGCGGTATCCACTCCTCCATCTTACGCTGCCGTCGAAGGCGCTGTATCGACGGCGATGCCAGCTGCAGCTGTTATCAGCCCGGAGCCTCTGCCGTCTGCTGCACCACCGGCGGTCGCATTGGCGGCCACCGAAGCTGTGCCGCCGTCTGCCCCTGCGCCAGTAGTTGAAGTACCCGTAGCGGTGACGCCACCTGTAGCGCCCATCGTCTGGATTGATGTGCCTGCTACGGGACAAGCTGCACAGTCCAAACCACCGGCTCCCGCCTATGTTGCTGTCGCGCCGAACACGGTCGCAGAAGCCGTCGCCCCAACGCCGGTGGCTGCCCCAGCAATGGCAGCTGCTGTAACGCCCGCAGTCGCTCCAGTACCCGCAGTCGTCAAACTGGCGCCTTCAGCCACCCTCAAGGACATCTACGAAAATCGCGACGATCGTCGTCAAGTCATCCTGAGCGCGGCAAAAACACGCATGAAGATCGATGCCGATCCGCTGGATCTGACGGTGCAGGTGCGTGAAGGCGGCTATCTGTATCTGCTGATGGTCGGCTCGGATGGCGAGACCTTCGATATCCTGTTCCCGAATCAGATCGATAAGAAAAACAAAGTCGCCGACGGCGAAACCCTGCGCCTTCCGCGCACCGGATGGAACGTGACGGCCAGTGGCCCGGTGGGTAGTGATACGATTTTGGCCTTGGTTACCGATGCGCCGCGCGATTTCAGCGCACTGGGCCTGACGAAAGCCGGACCATTCTCGGTCGCCCAGGCCACGACTAAAACAGCGATGGATATGCAGCTACTCAGTTCTGGTGCGCTCCTCGCCAATAGCATGCCATGCCAGACTTCGCGCAAACGTAACCTGAGCATTCAGGCGGAATGTTCCAATAGTTATGGTGCGGCGATCCTGACGATCGAGGAAGTGCAGTAGTCATGCCGAAAAATTAAAAAGCCGCATTAAACTGCACCCCAAAAGTTGATGTTCAATTTTTGGGGTGCATTTAGTATGCGGGCTTTTTTTCCTGCTGAAATTATAGACTGGCAGGATTCATCAGGGTGTCGTAACAATACGCACCCGCCGATTTTCCATCGCCTCCGGCTTATCCGGGAAGAGTAATTCACTCGAACCCTTGCCCTCAGAAATCAGGCGATTCATCTCCACGCCATGCTCACGCATATAGCTCACTACGCTGGCGGCCCGTCGTTGCGATAATTGTTGATTGTAGGTGGCTGACCCTTTGCCATCGGTATGTCCCTCAACCTTGAAGCGCAGCGCCATGAGACGATCATTATTCATCGCGTCGACCAGGTTATCCAGTAGTGGCTTGCTCACGTCCTGTAATTTGGCCGAATCAAAGTCGAACTGGATCAGCAAATCAACGCTGCGCGCTTGCACGCTCAGATTGCGCAAACCGCGTGTCGCAGGGACATTGGCCGGCGCGGCGAGTTGATCGACCAGCTGATTCACCGAGGCCGATTGTAAGACCTGTGCAGATGCCGCACCCAGCGAGAAGAGCAGGCTGACAGCGAGGGCGAGTGATTTCATGGCAGTTCCTTGTGGTGTTCAACAGCGCGTAAAAAATAGATCGTTTAGTAATCTGGGCGAATCAGCGAAGCGCATCAGTCATCTCATTGTTTAAAATAAAAGTCCCCCAGCGACTGATCGTAGAGCGCCGGGGTTTGTTCATGTCCGACGGTCTTGGCCTGGCGCGCGACCTCGGTACGGACGGTGCGTAAAATCCGGTCGACCGAGACGCCCGGCTTGGCCATTTCTTTCAAAAAGAGGCGCGTAAATAATCCATTTTTATCTTTGTCATTCGTACCCAGTTTATCCAGCGCCTGCTGTCCAGCACCGGCAGAAAAAATGATCATCTGCCCGGTCGCAGCGGTCGTCGGCGCTAAGCCACGACCGCCAAGGCTACGGCCGCTAGTTTTAAAGGGATTATCACGGCAGGCGTCAATCATGGCGAGCGAAAATTTCGCCTTTTTCTCGGTCAGGTCGTCGAGAATACGTTGCAGCTGAATCCCTTCGTCTTTAATCTGTTCTTCACTCTCGCCGACAATATCAATCGGTAGCAGATAATTCGCTGCGCCTAATTGCAGGCCGTGGCCCGCATAAAAAATTACCACCTCATCGCCCCCTTCGACCTGGCCCTTGAAAGTGCGCAGTACCGCCTTCATGTCTTTTTCTGTCAGATCAAATTTAAGGGTGACCTGATAGCCGAATTTTTTCAGGCTATCGGCGATCGCCTTCGCATCTTCCCGCGCGTTGAACAGCTTGGTCACGCTTTGATAGCTATCGTTACCGATCACCAGCGCCCGACGATGCGCATAGACGACTTCCTGACTTTGACTTTGGCCACTTTTTTCTGCATTCGCAAGCCGTAGTCGCAGCTCTGCTAATTCAGCATCGCGCTGTCGCGCTTCCGTTTGAAAACGTTCGATCTGCGGATTATTTTTCTTTTCAAGTTCAGCAATTTTCTCCAGGACCTTCAACGAAACGGCATTGTTCTCAGCCGCACCGATCAAGGCCCATTTTTTCGCTGCATTGACATCCGCCGCGATACCGATGCCATTCAAAAGCAGCTCGGCCAGATTGCCATAAGCGCGAGGATCCTCCTTGGCTTCAATGGCCAGCTTAAATAAGCGTACGGCTTCCTTGGGATCCTTGTTCGATCCAATCCCATCGCGCGTCATCACGCCCAACACATTCAAGCCGCCCGCGTTTTTCTGCGCGCTCGATTTTTTGGCCCATAACAAAGCCGATTCCGAATCTTTTTTTACGCCAGCACCAGCGAGATACATCTCGGCCAGGTTCGTCTGCGCCCAGGCATTGCCTTTTTCGGCCCCCTGCAGGTAATAAGCAAAAGCCTGCTTCGCATCCGGCGCCATACCCTGACCCAGTCGATAAAGATTACCCAGCCCGTTCATTGCGCTGGCATTCCCCTTATCTGCAGCGAGCTTTAATAAACGATACGATTCAAGATAATCAACCCGCACCCCTTGGCCCAAGCGATACAGGGTGCCGAGCGCTTCTTGCGCCTGAATATTTCCCTGGTGGGCTGAGCGCCCATACCAATCCGCCGCGACCACCAGATCCTTCTCCACGCCCAATCCGAAGCGGTATAAATAACCCAGCACGGACTGGCAATTCTTGTCACCCTTTTCGGCATCCTGCTGGCAGTACTGCAGGGCTTTCGGATAATCCTTTATTTTGAGCGCCGCACTCGCACTCGTAATATCCGCCCACGCCTGAGGGACGCATACAAACAGCGTCAATATAATGCTGAAAATGCATGACGAATAAACAGAAGATTTTTTCATGATGAATGCGGGCTGCGTTGATTTTGTCGTGTTGCGTTTATTTTGAGCGGCATTTTGATCCATGTGCGGGCTGGCATGCAGTTATACCTGAGGCGTTATGGGAACTTATATTACTGCATAGCGGGAATTCTGGCGATTGATGGACGTTTCAGATTTTATTCATCATCCAGCCGCCTTAGTTCTTGACGATGCTGGTCCGCGATTACTTTAAACCCTGCTGAGATGTCGGTGTGTTGCAGTACGCTCTGCCAGAACGTATCGGCCATCTTCAGTGCAATTGGCAAGAGTCCAAGATTTTGCAGAGCCAAGCCTTCGACAGAAAAGACTTTGACTACGACTTCGCCTTGGTTATTGGGGCGATAGGTCATGGGTAGCATGTCGTAAATGGGAAGCAGAGACAGTTTATTCTGCTCATCCCAGGCAAACGCCATATTACCTGGGTGTCGGTCGGTGTTACCGATGAGTGCGCCAAACAGGTCGGCTAGTCTAATCTTTTCAAGCTCGCTATTTGAGAGCATGCCATTATCAACGAGTTGCTGGGCAATGTTAGACCACGTTGAATCCAACATAGCCAATAGACAGTCGAGTCCGGCGAAAGACACCATGGGCGCGCGACCATTTTTGCCATTACGGTCGAATCGCTCTACTTCAAGAAACAGGCGTTCGTCGGCTGCCAGGATGCGACTGGTACAAGCCAGCATGCCAAAATCGGACAGCGTTTGCGCAGCAAGATGTTCGGCGATCAACAGGTCTGCCCAACGGCGTCCGCTAGGCGAAGATAAGGGCGGCGAAAACTTGACGATGACGTGGCGCAGCGAGTCAGATTTAGTGGTTTTGATTTTGGCAGTGAATTTTGGCTGTTCCCCGCCTGCCGAAGACCCTGTTGATTCACCGCGTATCGCCGCATCTGCCAAAAGAGGGTAGGCCGCTTCAGTTTGTTTGATGCCAACGATATCTTCTTTACTACCTGTGCGCGATGTCATGAATCGTAATAAGGCCTCGTCACCGACGATCAGGTTACCGCCCACATCATCACCTCGCCCCACCAGGTAGATCAGTACATGGTCATCGGTCCAGTCGGTGATTTTCTCAGGTAAATTCAAGTCTTGATTTTGTCGCGGCACCAAGCGCCCCAGAAAACCTTGAGGACGCATGTCTTGCAAAAAGTACGGTAAGCCTTCTGAAAAGGTAGGCGCGCCATCGAGCGTCGTGAACGCGAACCAGTGTGCAGCCAGGCTGCGAAGCAAGCCAAACTGTGACGATTTTCCGTCGCTGCCAATACGATAGACCGGCAAGTTCGCATCCAAACCCGGAATGGTTCGGGCAATAGCGTAATACGTCGCCCTCGCGGCGCCCAGAGTAATAATGGACGAGCCGGGCTGTCGCCACAGACGTGAGAGCGTCGACTGCGTTATCCCCATTGCCTTGCAAATTGACGCTGCCGTCATGGGCTTCTGACGGAGGAGTTTTTCAAGTGCATCAAGGCTATCGTTTGATTTTACGTTCATATTGCATAGATATTTTTTATTATAACTCCTTATTTTACAATGATTTTATTATAAAAATACTTCACTTTGCATAGATTTTGCATAGATAAAAAAGACTGGGCCATCCACGTCTTTGGGGTCAGGTCTTGACATGCCACATTTGAATCATTTTTTATGGCATGACCTGTTATGTCAAGACCTGACCCCAAATCCGTTGTGGAAAACAAAATTGCCTTCGAATAGCGTCACCGCCTTGAATAATCGAACTATTCTTTAGGGAAATATTACGCTACTCTCATCGTTTTCTCGAACGATCAAGAGGGGCGCTTGCATGGCTTGGCATCGATATTTTTCCATTATCGTCGGGTGGCTGCTGCTATCCACTTCAGCGTCTGCCAACTTTAGTACTTGCTCGCAGTACTTTATTCATGGCACGCCGCCAAAGCTATCCGCAGCCTCGCCGGGGCGACAGCGTGAATTATGTTTTGATGCATTTGCAGTCTTGTATTCGGGGCAGTCGAAGACGCCGGTGTACGTTGTAGAAAAATTGAATAAGGCGCAGTTATTGGATGCCAAGGGCGAGCGTCGCACAAATCGCTTTTACGAAGAAGCCCGCCTACCCTATGCCGACAGATCCCAACTTAGTGATTACAAAGATCAGCTGTGGATCAATGGTACTGCGCAGCGTTTCGACCGCGGACATATGGCGCCAGCAGGAGACATGCCGGACGCTCGCACGATGGCGCAGTCGTTCAGCTTGTCGAACATGGTGCCGCAGGCTGCGGAAAATAATCGCGGTGTGTGGGCAAAACAGGTAGAAAAATCGACCCGAAACTATGTCATGCGCGCCGCTGGTGATGTGTATGTATTTACCGGCCCGGTTTTTGCGACGCCGCTAAAAACGCTGGGTTCAGGGCAAGTCTGGGTCCCCAAATATTTATATAAACTGGTCTATGATCCTGCGACAAAGCGCGCATGGGCGCACTGGGTGGAAAATACCAACGATGCGAAAGCGATTGGTCCAATAACTTACGCTGAATTGGTACGTAGAACGGGGATCGAGTTTTTGCCGGAAACGAGGCCAATGAATTAAGATCGCTGGGGTCAGGTCTTGACATGACATATTTTAATAATTTTTATGTCATGAACTGTCATGTCAAGACCTGACCCCAGCCCCTTATAATAAAAAAAAGACTCACAAGCCGAAGCGAGTAAGTCTTTGATTTTCCTGCTGGTATTCGTGGTAGGCCGTGCGGGATTCGAACCTGCGACCAACGGATTAAAAGTCCGCTGCTCTACCAGCTGAGCTAACGACCCGAAAGAACGAGATTATAGGGGGTGTAGTTGTATCTGTCAAACGAGTAATGTGATTTCTGGCCAGTTAATTGCCAGAGAATTTACGTCGTTCGCTCCATGCGCCAGGTTTGATACTTCAATGCGGCGACAGTACCGCTGAGAATGGCGCACAGGCTCAGGATCGAGCCGATCGCCAAGGTCGATACGCCTGAGATGCCCTGGCCGATGGTGCAGCCCAATGCGGTCACGCCGCCAAAGCCCATGAGTATGGCGCCGACCAAATGATTCGCGGTATCTTCGATGCTGCCAAAACCTTCCCAGCGAAAGCTGCGCGTGATCAGTGCCATGAACAGTGATCCAACGATCACACCCATCGCCGCGGCAATGCCGAAGCTGACACCTTTGCTGGCATCCGTCCACATCATCAGCAGATCGAGCGTGTAGGCGAAGGGCGCAACAAAGCTGAAGGACTCCATGCGGCCCGAATTGGTGGCGATGAAGGCCTCTGCCAGCGTGTCAGGGTGCTCGGCAACATAGCCCAGATGGCCGGACACATACCAGCCGGCGACGATGATCAGGCCAATGCTGATACCGGCGACCATATTCTCTAGTGTACGGAACTGCCGGCTGCGTAGTACAAACAGCGTGAGCAAGCCGGCAAACAGGCTGGCAAGCGTTAATTGCAGCTGGGTCTTGTTACCACCGAGCGTTGCGGCGAGGGAGGGCAAGTCTTGCGTGGTAGGCAGCAAGATGACGAAGTGCTCGAGCCAATTAGCCCGGGGCAGGGCGAGAATGCCGCGCAGGCTGATCAGCGCGCTGACGCCAAGGACAATAAATACCACCAGCGATTTTAAATTGCCAGCGCCAATGCGTACCAGCGTCTTGCCGCCACAGCCGCTGGCCAGCACCATACCAAAGCCGAACAGCGCGCCGCCAATGATGTGCGAGAGCCAGGTCAGGCGTGGCGATGTATAGAGGGACTGCGCCAGATCGATTTGGCCGGAAGTGGCCAGCAGGTTGGTGCCGATGATGGCCACAGCGATCGCCAGCAGCCATTGCCGCATGCGATCCCATGAACCGATATTAACAATGTCGCCTACGGCACCCATGGTGCAGAAATGCGTACGCTGTGCGACTGCGCCGAACACGATGCCGAGGGCAAATGTGAGCCAGACTACCTGATGCGCCATGGCTGTCAGGTTGGTCTCACTCATCTTATTTCAGGGCGGCCAGGCGCTCTTTGGCAGTTTGCGCGGCAGGCGTGCCGGGGTAATTGGCCAAGATCGACTCAAGCGCTTTTTTAGCCAGTGGTTTTTCTTTTAACTCGACATGGCAGCTGGCGACGTTGAGCAAGGCATCGGCGGCCTTGGGGCTGTCAGGATAATTTTTGACGAGCAGTCTTTGTGCGTCGATCGCGTTACGGTAATCCCGCAGGGCATAAAAGCTATTGCCGAGCCAGTATTGGGCCGTGGCGGCATAAGCCGATTCGGGATAGCGGCGGACGAATTCGTAAAACGACAGACTCGCGCCTTTGTAGTCGCCTGCTTTGAATAAAATCAGTGCGGCGTCATAGGCCTTTTGTTCACCAGCTTCGAGCAGCGCTTCTTTGCCGTCGAGGGTAATTTTTTGTGGCTCGACCTTGCGCAGCCGACTATCGAGATCGATATAAAAATCTTTCTGCCGTTGCTGCGCGGTCGATAATTCATTCATCAGTACTTCGATCTGACCGCGCAGTTTGGCCACCTCTTGCTTGAGCTGGTCATTTTGCGAAATCACATCGAGCATGCTGGTTTTGTCTGTCTTGAGATCAAGACGTGACTCCAGATCAAGGCGCAGGGCGTCGATTCTGGTACGGATATCCAGGATCGCCTTGCGCGCTTCATCGTCGTCAAACAGGCCAGCATGTGCCGCGAGAGGAGCCCACGACACCACGGCCAACATGGCCGTGACAAAAGTACGTTTGAATGAATAATTCATGCGAGTGCTGATCTCAAATCAATAGACGATATCTGCGCGGCGGTTTTCTGCCCACGCTGCTTCATCGCTACCTGTGGCTTTTGGCTTTTCTTTGCCCAGGGAGACGGCTTCCATTTGCGCATCCGCAGCACCAACGGCGGCTAAGGATTTACGCACGGCTTCAGCACGCTTCTGGCCTAAGGCAAGATTGTATTCGCGGCCACCACGTTCATCGGTATTGCCTTGGATAAGAATCTTACGGCTTGGGTTCTTGGACAGATATTGGCCATGTGCAGAAACGACGCCTTTGCCATCTTCGCGCACGCTGTAGCTGTCATAGTCAAAGTAGACGCTGCGTTTTGCCAAAACACCATTCTTGTCCATCAGCGGATCGACAGAAGCAGTTTGTACTGGTGTCACGGTGCGGTTATCAACGACTGCAGGAGCAGGCGCGCGCTCAACGACGGCAGCTTTTTCTTCTACTTTGGTTGAAGAACAGGCGCTCAGCAAGACGGCAGTAGAAACGATAAGAGCGAGGGGTGTAAATTGACGCATTTGATTCTCCTTGTAATTAAAACAAAAATTATTTCATAAACGGGCCCCAGGTAGGCTCTTGCACGTCACCTATCTGAGTAGTAAGACTTTGTTTGATGCGACCATCAACCGAGACGACTGCGAGGGTTCCGCGACCGCCAGATCTAGTTGCGTACATGATATAACGACCGTTCGGTGCAAAGCTAGGGGATTCGTCGAATCCGGCCTCTGTCAGGCGTAATTCCTGGTTTTGCAGCAGATCCAGGGCGAAAAGCTGGAATTTTCCGCCTCGGCGAGAGATGTATGCCAGGGTTTTGCCATCCGGTGCAATACGCGGGCTGATATTGTAATCCCCCGAAAACGTGATCCGTTTGGCTTCGCCGCCGGTGACGGACATGCGATAAATTTGTGGCCCACCGCTGCGGTCGCTGGTAAAAAACAGACTTTGGCCGTCAGGCGAAAAACGCGCTTCGGTATCGATACCGTTCGAATAACTGATCCGCCGCAGGCCGCTGCCGTCGGCATTGGCGATGTAAATTTGTCCCAGACCGCTGGCCGACAAGGTCATTACCAGCTGGCTGCCATCGGGCGACCAAGAGGGCGCCGAATTGGTGCCCTTTAGATTGGCGACCAGGGTGCGCTGGCTGGTGACGAGGTTTTGTACATACACGATGGCTTTTTGTTTTTCGAACGAGACGTAGGCGATTTTTGTACCGTCTGGCGACCAGGAAGGGGACATGATCGGCTGATTCGAATTCAGCGCGACGCGCGCATCTTCACCATCGGCATCCGCGACTTCAATGCGAAACTGGGTATTGGCGGCGTTTTTGACGACGTAGGCAATCCGGGTTGCAAATACGCCGGGCACACCGAGTAATTTTTCAAAGACATCATCGGCAATTTGATGACTGCTCACGCGCGCTCGGGCCGGAATGCTGAGGATCGAGTGGGCCGACAGTTCGACGCCCTTGATGGTGTCGATTAATTTGTAGCGCACATCCAGCCGGCCATCGGCCAGACGCTGCACACTTCCCACGACCAGCGCGTCGGCACCACGGGATTTCCAGTCACTTAAATTGATAGACGTGGTCTCAGACATGACGGCACCGGCATCGATCACCTTGAAGTAGCCACTGCGCGCCAAGTCGGCGCGAATGATGTCGCTGATCTTTTGCGGTGCCATCGCTTCATTGGCAAAGGTGGCGATGGCAACGGGAATCTGGCTGGCGCCGACACCAAAAATTTCGACCCGTAATTGCGCCTGCGCGTTCAAGCTCGCAGTCAGTCCAATGAGTACAAGGGCACGTATAAGGAATGTCTTCATCATGATCATTGGTCTTTCGGATGTTGGCTCACGCTAATACTGGAAGGAACGCTGCCGTTTTTGTCCGTCGGGTAAGGCTGCGATTTTTCGATCGCATTTAATACCGCTTCGTCAAAACCTGGCACGCCGGATGGCTTGTTCTTTTTAATCGGCCGGCGAATCGATCCATCGGGCAGTAGCTCGACAGTATATTCGACAGTCGGGTTGCCGACCATATTTTCAGGCACGCTAAAAATGGTATTGGACTTGATCTTGCCAGCGATCCTGCCCAAATAGCTGGCGTCGCCACGGGCGCCCTGGGTTTTGGCCGACTCGCCACTACCGCCGCTGCCGGCTTGGGCCATGATGCGCTGCATGTCCTGGGCACGCGCTTTGTCACGCTGGGCCTGCTCGAGCAATTCCTGTTTGCGCTTTTTGAGATCGACTTTATCTTTTTCTTTCTTCTTCTCCAGGAGTGCCTTTTTCTCGTCTTTTTCGCGCTGTTCGCGGGCTTTTTTCTCTTCCGCTACCTTACGTTTTTTGTCGGCCTTGAGCGCGATCTCGGGGTCGATCACGGGCGGGATAATTTCTTCGACTTTAGGCGGTGGCGCGACTTCCGGCTCAGGCTCCGGCATTTCTTCTGGCGTGGGCAGTGGGGCCGCCTGCGTGACCATGGGATCCCAGACTTCGGCTTCAATCACGGTCGGATTCGAGGGTCTTTGCCAAATGGCGCTTAAAAACAGCAGGCCAACAATAAAAACGTGTACCAGTACAGCCAATACGAAGGCGCGCAGGCGTCCGCTTTCGGCAGGGATGGTGTAGCGTATCACTTCAGTCATGGCGCATCATTGCTTGGTGGCGAGCCCGACACGTTGAATGCCGATTTTCTTGGCTTCGGAAATCATCACGATCACTTCATCGTATTTAATGTCTTTGTCGCCCGAGATCATGACGGGCACTTCGGGATATTGCACATGCAGGGCGCGCAGTCGCATGAGGAGTGCCTCACGACTGGCCATGCTTTCCGGTGTCTGTGAGGCGTGTTTGCTACCACTCAGACCGATCGTCGCAGCCGTATTGGGTTGCAGGGCGATCTGGATGTATTCGCTGGGAGCCTGCGGCGATTGGGCCGCCGTCGGCAGGTTGATCACACCAGGATTAAACAGGGGCGACGCGACCATAAAAATCACCAGTAATACCAGCATCACGTCGATATAAGGGACGACATTAATTTCCGCTTTGAGGCGGCGACCACGACGGCCGCGCATGGATATGGCCATTCGAATCTCCTTAGCGGGATTTGCGCTGCAAGTCGTTGGCAAATTCTTCGATGCCACATTCAAAACGCATCGCCAGGCGGTCTGCTTCATTGGTCAAACGGTTATAAGCCAATACCGCAGGAATCGCCGCAAACAGACCGACCGCTGTGGCGACCAAGGCCTCTGCGATACCTGGCGCGACTGCTGCCAGAGTCGTTTGCTGGGCATTGCTCAGACCAACGAAGGCATTCATGATGCCCCATACCGTGCCAAACAGGCCGACGTAGGGTGACACCGATCCGACCGAAGCAAGAAACGCCAGATCAGATTCCAGTACATCCATTTCACGTTGGTAGGCAATCTGCATGGCGCGCCGCGCGCTGTCGACCATGTGGCTGGCATCCCCGCCACCTTTGTTGGCAAACGCCAATTTGGTTTTATTAAATTCGATTTGGCCGGCATCGATGATGCGTTTTAAAGCGCCGGAGTGATCAAGTCGGCGCCGGTTTTGTGTTTGATCATTATCCTGATTGTTCGGGTCGCCGAGGAAAGGGAGAATCCGTTCGCATTCATCGGTTTGAAATTTGGCTTTGCGGATGGCGGCCGATTTAAGCATGATGTGCCACCAGCTTTTCAACGATACCAGGACCAGTATTGCCAGTACGCCCTGCACGATGATGGAGGCGTCGGTAATGAGTTTGAGGATGGGCAGATCAATAATGACTGACATGGGCGTGACTTTTTCAATAAGTGATATGTTAAACCGGATGCGCTGTCCGGATCCGTTCTGTTACAAATTTCAAGCCGTTCAAACTTCGTGTTCCAACCTCGCGATCAAACGGTAATACGGTCGATAATCTCAGAGGGAATCGGTCCAGGGCGCAAGCTCACGGTATCGACGCAGCCCACCTTGATACTGCCGCTGGCCAGCAAAATGCGCTGCGCGCCTTCGGTGCGCCATGCCTGCTGGGTAAAGTGGACTGAAGCCCGGCCAAGTTTTTCGGTGACCACACTGAGCGTGAGCACGTCATCCAATTTTGCAGGGGCATGATAATCGACTGCCGTACTTTTGACTACGAACATCATGCGATGTTTTTCCGTCATAAGCTGCTGGCTGATGCCGTGCGCGCGCAGCCATTCGGTACGCGCACGTTCGAAAAACTTCAGATAATTGGCATAAAAGACGATCCCGCCGGCATCCGTGTCTTCGTAGTAGACCCGCAGCGTCCAGAAAAAAGGCGCGGCCGGGGCGCCTTCTAATGCACCAATATCTGCGGAAGCGGTATTAAGAGCGTTTGACATTAAACGGCGCAAATCCCTGACAGGTCGGCATCATCTCGATGTAATTAATATTGACGTGTTTGGGCAAGGTAGCGATCCAGTAGGCCGTGTCGGCGATGTCGGTGGCTGATAGCGGGACGGTGTTTTCATACACCTTGGCGGCGGCCACATCGTCACCCTTGAAGCGCACATTGGAAAATTCGGTGCCGCCACACATGCCGGGCGCAATATTGGTCGCCCGTACACCGGTGCCGACCAAGTCAGCGCGCAGGTTGAGGGTGAACTGATCGACAAAGGCTTTGGTCGCACCGTAGACATTCCCGCCTGGGTAAGGATAGGTGCCGGCTACTGAGCCCAGATTGATCACCGTGCCGCTGCCACGGGCCACCATGGCGGGCAATATGGCGCGCGTCATGCGCACCAAGCCGCTGCAATTGGTGGCGATCATGGTTTCCCAGTCTTCCAGCGAGGCCGACTGGGCCGGCTCAATGCCGAGCGCCAGACCGGCGTTATTCACCAGCACATCGATGGCTTGCCAGTCTTGCGGCAGGTCGGCCAACGCCTTATCGATCGAGGCTTGGCCGGTCACGTCCAACTCTACCGGCAGTAAGGCACTGCCCAGCTCTTTGGCCAGCGCCTGCAGGCGATCGGTGCGTCTGCCGGCTGCGATGACGCGATGGCCATGGGCGACGAAGGTGCGGGCGATTTGCGCACCAAAGCCAGCGGTAGCGCCAGTGACGAGGATTATCATGAGAGGCGTTCCTTGAATGAGTAATTTGATAATAAAATAGTAAAATCAGGCTTAACAGGCAAAATTGTAGCCGATCGCGCCTTGCTTGGGCTTGCAAGAGATGTAAGTGGCGCGTTACGTCTTGCTCTTGGCAGGTCCTTGCCGTAAAATTCACAGACCATTTCGTCTCACGTGACTGGCGAAAAAAACTGGCTTCATTGGCCGGCAATAGGTGGGTTTCCACCGGGGAGCGTGAGATTTCAAACAGCCGTGCGCCTGGGCAGCCAAGATGGAAAGAACAGTTGAGGCTGCCGCTATTCCCATTTTTTTTCTGGCCCTCATTCGGTTCGCTCTTGCCGTTGCCGACCTATTTTATTTGGAGAATTCATGTTTTCAAAAGACCTTACCTTAGCCCGCGTTGATCCCGAATTATGGGCTGCCGTGCAGCTGGAAAACAGCCGCCAGCAAGACCATATCGAACTGATCGCTTCCGAAAACTACACCTCGCCAGCCGTCATGGAAGCCCAGGGTTCGCAGCTGACCAACAAATACGCGGAAGGCTATCCCGGCAAGCGCTATTACGGCGGCTGTGAATATGTCGACGTGGCCGAAACCCTGGCCATCGAGCGGGCCAAGACCTTGTTTGGCGCCGACGCTGCCAACGTGCAGCCGAACTCCGGTTCGCAGGCCAATCAGGCGGTATTTTTTGCGATGCTTAAACCGGGCGACACCATCATGGGTTTGTCACTGGCTGAAGGGGGCCACCTCACGCATGGCATGGCGCTCAATATGTCGGGTAAGTGGTTCAACGTGGTCTCTTATGGCCTCGATGCCAATGAAGATATCGACTACGCTGCCATGGAAGCCCTGGCACGTCAGCACAAGCCTAAAATGATCATCGCCGGCGCATCGGCCTTTGCGCTGCGCATCGACTTTGAGCGCTTCAGTAAAATTGCCAAGGAAGTCGGCGCGTATTTTCTGGTCGATATGGCGCACTACGCTGGCCTGATCGCTGCCGGGGTGTATCCGAACCCGGTGCCATTCGCCGACTTTGTCACCTCGACCACGCATAAATCCCTGCGCGGCCCGCGCGGCGGCATCATCCTCATGAAGTCCGAATTCGAGAAAGTCATTAATTCCGCGATCTTCCCTGGTATTCAGGGTGGTCCGCTCATGCATGTGATCGCCGGCAAAGCCGTCGCCTTCAAAGAAGCGCTGGCACCGGAATTCAAGATCTACCAGCAGCAAGTCCTGAAAAATGCCGATGCGCTGGCAAAGACCCTTATCGCGCGCGGTCTGCGGATTGTTTCTGGTCGCACCGAATCGCATGTGATGTTAGTCGATCTGCGCGCCAAGAATATCACCGGCAAAGTAGCCGAAGCCATTCTCGGCGCAGCGCACATGACCTGTAATAAAAATGCGATTCCTAATGATCCGGAAAAGCCTTTCGTTACTTCTGGCATTCGTCTGGGCAGCCCGGCCATGACGACGCGTGGTTTTAAAGAAGCCGAAGCGATCAAGGTAGGTCATTTACTAGCCGACGTGTTGGATAATCCAAACGATGCAGCCACGATCGAACGCGTGAAAGCGGACGTTAAACTGCTCACGGATGCTTTTCCAGTGTACGGAAAATAAGCGTGTATCACGGGATGGCGCTGTTAAAAATGTGCCATCCTGTCAGCGCGTCATCGGACGCGATTTTTTTATTTTGACGTTAAATTTTGCCACCTGTTAGAAATGACAGGTGTTCGATTGTAGATTTATTTGTTAGTCTGTAAAACAGAGATCACGCCTTAAATGAAATGTCCATTTTGCCAGCATGATGACACCCAGGTCGTCGATACCCGTCCTTCGGAAGAAGGCGATGCCATTCGTCGGCGGCGCCGGTGTGTGCAATGTGACAAACGCTTTACGACCCATGAACGGGTGGAGCTGGCCTTGCCAGTGGTGGTCAAGAAAAACGGTAGCCGTACAGATTTTGATGCTGTCAAACTGCGCTCCAGCCTGATGTTGGCCTTACGCAAACGTCCGGTATCAGCGCAGGCAGTGGACGCAGCAACGCGGCGGATTGAAGAAAAACTTTTGTCGAGTGGTGAACGTGAAGTCATGTCAGGACAAATCGGTGAGCTGGTCATGCGCGAACTCAGAGGGCTCGACAAGATCGCCTATATTCGCTTTGCTTCGGTCTACAAGAGTTTTGAAGACGTGGCGGAATTTGAAGATGTTATTGCTGAAGTGGGTACCACGACGGGTAGCAGCAAGCTCAAGGGTGGGAAGAGCAAATGAGGTGAACGCATCGCAGCTGCGCATGCTGGGTGGGCGAACAGATTCGATGAAAAAAATCGGGTCTGTTTTTTTTGTCTTTTTAGTTATTAAATTAACATCTAAAAAGCCCTTTAGAGCGACCGGGTACGCCTTACTGGAAGTACTCGTGGCAATCTTAATTTTAGTCTTTGGTGTGATCGGGGGCGCGGGTTTGCAGCTAGGTGCAATCCTCACAGTCAAGCAGTCCTCACTGCATGGCGCAGCAACGGCCTTGGCTGCAGAAATTGCCGACAGCATGCGTGCTAACACGAAGCGCATGGCAGCGGGTGCGAATGACCCATTTTTGCAAATCGATTACAAAAGCTCAGATACGCTAAGTGCCCCCACTGTGAACTGTTTAACAGCGAGCTGCAACCCCGATCAATTAGCGGCTTCCGATATTGTCAATTGGGAGTACCGGGTACAAAAAGACTTGCCCGAGGGCCGTGCGCTCATCTGTCGCGACAGCACACCCTATTCAAGCGGCGCGTTGGTGTGGTCGTGTAGCCGAACCGGTCCGGTCGTCATTAAGCTCGGCTGGCTAGGAAAAACCACTGCCGGCACGCTTGAACATGATGCGGGAAAAACCACCGGCATTGGGCCGCCGCGGGTCGTACTGTTGCTTGGTCAATCGGCGCAGCCATTGGAACAGGTGACACAGCCATGAAATTAGCTGCTGTGCAAGGCTGGTGGTCGACAAGGACTCGGCAGACTGGCTTAACCATCGTTGAACTGCTGCTGTCGATTACGCTCGGTATGCTGGTGGTATTGGCTGCCACAGCCTTGTTTGTCGCCTCAAAATCAACGTATGGCGCGGTCGATGATGGGGACAATCTGGAAGTGACAGGTCGCTTTGCGCTAGAAATGATTGCCCGTAGTGTGCGTCAGGCCGCGTATGTCAATTGGGATAATGAGGACGCTCCCATCAATGTGGCCGATCGTGACGTGGCCAATATTGTGGGTCTTGATGCCAGCAGTTTGGGGGCAACATCTGCTGGGCTTGAATCGGCAAATTCCAAGGCAGTCAATAACAGTGATGTGCTTGGCCTGCGTTTCTTTGGCGTTCTGGATGGTCAATCAAAAACGAAAGACACATCAAAAACAAATGACCCATCAATAACGAATGACACATCAGATGGCATGCAAAGCATGCTGCATTGCGGAGGCGATACAGTACCTCAACCCGACCCATCAGCAAGCCCTGATGAGCAACGGGCTTGGAGTATTTTTTACATCGCCAATAGCAGTTGGAATGAGCCTGAACTACGTTGTAAATACAGGGTATTCGACAAAAATAATAATGCGAGTTGGAATTCAGATGCGCTTTTAACGGGGGTTGAATCATTGCAGTTTCTTTATGGTGTCGATACCGACACCCTTAGCGATGGGATTGCAAACCAGTATATGAACGCCGATGCTGTAAATGCCTTAGACAAAGCACTGACGCTGGTCGGTGCCACGGCGGAAGAAAAGCAAGCTGATTTCAATCGGCAAACCTTTTGGAAGAAAATTGTTGCCATCAAAGTCGCTGTGCTAGTGCGCGGAACCAACGCCAATCGAACCGACGCTTTGAATAAAATTTTTGATTTATTTGGTGCCGATTACAGTGCGGCCAAAGCGCAAGTTGATCTGGGAAGCCGAATTGACGAGGCCACCTTGCCCAAAGCCTCACAAAATCGGCAAAGGAAAGTCTTCAACGCCACGATCTTGTTAAGGAATCCCTCGAAAGGCAGCATTCCATGATGCGCCATGTGGATAAAGCACAAGCCGGCGCCACGCTCGTGGTGGTCTTGGTGATGCTGGTGATCGTGATGCTACTTGGGAGCTCTGCGGCGCAAATTGCATTGCAGGGAGAGAAAATGTCGCGCAATGATCGTGACCGTCAAGTCGCCTTTCAAGCAGCAGAAGCGGCGCTGCGGGATGCCGAAATTGATCTGCAAAACTCGAAGTCCAGTGGCAGTCGTAGCAGCTTTTTTTCTTCGACAAGTCAGCAGGGCTTTCCGGGGCCGGAGGATGCGGTGTGTGGCACGGCTGGCAATAGTCAGGGTTTGTGTCGGGATGATCCAAAGCCTGCGTGGCTACAAGTGGATTTTTTAGAGACGGATGAATCCTCGGCACAGTCTGTCCCCTACGGAAAATTTACCGGCGAAGATTTTCCTACCGTAGATGGCACCCTGCCGGCTCGTAAGCCGCGCTACATCATTGAATCGAAAAAATATAACTTACCAGGCGCGAGTGCCGATTCGGCAAACTATTTTTATCGCATCACGGCAGTCGGCTTCGGCATGCGCGATAGCACGCGCGTCATGTTGCAAACCTTTTATCGCAAGGAGGATTGATGAAACTTTTCATTACCCTGATGTATTTGATGGTGGGTGTGAGTTCCACTGTTTCTTTGGCGGCGCCTGCATCGCCGCCGGTGGTGAATTTACCCAATAGGCCACTGTACGGTGGGAATGCCAATGTGCCACCGAATATGCTACTCAGTTTGTCGATCGAATATCCCGTGGTGGGGATTGCCTATAAGGGAGATAGCGGTACCTATAATAAAAACACTGACTATATCGGCTACTTCAACAACAACCAGTGCTACCAATATGTAGGAGGGAATCGCAATATTAATAACGGCTATTTTGCCATCAGTGTGGCTGCTGATAGCCTGCATGAATGTGATGGGACTACATTCAGTGGTAATTTCATGAATTGGGTGAGTAATAGCCAACTAGATCTTTTGCGCTATGTATTAACCGGTGGTGACCGCATTATCGATACTGCGGATACCAGTATTGTGCAACGGGCGACACTGCCGGATAGCTTCTACGCCGCATACTATTTTCCGCTCCGAACGCTGACGGCGAGTGCGACAGCAAGTGCGCCCAATAAAGTGACACCGTTTAAGATTCAAAGTCTTAACATCGTGTCGTGTAAAAACAAAATTTTATTTGGCTATCAACAAAATTTATCAAGTGGTCAGGTCGCTGTAACAAGCCCAAATTGTGACACTTTAGCGTCGGATACAGTACGCTTAAATTTCTTCAGCTCTACGACCTATATAGATTTGGACAAGAATCTCGGTGAATATCTAACACGCGTCAAAGTGTGTGACGACAATGAAGGCCCAAACAGAGCCGGACTATGTCAAAAATACGGCGATCACTACAAACCTGTTGGGGTCATCCAGCGCAATGCCGATCGCATGCGTTTTGGCTTGATGTCTTACACCAATGACGGCTCAACGACCCGTTATGGCGGTGTTCTTCGGGCGCCCCTCAAACATGTAGGCCCCAAGACTTATGATCAACCTGACTATAAAGAGAAACCCAATCTGAATTCGGAATGGGATCCTGCAACAGGTGTTTTATATAATAATCCAGTTGATCCAGCAAATCGCAACAGCAGCACTGTCAATAGTGGTGCAGTCAATTACATCAATAAGTTTGGTCGCTCTGGTCAATATAAAACGAAGGATCCCATCAGCGAATTGTATTATGAAGGACTGCGTTATTTACAAGGACTACCGCCTACACCCGATGCGCTCGCCGGTGTAGGAAGTTCCGACGATGGCTTCCCTGTTATTAAAACATGGGAAGATCCCATCACGGCATCTTGTCAGGCTAATTCAATTATCGTAATTGGAGATGTAAATACACAAGACGATTTTTATATTCCTGGAAATAAAATTTCTACGATCACTGTAAAAGTTAATAATGTGGAAGTGAAGCATTCGGAAACTCCACGTAATATTGAGTCTGGAATTCCTAACAAAATTCCTCCACTGGATGCCTTGTCGTGGACTAGAGAAGTAGGCAAGCGTGAATCGGATCCTAGTGGATTTTTTGGAAATTCTGCACCTAATTCAAGATTGGGTAGCTTGAATGATGTGCAAATACCAAACAAGTTTGGTTCCTACTATTTAGCCGGACTAGCTTATTGGGCCAATACCAATGATATTCGGCTCGTCGATCCGACCAAATTATCCGACGATCCTAACAATAAGTATAAATATTCCAAGATCCGAGTGAGTACTTACGCCATCGATTTAGACGAACGCGGTGATGGCACGATCGAGGGTGGCGAACGAGAAGTCAAGCCACGCGATAGTCAGCTCTATTTAGCCGCCAAGTATGGCGGTTTTATTGATCGAAATAAGGACAATAATCCTTTCGTGACTGGATCGCCCGATCGCTTGAACGATGTGCGCAGTAATGTCGAATGGGATAGCGATAATAACGGTATTCCAGATAATTATTTTCTTGCCAGTCAGGCCTCGGCCATCGACGCTTCACTCAAAAAAATATTTAATCGCGGGACCCAGCTCAGCGGATCTATTGGTGGTGCGGCGACGTCCGGGGCGACGATTTCGGCTAACGGCGCGTTTTTGTATCAGGCGGGTTTTGAATCCGCAAGCTGGAGCGGTAGTCTCAAAAAAATTAGCCTCGGCAAATTCAATAATACCGCCGATGCCTTGAGTGCGAGCAGTATCAAGTGGGATGCCGCCGCCGTTTTGACTGGGTCTGCGCAGAAGTCAGCTTGCATTAGTCCTGCAAATCGCGCTATTTTTACTGCCAAGGGCTTAGACAACGGGATTTTGCAAACCATTGCATTTAAAAACTTAGGTGACTTATCGGCCGCGCAACAGCTTGCCTTAAATACCTCTCCTTCTACTCTCCAGAAGGACAGCAATGGTCAGGCGAGGATTAATTACTTGCGCGGCGATCGCAGCAAGGAAATTGGCCAAGTTGGCGGCATATTTCGTACTCGCTTGAGCCTACTAGGCGACATTGTCAATAGTAATCCCTTCTTTCTCGGGGAACCGACAAAGAAATCCGCTGGCCAGGCATACCAGACTTTTTACGACGAAAAAAAAGGGCGGCAAAAAGTCGTGTATGTCGGTGCTAACGATGGCATGTTGCATGCGTTTCATGCATTTGGCGAATCGGAAGGCTGTGAATTATTCGCTTATATTCCAAGTGTTTTGATAGATAAATTAAGCAAACTGACGGACCCAGACTATGTCCATCAACCCTTTGTCGATGGTGGCATCGTGGTGGACGATGTGCAGGTAGGCTCAGCATGGAAAACTGTTCTGGCATCTGGCATGGGTGGGGGGGCGCAGGGGGTATTTGCGATTGATGTGAGTAGTCAAAATAGTTTTCAAGCGGGGCAGGGCGCCATCCTTGAATTTACCGATCGTGATGATCCTGACATGGGGAATATTTATCCAGCGCCTATTTTTGCCAAATTTAAAACGGGCAAGGACGCCAATGGCAAAGTCATGACTGAGACTTTTTTGGTCGTGCAAAGTGGTTTGAATAATTATCAGAAAGATGGGAATGCCAACCCGAATGCGCCGCAAAGTATTTTTTTATTAAAGTTAAATAATCCTGCGGTAAAAAGATGGGCCTTAGGCGTCAATTATTACAAATTTACACTGCCTGCTTCTGATCTTGCCCTAGCCAATGGACTAGGTCCCATTTCTATTGTGAGTGGTAGTGACGGCGTGGCCCAGTTTGGCTATGTCGGTGACCTGCAAGGGAAGCTGTGGCGACTGAATTTTTCTGATCTAGTACTTGGTAGCGCATCTTCAACGCTAAAAACCAAGGTGTTATTTTCTGCCAAGGATAATAATGGTCTGATTCAACCCATCACCACCCAGCCGCGCGTTGTTTTTGCCCAAGGTGGCGGCTATCTCGTGCTGTTTGGCACTGGCCAATATCTTGAAAATAACGATACGCTTCCTGCGAATTTTAAAACGCAGACTTTCTATGCCATCTATGACCAGCCCAAGGATACGTCATCCGATAATGTAACTACGGATGTCGTTACTGGCCGCGCCCAGCTGGCGCCCCGCTCCGCCGTTTTGAATTCTGATAAAACTGCAGTTATTGTGTCAGGCAGTGATGCCATCATTGGTCCCAATAAGAACGACAAACGCGGCTGGTATATGGATTTTGCCGAATCGATCAGCCTAGGCGAGCGCAATGTCAGTAATGCCGTGATTGCCGATGGTTTGGTGTATTTCAATTCGCTTAGTCCGGGTGCTGATCCCTGCGGTAATGGTGGCGGACGCGCTTATACCTTAAATGTGTTGACCGGTCTGCCGCCTGGCGGGTTGAGCGGCTTGATTTCTACGGTGGGGCTGTTTGGTCCGCCAACACTGTATTACGTTAACGATACTGCTCAGGGGGTGAGTACCTCGACCGGACTTCGTTCTGCAAAAAAACAAGCTGGTGTGTTTAGTATCGGATCAGGTGGTGCTGGCGGCACCTTGCAGGTAACCGGATCTTCAGGTCAATCGATCTTAGCGCCAGCAGGGCGCTTTAGTTGGCGAGAAATTTTTAATTGGCAAAAATTGCGCGCAACTATTTTGAAGAATTAAATTTGACGACGACGATATTCACTATGACATTGCACAACAAAGGTTTTTCGCTCTTGGAAGTCATGGTCGTTGTCGCTATCGTGGCGATCCTGAGTAGGTTTGCCTATCCTTCCTATATTGATTCTGTAAGGAAAGCCAAGCGCGGGGAGGCAAAGACAGCGCTGATGTTGCTCGCTCAGCAGCAGGAGCGCTATTACGCACAAAATAATACCTATCTTGCCTTTACCATCGGTGCAAAGGATGCGGCGGCCAAGCAGTTCAAGGCATATTCCGGCAATGCGGCCGCGACCAGTGCTTATGAAATCAAGGCTGAGGCCTGCACTGGTGAGACGATTCGCAATTGCGTTATCTTGACGGCGACACCGGGCACCACCAATGTCGATAGAAATTTTAGCGAGCCCAAGTGCGGGGCACTTTCCATCACGAGCACTGGTATTCGTACTTCCTCAATCGGTAGTACATCGGAGTGCTGGTAACAATATGAAAAAAAATTCATTTTTCAGATGGCCCGGCGAACTGGGTTTCTCCTTGATGGAACTGATGGTATGCATCGCAATTTTATTGATCATTTTGACGCTTTCCGTCCCCAGTTTTCAGGCAACATTGAATAACAACAGATTAAGCGTCACCGTAAACGATTTTTATGCATCACTGAACTTGGCCCGCGCAGAAGGAATAAGGCGAGGAAGTCGGGTAAATATGGCGCCGCTGACCGGCACCGATTGGACGAGTGGCTGGACCATCTTTGTGGATGCCAATAATAATAATGTTCTGGATGATGGTGAGGAAAGAATTATGGCGCATGGTGCAGTTCCCAAGGGGCTGACGATATCGATGACGATGTCGCCGAGCAGTACCAGCTTTGGCTTTGATTCTGCCGGTAGAGGGACCGCCAAAGGGAACTGGATTTTTTCTCTCAACGACGATCTTCAACGTAAGATCTCGATTAATTTCTTTGGCCGTCCCAGAATTTGTAACCCAGTGACCGATACGAGCTGCAAAACCGATTGATCAGGCATTGTCGCCTTGGCCTACCATTTCTCCACCCGTCTGCAGACTCGCCTTAGTCTGTTATCGACTTTCTCCCTTGCATTGCCGGTAAAGAAGTTAAAATTAGCCCTGCAAGCATGTCGCGCTGATCAAGCGCATCTTGCAGCGCGGTGCTGGTGATGCCGCGCTTTTCTTTTCTATGTGGACGCCGTTTTGGACATATCTAGCGATTTGCAAGCCATGCAGCTGGCCCTTGAATGGGCGCATAAGGGGCTGTTGACGACCATGCCGAACCCGCGTGTGGGCTGTGTCATCGTCAAAGATGGTCGAGTCATCGGCGCCGGCCATACCCAGGTGGCGGGACAGGCGCATGCTGAAGTGCAGGCCTTACTGGATGCGGCCAGTCGCGGTTTGGATGTGCGCGACGCGACGGTCTACGTGACGCTCGAGCCATGCTGTCATCATGGGCGGACACCGCCTTGCACCGATGCCTTGATCCAGGCCGGCGTGGCGCGGGTGGTGGCGGCCATTACCGACCCAAATCCCTTGGTCGCCGGCCAGGGCCTGGCGCGTTTGCAGGCAGCAGGCATCAGCACCAGCTGCGGCGTGCTGGAACACGAGGCCCACGAAATGAATCTGGGATTTTTTTCCCGTATGCAGCGCGGCCGTCCTTGGGTGCGCTTGAAGGCGGCGGCCAGCCTGGATGGCAAGACTGCTCTTCATAACGGTCAGAGCCAATGGATCACGTCCCAGGTGGCGCGGGATGATGGCCATGCCTGGCGCGCGCGCGCCTGTGCCATCCTGACCGGCATCGGTACAGTGTTACAGGATAATCCGCAAATGACGGTGCGTGCCATGCCGGTAGCGCGTCAGCCCTTGCGCATCATCGTCGATAGCCATTTGCAAATCATGCCGGATGCACGGATCTTGTCCGGCGGCGGATCACTGGTGGTCGCCGCCCATGGCCAGGCCGATAAAATCGCCCGCCTGCAGGAGGGTGGCACCGAAGTTATTTTGCTGCCGAATGCGGATGGCAAAGTCGACCTGCCAGCCGTTTTGCAGGTGCTCGGTGAGCGACAAATCAATGAACTGCACATCGAGGCCGGCTATAAACTGAATGGTTCGCTGATTCGTGAAGCCTGTGTCGACGAATGTCTGCTGTACCTGGCGCCGACCTTGTTGGGCGATGCCTTGGGCCTGTTTGATCTGGGGCGGATGGACGATCTGAGTCAAAGACGGGATTTGTTTTTTCATGAGGTCAAGCAGATTGGGGCAGATTTGCGTATCCTTGCTCGCTTCGCTTGAGGCTTTGCTACTGACTTCTTTTTAGGCTTTGCTTAAAGCTGACTGCAGGTCTGATTCAAAAATAAATTTTCGATTTAATAACACCCTCAACCACTTAATTAAGACGACTATGTTCACAGGTATCGTTGCCGCCATCGGCAAAATTACGCACATCGCGCCCCAAGACGCGCACCCGGATGCCGGCGTCCGGCTCAGTATCGAAGCAGGAGGTTTGCCTATGTCCGACGTTGGACTAGGCGACTCGATTGCAATTAATGGCGCTTGCATGACGGTCGTGGTCAAGACCGAGCAGGGGTTTGCCGTAGATGTATCGCGTGAAAGTCTCAACTGCACTGCCGGTCTGGATGCCCTCGGTGAAGTCAATCTGGAAAAAGCCCTGACTCTGGCCGATCGTCTGGGTGGTCACCTGGTTTCAGGCCATGTCGACGGCCTGGGCACGGTAGAGAAATTTGTCCCTGTCGGTGAATCATGGGAGCTGGTCGTACAAGCCCCGGCACACCTGGCCCGCTACCTTGCGCTCAAGGGTTCGGTCGTCGTTAATGGTGTCTCCCTGACGATCAACCGGGTCACCGATGTGCCGACCGGCTGCCAATTTTCCATCAACGTCATCCCTCACACCATCAACGTCACCACCCTCAAGCATCTTGCACCGGGCGTGAAGGTCAACCTTGAAATCGACCTGATCGCGCGCTATGTTGAGCGCATGCTGAGTTTGGGCAGTCTGCCAAAGGCTTGATTTGTCGGTTGAGTATCTGATGGCCATGCCTCAGACCCCATCCCGCCCGCTTTGCACCCCCATTCACGCCAATTTCATGCCAGTGCTGGTTGGGAGGGGGTGAATTCCATTAAAATAGCGGGCTGTAAAGGATTTATATGTCTATCTCAAGTACGCAAGAAATTATTACCGAATTACGCGCCGGCCGGATGGTCGTGTTGGTGGATGAAGAAGATCGTGAAAACGAGGGCGATCTGGTGCTGGCGGCCGAATTTGTCACGCCCGAGGCGATCAACTTTATGGCCAAGTTTGGCCGTGGGCTGGTGTGCCTCACGCTGACTGAAGAGCGCTGCGACCAGTTAAACCTGTCGATGATGACGAGCCGGAATGGGACTTCTTTTGGGACCAATTTCACCGTTTCGATCGAGGCTGCCGAAGGCGTGACGACAGGGATTTCAGCCGCTGACCGGGCGCGCACGATCCAGGTGGCCGTGGCGAAAAATGCCAAACCCATCGAAATTGTTCAGCCGGGCCATGTGTTTCCCCTCAAGGCGCAAAAGGGTGGTGTGCTCATGCGCGCCGGGCATACCGAGGCCGGCTGCGACTTCGCCGAACTGGCGGGTTTGGCGCCTGCGGCAGTCATTTGTGAAATCATGAATGACGACGGTACGATGGCGCGCCTGCCAGATCTGATTGAATTTGCCCGCGAACATGGGCTCAAGATCGGTACGATCGCCGATCTGATCCAATATCGCAGCCGCAATGAAAGTATCGTTGAACGCATCGCCGAACGCACGATGCAAACCGTGCATGGCAGCTTCAAGGCCGTTGTTTATCGGGATACGCCGAGCGGTGGCGCGCATCTGGCCTTGGTGCATGGCGATATCACACCGCAGCAAGAAACCTTGGTGCGCGTGCATCAGCCGGTATCGATGCTCGATTTGCTGGAAGTCGAAGTGAGTACGCATTCCTGGAGCATCGCCAAGGCGCTGGTCGCAGTCAAAGCCTCGGAGCGGGGCGTGATGGTGCTGCTTAACTGCGAAGAGTCAGCGCAACAGATGTTTGACCAATTTGCTGCGCTGAGCAGCCCTGAAGTCAAGCCACCGCGCGCGTCGCGCATGGATTTACGGACCTACGGCATCGGCGCGCAAATTCTCAAGGATCTTGGGGTAGGTAAAATGAAATTGCTGGCCAGTCCGCGCAAAATGCCGTCCATGACGGGTTTTGATCTGGAAGTGACCGGCTATCAGGAAAAATCTCAATAGCATCCGATATCATCACCGCGCACAAGCGCAAAAGGAACAAAAATGGGCGTAGGAAGTTATGTCACCAATATGGATGGTCAGGGACTGCGCATTGGCATCGTCCAGGCACGCTTTAATCCGGATGTCTGCTCGGGACTGTTATCGGCCTGTCTGGCTGAATTAAAGCAGCTGGGCGTAGAAGATGACGATATATTGCATGTCACGGTCCCTGGCGCGCTGGAGATTCCTTTAGCCTTGCGCAAAATGGCTGAAACCATGCAGTTCGATGCCTTGGTTGCCATCGGTGCCGTCATCCGCGGCGAGACCTACCATTTTGAATTGGTGTCGAATGAAGCAGGCGCCGGTATCACCCGCGTCGGACTAGACTTCGCCATCCCCATCGCGAATGCCGTACTGACGACCGAAAACGACGCACAGGCCGAAGAGCGCATGCAAGTTAAGGGCGCTGATGCGGCGCGGGTCGCTGTCGAGATGGCCAATCTGGCCATCGCGCTGGATGATCTGGCCGAAACCAGTCGTCTAATAGAAGAATAAGTTTTTTAACCCCTTTTGTTGCGTCATGTGGCGCGGCACAGTCTGTGAGACATGAGCGAACAATTCCGCCACGCTAATCCGACCAAGAGTCGCACCCCCCGTCACCGTTCGCGTGAATTCGCCTTGCAGGGTCTCTATCAGTGGTTACTGAATAATGAAGATGCCGGTGCGATTGATGCGCATATCCGTGAAGCGCACGGCTTTGACAAGGCGGATAAAGAACACTTTAACGCCTTGCTCCATGGTGCCATTCGTGACGCTGCACAGCTGCGTTCACTGATCATGCCGCTCATCGATCGCACGATCAGTGAGCTGTCGCCAGTTGAACATGCGGTTTTGCTCATTGGCGCCTATGAACTGATGCATCACATCGAAATCCCCTACAAAGTCGTGATCAATGAGGCGGTGGAACTGGCCAAATCCTTCGGTGGCATCGATGGCCATAAGTATGTCAATGGCGTGCTCGACAAATTTGCGGCGACCACTCGCTCGGTGGAGATCCAAGCCGGTAAAAAATCGTGAATCTGAGCAATCTTGCTGGTCGACTGGAAAATATCGCGCCTTTCCACGTCATGGAGCTGGCCAAAATGGCCGCGACCTTAACGCAGCAAGGACGTCCCATCATCAATATGGGCATTGGCGAGCCAGACTTTACCGCCGCGCCAGCCGTCATTGAGGCGGCAACCCGTGCCATGGCCGACGGTCGCATGCAGTATTCGCCGGCCACCGGACTGCCTGAACTGCGTGAGGCGATCGCTCAACACTATAAAGACGTATTCGGTCTGGACATTGCCCCGTCGCGGATCATCGTCACCGCTGGCGCCTCGGCGGCACTGGTGCTGACCTGCGCTGCGCTGGTCGACAGAGGTACCGAAGTCTTGATGCCCGATCCTTCCTACCCCTGTAACCGGCATTTTGTCGCCGCCTTTAACGGCACGGCACGCCTGATCGCCAGCGGTCCGGAACAGCAATTTCAGCTGACAGATCAAACGGTGCGCGAGCACTGGGGACCCGCCACGCGCGGCGTACTGCTGGCAACGCCCTCCAATCCGACCGGCACTTCAATTGACCCGGATGAACTGGCTAAAATTATCCAGACCGTGCGGCAGAAGGGTGGTTTTACCATTGTCGATGAAATTTACCAGGGCCTGAGCTACGATTCGGCGCCCACATCAGCTTTGTCGATCGCTGACGATATCGTGGTGATCAATAGCTTTTCAAAATACTTCAACATGACTGGCTGGCGTTTGGGCTGGATGGTGGTGCCAGAAAAACTTGTGCCATCGGTCGAAAAACTGACGCAAAATCTGTTCATCTGCGCTTCCACCATTGCCCAGTATGCGGCGCTGGCCTGTTTTAAACCGGCCTCAATCGCGCTTTTTGAAGAGCGGCGTCTTGAATTTAAACGTCGCCGCGATTTCATCGTGCCGGCCCTGCGTGATCTGGGGTTCAAGGTGCCTGTTACGCCCGATGGCGCGTTTTATGTCTACGCCGACTGCACCGCGCTGTCGGACGACGCTGACCGCCTCACGCTGGATTTGCTCAACCAGGCCAATGTGGTGCTGGTGCCGGGTATGGATTTTGGGCCCTCCACGGCGCACACCTATATTCGCCTGTCCTATGCCACCTCGATGGAAAATTTACACGAGGCCGTCCGGCGCATCCGCCAATTTTTTGCCCAGCAGGCGTAAAAAAGCCCGGCAGTCATATCAGACAGCCGGGCTTTTAAAACAATCACCTTACAGTGCAGCGACCTGGGTGACTTCGGCCGTGACTTTCGCCGCTGGCGTTAAGACTTTCTTTTCTTCTGCGGTGCTAGAGATCATGCTTGCTTTCTTGATGCCGGCGACTTCTTGCAGGCGCTCATGTTCAGCGAGCACTTTGGCACCGTAACCGGAATCAGTTTCGTAAGCAGAGGCGCCCACATACAGCTTTAAGCCCGCCTCGACGGATCCGCCACGTAAAACGTAGTCCTTCAATATCAGCGAACCGACGCGAATATTCGCGACCGGGTTGAGCGCTGCCTTGATACCACCAAGATCGACAAACTTCTCCCGATGCACTTTTGACATCACCTGCATCAGGCCCTGCGCACCCATCGGACTTTCGGCAAAGGGGTTAAAGCCTGACTCAATGGCCATCACGGCCAAGATCAGCAGTGGATCGAGCTGGATTTCACGCGCGGTGTCATACGCTGCTGAGACCATCACATCGGTCGCCGTGCCGGCTACCCGATACCGCTTGGATAACCAGGCTGTAATGCGCTTTTGCTGCATTTGCGTGGCAGAGGATTTGACGTCGTTTTCAAGCGCTTCCGGCATTGGCGAACTCATTAAATTCGACAAGGTCGGCATACTTGGAGCCTGTTCTCTCAGGGTGGCAGTGTTGAAAGGCGAGAGCGCTTTCAGTACATCTGCTACTTCTGGATTCACGAACATAAAGGCCAACGCAGCCATTGCACATAATCCTAAAATCATGACGGTGTGATGCGCTGTCGTCATGAAACCACTCATTGTGTCGCGCGCTACAATTACCACTGATGCTGACTTACTAGCCCGACTTTGGGCAAAGGAGACCATGGCTCCGGTATTTCTGATCATATGACTTCCTCCTGAAACGTTGCCGCATGCATCTTTCCTTGTCAGATCAAACCAATCTAAGCGAATCGACACCTTGCTGCAGGTCAGAACATCGTTTGTTGTCGCAGGAAGCGACCGTCAAACGTCGGAATCTTTTGCATCGCGAAGAGTAAAGCTCCAGTAAGATCTCCTAAAGCCAACCCAATGCAAAAAATCTTTTCCGGGATTAAGGCAGACGCCTTTTGAAAACACTCCTTAAAATGTCGTTGGGACCCGGATCCCGTGAATTGAATCAGAACGCTTTACTGCCCGGTCTTGTGTGCCGGCTTCCTGTTCAACTGGGCGAATTGTAGGGAGCCGTTTATATCAAGTCAATACTAGAAAAGAACAATTCTATAACTTTTAAGTCTCATTAAATATGCCGAACATGGACAAGCCTGAATAAAATCAAGGACTTGGCTAAATGTGCTATCGAAGAAAGTGTAGATTCTTTAAAAATGAAAAACCTATGAAATATCAAGATTTACGTGATTTTATTGTCCAATTAGAACGCCTTGGCGAGCTAAAACGCATTGCTGTCCCTGTTTCACCGCATCTTGAAATGACCGAAGTCGCCGATCGCGTCTTACGCGCTGGCGGGCCGGCGCTGCTATTTGCGCATCCGGTCGGCCATAAGATTCCCGTGCTGGCGAATTTATTTGGTACGCCGCGCAGAGTCGCGCTCGGCATGGGCGCTGAAAGCGTGAGCGAGTTACGCAAGATTGGTCATGTCTTAGCGCGCCTGAAAGAACCCGAGCCGCCGAAAGACTTCAAGGACCTGCTCGGACTCGGCGGATTAGTCAAATCCCTGTGGGATATGGCGCCCAAAGTCGTGCGGGATGCCGCCTGTCAGGAGATCATTTGGGAGGGTGCCGCAGTCGATCTGGGTCAGTTACCGATCCAGTTTTGCTGGCCGGGCGATATTGCCCCGCTCATTACCTGGGGCCTGGTGATTACCAGAGGGCCGGCAAAAAAACGCCAGAACCTGGGCATCTACCGTCAGCAGGTCCTAGGGCCGAATAAACTCATCATGCGCTGGCTGGCGCACCGCGGCGGTGCACTGGATTTTCGCGAGCACTGCTTACGCCATCCCGGTCAGCCTTATCCGATCGCGGTGGCACTGGGCGCTGATCCGGCGACCATCCTCGGTGCCGTAACGCCGGTGCCGGATAGTCTCTCGGAATACCAGTTCGCCGGACTCTTGCGCGGACATCGGACGGTGCTGGTGAAGGCCATTGGCAGCGATCTGCAGGTACCGGCATCGGCCGAGATTGTGCTGGAGGGGCATATCTATCCGGACGCCAGCCATGCCAGCGGCTATGAACATGCGCTGGAAGGGCCGTATGGCGACCATACCGGCTACTATAATGAGCAGGAATACTTCCCCGTGGTGACGATTGACCGCATCACCATGCGTAAGGATCCCATTTACCATTCTACTTATACAGGCAAGCCGCCAGATGAGCCGGCTGTGCTGGGAATGGCGCTCAATGAAGTTTTTATCCCGCTGCTGCAAAAGCAGTTCCCCGAAATTACCGATTTTTATCTGCCGCCCGAGGGCTGTAGTTATCGTCTGGCCGTGGTGCAGATGAAAAAATCCTATCCCGGCCATGCCAAACGGGTCATGTTTGGTGTGTGGAGCTTCCTGCGGCAATTTATGTATACTAAGCTGATCGTGGTGGTCGATGAGGATGTCGATATCCGCGAATGGAAGGAAGTTATCTGGGCCATCACGACCCGGGTCGATCCGATTCGCGATACCACCATGGTCGACAATACGCCGATCGATTATCTCGATTTTGCCTCGCCGGTAAGCGGACTGGGCAGCAAGATGGGCATTGATGCGACCAATAAATGGCCGGGCGAGACGAACCGGGAGTGGGGCAAGACGATCGCGATGTCGGACGAGGTCAAGGGTCGGATCGATCTGCTATGGCAGCAGTTTGGTCTGTGACATGGATCGACGGCGAGTGAAGATTGATTGGCATGGCGCTGCGTTTTGCTGATAAAATCGAACCCGGCGGGCCCCTGCGCATTGTGGCATGGTCAATCTGGTCAGGTCGGGAACGAAGCAGCCACAGCTATTTCCCGCAAGTGCCGCAGACAAGGCTCGCCTCTTTTCTACTTAGCTCCCCCTTGATGACTTAGCGTCGTTTCACATTTTCCCATGTGCAACTTCCCCCGGATTTGACTATAATCCCGCGTGGTGAGGTTTTTTTTCCAGAAAACCCAGCTTCATCATGTAGATACATAAAGGTATTACCCTTCGTATCGGTTGGTCAGTTCTTCAGCACCTTATGCCTTACCCCATTACTTTTTTACCGAGCCATCATTTATGCGAGCATCGCCCAAGCTTATTCTTATAGTCGTCGTGCTGTCTGTTATTGGCGTTGGCACTTATTTTTATCTGCAAAAGGGCGCTGAAGTCGCAGCGGAAAAGCAGACCCGTAATTCTGTTCAAACTGTCAAAACTGCGCTGTCGGTGAAAAAATCCATTCCGGTGAGCGTGCAAGTGAACGGTTATGTGGCGGCGATCAATACGATTGACGTGAGAACCCAGGTGCAAAACGTGGTGCGTCAAGTACATGTCACGGAAGGACAAGACGTCAACGCCGGTCAGCTGCTATTTACGCTGGATGACCGCGGCGATACAGCGACGTTTGAAAAGACCCGCGCCCAAGTCGACCGCGACCGGGCAGACCTCGCTGATGCCGAAGCCAACTTGAAACGAAATCAGGAGCTATTTTCCAAAGGCTTCGTGGCCCAGGCAGTGGTCGATAGCGCGCGCAATAAAACCGATTCCTTGCGCGGTACATTGAAGGCAGATCAGGCTGGCTTGCAGGGAAATCAGGTTTCACTCGGCTTTAATCGGATCAGCGCCGGGATTGCCGGCCGTCTGGGCGCAATTACTGTACATCCGGGCAGCCTGGCTCAGCCCTCCGGTCAAGCGCTGGTGACGATTTCCCAGCTTGATCCGATCGCTGTCAGCTTCGCTATTCCGGAAGCTAATCTTGCCTTCGTTCGCGCCAGCTATCCGAAGGGCGATGCGCCCGTGACAGTGAAATTATCCGGTGGAAAACAGCTGCAGGGAAAACTCAATTTTATCGATAACAATGTCGATGCACCGACAGGCACGATCAAGATGAAGGCGCAGTTTGCCAATCCAGACAAATTACTCTGGCCAGGCGCGTTCGTCTCGGTGAGCATCATCACCCATACGCTGGAGGATGTGGTCGCGATTCCACCGCAGGCCGTGGTCACTGGGCCGACTGAAAAGTTCGTTTATCTGGTCCAGGAAGACAATACGGTCAAGCGGCAGAAAATTGAAATCGGCGCGATCGAAGATGGTTTCGCTGCCGTCATTGGCCTGGCTGCGGGGCAGCGGGTCGTGATTGAGGGCGCGCAAAATATTCGTCCTAATAGCAAAGTCAAAGAGGCGGCTGAGGATTCGGGCAAAGGCGGCAAAGGTAAAAAAGGTCCTGCTTCGAATGCGCCGGCGCCCTGATTGGGCGTCTTAATTTGCCGATTGAATTCTGTTTTTTTATTGACGTGATCATCATAAAGTCCCATCCCACTCCATGAATATTTCGGAACTTTGCATTCGCCGCCCCGTCATGACCGTGTTGCTGTCGGTAGCGGTCGTTGTGGTGGGTCTTTTTGCTTATAACCAGCTGCCGATCGCGGCGCTGCCGAGTTTTAATACGCCGGTCATTAACGTGACGGGTTCATTGCCGGGGGCGAGCGCTGAGATCATGGCGGCCTCTGTCGCCACGCCGCTGGAAAAACAATTTTCCACTATTAGCGGCCTGTCCGTGATCAGCTCCAGCAATACCATGGGCTACACCTCGATCACGCTGGAATTTTCACCCGACCGTGATATTGAAGCCGCCGCGGTCGATGTGCAGGCCGCCTTGCTGCGTGCGCAGCGTAGTTTGCCGATCGAGATGACGTCCTTGCCGGCGTATCGTAAGGTTAATCCGGCCGATTCGCCGATATTATTTTTGACCTTGACCTCGCCTTCGATCTCGCTCTCGGAGTTGACCGATTACGCCGAAAACCTGATTTCGCCGACCCTTTCAACCATTAACGGTGTGGCGCAAGTGCAGCTGTATAGTCAACGTCGTTATGCGGTGCGCATCAAGGTCAAGCCCGAGCAACTGGCTGCGCGCAATATGTCGCTCGACGAACTGGCGCAGGCCATGAAAACGTCTAACGCCAATACGCCGGTCGGTGTACTCGACGGACCACGCCAGAGTCTGACCCTGGAAGCCAATAAGCAGCTACGCAATGCCGCCGCGTTTGCTGAGCTGATCATCAATACCAAGGACGGCACACCATTGCGTCTGAAAGATGTGGCGATCGTCGAAGACAGCGTCGAATCAAATAAAAGTGGTAGCTGGATCAACGGTGAGCCGTCCATTACCCTGGCCGTGCAGCGCCAGCCTAATGCCAATACAGTTGAAGTGGTGGATGCGATCAGGAAGACCCTGCCGGGCTTTAAATCACAAATGCCCAATTCGATTGATGTGCGTGTTTTGAGCGATCGCTCGATCTCGATTCGCGATTCGATCCATGACGTTAAATTTACTTTATTGCTGACGATCGCCTTGGTCGTGCTGGTGATTTTCCTGTTCTTAAAGCGCCTGTCGGCGACGGTGATTCCGGTCTTGTCGCTGCCGATTTCGCTGATTGGCTGCTTTGCGTTGATGCTGTCGCTTGGCTATAGTCTGGACAATATTTCGCTACTGGGGATTACGATCGCCGTGGGTTTGGTGGTCGATGATGCGATCGTGATGTTGGAAAATATCGTCCGCTACGTCGAAGAGGGGATGAGCCCGCTGGCCGCGGCTATCAAGGGTTCACGCGAAGTGGGCTTTACCATTCTGTCGATTTCCTTATCGCTGGTAGCGGTGTTTATTCCGATCTTTTTTATGCCGGGCGTGATCGGCCTGATGTTCCGTGAATTTGCCGCCGTCGTTTCGCTGGCGATCCTGGTTTCGGCGGCGGTTTCCCTGTCGCTGGTGCCGATGCTGTGCAGCCGCTATTTGAAGCACGATGACCACACCAAGGATAACTGGCTCAATCGGGGATTTGAGCGCGGCTTTAATGCCACCCGCGACGCGTATGCGCGCGGCCTCGACTGGTGCATCGAGCACCGTCGCTTTGTCCTGCTGGGCGGACTGACGACGTTTGTGCTGACGGCAGTCTTGTTTTCGGTGATTCCAAAGGGTTTTTTCCCTACCGAGGATATCGGTATGGTCCGGGTATCGATGGAAGGGCCGCAGGACGTTTCCTATCCGGCCATGGTGGCGATGGTGGTCAAGACGGCCGATATTATTCGCAATGATCCGAATGTCGACTACGTGACTTCGCGCGCTTCCGGGGGTAACACCGGCAGTATGTATGTCGGCTTGAAGCCACGCGCGGATCGTCTGCCGATGGAAAAGGTCCTTGAGCAGCTGCGTCGTAAAACTTCTGGCACGCCGGGCCTGCAGGTATTTTTTTCATCACAGCAGAATTTACAGCTGGGTGGCCGGCAGAGTAAAAGCCGCTTTCAGTATGTTTTACAAAGTGTTCAGGCCGATGAATTGACGACCTGGGCTGAGCAGATGCAAAACAAGATGCGCGCAGACCCCATGTTCCGTGACGTCACGAGTGATTCGCAGCTCAAGGGTTTGCAGGCGGTGGTGGAAATTAACCGTGAGCGCGCCAATTCGGCCGGTGTGCAGGTGCAGGATGTGCGCACCGCGCTGTACAGCGCTTTTGGCGATCGTCAGGTATCGACGATTTTCACCAGCAGTAATAGCTTTCAGGTTATTTTGCAGGACGCAGATTCAGGCTCGCAGGATGAGACTGACCTGAACAAAATTTTCGTACGCAGCAAATCGGGCAGTTTGGTCGCCTTGATGAGCATTGCCACTGTGCGTCGTTCAGCAGGACCGATTTCAGTCAACCATCAAGGGCAGCTTCAAGCGATTACCCTGTCGTATAACCTGGCGCCCGATGTGCCGTTGGGGGATGCTAGCAAGAAGATTGATAGCATCAAGGATTCGCTGAATATGCCGGCGACGATCATTACCTCCTATGCCGGCGATGCTGCTGTGTTTAAGGATTCGCAAAATAGTCAGCTGGTGCTGCTCGGTCTGGCACTCGTCGTGATTTATATTCTGCTGGGCGTTTTGTATGAAAGCTATATCCATCCGCTGACGATTCTGGCTGGTCTGCCATCGGCGGCGGTCGGTGCGCTGGCCACGCTGTACGTGTTTGGCTTTGAGCTCACGCTGATCGCCACCATCGGCATCCTGATGTTGATCGGGATCGTCAAGAAAAACGCCATCATGATGATCGACTTTGCCCTCGATGCGCAGCGTAATCAGGGGATGTCGCCAGAGCTGGCGATCCGCACCGCCTGTATATTGCGCTTCAGGCCGATCATGATGACGTCCTTTGCCGCTTTGATGGGTGCCTTGCCGATCGCCTTAGGCCTGGGTGCCGGCGCCGAATTGCGTCAGCCGCTGGGACTGGCCATCGTCGGCGGTCTGGTCGTTTCGCAGGGCATTACGCTGTTTATTACGCCGGTCATTTATCTGCTGCTGGATCGCTTTGCCGGCAAAGGACCGCTGCAAATCGATGTGCAGACAGCGGCGGTCGCGGGTGTTGCTGCGGGCTGATTTAAAAGTCGGGAAAGTAGGTCGACATGACCCAGGTCAGGACGACGCAAAACAAAACGGCAGATAAAAGGACGATTAAGAGTCGGCCGAACTGCGGGGTATCTTTTTTTTCGTTGCTCATGGTTTGAACCTTTTGAATTTTCGCGCACTGAGCGCTACTGCCTGATCGAATGCCATCGTCGAATGACGATGGCATTATCCGATAATTTCACTCCCTTTGGGCGATCTGCTTGGCTTTGAATATGTCAGGTTCACGACTCGCCGTCTGGTCGTGAAGATAAGCCTGTAAATGCGCTCCCGGTGTCGGGTAAAATAAGGTTTGCATTTAATTCTGGTTCAACCTGGCGACCCCATGTCTTATCAAGTTCTGGCCCGTAAATACCGTCCTAAAAGCTTTGCCACCTTGGTCGGGCAAGAGCACGTTGTGCGCGCACTGTCGCATGCGCTCGACCAGCAGCGGCTGCATCATGCCTATTTGTTTACCGGTACGCGCGGGGTCGGCAAGACGACGCTCTCACGGATTTTGGCCAAAGCCTTTAATTGTGAAACCGGCATCACGGCTACGCCATGCGGCGTATGTGATGCCTGTACTTCGATCGATGCGGGACGCTTTGTCGATTACATCGAGATGGACGCAGCGTCGAATCGCGGCGTCGAAGAAATGGCCCAGCTGCTGGAACAGGCGGTGTATGCGCCATCCAACGCCCGCTTCAAGGTCTACATGATCGACGAAGTTCACATGCTGACCAATCACGCCTTCAACGCCATGCTCAAGACGCTTGAAGAGCCGCCGGCGCATATTAAGTTTATTCTGGCCACGACCGATCCGCAAAAAATTCCGGTCACGGTGCTCTCGCGCTGCCTGCAATTTAATCTCAAGCAGATGCCGCCGGGACAGATCGTCAGTCATCTGGATAACATCCTCGGCCAGGAAGCGATCGCTTTCGAGCTGCCGGCCTTGCGTTTATTGGCACAGGGTGCGCATGGTTCAATGCGCGATGCGCTCTCGCTCACCGATCAGGCGATCGCCTATGCTGCTGGGACGGTTACGCTATCGGCCGTGCAGGGGATGCTGGGCGCGCTGGACGAAACTTTTCTGATCCGTATTCTGGATGCACTGGCCGTCGGTGATGGCGTGGCGCTGTTGGCAGTGGCCGATGAAATGGTCACGCGTAGTTTGTCTTACAACACGGCGCTGCAGGATCTGGGGTCGCTATTGCATCGTGTCGCCTTGGCGCAGACGGTGCCGCAGGCCTTGGCCGACGATATTCCGGAACGTGAGCACATCGTTCGCCTGGCCGCCTTGTTCGATGCCGAACAAATTCAACTCTTTTATCAGATCGCTGTGCATGGCCGCAACGAACTGGCCCTTGCGCCGGATGAGTTCGCCGGATTTTCGATGACCTTGCTGCGCATGCTCGCCTTCCGGCCCGATACGGGTGGAGCAGGGGAGAAGCGCAGTGTGCCAACGGCCGCGATGCCGGTGAAAGTGGCCGCAGCGCGGGTGCAAACCTCGACGGCTTCCATCAGCGCGGCTGCGGCAGGGTTTCCGGCTGCGGCTTTGCGCAGTGCCCCGCCAGAGTTGATGGCAGAGGCTGTTTCAGTACCGCCTGAGTTTGATGCTGCGACTGTGGCAATCCGTCCAGCTGCGCAGGCTGCCTTGGCTGCGGTTTTGGCGCCAGCGCCTGCTTTGGTGTCTGCGCCAGCACCAGCACCATCATCATCAGTACCAGCCCCATCAGCTACTGCTACGCCGCGTCCAGCAAATATGAGCCCTGCCATGGCGGCTTTAAAAGCGGCACGAAGTGGCGTCAAAGCCGCGCCGTCGGCTGCTGCGTCGCCCGTGGCATCGGTGCCTTCTTCGTCATCCGTGTATAAAGTGGCCGACGTCGTGCCGAATGTCGCGTTCGCCAATGCAGCGGTAACGGATGATTCAGTGAATCCTCCCAGGCCAGTGAATCTTGTGCCGAGTGCGATGCAGACGCGCTCCGATGAAACTGCGCCCCCGTTAGCATCAGATGCGCGGCATATGGCCATGCACGATTCAATCGATCTCGCTCCAGCACCGCCGTGGGAAATCGATGCCCAGCCCCCGATGAGCCTTCATCAGCCTGCGCCGGCAGTCGCCGAAAAAGCAGTCACGCCATCCACGCCGGTCAGCTCTGCGCCCATCATTCTGGCCGCAGAAACCAAGCAGACCGCCGCGCACAATGTGCCCGTGGCAGAATTGAACTGGGATGGACACTGGCCAGCTCTGGCGGCTTCACTGCCGGTGCGCGGCGTGGTGCAGCAGCTAGCTTTGCAAAGCGAATTGCGTGACTGTGACGTGTCTGGCAGCGAGCCAGAACTGCGCCTACGGGTGCCGCTGGAGACGCTCTTGTCGGCCGGTAGTGTGGAAAAACTGGCGGCGGCTGTCAGTGCGCATTTTGGTCAGACGGTGCGTCTGTCGACCGAAATCGCGCCGGTGCACAATACCGCCAACGCCCAGAACAACGCCGACCGGCTGCAGCGATTACAGCTGGCAGAACAAGCCATTCACAGTGACCCTTTTGTTCAGACCATGATGCGCGAATTTGGCGCGACCATCGTGCCTGGCTCGATCAAACCACATTGAACTATTTTTAAAGGACATATCCCATGATGAAAAATCAAATTGCCGGTCTGATGAAACAGGCCCAGGCCATGCAAGACAATATGAAAAAGGCGCAGGATCAGCTGGCCTTGGTGGATGTAGAAGGTCAGTCAGGCGCCGGCCTCGTCAAGGTGCTGATGACATGTAAAAATGTCGTTAAGCGCGTCACGATTGATCCGTCCCTGCTGGGTGAAGACAAAGACATGCTGGAAGATCTGGTCGCCGCCGCCTTTAACGATGCCGTGCGCAAGGCCGAAGCGACCTCGCAAGAAAAGATGTCTGGCCTGACCGCCGGCATGCCTATGCCACCCGGATTCAAGCTGCCTTTTTAAATTGAAATCTGCCTCGACGCTTGATTTTCTGACGGAAGCGCTGCGCTGTCTGCCCGGTATTGGGCCCAAGTCCGCCCAGCGCATGGCCTACCATCTCATGCAGCACGACCGGGATGGCGCGGCCATGCTCGGGCGCGCGCTCACGCAGGCCGTCGAGACGGTGCATCATTGCGCCAGCTGTAATACCTTTACCGAAAATGCCCAGTGCGATACCTGTATGGATGACTCGCGTGACGCGACGCTGTTATGTGTCGTCGAGACGCCGGCTGATCAGCTGATGATCGAGCAGACCATGACCTACAAGGGGCTATATTTTGTACTGATGGGCCGCCTGTCACCGCTGGATGGCATCGGGCCCAAGGATCTGCATCTGGAGCGCCTGATTCAGCGCGCCACGGACGGTGTCGTCACAGAAGTCGTCCTGGCGACTAACTTTACCAATGAAGGCGAGGCGACCGCCCACTACATCAGCGAGACGCTCAAGTCGCGCTCCGTGCAGGTGAGCCGTCTGGCGCGCGGTGTGCCGGTCGGTGGTGAGCTTGAATATGTGGATGCCGGCACGATCGCGCGCGCTATGCTGGATCGACGCGCTACCTGATTGGCGCTACTTAATATTTTTTGAGGGGCATCATGAGCACTCCCGTCGCAGCCGGTCCGCTGGCCGGCATTAAGGTACTCGAACTCGGCACACTCATCGCCGGCCCGTTCTGCGCGCGCATGCTGGCCGAATTTGGCGCCGAAGTGATCAAGATTGAAGCGCCCGATGGCGGCGATCCGATTCGTCAGTGGCGCGTGCTCAAGGATGGTACGTCTCTCTGGTGGTCGGTCCAGGCCCGCAATAAAAAAAGCATCACGCTGAACATGAAAAATCTGCGCGCCCAGGCTATTGCGCGCACGCTGGCATTGGAAGCCGATATCGTCATCGAAAATTATCGTCCCGGTGTACTGGAAAAATGGCAGCTCGGTTACGAGGATCTCAAACAGCATAATCCTGCGCTGATCATGGTGCGTCTGTCGGGTTATGGGCAGACCGGGCCGATGAAAGATTTGCCCGGCTTTGGTGCGATCGGCGAATCGATGGGCGGACTGCGTTTTGTCACCGGCCACCCGGACCGGCCGCCGCTGCGGGTCGGGATTTCGATTGGGGATTCCGTCGCAGCGCTGCACGGTGCCATGGGGGCGATGATGGCCCTGCGCCATCGGGATGCCACCGGCGGTCGCTGGGACGGCACACAGGGCGGCCAGGGACAAATGGTGGACGTTGCCTTGTACGAGGCCGTGTTTAATCTGATGGAGTCGCTGGTGCCGGAATACGATCATGCCGGTGTCGTGCGCGAACGCACTGGCGGCGGTCTGCCGGGGATCGTGCCATCCAATACCTACACCACGGCCGATGGGGATAACCTTGTCATTGCGGGTAATGGAGATGCCATTTTCAAGCGTCTGATGCTGGCCATCGGGCGTGACGATCTGGCCAACGATGCGCAGCTCACACGCAATGATGGTCGGGTGCCGCGCACCGCCGAAATCGACGCCGCGATTCAAGCCTGGTGCAGTACGCAGACTGTGGATGCGGCACTGACGACGCTGCAAGCGTCCGATGTCCCGGCGAGTAAAATCTACTCAGTGCGGGATATGTTCAAGGATCCGCAATTTTTGGCGCGCCAGATGTTTGAGCAACACCACTTCGCCGACGGCACGCCGGTTAAGCTGCCGGCGATTACGCCTAAAATGTCGGCCACACCGGGCCAGACACGTTGGATGGGGCCGGCATTGGGCGCCCATAATCAGGAAGTTTTGCAAGGCCTGGGGTATGATGCATTAGCGATCGAACAATTAAAACGTGATGGTGTGATCTGAGTTCGGCTCGGAGACCAATGATGAGGCTTGTATGAAAATCGATGTCAAAAAATTACTCAAGGACTTTGCCATTGCCCTCGCTTTGTTCCTGCTGGGGTATTACACTTTTTATTGAGTGCAGGGCATGCCAGATTGAGCCGAACCTGTAGATTGATGGAGAAACATTTTTTTACAAAGCGTGATTGTAAAGACACGATAGCTGGTTCGACTTGCGTTCATAATAAAGCGGTAAAGTTCACAAAGGATGCGTCATGAAATTGAAAATTTTTCTTGGTCTGTTACTCTCATCCGGACTATCCGTAACAGGTAGTGCCTTGGCAGATCCCTGGCACGGCGGGTATCACGGTCGCGCCCATGTTGGCGTCGGCGTTGTGATCAATCCTTACTGGGGACCGTGGTATGTCGAACCTGGCTATTACCCAGGCTTTTATCCCCGCACCATCGTGATCGAGCGTCAGCTTGAGCCAGTCTATGTGCAACAACGCTACGTTCAACAGGCGAGCAGTCCGGTAACCGAGTCGGCACTGCCGGCCGCTCCGGCCGAAAATTACTGGCACTACTGCGCCGAGAGTAAAAACTATTACCCCTATGTGAAGGAATGTCCGGCAGGCTGGCAAAAAGTATCACCTCAGCCACCGTCGAATCCCTGATCACTCTGTAAGGAAATGTCCATGAAAAAGTCACTTTTCACCCTCGCTGGCGTCGTACTCGGGGCGCCCCTGCTTTTTTCCGCTTGCACGACGATTCCAAGTGGTCCGAATGTTCTGGCCCTGCCTGGCACAGGAAAAAATTTTGAACAGTTCCGTGCTGACGATCTCGCCTGCCGCGACTATGCCCAATATCAGATCGCCGGCAGTGAAAAAAATCAGGCTGATGCCACCGCTCGAAGCGCTGTCGTTGGCACTATGATCGGTGCGCTAGCTGGTGCGGCCATTGGTGGCCATAACGGCGCGGGCGCCGGTGCTGGTACGGGTTTATTGATGGGCGCCATGGCTGGTTCCGGCAATGCGCAGAACATGGCCTACAGTGCGCAGCGTCGTTACGATAATGCCTACCTACAGTGCATGTATGCCAAGGGTGAACAGGTTCCCATGTCGAGCGTTATGGCACGGCAGCCTAATAGTGCACCTGCCAGCCCGGTCATGCCGGCGCCAGGGGTAAACTACCCGCCACCGGGGTATCCGCCACCGCCACCGGGTAATCCACCGCCGCCGCCGCCTTCGCGATAAAACGCCTGACCGCCACCGTTACCGCCACCGTTAATGCCAGCTGCCGCCCAGTGCCTTGATCAGTCGTACGGCATTGAGGAGTCGCTGGCCGTGGAGCTGCACCGACTGGCGGCGGTAATTCAGGGCCGTTTGTTCGGCAATAATCAATTCAAGATGATTCGCCAGTCCCGCTTGATAGCGTGCGCGCACAATCGACAAGGCAGTCGTGGCCGAATCGGCTGCAAACGCGGCCGAGCCAGCGGCTTTTTCTAGCGCTGCACTGCCGCTCAAGCCATCTTGCACTTCCTGCATGGCGACCAAAACACTCTGCCGATAACTGGCTACCGATTGCCTATAGCCTGCTTCCGCGAACGCCTGAGTGGCCTGACGACGGCCGCCATCGAGCAGGGTTTGCGAAAACGTTCCACCGACGGCCCACAGCATACTGGGGGCAGAAAATAAATTCGCCAGCTGATTCGCGTCGCTGCCCATCAGCGTCGTTAGATTAAGCGTGGGGAAATAGGCGCTGTGGGCTAAACCGATCTGCGCGTTTGCCCCCGCCATGGCACGTTCATAAGCGGCGATATCCGGGCGTCTTTGCAATAAGTCGGCCGGCTGTTCAGGGCCAATGGCGGGCAGCTTGACCGGTGTCAAATCGGCCTTCAGCGAAAAATTCGGCGCCGGCATACCGATCAGGGTGGCGATGGCATGTTCGAAGCGGGCACGCTGGTCGATCAGCAAGGTCAGCTGCGTCTGGGTGGTCGCGCTCAAGGCCTGCTGTTGCTTGACATCGAGGGCAGATGCGGCGCCCAGTTCATGGCGGATGCGAACATAATCGGCACCCTTGGTTTGCGCTGCCAGCGTCTGGGTGAGCAGATCGATTTCGGCATCAGCGGCGCGCAAGGAAAAATACTGAATCGCCAGTTCGGCCGTCAGGATCAGGCGGGTATTTTCAACATCGGCGGCAATTTGTTCGGTCGTGGCATTGGCCGCTGCGGCCTGTTGACGGACCCGGCCAAACAGATCGAGTTCGTAGCTCACGCTCAAGGCGCTATTAAAATCGCTCTGGACGACCGACACATTGGTGGAGGCATAATTCGCCACCGGGCGCTCGGCAGAGGTTTTGTTTCTGGCGGCGCCTGCTTGTAAGCCAATTTTGGGAAAAAATGCGCTATTAGCGATATCGGCCTGCGCCCGGGCTTGCGCCAGTCGTGCCTGCGCACCGGCCATGCCTTGACCATCGCGCAAGATTTGCTGTTCGAATGTATTAAGCTGCGGGTCGCCGAATATTTCCCACCATGCGCCTTTGTGTTCATCATCGCGCGGCGCGGCCACTTGCCAGCCGGGTGCGATTTGCCAGGCTGTGGGAAGCGTTATCTCGGGACGGCGATAAGCGGCATCGCCGGAACAGGCGCTCAGAAGGAATGCGTTCAATATCAGGAATGTGCGAAACACAGAAGCGCGCTTGAATGCGTGCTGTGCTTCACCGTGCAGACTGAATGAACGCAGCCTCAAGGCGCGCTCCTTTTGTCGGCGATCACGCTGACAATATCGCCGCTAATGATGGCATCGGGCGGATTGATGATCAGCCGGTCGGCGATGCTCACGCCGTCGGATAATTCCACTTCGGTACCCAGTTCGCGCTTGATGCTCACGCGCTGTAAGCGCACCTTGCCTTCGCTGTCGACCACGGCCACCGTCGGCCCTTCGGGGCGAAACAGTAAGGTATTACTCGGAATACTTACACCTTGCTGATGGACGTCCTTGCTCTTGATACTGACCTGAACATAGGCGCCGGGCAGTAACTGGCCATCGGGATTGCCGAGGCTGATTTCGAGCTGCAGGGTACGGGTTAGCGGATCGATTGCGCCGGCGGTGCGTACAACCTGGCCGTTAAAAATTTTACCCGGGAGTTCACGCAGACGGATGTCTGTTTTGCTGCCCACGCGGATCTGCTGTGCGTAATTTTGTGGCACATACACATATACACGCAGCGGATCGATTTTTGCGATCGTAAAGAGTAACTTGGTGCCGCTACCGGCGTCGACCAGATTGCCGATATCGATATTGCGCTTGGTGATCACGCCGGAAAAGGGCGCCACGATCCGACTGTAGCTGACCAGTTCCTGTAGCCGATGCACAGCGGCCGTAGTAGATGCGTGGACAGCGTTGGCGACGGCCAGCGCATTGCGGCGCTCATCGACTTCCTGCTGCGAGACAGCATCCTGCTTGAGCAGACTTTCCCAACGGGTAAAAGAAGTTTGCGCTAACTGCGCATTGGTGCGCGCCTGTTCCTGGGTGGCTTTGGCTTCAATTAACTGCTGGGCGACTTCTGGCGCTGAAATCTGTGCCAGCAGATCGCCTTGATTAACGTGCTCGCCGATGTCTTTATACCAGCGCTCAATATAGCCACTGGCGCGGGCATAGATCGGCGCTTCAACAAAACCTTGTAAGGTGCCAGGCAGGGTCAGCGCACTATCCGCTGAACTCATTTTGGGTGCTACCGTCTTGACGTAGATACGCGATTGCTCTTTGGCGATCGCGGCCAAGGCATGACTGTGCGAAAAACGAAACGCCAGCACGATCGCAGCGCCAATGAGCAGTAGCGCCAGGCCAGACAAGGCCCATTTTTTTGCGCTTTGCAGCAGCTGCAGACGCTGCACGCCGTGCGCGGCTGCATGGTCATGCAAGCTGTGGATGGCAATCGAAGAATGGCGTTGCGTCATATCAGAAATTTCCTTCGGTATTGGCAGGATAGGGAGGTGGCAGGCCCTTACGTACTGCCCGTCTGGCCAGGCGTTGATGCACATCGGCGAACACCAGCGGCACAAATAATAAGGTCGACAGGGTAGCAAACAGCAGACCGCCGATGGTCGCGCGGCCCAGCGGGGCGTTCTGTTCGCCGCCCTCGCCAAAGCCGAGTGCCATGGGCAGCATACCGATGATCATGGCCAGGGCCGTCATCAAGACCGGACGCAGTCGTGTGGCACCCGCTTCCAATGCCGCCGAGAGCGGCGCCACGCCCGCCTGCAGACGTTGACGGGCAAAGGACACCACCAGAATACTGTTAGCAGTCGCGACCCCCATCGTCATGATCGCGCCAGTCAGGGCGGGCACACTGAGCGTGGTCGCGCTCAAGAACAGCATCCAGGCAATGCCGGCCAGCGCTGCCGGCAGGGCGGCGATAATGACCAGCGGATCCAGCCAGGACTGAAAATTCACCACGATCAGCAGATACACCAGCGCGATGGCCATCACCAGTCCCAGCCCGAGGCCGATGAAGGATGACTGCATGGTCTGCACCTGGCCGCGCAGGGTGATGCGTGACCCCTTGGGCAGCTGCGACCGTATCTTGGCGATCGCCGCATCGACATCGGCGGCGACAGAGCCCAGATCGCGTCCATCAACACTCACAAACAGGTCAATCACCGGCTCAATGTTGTAACGCGAAACGAGCGCCATTTGACGTCCCGATTCGATCTGCACCAGATTGCCCAGCAATTGGGTCGGACCCATGCTGCCATTGCCGACCGGCGTCTGCATCAGGGCGTCGATGGAATCCATACGATATTGCGGCGTCTGTACTGCAATGTTATAGGCCACACCGTTGGCTGGATTGAGCCAGAAGGCGGGCGCGGTTTGTGAACTCCCCGACAGCGGAATCAGGACATTCTGCGCCACGTTGGCGGCATTCAGGCCGAGCTGTTGCATTCGGCTGCGGTCCATCACCAATTGGATGGCGGGTTGATCGTTACGTTGATGGATATGCACATCCACCGCGCCAGGAATCTGTCGTACGGCTTGCTGCAGCTGGCCGGCCAGGCGACTATTTTCCTGCAGATTATTGCCCGAGAATTGCACGTCGATCGCAGCCGGCAGGCCAAAATTAAGAATTTGCGTGACGATATCGGCCGGCTGAAAAAAGAATTCGGCGCCCGGAAAACGACGCGGCAATTCTTGCCGTAATCGGGCGATATGCTGATTTGTTCCGGAGTGGTCTGCGCTCAAGGCAATCAAGATTTCGCCATCGAAGGTGCCGATAGTGCCCGAGTTACTATAGGTCAGATTCATACCGCTATAGGGGATGCCGATATTGTCAAGCATCGTCGACAGTTCCTTGGCCGGGATCAGTTCGCGGATCACGCTTTCGACCTGATCGGCTAAGCGGGCCGTCTCTTCAATACGGGTGCCGGTAGGCGCGCGAAAATGTAAGCGGATCAGGCCAGCATCAACGCCGGGAAAAAAATCACGACCTAATACGCCATACAGCCCGCATGACAAAATGCTCAAACCTAAAAACGCTGCGGCAAACACGCGTCGGCGTGGCAGTAGGACACTGAGCAGCACGATATAGCCACTACGTAGCTTTTCAAAACCGGCATCAAAGCGCTGGTAAGTCCGTTCTAACAAATCCGGCGCAGCAGAATTATGCTGACCCGACGAGGAATGGTTTTTCATGAACAGCATGACCAGCGTTGGCACCAGTGTGCGCGAAAGTACGTACGAGGCCAGCATGGCGAAGATGACCGCTTCGGCGAGTGGAACGAATAAAAAGCGCGCCACGCCAGTGAGAAAAAACATCGGCACGAACACAATGCAAATACAGAGCGTCGAGACCAGCGCCGGGATGGCGATTTCGCCGGCGCCTTCAATGATGGCGGTATGCAGCGGATGCCCCAGGTTCAGGTAGCGTTCAATATTTTCAATCGTCACGGTGGCGTCGTCGACCAAAATGCCGACCGCCAGCGCAAGGCCGCCGAGCGTCATGATATTGATCGTCTCACCAATCGCATACAGCGCCAAGATGGAAGAAAACACCGATAAGGGAATGGAGATGGCGATGATGCAGGTACTACGCCAGTTACCTAAAAAGAGCAGGATCAGGGCTGCCGTCAGTAGCGCGGCAATGACCGCCTCATGCACCACCCCCGAAATTGCCGCGCGCACAAATACCGACTGATCAAACAGCGGTGTGATGGCAATATCGTCTGGCAGCGTGGGCGTGACGATGAGCAGGGCTTGTTTGAGTGATGCGACAATGTCGAGCGTCGACGAGCTGCCGTTTTTCAGGATCGGCAACAGCACGCCGCGCTGGCCATCCTTGCGTGTGATATTGGTTTGCGGCGAAAAGCCATCCCGCACATGGGCGACATCACCCACTGTCGTCATGGCGCCGTTGATAGTGCGGATCGGTAAATCATTAAGCTCATCGAGTACGCGCGGCGAGGCATTCAGGCTGATGGCAAATTCGGTCGCGCCAAACTTGGCGGTACCGCCCGGCAGAATCAGATTTTGTGCGTTGATGGCATTCACCACGTCGACCGGCGCGAGGCCCTTGGCTTGCAGCGCTCGCGCATCGAGATCCACCGATACCACCCGACTTTTACCACCGTAAGGGTAGGGAATCGCCACGCCGGGAATGGTGACCAAGCGTGAGCGCACCGAATTGAGCGAAATATCGAACAGGCTCTGTTCCGACAGCGTCGTGCTCGACAGACCGAGCTGAATGACCGGAATACTGGCAGCAGAATATTTGATAATCAGGGGCGGTGCAATACCAGGCGGGAGTCCGCGTAACACGGTCTGCTCAATCGCGCCAATCTGCGCGATCGCTGTCTGAATATTGGCTTGCGGCTGAAAGAATACCTTGATGACGGCCACGCCGGCCATGGTTTGCGATTCGATATGCTCGATATCGTTGACGGTCGTCGTGAGCACCCGCTCGTTGGTGGAGGTAATGCGCTGCGCCATTTCCTGGGCGGACAGGCCGTTATAGGTCCAGACAATACTCACGACCGGTATGTTTATATCCGGGAAAATATCCGTCGCGATACGGAACAAGACCAGCGGCGTTGCCAATAAAATAAGTAAGGCCATCACGATAAACGTGGTGGGGCGCCGAAGGGCGATATTCACGATCCACATTGCTTATTGGGCCTGTCAGACGATGCGCGCGATTGGACGTTTCCGTCATGAAATGTTGGCCGATACTATAACTGCAATTATTTTTTGGCGCTGTTTTTTCTTCCTGATGAAGGATTTTTTTCGCTTTTCTCTCCTGCTAAAGGCAGCCTTCGTGCTGGCATGGTGTTTATCAGTGGCAATTGTAGCAATGCTCGAATATGATGAGGTTTTTCACCAAAACAGGTCTGACCACCGGTTCAAGCGATGAGCGCCGCCATTGGCAGCGACAAGAAAGGAATTTTAAATGGCTTTCTCACGACAAATTGGCGCGTATTTTGGTTCGTATGGCGCGCGCTGTCTGGCGGCTGCGCTGCTCGTTTCAAGCGCCCCTGGCTTTGCCCAAACGCTCAGCGCTGAGCAACAACACTTACGCGCTATTTATCAGGAACTCGTTGAGATCAACACCACCGCCTCGGTCGGCAGCTGCACGGCAGCCGTATCAGCGATGGCGGCCCGTCTGAAAACGGGTGGCTTTAGCGACGCCGAGCTGCAGATCATCGTGCCGCCGGACGGCCCTAAAAAAGGCAATCTGGTCGCGCGTATCAAAGGCAGCGGCGCGAAAAAGCCGCTGCTTCTGCTCGCGCACGTCGACGTGGTAGAAGCCAAACGGGAAGACTGGGTCCGCGATCCCTTCAAGCTGATTGAAGAAGATGGCTTTTTTTATGCGCGCGGATCGGCCGATGATAAATCGATGGCGGCTGTTTTTGTCGCCAATCTGATTCGCTATAAGCAGGAAAAATTCGTACCTAACCGGGATCTGATCATTGCCCTCACCTGTGAAGAGGAAGCCGGTTCAAGCCCGTTCAATGGTGTGGAATATCTGCTCAAGCATCATCGTCCGCTGATTGAGGCCGAACTGGCGCTCAATGAAGGTGGCGGCGGTTCATTGAATAAGGATGGCAAGCCGCTGCGCCATGGTGTGCAGGCCGGCGAAAAAGTCTTCCAGACCTTTATTCTGGAAGTCAGCAATGCAGGCGGTCATAGTTCAGTGCCGCGCAAGGACAATGCCATTTACCATTTGGCTGATGGCCTTTCGCGACTGGGTAAGTTTGACTTTCCCTTCAAGCTCACCGACACCACGCGCGGATTTTTTGATCGCGTCAGTGCTTTAGAGCCAGGACAGGTCGGCGCGGATATGAAAGCGATTTTGCGGTCTCCGCCGGATGTCGATGCCATCGCGCGTTTATCGGCCGCACAGCCGTTTTACAATGCCAGCATGCGGACGACCTGCGTGGCCACCATGATCAATGCTGGTCATGCAGAAAATGCCTTGCCGCAGCGCGCACGTGGTCTGGTGAACTGCCGTATTTTGCCGGGTGAGGCGGTCGATGATGTACAAAAAACGCTGGCCCGCGTTCTGGCTGATGAGGCGATCGTTATCAGCCGTATGGGTGAAGCGACCGTATCGCCGCGCCAGCCACTGCATGCCGAGTTGATGAAAGCAGTGGAAGAACTGACCTCCACCATGTGGCCCGGCATCCCTGTCGTGCCGACCATGTCTGCTGGTGCCACCGATGGCCGTTTTCTGAACAATAACGGGATCTGGACTTATGGCGTGAGCGGCATGTTCAACTACCCGGATGGCAGCAATGCACACGGTTTGAATGAGAAACTGCCCGTCAAGTCGCTGTATGAAGGGCATCAGTTCCTGTATGCGCTGGTGAAGAAACTGGCGCAATAATGTTGGCCTAAGTCGGAGCGACCATGTATCAGCCTGCACATTTTGAGGATAGGCGTCCCGAGATCCTGGCAGCGCTGATGCAGGCGCATCCCTTTGCCACGCTGATCACGCTGATCACGCTGATCACGCTGAACGGCGGACGCCTGACTGACCGTTTCGAAGCGCCACGTTCCCAGCTAGGCCCATGAGACTGCGTATGTTCATGGGGTGGGATGAAGGTGATGTTGCCGTTAGCAGCGATTAGGTTTTTTGGCACGTTTCAGAACTCATACTCGGCCTGAAAGCGCAGGGTTGAGGTTGGTGTTGCGTTGCTCGTCCCATGGAGAAAAGCGGCATTCCATTTGATCGCCTCGTGCGTGCCGATTCTGATCTTGCCAAAGACGGCCGGTCCCCATTTGTGTTCCTGTTCCGTCCTGGCTGCCCAGTGATTCCACTGGCCCATTGAACCAAATGCCTGGATGCCCCATTCAAACTGTGGGGACTGGCGATATTTCAGCTGCCCCTGATAATGAAGTTCTGTGTTGAAGTCCTCACTGGCGCGTACATGATGCACGATGAGCAGGTTGAGATTGCCCTGAGCATTACCCCATTCCGATTGCAACAGCGGACCATAGGTTAATTCATAGCCCTCGGTGCGATCCTTCGGTCGTTCAAGCTCGAGAATGAAGCCCAGATCGAGGGGATATTTTCCAGTTTCGGTGAGTTGAAATCGATTTTCCCATTCCCAGGCATCAAATGAATTAGTTTGGCCTGGCGGGCGTTTGTATTGGACATAGAGTTCGGAAAACCACCACGCATTGACCCCATAGCCCAGTCCCATTGAGGTGGCGGCCTCGCTTGTGCCATCCCGATTCTTTTGCGTACCCCACTTAAAATCGATTTCCCTCTCTCCTTGTTCGACCGTTGGCATCGTTACATAATCGTTGGCACCGGCATGGGCAAGCATGGGCATGAGTGGGGTCAAAAGGACGCACAGCGTCCTTGCGAGGTTTTTGTATCGCATAAAATTCCTGTGAATGTGAAATGAAAAAAAGATGAAAATCAGCGTGTCACCTTGCCACCTTGATGATTTTTTTGTGCGGCTAAGATATGTCTTGCAGCCCACCAGATCAGCGCCATTGCGCAGGCATAAAACAAAAGTTGTAAGCCGGCTGGCCGGGCATCGTAGCCCATGAGCGCGTGCAGGAACATGCCGGCGCCGGAGTCGTTCGATAGCAGTGCCGAAAGATCCCAGACCGGTGCCGACCAGCGTTCGACCAGGCCGGCCTGTATGAGCGCCTTGGCGAGCTGGCTAGCCAGGCTGCCGGCCAGCACCAGCATAAGGGTATTCGTCACAGAAAAAAGATGTCTGGTTCTGATGTGTGCAAGCCCGAGGTACAACAAGACTCCGACCAGAACGCCAGCGAGCAAACCTGCTGTGGCGCCAGTGAGCATGGTCATTGGCGCGCTTTCAGTTCCGGTCATGAAGCCAGCCACAAAAAGTACGGTTTCAGCACCTTCGCGCAGGACCGACAAGCCAACTGCCAGCGACAATGCCCACAAGTTGCGCGAGCCATCAAGCGCGGAACTGCCAAGACGCGCGGCAGTCCTTGTCATGTCACGGGCATGGGTTGAAATCCATATGCAGTGCCACGCCAGCATCAGCAGTGCCAGCGAAATAATCGCCAAATTCACGAAATCCTGGCCAATGCCATCGGCCCAGACGCTCACACGCTCCATTCCGGCTGCCAGCAGCAGGGCACCCAGAAGGCCTGCCCCAACGCCGCCGGCAATCCAGCGGCTGCGCAGCGCCAGACCGCGGGTAGCGGCGGTCACAATGCCGACGAATAGCGCAGCTTCCAGCGTTTCGCGAAAAACAATCAAACCAGTTGCAAACATTTTCATCACCTATATCTAAAATTTTACTCGGCGATCACGGTACCTTTCGCCGATGCTTCGTTGTATTCACCGAAGAATGCGTAACGTCCGGCTTGTAGCGGGCCGATAAAGATCACGACCTTGGCACCGGCAGGGATGATCTTTTCGCGGTTGAGTGCATGGCTTTCAAATTCCTCCGCACTGTTGTCCTGATTACTGATGGTCAGACGCACCCGCTGATTGGCTGGCACCCGGACCTCGGCAGGCTCAAAGCGATGGTTTTTAATGACCAGAGTACGTTCTAGATCGGCGGCAAGGCTGGCCGGTGTTGTGGCGATCAACAGAACAGTCAGCAAGAGAAAACGCGAGTTGTAGGCTGGGTTTGGCATGGTGGATGTATGAATCTGTCATTGTTGATCGGGGATCGACTCGCCAGAAATCAAGACTGGCGAAACATCATGAGAGCATTTTAAACGAGAATGATTCCCATTTGCGTTTACTTTTCATGAAATGCTGAATTGATCACTTTTAAACAACAGACGCCACAGGGAGCGATGATCTTTTCGGGGAATGGAACGAGGTGTGATTTTTATCAAAAGAGGGCAAGTTTGATGCAGTGCGCATCATGGACAGCCAAATGCCGCACGCCGTGAGGCGATGGAGTTGTTGCTAAAGAGGATGCCGAAGCTAGCGCAAACCCTCAATTAATTGATCGAGTTTAACGGAGTCGGCGCAGAAAAGCCGGATACCTTCGGCGAGTTTTTCGGTGCCCATGGCGTCTTCGTTGAGCATCAGGCGGAATGATTTTTCATCGAGCGCGAGTTTTTGCAGCTCTGCTTTTTGCGCCATGGCCGGGCTTAAGCGAGGCACGACCGGCGCATCACTGTCGGTCAATTTTTGTAGCAGATCGGGGCTAATCGTCAGCAGGTCGCAGCCAGCTAATTCAAGAATTTGCGAGGTATTGCGAAAGCTCGCGCCCATGACTTCGGTGCTATAGCCGAATTTGCGGTAATACTGATAAATCCGCTGCACCGATTGCACGCCCGGGTCATCGGCGCCGGTATATTCTTTTCCGGTCGATTTTTTGTACCAGTCATAGATACGGCCCACAAACGGCGATATCAGCTGAGCGCCGGCGTCAGCACAGGCAACGGCTTGCGGCAGGGCGAACAGCAGCGTCATATTGCAGCGAATGCCTTCTTTTTGTAGCACTTCGGCCGCGCGAATGCCTTCCCAAGTGGAGGCAATCTTGATGAGGATACGTTCGCGGGCAATGCCGGCGGCTTCATACAACGCGATCAGGCTGCGGCCTTTGGCAATCGTGCCGGCGGTGTCAAAGGACAGGCGGGCGTCGGTTTCGGTTGAAACACGGCCCGGCACCAGTTTAAGAATTTCCAGGCCAAAGGCCACCAGCAAATGATCCACCACCTCTGCCGTTGATTTCCCATACTGCTGGCGAACGGCGTTTTCCAGTAGCGGGCGATATTCGTCCTTTTGCACCGCCTTGAGAATCAGCGATGGGTTAGTCGTGGCGTCTTGCGGCGCGAAGGCCTTCATGCTTTGGAAGTCGCCGGTGTCGGCAACGATGGTGGTGTATTGCTTGAGTTGTTCGAGCTGGTTCATGGTGTGGGCGAATGAGTTAGGGACAATAATCTAGACACTATTGTAACCATTTCGACGGCCTTGGCGCACATTACAGACTGGCTGTGATCAACGAAAGAAAGAATCGAACTGCATATCGAATTTTTGCAATGCCTTTTGCGCGTTCTGCATTTTTTTACGGAACTCCGGTCCGCGCTTTAAGGCTAAACCCACTGCCAGGATATCGATCACGACCAGATGTGCGAGTCGCGCCGAGATCGGCGTGTAAGGGTCGGTGTTGAAGGACAAATCAATCGGTACCAATACGGTTGCCATCTCTGCCAGTGGGCTACCGGAAGGTGCCAGAGCGATCACGTCAGCTTGCATCTTGCGCGCGAGCTGCACACTGCGCAGCAGAGCGGCGCTATTGCCGCGTTGAGAAATCGCCACCACGGTATCGCCTTTTTCCAGGAGGGAGGCGGAAATGCTGTGGATATGCGGATCGCTATAGGCCACCGTCGGCACGCCGGAGCGGAAAAATTTATGCTGCGCGTCGATGGCGACCACGCCGGAAGTCCCCTGGCCGTAAAATTCAATCTTGTTGGAGCGTGCCAGAATATCCAGCGCGCGCTGCACTGCGTCGGTCGGCAGGTTATTGCGTAAGTCGAGCAGGGTATTGATCGAGCGGCTGCAGATTTTATTGACCAGGTCGGCTGCCAGATCGTCTTGCGAGGGTAATTCGTTGGCACCGGGCAGTGCCAGCGCCAGTGCTTGCGCTAGCTTGAGTTTAAATTCCTGCCAGCCGTCGTAACCGATGGTGCGACAAAAACGCACCACGGTCGGTTCGGATACCTGCGCATGCTTGGCCAGCGCCGTAATGTTTTCAGCCACTGCCTGCTGTGGATTTTTCAGTACGGCCTGTGCGACCTTGCGCTCGGACTTGGAGAGTGAATCGAGCTGCGTGCGCAGAGAGTCTAGTAACATGATGAGGACCTATTCAGGGAGTGCTTCTTCGCGCCACTGCAAGCCATCGCGACCGACCAGGGCCGAAGCGGCAGCCGGTCCCCACGAGCCAGCAGTGTAGGGCATCGGATCGGCATCGTTTTGTTCCCAGAAATTGAGAATCGGCTCCACCCATTCCCAGGCTGCTTCCAATTCATCGCTACGCATGAAGAGCGTGAGCTGACCACGCAAGACATCGAGCAATAATCGCTCGTAGGCTTCCATGCGCGGCGCCTTGAAGGATTCGCGAAAGTCGAGTTCGAGTTCGGCCGGCTTTAAGCGCATGCCATCGCCAGGCGTCTTGGCCATCAGATTTAATTGCAGACCTTCGTCCGGCTGCAGGCGAATCACCAGGCAGTTTGGTTGAAAGCTGGCGGTATTTTGGGCAAAGATCGAATGCGGGATCGGTTTGAAGCGGACGACGATTTCTGCCAGCGAGTCGGCCATGCGCTTTCCGGTGCGCAGAAAAAATGGTACGCCAGCCCAGCGCCAGGTATCGATCTCGGCGCGCAGGGCGACGAAGGTCTCGGTGCGCGAATCGGGATTGGCGCCTTCTTCCTTGCGATACCCGAGAACTTCTTTGCCCTGGACATGACCACCCCGATACTGACCGCGTACGACATTCTGCGCCAGGGTGGCTTGGGTGAAGGGCTTGAGTGAGCGCAGGACCTTGAGTTTTTCATCGCGCACAGCGTCGGCTGAAATGGATACCGGCGCTTCCATGGCGACGATACACAGTAGCTGCAGCAGATGATTTTGCAGCATGTCGCGCAGCGCGCCAGAGGTGTCGTAGTAGCCTGTGCGACCACCCACGCCGAGTTCTTCGGCGATCGTGATCTGCACATCGGAAATCCATTCGCGACGCCAGAGCGGCTCAAACAGCACATTACCAAAACGCAGCGCCAGTAGATTTTGTACGGCTTCTTTGCCCAGATAGTGGTCGATACGGAAGATCTGTTCTTCGGCAAACACGTGCGCGACTTCCGCATTGATTTGCTTGGCGCTGGCCAGATCGCGCCCGAGGGGCTTTTCCAGCACGACGCGTGACTTGGGGGTGGCCAGACCGCGCACGGCCAGGTTATGACAGATATCGGCAAACACGGTCGGTGGTGTGGCCAGATAAAACACCCGCTGAACGTTGTCATCGTTACGCAGGGTTTCCACTAACTGGGTGTACGTATCGGCCTCGGTCGCATTGAGCGACACATAATCGATACGGGAAGTAAAACTTTGCCACTGACTGGCATCGAAAATCTCGGCAGGAATATGTGGCTGTGCATGGGCTTGCACTTCGCTGATGAATTCTTCGCGTGACCAGGCATGGCGACCAACACAGACGATGCGTGCGCTGGCAGGAAAATCTTTTGCACAATGTCGCGCGTACATGGCAGGTAAAAGCTTACGCATTGCCAGATCACCGCCGCCGCCGAATAAAACCAGATCAAAGTCTGCAAGTGCCATGATATTTTTAATTTTTAGATGGTAAAAAATGAATAAATAAAACCGATCAGTCGCTATTGCCGTGCCGCCAACGCGCGGGCGATCAGACCATTGGTCGACGCATCATGTTTGTCGGTACGTGGCGCGCCGTTGAGTTCGGTCAGGATGCTGTGCGCCAGTTCCTTGCCCAGTTCGACGCCCCATTGATCAAAACTATTGATGCCCCATACGGCACCTTGTACAAATACTTTGTGTTCGTACAGTGCGATCAGCGCGCCCAGCGTGGCTGGTGTGAGCGCCGGCAGGAGCAGGGTATTGCTCGGCCGGTTACCGGCAAATACCTTATGCGGCGCGAGGGCGGCGCTGTGCGCTGCATCCATGCCTTTGGCGCGGCATTCGGCACTGGCTTGCGCGAGATTTTTGCCGTGCATGAGGGCCTCCGACTGCGCAAAGCAATTCGCCAGTAACATATTCTGGTGCGTCGTTAATGTGTGGCTGGGCCGCAGTGCGGCGATGAAATCGACCGGTATCAGATCGCTCCCCTGATGGAGATGCTGAAAATAGGCGTGCTGCGCATTGGTACCTACTTCGCCCCAGATCACCGGTCCTGTTGCGCTCATGGTCGACCGACCGTCGCTGGTGACGGACTTGCCATTACTTTCCATATCCAGCTGCTGCAAATAAGCCGGAAAGCGCATCATGTCCTGATGATACGGCGCGATCACATGTGAGGCGCTGGCAAAAAAATTACGGTACCAGATGCCCATGAGCGCTAACAGTACCGGCATATTCTGGTCCAGCGGCGCGCTGCAGAAATGGCGGTCCATGGCATGCGCGCCAGCTAAAAAATAGCCAAACTGTTCGCTGCCAATGGCCAGCATGACTGGCAGGCCGATGGCCGACCAAACCGAGTAGCGACCGCCGACCCAGTCCCAGAAGGGAAACATGTTGGCGGTATCAATGCCAAAATCCGCCACCGCAGTAGCATTCGTTGAGGCGGCTACAAAATGGCGCGCCAGATCAGCTTTGCTGCAGGTCTGTAGAAACCAGCGCCGCGCCGCATGCGCATTGAGCATGGTTTCTGGTGTGGTAAATGATTTGGAGGCGATGATGAACAGTGTGGTGGCAGGCTTGACCCGCGCTAACACCGCAGCCAGATCATGGCCATCTACATTGGCGACAAAATGCATCTGTAATCGCGCATGGGCGTAGGGTCGCAGTGCACCGCAGACCATCGCCGGACCAAGGTCGGAGCCGCCAATGCCAATGTTGACAACGTCAGTAATGGCCTGACCGGTAGCGCCGAGCCAGGCCCCGCTGCGTACCTGATCGCTGAATGCCTGCATCTGCGCCAAGGTGGCATGAACGGCACCGCCAATATCTTCACCGTCAAGCAGCATGCGCATTGAAGAGGGTGCGCGCAGGGCGGTGTGCAGCACAGCGCGCGATTCGGTCAAGTTGATTTTAGCGCCGCTAAACATGGCATCGCGCTGGGCTTCTACCTCACGTTCGCGGGCCAGCTGCAAGAGCAGATCGAGCGTTGTTTGCGTGAAGCGATTTTTGGAGTAGTCGAGAAACAGCCCCGCGGCTTCGAGCGAGTAACGGCTAAAGCGCGTCGGCTCTTGTGCGAATAAGTCGCGCATGGACCAATGCTGCGCCTGGTCATAATGAGACAGAAGGGCCTGGTAAGCGGGCGCGGCGGTGAAGGCGGGCGGCTGCATGGTCGATGGTCGCTGAAATCGTGAAATTATTTTAACTATACAATAAAAAAGGTAAATTCACTACATAATATTCAAGCGCCAGATCGTGTGCGATACGTTGCGCGGGCTGTTGGTTGGGTGCGCTGGGAGATTTTCTATTGCTGCGTTGCGGGGAGATTATTTTTATTTTTGGCGCAAAAGACTGGCTATCATGGGTCTGCTTTGATTTATTCATGAGGGTGCGGGTTTCAGCTAGGTGGCGCTGAAAATGTCGATCAATACAAAAATACCCATTTTAAATGCGGTCAATAAGTAGTAAAATTTCAAAAATAATTCAGCATTGGACCCGCTATGTCGCAGCCTTCATCTCCCAAATCATTGCACCTCACCGTCGGCGCGATCACTGCGCGCATTGTTGAGCGCAGCCGTCCATACCGCTCGGCTTATCTGGCGCGCATGGTTCAGGCCCAATCGAATGGTGTGCATCGTGCTGGGCTGGCCTGTACTAATCTTGCGCATGGTTTTGCCGCCTTTCCTACCAATGAAAAGCTCTTGCTCAAGCAGCAAAAGGCGCCATCGGTCGCGATCATCTCGGCGTACAACGACATGCTCTCTGCACATCAGCCCTTCGAACATTTTCCTGCGGTGATCCGCGAAGCCGTGCGCAGTGTCGGCGCGGTGGCGCAATTTGCCGGCGGTACGCCGGCCATGTGTGACGGGATTACGCAGGGGCAGACGGGCATGGAGCTGTCGCTGTTTTCACGCGATGCGATTGCCCAGGCAACGGCCATCGCTTTATCGCACAATATGTTTGATGCGGCGGTTTATCTGGGTGTTTGCGACAAGATCGTGCCTGGACTCTTGATCGGTGCGCTGCATTTTGCTCATCTGCCAGCGGTGTTTATTCCAGCCGGCCCCATGACATCCGGGATGTCGAATCCGGACAAAGCCCGGATCCGACAGCAGTACGCGCAAGGTAAATTATCGCGCGCCGATTTGCTGGAAGCCGAAGCGGCCTCTTATCACGGTGCCGGTACCTGCACCTTTTACGGCACGGCGAATAGTAACCAGATGCTCATGGAAGTGATGGGATTACATTTGCCTGGCGCCGCCTTCATTACGCCCAACACACCGCTGCGCGCAGCACTCACCGCTGCGGCGGCCAAACGCGCCGTGGCGATCAGCGCTGGCGCAGATTACATGCCGGTCGGTCGCATCGTCGATGAAAAGTCAATCGTTAATGCCATCATTGCGCTGCTGGCTACTGGCGGCTCGACCAATCACACCCTTCATCTGGTGGCGATCGCCAAGGCAGCCGGGATCGTCATCGACTGGGATGATTTCAACGAGCTTTCAGCAGTGATCCCGCTGGTCACGCGCATCTATCCAAATGGCGACGCGGATGTGAATCATTTCCACGCTGCCGGTGGTACGCCCTTTGTGATCCGCGAGCTGCTCGATGCAGGGCTATTGCACGAGGATGTGAACACCATTTTAGGCCACGGCCTGCGCGCGCATTGTGTGGAACCTTTCCTGATTGACGAGGTGCTGAGCTGGCGTGCAGCGCCTGATGCGTCGGCAGATCTGCAGGTACTTCGCGGTGCGCAAGAACCCTTCGCCGCCGATGGTGGTCTGCGTTTATTGGCGGGTAATCTGGGGCGGGCGGTGATCAAGGTTTCGGCCGTCAAGCCACAGCACCGCATCGTCGAAGCGCCGGCGCTGGTATTTAATTCACAGGAAGCCTTCATGGCGGCTTACAAGGCCAAACAGCTCGAGCGTGATTTTGTTGCCGTGCTGCGTTTTCAGGGGCCGCGCGCAAACGGCATGCCGGAACTACATGCCTTGACGCCTGCCTTGGCCAATTTACAGGACGCCGGATTTCATGTCGCGCTCGTTACCGATGGTCGCATGTCGGGCGCATCCGGCAAGGTGCCGTCGGCGATTCATGTTTCGCCCGAGGTCGAGGCCGGCGGTCCCTTGGGCCGTGTACGGGATGGGGATCTGCTTCGACTGGATGCCGAGACCGGTGTCCTTGATGCATTGGTTCCGGCGGATGCATGGCAGGCGCGGGCAATCGCTTCGGCGGATTTGTCGGCTAACCAGAGCGGGATGGGGCGCGAACTGTTTGCGCTGTTTCGCAAGGTGACCAGCGCTGCCGAACAGGGCGCGACCACGTTTGATTTGCCGCTGCCGATGGCGACATCGGCGTCGGCGTCACCCAACTAAACCCTGTTGCATCCTACTTCGATAACGCTTACTCAGTCCACGATGTATTCGATGTTACACGCCATCGATCAATTCACTCACCATGCCATTTAAAAGGATCACGCCATGAAACTCATCGACATAATGCGCAGCTCTGCCGTGATCCCGGTGATCGCGATTGACGATCTTGAACACGCCGTTCCCCTGGCGCGCGCGCTGGTCGCCGGCGGCATCCGGGTGCTTGAAGTGACTTTACGTACGGTCCACGGATTACCGGCGATACGCGCGATCGCCGAGCAAGTTCCTGAGGCCATCGTCGGCGTCGGTACACTCACGCAGCCTGAAGAATTTGCTGCAGCACGGGATGCTGGTGCGGTTTTTGGCGTCTCACCTGGCCTGACTACCGCCCTGATTGCCGCTGCCAGATCAAGCGGCTTGCCGCTGTTACCAGGCGTGATGACGCCATCCGAAGTGATGGCCGCACGTGAACAGGGATTCATGCAATTGAAATTATTTCCGGCCGTGCCCGCCGGCGGCATCGGCATGCTTAATGCGCTGGCCGGTCCTCTGGGCGATGTCCTGTTTTGTCCGACCGGCGGCATTTCAATCGCGACCGCACCGCAATTTTTGGCGCTGAAAAATGTCGCCTGTGTGGGCGGCTCATGGCTCACGCCGAAGGACGCCATGCTAGCAGCTGACTGGGGACAGATTACTACCTTGGCGAAGGCGGCTAGTGGATTGCAGTGTTTTTGAATCCGTGAATTGACTGGCAAATACGCCATAGTGATGCACCTGATTTTGTTACATGTAACAATTTGCATGAGCTAGTCGTCAAACACAAGAGCGCATTTTCGCTTGCATGCGTCATTGCGACACAGCGTATTATGGGCGGCGCCGTTTTTTTTGTGAAAGCAATGTTGAATGCGCCACCTTGTAAGCGGGGCCTTTATGCATTATTGGGCTGGGACATTACTCAGAAATTCTGGGGAGTGGATGTTCCAGCTTTTGTGATTCTATTCAGACTGCACCGAACACATCGGTAAGCTGGTGCGCATCGATTGCGCTATCGATCCATGCTTCGATCTGCTCCACAGATGCCGTAGCGATTTGGTCGGTGATGCTGGATGGAATGACACCAAAACGCTTTGATAACAGTCGCTGCAGGGCAAGGGCTTCGCCCTTTTGAAGACCCTGAACTTCGCCCTTCTGAATACCCAAAACTTCACCCTCCTGGCGTCCCTCCTGGCGTCCTTCTTGGCGTCCTTCTTGGCGCCCTTCTTGGCGCCCTTCTTGGCGCCCCTCCAGAAGTCCCTCCAGACGTCCCTTGTCCTTATATTCATCAAACCAACTCTTGATATTTTCGCTGAGCATAGAACGTACCTCCTGTAACTCGTTTATACCATCGATGTCCGCATCCGGCAGTTGGGTGCGTAACAAACGTTTGATCCAGATCGCAAACGCACGCCGCAATGAACGTTGATCTTCCTCGGTGAGCCATTCTATCAAAGCATCGACAACATTGCGCACATCGTCTAATCCTCTTTGTGTTTCCAGTCTAAACAAGGCAGCAACCAAATTATGTAGGGGGTTCAGGACATCAGCACCATACTGTCCCTCATCAAGCAGCAAATAACGACAGCGCGGTACGTAGGATTCCAGTCCTGCAGGCGGCCGCGTTACCAACTCTTCCATGAGCACTGGTGCAGTCCAACGCGGCGCACCGTTGTATAAGACGATAGGTAATACCGGTGGCAATTTGCCGTCCGCAGCGAATTCTTTTCGCTTGGCTAAGTCCTGATATAGCAGCCCCACGTAGACCATCATGCGTAGCGCCATGAGCGGATCGGTTGATGACTGAAATTCCAGCAGTAAATAGACGTAGAGCCAACGGTCATTGATGCGAATTTTCCATACCAGATCGTCGTGTCTTTGTGCGAGTTTATCGGACTGCGTGACGTAGCTACCGTTCACCCGTGTCAATGTCGAAAAATCGGCATTATTTAGCCATTCTCCTTGAACGAACCCGGTGAGCAAATCACGCACCATCTCGGGATGCGAAAACAGCAGCTTGTAGCCAGAATCGTGATCTTTTGTCATCAAAGTATTCTAGCCGCTGGCCAGCGACGCATGTCAATTGATGATCACAATGTCAGCAAAATACAACCGTACCTACTGGAAACGCGGATCAGCAAGGCCTGATTCTTCACTTTGATAAATGGTATTGCTAAAAAATTCTGCGTAGTGGGTGTCCCGGCTTTTCGGCTTTTGTCCCGGCTTTTGTCAGTAGATAAAAAAATTAATTTAGCACGGAAGACAATGTTTTCTGGCGGGCCTATTCCTCTCGCGCCTCAAGCCTTCGGCTACAATAGGCAACACTTTTTTATGACCAGACCAATGACTCAAGACGAACTTAAACAAGCAGTAGCCCGCGCGGCACTCGATTATGTGATTGATGGCGAAATCATTGGCGTGGGCACCGGCTCGACGGCTAATTTTTTTATTGACGCCCTCGGCCCGGTCAAACATCGCATCAAGGGCGCTGTGGCGTCCTCGGATGCCACAGCGGCCCGCCTGCGTTCGCATGGCATCGAGGTGTTTGATCTGAATGCCGTCGAGCGTATGGCGGTGTATATCGACGGTGCGGATGAAATTACCGCTAGCGGGGCGATGATCAAGGGTGGCGGAGCGGCTTTGACGCGAGAAAAAATTGTCGCCTCAGTCGCGCAAAAATTCGTCTGCATCGCCGACGGCTCAAAGCTGGTGACGATGCTGGGCGCCTTTCCGCTGCCGGTGGAGGTGATTCCGATGGCGCGCGCGGTGGTCGCGCGTAAGCTCACGCAATTAGGTGGACAGCCACGTTTGCGCACCAAGGATGGTCAGCCGGTGCTCACTGATAATGGCTGCGAAATTCTGGATGTGACCGGATTAAAAATTCATGATCCGAAAGCGCTAGAAGTGCAATTTAACGCGATTGTTGGCGTGGTGACGGTGGGACTGTTTGCCCAGCGTGGGGCAGATATTGCATTGCTGGGAACTGTCGATGGGGTACAGACCTTAAAGTTCTGAGTCGCTGTCTTACACCGCGCCGGCTGGATGGGTCGGATCTACCCATAGAACGCTACTCGGTACTTCTACCGGCGTGATGTCAAGATTGACTGCCACCGCTTCGCCATCGCTACGGCATAGCACGCATTCGAGTGGCTCGGTGCTGCTGGCATTGATTTCCTGATGCGGCACGTAGGGTGGCACATAGATGAAGTCACCCGGCCCGGCTTCGGCGGTGAATTCGAGCTGCTCGCCCCAGCGCATGCGGGCGCGGCCGCGGATAATGTAAATCACACTTTCCAGATGGCCGTGGTGATGGGCGCCGGTCTTGGCATTGGCATGGATCGTGACCGTGCCGGCCCACAGCTTTTGCGCACCCACGCGGGCAAAATTAATGGCGGCCTTGCGATCCATGCCCGGTGTTTGCGCGGTGTTGGAATCGAGCTGGCCGGCGCCGATCACACAGACTCCCTTGTGCTGCCAGTCAGGGGGCGTGATGTCGGCCGGAGTGTGCGCGTGCTCGTGTAAATGAGGATGCGAATGATCGTGGGAGTGGCTCATGACAGTGCATCCTCTATGTGAATGTGACCGTTGACCTGAACGTATTTACTCCGCCTGCGGCACATACCCCTGTGCTGCGTCGGCGCCATCACCAAAGAAATGCTTTTCCATCTGCGTGGCCAGATATTTGCGCGCGCGCTGATCGGCTAGGTTAAGGCGATTTTCATTGACCAGCATGGTCTGATGCTTGAGCCAGGCGGCCCAGGCTTCTTTCGATACGCTGTCGTAAATCCGCTTGCCCAGCTCGCCCGGGTAGGGGGCAAAGTCCAATCCTTCGGCTTCTTTTTCCAGCTTAATACATTGAACTGTGCGTGCCATTGATTTCTCCAAAATGTAAATTGCGACCTACAAGGTCTTGATCAGTACCAGCGATTTACGCTGCCAGTTATACATGTGCTGCCGGTCCTTGGGCAGATCGTCCACCGTTGCCGGCACAAAGCCGCGCTTGATGAACCAGTGCGAGGTGCGCGTGGTCAGGACGAACAAACGGGAAAATCCGGCGGCCCGGGCGCGGTTTTCCATGTGCTTGAGAATGCGTTCGCCATCGCCCTGGGCCTGCACTTCCGGATTGACGGTCAGGCAGGCCATTTCGGCCATTTTCTCGGCCGGGAAAGGGTACAGCGCCGCGCAGCCGAAAATCACGCCGTCGTGCTCCATCACCGAAAAATAATCGATCTCGCGTTCGATCAGCTCGCGGCCGCGTTTGACCAGCGTACCGTCGGCTTCGAGCGGTTCGATGAGCTTGATGATGCCGCCCACGTCCTCAATCGTCGCTTCGCGCAGGATTTCCAGATTTTCGCTGCTGACCATGGTCCCCACGCCATCGTGGGTAAAGGTTTCGAGCAGCGCTGAACCATCGGTCGCGTAAGGCACAATATGCACCCGTGGCACACCGCTGCGCGAGGCTTTGAGACAGCTCTGCAGATAGTAGGCGGTGTCGGGCGGAAGATGTTTGGCCTTTAACAAAACATCGGCTTGCCCGGCTGTGAGTTCACGAATTTCTTTATCATCGATGGTCGTCATCATCGGCGTTTCGGTGATGAAGATGAGCTTGTCCGCGCGCAGGGCGATCGCTGCTTCCACGGCCACGTCTTCCATGGCCAGATTAAAGGTCTCACCGGTCGGCGAAAAGCCCAGCGGCGACAGCAGTACCAGGCCGCCGGCCGCCAGAATCGGATGGATAGTCTCGGCGGCGATCTTGCGCGCCAAGCCAGTAAATTCCAGATCGACGCCATCGATCACGCCGATCGGACGGGCGGTGACGAAATTGCCGGAAATGATGCGGATGGCCGAGTGCGCCATCGGCGTGTTGGGCAAGCCCTGCGAAAACGCGGCTTCGATATCGAGGCGCAGTTCACCGGCGGCTTCCTTGGCGCATTCAAGCGCAGCGCCGTCGGTAATGCGCAGGCCGTTATGAAAGCGCGGTTCGACATTGCGCAGGGCCAGCTGTTCTTGTACCTGCGGTCGGGAGCCATGCACCACGACCACCTTGATGCCGAGCGCATGCAAAAGTGAGAGATCCTGCGCTAAAACGGGTAGGGCACCGGCGCTCACCAGCTCACCCGGAAAGGCGACCACGAAGGTCTTTCCGCGGAAAGCGTGAATGTAGGGCGCAACGGAGCGCAGCCACTGGACGAATTGAACAGTATTTTCCATGACTCGCATTATAAAGCTTAATCGGCCGATGCTTGGCGCAGTCTGCGAAGGGTGTTTTATAATGCAGTCCTACATGACGCCTAACCATTCCCCTAAACCCGCCTCTAAGCCCGCGCCCAAAAAGCTGGCCAATCGCCCGCCTGCACCGCCACCTGCACCGCCGATGCGTAATCCGCTGCCGCCCATTGTGTACCCGGAAGAGCTGCCGGTATCAGGCAAACGAGCCGAAATCGCCGCCGCCTTGCAGGCGCATCAGGTCATTATCGTATGCGGCGAGACCGGTTCGGGCAAAACGACGCAGCTGCCCAAGATCTGTCTGGAGCTCGGGCGTGGTCTGCTTGGCATGATCGGCCATACCCAGCCGCGGCGGATCGCTGCTTCCTCAACGGCGAAACGCATCGCCTTTGAGCTCGGCACCCCGCTGGGCGAACATGTCGGCTTTAAGGTGCGCTTTAACGATACGCTGACCAGGGGTGCCTGGATCAAGCTCATGACCGACGGTATCCTGCTGGCCGAGACCCAGACCGATCCGCTGCTGCGCCAGTATGACACCATCATCATCGACGAAGCGCACGAGCGCAGTCTGAACATCGATTTTTTGCTGGGTTACTTAAAGCAGCTGCTGCCGCGTCGACGCGATCTCAAAGTCATCATCACCTCGGCCACGATCGATGCCGATCGTTTTGCGCGCCATTTCGGTCAAGCCGATAAACCGGCGCCGGTGATCGAAGTTTCAGGCCGGCTGTATCCGGTCGAATTGCGTTACCGTCCGGTCGATGCGCAGGAGCAGGGCGAAGTCAAAATCGTGCCCAACGCAGTACCGAATAAGCAAAAGGAACAACGCGACCTGATGGAAGCAGTCGTCGATGCGGTCGATGAACTCGCGCGCATTGGCTCGGGGGATGTGCTGGTTTTTCTGCCGGGCGAGCGCGAGATTCGCGATGCCGCCGAGGCGCTGCGCAAACATCATCCGCCGCATGTTGAAATTTTGCCGCTGTTTGCCCGTCTCTCGGCGCATGAGCAGGAGCGGGTCTTCAAGCTATCGAATGCGCGACGCATTGTGTTGGCGACCAATGTGGCGGAAACCTCGCTCACCGTGCCGGGTATTCGCTATGTGGTCGATGCCGGTCTGGCGCGCGTCAAACGCTATAGCTATCGCAATAAGGTCGAACAGCTGCAGATCGAAGCCATCGCCCAGTCGGCGGCCAATCAGCGCGCCGGTCGCTGCGGACGAGTCGCCGCGGGTGTCTGTATTCGCCTCTTCAGCGAGCAGGATTTTATCCAGCGCGCCAAATTTACCGAACCGGAAATTTTACGTTCTTCATTAGCGGCCGTCATTCTGCGCATGAAAGCGCTGCGTCTGACGGACGTGGAAACCTTCCCCTTTATCGAGCCGCCCCCCGGTCGCGCCATCGCCGACGGCTACCAGCTGCTGCAGGAACTCGGTGCGGTCGACGATAATAATGCACTCACCCCCATGGGTCGCGAGCTGGCCAAATTGCCGCTCGATCCGCGCGTAGGCCGCATGATTCTTGCCGCGCGTGACAACGCCTGTCTGTCAGAAGTGATGATCATCGCCGCCGCCTTGTCGGTACAGGATCCGCGTGACCGACCACTGGAGGCGCAGGCTGCCGCCGATCTGGCGCACAAGAAGTTCGCCGATGATAAATCCGAATTCAACAGTTATCTGCGGATCTGGAAATGGTTCGAGGATGCGATCGCACAAAAGAAAACCAATCGCCAGCTGCAGGATAATTGTCGGGCCAATTTTCTGTCGCAGATGCGTCTGCGTGAATGGCGCGATGTGCATTCGCAGCTGCTGACGATCGTGCGCGAACAGGGCTGGCGTCTGAATGAAGCAGCCGCTACGGATGAACAGCTGCATACGGCATTACTGGTCGGCTTGTTAGGCAATATCGGTTTTAAGAGCGACGAAGAGCCGTATTATCTGGGCGCACGCGGCATCAAGTTTTTTATCTGGCCCGGTTCCACATTGGGCAAGAAGGCTGGCAAATGGGTGATGGCGGCCGAGCTAGTCGATACCACGCGGCTGTATGCCCGCTGTGTGGCGCAGATTCAACCGGAATGGCTTGAACGGGTCGGCGGCCATTTGCTCAAAAAATCGTATGGTGAACCGCGCTGGGAAAAACGCACCGCGCAGGTATCGGCCTTTGAGCGCGCAACGCTGTATGGTCTGGTGGTGTACAGTCAGCGGCGGATCAATTTTGGCGCCATCAATCCGGTCGAGGCGCGGGAGATTTTCATTCGTGATGCGCTCGTGGGCGGCGACTTCGACACTCGTGCGCCGTTCCTCGCCTTTAACCAGAAGCTGGTGCGCGAGATCGAAAATCTTGAACACAAGGCACGTCGCCAAGACGTGCTGGTCGACGATGAGCTCATCGCCGCTTTTTATGATCAGATGCTGCCGCCGGACGTCTGCAATGGCGTGCTGTTCGAGCAATGGCATAAGCAGGCGACGGCTAAAAATACCAAGCTGCTTTACCTGAATCGTGATGACCTGATGCGTCACGAAGCGGCCGGTGTGACGACCGACCTGTTTCCCAAGCTGATGACGGTGACCGGTATCGGTATGCAGCTGTCGTATCACTTTGAGCCGGGTGCCGTGCGCGATGGCGTCACGCTATGGGTACCGCTGTATGCGCTCAATCAGGTATCGCCGGAGCGCTGCGAATGGCTGGTGCCCGGCATGTTGAAGGAAAAGGTTTTTCTGCTGCTCAAATCGCTGCCGCAAAAGCTGCGTCGCCATTGCGTGCCGCTGCCTGATTACGCGGCCGGATTTTGTGAGCGCGTCGCCACGCGCAAGCGCTTTGGCCAAGGCAGTTTGCTCGACGCCGTGATCGCCGACGTGCGTGAGCAAACCAGTATCACGACTAAGTCGACCGACTACAAGACTGAGACGCTGCCGGCGCATCACTTCATGAATTTCAAGGTGCTCGATGAACATGGCCGCCAGCTGGATGTAGGCCGTAACCTGGCCGCGCTGCAGGCACAGTTTGGCGGTCAGGCGCGTGAGCAGTTCCAGAAGCTGGCGGAAAACGTCAGCCTCGCACCGCTTGCAGGCAGTACGAACCACGCTGTCGCAGTTCAGAGCGCGCCGCAAGCTGGCACAGCGGTCGCCACAAAAGCGGTCTCCACCAAGGCGCCCGCGGCGACCCAGCATGAAAACCTGACCGGCTGGACCTTCGGCGAACTGCCCGAACTGCTCGAAATCGTGCAGGGAAAACTGACCCTGATCGGCTTTCCGGCCTTAGTCGATAAGGGCACATCGTGTAATCTGGAAGTATTCGATGATCCGACCGAAGCAGCGCGGATTCACCTTCGTGGTATGGGCCGGCTGATGGCCTTACAGCTCAAAGAACAGCTGAAATACCTGGAAAAAAATATCCCCGGGCTGCAGCAGATGGGCATGCAATTTATGGCGCTCGGCTCCCAAGAAGAGCTACGCGAACAGATCTTGCAGACCGGTCTGGCGCGCGCCTGCCTGCAAGATCCGCTGCCTAAAAATGCCGAGCAGTTTGCCCTGCGCCGTGATGAAGGCAAGGCGCGTCTGAACCTGCTGGTCAACGAGATTGCCCGTTTAGTCGGCACGATTCTGGCAGAATTTGCCTCCTTGCCGAAGAAGCTGCAAGGGATCAAGGCGCACCCTGCGGCGGCGGCCGATATGCAGGCCCAGCTTCAGAGTCTGATCAGCAAACGCTTCGTCGCCGAGACAGGCTTTGCCGAATTAAGCCATTTCCCGCGTTATCTGAAAGCCATCAACGTGCGGCTCGAAAAGCTGCGAGCCGATCCGACCCGTGATGCGCGCCTCATGGCGGAATGGGCGCTGGTCGCAGCACCTTATCAGCGCGCCATGAAGGGCGGTTCGTCCGATCCGAAGATGGCAGAATTTCGCTGGTTACTGGAAGAATTAAGGGTATCGTTGTATGCCCAGGAGCTGCGCACGCCCATGCCGGTATCGGTCAAGCGGCTGCAGAAGGTGTGGGAAGCACTGCAACGCTGAGTGCAAATCACGTAGAATTGACGACTTAATGGCAATCAGCGGCTGTTTTTTAACTAACCAAGAGAAATCATGACTATCAAATCCGATCAGTGGATCCGTCGTATGGCCCAATCGACCAAGATGATCGAGCCCTTCGAGCCTGAGCAGGTGCGCGAGCAGGATGGCCAAAAAATCGTCAGTTATGGCACGTCTTCTTATGGCTATGACATTCGCTGCGCCGACGAATTTAAAATTTTCACCAACATCAATTCGACCATCGTCGATCCAAAGAACTTCGATGAAAAATCTTTCGTCGATTTTAAAGGCGACGTTTGCATCATCCCACCGAATTCATTTGCCTTGGCGCGCACCATGGAATACTTCCGCATTCCGCGTAATGTGCTGACGATTTGTCTGGGTAAATCGACCTACGCGCGTTGCGGCATCATCGTCAACGTCACCCCGTTTGAACCGGAATGGGAAGGCTATGTGACACTGGAGTTTTCCAACACCACGCCGCTGCCGGCGAAAATTTATGCTTTCGAAGGCTGCGCGCAGGTGCTATTTTTCGAGAGTGATGAAGTGTGCGAAAAGTCGTACAAGGACCGCAACGGGAAGTATCAGGGGCAGGTCGGGGTGACGCTGCCCAAGGCTTGATGCTTCAGATTACACCAAGTACGCACAAACGAAAAGAAGCAAACAGAAGCAAACAGTAGAAAGCAGAAGAAAACAGAAACGTCCCGAGGCAATCAAATTGCCCGGGACGTTTTTTATTGCCTGACGCAGTCGACAAAGTAGCCGCGTTTGCCATCCACCTCACGTTTGACCAGACCATGTACATCGGTCTCAAAACCGGGAAACTTCTCGTTGAAGTCGCGTGCGAATTTGAGGTAGTCAACGATGGTCTTGTTGAAGCGCTCGCCGGGAATCAGCAGCGGAATACCTGGCGGGTAAGGCGTGAGCAGGATCGATGTGACGCGACCTTCAAGTTCGTCGATCGGCACCCGGTCGATGTCGCGGTGGGCCATCTTGGCAAAGGCGTCCGACGGCTTCATGGCCGGCTGCATATCGGATAAATACATCTCGGTCGTCAGGCGCGCCACGTCGTATTGCTTGACCATGTCGTGAATCTGCTGTGACAAATCGCGCAGGCCCAAACGCTCATAGCGCGGATTAGCGGCCGCAAATTCGGGCAGGATGCGCCACAGCGGCTGGTTCTTGTCGTAGTCGTCCTTGAACTGCTGTAAGGCGGTCAGCAAGGTATTCCAACGGCCTTTGGTAATGCCGATGGTGAACATGATGAAGAAGGAATACAGACCGCATTTTTCAACGATCACGCCATGTTCGGCCAGATATTTGGTGACGATTGAGGCCGGGATACCGCTTTTGCCGAACTGACCTTCGATCGACAGACCGGGCGTAACGATGGTGGCCTTGATTGGATCGAGCATGTTGAAGCCCGGTGCCAGTTTGCCAAAGCCATGCCAGTCGTCCTCGGCGTGGATCATCCAGTCTTCCTGCGAGCCCATGCCTTCTTCTGACAGATCATGCGGACCCCAGACCTGGAACCACCAGTCTTTGCCCCACTCAAGATCGATCTTGCGCATGGCGCGGCGGAAGTCGAGCGCTTCCATGATGCTCTCTTCGACCAGGGCCGTGCCGCCCGGGGCTTCCATCATCGCCGCAGCGATATCGCAGGAGGCGATGATGGCGTATTGCGGCGAGGTTGAGGTGTGCATCAGGTAGGCTTCATTGAAGGCGTCCTGATCGAGCGCGACCGTTTCTGATTCACGCACCAGAATTTGTGAGGCCTGCGACAAGCCGGCCAACAGCTTATGCGTGGACTGGGTCGAGAAAATCATCGACTCCTTGGCCCGTGGGCGGTCTTTGCCGATCGCATGCATGTTGCGGTAAAAGTCGTGGAAAGTCGCGTGAGGCAGCCAGGCTTCGTCGAAATGCAGGGTCGGGATATGCCCGTCCAGCATATTTTGCAGGGTCTCGACGTTGTACAGGACGCCGTCGTAGGTCGACTGGGTAATGGTGAGGATGCGCGGCTTCTTGTTGACGGCTTCACGGGCAAACGGATTGGCTTCGATTTTCTTCATGATGTTTTCCATCTTGAATTCTTCGAGCGGAATCGGGCCAATGATGCCGAGGTGATTACGGGTCGGCATCAGGAAAACAGGAATGGCGCCGCACATGATGATCGAGTGCAGAACCGATTTGTGGCAGTTACGGTCGACTACAACGATATCCCCCGGCGCGACCGTCGAATGCCAGACCATCTTGTTCGAGGTGGAGGTGCCGTTGGTGACGAAGTAGCAGTGATCGGCGTTAAAAATACGCGCTGCATTGCGCTCGGAGGCGGCTACCGGACCTGTATGATCGAGCAGCTGGCCGAGCTCTTCGACGGCATTGCAGACGTCGGCGCGCAGCATATTTTCGCCAAAAAACTGATGGAACATCTGGCCGATCGGCGACTTGAGGAAGGCCACGCCGCCCGAATGTCCCGGACAATGCCAGGAATAAGAACCGTCATTGGCATAGTGCACCAGCGCGCGAAAAAAAGGCGGCGCCAAACCATCGAGATAGGACTTGGCTTCGCGGATGATGTGGCGCGCGACGAACTCCGGCGTATCTTCAAACATGTGAATGAAGCCGTGCAGTTCACGCAAGATATCGTTGGGGATATGGCGCGAGGTGCGGGTTTCGCCGTACAGATAAATTGGGATGTCGGCGTTCTTGTAGCGGATTTCTTCGACGAAGGCGCGTAATTGCTTGAGCGCGAATTCGGTTTCTTCAGGTGAGCCAGCGCCGAACTCTTCATCGTCAATCGATAGGATGAAGGCCGAGGCACGTGACTGCTGTTGGGCGAACTGCGACAAATCGCCATAACTGGTCACGCCCAACACTTCCATGCCTTCCTTTTCCATGGCATCTGCCAAGGCACGAATGCCCAGCCCAGAGGTATTTTCGGATCGGAAGTCTTCATCGATGATCACGATGGGAAAACGGAATTTCATGGGGTCTCCAGTTAAAGCAAAAAGAGCAAAAAGAGTAATCGCAGGACCTTAGCCCAATGTCAGTGAAAAAGTCGATTCAACGCTTCTGAATCAACCTAATGCTATATGGGGACGAACTTGAAAAAAACGCATTTTGGCAGATTTGCCAATATCAAGGGGAATAATAGAGTTCAAATGCAACAGGCGTATGTCATTCTCCGGGAGCCTGCACTCCCGGAGGAAGGTGTTTAGAAGTGCAGAAATGCCAGAATGCCAAGACCAATGCCCAACAAGGCCACGCCATAGGCAGCGTATTCGAGCCACTTTTTACGGGTGAGCAGGGTAATGGCCGCCAGCGAAATGGCGATCTGTTCAGCCGTCATGGCCAGCGCCCAGCGGTGATGCTGGTGCAGCTGCTCGTCCGACTTGTGTTCCCAGTCGGTCGATTCGGCTTCCAATACTTCGGCTTTCTTTTTGATCTCTTCTTTTTCCGCCTTGTAGCGCTCTACTTCCGCTTTGTAGCGCGCGACATCGACGCCAGGCAGGCTGATCGCCAGTTCGGCCAGGTTTTGCTTGTTCGATTTGGCCTGATAATAATTCCACTGATTCGACGCGGAAGTTTTGCTGATCGCCGCATTGTTCTTGTACAGCGCCGCATTGTTTTGTGTCGCGCCGCCCTGATAGCCGAACAGGGCACCAATGGTGGCCAGTACTGCTGTGGTCACAGCTAACTTGCCAGAAAATTTATCGCCACTTTGGGCTGCGTGCTCTAGCTCATGGTCGTGAGGGCCATGAACATGAAATCCGTCTCCAGACATGTGATCTCCAGTGATTAATGAGGGCTGCTTGAATCCGGACTGCGCCGGTAGGTAACAAACGCATAGTCCAATGCGCTGGCTGCCGAATGATACCGCTCGCGCGCGACTTCGTGCCACTGCTGCGGGTCAATTTCAGGAAAAAATGTGTCGCAGTCGAAGATTTGGTCGATCTCGGTCACCAGCAGGGTTTGGGCCAGGGGTAGGGCGGCCCGATAAATCTCTGCGCCACCAATAATAAAGACGGCTTCCTGGGCGACCAACTCAGCGGCCGCTTCCAGCGAGCTGACCACTTCTACTCCGGCGTGCTGCCAGTCCGGATTACGGCTGATGACGATATTGCGCCGGTTCGGCAAAGGACGGCCGATCGATTCGAAGGTTTTGCGGCCCATGAGGATGGGGTGGCCGGTCGTGGTGCGCTTAAAGAAGGCCAGGTCTTCGGCTAGCTTCCAGGGCAGCGTATTACGGATGCCAATGCCGCGCTGGCGGTCTGTCGCCACGATGAGGGTAAAGTTAGGACCTGCGCTCACACTGCCACCGGTGCCTTGATGGCCGCATGCGATTGATAGCCGAGGATCTCGATATCGTCGTAGGTGTAATCAAACAGCGAATCCGGCTTGCGCTTGAAGGTCAGCTGCGGCAGGGCGAAGGTGTCACGCGCGAGCTGTTCACGTACCTGATCCATGTGGTTCGTGTACAAATGACAGTCGCCGCCGGTCCAGATGAAATCGCCGACCGCCAGGCCGGCCTGCTGCGCCATCATGTGGGTCAGCAGAGCGTACGAGGCAATATTAAAGGGCACGCCCAGAAAGATATCGGCGCTGCGCTGGTAGAGCTGACATGACAGCTTGCCATCGGCGACATAGAACTGGAAGAAAGCATGGCAGGGGGGCAGCTTCATCTGCGGGATGTCGGCCACGTTCCAGGCCGAGACGATCAGGCGGCGTGAATCGGGATTGCTTTTAATTTGCTCAAGCACCTGACTGATCTGGTCGATATGCTGACCATTCGGCGCCGGCCAGGAGCGCCACTGATAGCCATAGATCGGGCCCAGATTGCCTTGCGGGTCGGCCCACTCATCCCAGATCGAGACGCCATGTTGCTTCAGATAGGCGATATTGGTGGAGCCGGCGAGGAACCAGATCAGCTCATGAACGATGGACTTCATGTGCAGCTTCTTGGTCGTCACCATGGGGAAGCCCTGCTGCAGATCAAAGCGCATCTGATGGCCGAACACCGAGCGGGTGCCGGTACCGGTGCGGTCGGTTTTTTCGCTGCCATGCTCGTAGACATGGCGCATGAAGTCGAGATATTGGCGCATTGGCTGGCTTTCTTTAATCCGTTATTTTACCGCTGTCCGCCCATGCATGGCATCAGGATGGCTGACCAAATTGCAGCGCCGCCAGGCTGGCATACAGCCCGCCCTGTGCGACCAGTTCGGCATGGGTACCGGTTTCAACAATCTGACCATGTTCGAGAACGATAATCTTGTCTGCCCGTTGCACCGTCGCCAAGCGGTGGGCGATGACCAGCGTAGTACGGTCGAGCATGGCGCGTTCCAAGGCATGCTGCACCAGTCGTTCGGATTCGGCATCGAGCGCACTGGTGGCTTCGTCGAGCAGGAGCAGGGGTGGATTTTTCAGCAACGCGCGGGCAATCGCAATCCGCTGCCGCTGACCACCGGAGAGCCGCACACCGCGTTCGCCGAGGAAGGAAAAATAACCCTCTGGCAGACGTTCGATAAATTCGTTGGCAGCGGCCATGGTGGCGGCAGCGATCACTTCGGCATCGCTGGCGTCGGACCGACCGTAACGAATGTTTTCCATCGCATTGGCGGAAAAGATCACCGTATCTTGCGGCACGATGCCGATCGCGCCGCGCAGTGCGTGCAGATCGAGCTGGCTGATGTCGACGCCATCCAGCCGAATGCTGCCTTGCTGGGGATCGTAAAAACGCAGCAGTAATTGAAACAGCGTGGTCTTGCCGGCGCCGGACGGGCCAACGATGGCCACTGTCTCACCGGCCTTGACCTCCAGCGTCAAGCCGCTCAGCGAGGCCGCATCGGGACGCGAAGGATAATGAAAACTGAGATTGCTGATCGACAGTGCCGCGCCATTGGCCGTGCGTTGCGGCAGGCCTAAAGGCTGCGCCGGCGTTCTGATCGGCGAGGAAACCGCCAGCAGTTCAAGCAAACGGTCTGCGGCACCGGCGGCGCGTTGGGCATCGCCCAGCACTTCAGCCAGCGCGCCAATACCGCCAGCGACAATGGTGGCATATAAAATAAACTGACCGAGTTCGCCACCCGTCATGGTGCCGCGAATGACTGCATGCGCGCCCAGCCAGAGCACAAAGACGATCGCACCAAATACCAGCAGAATAGCGATGATGGTCAGCACCGAGCGCGCACGAATGCGTGCCAGCGCGGTCTTGAACGCCTGCTCGACGGATTTCTTGAAGCGCTGCCCTTCGGCGACTTCCTGGGTGAAAGCTTGCACGGTCGGCATGGCATTAAGGATTTCACCGGCCAGGGCCGAAGCATCGGCGACCCGGTCTTGCGAATCACGCGAGAGCTTGCGTACCCGGCGTCCAAAAAACACGATCGGCAGCACGACCAAGGCCAGCATCACGATAATAATCAGCGATAACTTGGGGCTGGTGATGAACAACATGATCAGTCCGCCGCTGCAGATCAAGACATTACGCAAAGCCATCGAAATACTGGTGCCGATCAGGGTCTGGATCAGGGTCGTGTCGGTCGTCAGGCGCGACTGGATTTCGCCGCTACGGTTGGTTTCGAAAAATTCCGGGCTTTGCGTGACGACGTGGGCATAGACCGCCGCGCGCAGATCGGCGGTGACGCGTTCACCCAGCCAGGACACCATGTAAAAGCGCGCGGCGGTGGCCACTGCCAAAATACAGGCCACGCCAAACAGAGCCAGGAAGGTCAGATCAACATTGGCAATATTTTGCTTCCCTGCGCTGCCAAAGCCCAGATCGATCATCTGCCGGAACGCATACGGAATGGCTAAGGTAGCGCCAGCGGCGACCAGTAAGGCAATGCCGGCGAGGATGAACTGGCGTCGGTAGGGGCGCAGAAAGGGTAATAATTTTGCCAGCGTGGCCAGGCTGCCGGTTTTCAGTTCACGAGATGGTGCTTGCGTCATAATTTAAGAGCTTTTAAGTAGCCGGTCATTTCAAGGTAGCCGCGTCCGGCCGGGATGCCATCGCGGGTCAGTGTGACTGCGCCTTCCCAGTAGACCGCGCCGGTTGAACGGCGTGAATCGAGTTCCTGGTCGTCTTGCAGGGGCGACAGCTGCCAGCGGTAAGCACCAGTTTGTATCAGCTGGGCGACGGGGTAGAGCGCATTGGTACGCGGGGAACGCCAGCGACGGATCACGCTGAAATTCACTTCGTGCGGCGCAAACTGCGTCAGACGTCCATCCGCCCGACGCAGGCTTGCATTACTCCAAATTTTATCACCCTTCGTGTCGCGCACCTGAAAAGCCATCAGTGCCGAGCCGTCCGACAGGTTCGCGCCTAGCCAGTCCCAGCCACTGGCATTGGTGTCGAGCACACTGCTGGACCACTCGTGATCGAGCCAGGCGGTGCCCGTTACCGTCTGCGATGGACCGGCGCGCTGAAGGCTGCCGCTGACGCTGAGCTGTGGCTCGCTCAAATAATAACTGGCCTGTGCTGGCAGCGGTCCTTTGCGTGAATAGCCACGCTCGCCTTGCAGCAGCGGACTTTGGTTCGGCGTGAGCTGCAGCGTGAGCGTGAAGCTGGCTGTTTTAACTTGCGCCGCATAGCGACCATCAGTCTGGCGCACCAGTGTCCAGTCATGTAACTTGACATCGGTATTACCCACTTTGGCATAGGCGATACCGAAGCCTTCACGGGCGCTTTGCTGGTCGTGAATTAATTTGCCGACCGCCGGATCTGACAGCGCGGCATGGCCGATGATCAGCTGATGCGGCGCAAACTTACTGGGATTGCGTCGATCGTGTTCGGTCGCTGTGCGAAAGAAGGTGATCTGAAATCCCAGCGTCTTTTGATCGGCAGTATTGAGCCAGCCGGTGAGGTACCACCATTCGGTGCGAAACGCCGGATGGGCGCCGGTGTCGGCCGGGAGCGTGATGACAGTGCCCGGCTTGACGACGGCAAATGCGGGCACTGCAGCCTGGCTGGCCAAGGGCAGACATAGCATTAGCCAAACCCAAAGCAGGGCGCAGTGCAAGCGCTGATGTCGGGGAAATGTCTGCATCAATTTTTACCAATCTTCACGTACGGCCCGCACGGCATCGCCCTGCACCACAGAACGTCCGGCCAGCAAAGCCGTTAGCGCTGCCGATGCGAGCATGAGGAACGCCACGCAGGCCAGCAAACCCCATGGCAGGTGCATTTGCATGGTCCAGTGAAATGACTGTGGATTCACAATGAACACCAGAATCAGACTGATACAGACCCCCAGCACGAAGCCGACCACTATGCCTGCTGCGGTGAGCAAACTGCCTTCGACTGCCAGTAGCGTCAGAATCTGCCGTCTGGTCACGCCGATATGGCGCAGCATGCCAAACTCTTTGGCGCGCGCCAGTGTCTGGGCCGAAAAGGTGGCGGCCACGCCAAATAAGCCGATCAAAATCGCCACCAGTTCCAGCAGATAAGTGACGGCAAAACTACGGTCAAAAATTTTCAGACTGAGCGCGCGGATCTCGCCGGCGGCAGCGAAGTCAAGATCGGCGCCGAAGGGGAGCGACTGCATCTTCGCCTTGAGTTTGGCGGAATCCACCTCGGCAGCGAGCCACAAGGCGGCATCGGTGACGATCAGGTCACCAGTCAGGCGCTGGTAATCTTCCAGACGCATCTGAATCGCGCCGGATTGGCGTGCATAGTCACGCCAGATGCCGGCCACCACAAAAGTCTGGCCAGCGAATGGCAGACGGATCGGCTGGCCGACGGCAGCGCCATACAGATCGACCATGGCTTCCGAGACCCACACCGGAATTGCCGGTGCCAGGACCGCGATCGATGCGCCCGTCAGCGGCAATGACTGCCCCGGATCGCGCGCGTTAATCGGTCGCGCCACCAAGGCAACTGCAGGGCGTTTTGGATCCAGCGTTAGCGGCACGTTACGCAAAAATTCAGTACGTAAAACGCCGCTCGTCGCGGCTAGTCTGGCCTGTTCAATTTGCCCCAGACCGGCGGTATTACCTGCGCCGGCCACCCGTACATAGAGGTCAGCAGGCAGCACCAGCGCTAACCAGTCATCTACTGAATCGCGAAAGCTGGCGACCATGATCGCCATAGCGACCATCAGACTAAAGCTCGACAGGATGCCGGCCAATGCCATCGAGGCTTGATTAGGCGCGTTTTTCAGCCGTGCGATGGACAGGCTAAAAATGACGCCGGGGCGGGGGATAAGTCGACTCAGCAGGGCAAACAGCCAGACACAAAAGCGCGGCATGAGCGCAATCCCACCAATGAGCAGTAAGGCGACGGCCAAATAAGCGAAGACCGGTAAATCCCAGACCGGTGGCAGCTGCGTGAACAGTGCGCCGCAGAGCAGACAAAGCAGCCCAGGCCAGCTGCGGCCCAGCGGTGCGAGCGCAACATCTTCTGCGCCTGATTTGAGCGCCGCTGCCGGTCTGGCCGAGGCGGCTTCGAGCGCTGGCCCGGCGCTTCCAAGCACAGCGACGAATACGCCCAGCAGAAAAAACAGCAGCGCCGCAGCAGGTTCTATTTTTAACGCTGGCCGCACGCCAGAAAAATAACCGGCACCCAGATCGCCACCGAAAAAATGCAGTGCCGTGGCAGCGATCGCGTAGGCCAGCAATAGTCCGAGCAGCGAACCGAGCGCGCCGAGCAGGGCGCCTTCGGTGAGAATTTGCAAGAGTAAAGCGCGACGCGTCAGGCCCACGACGCGCAGCAAAGCAAACTGACTGCGCCGACGAATCACCGACAAGGCCTGAGTAGAAAACACCAGAAACGCCCCGGTAAATAAAGCCACTAAAGCGAGAATATTGAGGTTCACCCGATAAGCGCGCGACATGTCGGCACTACGCTGTTCCTGCTCCTGTGCCTCGGTCAAAAAAAAGCCTGCGTCAAGCATAGGCATCAGGCCCGCCTTGAAATCCTCCCTCGCAACGCCGGCGACGAGCTTAATATCAATACGCGAGAGCTGACCGAGACGCGCAAAACGCCACTGTGCCGCACCAATATCCATGACGGCAATCCGCTGACCGGCGCGCGCCTGCAGCAGGCCGCCCGCCACGCGCAAAGGCACATCGTGCATGCCCGAGCGCAGAACCAAGGTATCGCCGGTCTGGACCTTCAGCCAAACCATCGCCGCCGGAGAAAGAAAGAGGGCATCGTCTGCCAGCGTATCGAAGGGACGCTCAGGCGCCGGCACGCCGAGTAAATCGGGCGTAATCGCCGCCGCGCGAAACACATCCAGACCGAGAATTTTCAGTGTGCTGCGTTCACCCGGTACGCTGGCATCGAGTTCCAATACCGGCGATGCCACCGCCACACCAGACTGTGCAGCGATGCGGGGAAACAGCGCCTCATCGAATAGTTCCTGCGTGCTGCGCAGCTGCAGGTCGGACTGCCCGGCGATGCTGTTGACGGCCGTCGTAAATTCGTTGAAGGCCGCGGTATTAATCAAATGAATGGCAAAGCCGAGCGCAATCCCCAGGGCGATGGCACTGATCGCCATCAGCATGCGCAGGGGGTGGCTGGACCATTCGCCGCGCAGCAGCCAGCGCATCAGCTGGACCCTGTATTGTGTGGGGTTTTGATGCATCCCTTGGTTCATGCCTTAGCAGGAAACAGACCGTCCCGCGTGAGGATCAGTATCCGGTCTGCGCTCGCGGCGGCGGCTTGCGAATGGGTCACCATGATGGCTGAGCTGCCGTTGGCCTTGATCTCTGCGCGTAAAAGCTGCAACACGCCGTGCGCCGTATCCGGATCGAGATTGCCGGTCGGCTCATCGGCCAAAAGTAAGCTGGGCCGGTGCACCAAGGCGCGCGCAATGGCAACGCGTTGCAGTTCACCGCCCGATAACTGACGCGGAAAATCCGCTTCCCGTCCTGCCAGTCCGACTGCCTTGAGCATATGGGCGGCACGGTCTGTGGGCAATTGGTTCAGTAGCAAGGGCAGGGCGACATTTTGAAGTAGCGTCAGATGCGGCAAAATATGGAAGGCTTGAAAAATGAAGCCAAATTTTTCGCGTCGTAAGCGGGTCGCGGCGTCATCGTCGAGCGCCGACATGGCCACGCCATCGATCAGCACGGCACCGCTGTCTGGGGTATCGAGACCGGCGATCAGATTGAGCAGGGTCGATTTGCCGACCCCCGAATCACCCATCACGGCGACGAATTCGCCCGGCGGCAGTGTGAAGGATAGATCGCTTAAAACTTGCCGGCCGTTGGCATAGGCTTTGCAGAGCTGGCGCAGTTCGAGCATTAGCAGGCGCTTCGCAAAACGGTGTCTAGCGCAGACTTAAACATGGCTGCAAAAAAAGTCATTACAAACCATTTCCTGATCAATTAAACAATGTAAATAGGGGCCATAATGTGGGCAAGCGAAGGCATGGGTCGTGCATAAGGCAAGATTCGTTTATGATAGCTGAAATACGCATTTTGCATCGTTGGCCGCGCTATTGGCTGCGGGCCGATCGCCCAAAATAAATCCACGCCCAAGCGCAGGAATACATCCCGCTTTCATTTTGCTTGAATTTTGCTTCCTTTCCGCTTGACTCCCCAGATAATGACGACAAACCCCATTCCCGACATCCGTCCCGGTCAGTCCATCGAGCTGCTCAAGGAACTGCACATCCTCACGCGCGACGGTAAGTTGAATCAGGACAGCCGTCGCAAACTCAAGCAGATTTATCATCTGTTTCAGTTTATCGAGCCTTTATTGCTTCAGATTCAGCAGGAACATGCCGATATACAGCTGATTGACCATGGTGCGGGTAAATCTTATCTGGGATTTATTCTTTACGATCTGTTTTTTAAGGCCGCCCCGGGTCAAGCGCATATCTTTGGTATCGAAACGCGCGCCGAGCTGGTGGAGAAGTCCCGCCAATTAGCCCAAAAACTCGGCTTTGAAGGCATGTCGTTTTTGAATTTGTCGGTCGCTGAATCGACCGACTCTGCGCTGCTACCGTCGCGGATAGATATCGTCACCGCGCTGCATGCCTGTAACACGGCGACCGATGACGCGATCCACTTTGGCTTGCAAAAGCAGGCTAAATTTATGGTGCTGGTACCTTGTTGTCAGGCTGAAGTGGCGGCTGTATTGAAAAAGAATAAAGGACAGGCGCTGGGCAAACAGGTCCTGACGGAACTCTGGCGTCATCCGCTGCACACGCGCGAATTTGGCAGCCAGATCACCAATGTGCTGCGCTGTCTGCAGCTCGAAGCACATGGTTATCAGGTCAGTGTCACAGAACTGGTCGGCTGGGAACATTCGATGAAAAATGAATTAATCATCGCGCAGTACAAAGATTTACCTCGAAAACGTCCTGCCGAACGGCTTGCAGAAGTATTGCAAACGCTGGGGCTGGAAGAAATGCAGGGGCGTTTTTTTAGCTCCACTCATTAATCGGATCTGACCGTGAAAAAAATATCGTTTATTGCTGCGCTGGGTTTGAGTTTGCTGGCTGCGTCAGTGCAGGCCCAAACCAAAACCCCAGCGCTGGCCGGCGTGGAAGTCAAAATCAGTCTGCAGCAGGATGGCAAACTCGATCTCAGTTATACGCTGCCACCGGGCTGCGAGGTGCTGCCTCTGCGCGGCGGTCCGTGGTCCTTCAAGCAGCAGCGCGAATGGCGTAAGGACTGGCTGCCAGCCGATGACTGCGGCACGCAAAGTGATGCCGGCATTACGCGTCATCGGGCCAGCTGCCCGGCGGTGCGTTTTACGCTCACGCCGCGGGCTTACTCACAAGAACAGCCGATGTCGCCGGCTTCGCTGGTAGACGGGCAGGGCGTGATGCTGCATACCGGTAGCATTGCACCGACCGAGGCCTGCGGCCCAGTGCAGTGGCATTTTGCGTCCGCCAAGGGTTCGGTGATGTTGGACGGGTTCGTGCGTGGGTCGGCTATGCGGATGGCCGAATCCGCCATGCCCGGTCTGCGGTTTACTTCACTCTACCTCAGTCTTCAGCCGCTCGACGCGGGCGCCGCCTTGGCCACCATTGTGGGTGCCGGCGTGCCGCCTTGGCTGCGCAGCAGTATTAGCGAGGCAGCTGAGGGCATCATGCTGCATTATCATCAAACGCTGCCGCAGGCCGAGGTCGGTTCCGCCGCCTTGATCGTCACACAGGGCAGCGATACAGGTGCAATGCGTTTTACGCTGGATGGCGGGCGCAGTCGCATGCTGCGTTTAAATTATCTTAATCCTACCGAACAGATTGATGCGCGCCAGTCGCAGTCGGTGCGCAGTTCGATCGCGCATGAAGTGGCGCACATTTTACAGCCAGGCCTGCAATCGCCGGCCTTGGTGTATCCGGAGCGTACCCTGATGATCGAGGGCGGCGCGGAATTTTTACGCTGGATGAGTGAATATCGTCTGGGCTGGAAAAGTAGCGCGCAGCTGGCCGATGAGCTCGATGAAGCGCTCAATTTATGTCTGATGGAAGTCGGTGATTTGCCTTGGAAGCGCTTCTTGAAACGTAACGTCGGTCGCACGCCCAATCAATGTGGCCTGGCGATTCACGTGATGGTGTTGGCGGCGCGCCAGTCGCCCTTGAGCGCGGAAACCGTGCTGGGAAATTTATACGCAGCGCTACGCAAGAATCCCGCAACGGACATTGCCCGCGCTTTGGAATGTGGTGAAGTTGCGGCCTGTTCGGTGCAGGTATTGCCGGACCTGTTGGGTGGTAACGTCGGCTTTGGTGTGCAGATGCGCGAGCTGATGACGAACCTGGCGATCATCAAGAAAAGCGATCTGCAGCCCAATGCACAGGCCAGCCGTCTGTTTTCCAGAGCGGCGTTTTCGCAATTGATGACCGAGGATTGCAGTAGTTTGGCGTACTGGGTCAGGGACAGCTATTTTGAAATTGGCCGTAGTGAGACCTGCAAAACCTTTGAAGCAGGTATGAAGATCAGTAAGGCAGAGGGCGTAAGTTTATTTGACGAGCCGCGCCAGGCAGCGCAGGCGATTGCCGGTGCCTGTGACAAAAACGGCGCGGTCAATTTACGCACCCTCGAAGACCGCGCCGTTCGCGTGGAATGTCGCAATCCGTATCGGCCATCGAAGAATTTTTATAAGCTCGATACGGGGAAGATTTTAACCTTGTTGGACGCGCGGTAATTAGGCCTCGACATTAATTCTGGCGGGCCCGGCGACCATCTCGCCGATGACCGCCGCTTCATTAAATCCGCCTTGGGCAAATAGCGCCAATACCGCCTCAACCGCCTCCGGTGCACACGACACCAATAAGCCGCCCGAGGTTTGGGGGTCGGTCAGCAGCATTTGCTGTACCGGGGTGATGGCCTGCGCCAGATCGACATCACGGCCATAGGCATCCCAATTTCGCCCCGATGCGCCAGTGATGCAGCCGGCTTCGGCCAGCCGCTGTACATCGTGCAGCAGCGGAATATGCGCCATATTGAGGCGCGCCGTCAAACCTGCGCCGCGCGCCAGTTCCAGCGTATGCCCTAACAGACCAAAGCCGGTGACATCGGTAAGCGCATGCACACCACTGAGTTCAGACAAGGCCTTACCTGGTTTGTTGAGCTTGGTGGCATTGCGGATCATGGCGGCATATCCCGCATCATCCAGCAAATTCTTTTTCAAGGCCGCCGATAAAATACCCACGCCCAGCGGTTTGCCCAGAATCAGAACATCGCCCGCCTTGGCATCGGCATTGCGTTTTACCTTGGACGGATGAATCAAGCCCAGCACTACCAGACCATAAATCGGCTCGACGGAATCAATCGTGTGGCCACCCGCGATCGGGATACCCGCTTCGGCGCAGATTGCTTCACCGCCCTTGATGATCTGACCGATCACCTCAATGGGCAGCTTATTGATCGGCATACCGACCAAGGCCAGCGCCATGATCGGCGTGCCGCCCATGGCGTACACATCCGAGATCGCATTGGTGGCGGCGATGCGGCCAAAGTCGAACGGATCATCGACGATGGGCATGAAAAAATCGGTCGTTGCAATCAGGGCCTGCTCGTCGTTGAGCTTATAGACTGCAGCGTCATCGGCGGTTTCAATTCCCACCATGAGTTCCTTGGGGACTGGAAAACCATGTGAATTCTTGAGAATTTCTGCCAGCACGCCAGGTGCGATTTTGCAGCCGCAGCCGCCGCCATGGGAGAACGAAGTCAATTTGATGGGGGTGTCGGCAGGCGTAGTCATAAGCATTTCCATTCAGTAGATGCGCCATTATCGCCTAACTTACATGGTTGGCATTTTTCCGCTTCGGGCTGATAATGAAAGCCTCCGATTTTTTTGCTGCCCCAAGTCGTCCATGCGTTCATCCAATCCCTCACAGCAGAACACCTTTCGCACTTCCCTGCGTACGGCGAATGCGGCGCAGCTGGCAGCCTGTCTGCAGGACGCGCGCGACCGCACCATCGCGCTATTCGACCGCTTTGCTGCCGTCGGACTGGATCAGACACAGCGCGTACCACCGCTAGACATCCTCAATCCGCCGCTCTGGGAGTTAGGGCATATCGCCTGGTTCGCAGAATGGTTCGTCTTGCGTCAGGCGGCATCGAGCGCGCCGTATGATGCGCAAAAAACGTCTTTGCTGACGATGGGCGATGACTGGTTCGATGCCAACACGGTGCCGCACGCCATGCGCTGGAAACGCGATTTACCCAGCGCCGGTGCGCTCAAGACCTACTGCTTTGAAGTGCTCGATCGGCTCATGGAACAGCTTGGCCGGGCCGGCGATGATGACGCTTCCCTTTACCCTTACCGATTGGTCTTGGCGTACGAAGATATGCGTGGCGAAGCCTTCGTCAGCACGCTGCAAGCCCTTGGACTGACGCTCCCCGAGGGGATGCACGATTTTTCAGGCAGCAGCTGGGCGCAGGGCGATATCCGTTTCCCTGGCGGCAGCATCACCCTCGGCAGTGAAGCGAACAAGGGCTTTATTTTTGATAATGAAAAAGTTGCGCATCCCGTGCGTGTGCCGTCCTTCGAAATGGATGCGACCCTGATCTCAAACGCGCAGTACAGCGATTTTGTGGAGGATGGCGGCTATCAGAATGCGCGTTACTGGAGTCCAGCCGGACTGGCCTGGCTGAGTCAGCAGGCGCGTTCGGCACCGCTGTATTGGCAGCCCGAAGGACGCAGCTGGCGCGTGCAGCGCTTTGGGCAGCTATGTACTCTGTCATCGGCACAGCCGGTGCGGCATGTGAATCTGTATGAGGCGCAGGCTTACTGCTTCTGGGCCGATCGTCGCCTGCCAACAGAAGCCGAATGGGCCTTTGCTGCCCAGTCGGGTCATCCGGCCTGGCGCTGGGGAGACTTATGGGAGTGGACTTGTTCGCCCTTTGCGCCCTTCGAAGGCTTTGCGCCAGACGCCTATCGTGAATATTCCGCGCCCTTTTTTTCGACCCACCAGAGCGTGCGCGGCGCCTCGTTTGCCACCCCTAAACGGCTGCGCTCGCCACAGTTTCGTCACTTTATTTTGCCGCAGCGCGGCGACCTGCTGACCGGTTTCCGTACCTGCGCCGCGTGATACGGTCAAGCGATTGACCGAACTTTTTTTCATCAGCGTCGTTTTTTTGTCTTCGTGCAGGTGAACGTACACCGAAGCGCCGGCTTTTTATTGCTTAACTAAATCAGTTGAGTAGAATTATTTCATCTTGTCACTGTCGGCTAAAAACCTGATGAATACCTAAGCAATGCTCGATACGTTTCTCATCTCGCTGTTACTGCTGGGCTTGCTGGGTAATCTCGCGATCGGCTGGCTCAATTTGCAGCACGCCAGTCAAACTGGCCGGGCCGGACTGCGCAGTGAAGCGATGGATCAGCACATTCAGGAGGCGCAGGTCGCCGAGGCGATTCGCGAATACTTTTTGCATAGCGGCGTGGAGGTCAAGGTCAGCTGCACCAGACTGGCAGACAGTCCGCGCTACACTGCCTTGATTGAGTCGGAACCGATGAAGCGCTTTCGCCTCTCGCACATCATCGAATCGACCTTAGCCGAGCATGTCAGAAGGACCTGTCAACTGGAGCTGGAAAAAATCTACTGGCGCTTTCCAGTCAAGGCGGCCTTATTGCAAGGACTGGTGGCGGCCGAGGCCCAGCTCGACGCGGCGGACTCTGAAAACAATGAAAGTGGGTCAGTGCAAAAAGAGGATGCTGTCGTCACCCCTATTGCAAAAACCGTCGCAGCGCCAAAGACGATGCAAACGAAAAAGTCCAATGAGGCGGGCAAGCCGGCGCTTCGAGCGGCGGCTCCTTTAGCTTCAACATCAGCGTCAATATCATCTTCAACAACAGCGTTAATATCAACTTCTCTAGCAGCGTCAAAAACGGCATCAAAAACGACGAAATCAGCGCCGAATCCAGCGCCGAATCCAGCGTTACCATCAGCGCCAGAGCCAGTGGATGATTACATCAACGAAGGCCTGGTGTACTACAAGCATTTGCCCAAACTGGAGGCGACCGAACTGTCCTGGGAAAAGTTTCAGGAAGCCGCCGCGAAAAAAAATCCCCCTGATGTGCAATAAGCCCTGCGGATGGAAGTCAGCACAGGTGAAAGCATGTCAGCGGATATTTCATCGCAAGACATCGAGATATTTACTTAAAAGCATTACACTGCACTCTCTTTCACCGCGTTGATCATGAGGCTCGACCCGCATGCGCCATCCATCCACCCCCGTTGAACCATCGCGCTTGCACGCTGGTGCCGTGCTTGAGCGCGCCAGCCTATGGCAAAGCCGGTCATGAGCTTGCTTGCCTGCCGCTGGTCGTTCCATCTCATTCTGGCCTTGTTTTGCCTGGTCTTGAGTGGTCAGCAGCCTTGTCTGGCGGGGTATTCACAGCATGTGGGGCCGGTGACGCAGCCACTTTCCTTACCATCTGCAGCGCCAACACCCGGTCTGGCAATGGCCTACTATGTTGATCGTGATGGCACGAAGACGATCGACAATATCAAACAAGCATCCTTCACCGCCTTCAATAAAAGTAAAAATTTCGGCCTGGGCAAGGCCAAGGTTTGGCTGCGTGTTTCACCGACTAATGTTGAGCAGGACAAGACCTATTTCATTTATTTCTGGGCCACCTTCACAGACGATTTGCGGATTTATCGTGCAGGCACGAGTGGCACAGCAGATCAATTACTGGCCTTCCAGGGAGATAAGAAGAATCAGGACAACTGGACGAGTAAGGCCCCAATAGGACCACTTGAACTGCGTCCAGGCCCAGTGCCGGCGGTTTATTACTACGCGATCGAAAATGATGGCTTTACCTTGGTCGATTTGCGCATCTATTCGATGGAAAATTACCTCCTTTTTAAGCGCGATAATCTGATTAAAAAAGCCATTTTTTTTGGCTTTGGTCTGATGTTAATGGTGTGGATAATTTTCTCGCGCATCGCCGTGCCACTGCCACTGGTCGTCACCTTCATTGCATTTTTGTTCAGCGCCATTCTAGTCATCGCATTTGGTGCTGGCGATATCAGTGAAATCGCGGATAGCATTCGGATCGACGATGACACGACGAATAAATTGCTGTTGGCGATGACCTTTATCTGGACGACCTTATTCAGCGTCTTTTTTTTGCAAATGCTGGGGGTGCAATCGATTATTTTGCGTGGGGTAAAATTGCTCACCGCCGGCATCATTGGCATGTGTGTGGTGTTCGCTTATTACCGTCTGCAGCCCTTCATGGCGGTCATCTTCAGCTACTTTGTCCTCACCAATCTCAGCTGCATGCTGCTGGTCGCCGGCTTCAAAGGTATTCCACTTCGGAATAGAGTCGTGATTGCCGGCGGCTACGCCCTTATTGTGATCTCCGCCATCATCAATATTTTGTCCTTCTTTGAAATATTCCCCGTCATTATTGTGGATTACAACTTCCCCCTGATATCGGCACTGTTTTTCATTGGATTGATGTTGTCGATTATTTTGTTTGAATCGAATCGGATTCGCGAAGACGGCCGATTTGCGCAAGAAAAGTTGCAGTTGGAAATGCAGGAGAAAGCCACCATCCAGCGCATCAATTCCGAGCAGAGTGGATTACTGGCCATGATTTCACATGAGTTCAAAAATTCGCTGGCAGTGGTGAGTCTGGAATTATCCATCATCGCCTCGAAGGGGACGGTGTTTAAACATTCGCCACAAAAAATCCAATCGCTGACCGATATTATCGATAATTTCCTGCTGCTTGATCAAAGCGGACAGGGCCAGCTGGCGGTCAATCTTGAGCCGATGAGCTGCCGTGAATGTCTGCTCGCGCTGCTAGCGCAGGACACGCGATTTGCGCAGATTCAGATCGACTGCGATGCACGGCATTATTTTTATGTCGATGAACGTATTTTTGCTATTTTGGCAAAAAATCTGCTTGAAAATGCCCTCAAGTACGGCGCTATTGATGTGCCGATTCTGCTGCGCGTCTGCATGAGTACTGATGCCGCATCCGATCAGCCCACGATTGCGATGATGTTTTCCAATGCCATTGGCCAGTTCGGCGCGCCAGAAGCTGGCAGAGTTTTTGATAAGTTTTATCGGGCGCCGTCGGCGCTTCGCCTGAGTGGATCAGGATTGGGCTTGTTTATTGTGCGGCAATTGGCGCATTTAATGCAGGGGAATGTCGCGTTCGAGAATACCGGCTCGCGGGTCGTATTTACTGTGCATCTGCCAGGTTTTGATGCCGATGAAATAATTTGAAATAATCTTGTCGCGGAATCACGCTAGAGTATGAGCCAAGTAACTTTTGGGAATCCGGATTGAAAATTGCCATTATTGAAGATAATCAAGCCTTATTAGACCTGGTGTCAGACTACCTGGTCGGCCAAGGCCATGGTGTTCTCATGCATACCAGCGCTGAAGACGTCTTTTTGACGGACCGGCCAATGGACTTGTATCTGGTCGACGTCAATCTGCCAGGCGAGAACGGTATTTCACTGACGACGCGACTACGTCAGCACTTTCCCCATGCCGGCATCATCATCATTTCTGCCCGCACGCAAGAAATTGCGCAGATCGCCGGTTACGAAAGTGGTGCCGATCTTTATCTGCCCAAACCCTTCTCACTAGTACAACTCAACGCTGCCATCGGCGCGCTGGCGCGGCGGCTGGTGCTCACGCCGGAAGAAAAAAGCGGTCTGAAAATTCATCGTTCCGGCATGCGGATTGAAGGCGGCATGCTCGAAGTCGCCATCACGGCATCGGAACTGAGTTTGCTAGAGTTATTTTCCCTGAAAAAAGGCGAGGTGCATGCTTATCCTGCCTTGGGCGAAGCGCTAGGCAAGGCAGTCACGCATAACGAATGGCAGTCGATGGCGGTGATGATCACCCGACTGCGCAAAAAACTGGTACAAGCCGGCGCGCCCGAACGGTGCATCGTGTCGGTACGCGGGATTGGGTATCAGTGTTCGATTGCGCTGCAGATGATTGGTGGGGCGGGGGCTAAATAGCTGCTCCTTTCGCCTGTGCCACAGACGAAAAAAAACCGCTGCCAGATACGTGCAGCGGTTTTTTTATATCTATTACTGAGCGACCCAAAAGTCGCCCACAGTCTGCTTACCGGTCCGTGAACGAGCGACGTGGGGCGCTCGCGTCACGATTACCTTTATAGCCGCCGCCTTCGCCGCGTGGTGCAGCAGCTGGCTTGCTGAAGGTACGCTGACCTGGCTTGGCAGCGCTACGGCTGTCGCCCGGTTTCCAGCCGCCTGGCTTACGCGCGTGGCTGGGTGAGGCGGTACGCTTTGGCTCAAAACCTTCGATCACTTCGATCGGGATGATTTGCTTGGTAAAGCGTTCGATGCGCTTGATGTTCATGCCTTCAGCATGGTTCACCAGCGAGATCGCCAGACCTTTGCGACCAGCTCGGCCAGTACGGCCGATGCGGTGGACGTAATCCTCCGGGAATTTTGGCAAGTCGTAATTCACGACGTGGGTAATGGCCGGTACGTCAATGCCGCGCGCAGCCACATCCGTTGCCACCAAAACGCGAACCTGCCCGCGACGCATGGCGTCCAGGGTACGGTTACGCGCGCCTTGATGCATGTCGCCATGCAGGGCAGCGGCGGCAAAGCCGGCGATGTTGAGGCGATCAGCAATGGTGTCGGCATCCCGCTTGGTAGCAGTAAAGACGACTGCTTGATCCATCGTTTCATCGCGCAGCAGGTGATCGAGCACACGATTTTTGTGCGACAGGTCATCCACAAAGTGGACCCGTTGTTGAATGTTTTCATGCTTGGTGGCCGAACCGGCGATCTGAATGACCAGCGGATCTTTGGTGATGCGCTTGGCCATATTGCCGACGACGCCGTCGAGCGTGGCAGAGAACAGCATGGTCTGACGCGTCTCTGGTGTGGCAGCGACGATTTTTTCGATATCGTCGATGAAGCCCATGTCGAGCATGCGGTCAGCTTCGTCGAGGACGAGGATTTCCAGCTTTGAAAAATCAATCTTGCCCGACTCCATATGGTCAATCAGACGACCTGGTGTGGCGACCAGAATTTCTGGATTGCGCGACAAGAGTTGCATCTGTTTTGGATAAGGCATACCGCCCAGGATCGACACCGCCTTGATACGACGCGCATAGATGCTGTATTTATCGGTCGCGGTGGTGACTTGCAGCGCGAGTTCGCGGGTCGGTGTGAGCACCAGCATTTTTGGCTGGGCAGCCTGAAAACGTGGACGGTCGCCGCGTGAGCGGGCCGACTGGCGTTCTTGATTCGGGGTCTTTCCGGATTCGTCCGCCGGTTCAGCGGAGGCAAATTTGTGCAATGCAGGCAGCATGAAGGCGGCTGTTTTGCCCGAGCCGGTCTGGGAGGACACCATCAGGTCACGTCCAGCCAGTGCGGCGGGTACCGCCTGCGCCTGAACGGTGGTCGGTTCGGTGTAGCCTGCTTCGGTCAATGCTTTGAGGATGGACGTGTGGAGGCCTAGTGATTCAAAAGTCATTCTTTACTTTCATAATAAATCAGCGCTGCGCGAGCCCGATCATTGAACGGGCGAATGCCAACGCATAAAATTTGCAACGCGTACCAACGAAACAGCTAAGAAAACTCAGGATAATTTCGGCACAGCTAAAGCTTTTGCGCCGGGAAGGTGTTTGTGTTTCAACACCAGAAGGCGGGAGGGCTTTGTATCAATGCTAAGGGTTTGCGGTGCTACCGGTGTGACTGTTTTCTGCAGCGCGGCTATAGCGCTGTTCAGAGCACACATTCTACCGCGTTAAAGCACAGCGTGGGGAGTTATTTGCTGCAAAGCGGCATAAACTCCCCACGCTGCCGATCAGGCAATGCCGTACATGACATTTGAAAAGCCGCCATCGACGTAGGTGATTTCACTGGTAATCCCCGCCGCTAAATCGGATAACAGGAAAGCGGCAGTATTGCCGACATCCTCGATCGTGACGTTGCGACGCAGCGGTGCATTTTGCGCGACCACGCCCAGCAGTTTGGAAAAATCTTTGATACCCGACGCAGCCAGGGTCTTGATCGGTCCAGCCGAAATGCCGTTTACGCGCACGCCTTTGGGGCCCAGCGATTCGGCCAGATAGCGCACCGAGGCTTCGAGCGAGGCCTTGGCCAGTCCCATGGTGTTGTAGTTAGGTGTGGCGCGCAGCGAGCCCATGTAGGTCAAGGTCAGCAGTGCCGAACCCGGGCGCAGCATGGGCAGGGCAGCCTTGGCCAGTGCCGGAAAGCTGTAGGCAGAAATATCATGCGCGATCTGGAACGATTCACGTGAGAGGCCCTCAAGAAAATCGCCGGTAATGGCTTCGCGCGGCGCAAAGCCGATGGCGTGTACCAGACCGTCGAGTTGACCCCATGATTTGCCCAGATCGGCAAAGACGGCGCTGATCTGGTCATCATTGGCGACGTCGCAGTCAAAGACCAGTTCGGTGCCGAATTCTTTGGCAAATTCGGTGATGCGATCCTTGAAGCGTTCACCAACATAGGTGAAGGCCAGTTCTGCGCCTTCGCGTTGGCAGGCTTTGGCAATCCCGTAGGCGATGGAACGGTTTGACAGCAAACCGGTGATAAGAATTTTTTTACCTTGTAAAAACGCCATGGTGGACTCCGAGTTTATTTTGTTCGAGATTGTAGGGGCTCAAGGCCCGGCAGGCAAACTTTAGCTGCCCGTATTGTAAGTATGCGGATGATTAATATGCCTTGATAGGCGCTTTTTTAGCGCTGATGAGCGGCTTGGCGGGCGCTTTGCCTTTGACCGGCACGACTTGTTTGCGCACCACTGGCCGGCTCACGTTACGCTTGACGAGCGGTGCTGATTTATTGCGCGCTAATGGCAGCGGGACCTGAATCTGCAGCGTCTGGCCGTTGGATAATTTATCGGAATTGAGCTTGTTCCAGGTCTTGATTTGCGCGACTGAGACATGATGACGGCGGGAGATCGAGAGCAAATTATCTTTGCTGCCAACCTTGACGAAGAGCCTACGGAAATTCGGCACGTCCGGTTCGATCGACATTTGGCCGCGCTCGACCAAGTCGGCGGCGATATCTTTTTCGGGCGCGTGTTCGGCCTTGGGCACCAGGATGGTCGAGCCGGCGCGCAGGCGCATATTGGGCGGGATGTTATTGATCTCGCGGATCACCTGCGGCGTGGTGTTGAAGCGGGAGGCGATGGTATCGATGCGTTCGCGTGCATTAGTGACGGTGTGCGCGGTCCAGCTCGTTAGTGAACGCCCCCATTTGGCGAGGTTTTCTTTAAATTTGCTGGCGTTTGCATGTGGCAGGAGGATTTGCGACGTGGCGTTGCCGGTGATGATGGCGCGGTTAAATTGCGGATTGAGCGCCTGGAATTCCTCGAGCGAGAGTTCAGCCAGCTGGGCAGCGATCTTGATGTCGATGTCGCGCGTTTTACCGATGGCGACGAAGTAGGGCTCGTTATCCACCCGTGGCAAGGTGAGGCCAAACAGCGCCGGCGTAGCGATAATGTTTTTGACCGCCTGCAGCTTGGGGTAATAATTGCGCGTTTCCGGCGGCATCAGCGGCGAGAGACTATTGAAGTCAATCGGCAGTCCGGCGGCGCGATTTTTATTGATGGCGCGTTGTACCGAGCCTTCGCCCCAATTATAGGCCGCCAGTGCCAGCTGCCAGTCGCCAAACTGGCGGTACAGACGCTCAAGGTAGGACAGCGCAGCTTCGGTGGAGGCCAGTACATCGCGCCGATCATCCTTGAAGGTACTTTGACGCAGATTGAAATCGGCGCCGGTGGCAGGCATGAACTGCCACATACCGACCGCCTTGGCACTGGAAAGGGCCTGCGGATTGAAGGCCGATTCGATGAAGGGTAGCAGGGCCAGCTCGGTGGGCATATTGCGTTTTTCGAGCTCTTGCACGACGTGGAACAGGTAGTGCGAAGCGCGCAGCGTGGTGCGCTGAATATAATCGGGACGGCTGGTGTACCAGTTCAGGTGATTTTCAACCAGTGGATTTTCCAGGTCGGGAATCGCAAAGCCATTGCGGATGCGGGCCCAGATATCTACTTCTTCAGTCGTGGTGAGTTCGCCCGCGGCATCGGCGCTCGTGTTGGCATCCACCTCCAGCAAGGGCCGTTGAATCGTGGCGACTAAGGGCAGAGGGTCGTGGTCAAGCGCATTGGCGAACGCCACACCCTGACTCAGCACGAGCAAGAGAGCGATAACGAAAGGCGTTCGAAGCGTTAAAGGCATGGGTACTCGGAAAAAGGCAATGTCAGGACGATCAACTTGATTCGTTAAGAACATTTGCCTGAATTAAGGCCCTGCATTTTACAATGAAAGTCCATGAAATCAACGATATGCGTTCTTCCATTCACGTAAAATCGCAAAAATATCGACCGGGCTGGGCTGGCTTTGTGGCAGTTTTCCCAAGGTGTTGAGGCGGGCGGCGATGGCAGGTTCGCGAAAGCGCAGGAAGGGATTGGTGGCTTTTTCGAGCGCAATCGTCGACGGCACCGTGGGGATATCGTGCGCACGTTTGTCTTGCTCGCTCACGATGCGACTTTGTAATGCCAGATTATCCGGCTCGACCTCGTGCGCGAATTTAAGATTGGACAGCGTGTATTCGTGGGCGCAATAGACTTTGGTTGAGCCGGGGAGGGCGGCCAGCTGGTCGAGCGAGGCCACCATTTGTGCCGGGCTGCCTTCAAAGAGACGCCCGCAGCCACCGGCAAACAGGGTATCACCGCAAAACAGCCAGCCCTGAGTCGCACTGTAGTAGGCGATATGGCCGCGCGTATGGCCGGGAACATCGAGCACCTGTAGCGATAAATCGAGTTCGGGGATAAGCACCTGTTCGCCCTGGCCCATCGGCAGGGTCACGCCGGCAATGTTTTCCAGGCGCGGACCCGCCACGGGCACCGGATAGAGTTCGAGCAGCCGTGACAGGCCGCCGATGTGGTCAGCGTGGTGATGGGTGAGTAAAATACCGGCCAGGGTCAGATCATGTTGGCGTAAAGCGGCGATAATGGCGTCAGCGTCGCCCGGATCGACGGCGATCGCATGCTGGCCGTTATGCACCAGCCAAAGATAATTGTCATCAAATGCGGGAACCGTCAGGACATTCAAGGTAGCCATGGCTCATCCGTTTGCAGAAAAAAGCATTATAGCCTTAGCTGATTGGCTCGACACGCCGCCCGGGCGTTACGTCATGGCCTGGGAGCAGGCGCGCCTGGATGCCCTGACAGCGGATATTTTCGGCTTCAATGCACTGCAGATTGGTCTGCCGCAGGTGAATGCCTTGCAGGCGAATCGCATGCCGCACCGATGGCTGTCGGATACCCAGCTGCCGCAGTCTAATGCACAGCCGGCCTTACCGGTCGTGGTGGTACATGATTTTTCTGAACTACCCTTTGCCTCGCAAAGTCTGGATCTGGTGGTGCTGCCGCATGTGCTGGAGTTTGCCGCCGAGCCGCACCAGATTTTGCGCGAAGTCGAGCGGGTCCTGATCCCTGAGGGGCAGCTGATCGTGTGCGGCTTTAATCCGGCCAGTCTGTGGGGCCTGCGGCAAGCCGCCGGACGTCTATCGGGCGCGCATTTTTTGCCGCTGAACGGTGAATTCATCAGCCTGCCGCGCATGAAAGACTGGCTCAAACTGCTGAATATGGAAGTCAATCGCGGCTATTTTGGCTGCTACGCGCCGCCTTGTCTGAGCGATAAATGGCTGGCGCGGTTTAGCCTGATGGAGCCAGCCGGCGACCGCTGGTGGCCTTACCTGGGCGCGGTGTATATGGTGCAGGCAATCAAGCGCGTCAAAGGCATGCGTTTGATCGGGCCGGCCTGGCGCAAAGCGGTGGTGCCGGCGACGAACGGCTTGCCGGCGACAAACCGGATCCGTCAACATGCAGATATTCAATCTCGTAATGGAAGCACAGAATAAACATGGATGAAGTAGATATTTATACCGATGGGGCGTGCAAGGGCAATCCCGGACGCGGTGGCTGGGGCGCTTTGCTGGTCAACGGCGCACACGAAAAAGAACTTTGGGGCGGTGAGCCCGATACGACCAATAACCGCATGGAGCTGCGCGCCGTGATTGAGGCCCTGAGCATGCTCAAGCGCCCGTGCAAGATCCGCGTGCATACCGACAGCCAATATGTGCAAAAGGGGATTAGCGAATGGATCCATGGCTGGAAAAAGCGCGGCTGGAAAACGGCGGCCAAGGAGCCGGTTAAAAATGCCGACCTGTGGCAGGCCCTCGATGCCGCGCAAGCGCCGCACAGCGTCGAATGGCTGTGGGTGCGCGGACATAACGGCCACCCGGGCAATGAGCGGGCCGATGATCTGGCGAACCGTGGTGTCGATAGTGCTTCCTGATTTGCTGCGGAATGCACCAAAGTGAGCAAAATAAATACGCCCTGTTTATGCTACAGTTGACGATTGTCGATTTGGACTGAATGTGGCCCTGATCTTGTTTTACGCGTCCTGCGATCTTACCTAAAAAACCAATGAATCTTCGTCGTTTGCTTTACCCAGCCCTTGCTCTGGCCGGCATGATCGCCCTCGGGTGGTATGCCTCCCGTGCCCAGCGTGCGCCCATGCCGATTAATCCGGCACAGTCTGGCGCACCGGCTGCGCAGTCAGGGTTCAAGGCCTCGCCACCGGCCATGGTGGAATTAACCAGCGTGAGCAGCGCCTCCCTGGTAGACGACATCAACGCGGTTGGGAATATTCGTTCGAATGAAGCGGTAGTGTTAAAACCGGAAATCGCCGGCCGCATTACGCAGCTTAATTTTGCGGATGGTCAGCCGGTCAAGCGCGGGCAGCTCTTGGTGGCCTTTGATGCCAGCGTCAATCAGGCCGAAGTACAGCAGGCGTTTGCCGAACTCGCCATCGCCAAGGCCAATTACACCCGTAACGCCGACCTGGCGCGGCAGAAGTTTATTTCCGAGCGCGTCAAGGAAGAATCGGAAGCCAATGTGCAGGTGCTCGATGCCAAGCTGGCGCTCGCGCAGGCCAAGCTCGCCAAACTGCAAATCCTGGCGCCTTTTTCCGGCATTGTCGGGATTCGCAATGTGTCGGTCGGCGATTACGTCAAGGACGGCGCCGAGCTGGTCAATCTGGAAGATATATCGAGCGTCAAAGTCGATTTCCGTATCCCCGAAAAATTTGCCGAACGGGCGCAAAAAGGTCAGACGATTGAGGTCAGTGTCGATGCCTTGCCGGGCCGGATTTTTACTGCCCATGTCGATGCGATTGATCCGCAGGTCGATAGCGCCGGTCGCTCGGCACTGCTGCGTGGCCGTATCGCTAATTCCGACGCTAAACTTAAACCGGGCATGTTTGCCCGTGTGCGGCTCATTCTCACCCGGCGTGATAATGCGCTGGTGGTGCCCGAGGAAGCGATCGTGCCGATGGGTGATAAATCCACCGTCTGGCGCGTCGTGGACGGCAAGGCGCGGCGGGTAGAAGTCAAGGTCGGACTGCGGCGCGCTGCGCAGGTAGAAATTTTGCAAGGGCTCACACTGGGCGACCAGATCGTCACGGCCGGCCAGATCCGTCTTGAGCGCGATGGCGCTAACATCCGGACCGCCCAGAGCGCGGCACATTAAAGGCAGTCATGGTCTTATCTGAACTCTGTATTCGCCGGCCGGTCTTTGCGACCGTGATGTCGCTCATCATCGTGTTGCTCGGGCTGGTATCGTATAAACGTCTGGCCGTGCGTGAATATCCGCGCATCGATGAGCCGGTCGTCACAGTCGATACGCGTTACGTGGGTGCGAGCTCGGACATCGTTGAGTCGCAGGTCACCAAGGTACTGGAAGATTCCATCGCCGGCATTGACGGCGTGGATGTACTGACCTCCATTTCGCGCGCCGAGCAAAGCCAGGTGACGGTGCGCTTCCGGATTGAAAAGGATGCCGACTCGGGTGCTAATGACGTGCGCGACCGGGTCGCCCGCGTGCGCTCCAAACTGCCGCCAACGATCGATGAGCCGGTCGTCGCCAAGGTCGAGGCGGATGCCAATCCAATTATTTGGCTGTCATTTTCCAGCGCGACGATGTCAGCGCTCGATCTGACCGATGTGGCTAATCGCGTCGTCAAGCCGCGTCTGCAATTACTGCCAGGTGCGGCCGATATCCGTACCAATGGTGACCGGCGTTACGCCATGCGCATCTGGCTTGATCGCGATAAGCTGGCCGCGCAAAAACTGACGCCCGCCGATATCGAAGATGCGCTGCGTAAGCAAAACATCGAAGTACCGGCCGGCCGCATCGAATCCAAAACGCGTGAATTCTCCGTCGTATCACAAACCGATTTGACGACGCCGGCTGAATTTGAAGCCATCATTGTGCGCAATGTGAATGGCTTTGCGGTGCGCTTGAGGGATGTGGCGCGGGTGGAGCTCGGACCTGCTTCCGAGCGCTCATCGGTGCGCTTTAATGGCAATAACGCTGTCGCGTTGGGCGTGGTCAAGCAAGCTACCGCTAACCCGCTCGAACTGGCGGCTTACGTCAAAGCCGAACTGCCCAAGCTGCGCGAAATACTCGCTAGTCAGGGAATCGAGATCGGTATCTCGTATGATTCGACAGTCTTTATCGATCGTTCGATTGAATCGGTTTACCACACCATTTTTGAGTCGGTGATGCTGGTCGCACTGGTCATTTTTGTATTTCTGCGATCTACGCGTGCATCCCTCATTCCGCTCGTGACAATTCCTGTATCGCTCATTGGTGCCTTTGCGCTGATGGCCTTGGCGGGTTTTACCATTAACACGCTCACGCTGCTGGCATTGGTGCTGGCGATTGGTCTGGTGGTCGATGATGCGATCGTGGTGCTGGAAAATATCTACCGCCATATCGAGGAAGGGTTGACGCCGATGGCCGCCGCGCTCAAAGGTTCCAAGGAAATCGGTTTTGCCGTCGTGGCGATGACGATGACGCTGGCGGCCGTGTATGTGCCGGTGGCCTTTACGCCAGGTCGGATTGGCCGCCTGTTTGTGGAGTTTGCTGTCACGCTGGCTGGTGCCGTGATCGTTTCTGGCTTCATCGCGCTGACCTTGTCGCCGATGATGTGCGGTCTGATGTTAAAGCATCAGCCCCAACATGGCCGGATTTATATGTTCATTGAGGGTGTGCTGAATGCGATCACTGCCACTTACCGGCGCGGTCTGCAAATCGCCTTGCAGCGTCGATGGATCGTGATGGCGGCCTATGGGCTGGTGATCGGCGGCTTGCTTTTGTTAGGATTGACGATCAAAAAAGAATTGGCACCGATTGAAGACCGGGGCCTGATTTTTACCATGGTGTCCGGTCCTGATGGTGCCTCGCTTGACTACACTGAAAAGTACACAAAGCAGATCGAACAGATCGCCAAAGGGATCAAGGAAGTGGATCGGGTTTTCATCATCGCCGGCAGTCCGACGGTTGAACGGGGGATGGCATTTTTCCGCACGGTGGACTGGGATTTACGCCAGCGCAGCACGATGGAGATCGTCAAGGATTTAAACCCCAAGTTAGGTTCCATCTCTGGCCTGCTGGCGTTTCCCAGTGCACCGCCATCGCTCGGTCAAAATGTCCGTGACCGGCCGGTTAGTTTAGTCGTGATGACGAATGCGCCTTACGCAGAACTGCAGACAGCCGTCGAAGCCATCGTCGCCGAAGCGCGCAAAAATCCTGCCCTGGTCAATATCGATACCGATTTGCGTCTGAATAAACCGCAGGTCAATGTGCAGATCGATCGCGACAAGGCGGCCGACGCGGGTGTGCAGATCGAGACCGTGGGACGCATTCTCGAAACCATGCTGGGCGGACGCAACGTGACGCGCTTTAAAAAGGGTGGCGAGCAGTACGATGTGATCGTGCAAATCGAAAGTAGTGAACGTGATGCGCCAGAAGATATCAGCAATATTTTTGTGCGCGGAAAAAATGATCAGATGATCGCTCTGACCAGCATCTTGAAGGTGCAGGAGAGCGTCGCTCCGCGCGACTTGAACCACTTTGGCCAACAGCGCGCCGTGATCATCTCGGCCAATCTGGGCAATGGCGCTACCCAGGGGGAAGCGCTGGCATACCTCGAGGCCGTTGCGGGCAGGATTCTACAGCCGGGATTTGCTACCGATGTGGCCGGATCTTCGCGTGAATACAAACAGTCTAGTGGCAGCTTAGCGCTCACCTTTGTGCTGGCACTGGCCTTTATTTATCTGGTGCTGGCGGCGCAATTTGAGAGTTTCGCTGATCCTCTCATCATTATGCTGACGGTGCCCTTGTCGATGGCGGGTGCGCTCGCTGCGCTGACCTGGAGCGGCGGCACGCTGAACGTGTATAGCCAGATCGGGCTGATTACGCTGGTCGGGCTGATCACCAAACACGGTATCCTGCTGGTCGAATTTACCCATCAGCTGCGCGATAAGGGTGTTGCATTACACGAGGCGATCATTGAGGCATCGGTCATGCGACTGCGGCCGATTCTGATGACGACTGGTGCGATGGTGCTGGGTGCATTGCCGCTAGCATTAGCGCGCGGCGCCGGCGCCGAATCGCGTACGCAGATCGGCTGGGTGATCGTGGGGGGCATGTCCTTCGGTACCTTGCTCACGCTGTTTGTTGTGCCGACCGTGTATTCTTACTTTGCCCGCCCGCGCAAACAGACCGAATCGACTGAGCCGCTCGTTGTTGAGCTCACGCACCCCTAATTAATCAAGGCAGGCTAAGCCGTATGCGACAAATTGTTCTCGATACTGAAACCACCGGTCTGAATCCGCGTACGGGCGACCGGGTAATTGAAGTCGGCTGCGTGGAGCTGATTGACCGTCGATTAACCGGTCATAATTTTCATCGCTACATCAATCCGGAGCGTGACTCGGAAGAGGGCGCGCTGGCGGTGCATGGCCTGACGACTGAATTCCTGGCCGATAAGCCCAAGTTCGCCGACATCGCCGCCGATCTGCGTGACTACGTCAGCGGTGCCGAAGTGATCATTCATAACGCCAGTTTTGATCTGGGCTTTCTCGATGCTGAATTTGCCCGGCTCGATTTCGCGCCCTTTGCTACCCATATTCATAAGGTGATCGATACCTTGCTGCAGGCGCGCGAAATGCATCCCGGGAAGCGTAATTCGCTCGACGCACTGTGCGATCGTTACGGTGTGTCGAATGCGCACCGGACGCTGCATGGCGCTTTACTGGATGCGGAATTACTGGCAGAAGTGTATCTGGGTATGACGCGCGGACAGAATAGCCTGATGATGGACGCTGGCGAGGAAGAGCAGACCACCAGCGCCGACGGCAGCGCCGTGATGCTGCCACTGGCCGATGTGATTTTGCTGGCCGCTAGCCCGGACGAGCTGGCCGAGCACAATGCCTTGCTTGATAAACTGGATAAGGAAATGAAGGGCAGCGCGATTTGGCGTCGTGTTGCGGCGACGTGATTTTTAGGAAATCAAGGGTAGTGTGATTTGAGGTCATGCGGTGGCGTCATGATTGCGCGCCGGGTTTGGCCGCTTAAATTTCCTTCACGTTGATTCGACCTCCCAGCTGTGCGATAATCCCATCTCCTTGGCAGTACCCGGCAGGACATCACGGGGGGTTAGCTCAGGGGTAGAGCGATCGCCTCACACGCGATAGGTCGCAAGTTCGAAACTTGCACTCCCCACCATCAAAGCAATGCGCAGAGAGCATTGCTTTTTTTTCGCCTGATTTTTGCCAGCACCGGGTATCTCTCATTCTGAGACGCCGCATGATGAATCACCTTCCATCGCTCAGCCCATGCAGCAGTTTGCTGCGCTGCACATTTTCAATTCCGATAAAAATGAAATAGATTTCTCATCAGTCTTGCGGAGCGAGTATTTTTGTTATAAAGTATAACCATTATTGAGAATAATAAGTGAAGCAGTGTCTTCACTCACACGAGAAAGCAATACCAGCCCATGAATCAGAGCGAACTTACTCCCCTTTACCAGCTTGAAATGATCGGTGCGATTGCCCGCATCACGATCTGCCGTGCCAAGAAGCGCAATGCGCTCAGCGATGATTTAGTCAACGCCCTGCGGACCTGTTTTGATACCTTGCCCGCCAATGCGCGGGTCGCTGTATTACACGGTGAGGGCGATCACTTCTGCGCTGGCCTGGACTTATCAGAAGTCCGTGAAAACAGCACTACCGAAGCGGTTCAGCATTCACGTATGTGGCATGCGGCGTTCGAGCGAGTGCAATTTGGCCATGTACCGGTGATCGCCGTGCTGCATGGCGCGGTGATTGGTGGTGGACTTGAGCTGGCCAGCGCGGCCCATATTCGTGTGGCGGAAGCATCGGCGTTTTATGCTTTGCCGGAAGGGCAGCGCGGTTTGTTTGTCGGTGGCGGCGGATCGGTGCGTATTTCGCGTCTGATCGGCGTATCCCGTATGACAGATCTGATGCTCACTGGCCGCGTACTCAATGCGGAAGAAGGTCACGCTGCCGGTGTTACCCAATATCTGGTCGCAAATGGTGAAGGCATGACCAAGGCGATGGCGCTGGCAGAAAAAATTGCCGCTAATGCGCCTATGACCAACTATGGCGTCATGCATGTGTTGCCGCGCATTGCCGATCAGTCGATCCAGGATGGTATGGTCACTGAGTCCTTGATGGCCGCCGTCGCCGCCAGCGACCCTGAGACGCGCGGCAGACTGGCAGCATTTTTGGACATGAAGTCAAACAAGGTGCGCGTTGGTCAGTAAGCCTTGTAGCGCAAAAATATAACTCCTTGAGACCTACACCATGCTAAGCAGCGCACGCTATCGCCAGCTTGACTACGCGATCGACACCGTCCAGACCAGCGAAAAAAACGGTCATACCTATGTCAGCGTCGCACAAGATCTGGCCGCCTATCCCGAACGTTTGAATGACCGACTCGTGCATTGGGCGGCCGTGGCCCCTGAGCGCACCTTCATGGCAAAACGGGATACCTCGGGTCAGTGGCGCCACATCAGTTATGCGCAGGCGCTCGATAAGGCGCGCCATATCGGTCAAGCCTTGCTTGATCGCGGACTGTCAGCGGAACGGCCGGTCGTTATTTTATCCGGCAACGATCTCGAACACGCCATGCTGGCGCTGGCATGTCAGCATGTGGGTGTCGCTTACGCACCGATTTCACCGGCTTATTCGCTGGTCTCGCAGGATTTTGAAAAGCTGCGGCAGATCGTCAAACTGCTCACGCCGGGTCTGGTGTTTGCCGCGCATGGCGAGCAATTCGCCAATGCTATGCGTGCCGTGTGTGATGCGAGCGTTGAATTTGTCGTCACCGAAGCGCCGCCTGCCGATCGTGCTGCAACGCTGTTTTCGGCGCTCGAACAGACGCCTGCTACGGCTGCGGTCGATGTCGCCTATCAGGCGACCGGCCCGGAGACGATTGCCAAATTTCTGTTTACCTCCGGCTCGACCCAACAGCCTAAGGGCGTCATCAATACCCAGCGTATGTTATGCAGCAACATGCAAATGCTGGCCCAATCCTGGCCCTTCCTGGCGCAAGAACCGCCGGTGTTGCTAGATTGGCTGCCCTGGAATCACACCTTCGGTGGTAACAAGAACGTCAATCTGGTGCTCTATAACGGCGGCACACTGTATATTGATGATGGCAAGCCGACGCCACAGCTGATCGGCATCACACTGGCCAATTTGCGTGAGATCGCACCGACCATTTACTTTAACGTGCCCAAGGGCTGGGAAGAAGTAGCGCGCGCGCTCGAAAGCGATGCGGCATTGAGTCAGCATTTTCATAGCCGCCTTCAATTACAATTTTATGGCGGCGCCTCCTTGTCGCAGCCAATCTGGGACAAACTTCATGCCAGCGCCGAGGCCACCGTCGGTGAACGGATTGTGATGGGCACCGGATTAGGCATGACCGAAACTGCGCCGTGCGCCATGTTTGTACTGCGCGCCAATGTACGCGCCGGCGATCTGGGTACGCCTTGTCCGGGGATGGAAATCAAGCTGGTCACGAATGGCGATAAGCAGGAAGTGCGCTACCGTGGTCCGAATGTGACGCCCGGTTATTGGCGCGCACCGGAGCAAACGCAGAATGCCTTTGATGACGAGGGTTTCTTCTGTTCCGGCGATGCCGTCAAATGGCGCGACGCCAACAATCCTGATCTGGGCTTTGTGTTTGATGGCAGGGTCGCGGAAGACTTTAAACTCAATACAGGTACCTGGGTCAGTGTGGGGCCGCTGCGTGCGCGCGTTTTGCACGAAGGTGCGCCGTATGTATTTGATGTCGTCATCACTGGCCACGATCAGGGCGATGTCGGGCTGTTGATTTTGCCGAATGTGATTGTGTGTCGCCAGCTTTCTGGATGTGCGCCGCAGGCCAGCCTGGCGGACGTCTATGCTGCAGCGCCGGTACGGGAATTTTTTCAACAGCTGGTCGATCGCCTGTACCGCTTGGGAACCGGCAGCGCTACGCGCGTCGTGCGTGCCATGGTCTTACAAGAACCACCATCGATTGACCGCGGTGAAATTACCGACAAGGGCTCGATCAATCAACGCGCTGTGCTCACGCACCGTGCGGCACTGGTCGCCGCGCTGTATGTTGGCACCGATGCGGCAATCATTCACGCTAGCAAATAAGAGGGAAAATCATGGCGGCAAAAGGTTTTTATTCTGGCTTTAACGATCTCTGGATGCTTGACGGAGTACGCACACCGATGGTGGACTATTGCGGCGCGTTTGGACAGATATCTCCGACCGACATGGGCATCAAGGTAGCGCGTGAAATTTTGCAGCGCACGGGTGTACCGGCCGCCGATATCGGTTCCGTCATCAGCGGCAATATGGCGCCCGGTGATTTTTTTCAATACATGATTGCCCGCCATATCGGCCTGTATGCCGGCGTGCCGCAGGAGGTCCAGTCGATCAATGTGCAGCGAATCTGCGGCACCGGCTTTGAACTGTTTCGTCAGGCCGGCGACCAGATCGAGCGCGGCTATACCGATACGGCTCTGGTAGTCGGTACCGAATCCATGACGCGTAATCCGATCGCCGCGTTTTCGCATCGCACCGGCTTTCGTCTGGGCGCGCCGGTCGACTTTAAAGACTACATGTGGGAAGCACTGATCGATCCCGCGCCGGGCATTACCATGCCGCAGACGGCCGAAAATCTGGCGCTTAAATATGGCATCACGCGTCACGAAGTCGATACCTTTGCGGCGCTCTCATTTGCGCGCGCAGTACAGGCACGTGAAGCAGGTTTCCATGCCGGTGAAATTGTCCCGGTATCGAACGAGACCTTTGCATTAGAAAATTATGCCAGCCGGTCGATTCGTCTGACCGGCAAGATGGATCAGGTCAGCCACGATACGCATGCGCGTCTCTCGCCCGTCGAGGTCTTGGAAAAACTACGGGCGCTGTATCCGGGCGGCGTACAGACCGGTGGCAACAGCTCGGCGCTGGTCGATGGTGCCGCTGCAGCGATCGTCGCCTCGGGTGCTTATGTGCGCGATCATCAAAGCACACTGCGCCAGCCGCTCGGACGTATTCTGGGGGCCGCCGCCGTTGGCGTGCCACCAGAAATTATGGGGATTGGACCGGCACCCGCGATTCGCTTACTGTTGGAACGCAGCGGTTTGGCGCTCGACGAAATTGCTCTGTTCGAGATCAATGAAGCGCAGGGCGCACAAATTATCGCCGTCGAACGCGAACTCGGATTGGATAGAGCCAAGCTCAATGTGAACGGTGGCGCCATCGCGCTCGGACATCCGCTCGCCATGACCGGTGTGCGACTGACGATCACCTTAGCGCGCGCCTTACGTGAACATAAGGGCCGCTACGGCATTGCCGGCGCCTGCATTGGCGGCGGTCAGGGGATTGCGGTGCTGGTTGAAAATCCGGCGTTTTAAATCACGGCACACGCTACGCGCCATCAGGCCGCATTCAACACAAAAAATCAGAAGGAAACTACGATGAATATGCAAGGACAAGCCGCACTCGTCACCGGCGGTGCTTCCGGACTCGGCGCTGAAACCGTGCGTCAGCTGGCGCAAGGCGGCGCCAAAGTCGCTATTCTGGATGTCAATCTGGAAGCGGCACGCGCGCTGGCCGAGGAAGTCGGCGGCCTGGCATGTGTGTGCGATATTACCGATACGGCCAGTGTGCAGCAGGCCATGGCCAACGCGCGTGCGCAGCATGGCCCGGCGCGCATCCTGATCAATTGTGCTGGTATCGGCGGCGCTAAACGGCTGGTCGGCAAAGACGGCACGCCGATGCCATTAGAAGATTTCAGTCGCATCATTCAAGTCAATCTGATCGGTACCTTTAACGTAATTCGACTGGCAGCGGCCGAGATGGTCGCCAATACGCCGCTGGAAGATGGCGAACGCGGTGTGATCATCATGACCTCGTCTGTCGCGGCTTACGATGGTCAGGTCGGTCAGGAAGCCTACGCGGCTTCCAAGGGCGGTCTGGCATCGCTGACCTTACCGCTGGCGCGCGATCTGGCGCAATTCGGTGTGCGCGTGATGACGGTCGCACCTGGACTGTTTATGACGCCGCTGTTATTTAAATTGCCGGAAGAAGTGCAGCAATCTCTGGCGGCCTCGATTCCTTTCCCTAAGCGACTCGGCAATGCCGCCGAATTTGCCAGCCTCGCTGCGCACATCGTCGGTAATCTGTCGCTCAATGGCGAAGTGATCCGGCTCGACGGCGCTTTGCGTTTGCCGCCGCGCTAAAAAATTATTCAGTAGGTCATTAAAATAACATCAGGAGATCAACATGAAAATCAAATCTGCGAAGTTGGCTTTATGTTCCACCGTATTGGCTTCTGCTATGGCGCTCATCTCAGCGCCGGCACAGGCTGATATCACGGTCGGCGTGATTCTTTCCTTGACCGGTCCTGCCTCAGGTCTGGGTATCCCGACCAAAAATGGTTTTGCACTTTGGCCTGACACCATCGGCGGCGAAAAAGTCAAAATGATCATTCTCGACGATGCCAGCGATCCTACGCAAGCCAGTAAAAATGCCCGGCGATTAATTAGCGAAGACAAGGTCGACGTGCTCATCGGCTCGACCGCGACGCCGGCCGCGATCGCCATTTCCGACGTCGCCGCAGAAAGCCAGACCGTGCAATTGGCGACCTCACCGGTTGAGCTGGCTGAAGGCAAAGGCGGCTGGACCTTCCGTCTGCCACAATCGAATGCCGTCATGGCCACCGGCGTTGTGCGCCACATGAAGGCCGCTGGCGTGAAGTCATTTGCCTTCCTTGGCTATAGCGATGCGTATGGCGAAGGCTGGTTCAAGGAAGTGACCCGGATTGCCAAAGAGGCCGGTATCAGCCTGACGGTATCGGAACGCTTTAGCCGTGCCGACACCAGCGTGACAGCCCAGGCACTCAAGGTGGTCAGTTCGAACCCGGATGCCATCCTGGTCGTTGCCTCAGGCAGCGGTGCAGCCATGCCGCATAAGGCAGTCATGGAGCGCGGCTTCAAGGGCAAGGTCTACCAGACGCACAGCGCCGCTTCACGCGACCTGATCCGCCTGGGTGGCAAAGATGTCGAAGGCGCATTCGTTATAGCAGGTCTGGCGGTGATGCCGGAAGCGCTGCCAGACAGCCATGCATCGAAAAAAGTTGCAGTCGATTTTGTTGAAAAATACGAAAAACAATTTGGTCCAGGCAGTCGTAATCAGTTTGCCGCGCATGGCTATGATGCGCAGATCATTCTCAACAAGGTCGTGCCAGAAGCGCTGAAGAAGGGAAAACCTGGCTCTGCAGAATTCCGCACTGCGCTGAAAAATACGCTCGAAAATGCGGGTAAGATCACCATCACGCAAGGCGTTATTCGTTACACCGCGGCCGATCACTTCGGCTTGGGCGACGATGCGCGCATGATGCTGACGATCCAGAACGGTAACTGGAAGCCTGTGGCACCGTGATTTTTTTAGACCCCTCCATCGCCGCCATCCTCACGCTCGACGGTGTGAGCAATGGTGTTATTTATGGCCTGATCGCGATCGCCTTGGTGCTGGTGTTTTCCATCACGCGTATTTTGCTGATCGCACAAGGTGAATTCGTCACGTTTAGTACCCTCACGCTGGCGACATTGCAGTTGGGTCAGACGCCTGGTGCGGTATGGCTCTTGCTTACCTTGGCCTTATGTGCAACAGCGACTGAACTGTTTGATTTGATTCGCCGCGGTGCAAAAGCCGCCATTCCGCGCGCCTTGCTGCACAATCTGCTGCTGCCCGTCGCATTGGCGGCCTTCACGGTTTGGGCCGCGCCGAAAAATTTTCCACTGCCGGTGCAGGCGCTGCTGACATTATGTTTGATCACGGCGCTCGGGCCGCTGCTGTATCGGGTGGTTTATCAGTCTCTGGCGGATTCCAGTGTACTGGTTTTGTTGATCGTGTCGGTCGGTGTGCATTTGGCGATGACCGGCTTGGGGCTGGTATTTTTTGGCGCCGAAGGCTCACGCACGCCGCCTTTTTCGGATGCCCGCTGGTCGCTTGGCAGTGTCATGGTGAGTGGGCAAACGGTCGTCATCATTCTGTCCGCGCTGATGCTGTTGATCGCGCTCTGGCTTTTTTCTGAACGCACCTTGTATGGTAAGGCTCTGCGGGCAACGGCGGTCAACCGGCTGGGCGCGCAATTGATGGGCATCTCTACGACCCTGGCCGGCAAACTCAGTTTTGCCATTGCGGCTTTTATCGGCGCTTTGTCGGGCGTTCTGATCGGACCCTTGACGACGGTCTTTTATGATTCCGGATTTTTGATTGGCTTGAAGGGTTTTGTGGCAGCCACGATGGGCGGTTTGGTCACCTATCCCTTAGCCGCCGGCGGTGCCTTGTTTGTCGGCCTGCTGGAAGCCTACAGTTCTTTCTGGGCCAGCGATTTTAAGGAAGTGATCGTGTTTCTGTCTTTGCTGCCGGTATTGTTATGGCGCTCCTTTTCTGCGCCGGTCCAGCTCGAGGACGAAGCGTGATGATGAAATTCAAACGCACTGCCAACACGATCCTGACGGGCGGATTTGTGCTGCTGCTTATGGCATTGCCGCTGCTGCCGGTACCACCATTTTGGATTATTCAAGCCAATTACATCGGCATGGCGGCCTTGGTGACGATTGGTGTCGTACTCCTGACCGGCATCGGCGGCATGACCTCGTTTGGTCAGGCGGCCTTCGCCGGCATTGGCGCCTACACCACAGCGTATCTGACAACGGCTGCCGGTATGTCGCCCTGGCTGACGCTATTGATCGGCTTGCTGCTCACGGCCATCTGCGCGACTCTGCTGGGCTGGATCACGCTGCGCATGTCGGGTCATTACCTACCATTGGCGACGATCGCCTGGGGTATCAGTCTGTATTTTTTATTTGGCAAAGTCAGCTGGCTGGGTATGTATGATGGTCTGTCGGGCATCCCGGCGATTCCTCTGGCCGACATCGATTTTAAAAATGAAAAGCCGATGTTTTATCTGATCTGGACCGTGCTGCTGGCAGCGATCTGGCTGATGTCGAATTTGCTCAATTCGCGTTCAGGGCGGGCGATTCGTGCGCTCAAAGGTGGGCGGCTGATGGCCGAGTCGATGGGCGTTAATACCGGCCATTACAAGATTCTGATTTTCGTTTTGGCGGCCTTGTTGGCAGCGCTATCGGGCTGGCTGTTCGCACATTTTCAGCGCAGTGTGAATCCATCTCCCTTCGGCATCAAGATGGGGATCGAATACCTGTTCATGGCCGTCATTGGCGGCGCCGGGTCTTTGTGGGGTGCTGTGTTGGGCAGCACGATCCTGCAATTAATTGGCGATCATTTGCAGGTCATACTGCCCAAGCTGTTTGGCGGCGCCGGTAATTATGAAGGCATCGTTTTCGGTGTGATCCTGATTTTGTTATTGAAGTATTCGCCACAGGGACTCTGGTCCTGGTTGACGGGACTGTTTGCCGGCATTTTTCCTGCGGTCGAAGTCAAGCTGGCATTGGATCACGCCGGCGCACTCACACGCCGCACGCCGCCCGCAGCTGGCTCAGCCCTATTGCAGCTTGAGCGTGTGAGCAAATGCTTCGGCGGCCTGGTCGCTGTGAACAATATCAGTTTTGAGCTTAAGGCCGGCGAGATTGTCGGTCTGATCGGCCCCAACGGTGCCGGTAAATCGACCACCTTCAATCTGGTCACAGGTTTATTGCCGCCCTCAGAAGGCAGCATCCGATTTCTTGGTCACGCCATTGGCGGTTTGCCTTCCCGCGCCATTGCCACGCGCGGCATTGCGCGCACGTTTCAGCATGTACAGCTCATGCCGACAATGTCGGTACTGGAAAATGTCGCCATTGGCGCGCATCAGCGTGGCGCGGCCGGTGCCTTGCGCGCCATGCTCCATCTTGAGCGGACTGAGGAGGCGTGCCTGCTACAGGAAGCCGCACGTTGTCTCACGCAAGTCGGTCTGCAGGATTTGATGTATGAGCAGGCCGGTAGTCTGCCCTTGGGCAAACAGCGCATCATGGAAATTGCCCGCGCCTTGTGCTGCGATCCGGTGCTGCTCTTACTCGATGAGCCGGCGGCTGGTTTGCGCTATCAGGAAAAACAGGACTTAGCGCAGGTCTTGCAGCAATTACGCGCCGACGGCATGAGTATCCTGTTAGTCGAACACGACATGGGCTTTGTCATGCAGCTCACCGATCACATCGTCGTCATGGAATTCGGCACCAAGATCGCCGAGGGAACGCCGACGGCGATCCAGCAAAATTCTGCCGTCATTACCGCCTATTTGGGAGGCGAAGCATGAGCGAACTCCTGCTTGAAGTGACGCAGCTGCGGGTATGCTACGGCAAAGTCGAGGCGGTACACGATGTCAATTTAAAGCTCGAACGCGGCAGCATTGCGTGCGTAATCGGCCCCAATGGTGCCGGCAAATCAACGCTGCTCAATGCGATCATGGGGATTCTACCGTCGCAGGGTACGATTCGTTTTCAGGGCCAATCCTTACAACAGATGAGTCTGGAAGATCGCGTTATGGCAGGGATTGGACTGGTGCCGGAAACGCGCGAACTATTCGGCAGCATGAGCGTGGAAGACAATCTTTTGCTCGGCAGTTTTCGCCGGCTGCGGCTTGGTGACGCCCATCCGCAGGACCAGTTACCGACTGTGTTCGAGCTGTTCCCGCGCCTGAAAGAACGTCGCACACAAATTGCCTCGACCTTGTCCGGCGGCGAACGGCAGATGCTGGCCATTGGCCGGGCATTGATGGCCAAGCCGAGCGTGCTTATGCTGGACGAACCTAGTCTTGGCTTGGCACCTCTGATCGTGCAGGAAATTTTACGCAAGGTAGCCGACCTGCGACAGACCGGCATTTCGGTCCTGCTGGTAGAGCAAAATGCGCGCGCAGCACTGCAGATCAGCGACATCGGTTATGTGCTGGAACTGGGCGAAGTCACGCTGCAAGATTCGGCCGCTGCGCTGGCTGGCAACCCGCAGGTGATTGAAGCTTATCTGGGATTTGGTCAACACTAAAACAGCAGGAAGGATGTAGCCATGGCATTGATCAGCAGGCGTAATGATGAAATAAATTCGCTCGATAGACGGCGCAAATTACTGTTGGCTGGCATGGGCGCTTTTACTGTTGGCGGCGCGTCGTTCGCCGTGGCGCAAACTGCTGCGGTTTCCCCTGAGCCGGCCGCACCCAAAGTCGAGTTGGTCTACACCGCGACCGTGGAGATTGCGCCGATGCTGCTGTTGGGTGATTCGGCTCTCGGAGAACGGCGCATGGTGCCGATTACAGGCGGAACATTCGAGGGCCCCGGATTACGCGGCAAAGTACTCGCCGGAGGTGCCGATCGTCAGCTGATTCGTAAAGATGGCGCACGCCTGCTCGATGCCTTATATGAAATGCAGACCGACGATGGCGCCATCCTCACCGTCCACAATAAAGTATTGATTCACGACGTCTCGCCTGAAAAACGCTATGCATTTTCAAGCATTGAGATCGCCGCGCCGGAAGGAAAATATGGCTGGCTGAATCGACTGGTGTATGTCGGCACCTTGCAAGGCCTGATGCCGCAACGCGCGGCGGTCGTGATCCGCACGTATAAACTTATTTAGACCTTACAACTTAAAGAATCGAGAAATACATGAAAGTGATTCACGCTGATGAAGTAGGCCCACTGATCGCCGATGGTGCGAGTATTTTTTTAGGTGGTCTGGCCATGATCAGTCTGCCCGAAGAAGTCCTCAAGGGTCTGGAGCGGCACTTTCTCAGTACCGGCCATCCGCGCAATCTGACGACCTGGGCCTGTGGTGCGGTCGGTAATAGTGGTGATGGCGGAATGGTGCATTTTGCCCATGAAGGCATGATCAAGCGCACCGTCGCGGGTCACTTCGGCCAGACCGGTAAAGAGATGATGAAGATGGTCTTCGAGGGGCAGGTTGAAGCCTATAACTTCCCACAAGGCTCACTGTCGCATCTGACGCGTCACATCGCCAGTCGCTCGCCCGGCCTATTGACCAAGGTCGGTCTCGGCACCTTTGTCGACCCGCGTCTCGAAGGCGGCAAGCTCAATGCGACCTCAACCGAAGATCTGGTGCAGCTGGTGCAATTCGCCGGTGAGGAATGGCTTTTTTATCCTTGCCCGAAAATTGATGTCGCCTTCATTCGCGGCACTGTGGCCGATGAAAATGGCAATATCACGCTCGATAAAGAAGGCATCCTGCTTGAGCAGCTCGCCATCGCTCAGGCAGCCAAGGCCTGCGGTGGCATCGTGATTGCACAGGTCGAGCGCATCGTACAAGCCGGTAGCCTGCATCCCAAGAGTGTCAAGATTCCTGGTTTGGTGGTCGACTATGTCGTCATCGGCAAGCCAGAAAATCATATGCAGTCGATCACCACCCAATTTAATCCGGCCTTGTGTGGCGATATCCGTGTGCCCGTCAATTCCATGGTGCCCATGGAGCTCGATGAGCGCAAGGTGATCGCCCGTCGCGCCGCTTTGGAATTACGCGCTGGTGAAGTGACCAATCTGGGCATTGGTATTCCGGCAGGTATACCATCCATCGCCGCAGAAGAAGGTATTTCTGCGCTGCTGACCCTGAGTATCGAGAGCGGGGTGAATGGTGGCATCCCAGCGCAGTTAGGTGATTTTGGTCTGGCCTATAACGCTGAATCGATCATCGAACAGTCGGCTCAATTTGATTTTTACGATGGCGGCGGACTGGATGCCAGCTTTTTGGGTCTGGCGCAAACCGATAACCAGGGCAATGTGAATGTGAGTAAATTCAATGGTCGTCCGGTCGGCTGTGGCGGATTTATCAACATCACCCGCTCGACCAAAAAATTGGTCTTTTGCGGCAGCTTTACAGCGGGCGGACTGGAAGTTGCGGTCGGCGATGGTCAGCTGCGCATTGTCAAGGAAGGCAAGTCGCGCAAGTTTATCGAGAAGGTCGAGCAAATCACTTTTAACGGTCTGGATGCAGCGCAGCGCGAGCAGAGTGTGCTGTTTGTCACCGAGCGGGCTGTATTTAAGCTCACGCCAAAAGGCTTGGCCCTGATCGAAATTGCACCTGGCGTTGATCTTGAGCGCGATGTATTGCAGCACATGGGTTTCAAGCCGATTATCGAGGATCTCAAACTGATGGATGCTGGTCTTTTTCAGGTGAACTGGGGTGGTTTGGCCAGCGTTGTCGTCGGCGATTCGATGACTTCAAGTGAGCGCATTATTGGTAAATAAATAAGCCATTGCGATAGCACCCAAACAGGCCGTTTTACGGCCTTTTTTTGGCTCAAATAATTTTGCAAATTGATTGTATTTTGATGAATTTAGTTTTAAGATATAACCATTACTCGGGATAATCATATTGCCGGATTTGACCTGCGGATAAAGATTTTTTTGGGTAGCACAGCTCATCGGGACTTTCATTGTGTTTCGTCTGATGAGAATAAAAACATATTGAGGAGACCTGAATTGAAAAAGCACGCCCGTAGCGCCCATCCTGTTGCGCAAAAATCACTCGCCCGATCCTCATCGCAGTCCTTCAAGATTCTGACGCTGTCACACCTTATTGCTGCAGTGTGCGCCAGTGGTGCGCTGTCTGCCGTAGCGGCCGATGAGAGCACTGAAAAAGCCAACGAAATCGTCGTTACGGGTACCCTGATTCGTGGCACTGTCCCGGTCGGCACGCCTGTCATGAAGCTGGACCGTGCAACGATTGAAAATTCAGGCGCTGCCACGACTGGCGACTTACTGCGCCAATTGCCGCAGATTCAAAATCTGGGTGCTGATGAAGGTCACCTCAACACAGCGCAGAATGCGAACCAAAATATTACCGTCGGTTCGGGGGTTAATCTGCGCGGACTAGGTCCTGAATCAACGCTGACCTTGGTCAATGGCCGTCGACTTTCGCCAGGTGGACTGGGCGCGCAATACACTGATCCATCGACTATTCCACCGCTGGCTATTGAGCGCGTTGAAGTCATTACCGACGGCGGTTCGGCCACCTATGGCTCGGATGCGGTGGGCGGTGTGGTGAATATTCGTTTGCGTAAAAACTATAACGGCGCTGAAGTTTCCCTCATGCGGGGTGCTGGTGAAAGCACGGACCAAAGTCAGCTCGGCGCTATCTTCGGCAAATCATGGGACACGGGTAATGCCATGATCGCGCTGGATGAAAATAAACGTGGCCGTCTGAGTGCTGACGATCGCGGATTCTATACCGACGATATGCGCGCCTGGGGTGGCCCGGATCTGCGCGGCTTTAACGCCAGCCCAGGCAATATCCAGATCGGTAGTACGCGTTATGCGATCCCGGCTGGACAAAACGGTGTCGGACTGACGGCTTCCAAACTGGTCGCTGGTTCGCCAACTATGCAGAGTATTTACAAAGGCGTTGACGCACTGCCTGAGCAAAATCGTCGCAGCGTTCTCGGCTCGTTTAGTCAATCGCTTGGCGATGCGGCGACCTTGACGATCGAAGCTTTTTCGACGGATCGAACTTATAACCGCCGCACGGCTGCGCAGTTGAGCAACGCAACGGTGAAGAGCACGAATCCGTTTTTCGTTTCGCCAGTTGCGGGCGTCACTTCTGAGACTGTCAATTATTCTTACATCAATGACTGGGGTGTCTCGGTCGGTACGGGCTTTGAACGTTCCCGTCGTGTGTCAGCAGCGATTGATTTTGATTTGGCCGGTGGCTGGAGTGGTTCGGCGTTTATCGCGCGCAGCCAGACGCAGTCGAATTCAACCAGCATGAACATCAATGCCAACGCGGTCAATGCGGCATTGGCGGACACAAATCCTGCCACGGCTTTGAATCTGTTCTGTGATGCGTCTAAATTTCAGTGCAATAATCCTGCTACGCTGGACAAGATTCGCGCCTTTAACGATCGTAATGCGACCTATATCTTGAACGATGGCGGCGTCAAATTTGACGGCCCACTGTTTACACTGCCAGCCGGTAAAGTCCGGGTCGCTGTCGGCGCTCAAGTGCATCACGATGAAATGCCTTACTACGAGAACCGCAACAATTCCACACCGACGACGGCAACGATTTTCCATATCGATAATTCACTGGCGCTGCCGCAACGTACCGTCAAATCACTCTACGTGGAAGGTTTCGTACCACTGGTCGGTGCCGCAAATGCCATGCCTGGCGTTGAACGTCTGGATTTGTCGCTGGCAGCACGCGGTGAACAATATAGCGACTTCGGTTCGACCAATAATCCGAAAGTCGGCCTCGACTGGACGCCAGTGCAGGGGGTGAAATTACACACTACCTATGGCACTTCGTTCAGAGCACCAACGCTGGGTGATATCGATCCAATCAATGCCGGCGTGATCAACGTAGTAGATCGTGTTGGCGCCGATGGCAAGACATTGGTACACGGTATTCAGCTGCTCGGTGGTCGCGAAGGTCTGACCCCTGAGACGGCCGATATTACGACATTCGGTTTTAACTTCAAGCCGGCAGCTAAAGGCATTGACGTGACCGTAGACTACTTTAACGTTAATTATCAAAACCGGATTCTGACGCCTGGTAACGATGCCACGATTCTACAAAAACCAGAATTGACAGCCTATCTGACGATGAACCCATCGGCATCACAGGTCGCAGGACTGATCGCTTACCCTACGTATTCCGGTGCATCGACTGAGCCGGTAGCAGGGATTAAATTTATCGCTGATGGTCGTCGTTACAACGCCGGCACGGTTAAAACCAGTGGTATTGATTTGTCGGTTCGTTATACCTGGGATAACAGTGCAGGCAGCTGGAACGCTGGCGTGTATGGTAATTACATCTTAAATTATCAGCAGCAGTTCACGCCGACGACGGCCTTGGTCAGTGGTCTGTTGAATACCCTGAATAATCCAATGCGCTTCCGCGGTCGTGCTGAATTTGGCTGGTCGAATGCGGATTGGCATGCAAATGCGTTCTACAACTTCACCAATTCTTATACCAACACGACATTGCCGACATCGGTCTCGGTTTCGTCTTTTTCTACCATCGACCTGACTGCTCAGTACGCGCTGGGAAAACAGCTGGGCGTGTCAATGTTGAAGAATTTGGGTGCATCGTTTAGCGTGCGTAATCTGTTCGGCCGTAATCCGCCCTACGTGCAGAACGGTACGCTGGCTTTCGATCCACAAAACGTCAGCGCGATCGGCCGCTTCGTCTCATTGGGTCTGAACGCCAAGTTTTAACATCGGTGAAGCCTGCAAGACTTGCTCAGCAGGTCTTGCGGGCGTTTGTTTGTTTGCTTAATCGTTCATAGGCGCACTATGTCACCCCACCGTCAGAGCTTGAATCGATTTCAATTAATATGCACTGCGGTGATTTTCTTTCTTGGCATGGGCGTACTGAACCTGCCTTATGCCGTACCTCATTCCCCATCAGGGGCCTTGTCCAAGGCAACCAACCTCACTCAGCTCACTGCAGATGTCTGTACATTGAACCGCTTATCGTCTCCACTCAAAACAGTATTGGATGCGCAGTCGGCCAGCTTGGACAGCGTTGACTGGTTCGCCGGTGAGCGAACCGACGGTGGCAAACCTACTTCGCCAGTGAACCCTGTCCTGCCGGCGCATTGTCTTGTTACCGGCGTGATCGGCGCCCATACCGGCGCCCCAGGCGTAACGCAGTACGGTAATCATTTTCGGCTACGCATTCCCATGTCCTGGAACGGGCGCTTCTTTTTTCAGGGCGGGGGGGGCAATAACGGCAGCGTCGGCAATGCCATCGGTACGCTGAAAGATGGCCAGAACGCGCTCACCCAAGGCTTCGCCGTGGTGGCGCAGGATTCTGGCCATGTTGGGCGCAGTCCGAGCTTTGCACTCGATCACAAAGCCTATCTCGATTTTGCCTACCAGGGCGTACATGAAGTCAGCTTACTGAGCAAAGCGATCCTCAAAATTTATGCCGGTCGCGAACCGGATTACGCGTATTTTGTCGGCTGCTCGAATGGCGGTCGCGAAGCCATGGTGACAGCCCAGCGCTATGCCGATTTTGATGGCGTGGTGGCAGGTGATCCGGGTATGGCGGCGTATGACCAGTGGGTACAAAATCTGTCGGTATTACAAACTGTCAGTAAGGTCGCCGGTGTCGCAAAAGGGGCGGTACCTACCGATACCTCTGGCGCTTACCGCGATGAACAGCTCAACTTTGTGGCCGAGCATTTCATGCAGCGCTGCGATCGACTCGATGGCGTGGTCGATGGTTTGATTTCAAATTATCAGTCTTGCAAAGTGACGCCCGCAGATGAGCGACATTTGCAATGTCAGGCCGATGGCGGCGCCAGTACGGATGCGCGCTGTCTGAGTAGTATGCAGATGGCGGGACTCAAAGAAATCTATCGCGGTGTGGTCGACGGCAAGGGCAAAGTTCTGTATCCCGGCTTTGCACCGGGCACGGTTGAAAGCGGTCTGCGCGAACAATATCTGGGGATGGCTGGCTCGAATTTTCCGCTTGGGTCCTTCTACGGCAGCATCATGCAGAACTTTTATTTCATGGGTTATGGCTTTCGTGGCACGCCTGATTTAACTGGTCCAGCCGATCAGCTGGCGTCCTATCCTGCATCCTCCATGGCTTATGTGGCGCAGTTTGATGTGTTGAAAACGCCGACTTTGTTCAATCAGGGACGGCGTGATTTTCATGGCGCGAACATCGATCCGCGTCGTCCAGGTCCAAATTTCGAAAACTTCAAAAAACGCGGTGGCAAGATGCTGATCTATACCGGCACCGCCGATTCGGCTGTACAGGCCTCGGCAGTCATGGCCTTGATGGATCGATTGAATACACATTATTCATCAAAAATTGCCTCGACGATGGCGCGCTTATTTTTGGTGCCGGGCATGAACCATTGCCGAGGTGGCGCAACGACCGATCAGTTCGATCAGCTCACGCCGCTGGTCAAGTGGGTCGAGCAGGGGGTCGCACCAGAGCAAATCGTCGCCAGCGCAGCGCCCGGTAGTGACCTGGATCGTGCCATGCCGGGGATCACACGGCCACTGTGTGTTTATCCGCGCTTTGCAAAATATAAAGGGCAGGGCGATCCATCGTCAGCGGCCAATTTTGCCTGCGTCAAAAAATAATCTTCTGTATAGCCCTGCCAGCATGAAGCCCATTTTTAATAGGATGTACATGAAATTGTCCTCGCCTAAATTTTCTCTTCACGCGGTGCTCTTGCCTCTTTTAGCGGCCATAGGCTTGTCCTTCGGTGCCAGCGCCCTGGCAGCTAATGCTAGTCCGGCAAACCGCCATGTTGATACCCAATTACCGAATGGTGCCAACGTGGTCTTTGATGTGCCGACGAACTGGAATGGCACTGTGCTGCTCTTTAGTCGCGGTTATTCGGCTGGACCGAGCAATCCCGCCCGAAATGTAGCGCGCAATGAAAAAGACTGGCTGCTCGCGCATGGCTACGCCCTGATTGGCTCTTCCTATTCCAAAACCGGCTGGTCGGTGGAAGAAGCGGTACCCGATCAGCTGGCCACACTGGATTTATTTATTCAACAATTTGGCAAACCCAAACGCAGTATCGCCTGGGGTAGTTCCATGGGCGGTCTGGTGACGATGGCGATGATGGAACGGCATCCGGAAAAAATTGACGGTGGCCTTGTCATGTGCGCCTCCGTCGGCGGTACGCTCGGTATGATGAATGCGGCGCTGGATGGCGCATTTGTTTTCAAGGCCTTGCAAACACCGGGTTCCGCTTTGCCAGTGCTGTTTGATGGCGCTGGTGAGCAAGGAAAAAAAGACTTCGCAGCCTGGAAGCAGCAGGTCGATGCGGCCCAGGCCACACAAGCTGGACGCGCACGAATTGCGCTGGCGGCGACCTTTGCGCAGGTGCCGCCATGGATCGATCGCGCGCTGGCACAGCCTGCTGCAGATGATATCGCTGGACAACAGCGTCAGCTTGCCATGGGATTATTGGGCGGCATTTTACTACCACGGGAAGATCAGCATCTGCGTGCGGGGGGTAATTTTTCCTGGAACACGGGCATCGATTATGCGGCTCTGTTGCAGCGTTCCGGGCGTGATGCATTTATCCGGGCGTTGTACCAGGAAGCAGGCCTCAACCTTGATGATGAATTGCGCCAGCTGGCGAATGCGCCGCGCGTGGTCGGCAAACCTGCTGCGGTCGATTACATGAAAAAGAATTATGTCCCGAATGGTCAACTGAGTGCGCCCATACTGATCGTGCAGGCTGTAGCCGACCCAGTGACGATGGTCGAGATGAGCGGTGATTACGCCAATCTGCTACGCCAGTCAGGTAAAGCCGAACTGGTACGGGAGGCCTATCTGAACCGCACCGGTCATTGTAATTTTACGCAGGCGGAAACGCTGGCCTCGCTGCAGGCAGTCGAGAAACGGATTGTGCAAGGCACATGGGGCGAGGGCGCGAATGATCTGAGCGCACCGGCAGCTATGAACGCTTTGGCGAATTCTTATGCCCTCGACGGCGCTTTGTTTACGTCTTTTACACCGGCACCCTTTTTACGTCCATGTTCGACCAGGACGCCATTTTGTAATGGTGAGCCAGGTTCTGAAAAACGGCTTTCTTCGCCCGGCCAGTATCAAGGTTTTGCCAATGCTGACTATAGCGACTTCGTACGTAGTGCGCAATATGTGAAGGGCGCCGATGGTACGCGGCTGGCGCTCGATATTTACCGCCCGGCGCAGGGTACCAAGGTAGCGACGGAAAAACTGCCGGTGATTTTGATTCACATGACCGGCCCGCGGCGTAATCCCGATCCTGTCAAACATGCGGCGCGCATGGCGCAGCTCGGTTTGCCGGGCTTACTTAAGCGCGGGTACGTGATCGCCTGGATGGAGCCGCGCGGTGTGGGCGCCTCGTATGGATCCACTAACGGCTTCATCACGCCCAGCATGGCAGATGACGTGCATGCCGTGATCGAATGGCTGGCGGCGCAATCCTGGTCGAGCGGTAAAGTCGGCATGCTTGGCACCTCGAATGCTGGATTCATCCAATCGATGGCAGCGACGACCGTGCCACCGCATCTGGCAGCATTAGCCCCTGGGGTAGCAAATCCGAATTTTTATGCGCAGCTGTACCCAAATGGCGTGTCGGCGGTCGGCGGTGCCGGCTCACCGGCCGCACGTCAGAGCGCAGAACCCGTCGTCAAACCGGTTTTGCCGCTGCTGCAAATGGGCTCGCCCGTAGATGAGGACGTGGCGCCATATTATCCTTTGCTGAAAGCCGCACTGGCCGAACATCAGTCTAATTTTGGCATGCGCGAAGAGTGGCTGGTGAACATGCACCGCGACACCTTTAACGCCAAAGTAGGCTATGCCCCCGGCCTGTCATCAGTGGCGATCGAAGCGGCCGAGAAGATCAAGGCCGCGAAGATACCCACATATCAAATGGCCGGCTGGTTTGATTCTTCGCCCAGCGGTCAGCTCGCTGCCTATAAATTATGGGGCAATAAAATTGTCGTCGGCGCCTGGGTGCATGGCATCCTGAACCAAGATCAGGGCGGGCCGATGCTGACTGTGGAATATCAGCGCTGGTTTGATCAGGTATTAAAAGGCATCGATAACGGTATCCTGAGCGAGCCGCCGGTGTTTTACCAGACCATCCATGCGCCCGATAGGGACAGTTGGCGTTTTGCCGCCGATTGGCCACTGCCATCGCAAAAGATGACGCCGTTTTATTTTGACGGCGGAAAGTCCGGTACGGTCGCTTCCATCAACGATGGTGTGCTCAGCACGAATAAGAAGTCGATTAAGACGGGCGAAGATCTCTATCTGATCAATTATGATGTCGTTGCCTTCGATGGCAAATTTGATCGTCTGGCGCGCAAATGGGACGGCGACATGGCGCCAGGCTTCGACGCCAAAGGCCTGACCTATACCAGCGCGCCTTTAAGCGCCGACATGGAAATGACCGGTCATCCGGTCGCGCATTTGTGGGTCAAGTCGAGCGCACCGGATGGTAATTTTATAGTAACGATCTCGGATGTCGATACAGACGGAAAATCGCATTTCGTCACTGAGGGCGTGATGCGTGGTGCGCATCGTAAGTTAAGCCCAAAGTCACCCTGGACTGAGATGGGCCTGCCCTACCATAGTTCGCTGAATGCGGATGACATGCCTCTGTCATCCACGCAGGCAGTCGAACTGGCCTTTGAAGTTAATCCGATATCGATTATTTTCCGTCAGGGGCATTGCATTCGCATAACCCTAACCGGCGCAGAAAAGTTGAACTTTCAGCTGCCGCCGAATGCCACTGAAGCGTCGCCGCCGACCATTGGTGTGAGTCGCGGATCGCAGCATGCGTCGTATGTCGCTTTGCCACTGATTCCGGCCAAATCTGCGCGTTATCAGGGCAGTGCGGCGATTGCCACGGCGTTCCTTACTTATAAGGGGCCGGCGCGGTTTTATCCTGCGGCGCTCAACAGTTATTTGCAGCTTGGTGAGCAGTGGATTGCCTGCAGTACGGGATTGAAAAAACCTTCGCCACCCATGTCAAATTATGTCTGTGACAGCCCGGTAGGACGGCTGACTATTGTTCTTTCATTCATTGACGCAGTGCCGCAAATTCGTCTGCGCGGCAAAGGGGTGCAATTTGAAGGCGCCGGATATTAAATACGTTGTGTTTGCGTACAAAGAAAGTCGTTTTTAACTTGCCATGATAATCGATCAAGTTATACAATAAAATGGTTATAATTTAAAATTAAAAATGGCGATTTGGCGTATCTTATCAATACCAAATTAAAGACCCAACTAAGCAGCAGAAGCAGACGCAAACAAGCAGTGCAAAAATTTTTTATATAAATCAGGAGACCCACCATGGCAGCAAACATCACAATGTCCCAGCACGCTTCACGCGTCGCTGGTCAGGTAGATATGTCACGCATTCCGATGCAAAAAACAGGTATTGCACTCGCCGTCCTGTGCGCTTTGAGCATGCCAACAATGGTGTTTGCTCAAGCAGCAGATGCTGGCGCCGAAGCGGCTACCCAGTTAGTCATCACCGGCAGTAAGATTCGTGGTGTGGCACCAGTTGGTTCAACCATCGTCTCGGTAGGCCGCAGCGATATCGAAGCTTCAGGCGCAGTAAGCACAGCGCAAATGCTGCAAGAAGTTCCGCAGGTCTTTAATCTGGGCGTCTCCGAAAATTCTCGTGGTCAGTCTGGCGGCTCAGGTAATATTACTTACGGCTCGTCCGTCAATTTACGCGGCATTGGCCCGTTTGCCACGCTGGCACTGGTGAATGGTCACCGTGTTGTAGGTCAGGGTACAACGGCTGCTGCGGTGGATCCTTCGATCATGCCAACACTGGCGCTTGAGCGCGTTGAAATCGTCGCTGATGGTGCTTCCGCAATTTACGGTTCGGATGCTGTCGCTGGTGTGGTCAACATGATCATGCGTCGTAACGTCGAAGGTGCTGAAGCCTTTGCCCGTGTAGGAACCGCTGACAGTTACAAAGAACGTCAAGCCGGTGCCATCTGGGGCCATAAGTGGAATGGCGGTCAATTCAACATGAGCATCCAGAACGATTACCACAGCAATCTGAATGGTGCGAATCGTGATTTCTTTACTGGTAATCTGACCGCTAATGGCGGCGGCGATTTCCGTTCGACGCAGTGCGCACCAGGTAATATCGTGATTGGCAGCGGCACCTATCCTATCCCTGCGGGCGGTGTGACCAAGGCGAATGCAGCCAGTCTGGTCGCCGGCACAGCGAACAAATGCGATAACCTGAAATACGCTGATCTCATGCCGCAGCAAGAGCGAAACAGCGGTACATTCACCTTTAATCAAGAAATCGGTAATGGCATCAGTGTGTACGCCGATGGCTTTGCGACCCGCCGCGAGTACGCTTTGCTGCCAACGATGCTGGCCTCGAACCTGACTGTGCCAAGCACAAATCCTTTCTACGTTCGGCCCCCAGCTGCTGCAGCCGGGACGACAGAAACGGTCGCTTATTCCTTCCTCAATGATTTGCCACAAAATAAAGCGACCGGATTCTCGCGCTCATCCGAAGTCACTTTAGGCGCCGATATGGCGCTTGGGAATGATTGGAAAGCTGGTGTCTTGTACACCTACGGTAAAAACTTTGACCAGAGTCTGACAGAACATGGCCTCAATAATGCCGCGATCACGGCAGCGTTAGCTAATACCGATCCTGCGACAGCGCTCAACGTCTTCGGTGGCAAAAATAATCCGGCGACGCTGGCAGCGATCTCCAATACCATCGGCATTTCGCCTGGTGAGGCCATATTCAAGAACTACCAGGTCAAGGCAGACGGTCCATTGTTTGCTCTGCCAGGTGGGAAAGTACGCGCAGCGGTCGGCTTTGAGCGTCAAGACTATCGTGCCGAGGGTGGTCAAACTTCGGGCACCTACGCCGCCCCGGTATTTGGCAGCGTCGTTTTGGAGCGGTCGGTGGATTCGTTCTACACTGAACTCCTGGTGCCAGTGTTTGGTACTGCAAATGCCGTTGAAGGCATTCAAAAACTCGATCTTGATTTGGCAGTCCGTCAGGATAAATACAGCGACGTCGGTTCAACGCATAATCCAAAAATTGGTGTGAACTGGTCGCCGGTTAAAGGCTTTACCGCCCATGCCAGCTACGGCACATCATTCCGTGCACCTGGCTTGACACAGATCCGCGGATTTTCGAACGGCGGCAAGGGCGGCATCTATGTGCAGAACTATTCAGATCCGACGATCGGTGGCGCATTGCGCGTCGGCGTGGCTTTGTCGGGTGCAAACCTCGACCTGACACCAGAAACAGCCAAGACAAAATCGATCGGCTTTGATTGGGAACCAGCGATTGGCAATCGCACCAAGCTGAGTCTGAACTTCTTTGATATCCAGTACGATAATCAAGTCTCCGGCTTTCTGTCTGACCTGACCGTGCTGAATAAAGAATCGCAGTTTGACGGCACCGGCATCATTCAGCGTAATCCACCTGCCGCTCTGGTCGCATCTCTGCTGGCGAATTACACCGTGTCGGGCGTCCCACCTGCAACCTGGACGCTGTTCGTTGACGGCCGTAGTAAAAACCTGGGCAAATCGGTATCGCAAGGTTTTGACTTCGCTGCCAGCACACGTTTCCCAACAGCGAGCTACGGTAATTTTGGCGTTGGTGTGAGCGGTACAGTATTTACCAAGTACACCGCTGCTATCACCGCTGCTGCACCGATGATCGACCAGCTTAATACCATCTACAATCCAATGAAATTCAAGGCGCGCTTTAGCGGCACATGGAGCTATGGTCCATGGTTTGCAAATGCCTTCGTCAATTACATTAACGGCTACGACAATAATCTGACGAATCCAGTTCAGTCGGTCAAGAGCTACTATGGCATCGACGGTCGTATTTCTTATGATCTGGGTGCGAACAATGGTTCCCCTTGGCTCAAGGACGCCACAGTCGCATTGGGCGTCGTGAATCTGTTAGATAAAACGCCACCATTCGTCAACATTGCGCAGTCCAATAACGGCGGCGGTGGATTTGATCCAACCCAAGTCAACCCGGTCGGACGCATTGTTTCGCTGAGTCTGAACAAGAAGTTCTAAGCATACGATTTCTGGCGCTGCGATGATTTTTATCGTGGCGCCAGAGTCATTGCGTTGTTTTTACCAGTCGTCCATTCTGGGATTTATGCCAAAAAGTGAAGTGAATTATGGATACCAACGCGCCAATCCCGGAAGATTACAATCCTCTGGTCAAAGAAGAATTCGATACCGCGCACAAGGAATATGCGCGTCTGCGGGGTCAATGTCCGGTCGCGCATAGCGATGCCTATGGTGGCTTTTGGGCGCTCACCAAATATGAAGACGTGCAGAAGGTTTTTTCTGCGCCCGAGACCTTCATCACTTCTGTACAAAACGTTGTTCCCAAGGTCGCCTTTTCTGGCCGCCGCCCGCCATTGCATTTTGATCCCCCCGAGCACACGCCGTATCGCGCTGCGCTCAATCCGCTTTTGTCGGATGAAAAAATCAGTCGGCTGGCTCCCGCCATCCGCCAATGTATTCGCAATGAATTACTGCCACTGTTGGCTCGCGGTGAGGGCGATGTCTGTGGTGAATTTGCCAGCCTGTTTCAGGTAAAAGTCTTTAGTCTGTGGATGAATTTGCCCCCCGACCTGGAGGCGCAGCTGGCTGAAGCTGGTCCGGCATTTGTCAAAGCCGTGGAATCTGCGCAAAGTGACTTGATGAAGTCCACCAGTCTGGTGTTGTATGACATGGCGCGCGCTCTGGTCGCCCTGCGAAAAGCCACGCCAATGGATCCGGAAAATGATCCGGTCAGTGCCTTTCTAGCCACACGCACCAACGGCGAACCGCTGCCCGAAGAGATGGTCGTCGGCGCCATCCGACAGGTGCTGGTGGTCGGGATTGTCGCGCCCATGATCTTGATGGGGAATATGGTGATCCATCTGGCGCGCGACAAAGCCCTGCAAAAAACCTTGCGCGATCAACCCGAACGGATTCCAGCTGCGCTGGAAGAATTCCTGCGGCTCTACACGCCTTATCGTGGCTTTGCGCGGACCGCCAAACACGATGTGGAGATTGGCGGACGAAGTATCAAAAAAGATGAAGCGATCGCCCTGATCATGGCTTCGGCCAATCGGGACGAAGATGTGTTTCCTGATCCGGATACCTTCATCTTTGACCGGCCTAATATTAAAGAGCATCTGGCCTTTGGTCGCGGTCCGCACTACTGCGCCGGCACCAATCTGGCCCGTCAGGAACTGCAGATTGCGCTCGATGAGTTACTCAAAAATACGCGTGACTTTGAGATCGCTGGCGAGATCCTGATGAGTCCCTTTCCAGAGCTGGGTCCCTGGTACGTTCCGGTCAAGTTTGCGCTGCCTGTTGGATATGGGGATTCATCAGCGTGACGATGACAAGCACTGCGACAGCGACCGCCGTCCCCGCGGCCATCCATAAAATCCGCCTGCGGATCATCGTCCCCTTCGTTCTGCTATTGATCATCAGTTCGCTCGATCGGGCCAATTTAAGCTTTGCGGCACTGCAGATGAATGCCGAACTTGGCCTCTCGCCCAAAGCCTATGGCCTGATCGTGAGTGCATTTTTTATCGGCTATCTGGCGTTTCAGTTTCCCAGTATGGCGATCCTGCACAAGATCGGCGCACGCAAATGGATCGTCGGCTCGGTGCTGATGTGGGGCGTCGCTGCGACGGCCATGGTGTTTGTGCAGAGCGCAGAATCGCTGTTTGCCCTGCGTTGTTTGCTCGGACTGGCAGAAGCAGGCTTTGCGCCCGGCGTGGTGTATTTATGCAGCCGCTGGATGCCCAAACGCTACCGGGCAGCGGCGATCGCCCTGACGATGCTGGCAGTTCCCGTGTCGGTGATTTTTGGTGGGCCGTTTTCCGGCTGGCTGATGTCGCTGGCTAATCCGCTCGGTCTCGCAGGCTGGCGCTGGATGTTTTTGATGGAAGGTGTGCTAACGCTCTTGTTCGCCATCTTTGCCCTGAAAATTTTTGTCAATAGCCCGGCCGATGCGCACTGGCTTTCGGCGCAGGAAAAAATCTGGCTGCAAGAGCAGATCGATGCAGATGATGCGACGAGCGCCGCGGCCGGCATCACGGCCACGACAAACGTGTTCCTCAGCCCGCGTTTGTGGGCGGCGGCCGGCGTCTGGTTCGTGCTCATCGCGAGTGCGTATGGCATCCTGTTCTGGCTGCCGCTAGTAGTCAAACAAATCGCCCATCGATCGGTGCTGGAGACCAGCGTGATCAGCGCGCTGCCCTGGGTCGGTATTGGTCTGGGGATGTATTTGAATGCAAAACATTCCGATAAAACGCAGGAGCGCTTCTGGCATGTAGTACTGCCGGTGCTACTGTGCAGTGCCTGTCTGGCACTGGCAACGCTGACGAGCAATCATGTGCTAGCGCTAGGATTGCTATTTATTGGTGGACTGGGATTGGGCGGCGCGCAGAGCGTGTTCTGGACCATCCCCACCAATTTTTTGAGCAAGGAAGTCGCGGGCAACGGTATTACGGCGATTAATTTTTGTGGCAATCTGGGTGGCCTGTTTGGTCCTTTTGCGATTGGCCATATGCGCGAAGCGACGGGCTCTTTTGCGATGCCGGTCTATATGATGTCGGCGTTAATGCTGCTGGGAGTAGGGCTGATGATGATGGTCAAAGGAAGGAATTCTTCACTATGAAGACGCAAATAAACAAGACACAAACCCGCGCGCAAGCTCGGCCAAAATTGTCTACGTCGGTGTGGCAGCTGTTACTCATGATCGGACTGCTCACCGCGGCGGCTTCACCCCCTATGCTTTCAGTCGTCCAAGCGGCAGAAAAATCTTCCAGTAAAAAATCGACCGCTAAAAAAACCGCTACTGAACCGGCACAGGCTGATCCTGCCTATCCTGCCGATCAAGCCAATCCCGGTAACAAGAACGACCCCTGGTGGTCACCCAACGATGGCCGCGAATTTCCACGCGAGCAGATCGCCCTTAATCCCAACGGTGCACTGACCACGCTCAATGTCGCCGGTCCGACTGATACCCGCGGCCATGCCTTCTTTACGCCATTGGGAAAAAACGGCCGCGCCTGCATTACCTGTCATCAGCCTTCCGACAACATGAGCTTGTCGGTCAATACCATCAAGGATCGCTGGGCTGCGCTGGCTGAAAAAGATCCCTTGTTTGCGGCTGCTGATGGGGCAAACTGTCCGCATCTGCCGATGGCACAGGCATCTTCGCATTCGCTATTGCTTGATCGTGGCCTGTTCCGTATTGCCTTGCCGTGGCCCCCCCAGTCTGCCAGTGGCGAGAAGATCAAGCCGGAATTTTCCATCGAAGTGGTACGCGATCCTACCGGCTGTAATCAAAGCGCCGTGTATGGACTCAAGGGTAAGGAAAAAAGTATCTCTGTTTATCGGCGTCCACGGCCGGTCGCTAACCTGAAGTACATCATGGCGGTCGGCTATGCATTTGATCCCAAGAGTGGCCTGCCACTGCAACGCGATAAGGAAACCGGCGAGTACGTGAGCGAGGCGCTGATGGCCGATTCGCGCGCCTTGACCTTGAAAGCACAGGCCGTCGATGCGATCAAGGTCCATCTCCAACGGCATGGCAATCCGTCACCTGCCCAGGTAAAGCAAATCGTTGAATTTGAATCGCAGATTTATTCAGCGCAAAGCCATGACGTCTGGGGCCGTAGTCTGGCCGATGCTGGCGCCAAGGGTGGGCCGGAGGCCATGGTGCACGCGAAACCTGGCATCCTGCAAACAGCGGTCAAGCCGACCTGGCAAGAATTTCAGTCCTGGAAAGACGCCACCAAACAAAAGTCGGATTACACCGATGAGCAGCAAAAATTCCGTGAATCGGTCGCCCGCGGTGCGGCACTGTTCACCGCCAAGAATTTTCTCATCAAGGGAACCGCTGGCATTAATTCGATGGGCTTTGGAGACCCCTTGCGTAATTCCTGCGCGATGTGTCACAACATGGTCGGCAGCGGCATCGATATTGCACCTGGTCGAATCGATCTGGGTACGACGAATGAGCCTTTTGCCAAACCTTCGCCTGAACTACCGCTGTTCAAACTGACCTGTAATGATCACGCCAAGCCGCATCCATTTTTAGGCAAGGTGGTCTACACACAGGATCCGGGTTACGCCATGACGACCGGTCGCTGTGAAGACATCGGCAAGATATCCACTCAGGCCATGCGCGGCTTATCCGGCAGGGCGCCTTATTTTGCCAATGGCTCGGCGGCGACGCTGCGTGAAATCGTCGAAATTTATGATCGTCGCTACAACATCAAATACACCGAACAGGAAATCCAAGACCTGGTGAATTTGATGCAAGCACTTTAATTTCAGGAATTAGCCATGTCGATTGTTCATTTTTTTCTGTTGCCAGGTTTGCTGTTGGGAGGCGCGGTGGTGGCTGCAGAATCCAGCGATCATCCTGCACCCGGCAGCCAAGCCAGTTTTGTGAGCTGCCCGATTTATCGCGATACCGATGCCGGCCGAAAATCGGGCTGCTGGATCGCCACCGACGGCGCTACCGGCCAGCGCTACGACGTCAGCGATAGTCCGGCCAAGCCTTGGGTGGGCCGACAAATTCTGGTCGAAGGGGTCGTGTCCGGTGGGCCTGATATTTGCGGCGGCGTCGCGCTTAATCCGGTGCGGGTAGCCATCCTGCCAGAGACCTGTCCGGAAGCGATTATCCCGGCCGAGGGCTACCCGAGTAAGCCATCGGTCATGCCCAAAGACGTCATGATGCCGATCGGTTTTGCAAGACCGGTGCCGGTGGGACCCTTTAGCAAACAGACCTATCAGATTTATTTTGATTTGGGTGAAGACCGGCTGACCTATCAAAGCGTTGAAACGACGCTCGATCGCGCCATGCTGTACGCCGTGGCCAGTCATGCCCGCTTACGGGTGACGGGTTATGCCGATGGCAGAGGCATCGTCGTCTCAGGCCGGCGGCTCAAAGAGAGCAAACGATTAGCCAAGGCGCGCGCTGACATGGTTAAGCGGGCCTTGGTCGGTCTGGGTGTGCCCAGCAAAGCCATCAAGCTGTCCTGGAACCTGGACCCGGCACCTGTGCCCAGCCAGACCGGCATGCTCAATCCTTCCAAACGGCGGGTGACGATTGAACTCGAACCGGCAGCCACAGCAGGTCAATAAAATTGTGACAATAAATGTATGCAGATTATTCGCGTAGAAATTGCCTTTGATATTGCGCTTACCAGGTTATCCACTTGAAGTATTGTTAAAACCAGAAAGAAAAATCATGACATCCTCTCTTGATCATTTTGATTCCCATCAGGCCGCCACTGTGACGCTGACATCCAAGCGCAGCAAACTCGCCGCTTTAGTTCTTTCACTGGGCGCTGTCTGTACTCTGCCAACAACGTTTGCGCAGACTGCCGCCCCTGCAGCGTCCACAGCAGGCACGCCGCGTGCACCGGAGGCACAGTACCCGCTTGCACCACCGCCGCCTTACGTGACACCAGAAACCCCACAAGGCTCAGGTCGCTATCCTGCGATCATGGAAGCCGATGTGGGACTGGTCACGCACACCATCTACCGGCCGGCCAATTTGCAAACTGCCGGCATGGAAAAATTACCCATCGTCGCGTGGGGTAATGGCGCCTGTCTGAATGTCGGTAATCGTTTCCGTTATTTTTTGAGTGAGATCGCCTCGCACGGTTACCTGGCCATCGCCATCGGACCGATCGGGCCCAACGTAGCAGAAGGTTCGTCACTCAGTGATGGCCTGCGCGGCAATCCTGCACCGAAATCACCGGCTGCACTACTCAAAGGTCAATTGACGCCGGGCGGCGCGATTCCCGCTGATACCACGGCGCTTCAACTGATCGATGCAATCGATTGGGCGATCGCCGAAAACAGCCGCCCCGGCAGCAAATATCAGGGAAAACTCGACACGACAAAAATTGCCGTGATGGGGCAATCCTGCGGTGGCTTGCAAGCCATCGATGCAGCGCATGATCCACGCGTGACCACGCTTGGGGTCTGGAACAGCGGGGCCTTCGACAATGCCGACCGGACTTGGGAAATCGCTGCGGCGCGCGCACCCAAAGAAAGTTTAAAAACCTTACATGGCTCGGCCATCTACATCACCGGCGCGCCGACGGACGTGGCTTTTAAAAATGCCGAAGACGACGTCTCCCGCATCGATGGTATCCCGGTCTTCCATGCCTGGCGTGAGCTGACGGGTCACTCTGGTACGTATCGTGAGCCGAACGGCGGTGCATTTGGTCAGGTCGGTGCCGCCTGGTTACAGTGGCAGCTTAAAGGCGATCAACAAGCCGCACGCATGTTTATCGGCGCGGATTGCGGCCTGTGTACAAAACCGGAATGGCATGTCAACACCAAGAAAATCAATCTCTAAGTACAAGCTAAGAAGCCATGAAAATTAATCGTATCGCTCTATTGCATTTTGTTTTTGCGCTCATCACGCTGACCGGTTTATCGCTCAGCGCGGTGGCAGCAGCGCCAGCGGTCGGGGTCGGTTTTGGTCAGCCGCTGCCCGCAGCGAAAAACGATACTGTACTCAATTCCCTCTACATCGCCATGCCCGATGGGACGCGTCTGGCAGCAGACATCTATCGGCCGGCCAAAAACGGTGTGGCTTTGGAGGGGCGCTTTCCGGTAGTGTTACATCACACGGCAGCACGCACCCGCCTGGGTGACAACGCAGATCGCTCCGGCACCGGTAAATTTAGTCTGCAGATGATTAATCTGGCCAGCCATGGCTATGTGTACGTGCAAGTAGAACGTCGCGGTATTTCTGCCTCCTTTGGTGTGCGGCGTGGATATCACGATCGCACCGAAGCACAGGATGCTTTTGACCTGGCGGCCTGGATCGTGCAGCAGCCCTGGTCGGACGGGAAGATCGGCGCCTACGGCTGTTCCAACACCGGCGACGCGGCGATGCATATGCTGACCAAGCCATCGCCAAACTTGAAGGCGGTCTTTGCCGGCTGCTTCGCCTGGGACAAATACAGCGGCGGCTACCGCGGCGGTATTTTGGCGAACTGGGGCACTGGTCCGCAGGGCAGTATCGAGATCGATATGAAGTCAACGCCCGTCGATGGCGATGAAAATAAGGTCTTGCTGCGCCAAGCCGCGGAACAGCATGTTGCCAATACCTTCCTCCTGGATTTGTGGAGCGGCATGCCGTATCGCGATAATGTGTCGCCCCTGACCAAGAGCGCGTTTTGGGACGAAGGCAGTATCGGCACCTATGTCGATCAGGTACAGGCATCGAAAATTCCGGTCTATATTCAGGGTGGCTGGAATGATGATTTCCGTACCCAGGGCCTGCTCGCGCTAGCCAATATGAAGCAGCCCGCCAAACTGATCATTGGTCCCTGGGATCACTGTGAAAGCGCTAATTTTTCAATGACCGCCGAAGTGTTGCGATTTTTTGACTACTGGCTCAAAGGAATCAAGAACGGCATCATGGACGAACCGGCGATTCATTACACGACCGCTAATGCGCCTGCCGGGAACGAATGGCGTTCGGCAGATCGCTGGCCGCTGGTCGCAGCCAAGCCAACGCCGCACTATTTTTCTGCGCCATCCGGGCTGGCGGCGAATGATCACAAATTCTCCACTAAGGCCGCAAAATCAGGTGCCGCCAGTACCAGCTTCAAGGTCGATTATCAGCCGGTTCTGTGTGCAAAAGGTGGCCTGGTACTCGGGCCGACTTGTCCGCAAGATGTGAAGGGCTTGACCTTTACCAGTTCGGTGCTCGACGCCGATCTGGAAGTGACCGGCTTTCCCTTGGTCGATATGTGGGTCTCCTCTACGGCCACGGATGGTCCGCTGTTTGCTTACCTTGAAGATCTCGCGCCTGATAATGGCATTAGCATGATCAGCGAAGGACGACTCAGGGCCTCGCTGCGCACATTGAATAAAGCGCCGTATGCCTTGCCGGAAGGGCTTCCTTGGCATGGTTTTTATCAGGCTGATGCAAAAATGCTGGTCCCGGGCGTGCCGGTGCAGCTGGTGTTCGACATGATGCCGATCTCGTATATTTTTAAAGCCGGCCATCGCTATCGGCTCACCTTTACGGGGGCTGATCCGCGTGAAAAATTACGCAAAATCGCCGACCCTGCGCCGAGCTGGACGATTTATTATGATGCCAAGCATCCGTCGCATGTGGTCTTGCCGATCGTGAGCCCATCCGCTTCGGGGTCGGTGAAAAAATCACCCGCTAAGGCAATGGCGGCTTCATGACGGCAGTGCGGTGTAATTGCATAGTCATTGCGTAGTTATTACCAAGTCAGCGGTTAGTCAACACTGACTTGGCCGGCTTCACCTACGAAAGAAAGCACGATGTCTGAACTCAGCGTGATGATGGTCGGTGATCTGGTACTCGATGAGCCAGATCCGGACTTCTTTTTTGCCCTCTCGCGGGATACCTTGCAGAGCGCCGATATCGTCGTCGGCCATGTCGAGACGCCCTATACCCTGCGTGGTAGCGAGCTGCAATCGGATGTGCCGGCCGAAGCGGCTGATCCGGCCAAAATTGCTGCCCTGGCGCGGGCGGGTTTTCATGCCGCCAGTCTGGCTGGGAACCATGTGTTCGATCGTGGTAATGAGGGCGTGGAAGACACTATCGCGGCGCTTCAACAAAACGCCATCGTACCGTTTGGTGCCGGCCTGAATTTGCAGACTGCCCGTCAGCCAGCTGTGCTCGAACGGGCAGGCAAACGGTTTGGCTTCCTGAGCTATAACTGTGTCGGCCCCAAAGATTCCTGGGCCAGCGCCAGCAAGGGTGGCTGCGCGTATGTGCATGTGCTGTCGCATTACGAACAAGAGGGCGCTAATCCCGGTGGACCGCCGCTGATCTATACCTTCGCCACGCCGGCTACTCTGGAGGCCATGCAGGCCGATATCGCTCAGCTACGCAGTCAGGTCGATGTACTGGTGGTGGCGCTGCACAAGGGTCTGGTGCATACACCGGTTACGCTGGCCATGTATGAACGACCGGTGGCCAGGGCCGCCATTGAAGCGGGCGCTGATATCGTCATTGGTCATCATCCGCATATGACGCGCGGGATTGAATTTTACCAAGGCAAACCGATCTTTCACGGCCTGGGGAATTTCGTCACGGTGACGCGGGCCCTGAATGTGGAAGCCAACGCCCATCCGGCACGCCTGGCCTGGGCTGAACGGCGGCGCAAGCTGTTTGGCTTTACCCCCGATCCGGATAGTCAGGTCTATCCCTTCCATCCGGATTCCAAAAACACCATGATCGCCGACTGCCGTATCGACGAGGCGGGCCGCATCAGCACCGGCTTTCGTCCCTGTCGTATTCTGCCGACCGGCCAGCCCGAGGTATTGGGTAATACCGAACGTGGCCGCGCGGTCGCCGATTACATCCTGCAGATTTCCCACGACGCCGGAATGAAGGTCGATTTCGCCTGGGACGGCGAACGCGTGATCGTCAGAGAGGCACGTGCCTGATGCCTCATTTAAAAGTAGTCGACATGCATAATGCTGGTAATGCCCCCACTGATGCACCGCTGTCGCGCCTGCGCCATGCCTATACAAATCGCCTGGAGGCGGCCCTGCAAGCCAAGCGTGCAGGTAAAAAGGTCGTAGGCTATGTTGGTAACACGGTGCCGACCGAATTGATCCTGGCTGCTGGCTGTTTTCCCCTGATGCTCTCCGGTGCGCCTGAGGAAGCCACGCCGCTGGCCGATCAATTTCTGGATGATGACTTTGATGGCGACCTGCGCTCGGTCTATCAGCGCATCGTCAGTGAATACTTCAATTTCGTCGACCTCATCGTGATACCGCGCAGCTCGAACGGGCTGTTACATTTATATTACTTTCTGCTGGAAACGCGGCGCTTTTTACCGCAGCAGGTGTTCCCTGAAGTCGTCTTGTTCGATGTGCTCAATACGCCTTATCCATCCACCGGCGATTACGTTACTCAGCGCGTTGTCGCGCTGAAATCGGCGCTGGAGCAAAATTTTGCATGCCGAATCAGTGACGACCAATGTCGCGCAGCGATTGCCCTCGTCAATCAAAATCGGCGTGCTCTGCAAGACTTGAATGCCTTACGCCGGCAGACAGTGTCAGCGCTGTCAGGGGCCGATTTTCTGATCGCCGTGGGTGCGGCGCAGTATATGGATCGCGCCGACCATATCGAACTCGCACACGAACTCGTCGTGCAAGCTGTGCACATGCCGAGCTTATCTGGCATGCGCCTGATGGTCAAAGGTGCGCCGCATGACAATGCCGCCTTTTATACCTTGGTGGAGTCGCTGGGCGCGCGCATCGTGGCCGACGATCACCTTACTGGTGAATCGACTATCGAACATCTGGTCGATGAAAGCATCGATCCGCTGACCGCCATCGCCCGCCATTACCATCTGCATGCACCAAGTATTCGTTCTTTTCCGCAGTCAGAACAAGACCAGCGTTTCATCGAGACCGTCATGGCGGCCAAGGTTGAAGGGGTGATTTTCTTTCACGATGAATTCGATGACACGCTTGGCTGGGATTATCCGGCGCAGAAAAAAATGCTTGATGAACTCGGCATCGCATCCGTATTTTTACAGCAGCAATCGTATCGCGCACCGGACCTGACAGCGCAGAGCGCTGCCATCCGTGATCTGCTCGCCAGGAGTCTTTCATGAGCGAGGATAAAAAAATCCCTGCAACGGATCGCCTGCAGTCGACCTTGCTGGCCAATGAACATCAGAAGCAGGACTTCATCGGTTTTCGCAAACGGGTGATGGAAAACGGTGAGCCGTATGTCATTTCAGACGCGGTCGCGCCAGCCGAAATTTTGCATGCGATGGATATTCCTGTGGTGTCCGTCGTCTGGTATTCGGCCATCATCGCCGCCAAACAGCTGTCGCCGCATTATTTCTCCTTAATGGATCAGCTGGGCTACCACCAGCGCCTGCCGCGCTATACCAGTCTGCCAATGCTGTCGACGCTGGACAATAATCCGCAGCTCGCACCCTATGGCGGACTACCCAAGCCGATGCTGTTTTTAAATCGCTTTCGCGATGATTACGGTCAGCGGATCATGGAAAAATGGTCGCAGGCTTTCGGTGGTGTGCCTTACTTTGCGCTCGAATCGAGTTCCAGCACCGTCTTAGGTGCGCGGTGGTGGGAACGTGGTCACAATGACTGGGAGACCCTGTATGAAACACATCGACTTGACTATCAGGTCGAGCAGCTGCAGGCGCTCACCCACACCGTAGAATCGCTGAGCGGACGCCAACTTGACCCAGCCGAACTGGTGCGTCAGATGCATCGCATTAACGAGGCCGGTGAGATCGTCGAAGAAGTACGTGACCTGATCGCACAAACCGTACCGTGTCCGGTGCCGCTGACCGAACAGCTGGCCAATGTGATGGCGCCGACCTGGGATCGCGGCAGCGAATGGTCGGTGGCGCATCTGAAAACCTACCGGGATGAAGTGCGCGCGCGGGTAGACGCTGGTATCGGCGCCTGTCAGCATGAGCGCATTCGCCTGCTCTGGGTTGGTAATGGCCTGTGGTTTAACACTAAGTTCTATCGCGCCTTTGAAGAGAAATTCGGTGCCGTGTTTGTGTGGTCGATGTATTCCAACTTTCTGTCCGATGGCTACCGTCGTTATTTTTCCGACGCGCCAGGTCAGGTCATGCGTGCCTTGGCTTCGCGCCATATCAGCATGAATGAGCAGTTGCATTTACCGCCTTGGATGGCGGACTGGATCATTGAACAGGCGCGGCTGTATGGCGCACATGGCGCGGTCATGCTGGTGCCGGAAAATGATCGTATGGCCTCCTTTGGCTCGCGCATGACCAAGCTGGCATTGGAAGCGGCCGGCATACCGGTGGTGGAATTACACGCCAATATGGTCGACGCGCGCGAATGGGATGACGAAAAAATGACCCACCTGGTCGAAGAATTCCTTACTACCCGCATCAAGCGTTAAATCCTATTTTTTTAAAAGTGATGCCCCATGAATCAGAATACTGAAAATTTACCCAGGCCTTTAGAAGGCGTGACGATCCTTGATCTCACCACTGCCTTGGCAGGTCCTTATGCCACCTTACTGCTGGCCGGCCTCGGTGCGCGCGTCATCAAGGTGGAAAATCCTAAAAATCCCGATTCGGCGCGCACCAATTCGCCTTACCTTGGGCGGGACGGCATCAAGGTCGCCAAAGAATATCCCGATGATTTATCGCTCGCCATGCTTGAACGCGGACGGAACAAGGAAGCCATCACGCTTAACATGAAGCATGCTGCTTCGCGGGCGATCTTTTTCGATCTCGTAAAAAAAGCCGATGTGGTCGTAGAAAATTACAGCGCCGGCGTAGCCGATCGCCTTGGTATTGGCTATCAGGCCTGTGCCGCGGTTAATCCAAAGATCGTCTTCACCTCCATCAGTGGCTTTGGCGCCAACGTGAATCCCAAGCAGAACAAGGCGATGGACAACATCGTTCAGGCCATGAGCGGCATGATGATGACCTCGGGTGAGGAAGGCACGCCACCGGTACGCGTCGGCGTGCCCTTTGGCGATCTGACTGCGCCCATGTTTGCCACCATCGGCACCCTGGCCGCCATCATGCAGGCCCGTTCCACCGGCATTGGTCAGCATGTCGATGTGTCGCTGCTGGGCGCGCTGAGCGCACTGGTGGCAGCAGAACCGTTTGACATGATGATCAAGCTCGGCCGGCAAACACGCTCAGGTAATTTCATGGCCCGCTTAGCCCCCTTTGGTGTCTTCCCGACGCTGGATGGTTATATCTCGATCTGCGCACCCAAGGATGAATTTGTTCTCGGCCTATTCAAGGCAATGCAGCGCACCGATCTGCTTAGCGATGATCGCTTTTCCAGTCGCGATGGCCGGGTGACCAATCATATCCAATTGCACGACATGGTGAGCCAATGGACGCGCACCATGACGACCGCCGTGGCGGCCGATTTATTAGCCGACCATAACGTGCCCAACGGACCGGTGCGTCTGCCAGAGGAAGCCATGCGCGATCCGAATGTGCTCATGCGCGGCGAAACGACCAAGCTCGAACATCCGATTTATGGCGCTGTCGAAGACATCGTCGTTGGTGGTCTGCCGATCCGCATGTCCGGATCCTTTGCCGGCTTTGATCGATCCGCCGTCACGCTGGGGGCGAGTAATGATGCGGTGTATGGCGAACTGCTCGGCTACAGTGCAGAAAAAATCGACGAACTCAAACGCGATGGCGCGATTTGATGCGTTTGTCAGTAAAGCTATGCATCGCATAAAAAAATAAAGCAGGTTTTAATCAGCAACGACTATGAGGGAGACAAAGAAATGATGATAGATGACACAGTGCCCCAGCCGGCACCGAATCGCCGATGGGTCATATTGTATGTGGCCGTCGTGATCGCCATGATGGCGATGCAAATGTCGAGCCTGGGCTTTTCGCCCTTGCTGCCAGCAATTCAAAAAGAGTTTGCGATGACGTACTCGCAGATGGGCACCTTCACCGGCATCTATGGCCTGGTGGCCCTGGTCGTCAGTGTGCCAGCCGGTATATTGGCTAAACAGTATGGTGAAAAGCGGATCATGGCGATCGGTCTTTCCATTCTGGCGATCGGCTTATTTACCCTGAGTCTGGCAGAAAATTATGCGCAGGGTCTGAGTGCCCGCGCCTTATGGATTTTTGGCTATCGTCTGGCGTTCGTGTGTGTGATGACGGCGATTGCCTTGACCGTACCGCCGCAATACAAGGGCCGCTCGATGGGCATACTGGGTGCGATGTCGGCACTAGCTACCGTGCTGGGCGCGCCGTTTTGCGCGGAAATTGCCGCCACGCTTGGCTGGCGTCACGCCATCATGGCTTTTGGTGGCATGGCGCTGTTGGGGATGTTGTTGTTCGTGAGTTTTTATCAGCAGCGTCCGGAAGTCGTCAGCGCCGGTGCGCAGGGTGCAGGCAAATCGCAAGGCGCGTTTTCCGCCTTTCGGGTACCGATCGTGTGGTGCATTCCACTGCTGGGCCTGACCAATGCAGGCGGCTTTGCGGCGACCTTCTTTTTACCGTCCGTCCTCAAGGCAGAATTTAATCTCACGGCGACTGCCGCAGCAGGGGTGATCAGCGCCGCCTACATCACGGCGATTTTTGTCAATCCCTTGTGTGGCTATCTGGCTGACCGGTTTAATCGCTGGAATGTCCTGGCCTGCATGATGGCGTTGATGATTCCCGCCAGTCTGGCCATGACGTCCCATAATCTGTTCGTCTTTGAAGTGTCGGCGGCTTTCCTGATTTCGCTCGGACTGTCGGCGACTAATCAGCTTTATCCGACCGTAGCTGAACTCATGCGCGGGCGCGATGTGGGTCCCCTGATGGGCATCACCGCATTAGGTGGCGGTATATTTGGTTACCTTGGCCCGCAGGTACTGGGCTGGCTGCGTGATGCGTCAGGTGGCTTTTCAGCCGGCTGGTACACCTTGACGGGCGTGGCGACGTTCTCCATGTGTCTGATTCTGTTTTTGAAAAACTATGCCGACCGGCAGAATGAAAAATTTGCTGCTCATACAGCATGATATAAACACGGTGGGCACGACATTTCGTGCCCACCTTGAACGTCTATTTCACCTTGCTCCGCGTGGGCACAAAAGCACTGCCTCCCCTAAGGTGCAGGCTTGATTTGCGCGGTGTGCTGGCTAGTAAATTTTTGTACTTCACTGATCACCCGATCCTGCATTTCGTAGTGGATCCCATGACCTGCACCGTTTATCGTGACGCTGCTGATCTGCGGATTTGTGCGCACCATTTCCTGTGCAATCGGCGCAGGTACCAGACCCCGCTCGGCACGCAACAGTAAGGTCGGCATGGTTAATGCGCGTACCAGCGGCCATGGGTGGGTGAACCCTGCGCCACGCACGGTTTTCCACAGTCCCAGCACGTCGTTGCGGGCATGCACTGTGCCATCAGCATGACGGACGAAGCGGCTTTCCAAGACAGCATGGGTGTGCTGGGCTGCGCTGCGCATTGTTTCATTAGCAGCCATCTCATTCCATGAACCGTAAACTTTCGGCTGCGGTGCGGGTGTTGGTGTGCCAGCAAAATAAGTCTGCCCCGGATTAGCTGGAGGGAGGGTGCCATCGCTTAAGGTGGTAGGGCCGCCATCTTCGAGGATGAGCAGCGCGGTGTGCCCTGCATTACTGGCAGCGTAAGCAATGCCAACAACGGCGCCATAGGAGTGTCCGTAGAGAACAAAGCGATCTAATTGCATGGCGCTGACAAATTGGGTCAGATCGTCGACGGTGCTCTCAACAGTGTAGTCGCCATCCGGCGCCCAGTCACTAAGTCCAGAGCCACGAAAATCGAGCGCATAGACGCGATAATCGCGCGCCAATTCTTCTGCAAACTGAATGGATTCTGCAGCAGTTCCACCCTTGCCGTGCATGAGAATTAAAACAGGTTTGTTCGACGCACCAAAGGTCAGGAATGAAAGTCGCCGACCATTATTGAGCACGACATCACTACGGACTGGCTGCGCCGGCACTTGGGCTTTGCTGGTGGAATTTGTCGCAGCCACTGCGGAAGTTGAAACCGGTAAACCGAGGGAAAAAAACAGCGCGCCGAGTATCGGTGCGAGGGAAAAAATATGCTGTAACTTACGTGATTTCATTACCTACCTCATTGAAGATCAAGCCATGATTGTAACGAAAAAAAATCGCACATCAAATCGCCTGAGCAGGCGACGTAATGTGCGATTCAGTGCAACGCAGTTCACAACGCAGTTCTGAACACAATGCGCGGCAAACTAAGCAGCTAATGTCCGCTTAAAAACGTGACTTCACTCCGACCGAAAAGCGCCGGCCCAACACATCGTAGGCGACAACGTCGGTTGAACCGATCGTTGGGCCAGCCGGTGGCTGACGATCGGTCGCGTTTTGCATGCCAGCGCGCAGTTCGGTATTGGCGGTGAGCTGCCAGCGGGCCATCAGGTCAAGATAGTGAACAGCGCCAACGCCAGCCACATTGGCAGTCGGCGTGAGCACATTGGTAGCACTCGACATGCTGCCGATGTAGGTCCAGGACAGCGCTGCGTCGAGCGAACCAACGCTATAGCTGAAGGTCGTTTGCGCCTTCATTTGCGGATGGCTGGCGGTAAATGCGTCGATCTGCGTATTGCCCGTGGTGCCGGCATAGTTCAGGAACGGATCGGTCGCCAGGTTTTGCACTTCATAGGTATTCAGACGTGAAATTACCGAATTGACGCCGACACGGCCAAGCTTTGGATCAAAGCCCAGTTTGCCCAGGCTGAGTTTCCAGTCCAGTTCAAGATCCAATCCAGCGGTCTTATACCCAGACAAATTGAACTGCGGTTCAGTCGGGAAGCTGAGGTTACCGTTGGCATCGCGTTTCAACAGACTGCAAAAGTAATTGGTCGGTGAATAGTTCGGGTTGGATCCGTCGCCGTTATAGCAGCGCGTCAGATTGACTGCAGTCGTCATGTTACCGATGGCGCCTTTGGTGTCAATCTTGTAGTAGTCCAGCGAGACTGTGATACCAGAAACCAGTGGATGCTCGAAAGGTGACTTGAGCACCACGCCGATCGTGGATGTATCGGCTGTTTCGGCCTGCAGATTCGGGTTACCCTGCTGCGATGTGGTGACCGTCGTACCAGTGAAGCGATAACCGGCAGGCACGCCCTGTGCGGCACACAGCTTGGCCACCGATGCGGCATTAGCACCCGTGCTGTAAATACTGGTGACGTCGCATGGGTCGCCTTGCTTGGCTGCGGTACTGCCAATGGTCGAGCTGACAGAGCGTCCGCCGCCGTAGAGTTCACCAACGCTCGGTGCACGAACGGCGCGGTTATAGCCGCCACGCAGACGAATCGGACGCGCGACTTCCCAGTCGATGCTGGCCTTATACGCATCGACCTTGCCGATCGAATTGTAATTGGAGAGACGATAGGCGAGACCCAGATCCAATTGTTTGACCAACGGCATTTGGTTCAACAGCGGGACAGTCAGTTCACCAAAAATTTCACTGACTTTCGAGGTGCCGCCGGAATTATTGACCGGACGGGAGAAGAACACTTCACTGAAAGTTTGCTGATCATCGCCGCGATAATTGTAGGCGATGTTGCGCGAGTCCACACCGAATGCTGCGCGCATTTCACCAGCAGGCAAGTCCATCAGTCCACCTTGCATCGTCGCTTCCATCACGCGCTGATCAAGCGTGGTGGTTTCCTTGAGGGTGCGCAGTAAATAGGTCGCGCACGCTGACGATACCGGACCAAAGGCAAACGGTGAGTAGCCGCCTTGACAGATACTCGCGCCACCATCTTTGGCATTGAGCAGCGTTTGCAGGGCCGCGATGTTGACGTAGCCGGAAGCTGCAATGTCGTAATTCGTGTGGCCGGTGCTGGCATACGCATCCCACTTCCAGTCTTTGTAGCCCAGATTACCTTTGAGGCCGGCGGTAATCTGTCCGACCTGGTAATCGTAGTTAAATACCTGCGGTGCCAGACGATCACCAAAGAAAGAGAAGTTAAATGCCGCCGTCGGCGTCGGACGTGATGCCAGTAACTTTGTCAGATCGGCAGGGATGCCAGGATTCGTCACCGGAACTGTCACGACGGGTGAAGTACCGTTGAGCGTACCGCGTTGTTGATTGACGGCGTTATAGGTGGTGTAGTTAATGATCGCGTACGCTTTCAGATCACTCGTGAGCGCGTAGTCCCAGGCACCATAGCCGTTGTAGCGGCGGGTAGGATTGAGTAATGTGCCGGCATCATGCGGCGTGCTGGCGACGACAAAGCCGGTATTACCCGGCTGCATAACGAAGCCATCGGCAGCAGTCAGACGTAAGTTATAAGCTGGTGCGGTCGCGAACAGGGTATTGTCACGATTAATCGATAATGCCTGAGACGGTGTTGGCGCGGCCGATCCGTAAGAGGCAAACAGGGAATTGACTGCGGCAGCGCTCGGCAGGTTACCAGCGGTCGGCGTAAAGCGACCCTGTGGCGGTGCATTGGTGTCACCGGTATTGTCGAAGAATGCACGCTTATCTTTGTAAGCAGCCTGACGATCAAAGAAGGACAGTGACACCAGCGAGCTGCCACGTCCGTCAGCAAATTTGCCACCCAGGAGAAGATTGACGTCCTTGGATTGCGCATCGCCTCGGGAGGATTCGCCATATTGCGCATCAATCTGCGCGCCTTCGAATTTCTTTTTCGTGATCAGGTTGACGACACCGGCGACGGCATCCGAGCCATACACCGCGGATGCGCCACCGCTGATGATTTCCACATTGTCGAGAATGCCGCTCGAGATGGTGTTCATATCCACAGCGTTACCGAATGGGTCAGACGGCTGAATGCGTCGACCATCGAGCAAGACCAGTGTGCGGGCAATACCAAGACCGCGCAAATTCAAATTGGCGCGCGCGCCGCGGGCTTGCTGATTTGCGCCGGCTTGCGTTGCACCGCCAGAGGAGGCAGCAAATTGCGGCAGCTGCGTCAGGGTCGCTTCCAGCGTTGCGGGTCCCTTGATGCCTAAGACTTCGGCACTGACGGTGGCGATAGGGCTTTCCGAGACAAAGTTTTTACGTGCAATACGAGAACCCGTAACGACGATTTCCTGTCCTTGATCCGCCGGGGCTGCAGTGGCGGCGGCATTCTCCTGCTGCGACTGGGCAGTTTGAGCGCCAGCAACACCGCAGACCAGGCTGGCCGCGATGAGCGAAGGCGCGTAACGACGTACTTTGATTTTTTTCATTTTCTCTCCTCAAGATCCGGGTGTGCCGGAAGATTAATAACGACTTTTTAAGTAAAGCTTATATTATTGTTTGAGATTATGAATGAGCTTAAATGAAAGTACAAGACTATTTATTGGGAGAAAGCTGACTATCTGCAGACAGAATGGAATTTTGGGTAAAACCCCACAAAGGGTTTCCATCAGAAAGGAATTATGAAGAAATTGCCAAGGAAAAACGGTGAAATTACTCGCACTGGACAGCAGCTGTACAACGCCAGCGCGTCAAAAGCATCCCTCGTGGCGGAGGCAGCCTCGATAAAAAATGAATTAGCTTAATATTATTAATGCGTGCGAAAAATCTATCTATGTTTGGTCAGATATGCTCGCATTAGTCTTTCTTTGCTTTACTCTTGGAAGAAGGCTTACGCGCATCGCTATTGTCTGACTCAAAATCGGCCAGCGCCTGGCGGAAGTATTCCATCATGTGCTGCACAGGCTTGGACAAGGCGCGGTCGGCGCGCCGGACAAACACGATTTCACGCTGAATATGAAAGTGCCCCGGGACGGAGACAAGATCTTCGTTCCTGATCGTCGGCCGGTACAAGCTCGGTAAAATCGTGATGCCCATACCCGCAGAAACCATGGCGATGGCGGTCATGATTTGTTCTACTTCGAAGCGTGGGCGGATTGTCATATCGGCCTGCAGCCAGGCTGTTTCAACATCGCGACGAATCGCCCCATGCCCGGCCAGGATGATCGGCGTGGCAGCGATATCCTGCCACGAGAGGATTTTTTTCTTCGCCAGCTTGCTGTCTTTGCGGCAGATGATTTGAAAATCGTCGTAGTACACGGTCTCGATGTGCAGCTCGGAAGCGGCCGGCGGTTTGGCGATGATGCCAAAATCAACCACCCGGTCAAGGACCCACGCCAGACCTTTTTCGCCGGTGATGTCGTGCAGGGCAACGTCAAAATCGGGATAGGTCTTAAAAAACAGATTCAGCGCCTGCGAGGTCACGGAGGCTGCGACCGAGGGAATCACCGCCATCGACATACGGCCACGCGACACACTGGCAGCCTGGTGAATATTGCTCAGTGACGCCTGAAAATTACGCACCAGGTCTTCTGCCACCACGGCCAGTCGTTCGCCTTGCGGCGTCATGGCCAGTGTCCGGGTCGTACGGTCAAACAGACTCAGCCCGAGCTGATGCTCAATCTTGGCGATGGTATTACTGAGGGAGGGCTGTGAAATGCCCAGTCGTTTGGCAGCCTCACTGAAGGTGGGCGAGCGGCTCGCCATGGCGAACACTTCCAGCTGACGAATGGTCAGATTACCGCTGACAGATTCAATGGGCTTGTTCAAGTCCGTCCTCCCGTCATGGCCAGCCTGCGCTGCGCAAGCGCGCGTAAATGTGCCGTGTTAGCCGACTGTGCAGTGTGTCCCATGTTTGCCAAATACCTTCAGGTGATCAGGGAAGACAAAATGCCTTCCCCCATTAAACTTGGCAATAGTATAAAGCACTGGCTTGTCTGGTGGCGGGTCGGACCGCTGGTCGTGCGGCTGGTCGGTCCTTACATGCCAATTTCACGCAGGATTTCCTGCGTATGTTGGCCGATCGTCGGCACGCTCGAATGTCGCGCTGGCGTATCCTCCGCAAAGCGAAAACCTGAACCGGTCAACAGTACAGGGTGATCCAGTCCGGGCACGCTGGTCTGGACGAACAGATCGCGTTCCTGCACATGCGGGTGCTGAATAATCTCGGGAATGCTGCGCACTTTTGAAACCGGCACGCTGACAGCGGCCAGTTTCTGCTCCAATTCTTCCGCCGACATGCTGGCAAAATGACGCTCCAGTGTTGCGCGGAGCAAGTCATTATTGGCGGAGCGCGCCTGGTGATCGGCAAAGCAGGGATTATTCAGGATATCTGTCCATCCCAGGGCCTGGCACATGGCGACAAACTGATGCTGATGGTTCGCCCCGATACTCAGATAGCCGTCTTTGGTTTGGTAGGTATCAGACGTGGCGACTAAACGATAGCCGCGGTTACCGGTGCGGATCGGTACCGCGCCACTCATGCTGAAGGTGGCAATGCCTTGCGAGAGCAGCATGAGCGTCGCATCGAGCATGCCGATATCAATGAATTGGCCAATGCCGCCGCGCTCACGCTGGAACAGCGCGGTCATGACGGCGAAGGCGGCGACATAGCCGCTGAAGGTATCCGCAAAAGGCAGCCCGACTTTTAAGGGACCTTGCTCAGGTTCGCCATTGAGCCACATGATGCCGGACATCGCCTGCACGATGTGGTCGTAAGCAGCCCAGTCTTTGAGTTCGCCGGTGGCGCCAAAGCCGGTAAGAGAACAATAGATGATCTTGGGATTAATCGCCTGCATGGCAGCGTAATCGATGCCGAGTTTTTTCGGCACACCAGGACGAAAATTTTCGACGATGACATCGGCGCGCAAGGCCAGCCGGCGGGCGGCTTCCATACCCTCGGCAGATTTCAAGTCCAGCGCAATCGAGCGTTTGCCGGCGTTGGCTGCAACGAAGGGCGCCGACATGTTTTTTGCCCCGGCGTGTTCGGTGTAATGCCGCAGGTCGTCACCGACTTCCGGCCGCTCTACCTTGATGACATCGGCACCCAGCAAGCCGAGGTGATAAGTGCACAAGGGGCCGGCAAGGGCATGAGAAAAATCCAGTACCTGAATATTTTGCAAAGGCTTCATTTAACAACGCGCTCCTCTAAAAAACGGGCGACGAGTGCGCGCATTGCAGCTTCGTCCCAGCTTCGATTATCGTTTGGATCAATACAAATTTCGAGTACCGGAATACCGGCCGCCTCGAGTGCTTCTTTTTGAAAGACATTGCCTGCCAGCTGATGCCGCTGATTCGGGCTGGCCAGCATGATCGCACCATCAACCCGGTGCCGTCGGCCCTCATGCACCATCCATTCACCGGCCCAGGGTGCTGCATGGGCTTGTTCGCCCAGATTGCAATAGCGCGCGGCGAGGGCGCGCAAGGGGTCTTGCAAATTGTGTTTGATGTAGCCATCCGCAGCCAGTGCCAGATACATCGACCAGACAAACACCGCGCCATGGCTTTCTTCAAAGGCGCGATAAAAGGCCGTGTTTTGCCACAGACCGACACCGACCCACATCAAGCGAATTTTTTCATTCTCGATCACGCCAGTGCCGGCCTTGACCCGCGCGGCGACTTCATCAAGAAAATATTTGCTGTGAGCGACAGACCATTCTGAACCGCGATGCCATTGCGCGGTCATGGAATTGGACATCTGTTCGGCCACACGAACCGGGCAGCTTTTTGCGCTGGCGATCAGTTCGCGCGCCTGGTCGAAATTACTTTCCTGCTCATTGACCTTGCCGACCAGGGTGCGCAGCGCATCGACATCGAGTTTGCGGCCGGCGATGTGCTCGGCGACTTTGACCATCTCGCGATATTGTTCGAGGATCAGATCAATCCGATGCGGCTCATACAGATCTTCCCAGTCGCGCCGGGCCATCTCCCACCAGCGCGGATAAAAGCGGGTCGAGGCAGGCATTTCGATGCCGACGTAGGGAATGCCCAAACCTTCCGCCACCATCGCATTGACTCTTTCGGCCGACTGCTCGCGGTGTGGCGCACAGATCAGCGCCGGTGCAGGCAAGCCACCCCAGGGAGGATTATCGAACTCGGCGATCAGGCTCATGAGGCCCAGACTATTATAGGCACCCAGGCCTTTGTGAAATCCCTGCGCATTGAGCCTGTCGAGATAACCCCCGGCGAGCCGTTTGGCGGAGATCACGCCACCCCACCATTCGCCGGTGACGACGGGGAGTCCGAGCACATCGAAAATTTCGTGCGGCATTTCGGCATTCGACAGCACGTAGGGGATCCGGTCGTCGATTACTTTGCGGCGCAAGTCACCAAACCAGGACTTTGAAAAAGCACTGGCGCGCGCGCTGGATTCGAGCTGTTTGTCAGGCTGTTTGTCAAACTGTGCCGCAGCCTGCTGTAAGGATGGCGTTGCAGCGCTGATGCTGCTGGTGGATGCGCTCATGAACCTGCTCCTGAATTCGTTGGGGGAGTGGTATGGTCCGGTGCCTTTGTTTGCGTTGGGGTCTGATTTTGCATTACAAACTGACTGAGAGACAGGCTGAGGAACAGTCTGATTTTTTCAGCGATCCAGGTGTGCGATTCTGGATCGAGCACCTCATCGCGCAGCAGGCAGCTTGGTAGTCCGCAGGCTGTGGCTTGCGCCTTCAGATCTGGGTAGCGCCAGCCAAACGACTGATCGCTGGGCGGAATATAAAACACCACGCCATCGACCTTGGTCGATTGCATCTGGGCGATAACCCAGGCTTCGCGTTCGGCGCGCAGCATGCGCGGGCTACAGGCATATTGGTATGTGTGAGCGAACAAGGCCTCTAGCGGATCGTCATCCAGCGGAATTTGGGGACTGGCACGCCGAGCGCCCCAGTCGTCATCCTCGCTGATCACAAGCGCGCCAGAATGTTCGGCGATGGCATGCAAAACGTCGTGATAAAGCGGTACGGCAGATATCAGCAATAGTCGGGGGCGAAGGTTAGGGCCAGTGTCAGGGTGAGTTTCAGGGCCAGTGTCAGGGTGAGTGGAAGAGCCGGTCGTTGAAGACAGCTCAGCGAGCCAATTTTCCAGCGCATCGGCATACCGGGATGGTGTCTGACAAGCGCCAGCGCGCAGTGCGCGGTGGGCATCCTGTCCCGAAATCAGTCCTTCGTACCGCAGCGCTGCCAGCCGCTGACATTGCTGTCGTACGCGATTCGTTTCATGAATGGCCGACTGCAGATCGGTCTTGCTGATCGGCTTACCGGTCAGGCTGGTGAGCCTATCCAGCAAGCCTTGTGCGACCTGTTTGCTATAGCTGCGCACGGCATCGGCGCGGCCGAATAAAAAATCAAACGCGAAGAGGGGCGGAATCTGTTCGCCGCGGCCTTGACGCTTCATTTCTTTCAGATACTGGTAAAGAAAGCGGTAGCCGTCAGAGGTGCTCGGGATGATCAGCAGATCACAGTCTGCAAACTCGCCGGCAAGCGCCTGCCGAAACAGGGAGCGCACTTCCGGTTCATGACCTTCTTCCATAGGTGCTGCGCTGAGATTCCAGTCCTCAGCCTGGGCCGTCAACGTGAGCGGAATACAGCCGGCAGCCAGCACGATTTCAATCGGTGCCACGACGCCGATGAGGCCAACCAGCGGCTTTTTTTCTGCCCTGGCTTGTGCCACTGCTTGTGCCACGGAGATGCTGCGATCGCCAGAGAAGGCGGTGTAATTTTCTTTGTTCATTGACTTTGTTATGCACGCATCGGTCACCAGCACTCTGGAACAATGTCGATAATGTGTTAAAAAATTGCTCAGTTAATTCAATAAGTACATTTTAACTATATATCAAAATAAAATATAGCGTTAAATTAATATTGTAAAATTACGCACCGGTCGAAAATCGCATGATCCGGATGGGACGTCCGATACATGCCGGCTTGAAGCTTAAAACAATATGACTAAAATTATTTACATCTGGAGCGGCCAATGAAAACAATCCCAAATCTGCGCTGGTGGATCTTTGGCACCTTATTGCTGGTCAATCTCGTCAATAACCTGGATCGTCAGGTGCTCGGCCTGGTGGCGCCGACCTTGCAAAAGGAATTTGACTGGGGTGACTTAGGCTTTGCGCGGGTCGTGGCAGCGTTTCAAATTTCCTTTGCGATCATGAACCTGATATCGGGTCGTCTGGTGGATCGCATCGGTGTGCGATTGGGACTCGGATTTGCCATTCTCTGGTTTTCAATTGCACAAATCCTGCATGTGTTAGCTCGTGGCGCGATCAGTTTTGGTTTTGTGCGCGTAGGTCTGGCCTTTGGTGAAGCGCCGGTGTATCCAGCCACGCTCAAAGCGCTGGCGGAGTGGGCGCCGCAGAGCGAACGTAGTGTGGCCGCCGGCCTGGTACATTTTGGTGTCATGCTGGGTGCGATCGCTGCGCCCCTGTGTATTCCCTGGGCGACGGTCAATTGGGGCTGGCAGTCGGGCTTTATTGTGACCGGCTTATTGGGCTTCATGCTGCTCTTGCCCTGGTTTTATATTTACGATAAACCAGAGACGCACCGCCTGATCGGCGATCAGGAGCGCGCACTGATTCTGGCCGATCGTCGTGCGCCGTCAGTCAATGCGCAGCATGCATCATGGCTGTCGCTCTTTAAGCATCGTCAGCTGTGGGGCTATGTGGCCTTGCAGGCCTTCGTTAATCCTGCCTGGTGGTTTATTGTTTATTGGCTGCCTAAATTTCTGGGTGATGCGTTTGGCATCAAGGGTGTCGCCATGACGCCGTATGTCACGGCGGTCTATGGCATCGCTGCCGTTGGCGCGATCGTCGGCGGCAGATTATCGGGTCAGTTTTTACGTCGCGGGTATAGCCTGAATCAGGCACGCAAATTCTCTTTGCTCCTGTGTGGACTGTGTATGCCGATGGTGATTATCGCGGCCTTTACTAAGTCGGCTTGGCTGGCAGTCTTGTTAATCGGTTTTGCCGCCTTCATTCATCAAACCTGGACCACGACTGGTGTCGCGATTCTGGCTGATCTTTTTCCGCCCCGGACAGTGGCCTCGGTGGTGGGCATTGGCAGCTTTATTGGCTCCATCGCCGGCGTATTGGGCGCTGAACTGACTGGCCGTATTTTGGCCGCCAGCCCGGGAAATTATTTGCCAATGTTCCTGTTTGCCGGCTTCACGTATCTTTTCGCAACGCTCACCCTGCATTTGCTGAGCCCACGGCTGGCGCCAGTGTCTGATCTATAGACTACCGTTCTTGCTGACATGAAGGTCGTGTCAGCAAGGGGTTCGTCACGCAAAAATAAATAACGTTGATAATAGAATAGATATGATTCATAATCGCAAAAAATAAATATTATGAATCATAAGCAAATTCAGATAAATCATTTTCACAAGGAGACGCCATGAAAAAATCCTCATATCAATCACCATTTTTAATCACACCTCTGCGCGCCAACGTATTGCTGGCCCTCGGCTTACTCAGCCTGTCTGGCGCCAGTGCGATGGCGCAAAGTGCCAGCAGCGCACCGGATGCCGCCGACAATACTGCCTCGATCGTCGTGACCGGCACCAGCATTCGTGGCGTAGCGCCGACCGGTTCGGCATCCTTGTCGATCGGTGCCAAGGAAATCCAGGCATCTGGCCTGACTACCGCGGTCGATATCGTGCGTTCGCTGCCGCAGATTCAAAACATCGGTGCTGATGAAACGCGCACCAGCGGTCGTGATGGCGCCGCAGACAATACCGGTAAAGGTTCCGCCATCAATCTGCGCGGACTCGGTAATAATGCCACCCTCATGTTGGTCGATGGCCGGCGTATTGCACCAAACGGCACGGCCAGTGCGTTTGGCGATCCAAACCAGATCCCTGCCATCGCGCTCGAGCGCATTGAAGTCGTTACCGACGGCGCGTCCGGCGTCTACGGTTCGGACGCAGTCGCCGGTGTGGTTAACCTGATCCTGCGCAAAGGCTATGACGGTGTTCTCGGTTCGGCCACGCAGACGGGGAATGGCAAATACAAGCAGTCGCAAACCAGCGTCCTGGCCGGTAAGGATTTTGAAAAGGGCGGCCTCGTCGTCGCCTATCAATACCAGAATCGCAGTTCGATGTTGCAAGGCGATAGTATCTATATGCGTGCCGATCAGCGTGCTCTGGGTGGTAACGATGCGCGCCTGAATGGCACGACGACGACCCCAGGACCAGCCTCAGGCAATATCATCGCCGGCTCCGGCGCCACCGCCAAACTGTACGGTGTGCCAGCGACGACGAGTGGTATTCCAACGCTGGCGCAAATCACCGCCGGACAAAATGTACTGAACCTGGTCGATACGTCCGACTACGTGGATTACCTGCCCGCCATGAGCCGGCACAGTGCGACGGTATTTGGCGACTTTAACTTTAACAGCGATACCAAGGCCTTTGTGGAAGGCTTTTATAATCGCCGTGACTCTGAAGCGCGCACCTATCCCACCAGCAGCATCACCGTCAAACCGAATACGCCATTTTATGTGGCCGGTGTGCCAGGCGCTTCGACCACGACCGGTTACACCATCCAGTATCCGCTGTATGCGTCCTTCGGACCGACCGTTAATACCTACCCGGAACGCAGCGGTGCGCTCACCGCCGGACTGGAACATCGTCTGGCGAACGACTGGAAACTGGGGACCTACACGACCTATTCTGCCACCAGCCTGTGTAACTGCACGCCGGCGGTCAATAGTACGATTTTGCAGGCACTGGTCGATAAGGGACAATTTAATCCTTACGTCACAACGCCACAGTCGACGAGCATTTTGTCGCAGTTACGCGAAGTGGCTCGCCAGGCGGTCGAGACACGCTTGAGAGACTTCGGCGCCAAAATCGATGGCGCTTTGGGTGAGCTGCCCGGTGGTGTCGTACGGGCTGCGTTCGGTCTGGAGCATACCAATTCCTTCCAGTCGCTGATTCGTATTGGCGCCGACCGCATCACTAATCCTGTTATCCCGCTCGGTACACCAGCGCCGGGCGTGGCCTATACAGTGGTACCAACGGCGGTCTATACCGCGTCGCGTGATACCCAGGCCAGCCGCAATATTGATGCTGCTTACGCCGAAGTGTATCTGCCGCTATTTAAACAGCTCGATCTGAGCGTGGCAGTGCGTCATGACCGCTATTCCGATGTCGGTGGCACGACCAATCCAAAAATAGGCGCGAACTGGAAGCCGACCAAGGACTTGAACGTGCGCGCAAGCTGGGGCACATCTTTCCGTGCACCGAGTCTGCCGGAAAGTAATCCAAACGTGCAGGGTGGTGTGCGTAGTTTTGCCTTCGCCAATGGTGCTGGCGACGCGACGATCGGTCTGACAAACACTGCCAGTGGCACGACCAACGGTCTGTTACTGGACGGTGGCAATTCGGCCTTGAAACCAGAGAGCGCAAAAACCTTTTCCTTTGGTGCCGACTTTAAACCGGATTGGGCGCCTGGTCTGAAGCTCTCGGGTACTTACTACAATGTGAATTACAAAGACCGTATCGAATCACTCAGCGGTATCTACGCCAGCTTCCTCGCTACCCCTCAAAATCGCGTCTTGTATGCGCCTTTCATCGTGGCCGCACCGCAGCCTGCGAGCTGTGTTGAGGGCGTACAGTCGACCTATAATCCAATCTATCTGCCGTATATTAATAATCCAAATTTTGTCTTGTCGACGATTGCGCAATGTTCTTTGAAGGTGATCTACAACGCGCAAAATGCCAATCTGGGTGACTTGAATCAAAACGGTATTGATGCCAGTGCCGACTACCGCTTCCGTAGCGATGGAAACGAGTGGCAGATTGGCGGATCTCTGACCAAGATTCTTAATTTGAAGCGTCAGCTTTCGCCGGTTTCCGGTTTGACCGATGTGCTCGATACGATCCAATTCCCGGTCTCTACCCGCGCCCGCGCTACCTTGGGATGGCGTCACGATGGCTTGACCGCCAACTTGTTCACAAACTATACCGGCGGCTATACCAATAACGCACCGATTACTGTTGCTGGCGTTGTGCAGCCGTTTTCGCAGGTGCCAGCCTGGACGACGTTTGATCTGATGGTCAGTTACGACACCGGCAAGGCAGCGCTGACGCCGATGCTGGGCGATGTGCGGGTTGCATTGAGCGTGCAAAACCTGACGGCTAAAGCGCCGCCGGTGGTACTGTCGAGCGCCTCGACATTCGCCTTTGACAGCCAGAATGCGAATCCACTCGGTCGCGTCGTCAGCTTGTCGGTCACGAAGGGCTTTTGAGTATGACAGCGGCAGCGCCATCATCAACATTGGCATCAGCACCAGCATCAGCGCCCCCGGGCTCACTGGCCGATGTGGCGGGACGGCTGGAACGGCTGCCGCTGTCCTGGCCGATCGGTAAGTTGATTCTGGCGCTGTCGCTGGGCTGTTTTTTCGAAAATTATTTTTTGCAGATGACGGCTTTCATCGCGCCAGGCATGATTCAAAGTGGCGTCTATGTCAGCAAGGCGGCAGGATTTTTCGATACCCATTCGATTGGTTTTTTTATCCTGTCCGGCTTTGCCGGCATGTTGGTCGGCTCGTCCCTGTTCGGATTTTTTGCCGACCGGTTTGGCCGCCGGCCGATGTTCGTCTGGTCCATGCTGTGGTACAGCGCAACGACGGCCATGATGGCGCTGCAGGACGACGCCATCGGAATGAACTTCTGGCGTTTTCTCTCCAGTATCGGCTTGGGGCTCGAGCTGGTCGTGGTGAATACCTACGTTACCGAACTGGTCGCCAGTCGTATTCGCGGCCGTGCCGTGGCGATCTATCAGGTGATCGCGCTGTCAGCGGTGCCGCTCTCGGCGTTCGTCGCTTTTCAGCTCATGCCGATCGCCCCTTGGGGTATTCCGGGCTGGCGTTGGGTCATGTGGCTGGGCGTACTGTGTGTGGTGCTGATCTGGTGGCTGCGTCGGCGTTTGCCGGAAAGCCCGCGCTGGCTGGCAGTGATGGGGCGCCATGCCGAGGCCGATGCGGTAGTCGCGCAAATAGAACGTGATGTGGTCGCACATTCCGGAAAGCCGCTGGCACCAGTGGTAACGATGGTGAGCGATCAGGCATCAGTGACTGTTTCAAAAGACGTGCAAGAGGCCGGATCCTACGCCGACCTGTTTCGCGCACCTTACCGACGTCGTACCTGCATGTTTATCATTCAGCAGTTATTTATGCCGATTGCTTTTTATGGCTTTGCTGCCTGGGTGCCTACGCTGCTGATCGCCAAAGGCATCGCCGTTACGCAGAGCCTGTTTTACGCTTTTCTGATCGCCCTGGCGCAGCCGCTCAGCCCCTTCATCATGCTTCTGTTTGCTGACCGTTTCGACCGTAAATGGCAGATTGCCTTTGGCGGCTTTGCCAGCATGATTTTGATCCTCGGTTTTGCATTACAGACCAATCCAGTGCTGGTCGTTTTATTTGGCATCGCAGTGACTTTCTCCAAGACCATCATCACCACCGCGGTGGCCTGTTATATGCCGGAATGCTATCCGACCCATATTCGAGGTCGCGGTCATGGACTGGTGTATGGCGTCAGCCGCGTGATGGCGGCACTCTCCGGGCCGATCATCGCCTTTACGCTGGCCGGCTATGGCATTCTTGGCGTCTCTACGCTGATCGGTGTCTGCTTTGCCGTGGTCGCCGGGATCACGATGCTGCTCGGTCCGCGGGTGCATGGACGACTGCTCGAACAAATCAATCCATCGTGATGCGGCGCGCAGGTTTCGATTACCATTTCCCTGCCGTCGGCACCGCCATGGCTTGTGCACTTGGCATTGCACTCGGCATTGTGGGGCTGGCTCAAGCCGACGAATGCAGTGCATTCCTGAGTCACACCGCCACCGCCGAAGTGCGCCTGACCCACGCCGAATCCGTCAGTCAGTCGCAGCGATGGTCGGACCGGGAAAATAAATCCAAAGACCCTGTCGGCGCGGATTTCTGTCGGCTGACCGGCACGATCGAACAAGAAATCGGCTTTGAGCTCTGGCTTCCCCTGCGCAGTCAATGGAATGGCAAGCTGCTGGCAGCAGGCGTAGGTGGCGAAGCCGGCACCCTCAATTATGCCGACATGGCGCGCGGTGTGCGGCGCGGTTATGCCAGCGCCTCGACCGACACCGGGCACCGCATCGAAGACACCGACTGGGCGCTCAAGCGGCCAGACCGGCGGGCGAATTTTGCTGCGCGCGCCAATCATCTGCTGGCAGAAAAATCCAAGGCCTTGATCAGCGCCTATTATCAACGTGCAGCCCAACACGCTTATTTTGTCGGCTGCTCTGGCGGCGGACGTGAAGGGCTCAAGGAATTACAGTCTTATCCGAATGATTTCGACGGCATCCTGGCCGGCGGTGCAGGGCCTGACCAACTCGCTGTCAGCATGCGCTTACTGTGGTCCCAGTATGTACTCGGTCCGCGCATGGCTGCTGTGATCGATACGCCGGTCTGGAAGCGGGTGGCTGAGGCGGGCATCAAGGCATGCGATGCCGACGACGGTGTACGCGATGGGGTCGTAGAAAATCCTGCTGCCTGCCGTTTCGATCCGGCGGTTTTGCAATGCAAAGCAGGGCAAAGCAGCGACTGCCTCAACGATGCGCAGTTAAGCGCCGTCAAAACTATCTTCGCGCCGCTGGTGGATGAGAACGGCCGCGCGCTTGACGAAGGTATCTTGCCCGGTGTTGCCATCACCATGATGCCGCGATCAGCGTTTGCCTTCTCGCTGTTTGGTAAAGTGGTCCATGAGGATGCGAACTGGGATCCGCAAGGCCTGCACATCGCTCGCGATCATGCGGCAGCGCGCCGTGCATGGCCCGATTTGCCGAACGACCGGACCGACATCAGCGCCTTTCGCGACCGCGGTGGTAAAGTCATCACCTATCACGGCTGGCTTGATCCCTGGATTCTGGCGCAGCTGCCGATCAATTATTTTCGCCAGGTGAACCGAGAGCTGGGCGATACCAGCAATTTCTTCCGGCTATTCATGGTGCCGGGTATGGGGCACTGCCGTGGCGGTGCCGGTACCGACCACTTCGGTGGTGCCGGTGCCGATTCCCCAATCATCGATGCGCAACATGACATGCTTTCCGCGCTCGAAGCCTGGGTCGAACAAGGGCAGGCGCCCAAGTACATCATCGCCTCGAAGGTCGAAGATACGCGCGTAACGCGTACCCGGCCACTGTGTCCGTTCCCGCAGCAGGCAGTTTATCACGGCAGCGGATCAAGTGATGAGGCTGTCAATTTCGTCTGTCAAAACAAGGAAACACCGCATGACCGATAATCATTTAGCGCCCCTCGCAGGCATCCGCGTCATCGATTTAACGCATGCCTTTGCCGGTCCCTTTGCGACCTATCATTTAGGCTTGATGGGTGCCGAAGTGATCAAGGTAGAAGCGCCGGGCGGAGATGAATTCCGTGGCTGGCGTGAAGCGACTTTTGCTCAAGCCAACGCGGGTAAGCGTTCAATCGTGCTCGATCTCAAACAGCCCGAAGGGCTCGATATCCTCTACCGTCTGGTCAAGGACGCCGATGTGCTCACCGAAAATCTGCGTCCGGGTGCAGCCGCCAAACTGGGCATCGACTGGGAAAAACTTAAGTCCATCAATCCGCGTTTGATTTTTTGTTCGGTCAGTGGCTATGGGCAGTCAGGCGAATTGCGCGACCGGCCAGCCATGGAATGGTCGGTGCAGGCGATGTCTGGATTGAATGCGCTGTATGTTGATCAGAATGCGCCCGCCACGACTCTCGGCCTGTCGATACTCGATCCCTTCGCCGGCTACATGGCATTTGCCGCCATCATGGCCGCCATTCTGCAACGACAAAAGACCGGTATCGGTCAGCGTATCGACATTGGCATGTTCGATGCCGCCTGGGTGCTGGGCGCCGGTTCGGTCACCGATGTGCTCAATGGTGATACGCCGGTATCGATGCTGACACGGCCCAATTCGGCGCGCTTCATGTGTCGCGACCGCCGCCTTTTCATCAGCTTCATCTGGCCCAAATGGTTCGCCTCCCTGTGCGATGCCTTCGGCGCACCTGAGCTGGCGAGCGATCCGCGCTTTGCCACGCCGGCGGCGATGCAGGCCAATGGCGCGGCGCTGATTGAGGCAGTCGAAGGCCATCTGGCCAAGCGCGACGCAGCCGATTGGGCGGCTGAATTATCCCGGCGCGGGATTCCTGCCAGTCCTATCTGCAGCATCGATGAAGCAGCGCTCTGGCCGCAAGTCCGCGCACGGCGTCTGCTTGAAACGGCGCAGTTGGATCGAGCCAACGCCAGTCTGGAGATCGTCGGTTCGGGTATCGTGTTTGAACATAACGGTCCGCGCTTAAGGGGTCCGCTGCCGGCATTGGGCGAATTTACGCTTGAAACCCTGCAAGGCCTGGGTTACGATGCGGCCGAAATCGCCGCATTGGCAGAGGCGGGCGTGATCGCGTTTTCATAAATAAGGCGCGGCCTGCATCAGGCGCGGATAGCCGGGGCGAATGATGGGCGCAAAGCCCATCCGGTCGAGCACCTCGGTTTGCAGATCGATCCCGGCGGCGATTTCTTCCAGTGCGATACCTTCATCGGTCAGGCGGAACACGGCACGTTCTGTGACGAACAATACCTCTTGTCCGGTCTCACGCGCGCGCTGGCCGGAGAAACTGATCTGCTCCACCGCATCGACCAGCTTGGCGATGGCACCCTGGTGAAGAATCGACAGCTTTTTATCCTGCACGGCGATTTTCAGACGCACGGCTTCGAAGCTGCCACAGAAAACGACTTTCTTACTGCCCTGGGTAATTTCAATAAATCCGCCCGGCCCGACGACCTTGCCACCAAGTTTGGAGACGTTGACGTTACCGTGTCGATCAAATTCACCAAAGCCAAGGTAGGCAATATCAATCCCGCCACCTGAATAAAAATCAAACTGCGCGGGTGAATCGATCATCGCCTCGCCATGGCTGACAAATCCAAACAAATGTTTTTGCAAAGCGTGGCCACCGTAATGTCCGTGGTCGATGGTTTGATAATAGGCTTTGTGTTGCGCATTTTTTGCCGCCAGCACGGCGACTTCATCCGGCATACCAAAGCCAAAGCTGACAATGGCGGCATCGCTTAATTCTGCATAGGCCCGGGCACCGATCACGTGCCGTTCCCAATTTGCAGCCACAGCGTTTTCCGCTGGCAGAGCGACCGGATCCAGCGCATCTGGCGGCGTGCTGCCGGCCAGGCGTGGGTCATGCAGGTCATCGTAACTTTGCACCTGCTCGGGCACAACCACGACGGCGTCCACCAAGGCGGCTGGCAATCTGACTGAGCGTGCAGCCAGCGACCCGTTAGCGACTTCAGCGCGTACTTGTACCAGTACCTGGCCGCCGCCATTATGGGCGGCGATGGCAAGAACTAGCGCGTCCAGTTCAGCGCCTTCCTCCTGCATACTGACATTGCCCGCCGTATCGGCGACGCTGCCGCGTAAGAGTGCAATGTCGATCTTGAGGGGTTTGTAATGAATGTATTCGCGACCATCCAGGGTAATGAGTTCACTCAACGCGTCTTTGGCGCGCGCGTTCATGCGTCCACCGCCGTGGCGCGGATCGACCATGGTGCCGAGTCCGATGTGGGTAATCAAACCGGGCCGTCCTGCGCCAACTTCGCGCAAGAGATGTTGAATGACGCCGCCCGGTAAGGCATAGGCTTCGATTTTTTCTTCTGCTGCCAGCGCCTGCATGCGCGGCGACCAAGACCAATGCGCACCGATCACCCGCTTGACGAGTCCCTCATGCGCGAGTCGGTTCAGGCCCCGGACATCACCATCGCCGAGTCCCTGTGCATGGACGATCGTCAGATTATTCGGTTCACCTGTTTGTAAAAAACGCCGTTCGATCGCCGCCAGCAGCGCTTCCGGTTCGACCATCCCGCCACCCGCACCAGTGATAGCAATCGTCGCGCCATTTTTGATCCGCTTTGCAGCGGTATCGGCTGAAGTGAAGGGTGATGCTAGGGCGGCAGAAGACATTGCGTCAGTAGGAAAAAAGTGGATCGGGAGATGCTGCTTAAATAATATGAACGATTATGTATGCGTATTAAATATCGATGAACATTATACATTTCGCGTTGAGTCGCGTGGGCACAAATGCGCTACCAACCCTACGGTGTTGTTTGATCTGCGTGCTGGGCCGGCCATTATTTCTGGTGCTGATTGCTGACCTCGCTGCTTATTCCTTTTGATGTTATCCACATAAAAAAGTAATCGTTCACGCTCCCCTAAATAAGTGCAAATATGACAACATTACGATGTCAATTATTATATAGCGGAGGTTGAAGATGCAACAAGCCGTATCGATGTTGAGTGCGTCAGTGTTAAAACGATGTCTTACACTGAGCCTGCTGAGCATTCTGTGCATCGATCATGCCTATGCTGCGCCAAAACGTGCGGCAACTGCAGGTGCTTTCGCTGCCGCAGGTGTAGCGAGTTTATTTTTCGCGAACGCGAGAAATCCTGACGATGACCGTGTGTATGCTATGGCCGGCGCGACCGCGTTGACCAGCGCTTTAATGATCCACGGGCGCATCCTACCCGCCTACGCAAATGAAATCCGTGCACGACCCTTGTGCGCCGCTGTCTGCGCACTTTACACCGCAGGCTTCTTTGCGCTGCGAGCAAGTAATGATCCTAATTTTATGAATGCCGGACGTACGTCTAGCTATGTCGCAGGTGGCAGCGGTATGGTGCGCTATCTGACAAATCGTGGCTGGGGCAGTGTGCGGGAATTTTATATCGAACCAGATCAGGTGCCACGCTTTCCACAAATCGCCACGGTCTGGTTTGCCAATCAAGCAACCGGCATTTGGTTTGATTTGACGAGCACTGCCTTTATGAGCAGCATGGCGTTGACTGCGCTCAGTGTGATTCCGGGTCTGGAGCAAGACGCCGCCAATTTTTACGATGGCTATTACTCACTCGGCGAATATACAATCGCGCAATATGCAGTCACCCTTGCCGGCAGCGCGACGTCTGCGATATGTGCTACGGGCGTCACCTATCTTTTGCCATGGGCTGCAGGTTCTCCGGCGGGCCGTCTGCCATGCCATCTGGCGCGACTTGCTGCCAGAATGGGCGCACGCTATGCGCTTAAATGGCACGTCAGCGGGGACAAGGAAAACTGGCAGGAAGAATTTTGGCGCAAAGAGCGATGGGAAATTCCCTTCGATATTGGCACGGCATTTATCAGGCACCGCTGGTGGGAATCCACTGCCGAGGCCTATATGCGCGACCTGGGCGTGTTGGGATACGATGAGTATGATCCTCAGATTGTTCGGATACACGGCGTCATCCGTGACATCGACTTAGACCAGAATGCTAACCCTTGATATGCAGGAAGCTAGAGTGGGCGCGGCATTTTGTGCCCACGTTGAACGTCTATTTTGGGTTGATCCGCGTGGGCATAAAATCGTTGTCCACCCTACGGGCTTAGTTCGTCATGATGGGAAATTAATGCTCACTTTCAGCCACCGGGCTGCCTGCAGCGCGCACCATCTCCGCCGTAATCGCCGGCGCGCACAGTTCAATAAAGCGACAGGCAAAACCGCGCAAAAAATGACCGCGTTTAATCGCAATACTGGTGGTGTTGGTCGCAAATTCTTGCGGCCCTTCGATCTGTATCAGACCCTGATCTTTGTTCGCCTGAAAAGCGACGGAGGCGACAATGCCAATCCCGAGCCCGAGCTCGACGTAGGTTTTGATGACATCCGCATCCAGCGCCGACATGACAATATCGGGGGCCAGTCCGGCGGCAGAAAAAGCGCGGTCAATCCGGCCGCGGCCGGTGAAGCCTTCGTGATACGTGATCAAGGGATACTCTGCCAATTCGGCCAGACTGATCGGCGATGGGTTATTCGATTCGGCAGAAAATTTATTCGCCAGTGGATGGTCTTTGGACAGCACCAGCGAATGACGCCATGCATACCAGGGGAAAATGGATAAACCCGGTACCTCCGCCAAGGCCTCAGTGGCAATACCGATATCGGCATCGCCCGACTGTAAGAGCGAGACGATTTCCTCCGGACTGCCCTGGTGTAAAGCCAGATGCACCTTCGGAAAGGCCGCTTTAAATTTCGCCACCACAGCCGGCAAGGCATACCGCGCCTGTGTATGCGTGGTCGCCACGGTGAGCTTGCCGCTGTCCCGATTGGCATATTGTTCGGCCAGACTTTTCACATTATCGGCATCCATCAGCATACGCTCGACGATCGCGGCCAGTTCCTTGCCCGGTTCGGTCATGCCGATGAGTCGTTTGCCTCGACGGATAAATAATTCGATACCTAGTTCGTCTTCCAGATCCTTGATGTGCTTGGACACGCCCGACTGTGAGGTGTACAGCGCGTTGGCGACTTCGGTGAGATTGAAGTCGCGCCGGATGGCTTCGCGAATGATGCGTAATTGTTGGAAATTCATGATCAAATCGCTCCGTGCATCGGATGGGGAGTGCCCGGCGCTACCGATGTAATCGCAGGGTGTGTTCGGTGACGTAATTTGGCAGCGATCAGCCAGTCGGGCCCATGATCGGCCAGATCGAGAAATTTGGCGACGAAGTCGGTGCCTGGATGTTCGACCACGCTTTGCGGCGTGCCGACCTGTTCGACCTGACCATGATTCATCAGCACCACGCGGTCGGCGACTTCCAGCGCTTCTTCCTGATCGTGGGTGACAAAAATGCTGGTGATATGCAGCTCATCATGCAGCCGGCGCAGCCACTGTCGCAGCTCCTTGCGTACTTTGGCATCGAGCGCGCCGAAGGGTTCATCGAGTAACAGCACTCTGGGTTCTACCGCCAGGGCGCGAGCGAGCGCGATCCGTTGACGCTGTCCGCCTGAGAGCTGCGCAGGGTAGCGGTCAGCCAGCCAGTCGAGCTGCACCAGGCTCAGTAATGCATGCACCTTTTTTTCAATGGCGGCTTTATCTGGACGCAGCTTGCGCGGTTTGATGCGCAGGCCAAAAGCGACGTTCTCAAACACTGTCATGTGGCGAAACAGCGCATAGTGCTGAAACACGAAGCCGACCTGGCGTTCACGCACCTGCGTATCGGAGGCATCCTCGCCTTCCAAAAGTACCTGTCCTGAATCGGCGGTTTCCAGACCAGCGATCACGCGCAGCAGGGTAGTTTTTCCGCAGCCGGAGGGGCCGAGTAAGGCTACCAGTTCGCCACTGGGGAAGGTCAGTGAGACGTCGTTGAGCGCGTGAAAATCACCAAACGCTTTACGGATATGACGGACTTCAATACTCATGATGGATCAGGCTCCGGGGCTAAAGAAAGCGTGCGTGCGACACGGCTCTCGACAAAAGTTTTTAATGCCAGCGTGACCAGTGCCAGCATGGCCAGCAGGGAGGCAACGGCGAAGGCCGCGGCGAAGTTATATTCGTTATAAAGAATTTCGACCTGTAAGGGCAGGGTATTGGTCATGCCGCGGATATGGCCAGACACCACGGAGACCGCACCAAATTCGCCCATCGCCCGCGCGTTACAGAGGATGACGCCATACAGCAGTCCCCATTTGATATTGGGCAGCGTGACGCGCCAAAAAGTCTGCCAGCCATGCGCGCCTAGTACGGTCGCTGCCTCCTCTTCTTCGAAGCCCTGGGCCTCCATGAGGGGAATCAGTTCTCTGGCGATGAAAGGGAAGGTGACAAAGACCGTGGCCAAGACAATGCCGGGTACGGCAAAGAGGATGCGAACGTCGTGCTCCGACAACCATGCGCCAAACCAGCCTTGTGCGCCAAACAGCAGCACAAAAATCAGACCGGCAATGACGGGGGATACCGAAAACGGCAAGTCGATCAGCGTAATCAGGAGCTGTTTGCCACGGAACTTGAATTTGGTGATGGCCCAGGCTGCGGTCACACCAAACACCAGATTGAGTGGCACGCTGATCGCCGCAGCGATCAAGGTCAGGCGAACCGCTGCCAGTGCATCGGGTTCTTGCAAGGCAGTGAGGTAAGTGCCCCAGCCTTTACGCAGCGCCTCGACAAAAACGGTCACCAGCGGCAGGAGCAGGAATAAGGTAAAAAATGTCAGCGCAATGCTTAACAGGGTCCAGCGTATCCAATTGGCTTCACGGGTGGCGGCGCGTAATTGGTAATCCATTTTGTCTTGCGCGCTCATGCCACTTTTCCTTTGCTCGTGCCTAGGCGGATGGAAGCCTGCCAGCCTTGCAGTAAATTGATCGATAAAAGAAGAAAAAATGACAGCATCAGCATGGCCAGTGCAATCGCGGTGGCGCCGGCGTAATCATATTGTTCGAGTTTGGTAATGATCATCAGTGGTGCTATCTCGGACACCATCGGCATATTGCCGGCGATGAAAATGACCGAACCGTATTCGCCCACAGCACGCGCGAAGGCGAGCGCAAAGCCGGTCAATAAGGCCGGTGTCAGTGCCGGCAAAATCACGTAACGAAAGGTGCTCCAGCGGTGGGCGCCCAGGCTGGCAGCGGCCTCTTCGAGCTCCACTTCCATGTCTTCCAGAATGGGTTGCACCGTGCGCACGACGAAGGGCAGACCAATAAAGATCATGGCCAGCAAAATGCCCAGCGGCGTGAAGGCGACCTTAATACCGAAGCGAGCGAGATAGGCGCCGATCCAGCCATTTGGCGCATACAGAGCGGTCAGTGCGATACCGGCGACGGCGGTCGGCAAGGCGAATGGCAGGTCGATCAGGGCGTCGACCAGACGTCGTCCGACAAAGCGATACCGTACCAGGCACCAGGCCAGCAGCAGCCCAAACACCACATTAATACTGGCGGCGATTAAGGCCGCACCAAACGAAAGCCGGAATGAGGCAAGTACGCGCGGCGTCGTGATGACGTGCCAGAACTGATCCAGTGTCAGGGTCGCCGTTTTGACAAAAATACTCGCCAGTGGCAGCAAGACGATCAAGGACAGGTAGGCGATAGTCATGCCCATGGCCAGTGAAAAGCCGGGTAAAACGTGATTTTTTTTACTATTAAACAGCATGAGCGCAGTCGTGAGTTGGCATGAAAACATGGCAGAATCAGTATAGCGGCCCCTGTTCAGGGTGAGAAATACGGATTTCTGCTTTGCTTATGACAAACGCTGCGTTTGTACTGTGATCAAGCTGGAAAATAGCCCGATCACTGAGAACTTAGCGAGCACCCGGCTGGTAAATCTGATCGAAGGAGCCGCCATCATCAAAGTGCGCCTTTTGCGCTTTTTGCCAGCCGCCGAACACTTCATCAATCGTGATCAGTTTGATCGGTGCGAATAAATTGGCATAGCGTGCGGCGATTTTTTTATTGGTCGGGCGATAGAAATTTTTACCGGCGATTTCCTGCCCTTGGTCAGAGTAGAGAAATTGCAGATACGCCTCCGCGACTTTACGCGTGCCGTGTTTATCGACGTTTTTATCGAGCAGTGCGACCGGTGGTTCAGCAAGAATCGACAGCGACGGTACGACAACATCGACTTTGCCAGGACCGAGCTCCTTGACGGCCAGATGCGCTTCGTTTTCCCAAGCCAAAAGCACATCGCCAATGCCGCGTTCAACAAAGGTGGTGGTTGAGCCACGTGCGCCAGAATCCAGGATGAGCACATTCGCGAACAGCTTACGGACAAACTCTTTGGCCGATGCTTCGTTACCGCCCGGCTGTTTCAGCGCGTAGGCCCAAGCAGCCAAATAGTTCCAACGTGCGCCGCCGGATGTTTTTGGATTAGGGGTAATGACGCTCACGCCTGGCTTAATTAAATCGTTCCAGTCCTTGATCCCCTTTGGATTGCCTTTGCGGACCAAAAATACAATCGTCGAAGTGAAGGGCGAGGCATGGTGTGGCAGCCGATTCTGCCAATCTGCGGGGAGGAGTTTGGCTTTTTCGGCGATGGCATCAATATCATATGCCAGCGCCAAGGTAACAAGGTCGGCATCCAGGCCATCGATCACTGCGCGGGCCTGCTTGCCTGAGCCGCCATGCGACTGCTTGACGCTCACCTTATCGCCGGTCTTGGCGTTCCAGAAGGCGGCGAATGCGGCGTTGGTGTCCTGGTATAGCTCACGGGTGGGGTCATAGGACACGTTGAGCAGGGTGATGTCCGCGGCGAATGCCTTGCTGGTATCAAAAAACAGCACGCCACTCAGGAGCGCGAACACGGCGGTCAAGCGCCGAACGGATAAACGATGTTGATGGCTGATGTGCATGACATTTTTCCTGTTTGATTGGATGAATCTCACTGTAGGGTGAGATACAAACTTTTCAAACCAAGAAAAAATGCTTTGCTTTTTACGATGTGGCAGGTGGCCAACAAATACGGTGGGTACGGCATTTCGTGCCCACGTTGAACGACTACTCCTGCAGATAGATCTTCTGCAGCAGCTTCAATAGCTGATTCCGTTCAGCCTTACTTAACATGGCCGTCGCCTCGGTTTCGAGATCGCTGGCTGTTTTCTCGGCCTTGGAAGACAGACTGATGCCGTCGGGCGTGAGGATCAGGGTTTGCGAGCGTTTGTCGAGCGGACTACGCTGGCGCATCACCAGTCCGCGGTTTTCCAAACGGTCGAGCAGGATCGCCAAATTGGGCGGTGAGACATTGACCGCCTGCGACAGGCGCTTCTGATTAATATTGGGATTCGCCTTGAGCAGGCTGAGGACAGAAAAATCGACCGCGCGTAATTCGTATTTGGCCATGCGCTTTTCAAACAAAGGCATGATGTTGAGATAGGCGCGGCGGCAGTTATAACCGACCAAACTCAGGAGAACGCTCTGGTCCAGCGGCTGTGCGGCTGCATCCTGGATGGCGGCGATGAATTCGTCGTGCTTTTTGGTGGGCATCGGTATTCAGATATTTTTTTGTGTTGAAGATCATACCATGCCCAAGCCTGTAAATCGAATGCGCATCCGTGCTTGCGTTGGGGCCATATTCGATTATATTGATGGTCCTGCGTGAGCATGCATCGCTTACACGTCAAGTGACATAAAGCGGATGCGTTTTTACTCAGGTTGCAGTCGCCTTCATTTGCATGGCGCCCGACGCTTAGCGATGGATCGAAAGACCTGTCATGCTGGACCGATCTTTGTTAAAAATAAGTCATAAAAATAGGATTCAAGATGAGTAAGCACCTTCGTATTCCCCCCGGTGAGTTGTTGGGTCATCCCAGAGGACTGTTTCTCTTGTTCGGCACCGAAATGTGGGAACGATTCAGCTATTACGGCATGCGCGCCTTGCTGGTGCTGTCGATGGTGGCGGCAACGCAGGACGCTAATCCGGGCTTTGGCTGGTCGAATGAAGCGGCGCTTAAACTCTATGCCTGGTACACCAGTCTGGTATTTTTTACGCCCTTAGTCGGCGGCTGGATCGCGGATCGTTACCTTGGTCAACGCAATGCCGTCATCCTGGGTGGCGTCATCATGGCGGCCGGTCAGTTTGTACTTGGCTTTAGCTTTGGCAAAGATTTGCCGCTGTTTTACCTCGGTTTGCTGATGCTGATTCTCGGCTGCGGACTTTTCAAAGCCAACATCGCGACCATGGTGGGTCAGCTCTACGCCGAAGGAGATGTGCGGCGTGACAGTGCCTTTACCATTTACTACATGGGCATTAATCTGGGCGCCTGCATTGCCCCATTCATCTGCTCGACCCTGGGTGAGGATCCCCAATACGGCTGGCGCTTTGGCTACTATGCGGCGGGCGGTGGCATGCTGCTATCGGTGCTGATGCAGCTGTTTCTGGCGCGCCGCTTTCTGGGCGATGTCGGTCATCGATCCATGGTGCAGCATCATCGGCATACGGACGCCAACAGTCAGGCGGCGCTGAGTGGTGAAGAGCGCGATCGCCTGAAAGTGATCTTCATGTTGTTCATTTTCGTCGTCTTGTTCTGGGCCGCCTTCGAGCAGGCCGGCGGCTTACTCAATCTGTTCGCTGCCGATAAAACCGATCGTCTGCTGGGTGGATTTTCTATTCCTTCCGGTTGGTTTCAATCGCTCGGCCCCTTCTTTACGATCACTCTGGCGCCGCTGTTTTCGCTCTTGTGGGTGCGCGTTGCGCGTGGCAGCGCCGGCGGACAAGGCATACCGACGCCCATGAAGATGATGCTGGGATTACTGCTCACCGCGCTGGGATTTCTATGCATGGTGGCAGCGGTGTTCGACCACAGCGCGCACGGCAAGGCCAGCATGCTGTGGCTGGTACTGGCTTATATGTTCAATGCCATGGGCGAGCTGTGTATTTCGCCGGTCGGCCTGTCACTGGTGAGTAAACTGGCGCCGCTACGCATGGCCAGTCTGATGATGGGCGTGTGGTACCTGACGAATTTTGTCGCCAACCTGCTGGCCGGCTATATCGGCGCATTTGCCGCGCAAGCTGGCGAACTGGCGATCTTTGGCGGCCTGGTGGCAGCCCTGTGCGCATTCGCTTTGGCGCTGTACGCCTTATCCGGCACGCTGATTGACTGGATGCATGGCGCGGAGTCGCTGACGAAAGCCTAAGTGATAGTCCAGCTGTGACAATGTTGAGAGGGATGTCGGCGCTTTATGTTCCCATGAGCGCCCGTATTTGCGTGACTTAATGAATATGGCTTCACGATGTTTCCGGCAAAAGTCATGATTCGTTCATTTTGCCGGAAACACGGAGTGGGTGCAACAGCTAGTGCACCATGTAGAATGCCGGGATCGTGTCAAGAACCTGATCTCACATTTAAGCTGATATGACCAACATGCATCCCACCGCCGCATCGCCCAACAAGCACGAGATCAGCGAGCAAACCCTGTCGCGCGAGCAGCTTGAGGAACTTCTCTCACAGACGGATTCGCCACACGTCTTTAATCAGTGCGATTTTAGTGGTGCCGATCTGGCACGGCTGAATTTGCAGAGTTGCAGCTTTATTTCCTGTAGCTTTGAGCAGACCTCCTTCTACGCAGCCAATTTATCGCAGAGCCGTTTTCAGCGTTGCAGGGCAGGGCGGGCGGATTTTGAAGCAGCCGAAGTGGTCGATGCGCAGTTTCAGAGCTGCGACCTGAATAACACTACCTGGCGACGGGCCCGTCTGGCGTCGGCCGCATTTAAAGCGTGCAAACTGACGGGGGCGCATTTTGATGAGGTATCAACGCTCGGACTGACGTTCGAAGAGTGCCTGCTCGTGAGTGCTGATTTGCGCAATATGTCGTTTCGTAAAATGCGTTTGAAGCAGCTTGATTTTTCCGAGGCTGATCTGTCGGGATGTAATTTCCGCGAGACGGTGTTTGAAGGCGGCAGCCTGCGTAATGCGCATCTCAAATTGGCCCACTTCGATGGTGCCGATTTGCGCGAGGCCGACATCAGCGGCTTGAAACTGCTCGACGCCAGACTATTTCGCGGGGCGACGATTTCGCATAAGCAGGCCAGTGATTTGCTGGGCGAGTTGGGCTTACTGGTCGCCTGATCTTGGCCAACCCAGACAGTGCAGAAAATATCGTTCAAAGCCCATTGTTCACCGGCAACCAAACCTCGATTTGCAAACCGCCTGTGGGCTGATTGCAAAAGCTGATTTTTCCCCGCAGTGTCCGAATCCGTTCGGTCATTTCCTTGAGGCCGGAGCGAAGCCGTGTGCGAAAATCGCCTTCGCCGATCCCCCGGCCATCGTCACGAATGCGTATCAGTAGCACATCGGTCTGTCGTTCAAGGCTGATGTGCACCCAACGCGCATTGGCGTGACGATACACATTCGTCAGCGCTTCCTGCACGATACGAAATACAGCGGTGCTGAGCTGTTCGGTGAGGATCAGATCGACTTCCTGCGCGATCAATTCGCAGCCAATGCCATGCTGGGCGATGAAATCATTGCGCAGCGACTGCAGGGCAAAATACAAGCCTCCTTCGTCTAAGGCGCGCGGCCGCACTTCGGTGGCGATGCGCCGTAGGGCAGCAATGGCACTGGTGAGGATGGCATCCATATTATCGAGCTGGATGGTCGATGCTTCCGGCTTACCAGCCTGCTTTTGCAAAAGGGATAAATCAATCCGTAGGGCGGCTAACAGCTGACCAAGATCGTCATGCAAATCGCGCGCGATGTTTTTACGCGTCGCTTCGTGTCCGCTCTGCAGAGTGGCCGAAAATTGGCGCAGCTGCTCGGTGGTGTGACGCAGTTCTTCCTGCTTTTTATGCCGTTCGGTGACGTCGCGCAAAATTAGTATGACGTAGCGGCGATCCTGTTCCACCATGGCCGAAATGGATGCCTCGAGCGCGAAGGCCTCGCCATCGGCGCGCAGTCCGCTGCGCAGGCTGTCGGTCTGCTGAGGATCACGTCCACGTCTATTCATTGGAAGATAGCGTTGCATTGTGCTGCCACACATCGCCGCCTGGGTGGTGCGAAACATCGCCGCTGCCGCCGGATTGGCCAGCACGATGCGGTCAAATTCATCGACACTGATGATGGCATCACTGGCGTTACGAATCATGGCGCTGAGTCGCTGCTCCCTTTTTTGCAACACACTACTCATACGTTGCAGTGTGTGCGACGTGTCCGACAGGATCGCATATGGCGTTCGGAGGCCGCCATTGAGTAGCGCACGAAAAAAAAATATCAGCGTCAGTAATTGAAACAGCAGAGCGGGCAGCAGATGGGCCGTGAGATCAGCCGAACGCAGATTGAAATAGGCTTCCGCAATGAGCAGCGCCAGCGTAGCGCAAAAGAGATCGATCCGATCCAGCGCGGGCCGCGGTCCGGGCGCTGCGCCAAAGGCAATCCGCAGCCATGCCACGAGGCAGGCGAGGATGGCGATTGCCAGAGTAAATAAACCGCTCACGCTGACCGCGCGTTCTGTCGTCAGGGAAAAGGTCGGATACGCACGAAAAAGAATGGTATTCAGCAATACCATGAATAGCAGAAAAAAGTACACGCTGCGCCATGCTGTACGGCGCGAACAACGTCGACCGGGCGGCATCAGCAACACCAGCACTGCCGTCGCGCTCATCAGTAATCGTGCCGGCTGCCAGATCGGCAGAATGGCATCGCTGTCGCGGGTGAGCGATGGCGGGAGCTGAGATGTGAGCTTAGAAGCCAGCTGATACAGCGTCACCATATCGACACTGGCCATCGTCAGACCGCACAGGCCGAGCAGCAGAGTCGCGCAATGACGGCTGCGATCGGAGATGTGCCAGGCCAGAATAAAGATCATCAGGCCAGCTACGCAGCGCACATGCAGTGCCAGTTCCTGCAGGGTGAGTAAGCGGTGGAGGTAGCCTGCCGGGCTTGCGTCCCAGCGAAACCAGCCGGCATAGTCTGCCTGCAGAAAATAGACGACATGTATGCCCAGGCCGATGAACAAAAACGTCCGGCATGCCTGATAGATCCGGCGAAGCTCATCAACGGGGCGGTGCGGCAGGAACATCCGGATCTTCGATTGGCAGGACGGGGAAGCGAGGAGTCTACAATAGAAAAATATGAAAATAATAAGTTTTCGCGGGTCTTTTTTTGCCTCTGACGAGGTGTCGCGGAATGCCTACGTAGCGCGCTAATTCGGCAGATATTCGGCATAAGTCGACAAAAAAAGATTGACCTTTCTTTGGCGAATGAAGCGCGACGAAGCCGGGACTCTTTTACATCTGTTTGAACAAATGCAGATAGCTGCGGCTGACTTCGAGTTTTTCCGTCAGTCCCTTGATCAGTACCTGATGACGCCCGCGCAAATCACGCGCCACCCCATTGATGGCGCGTACATTGACCAGCGTTGCCCGATGTATTTGCCAAAACAAATCCGGATCCAGTTCGGCGCTTAAATCACGCACGGATTTGCGGATCAGCGCCTCGTAGCTCGCCGTCTGGACGCGGGTGTATTTGTCATCCGCATGAAAAAACAGCACATCCTCAACTGGAATGAGCCGCAGTTCCTGGCCGATCGAGGCTTGTATCCACTGCAGATACGTTTTGCTCGGCGCTGGCACTGTAGATTTAGCCAGCTCGGCCAACAGTAAACGCAGGTCCGGCCCCGTGGTGTTGAGTCGCGACTTAAGCCGCTCGACGGTCAGCTTGAGCCGTTCGGTATCCGCCGGCTTGAGGACGTAATCAATGGCACCGCGCTCAAAGGCCTCGACCGCGTACTGGTCGAAGGCGGTAATGAACACGATGTGACTTTGCGCGCCGATGATGGCGGCTGCCTCCAGTCCGCTTTTGCCAGGCATACGGATATCGAGAAAGCTAAAGTCGGGCCGCAAGGCCTCGACCATGGCGATCGCCGATTCGCCATTTTTAGCCTCGCCGATGATGTCGAGCTCAGGCCAGACCTGCTGCAGGCGTAACTTGAGCTGCTCGCGCATTAGTCTTTCATCATCGGCAATGATTGCAGTTGGCATGTCTACGCTTCGCTCATGTCATTGGGGAAGCCACATGATAAGGCACTTCAATCGTCGCCTCGACCCCGGAAGGACTGTGGGGCGCCATCATCAGCTGACTTTTACCGGGATGCAGAAGTTGTAAGCGATCACGAATACTGCGCAATCCCAGGCCAGTACCATCACTCGGCAGGGCGCCAAAGCCGAGCCCATCATCGATCACCTTCACACGTAATTGGCCATTCACGACCTCCGCCTGAACTTGTAGCGTGCCGCCTTCTGGCTTGCCCTCTAAGCCATGCTGAATCGCATTTTCAACCAGTGACTGCAGCATCATGGGTGGGAAGGCAGCACTGCGCAGACCTTCGGGGATATGAAATTCAAACTGCAAACGCTCTTCCATGCGCATTTTTTGTAGGGTCAGATAGGCGCCCACCATGTCAGCTTCACGCCCAAGATGGGTCTGCATGCTGTTCTCGCGCATTTGGGGCAATACGGCGCGCAGATACTGGATCAGCTGACGTTGCATGGCGGCGGCGCGCGGCGGATCGGTCTCAATCAGGTGTTCAACGCTGGCTAAGGTATTAAACAAAAAATGCGGTTCTACCTGTGCCTGCATGAGGTGCAGCTTGGCTTCGCTGACTTGACGTTGCAGGGCTTCCCGCTCAGCGTTCTTATTGGCTTCGCTGGCCAGGTGTTCGGCGCGCTTCTTGCCGCCCATGAGCGCCTTGATGGCAAACAGGCCGACTAACAACAGCATGACAAAATTCATGAACCACGCTGAGGATTTGCGCCGGTAGTCATCCATTTTTTGTTCAGTTGCTTGCTCAGTGGCCTGATCGAGTGCTTTATCAACGGCTTCCTCAACAGCTGCATCAACTGCTGCACCAATGGCATCGTTGACAGCCTTGCCTGCTGCCGGCGGCAGCGCAAGTACGCTGGCACTCTCTGCAGAGGGGGTATTGGCGGCTGCATTTGTTGCTGCATTTGTTGCTGCATTTTTTGCTGCACTTGTCGCCGAATTTGTTGCCGAATTTGTTGCCGAATTCACCGCAGCGTCGGCCGAATCAGGCACGACCGGCGGTGCATTCTTTTTGCGAATCGAGATGCCATTATCGTCAATGCGCACATCATAATTGCCCTCATGGACCGCCTTGGACTGTACGTGAATGACTTTTTCCTTATGCCGAACCGAGACAGTACTGGCCGGGTGCGGGAACAGGGTGTCTTCCAAAATACTTCCAGCAATCAGCGCTAGCAAGGCGAATAAAATAAATTTCCACCACGATAGCTGTGTCACCCACGTAGCGGTTTTATCAAAGGCCTGGCGCACAACATCCAGCGTTGTCCGGAGGATGGGGCGGGCACGCTGTAAAAAGGGAGAGTCCATGAGTCGAGCCTTTCAATGTGAGGAGGATTCCAGTTTGGATACTCGCATCCTGAACAAAGTCACCTCTATCCGCCACACGAATGCGACGAACTGCAGAAACAAAGGTCTGAACGGCAATATAGTCAGACTAAAAGCCTGCGCAGGGCGATTTGGGGCCAGTTGGCTGCTGTTGCGCAAGACATGTGGCTTTCCCTTGCCGGTATTGCATTTGTTCTGCGCTGGCGCAAGACCAGCCACCCCCTAGACATACTAGACTGTACGGGTTCAGATGTCCGCTATCTGCGGCAGGCATCCTCATTAAGTCTCGGCTTAATTTGGCAGGTGCTCATTGTAACTTTATTGAGCGGCTGCAATGAGCAGCTTCAATCATTCAATAGGAAAACGGCATGGAAAGTCAACAGGTCGCCTTGGTGACAGGCGGTATGGGTGGTCTGGGGGAGGCAATCTGCCATGCCCTGTATGCGCGCAATTTTCGTGTGCTGACGACGTATTCGCCAATGAACCAGCATGCGAATGTCTGGTTGAGGTTACAAAAAGAGGCCGGCAAAGATTTTTCTGCCTATCGTATCGATGTGTCGGATTTTTCCTCTTGCGAAGCCGGGGTGCGCAAGATGATCAGTGACGTCGGTCGTATCGACGTGCTGGTCAATAATGCCGGCATCACGCGTGACGTCACCGTCAAGCGCATGCAAGTCGAAGACTGGCAGACCGTCATCAAGACCAATCTGGACAGCGTATTCAACATGACCCGTCAGGTCTTGTCGGGCATGTTGGAATGTGGCTGGGGACGGATCATCAATATTTCATCGGTCAATGGTCAGAAGGGGGCTTTCGGGCAGGCTAATTATGCCGCCGCCAAAGCGGGCGTGCATGGTTTTACCAAGGCACTGGCAATGGAAGTCGCCAGTAAAGGCATCACCGTCAACACCATCTCGCCCGGATATCTGCGCACCAAGATGGCCTTGCAGGTAGCGCAGGACATCATGGAAAAGCAAATTCTGCCCAGCATTCCGCTCGGTCGTCTGGGGGAGCCAGCTGAGGTGGCCGAGCTGGTCGCCTATCTGACGACGCCTTCTGCCGGTTTTATTACCGGCGCGAACCTTGCCATTAACGGTGGCCAGCATATGTATTGAAGTCGCACTATTCATGGTGCAGTTTGATCTGTCACAAAACCTGCGAAGTGCCAGGTGCCAGACTGGCTTTTGTCAGGTCGGATGCGTATTTTTGATTTTTACACATTTTTTTTGAACCCAGGAGAGTAATGATGCCCAGCGTATTAAATCCCATCACTGATATTTATCACACCCAACTTGAAGCATCGCGTCGTCTCGCTGATGTGCTGTTTTCCGGCTCTGAGCGCATCGATCATGTGGTGATTGAAGCGACTCATCATGCCTTCACCGATCAGGTAAAAATTGCCCATGCCGCTATGTCCATGCGCGACCCGAAGGAGCTGGCCAATATGCAGTCTTCGCTGATCGTGCACCGGCCAGACAGCGCGGTGAATTTACAAAAAGAAGTAGTTCGGATGTTCGCCGAAATCCAAAATGAGGTGGGTAAATCCTTCAAAGAGACCATCGAAAAATTAAACAGCAGTTTCACCCGCGGGTCCACGGCCTCCGCCAAGAACGGTGCTGAAAAAGCTGGTGATACTATTTTTAACCCGCTCACAGGCATGTTTGCCATGTGGGATTCGGTGTTCCGCGAAATGGCAGCGCTGGCGACCAAAAATATCAATACCGCGCGGTCGAGCTATGAACATCTGGCAGAGGAAGTGTCTCAGGCGACGATGAGCGTGGCCGAGCAAAGTGCACAAGCTGTTTCGCAGGCTGGTCACAATGTGTCGATTCAATCCGGCGAATTGGCGCACGAAACAAAATCGGAATCCCGTGTGCGTGAAAGTACCACTGGCGGTAATGGTAGTGCCGCATCCAAGGCCGGCGCCCATGCTGCAGAGTCTAGCGTGGTAGAGACGGTAGAGGTAAACGAGGCTGCCGAAGAACGTCGGCCAACCTCAGGTGCATCAGGCAGCCGTCGTAAGTAGGGTCGGAAGTAAGGTCGTAAGTAAGTGATGCAAATCGATTCAGACAATCTCTCCCAGAGCGACGGGAGAGATTGTCTGCATGCAGTTCAGGCAGTACCGAGTTGGCTCCAGTTCGTCGAGATCACCTGCGCATTCTGGCGTGCCTTTTTGGCTGCCACCTGCTTAGCGCGTGAACTGGAAGGGGGTAGGCGACGGAGGGTTTTTAAGGCATCGGCATCCTTGATGCCAATCGAACGTTGATCGACCGTGATCAGACCGATCTCATTGAAGGCCGACAGTGTGCGGCTGACTGTTTCCAGGGTCAGCCCGAGATAACTGCCGATTTCATGGCGCGTCATGCGCAGGTTGAACAGTTTGCTGGAATAGCCCATGTCGGCAAAGCGTTCGGCCAGCGACACCAAAAAACGCGCGACACGGGCTTCTGCAGAGAGCGCACCGAGCATGCTGACCATGGCTTGTTCGCGCACTAGTTCACGGCTCATCACACTGTACATGGCATGTTCGAGCTCCGCATGCGAACGGCCCAGCGCGGTAAATTTTTTAAAGGGCAGCAAAATCAGATCACAGTTAGACAAGGCCACCGCTTCCGACGCATAGCGTTTGGTATGAATGCCGTCGACACCAAACAGATCGCCTTTCATGGGAAAACTCAAGACTTGTTCGTTGCCGAACTCATCGATGAGGACTGTTTTCAAAAAACCGGAATGCACAATATAAAGCGTATCGAAGGACTGGCCGATGGTGTAGATGCGCTGGCCAGTCTTGAACTGGACATGCTGAAAAAGCAGTTCTTCTTCGGCCACCGAGGGGGTGGTAGGAATGCGCAAGGCTTCACATAATTCCTTCAGATTTGACCATAATTTTCCTTGTCGCTGCCAGCCTGCATCCATGGAATTGGGATGAACGTTGGGATGAGAGTTTGCGTGGCCATTCGTGTGCAGGATGGACGCTTGAAATTCAGGACGATGTTCCGACGGGTTCGTAGACAGCATTGTTATCTCCAGGTGCGATGGTTCAAAAAGCGGTGCATTGCTGTGGCAGGCGCGCCGTATCGAGAGTGGCGCTGTCGCTGCTTGCATTAATATCAAGTCACAAGTATGGCAATCTTGCTAAATGATTACTATCAGAGGGGGCTGATTCGGAGGGTAGGGCGCAGGCGGGCAGGGTTCGGAAAATCCCTACAAGGCCGGCTAATGTTGCATGCTTGGGACAAGCCGATGGTTCATCGCGTACTTCACCATATCGGCCAGAGAATGCATGGCCATTTTGTGCAAAATGCGCGTTTTGTGGGTGGAGACGGTTTTGGCAGATAGATGCAGGAGTTCAGCGATTTCAGAGACGGTTTTGCCCGCAACGAGCAGGCTGAATACCTCGAATTCACGATTCGATAATTCTTTGTGCGGCAGACATTCGCTCGCAGGCATGGCATCCATCGCCAGCTGTTCAGCTACCGCATTGCTGATGTACGGGCGTCCTGAGGCCAGCTTTCGAATCGCGCACAGCAGCTGTGTGCCGGCACTTTCTTTGGTCAGATAGCCGCGCGCACCGGCGCGAAAGGTGCGCACGGCGTATTGCTCTTCGTCGTGCATGGTGAGCACCAGAATGGGTAACTTGGGCGCTTCATCCTTGATCTGGCGAATCAATTCAACCCCGCTGCGACCCGGCATCGACAGATCCAGCAGCAGCAGATCAAATCCACCCTTGCGCACTTGGGCCAGCGCTTCAAAGCCATCTGTGGCTTCACCGACGACGACAATGTCGTCGGCGCCATCGAGGATACGCTTTAAGCCTTCGCGCATGATGGTGTGATCGTCGGCCAGAACAACGCGTATCATGCCGGGCCAATCACGTGGTCGATGCCGTCAGTGCTTCATCGTGCAGGGGCAGACGGATGCGAATTTCAGTTCCCGAGCCCTTGATATGATGGATCGTGAGCTGGCCGCCCAGCGCTGTTGCGCGCTGACGCATACCGATCAGACCAAATGAATCGATTTTTTTCAGACTCAATGGTGCGATGCCGGTGCCGTTGTCACGAATGGCCAGATTGATGTGCTCCTCACGGCAGTCAACGCAGACATCGACCTGACTGGCATGGGCATGTTTGGCAACGTTATTGAGGGCTTCTTGCACCATGCGATAGATCGGCGTTTTCAGCCGCTGCGGAATACCCGGTTCGACCGCCGGCTGAATAAAGCGCGTGACGATCCGGTGACGTTTTTGAAAACTGGAGGTTAGCAGTGTCAACGCGCTCATCAGACCAAAATCTTCCAGTATCTTGGGCGGCAGGTCGGCGATGATACGCCGCACTGAGACCACCATGGCGTCGACTAATTCGTTAATATTATTAATCGGCTGCTCGAGCTCGGGCCGATTATTTGGTATGCGTGCGCGCAGAACGGCGAGGTCGATTTTCATGGCCGAGAGCAGCTGGCCTAGGTCATCATGCATGTCATGTGCCAGCCGACGCTGCTCTTCTTCGCGCATCTTATCGAAGGCGGCGACGATTTTTTCCAGTTCGCGGTGTGATTTTGTCAGGGCCGCGTGGCGCGACTCGTTGGTCAAACGTCGCGTCAGCGGTGGGGTGATTTTATCGGCGATTATTTGCACGTCGTGCTCACTTGGATGATCACATGGAGGGCGGAAAATCAGATGAGACAATATTCGCCCATGCGTCAATTTGATGTAAAAATGATTTGTCATACCAGTTGACCATTGCGTGAGGGTGATGGTTCCGGCCCAGATGCAGACGACGTTGAAGCTGATGCATCAGGCCGGCGGGAGGCGTCACAAAAGGCCTCCTCCAATGCTGGATGGTAGTAAATTGATATGCAGACTACAACTGGTAATTCCGGCAGTTTGTGGATAATTTGTTCGATGTCAGTGATAAATTTTTAGTGGCATGAAATGTGCTTTTGCAATATGGTGCGCATTGTTAAAATGATGCGCCATATTTGACTGTAAAATTCGCTGCCGCCTGCGATTACCTGCGTGGGGTAAGGAGACGATTTCGTGCGCATTCAGTGTGCATTTTTTGCGCATTTTTGCGCATTCAATAGGAGAAGATTATCGTCATTCAGCTCGACGACATTAGTCACGCCATTCAGTTAGCGATCGCCCCCGTCTTTTTACTTACCGGGGTGGGGACCAATTTAACCGTGCTCACGAATCGATTAGCGCGCATCATCGATCGCTCCCGCGTGCTGGAGGGACGTATCACCAATGCCGAGGACGGCGCGCGAACATTGATGGCCAATGAACTTCGCACGCTGTATGGCCGCTCGCATCTGATTCATCGGGCCATCACGCTTTCGACATCCAGCGCCTTACTGGTCTGTATCATGATTTCGACGCTGTTTATTGGTGCAGCACTTGACATTAATTTGGGCAAGCCTATTGCAGGCTTGTTCGTCCTTGCCATGCTGGCCCTGATCGGCGGCTTTATTTTCTTTTTGCGCGAAATTTTTATGGCCACATCTTCCCTCTCGAAAGGGCGGGCAGACCAGTTTGATCAGTAGTTAAGACGCAGAACGCGCACGCCGGCCGCCATGCGCGCCGGCGATGCACTATAGCTAGCTGTCACGCCATGTGAATGCTCAGGCGAGCGCCTCTTTGGCCGCCTGTTCCGGCGTTAAGCCGTCGTAGAACAGGTCGGTGAACCATTCGACTTCTTCTTCAATGTGTTCCTGCGCCTGCGCCTGGCTTGCTCCGCCGGCGATGAGGAAGGCTTCTACCTCGATGCACCATTGAATCACTGCCAGCGTTTCTTCATCCAGCGCTTCTTTCTTTGCCATCATTACTCCATATGAGGTTTTGTAGCCGAAGATAAACCTAAGTCTCACTTAAGCTAGCAGATTATTTTGTCACTGCGCAACGCTAATAGTAACGGATATCGACATAGCCCATCGAATCAATGGGCTGCTTTTGTGGTCGGTGTATTTTCTGTCCAGAGCCAGTACATTGACCATGCCTTGCTGCTGGAATTCGAGGTGGAACTTAGTGAGGATAAGTAGACCTCGCATGAACTAGTGGAGATAATTAATCAAGGATTCCCCAGCCAAATAATTGATAAATTCCCTGTTCGTCGAAATTAAAATCACGCACATAGAATCCTCTTGGCACTCTGGGAAGTGGCGTTAATTCTCCGCCATTTAATGCTCTTGCATGACCAACGCGTTGGAGATCGCTTCGCAAAGACAAAAAGGAAAGTTGTACATTCTGCCTAAATTGTTCGAGCCTATTTCGTTCTAAAATCAACGGGGTCGATCCTAATCTTCTTGGTTCTTCAGTGGGTTCAAAAACATTACGACGGAAGGGTGGGGGTTCACGATCATTGGGAAGCTGTAAGCTATTTATGTTAATAAAATATTCAAAAAGTGGCTCAAATTCAGACGGAAGTCGTGTATTTCTTATCGCCCTCCACAAATAATCGTAATTGTCACTGACGGTCGAGATGAGCATTCTCTGACGTCGAAAATAGTGAAGGATAACAAAACATCGATGATTTACGCTTATCGGTCGCAATACGCTTGGAAGGGCGCGCGTTGTCGACGTCAGCAAAAAATCAGCTTGGGGGTCAGATATGGAATTATTTTCAAGAGTAAGTGGCGCTGACAACGCCTGCTGATGCTGTCTGAAACTTGGCCAATCTTGACTTGCAAAGCGCTCACATGTTTCAGTTATTGCGTGAGGGGTGTTCTGTGCAGTAGATGAAGAGTCAAGTGCAAGGCAATCGCGCGCTTGACTCGCGGCTGCAAATCGATGCTCGCTAGCTGTCGAAATTCTACGCGACGCCACTCTTTGTTTTTTTTGTGGCGGTTCTTTTATATTTTCCTCGTCGCCGGGTGCCACCACCAGCTGCGGAAACTGCATCATCATCAATGCATTTGCCACCACAAAATGTGTCGCTGCAGCGTAGCTCGATAAGCTAGGAGTAAAGAGCGTAAAAATAAGAATAAGTCGGCTGATTCGCATGTGATTGAAAGAGGAGTAGGCCTTAAAAATCAGGCATGATTGCTGACTTTTAAATTGCATAAGTCAAGCAAACGCGAAGGGCAACCAAGGTTCAGATTAATGAGCACATCGTGTCATGTCAACCAAGTCTCATCGTGTTTTTTTATGCGTGTGTGCGCCTACAACAAAGAATGCTTGCGTGAAGCTAATTTGAAAAATGAGGAGGAATTTTTAAGGCCATGGGCAGTGTACCCATGGCTTATTGATCAGCAGTTATTGGTCGGGATGCTGCGGTGCGCAAGTTCAGACCAGATGTTCCGGCGCCAGCTTGCACGGTGCGGCCTGATCGCCTGATTCAATTTGCACGGTGGCGTGGCCGATCGAAAAACGGCTTTGCAGGCTTTCGCTGATCTCACTCAGAAAATGATCACCCGGTGTACCACCGGGCAGCACCAGATGGGCGGTGAGCGCGGTTTCGGTGGTGCTCATGCCCCAAATGTGCAGGTCATGCACTTCGGTCACGCCCGGCAGTGCCGCCAGATAGCTGCGAACGGCGAGCGGATCAATTCCCGGCGGGACGGCATGCAGGCTCAGGTTGATCGCATCACGTAATAGGCTCCAGGTGCCGGCGACGATGATCACGGCGATTACCAGACTGATCGCCGGATCAAGCCATTGCCAGCCGGTCAGCAGGACCACCCCACCAGTGACGACCACCGCGCCGGAAATGAGCGCATCGGCCACCATGTGCAGGAAGGCCCCGCGAATATTCAGATCACCCTTGCGACCGGCCATGAACAGTAGGGCCGTGGCAGTATTAATCACCACGCCAATGGCGGCGATGATCATCACGGTTTGACCATCGACTGAACCTGGATGACCAAAGCGCTGGACTGCTTCCCAGGCGATGCCGCCAGTGACAAACATGAGTAGGACAGCATTGATCAGAGCTGCCAGAATGGAGCTGCTACGTAAGCCGTAGGTAAAGCGGGTCGAGGGGTGGCGACGTGTGAGTCTGCTGGCATACCACGCCAGCAGCAGACCAAAGACGTCCGACAGATTATGTCCGGCGTCGGCCAGCAATGCCATCGAATTCGCCAGTAAGCCATACACGACTTCGGCGACCACAAAGCCTAAATTTAAGGTGATGCCGATGGCGAAGGCGCGGCCGAAATCTTTGGGAGCGTGATGGTGGCCATGAGGGTGGCCGTGTCCATGTCCATGGTCGTGATGGTCATGGTCATGTGCAGCGTGTGCGGCATGTGCATCATGGACGTGTTGCAAAGGTTCGTGCTGGGCCATGGTCAGCCATCTTTCAGGTAAAAAAAGTACACGCAGAATAGCGTATCAACTACTTTTGTGCTCGGCGGTGACGAATTTGTTCCGCCAGGGCCAGCGAACTCAGGGCCTGCTGCTTCAGGCAAAACCGCTCACCGGACAGGTGCCTGTCGCCGTCAGTTCGCCGGTCAGCCAGGCCAGCACCGCTTCCAGCGCCGGCGCCGCGAAACCATAGGTCAACAGTGCCGGTGCAGCAATATCGAGCGCCTGATAGGGGTTCCACAGCGCCAGATGCAAATCCGGCCGCCAGTGCGCCCGTACCTGTGGGCCATAGCGCAGACGCGAGGTCGAGGCGAGGATCACAAAGCGGCCATCCTCGGGCAGACTGTGCCAGTCAAATTGTTCAGCATCAGCGAAGGTCGTCAGCGCCACATCAAAGCTTTGTGCCAGTACCGCCATGAGGGTCGTACTCGAAACCCCGACTTCGGCGACGCCATCACTGACTGACTCTTGACGCATCACCAGTCGGATCGCGGTTCCGGCAGGTGGGCGCGCATTTGCGGGCGCGTTTGCACCACGAAACGTCAACGCTGCGCGCCAGGCGCGCGCCATGAGGGCTTTATCTGCGTCGGCGGTCTGATAGGTGTCCGGCTGGCTGCGATACGTCTGCGCGAGCTGCGCCAAACGACGCTGATGCACATGCATGTCCGCCAGCGCCAAGCCGCCGTTCAGGATGGCCTCGCTGATGGCGTCCAGGGTCTGCTCCTGCACCGCCCGATCGCCCAGCGCCATCACCATATCGGCACCAGCAGCCAGCGCTTGCACCGCCGCCGCGCCGGCGCCATAGATGCCGGCGATGGCTTGCATGTCCATACTGTCGGTGATGACGACACCAGCATACTGCCATTGGCTGCGCAGCAGGTCGGTGAGGATGGCATGCGACAGCGTGGCAGGATACGTCGCATCCAGCGCGGGATAGACGATGTGCGCACTCATGATGGCCGGTGCGTTCTCTAAAGCTAAGCGAAACGGTGCGAACTCGCCTTGTTCGAGTTCGGCCAGTGATTTGTCGACCACCGGCAGGGCGCGATGCGAATCGACATGGGTATCACCATGACCAGGAAAATGTTTGACGCAGCAGGCCACACCTTCGGCATGACTGCCTTCCATCCAGGCCATTGCCAGCGCTGCGGCCGGCCGTGCTTCGGAGCCGAAGGAACGTTCGGCAATCACCGGATTATGCGGATTATTATTCAGATCCAATACGGGCGCGAAATTCCAGTTAAAGCCCAGCGCCCTGATCGCGCGCGCAACGGCAGCGCCCACTTCGCGCGCGAGTGATATATCGCCAACGGCGCCCATTGCCATCGCCGAGGGCGGCGCCGGTACCCAGGTCACTCTGACGACCGCGCCGCCTTCCTGGTCCAGTGCGATGAGGCACTGCGGGCCCATGACAGTTCGTAAATCTGTCGTCAGTCTTAAAAGTTGTTCTGCGTCGCGCATGTTTTGCCGAAACAGGCACACCGCACGAATACCATTGGTGCGCAAAAATTGCGCCGTATCGGCATCCAGTTCGGTGCCCGTAATACGAACCATGATGAGGCTGCCGGCAATCTGCCGTGCTGCATCGTACGCTAGTGACTGAATGGGCGGCATGGGGGTGGTATGGCTCAATGGGTCTTGGTGACTTTATTCAGATGACGCGGTTTATCCGGATCCATACCGCGCGCAATGGCCAGATCCGCAGCCAGCATATAAAACGCTTGAATCGCCACGATGGGATCCAGATCGGCTGTGGCGGCGACGGGCAGTGTCAGGGTGCGCTCCGCGACATCTTCGGGGGCGGCCAATAATACATTCGCCCCCCGTTCGCGCATCTCCTGCGCCAAGGCCAGCAGACCGGCTTGACCCGGCCCGCGGGTGGCAAAAATCAGTAAGGGATAGCCTTCATCGATGAGCGCCATCGGACCGTGTTTGATTTCTGCGCCGCTGAAGGCTTCGGCCTGAATGGCGGAGGTTTCTTTGAATTTGAGCGCGGCTTCGAGGGCGATCGGCAGACCCGGACCACGGCCGACCACCATGATGCGTTGCGCCGGCACCAGCGCTTCCAACGCCGCCGACCAGTCACTATTAGCGGCCAGCGTGAGCGTATCCGGTAAGTCGTCGATCGCCGCCATGAGCGCTGCATCAGCGCCCCAATGGGCAATCAGACGCGCACTGGCGACCAAGCTGGCGATGAAGCTCTTGGTTGCTGCTACGCTCAACTCCGCGCCGGCGTGCAGCGGCATACACCATTCGGCGGCCTGCGCCAGTGGTGAACTGGCGTCGTTGACGAGAGCGACAGTGCGCGCCTCGCCGGCCCGAAAATAGTTCAGCGTATCGATCAGATCCGGACTCTGACCGGATTGAGAAATCGCGATCGCCAAGGCATTCTGTGCGATCAGCGGCGCGCCGTATAAGGTCACCAGCGACATCGGCAGCGAAGCCGCAATGCGTCCCAAACGCGCCATGATCAAATAAGTGCAATAGTTGGCCGCATGGTCCGAGCTGCCACGGGCAATCGTCAATACACTGGCCGGTGGACCATCACGCAAGGCGCGACCTAGTTCGGCATAGCGCGCCTGATCCTGTTGCAGCTGATGTGCCACGCATGTGGCGGCACCAGCGGCTTCCTTACGCATGGCCGAGGTCAATGGGTTCTCCTTCTACATAGACTGCTGTGAGTTGGAGATTCGAATCAAGCAGCAGCAGATCGGCATACGCGTTCTGGCACAGTCGGCCGCGATCAGACAGACCAAGAAAGTCTGCTGCATTGGTCGATACCCGTCGTGAGGCATCGGCCAGCGTGAGGCCGAGGCCGACCAGATTACGCAAGGCCTGATCCATCGTCAGCGTACTGCCGGCCAGAGTGCCGTCGGCCAGGCGCACGCCGCCTAAGCATTTATGCACCTGCTGGCGGCCCAGCATATACGCGCCATCGGGCATGCCGGTAGCAGCCGTGGAATCGGTCACGCAATAAAGCTGCGGAATCGCGCGCAGGGCCGTGCGGATGGCGCCCGGATGCACATGCAGCAGATCTGGAATCAGTTCGGCATAATTGGCATGCGCCAGCGCGGCGCCGGCCATGCCGGGTGCGCGATGATGAAATGGGCTCATCGCATTGAACAAATGAGCAAAGCCTGTTGCGCCGGCTTCCAGGGCAGCGAGTCCGTCTTCATAGCTGCCCAGCGTGTGGCCGATTTGAATGCGGATACCGGTCTCGGCCAGCAGACGCACCAGCGCCAGATTGCCCTCCATTTCAGGCGCCACCGTAATCAGGCGCAGCGGCGCAATGGCCTGCATGCGTTGGATTGCTTCGATGGTGGCCGCTTGTACAAAGTCGGGTTGGGCACCGAGTTTGCCCGGATTGATGTAAGGGCCTTCCAGATGCACCCCCAGCACGCGCGCGCGGCCGGGCTGACGCTGTGCCACAGCCTGGGCAATGCCCTGCAGGGCAGCGTCCAGATCATTCTGTGGCGCTGTCATGGTGGTGGCTAGCAAACTGGTCGTGCCATGCTGGACGTGTAGCCTGGCGACGGTATCGACGGCGTCGCCGCCATCCATGATGTCGCGCCCGCCACCGCCATGCACATGCAGATCGATAAAGCCGGGCAGGATCAGGGTATCGCCTGGTGCGGGCGCAGTGATCTGTTCGCCTTCTACGGCGAGGATGCGTTGATCAAAGCGGATACTGCCTTTGATCCAACCCTGTTCGGTCAGGATCGTGCCATGCTGTTGAAATGGCGTCATCGGTGCGGCACTTTCAAGGCGCGGCGTGCGCGGCAATATGTTGGCGTAATAAATGCATGGCACCGTGGGTCGCGTCACTTTGCGGCGCCATGGCGCGCTGCTGCAAAGTCAGCGGCAGGTAGGCGCGCAGCGGCGTGCCCAGACCGCCGCACAAGGCGAGGGGTAGGAGGCCATGTGGATCGAGGGTGCGGGCAATGACATCGATTTCCGCACCGGCTTGTAGCAGGATGCTGTGTGCCTGTGTATTGTCGGCGGCATGTTCGATGACGAGCGGCGCCAGCTTGGCAAAATCATTTTGCTTTGCCCGTGCGAGCCAGTCGTACATGCCATTGCGTCCGGCGCCACAAAATTCGGATACCGCCTGGCCAAACGCATCGTGCGAGACCCGGCCGTCAAGCATACGTTGCGCATAATTGATTGCCCGCAGGCCGATCCAGGAGCCGCTACCGTCGTCGCCCGCAGGAAAACCCCAGCCACTGACTTCACGATGTTCACCCGTGAGCGTAATGACCTCACCAATAATGCCGGTGCCGACAGCGACGATGGCGCCGGGCATGCCGAGATGCGCACCGAGCAAGGTCGTCATGCCATCACTGGCCAAGGCCAGCCGAGCAAAGCCGGGATTTTGCTGTTTGAATTGTTCGGCCCATTGCAGATTGTGCGCCCCAGCCAATCCGAGGCCGATCGCCATGGATGCCAGCGGCGGTTGCACTTCACCAGCGTTGCGGAACGCCAGTTCAATCGCCTGAAGAATCGCCGCCCAGGCTGCCGGCGCGCCATGCAAAAGGGCCGACGGTCCACTGCTGGCACAGCCGACTTCACTGCCATCGAGCCGAACGACCCGTACCCGGGTACCCGTGCCGCCACCGTCGACGCCGATCAGTGTAGTGAAATTGCTAGGCAAAAGTGATCCCCTGGTTAGTCAAATTGCGCTGTCGTTTGCAGCATCGTTTGCAACAATAAAAAGCGCAGCCTCCGCAAAAGAACTTTACGGATGCCTGCGCTCACTGTCAACGAGTAAAAATGCTGTTCTGCTGCAGCTTATTTTTGCTTCAAATGCAAGGCCCAGTAGCGCGCCAGTTCGGCAGTACCATCGGTGCCGCCCACAGTTGCCAGCGTCTTGAGCGCATCCTCTTTTTTTCCGGCCATAGCTTGGGCGATCCCCAAATGCAGTTTGCCATCTTCCATGCGCTTACCAAGTCCTTTGGCAATACCCCGTTCAATCAAGGCCAAGCCCTTGTCGAACTGTCCGACCTGTACCAGCGCAAAGCCGATATTGGTCAGGCCATTGCCATCCTTACCCGGCTTGTCGGCACCCGCTTCGCCGTTGGCCAGGGTTTTCAGATCATCAGCAGCATTTTTGTTGACCACATCACGCAGTTTTTGACGTGCTTTAATATCTGCAGGCGTGCCTTCTGCCATCAGGTTCGCCGCATAGCCTTCATCGAGGACCATTTTAGCTTCGCTTGGAAAGCCAGCCGCCAGGGCGGTTTGTGCCAGTTCGATGTAATCGTTGCCAGTACTCATGCTCTTGGTGGCATATTGCAGTCGTAAGAGATCAAGTAAAAGCCGATCAGCAAAGCCGGTCTGCAGCTCGACCCGATGTAACAGGTCAACCCAGTAATCGCGCTTTGGATAGTAGATAACAAATTTTTCCAGTACTTCGACGTAGCCGGATTTGTCGGTCGAGAGCTGCACCGAGCTGCCCCAAAGCTGCAGCAAATCGAGATCAGGCTTCTTGCCTTCTTTTTCATCCGCGCCGACCAGATTGCGCAGTTCAGTGATCACGAACGGATATTCGGCGTTCAGGTAGCGTGCCTGAATCATCAGGACACGCATCTTACGGTCATCGCCCGCTTCTTTCAGAAAGCGGCTCAGATTGGCTGCAGCCTGGGCGTAATTTTTCAGCTGGTAGTAGCGCACACCGAGCTGCTGAACCAGCTTGAGCTGATCGCCTGGATTCATGCGTCCGGATGCCAGCAAGGCTTCGAAGGCCTTGACGGTCAGTGCATTATCACCGGCACCTTGGGCAATCGTTGCCCGCACCGAGTTGATCATGAAACGCTCGTAAGAAGTTTGATCGGCAATCGCATCAAGCTCGGCAAATAAGGCCAGCGCTTCGGTATATTTTTTTTCTTTGTAGAGTTCCTGTGCTGCCATCAGCGGCTTTTGCACGGGCGGGCGCAAGACCTCAGCCGGTGCCGCCGCCGGGCTTGATTGCGCCACGGCGTTCGACATTGAATAAGGGATGCTCAACAGCGCCAGTAACAGCGGAATGGCACGGGGGAGGGTGGAAATTTTGCTTTGTTTCATAGGAGTGCCTCTGGTTGAGGTAAGTGGGGTGGGTGTTTTCACTGACATATCGGTTCACTGTACAGATTCCGGATGTCAGACCGGCCCCCAATTGGGAGCCGGTGTGATCTTATTGCTATGCGATGTGCGAAGGGACTACACTCAGTTACTGACGCAGTTATTGTTACATTTACTGAAGGAACTGCTCATTCCCGACCAAACCAATCTTGGTCACGCCCAGTCGCTGCGCCGACGCCATCACTGCCGCGACTTCCTTGTACGGCACCAGTTTATTGGGGCGCAGATGCACCTCAGGCTGGTTTGGTGTCTTGGCCACGACTTGCAGGCGATATTCCAGCGTCTCGCGATTCGGAATCGCCTGGCCATTCCAGAACACGGTACCGTCGAAATCGACGTCAATGCTGACGACTTCCGGCTTGATCGTCGACGGCGGTGGCGTACCGACCGGCATGTTCAAATTGACCGCATGATTTTGGATCGGAATCGTGATGATCAACATAATGATCAGCACCAGCATGACGTCGATGAGCGGCGTCATGTTCATCTCGATCATCGGTTCCGGATCGGCGTTCGAGCCACCTGAAGAGCCTACGTTCATACCCATTTGCTGCTCCTAAAATTATTC